>CAWATR010000001.1:0-315667 GCA_963784985.1 uncultured Thermoleophilia bacterium
AGGTCGGCGCGAGACGGATGACCACGACCCCGTCCGGACCGGCCGGCGTGGCTGCCTGGGTCGCCTCCTCGGCCAGCAGTGGCAGCGCCGCCTGTGCCTCGGCGGCCAGGCGCCCGACGAACAGCTGGTCGATCGCCTTGGCGCCGTCGAACAGGTGCACCACGGCACCGACGATCGGCCGCCAGCGGCTCGGCACGCCGGGCGGGCACGAGACCCGCGCCCGCACCTCCCCCGAGTCGGGGTCGACCCAGGCGACGCGCACGCGCGTCGGCGGGCCCGATGTCGACACGGCCGCCCACAGTGGGCCCTCGTCGGGTGCAAGCGCGGCGATGACCGGGTGCCCCAGGATCGCTGCCAGACGGGAGAGCGGTGCGTCCATCGCCTCCATCATGGCGCAGAGCATCCGGGTCGCGCCAGCCGTCGCGACCGACGGCTCCGGCGCCCCGGGCACGGATCATCTACCGTGCCGGGTCGATGACCCACTCGGCACTCACCCAGCCGCATCCGTTCACGGTGCCCCGCGCGGATACCGTTCTCGCGGGCGACCGCACTGGGGCGGGCGCGCCGGTGCTGCTGCTCCACGGGCTGACCGCGACCCGTCGGTACGTGCTCCACGGCGCGACGGCGCTGGCCCGCAGCGGGTTCGAGCTGATCGGCTACGACGCCCGCGGCCATGGTGCCTCGTTGCCGGCACGCGATCCGACGGCCTACGCCTACGACCTGCTCGGCGACGACGCCGCAGCGATCCTCGCGGCAGCGGGTCTCGGGTCCGCGGCGCTGGTCGGGCAGTCGATGGGCGCCGCGACCGCCGTCAACCTCGCGCTGCGGCACCCGGAACTCGTGCGGGCCCTGGTGATCATCACCCCCGCCCACCGCGGCGCGCCGAGCCCCAATCTGGCCCACTGGGACGCGCTGGCGGAGGGCCTCGAGCAGGGCGGGGTCGACGGCTTCCTCGCCGCCTACGGCCCACCGCGGGTGCCGGCGCAGATGCTCGAGACCGTCCGGGTCGTCATGCGCCAGCGCCTCGAGCGCCACGCCCATCCTGAGGGCGTTGTCGCGGCGCTGCGGCCAGATTCCCCGCTCGGCCGCGTTCCCGGGGCTCGCGGCACTGGAGCGGGTTCGGGTGCCGACGCTGATCGTGGCCAGCCGTGATGACATGGACCCCGAGCACCCGCTCGCGGTCGCCGAGGAGTATCTCCAGCGCATCCCCGGGGCGGAGTTCGTCATCGAGGAACCGGGCCAAAGCCCGTTGGCCTGGCGCGGCGGCAGCCTCTCGCGGATCGTCGGCGAGTTCCTCGGACGCCGCGCCGCCGACGCCGCCGGGCCCGCCGCTTAGGCCGGGGTCGCCTCGGCGCGCAATCCGAGCGCGCCGATCAGCGCGACGGCCTCGGCGGCGACCTGGGCCCCCGCCACACGCACGACGAACTCGCCCACGCCGCCAGGCGGGTCCGGGGCGCAGCGCCAGGTCGGCGATGTTGATGTGGCCGTGACCCAGCGCAGTGGTGATCTCCGAGACCGCCCCGGGCCGGTCCGGAATGCCGACCACGATCTCCCAAGGTTCGGCGGCGGCGCCGTCGGCAGCGCGGCCGGCCCTGAGCCGTCGCCGGCCGTCGGCGGCCGCGCCGACGAACTGCACCACCCGCTGGCGGTCGCCCGCGCGCAGGGCATCCTCGACGTCGCTGAGACGCCCGCGGTAGTCGCCGAGCGCGGCAAGGACCGCGTCCCGGTTGGCCAGCAGGATGTCCGCCCACAACGGGGGGTTCGCCCCGGCCACGCGGGTGAGGTCATCGAACGACGGACCGGCCGAGCGCAGCGCCTCACGACCGCCCGGCGCCGTCGCTGCCGCCTGGTTGATGAGCGCCGCCGCGAGCACGTGCGGGACGTGACTGACCAGCGCCATGAGCCGGTCATGCACGTCCGCGTCGATCGCGGCGGGTGCGGCGCCTGTGGCGGCAATCGCCGCGTGGACGCGCTGGTAGAGCTCGGGGTGCGCCTCGACGGTGGGCGTCAGGAACCAGGTCGCCCCCTGGAAGAGGTCCTCGCGCGCCGCGGCGATGCCGGTGCGCTCGCCGCCGCAGATGGGATGCCCGCCGATGAATCGCGCCCGCTCGTCCCGGTCCAGGGCGTCGATCACCACCCGCTTGGCTGACCCGAGATCAGAGACCACGCACTCCGGCGCCGCCGCGGCGAGCGCCCGACGTACGACATCGGCCACGAGACCCAGCGGGACGGCCACGAACACGCAGACCGCCCCCGCCACCGCGTCGTCGACCGAGTCCGCCGACCGCGTGATCGCACCCAGATCGCGGGCGGCCTGGAGCGCGCCGCGGTCCGTGTCGAACCCCGCGATGTCCGACACGCCGGCGCGCCCGAGCGCAAGGCCGAGGGACCCACCCATCAGCCCGACCCCGAGGATCGCGACCGGTCCCGGGATCGGACGCACGGAATCGGTCAGCTGGAGGCGCCGACGACCGCGGCCTCGGGGCCCGCCATGAGCTTGCCCATCAAATCGACACAGCGCTTGACGTCGGCGACCCAGGCCGCAAAGCCGTCGGCGTAGAGCGCCTGGGGGCCGTCGCACAAGGCGGTCTCCGGCGACGGATGGACCTCGACGATCAGGCCGTCTGCGCCGGCCACCACCGCCGCGCGAGCCATCGGGAGGATCCAGTCGCGCCTGCCGGCCGCGTGGGACGGGTCGACGATCACCGGCAGGCCCGACAGCGACTTGACCACGGGGACCGCCGAGATGTCGAGCGTGGACCGGTAGGCCGTCTCGAAGGTGCGGATGCCGCGCTCGCACAGGATCACCCGCTCGTTGCCCTCGCGCGCGATGTACTCGGCCGACAGCAGCCATTCCTCGATCGTCGCCGACAGGCCGCGCTTGAGCAGGACGGCGGCCCCGGTCTTGCCGACCTCCCTGAGCAGGTCGAAGTTCTGCATGTTGCGCGCGCCCAGCTGGATGACGTCGGCGACCTCGACGACGTCCTCGATCTGGCGGACGTCCATGACCTCGGTGACCACCGGCAGCCCCGTGAGCTCGCGCGCCTCCGCCAGGATCTCCAGGGCCTCCCGTCCGAGCCCTTGGAAGCTGTAGGGCGAGGTCCGCGGCTTGTAGGCGCCACCGCGCAGCAGGGCCGCGCCGGCGTCCCGGACGACGCGGGCCGTCGTCAGTGTCTGTTCACGGGACTCGACGGTGCACGGGCCCGCGATCAGGCAGAAGTTCTCGCCGCCGATCCTGCGTCCCGAGATGTCCAGGGTGGCGTCCGGGCCGCGGAAGTCGCGCGAGACGAGCTTGTACGGCTTGAGGATCGGCACAACGCGCTCGACACCCGGCTCGCCCTCGAGCTGCATGCTGGCGACCAGCTCGCGGTCGTCCCCGATCGCGCCGATGACCGTGACAAACTCGCCGCGGGACGGGTGCGCCACGGCCCCCGCACGCTCGATCCGCTCGATGACGTGGGCGATCTGCTCGTCGGTCGCCCCCTGTTTCATCACGATCATCATGGCTGTCGGCTGTCCTTTGTCGGTATGACCCGCGCGGCACGCGCCTCGACGGGCGCGGTGCGCCCCAAGACCTTGGCGAGCGCCGCGAGGAACGCATCGTTCTCGCTCGGAGTGCCCATCGAGACGCGCAGCGTTCCCGGGCACCCCAGTGCATCGCCGTCCCGGACGATGACCCCCGCGGCGAGCAGTCGCCCGTGGATCCCGTCGTCCGCATCCGGCGCAACCAGTATGAAGTTCGCCTGGCTCGGCGTAAAGCGTACTCCCATCGACTCCAGCGCCGAGGCCACGCGTGCGCGCTCGGCAATGGTTTCCTGGATGCGCCGGTCAAGTGCGGCCGGGTGGCGCAGGCTCTCCAGCGCGGCGGCTTGGGCGAGACTCGAGGTGTTGAACGGTTGACGTACGCGGTCGAGCGCGGCGACCCAGGCCCGGCTGCCCATCCCGTACCCGACGCGCAGGCCCGACAGCCCGTGGGCCTTGGAGAACGTGCGGAGCAGCAGCAGGTTCGGGCGCAGGCGCGCCTGACTGAGCGGGCGTCCACGGTCGGCCTCGGTCACGAAGTCGTAGTACGCCTCGTCGAGGAGCACCGGCAGGTCCTCGGGCAGGCCGTCCAGGAAGGCCTCGACGCTGGCAGCGGCCAGGTACCCGCCGGTCGGATTGTTGGGGCTGCACAGGATGACCAGACGGGTCCGCTCGTCGATCGCCGCCGCCATCGCGGCAAGGTCGTTGCGCCCGGCCGCGTCCAGCGGCACCCCGACCCCCACGGCCCCGGCGGCGGCGGCCAGGTGCGCGTACAGGCCGAACGACGGCTCCGGATAGACCAGCGTGGTGCCGGGATCCAACAGCGCCTGGCCGGCCAGGAGCACCAGCTCGCAGGAGCCGTTGCCGATCGCGACCTGGGCGGGATCCAGCCCGTGACGCTCGGCGATTTCGTCCCGCAGCGCGCGTGCGGCCCCGTCGGGGTAGCGGTTGAGCGCAGCGACGCCGTCGTGCAGGACCGCCTGCACCGCGTCCAGCGGCGGGTAGGGGCTTTCGTTGGATGCCAGCTTGACGGCCGCATCCAGGCCATAGCGGGCCAGCACGTCGGCGGTGGTCAGCCCCGGTTCGTAGTACGGGATCGCGGCCAGCCGCGAGGAGATGATCAGGCTCATGGGCCACCGAGTCTACGAGACGTTGCCGGGTTCCGGTCCCAGGCAGCCGCTGGGGGGCCGCGACCTGGAGAACCGATGGCCTTGCGGACGGCCGGGGCGCCAATTATTGTCAAATTGACATGAGGAGCTACCTCGCATTACGTCAAACTGACGCAATTAGCGTCTCTGCCCGCGCCGAGCGCGATCCGGTCGTCGTCGTCGGCAGCGGCCTGGCCGGGCTCCTGGTGGCGCTGCGGGCGGCGGCGGCCGGGCCGGTCATCCTCGTGACCAAGACCGGCCTTGGCGATGGCAACACCGCGCATGCCCAGGGCGGCATCGCCGCGGCGCTCGGTGCCGACGACAGCGTCGGCGCGCACGTGGCGGACACGCTGGTCGCGGGCGCGGGGCTCTGCGAGGCGGACGTGGTCGCCGATGCGATCGCCGCCGGGCCCGCCAGCATCGCGATCCTGCAAGCGCTCGGCGTGTCATTCGACCCGGACGGGGCGCGGTTGGCGCTGGGGCGCGAGGGCGCGCACTCGGCGGATCGGATCGTCCACGCCGGCGGCGACGCGACCGGCGCCCGGGTCGTCGAGGCGCTGCGCCGGGCCGTGCGCCTGGACCCCCGTATCGAGGTGCGCGAGCACACCCGTGTCCGTGACATCCTCGTCACCGAAGGTCGCGTGCGCGCGGTGCTGACCGAACATCCCGGCGGGCGGCCTGGGTTCGATCGCCGCCCACGCGGTCGTGTTGGCCACGGGCGGCGCCGGCCAGCTGTTCGCGCGCACCACCAACCCCGTGACCGCGACCGGCGACGGCGTCGCGCTCGCGGCGCAGGCGGGGGCCGCGGTGGCGGACCTTGAGATGGTCCAATTCCATCCCACCGCGCTCGCGTCGGGTACGGCGCCGCTGCCGCTGATCAGCGAGGCCGTGCGCGGCGCCGGGGCGTACCTGCGCGCGCCGGACGGGTCGCGGTTCATGATCGACGAGCACCCCCTGGCCGAGTTGGGGCCGCGCGACGTCGTCGCGCGTGCGGTTGCCCGGACCGCGCTGGCGCAAGGTGGCGAGGTCACCCTCGACCTGCGGCATCTCGATCCGGCGTGGGTCCATGGGCGGTTCCCGACCGTTTCGGCCGCCTGCGCCGTGGCAGGGCTCGATCTCGCACGCGACCCGATTCCCGTCACCCCGGCCGCCCACTACGCCATCGGCGGCGTGCTCGCGGATCTCGCCGGACGCACCACGCTGCTGGGGTTGTACGCCATCGGCGAATGCGCGGCGACCGGCCTGCACGGGGCGAATCGCCTGGCGTCCAACAGCCTGCTCGAAGCCGCGGTGATGGCCCTGCGCTGCGCCGACGACCTCGCCCTCGGCACGCGCGCATGGGCCGCCTGCGATCCGGTGACGCTCCCGCTGCCGACCACCGCGCCCCGCACGACCGAAGATCCGCGCACGGTGCCGGAGCTGATGTGGGCCGCGATGGGCCTCGAGCGCGACGGCAGCGGGCTCGCTCACGCGCTGGTCGCGCTCGAGGCGCCTCGCCCGACCCCCGAACCCGCCGGACGCGACCTGCTCGCGCTCGCGCGCCTGTCGCTGATGGCGGCCCGATACCGCGCCGAAAGCCGCGGGGCGCACTACCGCACCGACCGACCCGAAGCGCGGCCCGAGTGGGCCCATCGCATCGCCTGGCTCGGCGGCCAGCCGTACACGGTGCCCGGTGCACTCGACCCTGTCTGCGATCCGCAGCTCGCCAAGGAGGCAGCGTGAGCACGTCCACCTCGCTCGGAGCGGTCTCCGACACACTCGATCTCGTCCCGGATGACGAGCTGCGCGAACGCGCCTGGGCGGCGCGTCAGGCGCTCGGCGAACGTGCCGTGATCCTCGGACACCACTACCAGAAGGACGAGGTCATGGAGTTCGCCGACATCACCGGCGACTCGTTCCTGCTGGCCCAACGCGGTGCGGCCGCGACGCAGGCCGAACTGGTCGTGTTCCTGGGTGTGTACTTCATGGCCGAGTCGGCGTATGTACTGGCATCGCCCGGGCAGCAGGTCGTGCTGCCGGACCTCGGCGCCGGTTGCCATCTGGCGGAGTGCGCCGACATCTTCACGGTGCGCGACGCCTGGGACCAACTGGTTCGCGCCGTGCCGGACAAGCGCATCATCCCCTTGACCTACATGAACAGCGGCGCCGACCTCAAGGCGTTTGTCGGCGAGCACGGCGGCGCGGTCTGCACGTCCGGCAACGCCGAGCGGGCATTCCGGTGGGCCCTCACCGAGGGCGATGCGATCCTGTTCATCCCTGATGAGCACCTGGGCCGCAACACCGGCGTGCGCATTGGCCTCGCCGACGACGCCGGGGTCGTCTGGGACCCGCGGATGGCGGCGTTGGGCGGGGTCGAGCCTACCGCGCTCGCCACGACGCCACTCGTGCTGTGGAAGGGCTTTTGCAACGTGCACACGACCTTCACGCCGACCCAGATCGCCCGGGTACGCCGCGACGAGCCCACGGCCGTCGTCATCGTGCATCCCGAGTGCCCGCGTCCGGTCGTCGCCGCCGCGGACGAGGATGGTTCGACCGAGTACATCATCCGCCGCTGCGCCGAGTTGCCGGCAGGCACCCACGTGGTGATCGGCACCGACTGGAACCTGGTCAACCGCCTGGCCCAGCAGCACCCCGACAAACACATCCGCTGCCTGAACGAGTTCATCTGCCCCTGCGTGACGATGAATCGGATCACCCTCGCCAAGCTCACCTGGTGCCTTGAGTCCCTCGCCGCGGGCGAGATCGTCAACACCGTGACGGTCGATGACGACATGGCGCGCTGGGCGCGCGTCGCCCTCGACCGCATGCTGGCCCTGGCGTGACCGACGAGCGGATGAGCAGCGCGGCCGGCGTCGCCGGCCCGGCCCTGGCCGAGATCGTTCGCACCGCGCTGGCGGAGGATCTGGGCGATCGCGGGCGACGTGACCTCCAACGCACTGATCCCCCACGACCTGACCGCCGAAGGGCGGCTGGTCAGCCGCGCGCGTGGGATCTTCGCGGGCCGCGCGGTCGCCGACGAGGTCGCCCGACAGTGCGGGATCACGATGGCCTGGTACGCCGGAGACGGGACCAGGCTCGAGCCGGGAACCGTGATCGCCGAGCTGAGCGGCGCGGCGCGCGCGGTCCTGGCATGCGAGCGGACCGTGCTCAACCTGGTCGGGCACCTCTCCGGCGTGGCGACGCTCACGCGCGCGTACGCCGAGGTCTGCGGCGCGTGCCAGGTCCTTGACACGCGGAAGACGACCGTCGGCCTGCGCGCGCTCGAGAAGGCCGCCGTCGTCGCCGGGGGTGGCACGAATCACCGCTTCGGCCTTTACGACCGTGTCCTGGTCAAGGACAACCATCTCGCCCTGGCTGGCGCGGGCCTCGTCGAGGCGGTCCGCAACGTGCGCCGCCAGTGGCCCGAGCTGCTGGTCGAGGTCGAGGCCGACGACATGGACGGCGTGCGCCTCGCCCTCGCAGCCGGCGCCGATTGGATCCTGCTGGACAACATGACCCCCGAGCAGATGCGCGCCGCCGTCAGCGAGATCGCCGGGCGCGCCCGCACCGAGGGCTCGGGCCGCATGGATCTCCCGCGGGCCGCCCAGGCGGCCGCCTGCGGGGTCGACGCAATCAGCGTGGGCGCGCTGACCCATTCGGCCCCGACGCTCGACATCGGCCTGGACTTCGAGCTGTAGCCGCCGGCGTCCGGCCTACTCGCTCAGATCGGTCCGTAGCTGGCGGGCGTCGCGCAGGTAGACGTGCCGCACCGGCGCCCCGTCGGGCAACTGCGCGTGCACCAACACGCGGATGCAACGTCCCAGCGCACCGGGCACGTTGATCTCGGACGCGCACAACAGCGGGACCTGGCTCAGGCCGATCTCACGCGCGGCGACCGCGGGGAACTCGGCCCGCAGGTCCGGCGTGGTCGTGAAGATCATCGAGATCAGGTCGTCGGTGTCCAGGCCGTTGCGCTCCAACAACGTCGCCCAGCAGCTCCGCGGTCGCCTCGCGAATCGCAGCGGGGGTGTCCTCATCGACGGTGATGGCACCGCGCACGGCTCGAACGCTCACGCCGGTCATCATATTGACCGGCGTGAGCGTCCGGGTCGCTCCTGCGCCTCCGGTCCGCGGGCGACGGACGGGCTGTCGTGGTGGGGCTGGCCGACTGCCTGCAGGTGGCGGAGCTCGTCCCCGGTCACCACCCGCCACTCCCCCGGCTTGAGCCCGCCGGCCTCGATGCCGGCGAACCGGATGCGCCGCAGTCGCAGGACGCGATGGCCGACCGCTTGGCACATGCGCTTGACGATGCGGTTGCGGCCCTCGGTGATCTCGATGCGCAGCCACGTCCCCCCGGGATGCAGCCGGTCCATGATCTCGACGCGCGCCGGGAGTGTCATCCCGTCCTCGAGCTCGATTCCCTGGCGCAGGCGACGTACGGTCTCCGCCGAGACGCGCCCGTCGACGAGCGCCTCGTAGATCTTCGGGACCTTGCCACGCGGATGCATGAGCCGATTGGCCAGGTCACCGTCATTGGTGATCAGCAGCACCCCGGTGGTGTCGAGGTCAAGCCGCCCGATCGGATACAGCCGCACCTCGTTCGGCAGGGCGTCCAGCACGGTGGGGCGGCCTTGCGGGTCGCGCGCGGTCGACACGGCGCCGGCGGGCTTGTTGAGCACCAGCACCCACAGCGGCTCCGGGGCGACGACGCGTCCGTCGACCCGGATGACGTCCCCGGGACCGACCGGCTGGCCCGTCACCGCCGTGGCCGCGTTGACCGTGACCCGTCCCTCGGCGACCAGCACCTCGGCCGCGCGCCGGCTGGCCACGCCGGCCTGGGCCAGCGCGCGATGGATCCGCGTCCCGGGCTCGGGCCAGCGCGAGTCGCTCATGTCAGGTCGTCGGCGAGGTGCCCGGCCTCGCGCAGGCGCCGCCGCACGGCTTCGGCCTCCTCGCCGGTGAGCTCGAACTCGGTGATCGGGGGCAGGTCCCCGGCCCCCCGCAGCCCGAAGCGCTCCTGGAACGCCGGGGTGGTGCGGTAGCGCATGGCACCGCCGTCGTGGGGGCGTCCGGCCTCCTCGATCATCCCGCGCTCGAGCAGCGAGGCCACCGTGGCCTCGGCCGAGACGCCCCGCAGGCGCGTGATCTCGGGCCGTGAGATCGGCTCAAGATAGGCGATGACCGCGAGTGTCTCGAGCGCCGCCGGCGACAGGCGCTCCTCCGGGGGCCGCGCGCGCAGGCGGTCGCAGACCTCGCCGAGATCCGCTTGGCTGCGCAGGACCCAGCCCCCCGCGACCTCAGCGATCTCCAGCCCGCTCGAGGCGTCATGGCGCGCCCCGAGCTCACCGAGTGCGCGCTGCACCGGGCCCGGTGCGGTCTCGGTCAGCTCGCACAGGCGCACCAGGCTCAACGGCTCGGGACTGACGAACAGCAGCGCTTCGAGGGCGCGCGTAAGATCGGGCTCGCTCACGCCCCGGTCCCCGCCACGTGCCGCTGCACGGTGATGTCGCCGAAGGGCACCGGCTGTGCCAGGCGCGCCTCGCCCCGCCGCGCCAACTCCAGGCAGGCGATCAGCGTCATCCCCTCGGCTAGGCGGTCCGCGCCGCTGGTCATCTGGTCGAAGCTCACCCGGCCGGTGCGCTTGAGCGCCCCGCGCAGCTCGGCAACGATCTCACCGACGTTGACCCGCTGTCGGTTCATGTGCCCGAGCGACGGGGCCGGGGCCGCGGTCATCAGTCGGGCGACCGCGTCGGCGAGATCGCGGGGGTCATGCTCAGCGAGCGCCCGCTCGGGCAGCGCGAGCGGCGCGCGCCGGTAACGCACGGCGCCATCGATCCCATCCTGGGTCCGCAACCAGACGCCGGCCCGCTGGAACGGCGCGAACGCGATCAACTGCGCCGCGAGCCGCTCGCGCACCAGCTCGGCCTCCGGATCGGGGCCGTACTCGTCCTCGTCGTCGTCGCCGACGAGCCGCCTGGCCTTGAGTTCGGCCAGGCTGCACAGCAGCACGACCAGCTCGCCGGTCGTCGGCGGGTCCCACGCGACGCCGCCCGACAGGGTCGCGGCCACCAGTTCGCGCAAGGGCAGCTCTGCCAGCTCGATCTCCTCGCGGAGCACGAGCGTCAGCAGCAGGTCCAGGGGGCCCTCGAACAGCTCCAGCTCGAGCGGGAGCCGGAGTGGATCCGCAACCCGCACCGGGACGCTCACAGCCCCATCGCCGCCTTCGCCTCGGCGAGCACCGGGGCCGCGATCGCTTTGGCGCGGCGGGCGCCATCGGCGAGGATCTCCTCGATGCGGTCCGGGTCCTCGAGGAACTCCGCACGGCGCTCCCGGATCGGCCGGATCACCCCTTTGATCGTCGCGGCGAGCGCACGCTTGTCCTGGACGCAGCCGAGCGTGGCGCTCGTGCAGCCGGCGTAGATCGCGTCGAGTTCGAGCTGCCGGGTGCCGAACAACTTGTGGTAGGCCCACACGTTGCAGACCTCGGGGCGCCCGGGGTCGCTCTTGCGTACCCGCTGCGGGTCCGTGATCATCGATCCGACCAGGCGGTCGATCTCCTCGTCGCTTGCGCCGAGCGTGATGGCGTTGCCATAGCTCTTGCTCATCTTGCGGTTGTCGACGCCCAGGATCAGCGGGACCTCGGCCAGCCGCGCCTGCGGCTCCGGGAAGACGTCGCCGTAGAAGTGATTGAACCGGCGCACGATCTCGCGGGCGAGTTCCAGGTGCGGCACCTGGTCCTGGCCAACCGGCACCTCGGTGGCCTTGTAGAGGATGATGTCGGCGGTCTGCAACAGCGGATAGCCGAGGAACCCGTACGTATCGATCGATTCGCCGAGCTCTTGGAGCTGCCCCTTGTAGGTCGGCACGCGCTCGAGCCATGACAGCGGGGTGATCATGCCGAGCATCGCCGCGAGCTCGGCGTGTTCGGAGATGTCGGACTGGCGAAAGATGATGCTGCGCGCCGGGTCGATCCCCACCGCCAACCAGTCGGCGACCATCAGCTGGCCGCTGCGCCGAATGCCGCGGACGTCCTCCCAGCCGGTCGTCAGCGCATGCAGGTCGACGACCGCATAGATGCACTCGGCCTCCTCCTGGAGCCGGACCCAGTTGCCGAGCGCGCCGAGCAGGTGGCCGATGTGCAGTTCGCCGGTGGGGCGCATCCCGGAAAAGACCCGGGTGCGCGCGGGAGTCGTGGTGGACATCGGTGCGATCGTACCGACGTCCTCGGCCGACCGCAGCGGTGCCCCTATCATCGGGTCTGGCATGACCACGACGACACCGCCTGTACCGGCTGCCCCGCCCGCGCCGGCCGCCGAGCCCGGGTTCTGGTGGCGGGTCCTGATGCCGTTCGTGGCGGTGCTCGGCGGCCTGATCGCGCTGGTGGTCGCCGCCGTGGTCACCCTGCTGTTCGCGTCCAACCAGGTCGCGGACGCGATCTCGACGATGATCGGCAGCGCCGTCATCCTGGGCATCGGCCTGATCATCGTCCGGCACCTGCCGCGCCACGAACGCCGGCGCATCTTCGCGTTGAAGGCCGGCATCCCGGTCACCGTGGCAACGGGCCTGTCGGCGGGACTCGGACTCGTGGTGATCACCGCGGTGATCATCGGCGTCGGCACCGCAATCGATCCCGGGGTCCGCGACCGCACCCAGGGCATCGGCTCGCCGCTCGGCACAAGCGCCGTGGCCGCGAGCCTCGTGGTGTTCAGCATCGTGGTGCTCGCGCCGTTGGGCGAGGAGCTCCTGTTCCGGGGTGTGCTGCTGCGCGGCCTGGTGCGCCGGCTCCCGTTCTGGCCGTCGGCGGTCGTCGCGGCCGTCGTGTTCGGCGCGTGCCACGCCGATGTCTGGCTCTACCTGTTCTGGCCGCGCTTCCTGGCGCTGGCGGTCACGGGCGTGGGCCTTGCCTGGCTGAACCGTGACCGCGGCTACTGGTGCGGGGTCACCGCGCACGCCACGATCAACGGCCTGGCCACGCTGGCCCTGTTGATCGCCGGCTGACCTCCGGCTCAAGAGCCCGCGAAGAAGTCCTCCAGGGCCGCGAGCGTCTCGTCCGGGGCCTCCTCGGCGAGGAAGTGCCCGGAGTCGACCCGAGCGCCCTGTGCGCGCTCGGCGACCCCCTGCCAAGACGCCAGCACGTCGTACATGCGCCCCATCGCCCCGTGAGCGCCCCAGAGGGCCAACAGTGGCTGGGTCACGAGGCGACCGGCCGCGGCGTCGGCGTCGTCGTCGGCCAAGTCCGGACCCACGGCCGCCCGGTAGTCGGCGCACGAGGCCGCGATCGCCGCGGGGGTGAACCGGCGCGCGTACTCGGCGGCGGCCGCGGGGTCGATCCGGTCCGGGTAGGCCGACCAGCGCGCGAGGATCTCGCCGACGAACCACTCGGGATCCGCGCCGATCATGCGCTCGGGCAGGCCGCCCGGCTGCAGGAGGAAGAACCAGTGCCAGTACGCCGTCGCGAACCCGAGATCGGTCTGGCGCAGCAGGGTGCGGGTCGGCAGGATGTCGAGCAGGGCGACACGGGCCACGGCGTCCGGCGCATCGAGCGCGAGCCGGTGGGCGACACGTGCGCCGCGGTCGTGCCCGACGACGTCGAACCGCACGAAGCCCAACGCGGACATCAACGCGAGCTGATCGCCCGCCATCGCGCGCTTGGAGTGCGACGCGCCGTCCGACGTCGGCGCTGGCGTGCCCGACTCGCCATAGCCGCGCAGGTCGGGTACGACGACCGTCCAACGCTCGGCCAACCGCGGCGCGACCGCGTGCCACATCGTGCGCGTCTGCGGGTAGCCGTGCAAGCAGCAACAGCGGGGGTCCGTTGCCGCCGACCCACGCGGCGATCGTGCCCGCGTCGGTCGCAACCTCGATGCGCGCATCCCGGAATCCCTCGAACATCCTCGCCATCACGCCCCCCGGAGCAGGTGTCCGGGCCCAGCCTAACCACCGGCGCGCCCGGCGCGCGGCGCGGGATGGCCGGGGCTATTCGGTTGCGGTGCCGCCGGCCGAGTCGCCGCGGCCCCGGACGCTCCGGATGAGCAGCCAGGCGAGCCCGCCGACGATCCCGACCACGATGATGTAGTCGACGACGTGCAGGTGCCGCTCCAGGGACTTCCAGTTCGCGCCGACCGCCTCACCGGCCAGCGTGAGACCGATCACCCACGGCAGCGATCCAAGCACCGTCAGGATGCTGAAGCGCAGGACCGGCATCTTGGCGATGCCCGCCGGCAGCGAGATGAACGCGCGGATCAGCGGGATGCACCGGCACACCAGGACCGTCCAGTCGCCCCAGCGGTCGAACCAGCGCTCGGCGGCATCGAGGCGCCTGGGGGTCACGTGCAGCCAGCGGATCTCCAAGAGCCAATCGCGCCCCTTCGCGTACCCGAGCCAGTACGCCAGCAACGATCCGATCAGCGTCCCGATCAGCGCGACGATCACCACCGGCCAAAACGACTGCTGGCCGGCACTCACCAAGAAGCCGCCGTAGATCATCACGACCTCGCTCGGGATCGGGATGCAGGCGCTGCCGATGAGCATCAGCAACAGCACGGCCCAGAGGCCGTACGAGCCGATGACGTGCACACTGAAGTTGACGAAGGGCGCGGTCAAGTCAGGCATAAGCGCTCGGGAGCCTACTTGCCAAGGCGGCTGGCGTGGCGCCGGCCGGGTGGACGGCGACGGCCGTGCGTGATCACAGGGGCTGGCGCAGGACCGGGGAGCGCGCCGCCGCCGCCTCGTCCAGGCGCCGCACCGGCGTCGTGTAGGGCGCGTTGCGCGCCGTCTCCGGCGAACGCTCTGCTTCGGCAAGGATCTCCGCGAGGATGCCGGCGAAGGCCTCGAGCGTCTCGCGAGTCTCGGTCTCGGTCGGCTCGATCAGCAGGCACTCGTCGATCAGCTGCGGGAAGTACACCGTGGGCGGGTGCACGCCGAAGTCGAGCATCCGCTTGGCCAGGTCCAGGGTGCGGATGCCCAGCTCACGCTTCATCGGGCCGCCCGAGACGACGAACTCGTGCATGCAGTGCCGGTCGAACGGCGTCCCCAGGTACTCCCCGATGCCCGGCGCGCGCAAGAGGGCGCGGAGGTAATTCGCGTTAAGCACGGCGATCTCCGACGCCTGGCGCAGCCCCTCGCCGCCAAGCGAGCAGATGTAGGCATAGGCCCGGACGAACACGCCGTAGTTGCCGTGGAACCCGCGAAGACGGCCGATCGTCTGCGGGAGGTCGTCGACCAGCTCGAACACCGGGCCTGCGGCGGTCTCGGTACGGCCGACGACGGGCACCGGCAGATACGGGGCGATGCGCTCCGAGACGGCGATCGGGCCGGCGCCGGGTCCGCCGCCGCCGTGGGGCTGTGTGAACGACTTGTGCAGGTTGAAGTGCACGATGTCGAAGCCCATGTCCCCCGGGCGCGAGATGCCCATGATGGCGTTCAGGTTGGCGCCATCGTAGTAGAGCGTCGCCCCCACGTCGTGGACGATCTTGGCGATCTCGGTGATGTTCGGATCGAACAGGCCGAGCGTGTTCGGGTTGGTCAGCATCAGGCAGGCGACCCGGTCGGTCGCCTTCTCGCGCAGGTCGTCGAGATCGACGCCGCCCTCGGTGTTCGTGCCGACCCCCACAACCCGGTAGCCGGCCATCGTCACTGTGGCCGGGTTGGTCCCGTGCGCCGTGTCGGGGGTCAGGACGATCTCGCGCGCATCCCCCCGGTCCTCGTGGTAGGCGCGGGTCAGCAGTACGCCGGCCAACTCCCCGTGCGACCCCGCGCTCGGTTGCAGGGAGACGTGCGGCAGCCCCGCCACCTCAGCCAGCGCGCGCTGCAGGTTCCACATCAGCTCCAGCGCCCCCTGGGCGCGTTCCGGTCGCTGAAATGGGTGCAGCCGGGCGTGCCCCGGCAGTGCGGCCGCCCGCTCGTGGAGCTTGGGGTTGTACTTCATCGTGCACGAGCCGAGCGGGTAGAACCCGGAATCCAGATCGAAGTTGCGCTTGCTCAGGCGCACGTAGTGGCGGACGATCTCCGGTTCCGAGACCTCGGGCAGCTTGGGTGCATGTGTGCGCCGGAATCGCGCTGGCAACAACGCGTCGAGCGGCTGCGTGGGGACGTCGATCGCGGGCAGGTGGCTCGCGCGCCGCCCGGGCGCGCCGCGCTCGAAGATGGTCGTTGCCGTCTCGCGCTGCTGGGCGGTCTGGGCGAAGTCGGTCGCGGCGGTCATCGGATCGCCTTCGCGCCGGCGACCGGCACGCCGAGCTCGACCAGCACCTCGGCGACGGTCCGGACCAACCGGTCGATATCCGCGCGCGAGCGCTGCTCGGTGATCGCCACCAGCAGGCCGCCCGGATACTCGGGGTAGTCGTGCTCGAGTGCGAACCCCGGGTTGACGCCCCGCTCCTGGCAGGCGGCGATGACCGCGTCGGTCGGCGCCGGCAGCCGGACCGCGAACTCGCGCACGACCGGCTGATCATGGATCAGCTCCACGCCATCGAGCGCGGCCAGCTGCGCGCGGGCATAGGCGGTGCGCTGGAGCATGAGCTCGCCGAGTTCGGGCAGGCCCTGACGGCCCAGCCAGGCCAGGTAGATGACGCCGGCCAAGGCGTTGAGCGCCTGGGCCGTGCAGATGTTGGAGGTCGCCTTCTCGCGGCGGATGTGCTGCTCACGGGTCTGGAGGGTGAGCACGAATCCGCGGCGTCCGTCGGCGTCGTGCGTCTCGCCGGCGATCCGTCCGGGCATGCGGCGCACGTGCGCGGTGGTCGCGGCCAGAAAGCCGAAGGAGGGGCCCCCGAAGTCGAGCCGGTTGCCGAGCGTCTGGCCCTCGCCGACGACGATGTCGCAACCCTGGTTGCCCGGTGCCTCAAGGATGCCGAGCGTCAGCGGGTCGGCGCTGCAGATCGTCACCGCGCCGCCTGCGCGCGCGGCCTCGCGTGAGCGCGCCAAGATCCTCGACGGCACCGAGGAAGTTCGGCTGCTGGACGATCACCGCGCAGGTGCCCGGGCCGACGTGGGCCTCCAGGGATGCCGGATCGGTGATCCCGTCGACGAGCTCGACCTCGATCACGCGGCCGCCCCACCCGTGGGCCACCGTGGCGAGCGTCTGACGCGCGTGGGGGTGCACGCCGCGCGAGACCACGAACTCGGGTCGTCCGTTGGCCAGCTTGGCCATGTAGGCGGCCGACGCGACCGCCGATGGACCCTCGTACAGGGATGCGTTCGAGACGGGCAGGCCGGTCAGCTCACAGATCGCGGTCTGGTATTCGAACATCGCCTGCAGACCGCCTTGCGAGATCTCGGGCTGGTACGGCGTATACGGGGTCAGGAACTCCGAGCGCAGGATGATCGACTCGATCAGCGCCGGTGCGTAGTGGTCGTACATCCCCGCCCCAAGGAACGTGATCTCGTCGTCGGCGGAGGTGTTGCGCTCGGCGAGATCGCGCAGGTGCGCGAAGACGTCCTGCTCGGGACGCCCCGGAGGCAGCCGCAGCGGCTCGCGCATGCGCACGTCCGCGGGAATGGCCCCGAGCAGGTCCTCGATCGAGTCGACCCCGATCGTCGCCAGCATCGTCGCTCGGTCTTCTGGGGTGAGTGATGTGTACTCGCTCAAGGATCGCCTCGGTTCGGTTCTCGCCCGCCGCTCGGGCCGGTCATCCCTGGTCCAGGCCCGCCAGGTAGGCGACATACGCGGCCTGGTCCATGAGCGCATCCAGGCCCGCCGGGTCGGTGAGCCGCACACGCACCAGCCAGCCGGCACCGTAGGGGTCCGAGTTGACCAGCTCGGGCGAGTCGACGACATCCTGGTTGACCGCGATGACCTCGCCGTCGGCAGGCGCGTAGATGTCGGAGACGGCCTTGACCGACTCGAGCTCGCCGTAGGTCGCGTCGGCGGCGAGCAGTGCGCCGATCGCCGGCGGCTCGTAGAAGACGACCTCGCCGAGCGCGTCCTGGGCGAACCACGTGATGCCGAACACCGCCTCATCTCCCTCGACGCGCACCCAGTCGTGCTCACGGTGGTAGCGCAGATCGTCCGGATACAGCTCGTCGGCCATCGGGTTCCTTTCAGTCGGTGCGCGGCGAGCGCGCCACTAGGGGCCTGCGGGCGACGTGGGCCCGCCGCAGGCGACCACGGACATCGACCACAACCGCAGTATCCGGCATTGCGGCGTCGGCCTCCAGATACGCCATGCCGATCCCGCACTCGAGGCTTGGCGAGAGCGTCCCGCTGGTCACGGTGCCGACCGGACGGTCCCCGAGGAGCACCGGCTGGCCTGGACGAGGGATGCCGGGCTCGTCGAAGACGAACCCGACCAGGCGCTCGGCCGGCGGATCGTCGAGATCGCGGCGCACGGCATCCGCGCCGGCGAATGCAAACCCCGCGGTGTCACAGGCCCACTTGAGCCCCGCGGGAATCGGCCCGCGCGCGCGGCTGAGCTCGTTGCCATACAGCGGGTACCCCATCTCGGTGCGCAAGGGTGTCGCGGGCCACCAGGCCCGCTGGCGTCGCCGGCAGCGAGCCGCCGGTCAGGGCATCCCACACCCGCGGGGCCAGGTCCCACGGGCACATGATCTCGACACCGGGCTCGCCGGTGTAGCCGGTGCGCGCAACGAAGGCCGGCACGTACGCGACCATGTCCTCGGTGATCTCGAAGTACTCCAGGCCCAGCGGCGCCGGCGAGCCGACCAGGGGGGCAAGCGCCTGCTCCCACGCGGGTCCCTGGAGCGCCAGCATCGCGATCTCGTCCGAGCGATCCGCGACCGAGACCTCACGGCCCTCGGCGCCGGTGCGGATCCGCTCCCAGCACGCTGCGCGGTTGGCGGCGTTGACGACCATCAGGTAGCGATCGATCAGCCCGTAGACGATCAGGTCGTCGATGACCCCGCCGTCGTCGGCCAGCATCAGCGTGTACTGCGCCTGCCCGGGTCCGATCGCGTCGAGATCATTGGTCAGCGCCCACACGAGCAGGGCCCGAGCGTCGGGGCCCGAGACCTCGATCTGGCCCATGTGGGAGACGTCGAATATGCCGACCCCGTCGCGGACCGCCAGGTGCTCGCCACGCGGCGACCCGTAGTGGAGCGGCATCTGCCAGCCGGCGAAATCACCCAGCTTGGCGCCGGCGGCAAGATGCCGCGCGTGCAGGGACGTTGTCCGAGAGGAGATCGCCGACATCGACGCTCCCGAAGGTACCAGGGCCAGCGGACCGCGTGACCGGGGATCGGGCCGGCCCGGCGGTATTTGCGGTCAGATCGGCCCCGGGGCCAGTGCCGCATCGGTCCGGTGCAGTGCGCGCGGGACCGATGCGGGAGCGTCGTGCTACTTGAGGAAGTCCGGGATCTGCAGCTCGTCGTCGTCGATCTCGAGGTCTGCCTTCTCCCCGGCGTCGAGCACCGCCTGGCGCGGCTCGGCGGCGGACTTGGCGGGCGCCCCCGCGCCCGAGGCCTGCCGCTTGCGCATGACCGTCGTGGCGCCGGCGCCCTCGGTCTCCGGCGGCCCCTCGAAACCGGTCGCGATCACCGTGACGCGCAGCGTATCGCCGGCGTTCTCGTCGATCACCGCACCGAAGATCACGTTGCACTCCTCGTCGGCCGCCGCGCGGATGATGCTCGCGGCCTCGTCGATCTCGAACAGCCCGAGGTCGGGTCCGCCGGTGATGTTGAGCAGGACGCCCGTGGCCCCGGACATGCTGGTCTCCAGCAGCGGGCTCGAGATGGCCGCGCGGGCGGCTTCGGTCGCCCGGTTCTCGCCCGACGCGGCGCCGATGCCCATCAGCGATGCCCCGGCGTCCTCCATGATCGCCCGCACGTCGGCGAAATCGAGGTTGATCAGCCCCGGCACCGTGATGAGGTCGGTGATGCCCTGGACGCCCTGGCGAAGCACGTCGTCGGCCATGCGGAATGCCTCGATGATGGACGTCCGGCGCTCGACGACCTGCAGCAGCCGCTCGTTCGGGATCACGATCAGCGCGTCCACATGCTTCTTGAGGGCGTCGATACCCTCCTCGGCGCGCTGCTGACGCTGCTTGCCCTCGAACTGGAACGGCCGGGTCACGACGCCGACGGTCAGCGCACCCTGTTCGCGTGCGATCTGCGCAAGCACCGGCGCGGCCCCCGTCCCGGTGCCCCCGCCCTCGCCGGCGGTCACGAACACCATGTCCGCAGCCCCGCACGGCTTCCTTGATCTCGTCGCGGGTTTCCTCGGCCGCCTCGCGGCCGACGCGCGGATCCGCGCCCGCGCCGAGCCCCTTGGTCAGGCTGCCGCCGATGTGCAACTTCACGTCGGCGTCGCACATGCCGAGTGCCTGCGCGTCGGTGTTGATCGCGATGAACTCCACGCCGCGGACACCGGCGTCCACCATGCGGTTCACCGCGTTCGTCCCGCCGCCCCCGACCCCGCAGACCTTGATCACCGCGAGGTAGCTGGTTGCTTCCACGTCGCCCGTCCTCCTCCGCCGGGGCCACGGCCCCGGTCTCGCCAAATCTCTACTCGGACTTGAAGGTTTCTCGGAGCATCCCTGCCCAAGCCTCAACGTCTACTCGAGACAGCTCCCTGAGCGGGAAGATCCCGCGAAAACGCTGCCGTTCACGCATTTGCGTCGGCTCGGACGGTAGGCACAGGCTCTCGACATGTCAAGGCCAGAAAGCCCGCCTGCGATGACGTTCCGACCCCGTGATTTTGAAGTCTTACCCTTAAGTCGAGGCTTAGCAGCTCCCGGCGGGAGCGGCCCGCTCCCCAACGCGGGCCGTTCCGGCACGGTGAGATCGATGATACGTCGCCCGGCTGAGCGTCGTTGCAGAAACCGCAGCAAGCACGGCATTCAGGGCCGCTGCCTTCTCGGGAAGGCGGGCCAGGGTCCCCAGGATCAGCACCGGCCCCTTGGTCAGATGCCCGCTCAGTTGGCCCTGCACGTAGGTCAGCCCCTGAACGCGCGGCCGGGTCTGCGCATGGACGATCGCCAGAAAGCCCAGGACCTGCATGGCCCAGTTCGGCAGCGGATGGCCGAACGCCGGGATCGGTTCCGTCAGGAGGATGCCGGGGCGGGCCGTGCGGTGCGGGACCGGACCCATGACCAATCCGCGGGGCGAGACGACCACAGACCGCTCCCCCGGCGCGGCGACGATTGCAAACGGGTCGGCGGGGATGACCGTGACCTTCAGCCCGAGCGGCCAGTCGCGTGAGACCCTGATGGTCTCCACGCCCGGGAAGCGCTGGGCAACGGCGGTCATCGCGTCGACCGGAGGCGAGAGAAGTGATCCGCCGTGGGAGGCAGTCGAGCTCAGCTCACTTTGGAGTTGGGCGGCGTCTGGTCCGTGGTAGTTGTTGACGGTCACGCCATTGATCGTCAGCACCGGGCCGGTCGCCAGCCAGTACCCGGCCAGGACGCAGACCGCAGCGCCGATTGCGCCGAGCACGACCAGCCGCCGTCGCCGCCCCCGATCGCGCGCGACTTCCCGCCGGCGCCGCTCGATCTCGGGGTGCGCGCGTCCCGGTGGCGGCGTGTAGTCCTCGTGCTGCGTGTCGTCCGGCTCGGCGGCGTCTCGTCCTGTGGCGGCGTCTCGTCCGGCGGCGGCGTCTCGTCCTGCGGCGGCGTCTCGTCCTGCGGCGGCGTCTCGTCCTGCGGCGGCGTCTCGTCCTGCGGCGGCGTCTCGTCCTGCGGCGGCGTCTCGTCGGTCGACATCGCTACCCCGCCTCACCCAACGGCGGGCGAACGATGCCTGCCACCGGATCCAGGTACCGCACCTCCGGTTCGAGCACTGGCCCGCCGGAGGCGACGACCCGCCTGCGCCCCTCCCGCATCAGCGCGAGGACGTCGTCCGCCCGGCACCCGGGCGAGGCCTCGATGAAATTCGCATGGACCGGCGAGAAGCGAGCGCCACCGACGACCAGGCCCTTGCAGCCCACCGCTTCCAGGAGTCGCCCCGACGAGTCGCCGGCAGGGTTCGCGAAGACGCTGCCGAACGTCCGGACGCCTTGCGGTTGGGTCGACCGGCGTTGGCCGCGAAACGCGCCCAGCCGCGCGAAGATCGCCTCGGGCCGGTCGCGGTGCAGATCGAACGCCGCTGCGGCAACGACCTCGTCGCGCCGCAGGCCGCTGCGCCGGTAGCCGAGATCCAGGTCCGCGGGGCCGACGCGCCGCCGCCCCTCGGAGGTGCAAATGACCGCCCAGCGCAGCACATCCTTGAGCTCTGAACGGTAGGCGCCAGCGTTCATGGCGACCGCGCCGCCGACCGACCCCGGGATGCTGGCACCGAACTCGAGCCCCGCCAGGCCATGCTTGGCGGCGCGTTGCACCGCCCGCGGCAGCGATGCCCCGCCCCCGCACCACAGCTGGTGCTCGCGCACGACGATCGTGCTCAGCCGCCCTGCCAGGCGCAGCACGAGCCCCGTGAACCCGTCGTCGGCGATCAGCAGGTTGGAGCCTTTGCCGATGACCGCCACCGGAACGCCTGCGCCCGCGGCCCACGCGAGTGCCTCGCTGACCTGGCCAAACGACCGGGCGGTGGCGAACGCACGCGCCGCGCCGCCGACGCGGATGGTCGTGAACGGCGCCAGCGGGACGTTGTGCTCGAGCTCAATCGGAATTGCTCGCGCCTCCGCCTGCGGAATGAACTGGGTACTCGTACTGCAGGCGCCGCAGCAACTCCTCCCCAAGCTCGGTGATATCCCCGGCCCCGAGCGTCAGCACCATGTCACCGGGCCGGACCAGCCGCAGTGCCGCCGCCGTCGCATCGGCGAGCGTAGGCGCGAACTCGGCGTGGGTCGGCGCGGGGACCGCGTCGGCGACCCGTCGGCCGCTGATCCCCGGATCGGGCGCCTCTCGGGCGGCGTAGATCTCGGTCACGATCGCCACGTCGGCGCCGCCGAGGGCGTCCGCGAGTTCGTCGGCAAGCGCACGCGTGCGCGAATACAGATGCGGCTGGAAGATCGCCACGAGCCGCCCGGGGTGGAGCTCGCGCGCGCCGCGCAGCGTCGCCCGGATCTCGGCCGGATGGTGCGCGTAGTCATCGACGACCTCGACGCCAGCCGCCGACCCGCGGAATTCGAAGCGCCGGCCAACCCCGGAGAAACCGGCCAGGCGATCAGCCGCGACGTCGAGCGGGATCCCGCACCAGTCGGCGAGTGCCAGGGCGCACGCCGCGTTGGCGGTGTTGTGCGCGCCCGGGGACCTGGAGCCGCAGCCGCACCCGGCGGCCGTCGGCCATATCGATCCACACGCCGTCGGCCTCGCGCGCACCGATCCGCGCCCACGCGCCGGGCCCGTCGCCGACCAGCCGGTGCGGACGGCCGGAGGCCGCCGCCAGCCCCCACGCCCGCGCGGGCGCCTGCGGCTCCGGGCCGGCCACGATCATGCCGTCTGCCGGAACGCGGTTCAGGAACTCGGCGAACACCGCCTCGACGGCGTCAATCGAGGCATAGGTCGTGTGGTGGTCATGATCGACATTCAGCAGGATGACCCCTTCGGGCTCGAGGCGCAGCAGCGAGCGATCGCTCTCGTCGGCTTCCGCGACGAACCAGGCGCCGGTGCCCCACAAGCGCGCCGGTGCCGCCCCCGCCCGCGATCGTCGCCCCGACGCAGGCCGACGCATCGCCGAGGGCGGCCACGAGCATCGCGCTGGTGGTCGACTTGCCGTGGGCGCCCGCGACCGCCAGCCGCCGGTGGCCCCGCATCAACTCCACCAGCAGCTCCGAGCGGTGCATGATCGGAATGCCGCGCCGCTCGGCCTCACGGCGCTCAGGGTTGTCGGCGGCGATCGCGGTCGAGACCACGAGCGCAGCGACATCGGGGGCCATCGCCGCCGCGCTGTGGCCAACGCTCACCCGCGCGCCGAGCGCCTCGAGGTCGGCGAGGACGCCGGAGCGGGCCCGGTCGGTGCCGCTGACCCGGTAGCCGGCCTGGAGCGCCAGTCGCGCCAGTGCGCTCATGCCCGCGCCGCCGATACCCACCATGTGGATTGCGCGGGGGCTGCCGGGCGCGCCCGTCATCTTGAGGCCACCTTGACCACGAGGGCGGCAATGCGGTCGGCGGCCTCCGGGCGGCCGACGCTGCGCGCCGACTCCCCCATCGCCTCGAGCCGCGGTCGGTCGGACAAAAGGGCACCGACCAGCTCACGCAGCTGCGGCCCGGTGCACTGCGCGTCGGCCAGCATGACCGCGGCGCCCGCGTCGACGAGCCACTGGGCATTGGTCGTCTGGTGGTCGGCGGTGGCGTGCGGGTACGGGACTAGGATGCTGGGCCGCCCCAAGGCCGCCAGCTCGAAGACCGACCCGCCAGAGCGCGCGACCACGAGATCCGCGGCGGCGATGGCCTGCGGCAGGTCATCCAGGAATCCCACCAGGCGGTAGTTCGCCCCGGGCGGCGTGCCGCCAAACAGCGCCTCCGTCTCCTCGAGTTGGCGCGGCCCGGCAACATGGATGACCTCGAACGGCGGATGCGGGCCGAACGCGTCGACTGCCGCCCGATTGAGCGAGCGGGCCCCCTGGGAGCCGCCCACCACCAGCACCACGGTGGCTTCCGGAGCGATTCCAAAGCGACGCCGACCGCTGGTCCGGCTCGCCTGCGCGCACCGACCGCCGCACCGGGCGCCCCGTCACGACGTACCGGCGGCCGCTGCGGCCGCGTACCGGAAACGCCAGTACCACCCGCCGGGAGATCGGCGCGATGATCCGGTTGGCGAGCCCCAGGTGGGCGTCCGCCTCGAGCGCGACGATCGGGCGCCGCGTCAGGAAGGCGGCCAGCGCGACCGGGCCGGCCATGTAGCCCCCGCCGGTGACCACGACATCGGGTCTGCGCCGGTGCAGCACGCCGATCGCGCGCGGCACGGCCAGCACGGCCATGAGGACGGTGCGCAGGTTGCCCAGGCTCAGGCTACGACGGAATCCCTGCAGCGGAATGCTGTCCTCGGGAAACCCTTGCGCCTGCGCGACGCCGCTGCCGGCGCGGCCGCGGGCGGTGACGAACGCGACGTCTACCGACCGCTCACGCAGCGCTTCCGCGACGGCGAGCGCGGGCATCACGTGGCCCCCGGTCCCGCTGGCTGCGATCAGAACTCGCGTCGGTTGTTCGCTGTTGTCGTGCGGCACGTTGGCTTCGGCGGCTAATGCTAAACAGCAGGCCGGTGCTCGCGAGGAGCACGAGCAGGCTACTGCCACCATATGAGACGAAGGGCAGCGGCACCCCGGTCACGGGCATGACCCCCAAGGCCGCCCCGGCGTTGTCGAGTGCCTGCACGGCGATCAGCGATGCGAGACCCGTCGCGATCAGGCGCTGATGCAGGTCGGGCGCGCGCATGGCAATCCGGAAGGCCAGCAGGACGACCGCCGCGAGGGCGGTCAGCACGGCGAAGATGCCGATGAACCCGAGCTCCTCGCCGATCGATGCGAGGATCATGTCGCTGTAGGCCTCGGGCAGGTAGAACGCCTTTTGGAGCCCGTTGCCGAGCCCGACGCCGTGAATGCCGCCAGAACCCACGGCGATCTGCGCCTGGACCGTCTGGAAGCCGTTGGTGGTCGCCTGATGCCAGGGATCGAGAAACGCCAACAGGCGCGCCCGCCGGTAGGGCGCGATCGCGATCGCGGCGGCCGCCAGCGCTCCGCCGACCATGAGCGCGAGGACGATGTGTCGCGGCTTGGCTCCGGCCACCAGCAGCATCGCGAGCCCGACGAAGGCCAGCGTGGTCGCGGTGCCGAGGTCCGGTTCGGCGAGGATCAGCCCGGCCACCACGAACGTCACCGTCAGGTACGGCATGATGCCGCGCAGCGTCCCGATCGCCCGCGGGTTGCGGGCAATCGCGGCTGCGATCCAGAGCACCAGCGTCAGCTTGGCGAACTCGGCCGGTTGGACCTGGCCGAACACGGGCACCGAGATCCACCGGCGCGCGCCGTTGACGTCCACGCCGATGCCCGGCATCAGCACCGCCGCCAGCGCGAAGATCGACGCCAGCAAGCCGATCCCCGCCACGCGCTGGAGCGCCTTCGGGTCCCAGCGCTGGCAGAACAGGAACGCCGCACCCCCCATCAGGGCGAACAGCAGTTGCTTTTCGGCGAACGCGAACGGGCTCGTCTTCGCGAGCACCGCCTGGGCCGAGGTCGCCGAGTAGATCATCACGACGCTGAAGCAGACCAGGCCGAAGACGATCGCCATCATCGTGGACTCGGGGGCCATGCGCGACGCAGCGGTCAGCGCGGATGCGGGCCTTGGCCGGACGTGCGGGAGCAGGGCGAAGGCTTCGGACACGGGTCGACACGGTGTGAAGGAATTCACCCGCAGATCGCGATGTCCTCGCCGCCGTTGACGACGCGAGTTCGCAAACTCCACCCTTTTCGCCAGGACCCGTGCAATGCGCGCTGCGGATTGGGAACCGACCCCACAGAGACCTGGAACAGAAGCCCATCGGAGGTGCTATGTTCCCGCAGCGCCGAACACGGGCGGTTAGCTCAGCGGTAGAGCACCTGCCTTACAAGCAGGGGGCCGGCAGTTCAAATCTGTCACCGCCCACTGACCGGCCCGGTGAGTCCGGCCCGGGGGGCGTAGCTCAGCTTGGTTAGAGCACCGGACTGTCAATCCGGAGGTCGCGGGTTCGAGCCCCGTCGCTCCCGTCAGTAAAAGCCCCGCTTGTAATGTGGGGCTTTTCGTTCTTGGCCGTCGCGGGGAAGTGGGGCGAGATCACCTCATGGGTACCGCTCGTGGGTACCATTCAGACTCCCGAGGGGCACATTCCGGCCCATCGTCGAGCAGCAGCGCCCTAATCGTAGAAGCGAACGAGGTCCGCCGACACCGCTGAACCGGCGCTGGCGCTGCAGACGGAGGCGGCCAGCTGCCGCGATAACCTGCGCACCTCGACGTCGGCGCTCCGGCGCGCGCAGTACGAGCGCCGACACCCGCCGGTCTGCGCGGCCTGCGGGGCGACAGGGTGGGTGCCGCTGCATCACCGCGACTACTCCCGGCCGGGGCGTGAGCGCGACGCTGACCTGCCCTAGGCCCGGGCACCTCCGGCAGCTCGGACCCCGTAAGACCGCCTCCTGAGCGAGCTAGGCGGCCTTCCCTAGCTCGTCGAGCCGTTTGCAGGATCAGCTCCGGTCGGGATGGCCGACGTGGCGGCAGTGCGTCGGCGATCAGCCCTGCTGCGACAGGGCGTCGGCAATCAGATCGGCCAGCCGGTCGCGCCGGAGCCGCTGCACGACGGCTACGCGCTTCCGGCGGACCGAGTCCTGCCGGGCCGTGACCGCGTCCGCAGGCTCGTGGCGCTCGTCGGCCACGAAATCGAAGACCGCCCCACGTGGCCGGAAGATCACCACCTCGCCGCCGATGATTGGCATCGTCGTCCGTTTTCGTCGGTTGCTGTTCCGGAGACCCCGTGTCGGTTTAGGAGTCGGGCGCGTCGCCGTCGGGCCGTACGACCCACGTTAGCTGCGGATCACCACCGTTCAGCATGCGAGTCGCGATCACCCCGGGACCGCCCGAGGGTGTTGACGGCCTCGACGACCTACCTCCCCGATCGCAGACTATGCGAGCGCGGCGGTACGAGCGAGATCGACCGATCAGCCCGTGTACCCGACCGCGCGCGCCCACGGTACGTCGATCACGAACTGCCCGCGTGCAGTCACGGCGTCGACGACGACCGTCGCCGGGGTCCGGTCATAGGTCTTCGGGCTGATCGTGATGGATCCGGTCCAGCCCCGGTAGCCGACCACGTGCGACAGCGTCTTCAGGAGCGCGGCCTGCTTGTAGGTGCCCGTGCGCCGGACCCCCCACGCAAAGAGCTTGACCGAATCGTAGGTGTACGGCGCCCACGTCCCGGGCGCTGCGTGGTAGGCGCGCTCATACTGACCGACCACCCCCGCGGACCCGGGGAAGACCGTCGGCCCGGGGACGCCGACCACCGGGCAGTGCCGAGCGGCCGTGGTTCCGGCGGCACCGACATAGCCTTGGTCGTAGGCGGAGTAGTCCTCCAGGCACGCGGCCCCAACGTGCTCTGCGACGACTTCCTTCGCGATCACCCCCGCCTCGGGGTAGTACACGACCGAGTAGATCGCGCTCGGTTTCGCCGCTGCAGCCTGTGCCACCGTTGCGGTGTAGTTGCCGAGACCCGGCACGATCCGGTAGCCGGTGATCCGGCACCAGACCCCCTGAGCCTCACCATGACCGCCTTGGCCTCGGCGGTGGTGTATGACGCTGTGGAGTCATAGATCACGGCCACGGACTTCGCCGTGAGCCATTTGGTCAGTGCCTGTGATGCCACCGGCGCGATTTGGTAGGTCATCGGCTGCAGTGTGATGCCGAGACGGCTGGTGGCATTCGCCGAGGTGAGGCGAAATGGCACGAGGCCCGCCTTGAGGTACAGCGGCAACGTCTTCTCGCCAACACCGGAGTTGTATGGGCCGACGACCCCGTTCAGGCCTGCGGTGATCGCCCGTTTGGCCGCCGCCACGCCCGTGGCCGGATTGGCCGCGTCGTCGATCTTGACGATCTTGATGAGGTAGCCGGGCTTGCCGTTCGGGCCGATGACCCCACCGCGTGCGTTGATCTGATCGGCCGCGAGTACCGCGCCGCGCAGCATGCCGATGCCGATGCTGGACTGGCTGCCGGTCAGGGCACCTCGAGGCCGATCCGCACGATGTGCGCGTTCGGCGCCGCCGCCGACGACATTGGCGCCGCGGCCGCACGGAGCGCCGCCGCGGCGCCGCCCACGACCCATGCCTTGCCGGATCAGCAGATGATCCAGACCTCCTGGCTTTCGTCGAGTCTACGCGCGCTACGCGACGCCTGCCAGCCCGGCGAACATTGTTGGGTGTGGAGCCGCGCCATGCCGGAGGAACTCGGCACACATGGCGCGGCACCTCTGGGGCATCGTCGAGCGCCAGCAGTCCGATGACGGTCGCGGGCTCCAGGCAATCTCCCAGCTGCTGCGGGTCCAGGAGCGCAAGGCGCGGCTGGTGGGCCTCGAGAGACCACGCGGCGGGCTATCGACATCATCACCCACGACGCCTTCATGGAAGCCATCGGGAACCTCGAGCGGGAGGTGGCGGAGCTTGAGCAGCAGGGCGCTGAGGGCTAATGCCTCCGAATCCGAGCTTGCGCATGCCCGCCATTCGGAGGCCCGGCGGCAGCGATTTGCAGTGAAGGCACACCCCGTGGCGAGGGTGCTTGCGGCTGAGTGAATCGTTTCACGAGAAACGGTGATGCCATGGCCGATTAGCACCGCTGCTAGTCGAAGAGACGGTGTAGCGATTCAGGGCGGCAGCGGCCGGATCGGCCAGCGGCACCCGGCGGATGCGGCCCGACTTGATCTGACCCCGTGTTTAGGTCCGGCTGCCTGAGGTCTTCCACTTGATAGAGCAACCGACCGGTGGCGTCTCGACCGGATTGGGGTCGCCACCGTTGAGCACCGCCTCGACGGCGCCGCGCAGGAAGGCGGCGTTCTGTGCGGGGTCGTCGTAGTTGGCGTCCGGGGCGCCGCGGTAGCGGAGTACTCCGGCGGCATCGAGCACGAACACATCCGGTGTCGTCTTCGCGCCATAGGCGCGGGCGACGTCCTGCGACTCGTCGCACAGGTACGGGACCCCTTCGAACTCTCCACGCTCAACGCGAGCACGCATCGCCTGAAGCGAGTCCCGCGGATAGTTCTCCGCATCGTTTGGATTCACTGCCAGCACCCGCACTCCGCGCTCGGCATAGTCATGCGCGACCCCCACGATCCGCTCATGCCACGCCAGGGCATAAGGACAGTGGTTGCACGTGAATACGACGACAGTTGCGAGAGTTCCACCTGGCGCGTGCATGGTCCCATCGGTGTCTGGCAGGATGAACGCCGGAGCACGATCGCCAATAGCCGTCATCTAGTTCCTCTCGGTAGTCGCGGTCCTGGCAGCGCGCAGCGCATCACGCACGTCGGCCGGGTCTGGTGTCGGCGATATCCGCCCGTCGCGGCGATGGTAGACGCGGCACGTCAGTCCGACCGGCTCCTCGCCGGGTGGCTGAACATCCACGCCGTCGATGCGGATAGTCGGCGACCCGACGAAGCGCTCTAGCGTTGCCTCGGCCTGGGTCTCGACCTCACGGACAACGATCGTGCTCGGGTCGAGCGCCTCGTCCAACATCGCTCGGCGTAGCTCGGCCAGCGCGTTGGGATGCGAGGGACAGCCGTCCCAGAACAGAAGCTCGACACGCATTCGTTCAGGTTAGGGAAAGTGCTCAGGCTAGGCACATGCGGTACTTGCTGGGGCGTGGTAGACGCACCGCTTGCGTTGTGCGAAGCGTGAGCGCTTGCTTCGCGGCCCTCCACGCTCGAGATTCGTCCTGAGCGGGCAGCAGAATCGCAACTCCACGAAAGTGGGGCTAGATCAAAGCTCCACCAAAGCGTGTCAAGACCACACCAGGGGCGGACTGCGTGTAAACGACGCGCTTACAAACGCCACTTCGGAGTCCGGGAACACATGCAGTCTCTTTCTGGCGCGGGGATGCTGTCAAGAACGTCGCGCTCCGACCGGAGCGTCGCGTGCCACGCACACGACGAGCACAATGGGTCCATGGTCCTCGTCGCATTGCTCGCGGTCATCTGGCCCGCACTGGCCCCCGTGCTTGCCGGGCTGACCGTCGTCGCCTACGTCGTTCTCGGGCTGGTCGTGTGGCGCGTGCTCATCCCGCGCGCCAGGGCGGGCACCCCGGGCCGTTACGCCAGGCCGCTACGAACGCTGAGTCGGCTCGAAGTCAGTTCGGTTGAACCGGAGGAAGAGGTAGATGGAATCTCGTATCCATGTGATCACCCTGGCGGTAAGTGACCTTGATCGTGCGCTCGAATTCTACCGAGAAGGGCTGGGGCTGGACTCGCCCGGCGTAGTCGGCACGGAGTTCATCGGTGACGATGACAACCCAGCCGGAGCGATCGCGATGTTCCGCCTGGAAGGCGGGCTCATCCTCGCCGTTTACCCGCGCACGGAACTTGCGAAGGATGCCAATGTGCCATTCGGACCGCCAAAGTCAGGCGAGTTCAGCATTGGGCACCTGGTCGCGAGCAGGAATGACGTAGACGCACTCCTTGCCCAGGCCGAGGCCGCTGGTGCAACACCCACCGGTCCGGCACACGATCGCCCCTGGGGAATCTACTCGGGCTACGTCCGCGATCTCGACGGACACCTCTGGGAGATAATCTGGAACCCGCGGATCGAGAGTGGAGCTGCCTGACCGCGAAGAGTGGGCCTCCGTCAGCGGAAGGCCCGAGCGGTTGAAATCGTGGCTGCTCAGGCCCACGCAAGGGGCATCTACAGCACGTCCTCGGTCGTAAACCGGCGGCCCGGACCAGCCGCTCGCGCTTGATCTCCTCGCGCGCCAGCACCTCGTCGATCTTGTCGTCGTCCACGCAGCGGTCGATGGCCTCGTCCAACGGCTCGCGCAGCACGAGCATGCCGGGCTGAACGCCGTGCCTCGACCTCGACCTGGGCGTTGCGGCCGTACTTCTTCTTCATCTGCTCGGCACGTGGGCTCCTGTCCTTGCCAGGAAGCTCCGGCAGGCCGTAGCGCGTGACGATTTCCTCGGTCGCCGCAGGGCGGCCCCTCGTTGGGCGTCCATCCGACCGGCTCCGGCTCGCGTGAGTCCTCGGACTGGAACGCCGGCGTGAACCGGGCGGCCTGTTCGGAGGCCGGTCGCGCGTGCAGGTACCGCCCCGTGGTCGCCACCGCTCCGTGGCCCATCGCCGCCTGGATTGCGACCAGGTCGACGCCGTCTGCGGCCAGGAGCGACCCGTAGGTGTGCCGCAGGTCGTGCCAGCGCAGCAAGCGCAGCTCGGAGACGATGATGACCGCCGACGAGGTCGCTGAGGCTCCCGCACTCAAGGGGGGTCAACACTCGCCGGGGATGAGGGGCTGGCTCTACAAGTGGCTCGTCAGCGGAGATACGTGGTCGGCGCAGTTTGAGTCCCGCGTGGTGGCACTCTTCGCGCTCGGGCTTGCGGCCAGCGGCGTGTTGGCGGAGCGCCAACCGGACTGGGTGGCATGGCCGTGCAACCCGTCGTCGGCAAATAGCGACGGTCTGTACTGCGTCGAGCATCCTGATTTCGGCGGCGTGACCCTCAACACGAGCGCCCGTTCACCGCAATATGCGGTGTAGTGGTTCGTCGCTGCGGCTACTGTCTTGGTGCTGGGCGTGATTGTGATCCGGGCGCTCTCGCTGAGGGATGCGAGACGGCAAGTCACCGCTGTGCGTCGGGATGCGCGAGGTGGGACACCGTCGCTCGGCACGCAGCGACCTGTTCGCGAGCGCCCACCCATCGAGCGCCCGACCGTCCGCGAGCGCCCGTGGGCAGGTACCGAGTGGGCCGCAAACCTGCTGCTCGCCATCGGGCTCCCGGTCGGGGCGTTGGGCCTCGTGGCGGCCGCCTCCCACTACCGGGCTGCTGAGCGCGCTCAGCAACAGCCACGCCTTCGCCACCCGGCAGGCACGCGCGGGCTTCGAAGGAGACCGACGTCCTGGGCCTGCTTGGGCACTCCAGCGCGTCGCGCGCGAAGCCCCCTGGCACGTGCACCGCACATGCCCAGGGGATCGGTGTCGCGGGACTACCTCGAGGATGGTGAATCCTCACCGAGCTGCTGCCGCTTCGGACTTGGCCGTCGATCGTGCTGTCCGGCATGTCTCGCGCCGGGCTCCGATGCCGATAGCCGAATACGAAGTCGCAATTCGCCTGGCGTGCGAAGCGTAGAGCCAGGCCGGCCGGGTTCCTTGACGGAGACTCGGTGTCTGCCCGCACCCCTCCGTAGTCCCTAGTGCGCCTCCGGAGGGGTGGGCAGCGCCGCAGCGTCGATACGCGATCGAGGCGGGGCTCGCCGCCTCGGTGGCGAACACCGCCTTCACTGCGGTACGGACGATGAACGTACTGCTCCGGCGCGTGGCTGGATACCCGCCGATCGGGGAGACTCAATGGCCCCGCGGCACCCCCCCTCCGCTCGGCTCGTCCTATGCGTCCGCCATGGGCACACTAGTTTGTGAGACCGAGGGAATCGGCGGTGGCCCTCAATCCAGAGCACCGTCACCGTCGTGGTGTTGCTCCCGTCATTTCCTGGCAGCTCCCGGGCCGATTGGCCTTCCAAGCTGACTGTCGCGGGCTCGAGCCCCGGTCGCCCGCTCTGCACGAGATCCTCATCAAAACGGGGTATTCGCCCCGGCGGATTCCCTCGAGCTCGCGGAAATCTCGCTCGGGAGTACTACCAGGCAGTACCAAACGGCGGTCCCAACGGACCGGTGAGGCACTCAAGGCTCCCGAGCTCCGTTCTGGGGTTCGTCGGCGCGCATCATCGCCTCGATTCGCTGCCGGACGAAGCGCCGCCTCCGCCTTATCGTGCGCAACGGGATCCCGCGCAGGAGCAGCTCTTGGACCGTGGAGACGGGCATGTGCAGCAACTCGGCGACCTCGGCAGCGGTCATCGCGTCGGCGGCGGTCAGCGGGCGAGCGCTCGCTGAGCGGGGCGGCACGGTCCCCGCTCACGCTCCTTGCACGCATCGCAGCTGGTACCGAGTCCAGGCCACGGGTCCCCGCAGATCCCGTACATGTTGCGATGGACAACCCGGAGCGATGTTGAGGCCACACCGATACCCGGCGAGAACGTGAACAGGGCTGCTCGAATCCTGCCCTCGGGAGCGACAATCGTGAGCCGCTGTGCGGCGTCCAGGCTGCTCGTCGTCGTCTTGGTGGGCGCCGTCGACACCCATGGCGACCGGTCATGGGGCTCCCGACGGGTGGCGGGACGCGACCCGCGCAGGGCTGCCACCGGGCCAGCGCGAGCGGCGCAAATCTCAGCAGCTTGCCCCAAAACGTCGGCAGCCGCGGTCACCGCCGGGACACGACGCGAGGGATGTGACACCGCTCGCCGAAATTTCCGGCATGTGTTGCCGGTGGCGCATCGTCCCAGGGCGACCGTGCCGCCCGATCACCCGGTGTGGACGGTGACGGGGTTGTCGGCCCCCCCGGTCGAACTCGACTGCCGGCCGTATTGATCGCCGCGCGTTGTGGTTTCTGGCTCGGTGCACCGACTAAGGTCGCGCCATGGGCACGTGGTACCACGACCATCTCGTCGCGACCGGGCGGTCGGCCACGGTGTGGCTGCTCATCGGCTTCCTGGTCGCGTACGTGCTGACGCGTCTGATCACCCGGCGCATTCACGCGCGGCGGCAGCGCGAGCAGGCCACGCGCGATGGCCCGATCAAGGACATCTACATCGGTGGGGTGCACATCCATCATCAGGTCTGGGGGATGCTGCTGGTCTTGGTCGCCGGCCTGGTCGAGTTTCGCTTTCGTCCCGAGTCCCCGTGGCAGGACGTCCTGGCGGTGCTGTTCGGCGTCGGCGCCGCCCTCGTGCTCGACGAGTTCGCGCTGTGGATCCATCTGCAGGACGTGTATTGGACCGACGAAGGACGCAAGTCCATCGACGCCGTCATGGTGGCACTCGTGGTCGGGCTCGCGCTGCTCGCCACCACCGCGCCGGTGGGCCTCGACCCGCAGACCGCCCGCAACTTCGGCTTCGACACCGCATCGCTCGCGGTCGTGGTGTACATCGGCTTCACGGTGATCTGCCTGCTCAAGGGCAAGATCGCGACGGGGCTCGTGGGATTGCCGCTCCCCTTCCTGGGCTTGATCGGCGCAATCCGGCTCGCGAAGCCCACCTCGTACTGGGCCCGCCGCTTCTACGGCGCGAACAAGATGGGCAAGGCCCAGGCGCGCTTCGGCGCCCGCCACCAAGCACGCCACGAGCGCCTGCGCGACCTGTTCTCGTTCGTGCGGCTGACCCGCTGGGCGAGCCCGCGGGCCCTGCGACCCGGCATGCCGGCTCGCACAGGCCCGGGAACGCCTGACAGGTGCTACTCGTGGGACTCGAAGTCGCTGTGCCACTCGCTGCGGCCGCCGGGGGGCGAGTAGTCCGCCGCGGCGGACTTGGCCAATTCGAGCACCCGTCGAGCCTCCGATCCGCTGAGCAGCGCATGGGTCGTCATGCCGTCGATACGGCCGCTGGCGACGATCCCGGCCAGCACCGTGGCCAGCCATCACGACGTCCTCGGATTCAAAGATCGCAAGCCCGTCGTACTCCCCGAACATCCAGTAGAACGCCAGCAGGCGCCCTCCGCTGGCTTCGATCACCTTTCGGGATCCGGCCGTGGCGATGGCGCGGGCCTTCCCCGACCGCGGAGCCGGGCTGATCGCGGTCGGGCGACGGCCCGAGTAGGGCCTAGGAGTCCGCGAGCGACGCGAACAGCTTCTGCGTCTTCGGGCTCGGGTCGATCCCGAGGCGTTCCTGCAGGATCCGCTGGCACAGGCGGTATTGGTGTGCGGCGAGCGACCGGTCGCCCTCGGCGATGAAGATCTCCATCAGCCCGCGGTGCCAGGTCTCCCGCTCGGGATCGAGCACCAAGAGGCGCCGGTAGAGCGCGACCGCAGCGGTCGTCTGTCCGGCGTCGGCATAGGCGCCGGCGAGGTCCGATGCCACCGCCTGATAGGCCTCCTCGACCTCGGCGCGGCAGACTGCGGCCCAGTCTGCGTACGGCCACTGCGGCAGGAACGGTCCGGTGTAGGCGGCCTCCGCAGCCTGCAGGCGCTCAAGCCGGGTCTCGGCCGGAACGGCCTGCAGTGCGAACTGCGCGCGACGCATGAACTCGCTCACATCGAGGGAATCGTCGCGTTGCCAGTCGAGCCGATACGCCTCGCCGTCCGAGCGGACGAACGAGAGCGCAGCCGAGTGGGTGCGCCCAGGCTCCAAGCGCTGGCGCAGCGTGTAGACCGTCGAGTACAGCGTCGACAGCGCACGCTCCTCCGGCAGGTGTGGCCAGAGCCATTCGATCAGTTTGTCGCGGTGAACCGGCCCCTGCGGCGCAGATAAGGATGGCCAGCAGGTCGCGTGCCTGATGCTGGCCGAGCTCGACGGGCGCGTCGCCGCGCATCACCGCGAAGTCACCGAGTGCGTAAATGTGCAAAGGTCCGGTCGATCTCACGGACGCCGCGCTCCCGGGAGTCGGGACCCACGGCAGGTTGCGCCAGGGCACGGTCGTCATTGGACGGCCGACCTCGACCCACGGCGCAGAGCGAACACGCCGAGACGGTCTCGAGCACAGACGAAGCCGCACGTCGATGCGCTTCGGGTTATCAGGGAGGGAGCCCCCGCTACGGCTGCGCTGCGGCGAATTTGGGTCACGCCACCGTCATCGGACAGGATCGCCCTCCGCTTAAAGGTTGGTGCATGTCGGGAGGTCCACAGGCGATGACGAATCGGAGCCGGCGCCCGTCGTGTGTCCCGTGCTCGGACCGTGTCTGCCATGCTCTGCAGCGGGCGGACGACTGCCAGTCGAGGGCCCTGGCAATTCGCCCCCGCCGGGATGGAGGAGTGCGCCCAACGATCGAGTGGGCTCGAGCCGCCGGACGGGGGGGATGGAACGCCTCCCCATGCGGGTAGACCTCGTGAGATTTCATAACCGTCGTCCGGCGGTCGCGGACGGCCCGATCGCCCACGGCGCAACACGTGCGGAAGTGGCGCACACCGCCGGTCACCGGGTGTGTCGACGAAATCGTGAAAGACGCCAAATTAGCCAATTTTGCAGGTTGAACTCTCTCCTGCACACCGAATCGAGCCGTGCAGACGCACAGCTGGACGGATCGAATGCCGAGCGAGATGTCCACGGCGGGCAGGACCGCCACCCTTCAACGTTGATTGTGCGCTGAGTGTATATCGATGCGTCACTCAGTCAACACCGAGGCATGACTCACTGTCGACTCAAACTCAGCGAATAGATCTACGGGTGCAATCCGACGCGCTTCGTAGATGATTTGTCGGATCCTCGAAACTGCATAAAAGGGATATCGCATGGAGCGTGCGGCGAGCGCAAGTCCGTCGGGCGGAGGACCGCGAGGCAAGGGTTCGCAGAGCTCGCCCAGGCGAGAACGGCCACTTCGACATCTTCCGCTCTGCGACGAGCTTGACGGCCGTCGTGGGAGACTGCTCTACCTCACCCCCGATCCGACAACCACTGGCCGGCGATAGCCCACCGGCCGCCCCGATTCCAGCCCCAGCCCCGGACCAACTATCAATGTCATCCACCGTTCCCTCCACAGGGCACCGGTCCCCCTCCCGCGACTCGGCACGTCGCGGAGTGATCGCTCTCGTCACCGAAGGCACCTACCCGACCACGCCCGGCGGCGTCGGGACGTGGTGCCACGAGCTCGTGACCGGGCTTCCCGACTACGCGTTTAACGTCTACGCCATCACTGCGACCGGAGCCGAGCGACCCGTCTGGGAGCTCCCCGAGAACGTTGCGACGTTCGTCAAGATTCCAGTTTGGGCAACCAAAGCGGGTCCGCGCCGCCGGTTCCGTGAGGCGCCCGAGGCGTTTCGATCGGTCTACGGACCGCTGCTGTTCGCAATCTTCGCCGATGATCCTCATGCGTTCTTGCCGGCGCTAAAGGGCCTGCACGCGTTCGCCCGCACCGCAGATCTCGGAGCTTCGCTCCTGTCGGAGACCGCACTCAGGCAGCTGTACGACTTCTGGATCCCCACGCCACTGCCGGGGGGCGAGTCACGCAGGGCCCCAGCGCCGACGGTCGCCGACGTGTTCGAGACCGCCACGATGATCGAACACTTCTTGCGTCCGCTCTCTGTGCCGATTGCGCCCGCTGACGTGTACCACTCGTCGTCCAACGGGCTCGCAAGCCTGGTCGCGATGGCCGGGAAGTGGGAGCACGGCGCGCAGTTCCTGCTGACCGAGCACGGCGTGTATCTGCGCGAGCGCTATCTCTCGCTCACCAAGAACGACTTCAGCCACCCGGTCCGGATGGTGCTGCTGAGATTCTTCAGGCTGCTGTCCTCGGTCGCCTACCGCGAAGCCGATCTGATGACACCGGTGAGCACGTTCAACGGCCGCTGGGCCGAACGGAACGGTGCGGACATGTCACGGGTGCGCCCGATTCACAACGCCGTCGATCCGGCGGCCTTCCCGGCATCCGACGCCCATCCGGCGGTGCCGACGCTGTCGTTCGTCGGCCGGATTGACCCGCTAAAGGATCTCGAGACGCTTATCAAGGCGACCTCCATCGTCCGGGAGTCGATCCCGGCGGTGCAGCTGCGGCTGTTTGGCAACATCCCCAAGGGCAACGAGGCCTACGCCGACCGGCTCGACGAGCTCATCCGCACCCATCAGCTCACCGACAGCATCGTCTTCGAGGGGGTCCTTCCCCGCGAGCGCATTGTCGACGCCTACCGGGCGGGCGACGTCGTCGTGCTCTCGAGTATCTCCGAGGGCTTCCCGTACACCGTCGTCGAGGCAATGATGTCCGGGCGTGCGACAGTCTCGACCGACGTCGGCGGTATTGCCGAAGCCGTCGGCGACGCCGGGGTCGTCGTGCCGCCGCGTGATCCGGCCGCGTTCGCCGCGGCATGCGTACGGCTGCTCGGGGATCCGCTCGAACGCGAGCGCCTGTCGCGCCACGCTCGCGAGCGCGCGCTCATGTTCTTCACGATCGAGCGGTTCCTGACGTTGTACCGGGATGTCTACGCCGAGCTGTGCGCACGACCGCGCGCGTTGACCACCCACGAGCGCGCCCCGATGTTCGCGTCACCGTCCGCGATGATCGGCGAACTGGACTCGGCGATCGTCACATGAGCACCCACGCCGCATCGCCCGACACCCCGGACGCCGCGCCTCGGCTCGCCGAGGCGCCCGGGCGCGGACGCGGGGCCGCGAACAACCTCGAGACCGACGTGGCGCAACGGCAGGATGGTCTCCAGGACCGGCGCTCAACAGCGCCAATCGACGTGCTCTCCAGGCGCCTCAACGGCGTGTGCACCCACGCGGTGGGCCCACTTGAGCTGGCCGCCGCCCTCGAGGCGCAAGGGATCAATGACGCGATCAGCCGTGAGAAGTATGGCTGCGACGACGTTTTCTCACTGGCCGCCGAGCTCTACACCCGGGTGCCACTGAGGATTTCGGCGAACGCGGCGCGTCAGCGATCCCTGCAGAGCACGGCGACCAGCATCGCACGCGGCGCACTGTTCGCCCTCCCGGGCCTGTTCTTTCTGCTGGTCGCGCCCATCTTCCGGTCCCCACTGGCCGCCGTCGCCGTGCTGACTGCGGTCACGGTCGGCTGGGGGCTGAGCCAGGTCCTCGCGATCGTCGGGCACACGCTGATGGGTCGTGGCGACCGGTCTGCCGCCGGCAAGGCGCTCGGCCTTGCGTTGATCGCGGGACTCGCAGCGATGTCCACCGCGTCGGTCGCGGTCTTTCTCACGGGCGCCAACAGCAACCTCGCATCCGTGTGCTGTACGCAGATTCTCTATGTGATGTCCGCGACCGTGCTGTTGCTGTTCCGCCGGGACCGCTGGCTCTGGCTGTGCCTGCTGCCCGGAGCGGCGCTCAGCGCCGCGTACCTGCTCGGAAACCCGCTTGCCGTGTCTCGCGAAGTCGCGATCGGCGGGGTGGTGCTCGCAATGATGGCCACGTTCGCCGCCGCGCTGTGTGCCGCGGACGTCGAATACCTCACCGGCACGCGCGCAAACGCACGCCTCGAGCGTGTGGATGCATCGACCGCTGCCCAATACGGCGTCTACGGCATGCTTGTCGCCCTCTGCCTCGCCGCACCGTTGATGCGTGAGGCCCTGGAGCACCGACCGGGTACCGCCCTCATCGGTGTCGCGGCGCTGCCGCTGGTGCTCAGCATGGGCGTCGCCGAGTGGCAGCAAGTGCGCTATTCGGAGCTGCGCTTTCGCGCCAAGCTGTCGGCCTATGACATCGAGAGCTTCGCCGCAACCGCCCGCAAGGGGCTCATCACGTCCTCAGGGGTCCACACCGCCGCCCTGCTGGGGCTCACCGCCGTGACCGCCGCCGTGCTTGGGTTCGTCGGAACGCTCACGACACCGACAGCCATCCTGCTGGCCGCGTACTTCCTGCTCGGGGTGGCGCTGTTCGCCTCGGTCCTGCTGCTGGGATGGGGGCGCATCGCGACGGTCATGCCCCTCTTTATCGTCGCGACGGTTGCGATGTGGGCGGTGCTGTTCGCAGTGCCGGAGGTCGACCAACAGCTCGTGGCGTACACGGCGGCCGGTGCGCTACTGACAGCGACACTGTTCATGCTCGCGTTCCGCGAGGTCAACAACCTCACCAACCACGACGGGTGATCGGCATGACGCCCACGCGCCAACCCTTCGCGCCGCGCGGCACCCCCACGGAACGCGATGAGCCACGGCCGGCACGGTCCGGCCGACAACACCTTCTCCAAATGCTGGGCGAGACGCAACGACGGTGCCTTCGGTCATCGCCGGAGGACCTCGAGAGCCTCGCCACCTAACAGCCAACCCGCCGTGGGCCGGCATCACGCGCCACCGGGGCGGCGCGGCCGGCCCACGGTCCATCCGCCCGGACGGGGGAGTCGGCGCCCGGCCGACAGCGCTCCCTTGACCCCGCTGGGCGCCATCGCACCTTGGCGTCGTTGATGCGTGACACGTGCACTGTGGCCGCGTCGGGCCTCGCTGCCGCAGCCGGCATCGGGATCGTCGTCCAGGTCTGTCTCATCGCTGCGTACATCTTCTTCGCCGGGTCCGGCGCACTCACGGCCCACAAGGCGGTCGGGTACGTGGTCCGGTGCTCGAGGTGCTGACGTTGCTGGTCGGATCCCCGCGTGGCGCGGGGATCGGCGCGCACCTCGGCCTGTCGCTCGCTCTCCCGATCGTCGGGGCGGTCCAGATTGCCGTTGCCAACGCAAGCGCCTGGCTTGGGGGCCCTGCACGGCGCCGGGGCAATCGCCGTGCTCGCGCTCGCCGCGGCCGTCCACGTCATGTCGATGCGAGCAGCACGAGACCAGCCCGCGCGGTGATCGTCTTGGAACCCGCTATCCTCCGCAGAGGACTCCGGGCGTCCGCGTGCAACGTGACGCCGATGTCTTTCCCCGCTTCCGAACGACCGTCCGTACCGGCTTCGAGGGGTTTCTGATTCGAATCGAGCGACACGAAAAGGGTCCGCGCCTGTTCATCGCGGGCCATCGGGTGCACGAGTGCCACGCCGGCCTGGTGCTGCTCGCCTTGGCGCTGCTGATGCGTGCGGTGCACTTCGGGGGCGAGCGCGCCCCGACCGGCGTCGTGGCCGGGATCGCCATCCTGGGCGCGTACATGACGGTCAAGGACGCACGCGACTTCGTCCCGCGCTGGCGCGACACTGCCTCGTGGAGCATGGGCATCCACCGCCGCGAGTTCGCCCTGCGCCCCACCCCGCGCGCGGCGTGGGCGCCGACGGTGATCGGCGCGCTGGTCGTGCTTGCGGGCATTGCGAATATCGTTGCCGCGGTGCGACCGGAACTGCAGTCCCGCTCGGCGACGGTCAACACCCTGATGAGCGAGAGCGTGCGCGGGTCGATCCACGCGGCGGCGCTGCCGCTCGGGCTGCTGTTGGTGGTCGCCGGCACCTACCTGGCGCGGCGCCGACGCGGGGCGTGGCTGTTGGCGCTGGTGCTCCTGGTGATCACCGGGCCCATCGCCCTGCTGCGCCGCGACCTCGACGGCGCTGGTGCTCGCCTGGTCGCTGGCGTTGACGCTCGCGGTCACCGGCAACGCGTTCACGGTGCGCCGCGACCCGCGATGCCGTGCCTGCCGCCCTCGCCCGCATCCCGATCATCGGCGGCGTGGCGGTCCTGACGGCGCTCGGCACGATCCTCGCGGCCCACCGCCACGTCACCCCGGGCCTGACCGCGTCCCGGCTGTTCCGCGAGGCCGCGGATCTGATGACCTTCCAGAACGGCCCGCTGACGTTCGGCAGCCACGCCCACTGGGTCCCCTTGGGGATCGGTCTGGTGTCGGCCGCCGCGCTGATCGCCGCGGCCGCGCCGCTGCTGCGACCGCTGGCCCATCCGCGCCAGCCCGCGCCGGACTCCGCACGCGCCCGCGCGCACCGCCTGGTGACCCGCTACGGCGACGACTCGCTGAGCTTCTTCAAGCTGCGCAAGGACCTGCACTACCTGTTCAGCGCCGACCGGCGCGCGTTCCTGGGCTACCGGGTTCGGGGCGGGGTACTGGTCGTCAGCGGCGACCCGGTGGGTCCGCCGGATGCGATCCCGGAGTTGGTGCGCGACCTGTTCGCGTTCGCCCGCGACCACGGCCTGCGGGTCGCCGCCGTCGGCGCCAGCGCCGCCATGGCCGATACCTACCGCGAGGCGGGGATGCGCGCCATCTACATCGGCGACGAGGCCATCGTGGACACCAAGCGGTTCTCGCTCGACGGGCGCCCGATCCGCAAGGTCCGCCAGTCGGTGGCCCGCATCGAGCGGGCCGGGTACCAGCTGCGCGTCTCCCGCGTGGGCGACATGTCCGGTGCGGAGCTCGCCGCGCTGGAAGCGCGTCTCCGAGCGCTGGCGCGCCGGCGCCCCCGAGCGCGGGTTCTCGATGAGCGTTGATGAGCTCGGCGGCTATGGGCAGGACGACAGCCGCGTCGTCGTCGCCAGCGACGCCGACGGCTGCCCGCGTGGGTTCTTGCACCTGGTCCCGTGCGCGGGGCGCCCGGCGATGTCGTTGTCGCTGATGCGCCGCGACCCCGAGACCCCGAACGGCCTGGTCGAGTTCATGATCGCGCGCGGAATCGTCGAGCTGCGCGACCAGGGCATCGAGGAGATCTCGCTGAACTTCGTCGCCTTCGGGCGGGTCCTGCGGACGCCGAGGCAGCCTGCCCGAGCGCGCCCTGCGGCGGATCCTGGTGCGGTTCGACCGCTGGTTCCAGATCCAGCGCCTGCAACAGTTCAACGCCAAGTTCTTCCCGCGCTGGGTGCCGCGGTACGCGATGGCCGAGGGCTGGCTGTCGGCGCCGCGCGCCGGGCTCGCCATCATGGACTTGGAGGGGCAGTTGCCCCAGCTGTCGCCGACCGCGGCGCCCGTGGCCTCGGGGAACACGGCCGGCTCCGCCGCGTCCGCCGCGACACATCCCGCCTAGGGGTCGACCGCCGACGGTATCGCGCGCAGGGCACCGGACAGCGGTACAAATCGCGGCGTGACGACGCGATCCGCGATCTCGAGGATCCCGACGTGCGGCTGGTGGGCGGCGGCCGGCAGGCCGGAGCGGAAGCGCTGAAAGGCGCGCCCGCGCATCCCGCGGTACCGCATGAACGGGTCCGCCTCGGCGACGTACACCGCGCCGGGCGAGAACACCGTCGTGCCCTGCACGTAGGCGAGGAAGGGTACGTGGAAGTGGCCGAACACGACGCAGTCGGCCCCCCTGAATCGCGCCGCGAGGGTGCGTGCCAAGCCAGCCATCACCGGCCGGCCGCAGGCGATGCCCGCGAGGACGGCCGCGGTCTCGGGCACGCGACCGCGCAGGCCGTGGGTGAGGCCGATCCGCACCCCGCCGATGGTCACCACCGCCTGCGCAGGAAGCTCGAGTCCCGCCTTGATGTCGTGATTGCCTTGCACCGCCACCACGGGGGCGAGCGTCGCGAGCTGGTCGAGCGCGGCGCGCGTGGTGACATCGCCGGCGTGCAGGATCAGGTCAACCCCCGCGAGCGCGGACGGGATGCCCGCGGGCAGCGCGGGCAGCGCGTCGCCGACGTGCGTGTCGGAGACCACCCCCACCCGGTAGATCCGTCCGCCGGCACTGGTCATCGCCTGGCCGGCCGTCGGCGGGCTAGAGGCCCATTGCGTGGTAGCCCGCGTCGACGAACAGCGACTCGCCGGTGACCGCGCGCGAGAGCGGTGACGCGAGGTAGAGCCCCGTGTCACCAACCTCGTCGACAATGATCTCGCGTCGCAGCGGCGTGCGCGCCGCGATCTGGTCGGCCATCTCCGAGAAGCCGGGGATCCCGCGGGCCGCAAGCGTACGGATCGGTCCGGCCGAGATCGCGTTGACGCGGATCCCGCCATCGCCGAGATCCCAGGCCAGGTAGCGCACGATGCACTCCAGCGCCGCCTTCGCCACCGCCATGACGTTGTAGCCGGGGACCGCCCGGTCGGCGGCGATGTACGACAGCGCCATGATCGACCCACCGCCAGCGGCGCGCATGTGCGGCTCAGCGCGCTTGGCCAGGGCAATCAGCGAGTATGCCGAGACGTCCAGCGCGAGCGCGAAGCCATCGCGCGAGATCTCGGTGAAGCGGCCCGTCAGATCCTCCGGACGCGCGAAGGCCACCGCGTGCACGAGCGTGTCCAGACCCCCGAGCTCGGCGGCGGCGGCGTCGAACGCCGCGTCCATCTGTGCGTCGTCCTGGACGTCGAGCGGGACGACCAGCGTGTCGCCGGTCAGCTCTTCGGCGAGTCGGCGCACGTCGCGCTCGGTGCGCTCGTTCTGATACGTCAGCGCGACCCGCGCGCCCTGTGCGTCCAGCGCGCGGGCAATCGACCAGGCGATGCTGCGCTTGTTGGCAACGCCCACGACCAGGGCGCGCTGACCTTCGACCAATCCGCTCATGCGTCCTCCCACGTTGCCTTCGGCCGCGAGACGCTAGCACCGACCCGACGCCGATGAGCCCGCGCCCGATCCCGACGCGCGTGCGCGCCCACGCAAGAGTCGCACTTCTAATAAGCTTTGGGCGCTCGCGGCGGGGCCGCGGGCGTACGGCCTTCGTTGGCGGAGGGCGTCCCGTGACCGGGGCGCCTTTTGTTTTCGATGCTCGATCCACCGGAATGAGGGGACTGACACGACCATGAGCACGAACTCCGCTCTACAGGGAGTCGAGGTCATCGGCGCGGCGAGCGATGCCACCGCCGAGATCCTCACCCCTGACGCTCTCGCGTTCGTCGCGGCGCTGCACCGCGCGCACAACTCGCGCCGCCAGGAGCTGCTGGCCAGGCGCGTCGCGCGCGCCGAAGCGCTCGCAAACGGCGTGCTGCCGGACTTCCTCCCGGAGACCGCGCACATCCGCGAAGGCGATTGGACGGTAGCCCCCATCCCGGCGGACCTGCTGGACCGGCGGACCGAGATCACCGGCCCGGTCGACCGCAAGATGATCATCAACGCACTCAACTCGGGTGCCAAGGTGTTCATGGCCGACTTCGAGGACGCGAACACGCCGACGTGGGACAACACGATGGAGGGGCAGGTCAATCTGCGCGACGCGGCCGCCGCGCCGGATCGAGTTCAGCCAGCCCGACGGCAAGCACTACTCGCTCAACGACACGATCGCCACGCTGCTGGTCCGGCCCCGCGGATGGCACATGGTCGAAAAGCACGTGCTCGTCGACGGCGAACCGATCTCGGCGTCGCTGTTCGATTTCGGCCTGTACTTCTTCCACAACCACGCCGAGCTCAAGCGGCAGGGCACCGGTCCGTACTTCTACCTGCCCAAGATGGAGAGCCACCTCGAAGCGCGGCTGTGGAACGACGTGTTCATCCAGGCCCAGGACGCGCTCGGCGTGCCGCAGGGCACGATCAAGGGCACGGTCCTGATCGAGACGATCATGGCCGCCTTCGAGATGGACGAGATCCTCTACGAGCTGCGCGAGCACTCGATCGGCCTGAACTGCGGCCGCTGGGACTACATCTTCTCGTGCATCAAGAAGTTCGGCTCCGACCCGAACTTCGTGCTCGCCGATCGTGCACTGGTCACCATGACCACGCACTTCATGCGCTCCTACTCGCTGCTGGCGATCAAGACCTGCCACCGGCGCGAGGTGCACGCGATGGGGGGCATGGCCGCCCAGATCCCGATCAAGAACGACCCCGAGGCCAACGAGCAGGCGCTCGCCAAGGTCCGCGCCGACAAGGAGCGCGAGGCCACCGACGGCCACGACGGCACCTGGGTCGCGCACCCCGGGCTCGTGCCGATCGCGCTCGAGGCGTTCGACAAGCACATGCCGGGTCCGAACCAGATCGACCGCAAGCGCGAGGACGTCCACATCACCGCGGCCGACCTGCTCGAGTTCGAGCCCGCCGGCCCGATCACCGAGGCCGGGCTGCGCACCAACGTCAACGTCGCGATCCAGTACCTGGGTTCGTGGCTCGGCGGGGTCGGCTGCGTGCCGATCTTCAATCTCATGGAGGACGCCGCCACCGCGGAGATCTCGCGCAGCCAGGTCTGGCAGTGGATCCACAGCCCCCTGGGCGTGCTCGACGACGGCCGCAAGGTGGACCTCCCGCTGGTGAACACGATCATCGCCGAGGAGCTCGAGAAGATCCGCGCCGAGCAGGACAACGACCCCACCGGCAACTACGCCCGTGCGGCGGAGCTGTTCGCCGGGCTCGTCGAGCCGCAGCCGTTCACGGACTTCCTGACGCTGCCGGCATACGCCCTGATCGACTAACACGGCCCGCGGCCCCGGACGCACGCCCGGGGCCGCCGCCGCTGCCATGCTGCTCGCGCTGCTGCGCCACGGACGTCGCCGAGGATGCGGGACCCGCAACCGGGTATCGCGACGAGCCGCGCCGGCTGACCGACGACGGGGCGCGGCGCGTCGCCGAGGTCGCCGCGGGCATGGCGCGACTCGGGATCCGTCCGGATGCGATCCTCACCAGCCCCTGGCCCGCTGCGTCGAGACGGCCGAGATCGTCGCTGCCCGGGCTGGCGTCGCGGTGCGCCGCCACGACGTGCTGCGCCCCGGCGCCCGCGCGCAGGCGCTGCTGGATGTGCTGGCCGAGTACCCCGACGTCGCATGCGTGCTCGCCTGCGGTCATCAGCCCGACCTGTCGTACATCACCCAGGAACTGACCGGAGGGCTCGCCGACTACCGGCGCGCCACGCTTGGGCTCATCGAGCTGCGCGACCTGCGGCCCCAGCCACGGGACGCTCGTCGGGCTCTACCCGGCCAGGGTCCTGCGCCGGATCGCACGGCACACCCTAGGCGCGCCCCGCTGAGGCGGGGGCGGCGCTCGCCAGGGTGACGTCGACGGGGATCTTGGTCAGCGACTGCCCGTCGACGACGATCTCGATCTCGTAGCGGTCGGGACCGGGGACGACGACCTGGCGCAGCGAGATCGGGATACTCAGCGACACATCGGTGCCGACCGGCCGGCCGTCCGGGATCGACGTCGAGAACTCGCCGGTGACCGTCGAGGCGAGCGCGCCGGTGCCGGTCAGCACCCGGATCTCGATCTTGTGCTGGGCCTTGACCTCATCGGGCGTCATGGTCAGCCGCAGCGCGACCTCGTTGTCGAGCGGCGCGGGGAACCCGAGCCGCGGTACGCGGCCGATCCCGCCGCCGAGGATGTGCAGCAGTCCGTCCCGGACCGTGACCGCGTCACAGACCATCGCGCATTCGAGTCGCATCGTTTCCCCTTTGCCTGTCCGCGACCCGTCCACGAACGCGGCCGGGGTCAATTCACCGTGGTACGCGGGCGGTCAGGGCTGGAAGTGCGCGGTCGGCTCGACCGACCGCTCGAAGTACAACAACAAGTCCGCCGGCAGCACGTGCTCGGCAGCATCCACGATCTGCGCGGCGACCTCAAGGCGCGCGTCCTTGGTGTGGGCCGCCAGCGCCTCCCAGCCGGCCCGCTCGCCGGCCCGCTCGGGCCCCTCGGCGAGATCGGCCATCGTCATGGCGATCTTCTCGGTCGGCTGCGGCGTGCAGAGCATGGCGTGGGCGTCAACGATCAGCACCAGGCGAATCCACGGCTGGTTACCGTACTCGCGGGCGTTGGTGACCCAGGTCGGGACGACCCAGCGCTCGACCTGTTCGACCAGCTCACCCCAGGCGTCGGGGGCGCCGGCCACTACAGGTTCCTCAGCAGCTCGGCCTTCTTGGCCTGGAATTCCTCTTCGGTGATCAGCCCGTCGTCGCGGAGCTTGCCCAGCTCGCGGATCGTCTCCAGCGGCGAGTAGTCGCCGGGGCCGGACGGATGCTCGGGTTCGGCGGGCGCAACCCAGCGCTGCGCGTCGTCGGCTGCCTGTCGGATCATCTTGCCGGCCTGGTCGGCAACCCGGACGAGCTCGTCGAACAGGTCGCGGATCGCACGGCGCATCTCTTCTTGCGGGTCCATGCCCCCAGGTTAGCGCCTCGCGGGCCCGACGGACGGGGGGTCACACGGACGTCCGACACGATAAAGTGTGCGGAACGGCACGAACTCGAGGAGTCGTCGCGATGATCGCTGCAGGCCAGCCGAAGCCGCCCGCTGGTCGAACTCGCTTGGCGCGCCACATCGAGGTCCTCGACCGCTGGCCGGTCTTGGCCGAGCAGTGGGCCCGGGAACTCGAGCAGCGCCGCATCGCCACGCAGGCCCCAGAGCGCACCCCGATGCGGGGCATTAGCCCGCTGACGGCGATCAATCGGAAGCTCGGTCTGCCCGACGACCACGGCGCCAATGCGATCGCGACCGTCGATCAAGCCGCAACGGCGTCCGCCTGAACCGATGGGCGTCGCGCCGGGCCCGCACCGGCGAAATCCCTCAGGTCGACTGCGGGGCGCTTCCCATCGCCGCACTGCTAGGTTCGGCGCATGACCACGGACGCCACCGAGATCCACGAGGAGCACCGGACGACGCTGGCGCGCATGGCCGTGGACGCGGTGATCGCCGTGGCCGCATGCGCCGAGCGCGATCTCGACCGGCATGCCGCGGAGTTCGGCATCTCCGATGCGAAGCTCGAGGTGCTCGAAGTGCTGTCGTGCTGCTCGGGGCGGCGGGCCTGCCTGTTCTCGCTCGGCGACCGGCTCGGGGTCACGCGGCCCAACATCACCAAGCTCGTCGACGGGCTCGAGCGCCAGGGCCTGGTCACGCGCGTCCCCCACCCCGTCGACCGGCGGATGGTCCAGGCCCAGCTGACACCCGAGGGCGCCGCGGTCGCCGCGCAGGCCCTGCCCGGGCGCGTGGACCTGATGGAGCGGGCCTGGGCGTCGCTCGACGACGACGAACTCGAGCGGCTCGTCTGGATGCTGCGACGCGCGGCGGCCGAGCTGGTAGATGCGCGTCCGCAGCCCAAGCGCCGCGTGTCCGACAGCCCCGCCTGAGTCCCGCGCCACGGCGAAGGGGCCCGTCTTCGGTCACCGCGTGCCGCGAGTCGGCGTACTCGGAGACGCCTCGCACGACCCCGAGCTACCGCGGGTCGCATACGGTCGACGCGGCGACGCGGCGGGCGCCGCCTGCCGCGTCGATGGCGGCTGTGGTCTAGCGGCTCCCGAGCGGGACGTAGTCGCGCACGCCAGGGCCGACGTAGACCTGGCGCGGACGGGAGATCTTCTGCTCCTGGTCCTGGATCATCTCGTTCCACTGGGCGACCCAGCCCGGGGTACGGCCGATCGCGAACAGCACCGTGAACATCTCGACGGGGATCCCGAGGGCCTCGTAGATCAGGCCGGAGTAGAAGTCGACGTTCGGGTAGAGCTTGCGCTTGACGAAGTACTCGTCGTTGAGCGCGATCTGCTCGAGCTCCTGCGCGATCGCCAGCAGCGGGTTGACCCCGGTGACCTCGAACACGTCGTCGCAGGCCTTCTTGATGATCGTCGCGCGCGGATCGAAGTTCTTGTAGACGCGGTGGCCGAAGCCCATCAGGCGCTCGTTGCCCGCCTTGACGCCTTCCATGAAGGCCGGGATGTTCTCCTTCGTGCCGATCCGGCGCAGCATCCGCAGTACGGCCTCGTTGGCGCCGCCGTGCAGTGGACCGTAGAGCGCGCCGATGCCGGCGGCCACCGCGGAGTACGGGTCGACCTGCGACGAACCGACGCTGCGGACGGCACTGGTCGAACAGTTCTGCTCGTGGTCGGCGTGGAGAATGAACAACACGTCCAGTGCGTGGACCAGGCGAGGATCGGCCTCGTACCTGTTGCCGACCTGGAACATCATCGCCAGGAAGTTCTCGGTGTATGACTTGTCGCGGTCCGGGTAGACGAACGGCTGGCCGCGCGAGTGACGGAAGGCCCATGCGCCGAGGGTCCGCATCTTGGCGATCAGGCGGACGATCTGCAGATGGCGGATCTCGGGGTCCTCGATCTTCGACGCGTCCGGGTAGAAGGTGCCGAGCGCACCGATCGCCGACAGCAGCATGCCCATCGGGTGGGCGTCGTACCGGAAGCCCTCCATGAACACGCGCACGTTCTCGTGGACGAACATGTGGTCGGCGATCTCGCCTACCCAGCCATCAAGCTGCGCGGGCGTTGGAAGCTCGCCGTTGACCAGCAGGTAGGCGACCTCGAGGAAGGTGCTCTGCTCAGCAAGCTGCTCGATGGGGTACCCCCGGTACTGCAGGACGCCTGCGTCGCCGTCGAGGAACGTGATCGCGCTGCGGCACGAAGCCGTGTTCATAAATGCCGGGTCGTAGGTCATCAGCCCAAAATCGGCGTCATCAGTCTTGATCTGGCGCAAGTCCGTGGCGCGGATCGTGCCGTCGGTGATCGGAAGCTCGTACGACTGACCGGTCCGGTTGTCGGTGATCGTGAGCGTTTCCGCGTTCGTCGGCTGCGTCGTCATCCAGTTTGTCCCTTCGATGCGTTTGCGCAGGGGCGGTTCAGGCGTCCCAAGTGTTCGCCAGCAAGTTTATCGATGCGCGACCCCGCGGGGGCCCAAAACGGCCGAACGACCCGCGCCCGGCCGCTGCCTCACGCCGTCACACGGCGGCGACCGGTCTGTAACCGGAACCACGACGGGCGCGACGAACGTAGTGACCATGACGGACCCCGACGCGTCGCTCGGGCGCCCCGAGCGGATCGATCCCCGCGAGGAGCGTGAATGTCATTGCCCCTGAGCCGCCGTGACATGCCCGGCGCCGATGCTGCCCCCACCCGCATCGATCTGCATCTGCACTCCCGTGCCTCGACCGATACCGGCAGCTGGTTCCTGTCGCGCACCCTGATGCCGGAGTCCTTCGTCGACCCGGCCGACGCGTACGCCGCCTGCAAGCGGCGCGGGATGGATCTGGTCACCCTGACCGACCACAACACGATCTCCGGCGCAATGGAGATCGCCCATCACCCCGACGTGATCGTCGGGGTCGAGATCACGGCCGTGTTCCCCGAGGACCGCGTCCCGATGCACGTGTTGGCCTGGGGGGTCGACGAGTCGGCCTGGGCCGACCTGGATCGCGCACGGCAGAACATCTTTGACCTTGTCGACCTGCTCGACGAGCGCCGGATCCCGTGCGCATTGGCGCACCCGCTGCATCGCGTCGGCGAGACGCTCACGGTTGAGCACCTCGAGCGCTGTCTGCTGTTGTTCCGGATCTGGGAGGGCCGCAACGGCGCCCGTCCGCGCCAGTGCAACGAGGTCGCCGCGCGGATCGCCAACGCCGCGAGCCCGGCGCTGCTGGCGCGGCTCGCCGACAAGCACGATCTCTCGCCCAGGGCATCCGGCCCGCCGGCGCTCACCGCCGGCAGCGACGACCACGCGCTGCTGTCGGCCGCGGGCACCTGGACCGAGACGCCCGCGGCCCGCTCGCGCGAGGAGCTCCTGGATCGGCTCTGGGCGGGCGCGGTCGCGCCCCGCGGCGCGCACGGCAGCGCGACGCACCTGGCCCAGTCGGTCGGCACGCTTCCGCTCAAGCGCTACCTGAACGACGGCGCACCGGGGCTGCCCGAGGACCTGCGGGCGTTGCTGGCCGATCTGGTCCAGCACCCGGCGGCCGCCCCCACGCCGAGCGCCGGCGCGCACGAGGCCGCGCCTGGCGCGATGGCGGCTGCCGGAGCGCACGTCCTCCGACGGATCCGCCGTGACCGCCCGTTCGTGCGCACGTTCCGCCGCGTCGGCCGCCAGCCCGACGGCGCCGACCGGTCCCACGATCGGCTGCAATTGGCCACGGCATGGCTGCACCGTGAGGCGCTGGCGAGTGCCCTCTCGCCCGACGATTTCTCGCTCTGGACGCTGGGCAGGCGGGTCGATTGCCTGGGCGCCGCGACGATGCTGGCCGCCCCGTACTTCACCACGGCCCGCTACTTCCGCGGCGAGGAGCGCCACGCGGCCGACTTCGGCGAGGCGTTCTTCGGCTCGTCGGTGATCTCGCGCAGCGCCGATGTCCCACGGGCGCTGGTGGTGACCGACACCTTCGACCAGCTCAACGGGGCGGCCGGCACCATGCGCCGCTATGCGGCATGGTCTGCGACACAGGCCACCCCACCGGCCACAATCGTCACCTGCGGTGGCCGGGCGGCCGAGGAGCCCGGGCTGGTCCGCCTGCGTGCCGCGGCCGATTTCCCTGTGCCCGCCTACGACGTCGCCGATTGGCGCCTGGGCGTGCCGTCGGCGCTGGAGCTCCTCGAGGTCATCCAGCGCACGGAGGCCAACGTGATCCACGCCGCGACGCCCGGCCCGATGGGCCTCGCCGGACTGCTCGCCGCGCGCGCCCTCGACATCCCGTTCGTCGCCTCCTACCACACCGAGCTCGCCGACTATGCGCTGACGCTGACCGGCGACCGCCTCGCCGCGGACCTCGCGGGCCGCGCGGTCGGGTGGTTCTACTCCCAGGCCGAGCGCGTCTACGTCCCGACCCGGACGACCGGACGGGGCCTGATGGAACAGGGCGTGGACCCCGCGCGCCTGTTCATCTTCGGCCGCGGCGTCGACACCGAGACGTTTGCCCCGACGCACCGGACCTGGACCATGCGCCAGCGGATGGGTGGCAAGCGGGCGGTCATCGTGCTCTACGTCGGGCGTATCTCCCGGGAAAAGGGCCTGGACCTGCTGGCCGACGCGTTCGGGCTGGCCGCGCGCGCCCACCCGGAACTGGAGCTCGTCCTGGTCGGCGAGGGCCCCTATCGGGCCGACCTCGCGAGCCGCCTGGCGGGCACGCGACATCGCTTCCTGGGTCCGTTGACGGGGACCGCGCTGTCCTCGGCGTACGCGTCGGCCGACCTGTTCTGCCTGCCGTCGCGCACCGAGACATTCGGGCAGGTCGTCCTGGAAGCCGCCGCCAGCGGCCTGCCGGTCATCGTGACCGACCAAGGCGGCGCGCACGAATCCGTCGTCGACGGTGAGACCGGCATGGTCGTCCGGGCCGACGATCCGCGCGCCATCGCGGTCGCGATCGACGCCCTCGCACGGGATCCGGCCCGGCGCCAGCGGCTCGGGCACCAGGCCCGCGAGCATGCGTCCCGCCGCAGCGGCTGGGCGGAACTGTTCGCCCAGCTGGTCGCCAGCTACAGCGAGGTCGTCGACCGGGCCCCGTGGGGCCGCCAGAGCGGCGTCGCGGCCGCGCACGCCCCCATCGCACCGCGGTGAGCGCGCTGCGGGTCGCCGACGTCACGCAGTGGTACTCGCCGACCTCGGGCGGTATCCGCACGTACCTGCACGCGAAGGCGGTCGTACGCCGCCGACGTCCAGACCCCGCATGCGGTGATGGTGACGCGCGCGACGGGGGTGCCCGCAGAGCTCGCACCGACGCGGGTCTACGGCATGCGCGCCGGGACCCCTGCGGGCCGCTGGGGCTACAGCGTCGCCCTCCGCAGCCGCGGTCTGATCGCGGCACTCGAGGAGTTCGCGCCCACGGTCGTCGTGATCCACGACGCGCTGGCGTTTCCCGGCGCGATCGCGAAGTGGGCGTCCCGGCGCGCCGTGCCGGTGATCGTCATGTGCCACTCCCACCTCGCCGACGCCACGGCCGGGCTGCCCCGGGCGATCGGCATGATCGCCGCGCCGGTCCTCGAGCACCTCCAGCGCAGGGCGTTTGGCGTCGGCGATCATGTCATCGTCGCGTCGGAGGCCACCAGGCGGCGGATCGCACCCGACGTCCGTGCCCCGATCGTCGTCTCGCGCCTCGGCGTCGAGGCCACGTTCGCGCATGCCACGCCGGATCCGGCCCTGCGCGCGCGCCTGGCGCCGTCGGGCCGGCTGCTCGTCTATGCGGGGCGCCTGTCGCCGGAGAAGCGCGTCAGCGCGCTGCCCGAGGTGCTTGCGGCGCTGCCGGACTCCTACACCCTGGCGATCGCCGGGTCGGGAATCTCCGGCGCCGCCCTGACGCGCCGGGCGCGGGCGCTCGACGTCGCGGAGCGGGTGCACATGTTGGGGCATCTGGGCGACCGGGAGGCGCTGGCGGCGCTGCTGGCCACCGCGGACTGCTTCGTGCATCCCAACGCGAACGAACCGTTCGGCCTCGCGCCGCTGGAGGCCGCGTCGGCCGGCTGCCGGGTCGTGATCCCGACACGCGCGGGCGCCGCAGACGTGCTCGCGGCGACCGGGGCCGTACTCGTCGCCGACGACGCGCCCGCAACGCTTGCGCACGGCATCGTGGACGCCATGCGCACCGCGCGCCCAGCGAGGCAGACGGCCGAGTTCGGCTGGCCGAGCGTCTTCGCATCCGAGTGGCAGATCTACTCGCGGCTCCTCGCGTGACCAGCGCGGGACGCACGGTGATCTTCTCGATCCACGACGTCGCGCCGCAGACGTTGCCGGAGGTCGCGGAGCTCCGGCGGATGATCCAGGCCAACGCCGGGCCGGTGCCGGTCAGCCTGCTGGTCGTCCCGCGTTACCACGGCGCCGACGCCTGGTGCCCAGGGTCCCGGCGCTGGATCACGGACGCGGCGCGGCGCGGCGACGAGATCGTCTTGCACGGCTATGAGCATTGGTCGCGATACAGGCTCGACGGCGCCGAGTTCGACCGCCAGATGACCGACACCGCGGTCACTGCACGGCTCGCGCTGGCGCTGGGTCGGCTGCAGCAACTGGGCCTGTCCGCCGACGGCTTCATCGCGCCGGCGTACGCCCAGCCGGCGACGCTGACCCGGGCGCTGCGCGCGGAATCCGTCGGATGGTGGGCGACCCGCACGCGGCTGTACGCGTCGACCGGGACCCGGCGGCTCTGGAGCATCGGGCTGGGCGCCTCGACCGCGTGGCGGCGGGCGACCAGCCCGCGCGCCGCCCGCGCGGCGCTCCGGCTCGCGGCACGCACCCCAGCGCTGCGGCTCGATCTGCACCCCGCCGACCTCGCGCACCCCGGTTTGCGGCGCAGCGCACGCGAACTCATCGCCGGTGTGCTGGCCCAGCAGCGGTCACGCAACGCTCCACGGCGCACTCGTGGCCGCCGACCGCCAGACCACGCGCAATTGCCGCGTCGACCCGGCGCGTGAGCCGTGACATCGATGCCCCCACGGTGAGGAGAACCCGCACGCGACGCGAACACTGCTACGATCGCCTCGTCTGCCTACGGGCGGACACTTGGCTTATGCCGCATGACCAAGCCGGCTGGAGCGCCCCTCGCGCCCACCGGCGTGACACCCACTTTCATTTACGGAGGACCCGTGGCCGAGCACGAAAGCTCGCTGGCCGTGCTGGTCGATTTCGAGAACATGGCCCGCCCCGGCATCAAGGGGCGTGGCGACTTCGACATCCACCTGGTACTGAACCGTCTCGCCGACAAGGGGCGCGTGCTCGTCAAGCGCGCCTATGCGGACTGGAGCCGCTACCGCGATGCACGACATGAACTCCAGAATGCCGGCCTCGAGCTGATCGAGATGCCGTCCGCCCGCGAGGGCGCCAAGAACCGCGCCGACATCAAGATGGCGGTCGACGCGATGGAGCTCGCATTCAGCCGCGAGCACCTCGACACGTTCGTCATCGTCTCTGGCGACAGTGACTTCACCCCGCTGGTCGGCAAGTTGCGCGAGCTCAACAAGCGCGTGACCGGCCTCGGCAACCGCGACTCCACCAGCGAGTTGCTCATCGCCAACTGCGACGAGTTCATCTACTACGACAGCCTCGCCGCAGCGGCAAAGCGGACCGCGGGGACCAGCTTCGACCCGACCGAGATGCTGCGCCAGACCCTGACCGCGCTGCAGCGCGAAGGGACCGAATGGCCGCTGGCAAGCGTGGTCAAGGACTCGATGCGCCGCAAGAACCCGGCGTTCGACGAGGCCGACATCGGCTACTCGACCTTCTCCAAGTTCCTCGAAGCCCAAGGCGAGCAGGGCATCATCCGCCTGCAGTCGGACCCGCGCTCGGGGACGTACCGCGTCGAGCTCGGCAACTCGGCCGCTGCCGCACCGCTTCCGTCCGCCGCCGAGCCCGGCACCGGACGGCGAGCCGACCGCGCACGCGACGCCGACGGCGTCGTCGCCGCGGCGAGCCGAGCCGATGCCTCCACGCCGGCCGCCGATACGGCGGAGGTGTTCGAGTTCGTCGTCGACACCACGGCCCAGGTCGACCCGACCGAGCTGCCGCCGCTGGATCAGCCCATCTCCTACGAGGACATGATCCTCCTCGGCCCCGAACTCGGGGACGACGTTCCGGAGCTGGTCGAGGCCAGCGACCGCAGCGCGGAGAGCCGCCGAGACCACGGAGCCTGAGGGCACCACGGCCAAACGCCGGCGCCGGCGCCGCAGCGGCGGTCCGGAGAAGGCCGAGGAGAGTGCCGAGACGCCCGCCGCGGAGCCCGAAGCCGCCGTGCCCGCCGCAGCGGAGGCGCCCACCGAGGCCGAGGCGACCTCACGTCGCCGTCGCCGGCGCACCGCGCCGGCCGAACCCGCCCCCGTCGAGGTCCCGGACGTCGTCGTTGCGGCGCCGGAAGAAGTGATCGAGGTCGCTGGTCACCGCCGACGGCGCCGTCGCGGCGGCCGACGAGGCGACATCGCCCGCGAGCTCGCGCCGGGTCCGCCGCGGACAGCGCGGCGCCGAGTTGCTCGGCGAGGAGGCCCCGTCCGGCGAGGCGCCGGCCGCCGAGGCGACGCCCGCCCCCAAGCGGCGTACCCGCAAGGCCGCACCGAAGGCCGAGGCCGCAGCAGCGCCCCGTCCGGCGAGGCGCCGGCCGCGGAGGCGACGCCCGCCCCCAAGCGGCGTACGCGCAAGGCCGCACCGAAGGCCGAGGCCGCAGCAGCGACCCCGTCCGGCGAGGCGCCGGCCGCGGAGGCGACGCCCGCCCCCAAGCGGCGTACGCGCAAGGCCGCACCGAAGGCCGAGGCCGCAGCAGCGGCCCCGTCCGGCGAGGCGCCGGCCGCGGAGGCGACGCCCGCCCCCAAGCGGCGTACCCGCAAGGCCGCACCGAAGGCCGACGACGCCTGATCGCCGTCCCAGTACGCCGCAGCTGGCGGCGTACTGGGGACCCGGTTCCGGTCCCGAGGGGGCTCGTGCCGTCGTGGGACCCCGCCCCGTGACCGCCTGAACCGACCGTCGGCCGCCGGCGTTCGTGCAGGCTCCGCGCACCGGCGCGGGCGGCGTCGGCGTTGCCGGCCGACACCGAGCGCAGCGTCGCGCGTCTGATCGCGGAGTTGTCAGGCTCCTGTCGGCGTGGCGGACGACCCTGGCCCGCTGGCGGCCGCGAGGCGGCCCCCCGGGTCAGCCAGCGGCGGCGTCCGCCGCTGTCGATTCGCCGACTCCCAGACCGATCGGACAGGCGACGCCCGTGCCCCCGAGCCCGCAATAGCCGTTCGGCACCTTGGCCAGGTACTGCTGGTGGTAGTGCTCGGCGTAGTAGAACGGGCCGGCCGGCCGGATCTCGGTCGTGATGCGGCCGTACCGGCCGCACTCAGCCGCTCCTGGTAGGCGTCTCGCGAGCGTTCTGCCAGCCGCTGCTGCGCATCGGAGAAGGTGTAGATGCCCGAGCGGTACTGCGTCCCGACGTCGTTGCCCTGACGCATGCCCTGCGTCGGGTCGTGATGCTCCCAGAACGCCTGCAGGAGCGCCTCGTAGCCGATGCCGCGCGGGGTCGAACACCACCAGCACGACCTCGTTGTGCCCGGTGGCCCCGGAGCAGACCTCGTCATAGGTCGGATTCGGGGTGAAGCCGCCGGCGTACCCGACCGCCGTCGTCACGACGCCATCGAGCTGCCAGAAGACCCGCTCGGCGCCCCAGAAGCAGCCCATCCCGAACATCGCCGTCTCTGTCCCGGCGGGAAACGGGCCCACCAGCGGGGTCCCGAGCACATCGTGCACGGCCGGTACGGGCATCTCGCGCTCGCGCCCTGGCAGCGCCGTCTCAGGCGCCGGCATCTTGGTCTTGTCACGGAAGAGTCCCATGCTCCGACGCTAGCGGGCAACCGGGACATGGTCTAGACGGATCGGCATCGTCGGCACGTCGGCCGGGCGCCGCGGTCAGTGCCCTTGCGGCGCAGCAGGCACGCGCACGGCGCGTGGCAGCGCTCGCCGCGACCGGGCCCGGTCACGGCTCGAGGATCTCGATCACCTCTTCGGAGATCGCCGTCTCGGCGGGCTGGTCGCGCCGCAGCCGGAAGGCCCGGACCTCCGGGGCCTCCGGATCCGCCAACGACACGATCACGTAGATCGCCTGTCCGAAGAACGCGAGCTCGACGTCGGTCCGCGACGGGTAGGCCGCCGAGCGGGTGTGGGAGTGGTAGATCGCCAGGAGGTCTTCGCCGGCGGCGTCGATCGCATCCATCAAGCGCAGCTGCTGGCGCGGATCCATCACGTACATGAATGGGCTCGCCTCGGTGTTGGTCGCCCGGTGCACCGAGGTGGCGAGCCCGTCGCGACCGCCGATCATGCCGCAGCACTCGTTGGGCAGGTCGGCCAGGGCATGGCTGACGAGTTCGTCGGCGAGGACGCGCGGCAGCTGCACGGCTACCAGAACAGCCCTCGGTCGAGCGTGTCTTCGACCTTGTCCAGGTCCTCGGTCCAGATGCCCGCAGACAGGTACTTCCAGCCGCCGTCGCAGACGATCCCGACGATCGTGCCCTGGTCGAGCCTGGCCGCGAGCCGCGCGCAGGTGTGGACCACCGCGCCCGAGGAGATGCCCGCGAAGATGCCTTCCTCTGCCGCCAGGCGGCGCGTCATGACCAACGCGTCTCGGTTGGCCACCAGCAGCTTGCGGTCGAGCCGGGCGATGTCGAGGATCGGCGGGACGAACCCGTCGTCGAGGCTGCGCAGGCCGCTGACCGGGTCGCCCTGCAGCGGCTCGCAGGCGACGATCTGGATCTCGGGCCGGTGCTCCTTCAGGCGCGCCGAGCACCCCATCAGGGTGCCGCCGGTCCCCAGGCCCGCGACGAAGACGTCAAGCTCGGGACAATCGCGGACGATCTCCGCGCCCGTGCCCTCGTAGTGGGCGCGCGGGTTGGCGGGGTTGCCGTACTGGAACGGCATGAACACGCCATTCTCGGCCGCCAGGCGCTGGGCGACCTCGACGGCCCCGTTGGAGCCATACTCGCCGTCGGTCGGGCACGATCTCCGCGCCGTAGAGGCGCAGGAGGGCCTTGCGCTCCTCGGTCACGTTCTCGGGCATGACGGCCACCAGCCGGTAGCCCTTGACCCGGCAGATCATCGCCAGGGAGATACCGGTATTGCCCGAGGTCGGCTCCATGATCGTGTCCCCGGGCGAGATCAGCCCGCGCTGCTCGGCGTCGGCGATCAGCGACTGCGCGGTGCGGTCCTTGATCGAGCCGGTCGGGTTGTGGCTCTCGAGCTTGACGATGATCCGCACCGCGGATTCGGCGAGATGTGCGACAGCTCGACCATCGGCGTGTTCCCAATGGTCCCGAGCACGTCGGCAGCGATCGGCACCGCACTGGAGATGCCGATTTCAGGGGACATCGGGGAGCGCTACTGCGCCGTCGCCCCGCCGGCCATGGCCGGGAGGATCAGCAGGGTATCCGCGTCGCTGACGGGCGTGTCGAGCCAATCCTGCAGGCGGACGTCCTCGTCGTTGACGTAGATGTTGACGAACCGGTGCAACTCGCCGTCGTCGGACACCAGCTGCGCGCGGACCTCGGGATGGGCGGAATACAGCGCCTCGAGGACCTCGGACACCGTCGAGCCAGGCACCGAGACCTCTCGTGCGCCACCCACCGCGGCGCGCAGGACCGGGGGCACGCGAACGGTGCTCATGCATGCACCGCCTCGGTGTGGCGGCCGATCCCGGCGCACCAGGCGTCGTAGTCGCGGAACTCCAGCTGGGCGTCGGGTCCGCAGCCCGGGCAGTTCGGATCGCGACGGACCTTGAGCTCGTTGAACTCCATCCCGAGGGCGTCGTAGACCAGCAGGCGCCCCGAGAGCGTCTCGCCGATACCGAGGATCACCTTGATGGCCTCGTTGGCCTGGATGTTGCCCATGACCCCGCAGAGCACGCCGAGTACGCCCGCCTCGCCGCACGACGGCGCGAGGTCCGGCGGCGGGGGTTCCGGGAACAGGCATCGGTAGCAGGGCCCGTCGTAGGGGATGAACACCGACGCGTGGCCCTCGAACCGCAGGATGCTGGCGTGCACGAGCGGCTTGCGAGCCATCAGGGAGGCGTCGGCGAGCAGGTAGCGCGTCGGGAAGTTGTCGGCGCCGTCCACGATGACGTCGTACCCGGCGATGATGTCCAGGACGTTGTCGCGATTGATGCGCGTCGCGTGGACATTGACCTTGACGTCCGGGTTCAGCGCTTCGATCGCGATCTTGGCCGACTCGGCCTTGAGCATCCCCACGCGATCGGTGGTGTGGATGATCTGCCGCTGCAGGTTGCTGGCATCGACCACGTCGTCGTCGACGAGCCCGATGGTGCCGACCCCGGCCGCGGCCAGGTAGTACGCGGCGGGTGAGCCGAGGCCGCCGGCGCCGATGAGCAGCACCCGCGCGCCGAGCAGCTTGAGCTGGCCGGCCTCCCCCACCTCGGGGATCAGGGTGTGGCGGCTGTAGCGCGAGCGCTGCTGGGGGGTCAGCGTCTGCGGGACGACGTAGTCGTGGCCCGACTGCTTCCAGCGGGTGAATCCGCCCGCGAGGCTCTCGACGTGCTCGTAGCCCATCTCGCGCAGGTTCCGCGCCGCAAGCAGCGATCGCATGCCGCCCGCGCACACCAGCACGACCTGGTCGTCCGGCGTGGCGACCCCGGCGATGCGGCTCTCGAGGTACCCCCGCGGGACATGCACGGCGCCGGGCACGTGGCCCTCGTCCCACTCCGACTGCTCGCGGACGTCGATGAGGACCGGTGCCTGGGCGCCGGCGAGCCGTTGGGCCAGCTTCGTCGACCTGCACCTCGGGAATCTCGGCCCTGGCGGCGGCGAGAAGGTCTTGATAGGTCTGAGCCATCTACGTCTCCAGTAGCGTCGCGGCAGAGACAGCAAATACCGCGGGTATTATAGCCTTTTCTTGATCACCGCATTGCGCCTACGCTGTGCGGGACATGTCGCCGGCTCCAATCGCCAAGAGCGCGTTCGCGAACGCCGACGGACGCGTCCGCTGCCCCACCCCCGACTGCTGGGGCGACCTGCTGTTGTTTCCGACGGGTGAGCGGGATGCCGAGGGGGTGCCGGCCTTCCAGCCATATACCGCGTGTCCGCTGTGCGGAAGCGTGTTTGACATCGAACAGGACATGACCGACCGGGATGTGTTTCTCAGGGTCGCCTGGCTGCGCGCCAACCCCTGGGAGGACGAGCCGGACGCGCCGGCCACCGGGACATCGTAGCCGGTTGGCCGCGGCGGCGACCCGGGCGTCCGCCTACTCGAACTCCCCGAACAGCGGCCCGAACACATGGTTCCAGCGCCCGGCGGTCAATCCCAGGCGCTCCGGGGCGATCACGCGCGCAAGCGCGGCGGGCGTCCGGGAACTCGTCACCGGGCGCGATCAGCTCGACGATGATCCGCATCGCGTCCGGCCCAATCCCCGCCGCACGCGCCCGGGCGATGACGTCGGCGCCGGTCAGCGGGCGCTCGTAGCTGGCATCCATGCCCGTCATCGTACGACCCCGTGGATGCCGCCCGAGGCGCGTGGCATCGTGTGCGTCATGCAGTCGAGCGACGCGCGCGCAGCGGCAGGCACCCGGTCCGCGCCCGGTCCCGGCGGCGACTGATGGCCAAGTCCTCCGCGCCACCGCCCGGCGACGACCTGTTCGGCGACCTCGTCGGGCAGCGGCTCGCCGCGAGCGGGCCGCTGGCGGCGCGGATGCGTCCGCGCGACGCCGCCGAGCTCGTCGGCCAGCCCGCCCTGCTGGGCGCCGACGGGTTCCTCGGGCGCGCGATCGCCGAGGATCGCGTCCCGTCGCTGGTCCTGTACGGACCGCCGGGGTCCGGCAAGACGACGATTGCCCGCATCGTGGCCAACTCGACCCAGGCCCAGTTCGTCGAGCTCTCGGCGACACAGGCGAGCGTCGCCGACGTCCGGGCCGCGCTGGCGCAGGCGCGCGACCGACTCGCCGCGGGCGGGCGGACCGTGCTGTTCATCGACGAGATCCATCGCTTCAACAAGGGCCAGCAGGACGCGCTGTTGCCGGCCGTCGAGGAGGGCGTGGTCACGTTGATCGGCGCCACCACCGAGAACCCGTACTACGAGGTCAACTCTGCCTTGATCTCGCGGATGCGCGTCATGGTGCTCGAGCGCCTCGGCGACGACGACCTGGACGTGCTGCTCGACCGGGCGCTGTCGGACCCGCGCGGGCTCGGCGGCCGGTGGCGGCTCGAAGATGCGGCGCGGGCCGCGATCGTCGCGCGCGCGAACGGCGATGCCCGCGCAGCCCTGAACCTGCTCGAGGCCGCCGCGTTGGCGACACCCGACGGGGGGACCATCGAGGTCGCCGACATCGAAGGGGCCGCCGGAGGACGCGCCATTCCCTACGACCGGGCCGGTGATGCCCACTACGACACGATCTCCGCGTTCATCAAGTCCATGCGCGGGAGCGATCCCGACGCCGCCATCTACTACCTGGCGGTCATGATCGCCGGCGGCGAGGACCCGAAGTTCATCGCCCGGCGCATCGTGATCGCCGCCAGCGAGGACGTGGGCAACGCCGATCCACGGGCGATCCTCGTCGCAACCGCGGCGGCGCGTGCGGTCGAGTTCGTCGGCCTGCCGGAGTGCCGGATCAACCTTGCCCAAGCCGCCATCTACGTCGCGCTCGCGCCGAAATCCGACGCGAGCTACCGGGCCATCGACGCGGCGCTTGCCCACGTCGAGCACCATGGACCGCAGCGGCCGCCCGTCGCGCTGCGGGACGCGAGCCGGCCCAACGCGCGCCATTTCGGCCACGGCGAGGGCTACCAGAACCCGCACCGGGCACCCGAGGGCGTCCTCGACGAGTCCCTGCTGCCCGGCGAGCTTGCCGGGACGCGGTTCTTCGCCCCGGGCAGCCGGGGCCTCGAGGGGGAGCGCGCCGCGCGGCTGGCGTCCCTGCGCGCTCCCGGGGACGAACCGACACCGTTCTGATGGCGTGCCCACAGCCGCTCGCCCGTCGGGTACCGTGAGCGCATGAGCGCATCCACCGATCTCGCCGCGCGCCTCGATGCGGACGCCACGCAGGCGCTGCGCGACGGCGACAAGCTGCGGCTGTCGGTGCTGCGCCGGGCGCGGGCCGCGCTCAAGAACGCCGAAATCGAGGCCCGCGGCAGCGGAACGGATCCGGACACGGTGCGGGTGCTCCAGGGGCTCGCCAAGCGCCACCGCGAATCGATCGAGCAGTTCGCGGCCGGCGGCCGTCAGGACCTGGTCGATCAGGAGACGGCCGAGCTGGCCATCCTCGAGGAGTATCTGCCCGCGCAGGCCAGCGACGCCGAGATCGAAGCGGTCGTGCGCGAGGTGATCGCCGACGCCGGCATCAGCGACCCCAAGCAGCTGGGCAAGGTGATGCGGCCGGCGCTCGAGCGCCTCGGTGCCGGCGCCGATGGCGGGCGGGTCCGCGAGGTCGCCCAGCGGGTCCTCGCCGGGTGAGCACCCGCGGGCTGCCGCGCGGGGTGACCCCGGTCATCCCTGGACCCGGCCAGGAGTCCGTCTGGGACTACCCGCGGCCCCCGCGGATCGAGCCGAGCCGGCGGCACGTCGTCGTCGTGCTCGGCGGCGAGGTGGTCGCCGAATCCCGCCGCGCCGGTCCGGGTGCTCGAGACCAGCCACCCACCCGGGTACTACATCCCCGCCGGCTGACTGGCGCCCGGGCGCGCTCGTCCCCGGTGACGGGACGAGCGTCTGCGAGTGGAAGGGCGCCGCGCGGTACTTCGACGTCCACGGGGGCGGTCGTCGTGGCGCGCGCCGCCGCCTGGGACTACCCGGAGCCGAGCCCGGTGGCCGCGCCGATCGCGGGCTGCGTCTCGGTCTATCCGGGGCGCATGGACCGCTGTGAGGTCGACGGGGTCGCGGTGCGTGCCGCAGGACGGCGGCTCTTACGGCGGCTGGATCACCGATGACGTCGTCGGCCCGTTCAAGGGCGGGAGCGGGACATGGGGCTGGTAGCGCTTTGAGCCCCAGCGACCTGGCCCCGGCCGACGACCGCGCCGGCGAGCTGACCTCCGCCGAGCGACGGCGGCTTGCGCCCTACGTGACCGACACCACCGGTCCGGTCTTCGCGCTGACCAACCTCCCGGAGACGGTCAAGGGTGCGCTGTTCGCCCGCTACTCGCGCAGCCCCAAGTCCCTGCGCCGCCTGCTGGTCGACGAGTTCATGACCGGCACCGGCGAGATCACCGCGTCGGCGGGGCCTGGCCAGGCGCAGGCCGAGGCGCTCTACCAGCGCGTCCTGGCCGACTACGGTGACGACTCGGTGGCGCAGCTGGGCGGCGCGCACCTCGCCGTCGAGGGCGCCTCGAACGTCCTGACCAAGATCCTCCAGTGGGGACGCCTGGCGAGCTACCTGGAGCAGTCGACGCGCTACATCGCCTACACCGACCGCCCCGGCGGCCAGTGGCGCTACTACACGCCCCCGACGTCGCCGCCGATCCCGAGCTCGGGCCGGCGTACCGCCGGACCCTCGACCGGGCGTTTGCGGCCTACGCCGAGCTGCTGCCGGTCCTGGTCGACTACTGGGACGCCCGCGTGCCGACCGACGACGCGCCGGCGGCGGCACGCGGGCGGGCGGTCCGGGCGCGGGCGCTCGACAGCCTGCGCGGGATGCTGCCGGCCGCCACGCGATCCAACGTGGGCATCTTCGCCTCGGGCCAGGCGTTCGAGGCGCTGTTGGTGCGGCTGATCGCCCATCCCTTGCCCGAGGCGCGGGAGGCGGGCGAGCGCATGCTCGCACAGCTGCGCGCGGTCATTCCGGCGTTCCTGACGCGCGTCGACCGCCCCGACCGCGGACTGCGGCACGCGCAGTACCTGCGCGCGAGCGAGGACGCGACGGCCGCACTCGCGCGCGAGCTGCTGGGCCCGACGCCGGCCAGACCGCGCGCGTCCGAGGTCCGACTCCTGGAATGGGATCCCGACGGCGAGGCCCGCGTTGCCGCCCACGCGCTGTGGGCCGCCTCGGGCCGCGGCTACGACGAGGTGCGGGCCGCGGTCGCGAACATGACCCCGGATGCGCTGGCGCGGGTGCTCGCAACGTACGCCGGTGACCGCACCGACCGCCGCGAGAAGCCGGGCCGCGCGCTCGAGGCAACGACCTACACCTTCGAGGTGGTCTGCGACTACGGGGCCTATCGGGACCTGCAGCGCCACCGGATGCTCAGTCTCCAGGCCCAGCCGCTCGGCGTCGCGCTCGGGTGGGCGCTGCCCGCACGAGGTCGCCGAGGCCGGCTGGCGGCGAGGCCTACGCACAAGTGATGTCCGAAAGCGGCGAGCTCTACGCGCGCCTTGCCGACAGCCTCCCGCTCGCCGGGCAGTATGCGGTCAGCCTCGCCCACCGCATCGGTTCGTGATGGTCATGAACGCCCGCGAGGCGATGCACCTGATCGAGCTGCGCAGCCAGCCGCAGGGCCACGTGACCTACCGCGAGGTCGCCCAGCAGATGCATCAGCGCATCCGCGAGGTCGGCCATACTGCGATCGCCGACATGATGCAGTTCGTGGACCACTCGATGCCGACGGCCGGCCGCATCGCCGCCGAGCGGCGTCTTGAACAGCGACGGACAGGTGCCCGCAATGCCCGATAGACCGACCGCCGCTGCACCCGCCCGCCCGCGCCTGGGCGGCATGGCGCTCGCCAACGGGCTGCTGGTGCACGGCCCGACGCACTGGGCCGCGGCCGTCCAGCGCGCGGACGGCTCGATCGCGGTCGCCTCCGGCCGCAAGCCGCGCGTGGACATCGGGGCCATCGGTGATCTGCCGATCGTGCGGGGCGTGCTGCGCATCGGGGAGTCCGTCGCCGTGCTGCCCGCGATGCGCCGCAATCTTCCTGAGGCGCGCTTCGCCGTCGAGGAGCGCGAGGCGGCCTACACGGTGGTCGCGGCGTTCCTGACCGGCGTCCTCGCGCGCCGGCGCCTGCGCACGGCGCTCGCCCAGGAGACCGTCTCGGCCGTCGTCGGCCTGGCGCCGGCCATCGTCTCGCTGCGCACCTCGCGCGCGGCAGCCTGGCACGCGGTGGAGCACAAGAGCATCGCGGCCTACGAGGCCGGCGGCCTCGACGAGGTCGCCCGCGCCCGGACGTACCCCAAGGAGCACCCGCGTTGCGGCAGCAATCTGGTCGTGCCGATGATGGTGGCGACCGTCGCGACGAACCTGTTGCTGCGGGCGCTCCCGACCGACCGGCGCCCGGGCATGCGGACCGTCGCGGGCGCGATCGCCATCGGCACCGCCGTCGAGGCGTTCGCCTTCGCCACGCGTCACCCCGAGCATCCGGTCGCACGCGGCATCCACGGGATCGGCCACGCCATCCAGGCCGCGGTCGCCACCAAGGAGCCCGAGGACGCCGAGCTGCTCGTGGGCGCGGCTGCGCTGCGCGAGATCTGTCGCGTCGAGGGGATCACCGCCGACGCCGCTGCGTAGCCGGCCGGCTCGGTGGGCGTGCGAGGATCGCGTACGGTTCGCGTGATGCACAGGGACCGCAAGATGGCAGGTGACCCGACATGAGCAAGGTGCCCAACGCCGTGCGCCGGCGACTCGCGCCGGAGACGTTCGTGCTGCCGGTGGACAAGATGCGCAGCGGCTACTACTCCGACGCGTACTTCACGTTCTCCCGCGAGGTCCTCGAGTTCGACGGGCACCGACCGCGCGTGCTGATGCAGGTCTTCCAGCGCGACGACTCGGTCCTGGGCGGCATCGACGAGGCGCTGGCGATCCTGCGGCTGTGCTCGGGCCGCGAGGTCGACGGGCGCTGGATCAACGGCTGGGACGAGCTCAACGTGCGTGCCCTGTTCGACGGGGATCTCATCGAGCCGTGGGAGCCGGTACTCGAGATCGAAGGCGACTACTCGCTGTTCTGCCACCTGGAGACGCTGTACCTGGGCGTGCTCGCCCGCCGGACGCTGATCAGCCGCAACGTGCGCGACGTCGTCGAGGCGGCGGGCGGTAAGCCGATCATGTATTTCCCGGCGCGCTTCGATCACTGGCACGTGCAGACCGGCGACGGCTGGGCGGCGCACATCGCGGGCGCGATCGGCGTGTCCACCGACGCCCAGGCCTCGTGGTGGGGCGGTAAGGGGATCGGGACGGTCCCCCACGGGCTGATCGCGGCCTACGGGGGCGACACCGTCCTGGCAGCCGTCAAGTTCGCGGACCGCTTCGCCGATGAGCTGCATGTCACCGTCCTGGTGGACTTCGAGAACGACTCCGTGCGCACGGCCCTCGAGGTCGCCGACGCCCTGGGAGACCGTCTCTGGGCGGTGCGGGTGGACACCTCCGAGACCATGGTCGATCGGTCGCTTTGGCATGAGATGGGGCGGTTTCGACCGACCGGCGTCGTCCCCGAGCTGGTCGCCAAGGTCCGACGCGCGCTCGACAACGCCGGGCACGAGCGGGTCCGGATCGTGGCCTCCGGCGGGTTTGATCCCGCACGGATCCGCGCCTTCGAGCGTGCCTCGGTGCCGGTCGACGCCTACGGGGTTGGCAGCTCGCTCCTGCGGGGTGCCAACGACTTCACGGCTGACGTCGTGCGGGTCGACGGGCGCCCCTGCGCCAAGGTCGGCCGCGAGGAGCGGCCCGCGCCGCGCCTGACCCCGGTCGCCTGGGACACCTCCGCACCGGACGACATCGCGTGATCGGTCCCTCCCGGCTGCACCATGTCGCCTACGTGGTGGCCGACCTGGACGCCGCGCTGCCACTGTTCGTCGCGCGCTTCGCCCTCACCGAGCAGATCCGCGAGGTCATGCCCGAGCAGGGTGTCGAGGCGATCATGCTGGGGGCCGGCGGTGCGGGCATCGAGCTGATTACCCCCTTGGACCCAGAGGGGGCGATCGCGCGATTCCTGGGCAAACGGGGCGAAGGCCTGCACCACGTGGCCTTCGGCGTGCCCGACATCGATGCGGCCCTGGCCGAGCTGCTCGCCACGGGCGTCGAGATGATCGACACCACCGCACGCCGCGGTCTCGGCGGACACCGCGTGGCGTTCATCCACCCGCGCTCGGGCGCGGGCGCGCTGACCGAGCTCGTCGAGGTCCACGACGCGGCACACTGAGCGCCGGCGGCGAGGCCGGGCCGCACTCCCGGGCGGTCGCGGTGCGCAACGCTAGACTCGACAGCGGCGATCGAGACGGAGGAGTGGGCATGGCCGGACATCGGCTCGAGATTGGCTTTCACGGCGGAAACGTCCTGCGCGCGACGCTCGAGGAGGCGCAGGTGACCGCCCTGACCGAGGCGCTCGGCAACGGAACTGCGTGGCACCTGCTCGCCGCCGAAGAGGGCAAGTTCTGGATCAAGGTCAGCGACCTGCAGTTCGTGCGGATCCCCGACGACGGCCCCCACGGCGTCGGCTTCTCGCACGCGTAGGCGGGCCGCGTGGACCTGGGACTGGTCGGCCGGACCAACGCCGGCAAGACCGCGCTGTTCAATCTGATCACCGGATCCTCGGCAGAGGTCGCGCCCTACCCGTTCACGACGCGCGAGGCACTGCGTGGGATGGCCGAGGTCCCTGATCCCCGCATCGATGCGATAGCCGACGCCCAAGACATCCCGCGGCGCGTGCGTGCCCAGGTCCAGCTCGTCGACATCCCCGGGCTCGCGGCCGGTGCCGGCCAGGGGGAGGGATTAGGCGGCAAGGTGCTGGGTGAGCTGCGGCAGACGGACGCGCTGATCCACGTCGTGCGCGGCTTCGCCAACCGCGAGGTGCCCCACCCCGAGGATGCGATCGACCCGGTCGCCGATGCCGAGGCCGTGGAGCTTGAGCTGATGCTTGCCGACCGCGAGCAGCTCGAGCGGCGCCTGGACAAGGTCCGCAAGGGTGCCAAGTCCGGTGATCCGGTGGCACGCACGGAGCTGGCGCTGCTTGAGCGGCTGGCCGGCGAGCTCGATGCGGGCGCACCGCTGCGGATCGCCCCCGACGCGGCGGCCCGCGCCCTGGCACTCGAGATGGGCCTGCTGACCGCCAAGCCGGTGTTGTACGTACTCAACAGCGACGATCCCGGCGACCCGCCTGCGGACCTGGCCGCGTATGCGGCCGCGCGCGGGGCGCAGGTCATCGCGCTCGCCGTCGGAACCGAGCTCGAGCTCGCGCAGCTGAGCGACGAGGAGGCGGCCGAACTCGCGGCCGCGATGGAGCTCGGGGACGTCCGCGGGGCGGACGCGATGGTGCGGGCGGCCTACGAGCTGCTTGACCTGGTGACGTTCTTCACCGGCTCCGGGCCCCCCGAGGCCCGCGCATGGCCGATCCGGCGCGGCCTGACTGCCGACCGCGCCGCGGGCAAGATCCACTCCGACATGGAGCGGGGATTCATCCGCGCCGAGGTGGTGCCCTGGCAGGACCTGGTGCAGGCGGGGTCGTTCGCCAAGGCCCGTGAAGCCGCCCGGGTCCGGATGGAGGGCAAGGATTACGTCGTCCAGGAGGGCGACGTCATGCAAATCCGCTTCGCCGTCTGAGCGACCGACCCGCCGGGGGCGGATCGCCTAGCGGGCGGCCTCGATCATCCCCGCCGCGACGGTGCCGTTCTCGGCGGGGTCGATCAGCACGAACGCGCCCGTGGCGCGGTTGCTTCGGTACGGGTCGCACATCAGCGGTGCTGAGGTGCGCAGGCGCACGCGGCCGATGTCGTTGAGCGCGAACGCGTCGACGTCCGGTTCGGCTTCGAGCGACTCGATGTTCACCCGCTCGTCGAGCGCGACGACGATCGCCTGTGCGCTGCGCGTGGTGTGCTTGATCCAGAGCCGATCGCCGGCACGCAGCGGACGCTCCGACATCCAGCAGATCGTGGCCTCGAGCTCACGCGCCACGACCGGCGCCTCGCCAGGGGTGCAAAGCAGGTCGCCGCGCGAGACGTCGAGCTCGTCCTCGAGCCGGACCGTCACCGACAGCGGCGCGCACGCCTCCGGACGGGTCCCGTCGTAGCTGTCGATGGCGGCGACGCGTGTCTGCTGGCCGCCGGGCAGCACAACGACCTCGTCGCCCGTGCGCAGCACCCCGCTGGCCACCTGTCCGGCGTACCCGCGGTAGTCGGTGTCGAGCGGGCGCGCGTCTGCATCCTCGAACGCCCCGGTCCGGTCAGCCCGCTCGACGGCGGCGCCGGGGCGGATGACCCACTGGACCGGGAAGCGCATCGGCGTCTCGTCGGGATGGTCGACCTCGAGCTCGACGGTCTCGAGGTGCTCGAGCAACGTCGGTCCGTGGTACCAGGTCATCCGATCCGAGCGGTCGACCACATTGTCGCCGCGCAGGGCCGAGATGGGGATCGCGGTGACCTCGGGCACCGACAGCGACGCGAGAAACGCGCGCATGTCGGCGCGATGCGCGTGAACTCCTCCTCGCGGAAGTCGACCAGATCCATTTTGTTCACGCACACGACCAGATGCGGGATGCCGAGCAGGGCGCTGATGTAGGCGTGGCGCTTGGACTGTTCGAGCACGCCCTTGCGGGCGTCGATGAGCACGATGGACAGATCGGCCGTCGAGGCACCGGTGACCATGTTGCGCGTGTACTGCTTGTGCCCCGGCACGTCGGCGATGATGAACCGCCGGCGCCCGGTGGAGAAGTACCGGTAGGCGACGTCGATCGTGATCCCCTGCTCGCGCTCGGCGCGCAGCCCGTCGGTGATCAGCGCCAGATCGAGCCCGCCGTCGCTGCTGCGCCGTCGGCTGGCTTCGGCCACCTGCGCGAGCTGGTCCTCGAGGACCTGCTTGGTGTCGTACAGGAGCCGGCCGATGAGCGTGCTCTTGCCGTCGTCGACCGATCCGGCGGTCGTGAACCGCAGGAGTCCCTGCGCGCTCAAAAGTACCCCGCCTTCTTGCGGTCTTCCATCGCCGCCTCGGTGACACGGTCGTCCGCGCGCGTCTCGCCGCGCTCGGTCACGCGGGTGGCGGCGATCTCGGTCACGACCTCGTTCGAGGGTGCTGGCCGCGGAGCGCACCCCGCCGGTGCAGCGCATGTCGCCGACGGTGCGGTAGCGGACCGTCGCGGTCTCGACGACCTCCCCGTCGAGCAGCTCGGCGCCCTCGCGCCAGGCGTAGAGCATCCCGTCACGCAGGAAGACCGGGCGTTCGTGGGCAAAGTAGATCGACGGAACCTCGAGCTCCTCCTGGTGCGATGTACTCCCAGACGTCGAGCTCGGTCCAGTTCGAGAGCGGGAACGCGCGGACGTGCTCGCCGGGCCGGATGCGGCCGTTGTAGAGGTTCCACAGCTCAGGGCGCTGCGACTTCGGGGTCCCACTGCCCGAAGTCGTCGCGGAACGAGAACACCCGCTCCTTGGCGCGGGCGCGTTCCTCGTCGCGGCGGGCGCCACCGAATGCCGCATCGAACCGGTGCTCGGCGATCGCGTCGAGCAGCGTCGTGGTCTGCAGCCGGTTGCGCGACGCGCGCGGGCCGCGTTCCTCGACCACGCGACCGCGGTCGATCGACTCCTGCACCGATGCGACGATCAGGCGCTCGCCCAGCTCCGCCACCCGCCGGTCCCGAAACGCGATCGACCTCCGGGAAGTTGTCCCCGGTGTCGACGTGCATCAACGGGAACGGGAAGCGGCGCCGGGCGGAACGCCTTCTCGGCGAGCCGCAGCAGCACGATCGAATCCTTGCCGCCCGAGAACAGCAGCACGGGACGCTCGAACTCCGCTGCCACCTCGCGCATGATGTGGATCGCCTCCGACTCGAGCACCTTCAGATGCGTCAGCGGCGCGTGGTCGACGACCGAGCTCATGGCGTCACCTCGCGCGGCGGCATCAGTCGGCGACGGGCTCGGCCGGCAGGTGCAGTCCGCACTCGGTCTTGTCCGATCCGGCCCAGCGGCCCTCGCGGCCCGCGCCGGGAAGGGTGCACGGGGCGCAGCCGATGGACCCGTAGCCCGCGTCGTGCAGCGCGTTGTAGGGCAGGTCGTGTCGTGCGATGTAGGCCCAGACATCGGCCTCGGTCCAGTCGGCGAGGGGGTTGGCCTTCCAGACCTCGCGCCGCGGCGTCCCAGGACGAGCTTGGGCGTGTCGCCTCGCGTCGTGGCCTGCTCGCGGCGCACGCCCAGTGATCCAACCGTCGAGGCCGCTCGAGCGCCTGCTCGAGCGCGGCGACCTTGCGCTCGCTGCAGCAGTGCTCGGCCGTCCACGCCGTGCCGCCGGGGCGCGTCGCGTCGAAGACCTCGACCGTGATCCCGTAGCGCTGCTCAACCTGGCGCCACGGCGGCGCGGGTCTCGTCGAATAGCACGCCCGTGTCGATCGTGAACACCCGCGCGGTCGGCTCGATGCGCAACAGCATGTCGAGCAGGACCGCCTCCTCCTTCTGGAACGAGCACGCCAATGCCAAGCGCGGGTGGAACCGCTCGAGCATGTATCGGACGAGGTCCTCGGCGCCGGGGTCTCGGCGCCGGGCACGTAGGCGGGGTTCGCGGTGCTCACGACCGCGCATTCGCCTTCGCCGCGCATGCACCGGAACAGGCTCGGCGCGGTTCCAGTCAACGAAGTCGTTATCGGTCTCGGTGCTGTACTCGGACGGCAGCGGCGAGCTCGCCGGCCAGGTCCTCGAACGCCGCGATGCCCCACCCGGTCGACGAACGCGTTGAACGACCTCGCCGTCCCGACGATCCGCCTTCGTAGAAGCGGAGCCAGCGCCGACGACCTCGGGATGCGCTTGGCCGGCAGGCGCAGCTTGAGCCGCTGACCCATCCGCACCTCGCCGCCCTCGTACTGGCCGCCGACATGCGGGATATAGGCGGGGATCGTGCGGTCGCCGACCTTGATGGAGGCGCCGTAGAACCCGATGTTGGCGATGTGGTGCTGGCTGCACCCGTTCGGGCAGCCGCTCATCTTGATGTGGATCTGCCGGGTCAGCGGGTCCGTGATGCCCATCGGCGTCGATGTACTCCTCGATGGCGCGGTTCAGGCCCATCGAGCTGGTGATCCCCAGCTTGCAGCTGTCGGTGCCGGGGCAGGAGACCACATCGGTGATCTCGCGCGCCCCGGCCGTGCCGAGGTCCAGCGCCGCCAGAGCGCCGCCAGACCGCGTAGACCGACTCGTCGCGCACCCAGCGCAGCACGAGGTTCTGCTGGACCGTCGTCCGGGCATAGCCGCCGGAGAACTCGCGCATGATGGCGGCCAAGCCGCGGAACTGCTCAGGGCGTGAGGTCGCCGCGCGGGACCCGCACCTCGACCGTCGACGAACCCGGCCTGACGCTGCGGGATCACGTTCGACTCGCGAACCGCTCGAACGCGGGGTCGGTGCCGTTGGGCCGCGCGACCGCGTCCGGGACGCCGGGCGCGTTGGCCTCCTCGTCGTGGACGAACAGCAGCCGGTCCATGTCGTAGTCGCGCTCGTCGACCCAGTCGCCGCGCAGCTCCTCCTCGACCATGTCGCGGAACGCGTCCATGCCGATGCGGTCGACGAGCACCTTGATGCGGGCGCGGGCGCGGTTCTTGCGCAGCTCGTCCTGCCGGTTGAAGATCCGCAGCACCGCCTCGGTCACCTTGAGGTACTCGCCGTCGTCGGCGCCGACGAACTCGTAGAGCGTCGGCGCGACGCGCGGCATGATCGAGGTGCCGCCGCCGATGCGGATCTCGAACCCGCGGACGAGCTCGCCGTCGATCTCGCGCACCCGCGGGATGAATCCGCCATCGTGGATCCCGGTGATCGCGCGGTCCTCGTCGGTCGCCGTGAACGCGGTCTTGAACTTGCGCGGCATCAGCTGGCAGACCTCGTTGCGCACGAAGTAGCGCACATAGGCGCCCCGCGTACGGGCGTCGGGTCGAACGGCTCGTCCTCGCAGACGCCGGCCCACGGGTCGCCGGTGACGTTGCGCACGGTGTTGCCGCAGCCCTCGCGCGAGGACAGGCCCGCGTCGGAGATCTCGCGGATCAGCTTGGCTGGCGTCCGACAGCGGGATGTGATGCAGCTGGACGCACTGGCGCGTCGTGATGTGGCCCTTGCGCAGCGGCGCCCAGCGCTCGACGGCAGTCGGCGAACATCTCGAGCTGCTCGGGGTTGACCCCGCCGAACGGGATCTTGACCCGGACCATCTGCACGTCGGGCTGGCGCTGGCCGTACACGCCCTGTTGCAGGCGGAAGCCGATGAACTGGTCCTCGGGACGCTCGCCGCCAAGGAAGCGCGTCGCCTCGGTGTCGAAGTCGTCGAACTCACGCTCGAGGATCGGGATCACGTGACCGGGGACGTTCTCGTGAACCTCCGGGTTCTCGAGCGTCCCTGTCCGCCCGGACGGGGCATCGCCGTGGGCGTCTGCGGGCAGGGATGTGGTCGGCAGCCATCGACTCGGTTCCTTGTCGGGGTGCGGTACGGGGACAGCGCAATGCGCCAGACGTCGTGCGGGTTTTATACCATAAATTCCTTCGGTTTTATGGGTATTACTTGACCCGAGCGGCTGGGGAATCGCCGGGTTCGCATCCCGCACCGCATGGCGCGGTGCGGCGTAGCTGGTGCTCGCCGCCTCATCGCCGGCGGCGGCTAGAGCAGCGCGCCGTCCGCGCCCGGGCCTTCGAGGCGCGATTTGACCTGCACCTCGGCCGCATTGAGGCGCATCAGCGCCAGCGCCTCCGGACTCGCCTGCTGCGGGCTGGCTGGCGGCGGCGGCCCGTGGTGCCAGGCCACGCAGTGCAGCAGCGCCAGCCGCCGCGCGTCCTCGAGCTCGGCTCTGTCGGCGGCGTCCTGCGACGATCTCGAGCCCGAGCGCGACGTGTCCGAGCAGCCGCCCTTCCTCGGTCGTCTCGAAGGTGGCCGCGACGCGCCAGGCGCGGGTGTAGCCCAGGTCGTGCACCAGCGCCGCCGTGACCAGCAGGTCCGAGTCGATGCGCGGGTGCCACGTGCACAGGGTCTGGCAGAGCGCGGCGACCCCGACCGTGTGCTCGACCAGCCCGCCGATGTAGGCGTGGTGCCCCGATCGGGTGCACGGCACCTGGCGCCACGCGGCGGTAAGGGCATCGTCGCCGGTCAGCCGCTCCAGCGTGCGCCGCAGACCGGGATCCGCGACCTCGTCGGCGAGGTGCAGCACGAAGCCGAACAGCTCGTCGGGGTCCCGGTGGCTGCGCGGCACCAGCTGGGCATCGGCCGTCTCCTCGTCGGCGGGCCGCACGTGGCTGATCAGCAGCTCCAGGCGCCCGCCGCGCTGCTCGGCGCGTCCGGCCACGCGCACCGGGGCACCGGGCGTCAGGCGCTCGGCGAACCAGTCCGGCTGGTCGAAGATCACGCCCCGCGCCGAGCCGGTCGCGTCGGCGAGCACGACCGACAGAAACGGCTTGCCCGCGCGGGAGAGCCGGCGCTCGACGTCCCGCACCGCGAACACGCCTTCGAACGGCGCGCCGGGGGTCAGCTGCGCGAGTCCGTTCATCGATCCATGGCCGGGCATAGGAGCCGATAGTCGCAGGTCCGGCAGGCCCATGACGGCCGCGGCGCAAATCGTCCCGCCGCGATCTCGTCAAGCGTGGCGTGGGCGAGGTCCACGGCTGCGGCGATCTCGCTCACCGTCGGGGTTCTCGCGCCGGTTCTCGCCCTCGAGGACGTACTCGAGGGTCGCCACGCGCGGTTCGACCTGCCAGGCCTCGCGTGCGCCGGCGAGGTACAGGCGCATGACCATGCGTCCCGCCTCGTCGCCCCCGGCCGGACGGTGGCACGCCGGTCTTGTAGTCGACCAATCCGAAGCCGCCCTGCGGCAGCCGGTCGACGCGGTCGATGCGCCCGTGGACGCGATGCGGACCGATCTGCAGGGTGAACGGCCGCTCGACGGCGACGGGCGTGACGCCGCTGCGCCGCGTGCGCTCCACGAGTGCCGGGAACCGCTCCCCCGCGAGCGCCAGCGCATGCCGGGCCTGTGGCGAGTCCGCGACGCGCGCCCGGCGAAGCTCGACCGAGAACCGCGCCAGCAGGTCGGCGGGCTGACCGGCGGGGCGCGCCGGGGCGAAAGAACGCCTCGAGGGCCGCGTGGGCCGCGGTGCCGACCTCGCGCGAGGGATCCGGGCGCGGCGGAATCCGATCCACGTGGGCGAAGCGGTACTGGAGCGGGCAGCTGCGATAGCGGGCGATCGCCGTGATCGACGCCGTGACGCCGGGTCGGGGCACCCGGCCCGGCGGCGGCGGCGGTGGCGGCCGGCGCCGGGCCGAGGGCCGCTGCACGCGCGGCGACCAGTGCGGCGAGCGCCTCGGCGAGCTCGTCGTCGGCCGGCGCCGGCTCGCCCGCCGCCTGCCGTTCGGCGGCCCGCATCGTCGCGGCCTCCAGTCGGGCCGCGCGCGGCCCCGATCGCCTCCAACTGGATGCCGATCCGGACCCTCGTCAGCTGACCTCGATCGACGCGCCCGCGGTGCACTCGAGCGCCTCGGTCACGAACCGCGACGGCGCCTGCGGGACACCGGTCGGCGACGACCGGACCCAGCTCAGGGTCAGGTGTGTGCGCGCTCGGGTCATCGCGACGTAGGCCAGCCGGCGCGACTCGGCGACGTGCGCATCGGCGTCACGGGGCAGCGCCTCAGGGAGCAGCGCGTCTGGGATGTCCGGTCCCGGACGATGGCGCCCGGGCCAGTTGAAGTGCGTCATCCCCACGACGCTGACCGCGTCGAACTCCAGGCCCTTGGCCTGATGGACGGTCATGATCTGCACGCCTTCGCGCTCAAGCGGCGCGCCGGCGTCGCCGCGGTACCCGAGGTCCGCCAGCCGGGTAAGCAGATCGGCGACCTCGCGGGCGCCGAGGTTGGGCCGCGCCGCGGCGAGTTCGTCGACCAGCCGCTCGAGGGCCCCGAGCGCCGCGACCCGCGAGGCGCCCTGGGCTCCCCCGGCCGCGATCGCGCGTCGGCGCAGGCCCGTGCGGTCGATCACGGCACGGATCGCATCGGCCGCTCCGTCGTCGGCGACCGTGCGCCCGACGTCATCCAGCGTGTTGGCGAACGCCGGGTCGCCGCCGGCATCGGCGATCGCCGCACACAGGGCACGTGCGACCGGCTGAGCGGGGTGGGCGGCGACCACGTCGGCGGCCAGCGTCCACGGCACGCCCCAGGCCGGGTCGCCGACGATCCGCAGGTGCGCGGGGGCGTCGGTCGGATCGACCGCCGCGCGTAGCCATGCCAGGGCGGTCCGCACCTCCGCGCGCTCCATCAGGCCGATGCCCGCCGCGCACCTGGTGCGGGATGCCCGCCCGCTCGAACGCCGCGACCAGCGGGCCGGCTTCGAGGCGCACCGCCCGCATCAGGACCGCCTGCTCGTGGTACGGGATGCCCGCCGCGGCCAGGGCGGCGACCTCGTCGACGATCGCCTGGGCCTGCGCGTCCGGGTCGCGGGCCTCCAGGAAGCGGGGCAGCGGGCCGCGCGCGTCGGGGCGCGCGACGAGCACCTTGGCGTGCGGTCGGGGATCGGCGCGACGACCGCGGTTGCCGCGGTGAGGATTGCCTGGGTCGAGCGGTAGTTGCGCTCAAGCCGGAGCTCGGCGGCCTCCGGGAACCGCCGCCGGAAGTCGGCCATGTTCTTGCCCGACGCGCCGCGGAAGCGGTAGATCCCCTGGTCGTCGTCCCCCACCACCACCACGCTGCCGGCGGGATCGGCGACGGCGAAGATGAGCTCCGCCTGGGCGTGGTTCGTGTCCTGGAACTCGTCGACGAGCAGGTGCTCGACCTCGTGGCGAATCGCGTCGAGGCGATCGCGATGGGTGCGGACCAGCTCCAGCGCCCGCACGATCGACATGCCGAAGTCCTCGAGGCCCTCGGCGGCGAGCCAGGCGTCGTGGGCCGCGAAGACGCGCGCGAACTCCCACTCGCGCCGGGCCCGCACCTCCTGGTCGCGCCCGCTGGCCGCCTTCACGGCCTCCTCGGCCCAGGACAGATAGTCATCCGCGCCCACGAGCTCGTCCCGGCAGCGATCGATGCGTGTGATCATCTGGTCGACCAGCCGCGCCAGGTCGCCGCGCACGCGGTGGGCCCGCAGGTCAAGCTCGGCGATGCGGTCCAGCACGATCATCTTGCGCAGCTCCTGATCGGCCGGCGCCAGGGACGGTGCCAGGCCGTAGTCGACCCCGTGGCGGCGCACGACGTCCTGCGCCCAGGAGTGCAGCGTCGACACGCGCAGGGTCTCGTGGGATCGTCCCAGCAGGTCCTCGGCCCGGAGTCGCAGCTCCTCGGCGGCCTGGCGCGTAAATGTCACCCCGAGGACGCGCCCGGGCTCGTTGCCCTGCTCGACCAGCCATGCGAGCCGCCGGCACAGCACGCGCGTCTTGCCCGCGCCGGCACCCGCGAGGACCATCAGCGGACCCGACGGATGGGTGACCGCTGCGCGCTGCTCGGATGTGAGGTCGTCCAGCACTGGACGGCCCATCGTAGCCCGCACCGCGGACGGGCGAGCCGCTTGGTAGCATCGCGATCCGTGGCCGACGTCCGACCGTTTTCCGCACTGCGCTACCGCGACGCCGCGGGCCCACTCGGCGACCTCGTCGCCCCACCCTACGACGTGATCTCACCGGCCGAGCGCGAGGCGCTCCTGGCTCGCAGCCCGTACAACGCGGTGCGCCTCGAGCTGCCCGATCCCCCGTACGCGGCGGTCGCCAACGTACTCGCGGACTGGCAGGCCGCCGGTATTCTCGGGCGCCCCGAGCGCCCCGGGCTCGTCGCCTGGACCCAGAGGTTCAGCCTCGACGGCGCGCGGCTCGAGCGCAAGACACTGCTGGCAACGGTCAAGCTGGAGCCCTACTCGGCACGCGTCGTGCGACCCCACGAGCGGACCCACAGCGGCCCCAAGGAAGACCGCCTGCGCCTGTACCGGGCGGTGCGTACCCACATCTCGCCGGTGTTCGGGCTCTATCCGGACCCCGCGGGGGCCGGCTGGGCCCCCGTGGGCATCGCCGATCGCCCGCCGGACGCGACCTTCGCCTCCGACCACGGCGCGGTGGACAACCGCGTCTGGTGGGTCGACGACCCGGCGGCGCTCGCGGGCATCGCGGCCGCGCTCGCCGACAAGTGGGTCCTGATCGCCGACGGCCATCACCGCTACGAGACGGCCCTGGCGTACCAGGCCGAGCAGCGCGCAGCCGCACCCCAGGACCGGGACGAGCACGCCTACGACTTCGTCCTGATGGGCCTGACCGCGCTCGACGATCCGGGCCTTGTCGTCTTGCCGACCCACCGGATCCTCGCCGAATGGCCGGATGGGGCCGGGGAGCGCCTGACCACCACGCCGGCCGCCGACCCGGACCGCCTGCTTCGCGCGCTGCTCGCCGCGCCGCTCGATGCGCCGGCGCTGGGCCTGATCACCCGCTCGGGGTGCGCCTTGTTGACCGGCGCGCTTGCGGACGACGCGACGCCCGGCGAGCGACTCGACGTCGCCGTCCTGGAACGGGACATCCTGATTCCAGACCTCGGCGATGACCAGGCGGCCCTCGCCCATCGCGAGGTGCTCTGGTACACCAAAGACGTTGCCGAGGCCGCCGCCGAGGTCGCCTCCGGGAGGGCCGCCGCCGCCGTGATCCTCCGGCCGCTGCCCAAGGACGCCGTGGCCGCCGTCTCCGACGCCGGGCAGACGATGCCGCAGAAGTCGACGTACTTCTATCCGAAGCTGTGGACCGGCGTGGCGTTCCACTCGCTGGTCGACTCGGCCGGGATGACCGGCTAGGCCGTCCGCCCTTGCCCGCGCGGGACCGGGCGCGATCGGTCGGCGAGCTCGCCGACCAGCGCGCGGAAGCGGTCGCCGCGCTCCTCGAAGCTGGAGAACTGATCGAAGCTCGCGCAGGCGGGCGCGAGCAGCACGAACTCACCCGGCCGCGCCGCGGCGCGTGCGTCGGCAACGGCCGTGTCGAGCGTGCCGGCGTCCACGGTCGCGATGCCGGCGGCCCGCATCGCGGCGCCGATCTCCGGCCCCGCCGCCCCGATCACGTAGACGCAGCGGACATCGGCCGCCCGCGCGGCGTTGGCCAGCGACGTGAACGCCGCGCCTTTGGCTTTCCCGCCCGCGATCAGGTGCACGCCGGACGGGTACGCGTCGAGTGCCGCGCAGGCGGCATCGGCGTTGGTCGCCTTGGAGTCGTTGACGTAGGTCACCCCGTCGATCTGGCCGACCACCTCCAATCGATGCGCGACGCCGGCGAAGCTCGCGAGCCCGGCGGCGATCTCCGCGGCGCCAAGCCGCGCCGCATGGGCCACCAGCGCGGCCGCGGCCATCACGTTCTCGCGATTGTGTCGCCCACGCAGCGGGATCGCGTCCCAGTCGGCGATCAGCCCCAGCCCGTCGACGTGCAGACCGCCTGCGCTCCAGGCAATGTCGGCGTCACCGTGACGCGCCCCCTCACGGATCACGCGGTGGCGCGCGGATCCGGGGATCGTCCAGCCCGCGGGCGCGATCGCCACGTCGTCCGCGGTCATCGCCGCGAAGATCCGCAGCTTGGCCGCGCGATACGCATCCATCGAGGCATGGCGGTCCAGGTGGTCGGGGGTGAGGTTGAGCACGACGGCCGCGCGCGGGTGGAACCGTACGACGTCCTCGAGCTGGAAGCTCGAGCACTCGACCACCAGCCACGTCGCCGGATCGACGGCGTCGACCAGCGATGCCAGGGGAAGACCCTGGTTGCCGCACGCGACGGCCGGCCGGCCGGCGGCACGCAGCAGATGCGCCGCGAGCTCGGTGGTGGTCGTCTTGCCGTTGGTACCGGTCACCGCGATGATGGGGTTCGTCAGCTCACGCGCCGCCAGCTCGATTTCGCTGATGATCTCGGCGCCGGCCACGCGGGCCGCGGCGACCTGCGGCGCGTCGCCGGGCACGCCCGGGCTCTTGACGACGAGCGCGACATCGGCGATCGGATCGACGCAGCCCCCGCGCACGTCCACGCCGAGCGCGGCCAGGTCCGGGGCGGCGACCGGATTCGCGTCGACGGCGACCACCCGCCAGCCGCGCCGGACCAACAGCGCCGCAGCGGCCGCACCGGACCGGCCCAAGCCCGACGACCAGGGCCGAGCTCACCCGTGCAACGACCGGAAATACAGCGTGAACCCGATCGAGCCGACGATGAGCGCGATCAGCCAGAGGCGCACGATGATCTTGGTCTCGCTCCAGCCTGCCATCTCGAAATGATGGTGCAACGGCGCCATCAAGAACACCCGCCGACGGTAGCGCCGAAACACGACGACTTGCACGATCACCGACAGGGCCTCGGCGACGAACACGGCGCCGATGATGATCAACAGGACCTCGGTCTTGGTCATGACCGCCAACGCGGCGATCGCGCCACCCAGCGCATAGGAGCCGGTGTCGCCCATGAACACGGCGGCCGGAAACGAGTTGAACCACAGGAAGCCGATGCACGAACCCATCAACGTCGCCGCGAACATCGCCAAGTCGTGCTGCCCGCTCACGAAGGCGATCCCGGTGTAGACCAACAGCGCCACGGCGCACGTGCCGGCCGCCAGCCCGTCGAGCCCGTCGGTAAGGTTGACCGCGTTGGCCGCGCCCGAGACGACCAGCAGCACAACGAAGAAGAAGACCACCGGTCCGACCGCGAAGGTTGTCTCGGTGAGCTGGAGCCCCAAGGTGGTGGGGATGCCGACGACATGGACCGCGACGAAGGCGAGCACCAGCGAGATGGCCGCCAGCCCGAGGAGCCGCCACCGGGCGGCGAGCCCGAGCGAGCGCTTGCTGATGATCTTGCGATAGTCGTCGACAAAGCCGATCGCCCCGCAACCGAGCGTCACGAACAGCACGAGCATCGCGCTGGTGCTGCGCCCGGACAGGATCAGAAACGGTACCGTCGTCGCGACGATGATCAGCAGGCCGCCCATCGTCGGGGTGCCGCGCTTGGCGTCGTGGCCGGCCGGGATCAGCCCTTGGGGGCGGACGAACTGACCCACCTCGTTCCTGCGTAGCCAGGTGATGAACTTCGGTCCGAGAAAGAGCATGAGCGCGGCAGCGCAGATGGCGGCGATCAGGATGCGCGACACTAGGTGAGCACCTCGCACACGCGCTCGAGCGCCACCGAGCGCGAGGCCTTGACCAGCACCGTGTCACCGTCGCGCAGCACGCCGGGTACGCCCCGCGCGGCGGCGGCGGCGTCAGCAAACTGCACGGACGGGACCCCCGCGGCGCCGGCGACGTAGTCCGCCGCGCGGGGTCCCACCGCGACCAGGAAATCGATCCCGAGTTCCGCCACCAGCTCGCCGACCTCGCGGTGAAAGCGTGCCTCGTCGGGGCCCAACTCCATCATGTCCCCGAGTACGGCGACCCGGCGACCGTCGCGCAGCGCCAAGTCGCGCAAGGCCGCGCCCATCGCCACCGGATTGGCGTTGTAGCAGTCCTCGATCAGGGTCCCGCCGCCGGCGAGCGGCCGCTCCTGACCGCGCATCGCCGACAGGTCGACCTCGATGCGCACGCCGGCGGGCGGGCGCAGCCCGAGTGCCATGCAGCACGCCCAGGCCGCGGCGGCGTTGCGCTGCTGCCACGCCTTCTGGAGGCTGATGCCGACATCGGCGGGCAGCCCGTCGAAGCTGCGGATCTCGACGGCGTCGGGCAGGGCCGCCAGGTGCGGTGCGAGCAACGGCTCGTCGGCCGGGACGACGGCGATGTCCCCGGCGCCGAGACGGCAGAAGATCTCCGCCTTCGCCGCGGCGATCTGCTCGACCGATTCCAGCAGCTCAAGGTGGACCGGTGCGATCGCGGTGATGCAGGCGACATGGGGCGGCGCGAGCCCGACCAGCTCGGCGATCTGCCCCGGGCCGCGCATCCCCATCTCGACCACCGCGACCTCGGCGTCGTCGGGCAGGTCGAGCATCGAGAGCGGCACGCCCACTTCGGTGTTGCGGTTGCCCGCCGTGCCGTGCACCTGCACGCCGGCGGCCCGCAGCATCGCCACGAGGATGTCCTTGGTCGTCGTCTTGCCGACGCGACCCGGTAATCGCGACCACCGTCGCGCCGGAGCGCTCCAGCGCGCGGCGTCCGGCCGCCTGGAGTACCGCCAGGGGGTCGGGTGCGACGACGACCGTGCCGCCCTCCGCCGCGATCCGCTCCCGGATCTGCGGCCAGACCGACTGCGCCCACCAGTGCCGCGGCGGCGCCGCCCGCAAGCGCGTCCGGGGCATGGATGCCGCCGTCGTGGTGTTCGCCGGCCAGGCCGACGAACAGGCCGCCCGGCCAGGTGCTGACGCGAGTCGACCGCGGCGCCCTCGACGGCGGTCCCGGGGTCGCCCGCGACGACGCGCGCGTCCAGACCGGCGATCAACTCCTCAAGAACCCACTTCACCCAGCATGCTCCCGCAGAACGTCACGTGCGACCTCACGGTCGTCGAACGGCAAGATGCGTCCGGCGATCTCCTGACCGCGCTCATGCCCCTTGCCGGCAATCAGCACCACGTCACCCGGGTGCGCAGCGGCGATCGCTTTCGCGATCGCCGCCCGACGGTCGGGTTCGATCCGTAGGTGCCCGCGTGCGTCACCCGCATCGACAACGATTTCCTCGATGATGGTAACGGGATCCTCGGAGCGCGGGTTGTCGGAGGTTACGATCGCCAGGTCGGCCAGATGCGCGGCGATGTAGCCCATCAGCGGCCGCTTGCCGCGATCGCGGTCGCCGCCGCACCCGAACACCACGATCACGCGGTGGGACCCGGCCAGGCCGCGCGCCGTGCGCAGCACGTTGGCCAGCGCGTCGGGCGTGTGGGCGTAGTCGACCAGCACCTGGAACGCCTGGCCGGCGTCGATCGGCTCAAGCCGGCCCGGCACGCCCTCCAGGCCCGCGATCCCCGCCGCGACCTCCGCGTGCGGCACCGACAGCAGCTCCCCCACCGCGACCACCCCGAGGACGTTGAGCAGGTTGAAGTCACCGCGCAGGTGGCTGGTCGAGCTCGAGCGATGCCGCGCGGGGTGACGACCCGGGCCCAGCGTGCCCGGTCGCGGTCTGCCGGTACTCCGCCGGCCGGATCTCGGCCCGCTCGGACAGGCCGTATCCGAGCGCGCCGAGTTCGTCGACCAGGCGTGCGCCGTACGGGTCGTCCACGTTGGCGGCGCCCGGCGGGTCCGGACCCTCGCCCGCCGGGCGCGCAAACAGGCTTCGCTTCGCGGCGAAGTAGGACTCCATGTCCGGGTGATAGTCGAGGTGGTCCTGGGAGAGGTTCGTGAACAGGGCCGCCGCGAAGTCGATGCCGGCGACCCGGCGCTGCGCAAGCGCGTGCGAGGAGACCTCCATCGCGCAGGCACGGTCGCCGGCATCGCGCATCCGCGCCAGGAGCCGCTGCAACATCACGGGGTCCGGTGTGGTGTGGGTCGCCGGCTCCGATCGCCCGCCGACGATCACCTCCACCGTGCTGATGAGGCCCGCGGTGGTGGCTCCGTGCGCCGAGGATCGCCTGGAGCAGGTACGCCGAGGTGGTCTTGCCGTTGGTGCCCGTGACGCCGACGGTGCGGACGACCGAGCCGGGCTCACCCTCGAGCGCCGCGGCGATCAGCGCGATCGCCAGGCGCGCGTCGGGCACCAGCACCTGCGGAGCCGGGATCGGCAGGATTCGCTCGACGACCAGGACGGACGCGCCGCGGTCCGCCGCATCCTGGGCGAAGTCATGTCCGTCGACGCTGATCCCGGGAACGCAGACGAACACCGCGCCGGGAGCGCTGTCACCCGACCGGGCCGCGACGCGGTCGACCGTGATCTCGGACGCGGCGGCCACCGGGGTCGCGAGCCGGGCGCCGGGGACGATCTGGATCAGTTGCTCGAGCGTCATCCGCATGGTCGCCGCGCCGCCGAGGCCGCTCGGCTCATCCCGGGGGGATGCCCAGCCGGATCAGCGCCATCGACGCGATCTGGCTGAACGCCGGGGCCGCCACGGTACCGCCGTAGGTTCCAGTCGCGGGCTCGTCCACGGTCACGACGATGACCAGCTGCGGATGGTTGGCCGGGACGTACCCCGCGAACGAGGACATGAACAGGCTGTTGCTGTACTGGCCGTTGCTGCCGATCACCTGCGCGGTACCGGTCTTGCCGGCGACCGAGTAGCCCTTGACGGTCGCCGCGTCGCCGGTCCCCTGCGCAGAGACCACCTTGCGCAGCATGCCGTCGAGCTCAAGCGCCGTGCTGGTGGAGATCACCCGCGGCCCGGCCGGATACGGGACCGGCCGGCCACCGACCTTCGCGACCAGATGCGGGGTGACGAGGCGGCCGCGGTTGGCGATCACCGAGTACGCGCGCGCGATCTGCACCTGCGTCGCCGCGACGCCCTGGCCGATCGGGACGTTGCCGATCGACACCCCGGACCAGCCAGCGCCGCCGTATTGCGGGAAGAAGCCGGTGCTCTCGCCCGGGTAGTCGATGCCGGTCGGTCGGCCGAAGCCGAACTTGGAGATCCAGGAGGCGAGTGCCGGGTAGCCGAGCCGCTGGGCGACCTTGATCGTGCCGATGTTGCTGGAGCGCTCGAGGATCTGGGAGACCGACCACACCTTCGTGCCGTGCGCTTCGGCATCGTGGATCTTGCGGTCGTAGAGGGTCAGGACCCCGGGAACCGCAATCGGGGTGCTTGGGGTCACCAGGCCGTCCTGGATCGCGCCGGCCATCGTGACGATCTTGAAGATCGAGCCCGGCTCGAACTGGTCGGTCACCGAGCGCAGGCGGGCCGTCGTGGGATCGAAATGGGTGCGGTCGTTGGGGTTGTAGCCCGGTGCGGTCGCCATCGCGAGGATCGCGCCGGTCTGGGGCTGCATGACGATCCCGCTCACCGACTTGGCCCGGAATTGCGACCTGGGTCGAGGTGAGGATCGACTCGAGATTCGCCTGGATGTCGGAGTCGAGGGTCAGTTGGACGGTCTTGCCGGGTTTGGCAGCCGAGCTCTTGACCGTCGACAGTGCCTGGCCCTGGGGGTCCTGGTTCTCGATCACCACCCCGGGGGTGCCGGTCAGGACGGGGTTGTACTGCTGTTCCAGACCCGAGATGCCGCCATTCTGGCCGACGAGCCCGAGGACCTGGGCCGCAAGGTCGTTGTTGGGCAGAGTCGCGGGCGAAGGAGTCCTGGACGCTGATCCCGCTGATGCCGAGCGCTTGGACGGCGTTGCCGACCGACTGGTTGAGGCCTTCGGCGACGACCGAGTATCCGCCCGAGACGATCAGCTTCGCGAGGATCGCGCTCTCGGGCATCTTGAGCAGCGGCGCGAGCTGCATCGCGGCCTGCTGGGCGTTGGTGATCAGGTACGGCGTGGCGACGACCGTGTCACTGAGCCGGTCGAAGGCGAGCTCATATCCGTTGCGGTCGACGATCGCCCCACGCTGACCGGCACTGATGATCGTCTTTTGCTGCTGCCCGGCGGCCACCGCCGAGAGCCAGCTGGAATCGACCGTGCCGAGCCAGCCGGCCCGCAGGATCATGGCTGCGATGCCGACGACCGCCAGGGCACCGAGGAGCCGGATACGCCGGGCCCCGTCGCGTCGCGACAGCGCAGGCGGCTTGGCGGAGCGGCGGCGGCGCGCCGGTGGTCGCTGGCGCTGCCGAGCGGCACCCGTCCCCGAACGACGCGATCGCGAACTCGGGCGTCGGTCCATCGACCTACGGCGTCGGGTTCGGCGCGCTCAGGAACGTCACCTGGGACGCCACCTCCTGCCGCATCCCAAGCTGCCGCGTCGCCGCGTTGCGGACCTGTGCGTCGGTCTGCTGGAGCGCCTGGTTGAGGTTGACGATCTCCGACTGCGCCTCGCTGGTCCGCTGGAGCGTCAGGCTCGAGCGGGTCGACAGACGCAAGCGTCGCGGCGTTGATGAACACGATGCCGCCCAGCATGACCGCCAGCGCCGGTACCCACAGCCACCGGACGAGCAGTCGGGCGCGCGGACGCGCCGCGGTCCGCGGGGCGGGCCGGCGCGCCGGGCGGGCGGGCGTGAGCGGCCGGGTCCGAGCCGGCGCGCCGCGGCGCCGGGCGGGAGCGGCTGCGCCTGCCCGGACGCTCATGCCGCTCCAGCTTGCGCACCGCACGCAGCCGTGCCGAACGCGATCGGGGATTCCGGTGGGCCTCGGCGGCGCTTGGCATGATCGCGCGCGTATTGAGCAGTTCGCCCTCGGGTGTCCGCCCGCATCCGCACACGGGCATGTCCGGCGGGCAGATGCAGCCCTGGGCCCGCGCTCGCACGAACCGCTTGACGATCCGGTCCTCGAGCGAGTGGAAGCTGATCACCGCCAAGTACGCCGTTCGGCGCGAGCAGCTCGAACGCCGACTCGAGGGCGTGCGGCAGCAGCTCCAGCTCGGCGTTCACGACGATCCGCAGCGCCTGGAACACGCGCTTGGCCGGATGGCCTCCCGCGAACAGCGCGCCGGAGGGCACCGCGGAGCGCACCACCTCGACCAGGTCGGCGGTCGTCGTGATCGGCTCGACCGCCCGCCGGCGCACGATCGCCCGGGCGATCTGGCGCGCGTAGCGCTCCTCGCCGTATTCGCGGAACCACCGCGCGAGGTCGGCCTCGGATGCATCGGCGATCAGGGTCGCCGCGGAGATCGGCTGGTCCGGGTCCATCCGCATGTCGAGCGGCGCCTGGCGGGCGTACGAGAACCCGCGTTCGGGGCGGTCGACCTGCATCGACGAGATGCCGAGGTCCATGAGGATTCCATCGGCGCGCACGCCGTCCTGGCCCAGCGCCTCAAGCGCGACCGCGAAGTTCGCCCGGATGAAGCGCGTCTCGCAGGGCGCCCCGGCCGCAAAGGCATCGAAGAACGGGCGCACATCGGGGTCTTGGTCGATGGCGATGTACAGGCCGTCGGAGCCCAGCTCCTCGACGATGCGCTGCGCGTGGCCACCCGCCCCGAACGTGCAGTCGACGACGGTCTGGCCGGCCTGTGGCCGCAGCAGTTCGAGGACCTCGTCGGCCAGGACGGGCTCGTGGGCTGTCGTGGGATCACCCAACGCGATCGGCAAGACGCTTGGCACGGGCCGATACCCCCTCTCGACGAAGCGCCGCAAATCGATCCGCGAGACGGTCGCCATCCCACACCTCCAGATACTCGCCTGCCCCACGACCTTCACGCGCGATTCGAGCCCCGCGTGCTCGCGCAGCTCCGCGGGCAGCAGGATCCGCCCCTGGCGATCCAGGTCCTGTTCGAACGCGCCCGCCGACAGGAACCGGCTCAGCTCGCGTCCCTCGTCATCCAGGACGCTCATCGCCCCGAAGGTCCGCTCGATCAGGCCCGCCCAGTCCCGGCGCGGCACGATGATCAGGCATTCGTCGATCCACCAGCCGACGACGGCACCGCCGATGAACGGCTCGCGGAGACGTGCGGGAATCGCCAACCGGAAGCGGTTGTCGAGACTGCACTCATGGGTACCTGTCAGCAACCGGCGCTGCATGTGCCCCACCGTACCCCACATCTCCCCACATCACAACGCTGATGGCCCCAAATCCCGCAATCTGGCCCCCCAGCACCCCTGGCGACGGGCCTGCGTCGCGATCCGCCGAACACACGTTCCGTCCGACGTGCGAACTAGTGTTCGGTGTATGACTGGAACCGTGCATCACCTCCACGCGCACCGGCACCACGAGACGCCGCGCCCGACGCTCGTTGCCGCACCCGCCCCCCGGCGCCGCCCCTTCTCGGCGACGCTGACCCTGTTTGCCGCCGGGATGACCCCCGGCTTCCTGCTCGCCGGAGCCGCATCAGCCCAGGGCGGACCCGTCATGGTCCGAACGGCGCTGATCCTTGCGGGGGTCTCGGCCGTCGTTGCCGTTGCGGCCGGCGCGCGCGCGCGCCAGATCGCGCGTCGGCGCGCGCTGCGGCTGCGTCAGCGGGCGCGCTTCCGGCCGGCCGCCGAGTACCCGGTTGTGATGCGCCGCGCCGCCTAGCTGCGGGCCCCGCGGCAGCCGTGCAACACATGAGCTGCGCGCGGGCCTTGGCGGCCGCGCGATGCGCTACGGTCCGTCCCGTGGTTGTTCACCGAATTGCAACACCGTCCGCGTGATCGCCGCCGCGATCGACGTCGGAACCAACACCACGCGCCTGCTCGTTGCCAGGGTCCAATCCGCCCACCTCACCCGCACTTGCGACCGACGAGGTGATGACCGCGCTTGGCACCGGTCTGGAGGCGACCGGCACGATCGCCCCGGACGGGCTCGACCTGGTCGAGCGCACCGTCGGCGCGATGGCCGAGCGCGCACGCGGACTGGGCGCCGACCGCATCGCCATCGCCTGCACGGCCGTCGGCCGGGATGCGGCGAATGCCCCGGACCTGCTGGCACGCATCGAGCGGGCCACGGGCGTGACCCCCACGGTGCTCTCCGGTGAGCGCGAGGCGGCGCTCACCTTTCAGGGCATCGTCGCCGGCGGGGCGGCCGACGAGCTCGTCGCCGCTGATCTGGGCGGCGGCTCGCTGGAGCTGATGGGCGGCGGCTCCGGGACGCTCGCGTGGGCCACTTCGATCCCCGTCGGTGTCCGCAAGCTGACCGAGCGCTTTGCGGTGGCCGATCCGCCGGACCGGTCCGGCTGGGGGCGATCGTCGACGATGTCGCGCACGGGTTCGGCCGGTCGCCGAGGCCCATGCGCCGGCAGCGATCGTCGTGACCGGCGGATCGGCCGCAGCGCTGTCGCGGCTGGCCGGATCGGCGCGCCTGGATGCGGCCACGCTGGCAGGCATCGCGGACCTGCTGGCGACCCGGCCTGCTGACGAGCTGCACCAGACGACCGGCGTTGACGCGGCACGGCTGCGGCTGTGCTTTGCCGGTGCCGGCGCGCTCGAGGGGATCCGCCGCGCCTTCGGGCTGGACGAGCTCGAGGTGTCCACCGCGGGGTTGCGTGAAGGGCTCGCGTTGGAGGCGATCCGATGAGCATGAACGGCGGCGACTACCTCCGGCACTGGGGGCTCGCCGAGCCGCCCTTCCTGATCGAGCCCGATCCGCGCTTCGCCTACGAGCGCGCCGACCATCGTGAGGCACTCGCCCGCATGCTGTTCGGCTTGACCCAGCTGGGCGGGCTCGTGCTGATCACCGGGGAGATCGGGTGCGGCAAGACCATGCTCGCCGAGACGTTGCAGGGCATGCTCTCGGGCGGCGGGTACCGCGTGGTGTCGGTGCCCAACCCGCCGCGCACGAGCGCTGCGCTGCTGGGGGCCCTCCTCGAGGCGGCCGGTGGGCCGAACGCCGGTGGGTCCGCGGCGCGCCTGGCGGGGCTCGTGCGCGCAGCAGCTGCAGGCGGCGATCGAGTCAGGGCCAGCGGGTCGTGCTCGCCGATCGACGAGGCGCAGCGGCTGGACGCCAGGGCGCTCGATGAGCTGCGCATGCTGACGAACACCGGGTCGGGAGGGTCGGCACCGGCGGTGTTGCTCGGCCAGCCGGAGCTGAGCACCCGCATCGGCCGCTACCCGCAGCTCGCCCAGCGGATCGTCGTGCGATACCACCTGCGAGCCCATGCGCGCCGACGAGATCGAGGGCTATATCAGCCACCGCACGCGTATTGCCGGCTCGCCCCGGCGCCTGTTCACCGCGGCGGGCGGCGGCGGCCGTCCACGAGGAGACCGGCGGGACCCCGCGGCTGGTCAATTTGTTATGCGCCAACGCCTTGTTCGTCGGGGCGGCCCGCGGGGAAGATCAGATCGGCGCCGACACGATTCGGGACCTCGCCGAAGACCGGCGGCGCTCGGAACACTTGGCCGACCAGGGGGCCCAATGAGCGAAGTCAGCTATCAGACGTTTCTGAGTGACATCGGCCGCCTCGGGACCGAGCGCTTCGTGCCGCTTGCGCCGGGCGCCCTCGGGCACGCGGCGCAAGGACGCCGACCGCAAGCTGACGATCCGGATCTCCAAACAGCAGGCGCGCTGGCTCGAGCACGTCGAGGGCATCACCGGCAAGGGCATCGACGCCGACGCGGTCGTGCGCGCCCTGCATCGATCTCGGGCGCGAGCTCGACGTCGACTGGGCCATGCTCGCCGGCGCGCCGTCGGTGCGTGAGCGCGGTCGCCGACGCCGTCCGGGTGCGCCAGGCGGCCGCCCGCAGCTGATGGCCCGCGCCTGGGAGGTCAAGGGCCTCGCCCCCAACGCCCGCTTCCGGGACGCGGCGGGCCGCATCATCCTGACGCGCTGGCGGGAGATGATGAGCTACCGCGAGGGCACCCTGGCCGGTGAGGACATCGAGGAGCTGCACGCCATGCGCGTCTCGTCGCGTCGGTTGCGCGCCGCGATGGACGCCTTCGTCGACGTCTTCCCGGCGCGCAGCTTCCGCACGTACCTGCGCGAGGTCAAGCGCATCACCGACACGCTCGGCGATGCCCGCGACCTCGACGTCGCGATCGACCATCTGACGCGTGCTGCTGCCCGATCTCGAGCCGGTCGACCGACCCGGGCTCGAAGGGCTCATCGACCGGTACGAGCAGCGCCGGCGCGCGGAGGACGCGCACATCCACGCGCTGTTCCTGCGCCTCGAGCAGGAGCTGTTCGCCCCACGTTTCGAGGCTTGGGTCGCCAAGCACACCGGCATCGACGTCGATGAGCTCCAGCCCTCGCCCGCCCGGAGGGCACTGATGGCCAAGCCCCGCCCGGTCACCGGGATCGACCCGTCGCGACGGGTGCGCCCCAACGCGCGCCGCATCCTGGCGACCCGCATCGACGAGGTCTATCAGTACGACGGCCTGGTGGCGAACCCGGCCAACATCACCGATCTGCACAACATGCGGATCGCATTCAAGCGCCTGCGGTACCTGCTCGAGATCTTCGACGCCGCCTTCGACGCCGATCTCGAGCCCTTCCTGGAGCAGGTCAAGGCCATGCAGGACCTGCTCGGCGACATCCACGACTGCGACGTCCAGGTCCCGATGCTCGAGGCGCATCTGGCCTGGCTCGAGCGTCAGGAGGCCACGAGCGTCGAGCGCATGCTCACGAGCCCGCGTCGCACCCGCCAGCTCCGAAGACCAGGACGTCGCGCTCGAGCGGTTCCGCAGTCGCCTGGACGCCGCCCGCCGCACCGACGAGCGCCCGGGCATCCACACGCTCATCGCGATGCGCCGCGCCCAGCGCATCGCGCTGTACGGGCGGTTCACCAGCGAATGGCGCCGGATCAAGCACGAGCGATTCCGTCAGCATCTCGAGCACGCGCTGGGCATCAAGTAGGCACGCAGACATGGCCCCCACGCCCCAGTCCCTTGCACTCATCGGGGACATCCACGCACGCCTGGACGCCCTCACCGCCGTGCTCGACGCGATCGCCGCGGCAGACATCCCGACGGGACTCTGCACTGGGGACGTCGTCATGCGCGGGCCCGGAACCGGCGCTGTGCATCGCGCGGATCCGCGAGCTCGGCTGGCCGACGGTCGTCGGCAACACCGACCGCAAGGTGGCCGCCGGAAGCCCGCGCCCGCGGTCACATCCGGCCTCGGGGCGGATCGGATCGCGTTCCTGGACCTACCGCGAGCTCGATGCGGACGACCTCGCCTGGCTCGCGGCGCTCCCGACGCTGGTGCGCCTGAGCTTCGGAGGGGCGCGTGTCGTGGTGATCCACGGCGACGCCGATTCGCTGCCGTACCCGATCACCGCCGAGACATCGAACCGGGACGTCGAGCGCCAGCTGCGCAAGCTCGAGGCCGACCTGCTGGTGCTCGGGCACACCCACGTGGCGATGATCCGCACGGTCCGCAACGGCACGGTCATCAACCCAGGCGCGGTCGGCGAGAGCCGCACCTCCGACTGGCAGCCGCATTGGGCATGGCTCGAAGCCACGCCCGACGGGCGTCGTCCCGCACCTGGAGGTCGTGCGCACGCCGCTCGCCCCGCAGCGTGACGACGATGGCGCCGCCGAGGACTAGCGGGAACGGCGCAGGCGCGCGCCGATGCGCACCCGGCGCCGCACGCCGACCGGTGCCTCGACGACCGCGCGGGCCCCGCGCGCCCCCACGATCCGCCACGGCGGCACGGGGTCGGCGACCCGCAGGACGACGCCGTCGGCGTCGAGGAACACGCACGCGATCGGCGTCGCCATCCCCCAGGTGTGCACGCGCCCGCAGCGCGGGATCCACAGGAGCCTCATCGGGAGCAAGCGCACGGGTGCCCAGCAAGCCGACCGCGCGCGCCCACCAGCGCTCCGCGACGTAGGCGCGCGCGGCGATCGCGGTGCCGTCGGCATCCAGGAGCGCAACCGGCTCGGCGCAGAGTCGATCGACCCGCGGCAGCGGGCCGCGCCGACGCGGCGGCCCCGAGATCCGTCAGGGACTCGGTGTGATCGCGCCCTGGAGGGCCGCCAGGGCGCGCGCGAACATGAGGCCCATGGCGTCGGCCGCATCGTCCGGCGTGGTGCGCGGCTCGAGCGTGCGCATCCCCGCCGCGGCGAGATCCACGGCGCGGCTGACGATCTGCCACCGGTCGACCGGCGCCACCTGGCCCCCGCCCTCGGCCTGCAGCTCGTCGAAGGCCTCCTTCTGCGCCCGCATGAGCTCCTTGAGCCGCTCTTTGAATTCCTCGGCGGCGCCTTCGCCGAATGCGAAGTTAAACGGCCCGAAATCGTCGTCGTCGCTCACCACGCCCCCTAGAGGCGAATCTCCCGGATGATTGTCCGGCTGAACAGGTGGACGGTGTCGATGAACTGCACCGTATTGCTCATCAGGTCCATCACGATCGAGTGCGTTCGCGCACCGTCCGTGAAATAGCGTACGCCTTGCAACAGGTTGCCGTCGGTTACGCCGGTTGCGATGACGTAGTAGGGCCTGGGGGCCAGCTCGGGAATCCCGAAGGTGGTGTCCAGGTCGGTGATCCCGAACTCGGCGAGCCTGGCCGACTCCTCGTCGGTACGCGGCCACATCTTGGCCTGGATCTCGCCGCCCAGGCACTCGAGCGCCGCGGCGGTGATCACCCCTTCTGTCGAGCCGCCGATGCCCACGTACAGGTGGTCGCCGGTGCCACGCACACCGACGGACATGCTGGCGGTGATGTCGCCGTCGGGGATCAGGCGGATGCGAGCTCCGGCGGCGCGGATCTCGTCGATGAGCTTCTCGTGCCGGGGCCGGTCGAGCACGACGACGGTCAGGTCGCGGATGCGGCGCTGGTAGCAGCGCGCGAGCACCTCGAGGGTGTCGGCCATCGGCGCGTCGATGTCGATGCGGCCCTTGGCGCTGGGGCCGACGCAGATCTTGCGCATGTACATGTCCGGCGCGGACATGATGCCGCCGGGGGCACCGACGACGCAGACCGAGATCGCGCCGGCATCTCCGCGGGCCACGAGATCCGTGCCCTCGAGCGGGTCGACGGCGATCTCACAGGCCATGCCGCCGGTGCCAAGCAGCTCACCGACGTACAGCTCCGGCGCCTCGTCCTTCTGGCCCTCGCCGATGACCACCGTGCCGCTGATGGCAAGCTTGCCGAACTCGTCGCGCATCGCGTCGACGGCTGCGCCGTCGGCGGCGTGATTGTCGCCGCGCCCGAGCCAGCGCGCCGAGGCGAGCGCCGCCTGCTCGGTCACCTTGAGGAAGTCGACGGCTGGGACCATGCGTTCATCAGCGGGTGTCGTGGTCATCAAGCTCAGCCTCCCAGCCGGGCGCGACGGGCCGCGGCGTCCGCGTTGAATTTGTCCAGCCCGATATCCGTGAGGGGGTGCATCAGCATCTGGTGAAAGACCTTCGGTGGAATGGTCGCAATATCGGCACCCATCTTCGCAGCCTCGATCACGTGAATCGGGTTCCGGATCGAGGCGGCGAGCACCTCGACCTCTGACTCGAAGCCCCACAGGGTCTCCACGACCTCCCGCAGCGCCGCGATCCCGTCGTTGCCGATGTCGTCGTAGCGGCCGACGAACGGCGAGACGTAGCGCGCACCGGCCGACGCCGCCAGCAGCGCCTGCGGCGCGGTGAAGCACAGGGTCATGTTGACCGAGATTCCGTCGGCGGCCAGGGCCGAGGTCGCCCGCAGTCCCTCGGCGCTCGTCGGAATCTTGACCACGATGTTTGGATGGATCGCGGCCAGGCGGCGGCCCTCGGCGATCATCTGCGTCACGCCCCTCGACCACGACCTCGGCGGAGATCGGCCCGTCGACGAGCTCGCAGATCCTCCGGTAGATACTGACCTCGTCGCCCTCGACCTGGTTGAGCAGGCTCGGATTCGTCGTGACCCCCTTCAGGACGCCCCAGGAGGCGAGGGTCTCGATCTCGGTCAGATCCGCGCTGTCGACGAACAGTTTCACGGCAGGTCCTTCCCGTGTGGTGGGTGGTTGCGGGAGTTCGCGGCCCAGAGCCCAGGCCACGCACGGCCGCGCAGGATCGACCCGGCCCGCCCGGGGGCATGCGGCCGGCGGTTGCGGCCCCGGCCGGCGCCCGCCGGCCGGCCCCGAACATCCGGTGTCCGCGCCCGTGATGCTACTTGATCACCTCATGCCAGCACGCCGGGGCGCCGGCGATCAGCGCCTCGGTCATCGCCAGCACGTCGCGCATGAACGCGACGTCGTGGACCCGGAAGATGCTCGCCCCGTGCAGCCGGCACCAGGCCACGCCCGCGGCGGTCGGCGCCAGCCGTTCGCTGGCGACCCGCCCCGTGACGGCGCCGAGCACCTTCTTGTTGGAGATCGGCACGAAGATCGGGCGCCCCAGCACCCGCAGCTCGTCCAGGCGATGCAACAGGTCGAGGTCCTGCGGTGGCGACTTGCCGAGCCCGACGCCCGGATCGACGACGATCCGCTCCGGCGGGATCCCCGCCGCATCGGCGGTCGCCAGCGCCGCGCGGGCCCAGGCGATGACCGCCTCGCAGACGTCGACCTCGGGGAAGCTGCGCGGCCGGACCTTGGGCATCCCGAAGAAGTGGGTCATGACCACCCCGACCCCGCTGTCCGCCGCCACACGCAGCATCGCCGGATCCCGCAGCCCGGTGGGATCGTTGAGGATCACCGCGCCCGCGGCGATCGCCGCCTCCGCGACCGCGGGCTTGAAGGTGTCGACGGCCACGGGCCGGTCGATGGCCTCGACCAGGCCCCGGATGACCGGAACGACCCGCGCGATCTCCTCGGCGACCTCCGTCGGCTCCGCGAACCGCAGCGATTCACCACCGACCTCGATCACGCTCGCCCCCTGCTCGGCCAGGGCGACGCCGTGCGCGACCGACGCCGCCGGTCCCGAAGTGCCGTCCCTCATCGCTGAAGGAGTCCGGGGTCGCGTTGACGATCCCGATCAGGTGTCCGGTCGAGCAATCGAGCGCGCGGGCGCCGAAGCGCCAGGTGCGGGCGCCCGGTGAGAGGTCCGCCAGGGGGTCAGCCGGCGCGGGCGACCGGTCGCTCAACCGATCGAGCGCTCCAGCCGGGGTGCGTCGCCCGGGGTCGCCCAGCGGGCCCGGACGCCGGTCTGCGCGATGCGCATCGGCACCAGGTGGGTGGCCGCGCCGGCGTCGACCAGTACGCCGGTCGCCGCCGCCTCGAGATCGCCGAAGCTCTCCTCGCGGCACCACAGCAGCGTCGTCGGGCCCGAACCGGAGATCGTGACCCCCAGGCAGCCATGCGTTCCCACCAGTCCGCGCAATCCGTCGAGCCCGGGGACCATCGTGCCCCGGTACGGCTCATGCAGATGATCCTCCAGGACCGCCGGGAGGTCGTCCAGATGGCCCTGGGAGAGCACAAGCACCAGGCGGATGCCGTTGGCGAGCGTGGCGGCCGCGTCACGAATCGGAATGGCCGCGGGCAGGGCCGCCCGGGCCTCGTGGGTGGAGACCTGCTCCAACGGGATCGCGGCCAGGAAGGCCAGGGCGCGCGGAACCTCCAGGCGGATTGTCGCGTGGTCGGCGCCGACGGCGACGATGCCGCCGGTCAGGCAGGCCGCGGCGTTGTCGGCGTGCCCCTCCAGTCGCGTCGCCCGGGCAAGGATCTCGGACGGGCTCCAGCGCATGGCCGCCGAGGGCGTTCGCCGCGATCAGCCCGGCGCACACCGACGCCGCCGACGAGCCGAGTCCGCGGCCGAGCGGGATCCGGTTCTGGCATTCGACGTCGAGCCCCTCAAGCGAGTCGAGGCCCTGCTCGAGGGCGCGGCAGATCAGGTTGGACCCGTCCTCGGGCAACTCGCCGGCACCTTCGCCGTTGACCCGCACCGACAGCGGACCCGGCCGACGAGTGATCACGACGGTGTTGTTGAAGTCCAGCGCCGCCGCCAGAGACGTCAAACCCGGGCCCGAGGTTCGCCGAGGTCGCCGGTGCGGTGACGACCAGCGCCTCAGCCATCGAACACCGCCCGCTCCAAGGCGGCGCGGGTCGACGCGATCCGCATCACCGGCGGGGCGTCGGCGACGGCGGTGTCAGGGTCCTTGAGCCCGTGGCCGGTCAGGATGCACACGACCGTCTGGCCCGGGCGGTACTCGCCGGCCTCGGCCCGCATCAGGAAGCCCGGCCAGCGACGCCGCCGAGGCCGGCTCGCAGAAGATGCCCTCGGTCCGGGCGACCATGGCGGTACGCGTCGAGGATCTGGGCGTCGGTCACCGCCGCGATCGACCCGTTGGACGCCGCGATGGCCGCCAGCGCCTGGGGGCCGCTGGCCGGGTTGCCGATGCGGATCGCGGTCGCGACGGTCTCCGGGTGCTCGACGGTGCGCCCGAGCACCAGGGGCGCCGCTCCGGCGGCCTGGAAGCCCATCATCCGGGGCAGGCCGCGCGACACGCTCGGCGACGTGGTAGGCCTGGAACCCGGCCCAGTAGGCGGTGATGTTGCCCGCGTTGCCCACCGGGATGCACAGCACGTCCGGCGCCTGCCCGAGGTCGTCGCAGACCTCGAAGGCGCCGGTCATCTGGCCGGCGATGCGGAACGGGTTCACCGAGTTGACCAGCTCGATCTCGGACGTCTCGGCGAGCTCGCGCACCACGGTCAGCGCCTGGTCGAAGGTGCCGTCGATCGAGATCACCCGCGCGCCGTGGGCGATCGCTTGGGCGAGCTTGCCCGAGGCGATCTTGCCCTCCGGGATGACGACGGCCGCACGGATCCCGGCGCGCGCCGCGTAGGCGGCCGCCGAGGCCGAGGTGTTGCCCGTGCTCGCGCAGATGAGCGCCTGCGCGCCGCGTTCGACCGCCTTGCTGACCGCCATGGTCATGCCGCGGTCCTTGAAGCTGCCGGTGGGATTCATCCCCTCGAACTTGGCGAAGAGTCGGACGCCGTACCGCTCCGCGAGGCGCTCGAGCGACACCAGCGGCGTGCCGCCTTCGCCCAGACTCACGACCGGCGTCTCGTCGGTGACCGGCAACAGGGCCCGGTAGCGGGTGATCAGTGCCGGCGGCAGGCTCACGCGGCGTCCTCGGCCAGCAGCCGCAGCAACACCGGCTCGCCGCGCACGTCGGGCATCTCACGCATGGCGCGCACGGCGGCATTCATCCGTGCCTCGGACCCCACATGAGTCACCAGGACCAGGCGTGCCGCGTCGCCCTCGCCGCGCTGGATCACGCTGCTGATCGACAGCTCCCGCCTCGGCGAAGACCGTCGCGATCTGCGCGAGCACGCCGGGTCGGTCGGCGACCTTGAGCCGCACGTAGAACGCCGACTCGGTCTGGTCCGGGTCCAACAGCGGCCGCCCGGCGTCGACCAGCGCGTTCTGCAGGAAGCTGCCCTTGGCGCGTGCCCAGGATCGACAGCACGTCGGCGAGCACCGCCGACGCCGTCTCGGTGCCGCCGGCACCCGGGCCGACCAGCATGATCTGCCGCACGGTGCCCGATTCCAGCAGCACCGCGTTGTCCGGGCCCATCACGGCGGCGAGCCGGTGGCGCTCGGGCACCAGCGCCGGGTGCACGCGCACGCTGATCCCGCCGTCGGCGAGCCGTGCGACGCCCAGCAGCTTGACCACGAAGCCCAGGTCCCGGGCGAGCTCGAGATCCTCGGCGTGCACCCCGTCGATGCCCTCGTAGGCAACGTCATCGAAGTGCACGTTGGTGTGGAACGCGATGGATGCGAGGATCGCCATCTTGGCGGCCGCGTCTGCACCGCCGACGTCCTCGGTCGGGTCCGCCTCGGCGTACCCGAGGTCTTGGGCCCGCTTGAGCGCCTCGGCGTAGCTGAGGCCGCGTCGCGCCATCTCGGTGAGGATGTAGTTGGTGGTCCCGTTGACGATGCCGGTGAGCGCCGAGATCTCGGCCGCGAGCATCGATTCGCGCAGCACCTTGATGACCGGGATGGCCGCGCAGGCCGACGCCTCGAACCGGAGCTCGGTTCCCGAGGTCTCGGCGAGCGTCAGCAGCTCCGCCCCGTGGCGGGACAGCAGCTGCTTGTTGGCGGTGACGACCGGGACGCCCGGCCTGCAGGGCCTGGCGCAGGTAGGTCGCGGTCGGCTCGAGCCCGCCCATCACCTCGACGATCACGTCGACATCGGGATCCGAGAGCACGTCCTGGGGATCGGTGGTCAGCTGCGCCGGCCGGACGCCCGCCCGCGGCCGGTTCGCGTCACGGACGAGGACCGGCCCGATCTCCAGGCGCCGACCGGACGCGCGGGCGATCGTCGCGCCCTGCTCGGCGATGGTCCGCGCGAACGCCTGGCCCACGGTGCCGCAGCCGAGCAGGCCGATCCGGACCGGGCGATCCGATGAGCTGGAGATGGCGGAGACGTTAGGCAAGGTCACGTCCGAGGATATCGGCGTATGTCTCGCGCCGCGTGACGACGCGGGCGCGCCCCTCGGACGCGAACACGACCGCCGGACGCGGCTGGCCGTTGTAGTTGGAGGCCATCGACACCCCGTACGCACCGGTGGCCGGCAGGCAGATCACGTCCCCGACCGACAGCTCCGGCAAGCGCGCCTGGTCGACGAGGATGTCGCCGCTCTCGCAGTGCTTGCCGACGATGCGGTAGGCTGTGGTCCGCGGCGGCGGCCGCGCGTCCCGGCCAGGATCGGCTCGTACACCGCCCCGTAGAGCATCGGGCGCAGCAGATCGCTCATGCCCCCGTCCACCGACGCGTACGTGCGAATCCCGGCGATCGGCTTGATCCCGCCGACGCGATAGAGCGTCACCCCCGCCCTGCCGACCATCGCGCGCCCCGGCTCGCACAGCAGGCGCGGGATGGCCAGGCCGCGGGCGCCGAACGCCGCACGCACGGCGTCGGCCTGCGCGGCGGCGAACGCGGCGATGGCCGGGGGATCGTGCTCCTCGACGTAGGCGACCCCGAGCCCGCCCCCGAGATCGATCGCCTCGAGGTCCTCGGCCCCGATCTCGCGCGCGAAGTCGGCGATGACCTCGGCAGTCGGTCCGAAGACCGACAGGTCGAACAGCTGCGAGCCGAGGTGGGCGTGCAGGCCGATCAGGCGCAGGTGCGCCGAGGCGCGGATCGCCGCGACCCCACGCTGGGCATCGCCGGCGAGCGAGAACCCGAACTTGGAGTCGACCTGCCCGGTGGCGATCGCCGCGTGGGTCGCCGGATCGATGCCCGGCGTGACGCGCACCATCACGCGCTGGAGGACCCCGTGGGCCGCGGCCGCGCGCTCGATGCGCGCGATCTCGTCGACGCCATCGATGATGATCGTCCCGACGGCGGCGTCGAGGGCATCCTCGACCTCCTGGTCGGTCTTGTTGTTGCCGTGCAAGTAGATGCGCTCCGGCGCAAATCCCGCGGCGAGGGCCGCGTGCAGCTCACCCCCGGAGGCGACGTCGACCGACAGGCCCTCCTCGCGCAGCAGCCGCAGGACGCCGAGCCCGAAATAGGCCTTGCTGGCGTAGATGACCTCGGCCCGCAGGCCCGTGGCGGCGTAGGCGCGGACGAACTCCCGCGCGGTCTCGCGCAAGTGCCGCTCGTCGTAGACGACCAGGGGGGTCCCGAACTCATCCGCCAGCGCGACGAGATCGCATCCGCCGATCGACAGATGGCCGTCGGCGGTGATCGACGCCGTGGAGGGCAGGACCTGGTTTGCGGCCATCATCAGAACGCTCCGGAAGGTACCAGATCCCCGGCTATGCTCGTGATCACGGCATGGACAGCGACCTCGATCTCCGCAGCGCCGACGGCACCCCGCTCGCCGCACGCTACTGGCCCGCGACGGCGCGGTCGGCAGGGGTCGTCATCGTCCACGGGCTGCGCAGCTGCAAGGAGAACCACACCGATTTCGCCCGCGTCTGCCGCGGCGCCGGCCTGGCGGCGCTGACGCTGGATCTCCGGGGCCACGGGGCCTCGGGGGGCGAGCTCGGGCCCGGGTGCGATCGACGACGTCATCGCTGCGGTGGAGGCGCTGCGCGCACGGGGCCACGCCCGCGTCGGGCTGCGCGGCTCATCGCTGGGTGGGTTCCTCGTCCTGCTCGCGGCCGCCCGCAGCCGGCGTGTCGCCTGTGTCGTGGCGATCTGCCCGGCGCGCCCGGAAGTGCTCGCCGAGCGGCTCGGGGCGGAGTGGCCGACGCAGTACCCGCTGGCCGATGCCGTCGCCACTCCCGACGGCATCGCCCGCGGCTACTGGCACGCGACCGGCGATGCGCAGGTGCCATGGGCGGCGACCTGGGCGTTGGCGCAGGCCACCCCGCAGCCGCGGCACCTGCGCATCGTCCTCGGCGGGAGCCACTCGAGTCTGCAGCACACCCCGGCGATCCAGGGCGAGACCTGCGATTTCCTGGGCCGATACCTGGCATGAGCGGACCGCTCGAGGCCCTCAACGACGAGATCGCCGGGTGCCGGCGGTGCCCGCGCCTGGTGGCCTGGCGGGAACGGGTCGCCCGCTCGCCCCGACGGTCGTTCGCCGACCAACAGTATTGGGGGCGCGCCGTGCCGAGCTTCGGCGGCGACCGGTCCCCGATCCTCATCGTCGGCCTCGCGCCCGCCGCCCACGGCGCCAACCGGACCGGGCGCATGTTCACCGGCGACCGGAGCGCGGACGTGCTGGTGGCGGCGCTCCACCGTGCCGGTTTGGCGAATCAGGCGATCTCGACGGCCCGTGGCGACGGGTTGTCGCTGGTCGGCTGCCGCATGACGGCGATCGTGCACTGCGCACCACCGGAGAACCGCCCGACGCCGGACGAACGGGATCGCTGTCGGCCCTACCTTGCGCGGGAGATCGATCTCGCCGCGCCGACGCGTCATCCTCGCGCTGGGCGCGACTGGCCTGGGACGGCACCATCGCGGCGCTGCGCGCCCTCGGGCCCGTGCCCCGGCCCAAGCCCCGCTTCGGCCACGGCGCCGAGGTGCGCATCGGCCAGCGCTGGCTGATCGGCGCGTACCACCCGTCCCAGCAGAACACGTTCACCGGCCGTCTGACGCCCGGCGATGCTCGATGCGGTGCTGGCACGCGCGGTCGCGCGAGCGGCGGGTTAGGCCTTGGGCGGGGTCCGCTCGAGCAGGTTCAGGTCCGGGAAGGGATCGACGGCCGCGCCGCCGCGCGGGTGCACCTCGAGGTACAGGTACGGCGCCCCGCCGGAGGCGTCGCCGGAGTTGCCGACGGTGCCGAGCGGCTGACCGGTACTCAGCTGGGTTCCCGGGGCGATCCCGGCAGCGATGCTGTTCAGGTGGGCGTAGTAGTACTGGGTGCCGGTCACGTCCTGGAGCCAGATCCAGATCCCACCCAGCCCGGTCGCGGTGCGCGTCATGCCGATGACCTCCGCATTGCACACCGCCACGACCGGCGTGCCGAGCGCCGCCGGAAGCTGCGCGCCCTGGATGGGGCCCTCCGGTCCGGCCTGGCCGAACACGTCCGAGTACGGATACAGCGACGTCGAATACGGGATCGCCTTGGCGCCGACGATCGGGAAGCTGCGCAGGTAGTTGGTGTGCGGGACGCTCACCGACGCCGTCGTGGTCGCCGTCGTGCTCGTCGCGAGCCTCACCGTGAGCCCAACCTTGCGCAGGAACGGGACTCTGGCCACACCGGTGGCCGCCTGGTGATACCTCCGTTCGAGCACCGCCACCGCGCGTTGGGTGACCGCGCCGAATGCGCCGTCGGCGACGACGGCCGTCTGGTGGTGGGCCCGCAGCTTGAGCTGGAGTTTCCGGACCGCTGTACCGACGTCTCCGCGGCTCAGGAACTCGCGGGACGCCGGCAGGACAATGGTCCAGGAGCCGGAACCTGTCGCCGGCTTGGTCGGCGCCGGCGCGCTTGCCGAGGCGAGCGCGGGCGCGAGGCCGATCAGCGCGGGGACCGCAAGTGCCGCCACGATCCGGCGGGGTCTGACAATCGACCGCAGACGAGTCGATCCGGCGCGTCGAATAGTCCTGGCTCCTTGGTCGCCCTGCACAGCGAGGCCGCGCGGGGTGTTCGGGAGTCGCCGCGTCGGGGTGCGACGGCAACAGGCAGCGCCGCATGACCCGCACGGCACTGACGGCAACCCTACGCACGCGCACCGACGACGGTCAACCGATTCGCGCGCGAATTCTCACCAAGTGAGAATTTACGGGGGACCGATGTCCCCTTGCCCCGCGGGTCCGGGGGCCCACGAACCGTTATGCGTCGACGCGGGCACCGACGACGCCGGACGCCGGAGTTGCCCTGCTGAGCGCTGGAGTTGGAGCCGCAATACCCGTCCGTGTGCGCGCCCGGGATCCGTTGGAGGTGACACTTGGCCGCCGCGGCGGGCCGCGCCGGGGACGCGCTAGGTGTCGCTCGCAGGCGGATCCGCCGGCGGACGCTCGATCGCGTCGCGCGCCCGCAGGAGCTCGATGGCCTTGGCGCGCTCATCGGCGTTGAGGGTCGAGAAGTCCTCGTCGGAGAGGTGGCCCGAGGCGTGGTCGAACTCGATCTCCTTGATCGACGCGAGCGTGCGCTGCAGGTCGTCGTCGACGCGCGTGAGTTCCTCGGCGGCGCCCGATGGCCCGGCGTCGGGACACCTGGTCCCCGCGCACGACCGGCCAGGCGATCACGCTCGCCGCCGCCACGAAGATCGCGACGGAGACCAGGACGACGACAACCATCATGCGGCGTCCCGCCCGAGCGGTCGGCCGGGGCCCGCGTCGGGTGCGGTCACGTTGCTCGGCTGGTCTGGACCGCCTCGGGCACCGCGGCGGGCGCAACCTGACGCTGCGTCCGCGGGGGCGGCCAGACCGCTAGGACGCCGCCGATGAGCATGATCAGCCCGCCGACCCACACCCAGATCACGAGTGGGTTGATGTAGACCGACAGCCGCGCGAGGCCCGAGGTATCGATGCCGACCAGCACCACGTACACGTCGCGAAGCGGGCTCGAGTCCAGCGCGACCTCGGTCAGGCGCTGCTGGCTGGCAGGGTAGAAGCCGATCGTCGGATTGAGCGTGCCCAGGTGCGAGCCGCCGTGGCTCTCGGACAGCACGACCCCGGTTTCCTGGACGTTTGGCGTGCTGGTGTTGGTGTAGCCGAGGTTCGTGAACTTGTAGCCTTGCACCGATGCCGTCTGGCCCCGACGCAGGGCGATGTCGTGCTCGGTCGCGAACGCCTGCGATCCCGTCAAGCCGACGATGAGCACGACGATCCCGAGGTGCACGACATAGCCGCCATAGCGGCGCCGGTTCCGGGCGATCAGCTCATAGACCGACATCGGCCAGGACACCCCGCCGAGCGCGTGGCGCACCCGCGTGCCGCGCCAGAACTCGCCCACGATGCAGATCGTGACGAACGCACAGGCGATCAGTGCCGCAGACGCCCAGATGCTCGTGCCGGCGTCGGTCAGCGAGAGCAGCAGCACGGCGGCGATCGCGGTCCCGACGAGCGGTGCGATGAACCGGTGCATCAGCTGGCGCCACGACGCCTTGCGCCAGGGAATCATCGGGCCGATCCCCGTGAGGACCAGCAGCACGAGCCCAATCGGCAGCGCGACCTGGTTGTAGTAGCCCGTGCCGACGGTGATCGACTGCCCCCTGATCACCTGCGTGATCACCGGGAACACGGTGCCCCAGAACACCGCGAACGTCAGACCCACCAAGAGCAGGTTGTTGTAGAGGAACACCGCCTCGCGGCTGACGAAGCTCTCGAGCGAATGGCTCGAGCGCAGGTCCGGCAGCCGCGTGATCAACAGCGCCACCGATGCCACCGTGAGCACCAGGATGAAGCTCAGGAAGTACGGGCCCAGCGTGCTCGCGCCGAACGCGTGGATCGAGCTGACGATCCCCGAGCGGGTGAGGAATGTGCCGAACAGCGACAGGCTGTACGCCGTGATCACCAGCACCATGTTCCAGACGCGCAGCATGCCGCGCCGCTCCTGGACCATGATCGAATGCAGGAACGCGGTCGCCATCAGCCACGGCATCAGCGCCGCGTTCTCGACCGGGTCCCAGGCCCAGTAGCCGCCCCAGCCCAATTCCCCGTACGCCCAGCGGGCGCCGAGCAGGATGCCGACCGCGAGCAGGATCCACGAGATGACCGTCCAGCGGCGGATGCTCGTGATCCACTCGGTCCCGAGCCGCCGCGTCCAGAGCGCGGCGATCGCGAACGCGAACGGGATGGCCAGCCCCACATAGCCGAGGTACAGGATCGGCGGGTGCGCCATCATGTACGGGTTCTGCAGGAGCGGGTTGAGCCCGCCGCCCTGGCTCGGCCGCTGGGCAAGCGTGTTGAACGGGCTCGTCGCGAAGCTCAGCAGCAGCGCGAAGAAGCCGGCAACGGTCATCAGCACCGCGATGACGATCGGCATCAGCTCGCGGTGGCGTCTGCGGTTCAGCCACGTCACGAACGCCGAGTACATCGTCAGGATCCAGGCGAACAACAGCAGTGAGCCGGCCTCGCTGGCCCACAGCCCCCCCACCTTGTACTCCCAGCTCAAGGTGGAGTTGCTGTAGTCGGCGACGTTGGTAAACGAGAAGTCGTCGGTCAGCAGGGCCCAGATCATCACCAACATCGCCCCGGACATCAGCGCGGCGGTCGAGTAGACGGCACGCTCGGCGCTGAGCTGCCAGACCCGGCGGCCGGGTCGGCGCGAGGTCAGCGCGGCGGCGACGGCGAAGGCCGCGCAGCCGAGCGCCAGCAAGACCAGCACGCGTCCGAACAGGGCCACCGGCTAGCTCTTCTTAGCGGGCGCGGGCGGATCCGGTTGGTTGACGAACTTCGACGGGCACTTGGTGATCATCGAATTCCGCTGCGCCACGAACACGTCACCTTGGCGCGTGCCGGTCATCACGACCTCGCGGGTCGCCTTGAACGCGTCGGGGACGGCGCCGGTGTAGACGACCATGACCCGTGCGGCGGGGTTCTGCTTGTCCTGGACCCAGAACCGCAGGCCCTGCTGGCTGTAGGCCTGGTCCTGCGCGTTCGCCAGGGGCTGCTGCGAGACGATCGCGTCGAGGCGATAGACCTGCCCGGTCGGCTCCTTGAGCAACTGGGCCGGTGACACATACGTCTGCAGCGCACCGCCGATGCTGAAGTACAGCAGCCCCCGCCAAGGACGGCCGCGACCGTCAGCGCCAGGGTGAATCGCAGCCGGGACCTCATGGGGCTGATCGTAGCAACGGCCCCCCACAGATGGGCGGATGACGCCTGTACCGAAACCATTTCCGCCCGCTCGGTCCGTCCGGGGTAGGCAGCCCCTGACGCGCGCTGCCTCCGAGACGCCCGTCGGGGTACGCTGCCACGTGACGGCATCGCGACGACGGCGGGGGCTTGGGGGACATGTCTGCACAGCGACTTCGTGAACTGCTGGCGAGCGGCCAGACGATCAACATGCCGGGCGTGTATGACGCGCTCACCGCGCGACTGGCCGAGCAGGCCGGCTTCCAGGTCGGGTTCGTGTCCGGATACGCCGTCTCCGCCGCGCGCCTGGCGGCGCCGGATCTGGGCTACCTTGGCCAGGCCGAGATGGCCGAGACCGCCCGGGAGGTCTGTCTGGCGACCACGATGCCGGTCATCGTCGATGCCGACACCGGCTACGGCAACGCCCTGTCGGCGATCCGCACCGCGCGGCTCCTGCACGCCGCTGGCGCGGCCGGGCTCTTTCTCGAGGACCAGGTCTGGCCCAAGAAGTGCGGGCACTTCGCTGGCAAGCGCGTCGTCCCGGCCGACGACTGGCTCGCCAAACTCCAGGCGGTGGTCGATCTCGCACGCGAGGGGATCGACCTGTTCGTGGTGGCACGCACCGACGCGCGCGCGGCCGTCTCGCTCGACGACGCCGTCGCCCGCGCACGCGCGGCGCTGCAGATCGGCGTCGACGCGATCTTCGTCGAGGCGCCGCAGAGCATCGAGGAGCTCAGCGGCCATCGCCGCCGCCACGCCGGGCGCGGTCCGGGTGGCGAACATGGTCGAGGGCGGACGAACGCCGCTGCTGACGCCGGGCGAGCTGCACGAGCTCGGCTTCGATCTCGTCGTGACGCCCCTGACGGCGCTCATGAGCGCCACGCACGCCATCCAGGAGGCGTTCGCGATCCTCGCCCGCGAGGGAACGATGCGCGAACACCGGGACCGGCTGGTCGAGTTCACGGAGTTCGGCTGGGTGGTGGAGATGGCCCGCCACCAGGCTCTCGACGCGCAGTACGCGTCCGACAACATCGACCCGGCCTAGGGGCGCGCCGCACCCCAGGCGGTCACGACGACCTCCCGCGAGCCGCCACGGTCGCGGAACTCGCACAGGTAGATCGCCCTGCCAGGCCCCGAACAGCGCGCGCCCGCCGGCGACCGGAACCATGACCGCCGGGCCGATCAGCGACGTCTTGACGTGTGCGGCCATGTCGTCGGGCCCTTCGAGGGTGTGGTCGAAGTACGGCGCCCCGTCGGGCGCGGCGCGGTCGAGCCATGCCGCCAGGTCGGTCCGTACCTCGGGGCTCGCATTCTCGTTGAGCGACAGCGCCGCGCTGGTGTGCCGAACGAAGCAGTGGAGCATCCCGACCTCGATCCCGCTCCAGGTCGATCGCGCCCAGCAGCTCGCCGTGTCACCAGGTGAATCCCGCGCGGCCGCGGGGCCAGCCGCACGCTCGCCTGGCGCCAGATGCTCACCGGCGCGCCGCCGGCGCTAGGCGACCAGGACGAACTTGCGCCCGGATGCCTGGTGGGCCTGGGCGACCCAGGCCTCGGCGGCGTCCTCCAGCGCAACCTCGTCGATCCCGATCGAGACCGTGCCCGCCGTCGCCGCCTGGCAGAGCAGCGGGTAGTCCCGCGCGATGGCTTCAAACGGCTCGCTGAACACCGCGAAGCCGCGGATGTCGACGCGCTTGCCGCGCAGCGCGCCACCCACCAGGCTCGCCATCTGCGCCGACGCGCTGCCCACGTGCACGATGCGGGCGCCCGTGCGCAGCGCCGCAAGGCTCGCCTGCAGCGGCTCGCCCCAGAGGGTGTCGATGACCAGGTCGAAGCCCTCCCCCGCGGCGTCGGCCAGCTGGAGGTCGAAATCCGGATCGGTCAGGCGCACGACCCGGTCTGCGCCGGCGATCAGCGCGCGCCGGCAGCCGCCCTCGCTGCGCGCCGCCGCCACGATCCAGCCCGCGCCGGCGGCCCGGGCGGTTTGGACGGCGACCTGGCCGACGATTCCCGACGCGCCGAGCACGAGCACCCGCTCGCCCGGCACGATCGCGCCACGACTCATCACGGGCATCCACCCGGCGAGTCCGGCAACCCCCATCGCCGCGGCCACCGATGCGCTTACCTCCTCGGGGACCGAGCACCAGCTCGTCGTCGGGTGCGACGAAGACCTGCGCAAAGCGCCCGGTCAGGCCGAGGCTCCAGACGCGGGTCCCGACGGGGAACCGCTCGGAGGCGATCACGATGCCGACCGCCTCAACGCCGGCGACACAGGGCGGCTCGGGCAGCGGCAGGTAGAACCGCCCCGAGGAGATCGCAAGATCGACAGGGTTCAGCCCGGCCGCCTCGAAGCGGACCAGCGACTGGCCCGGCCCGGCCGTCGGCTGCGGCCAGTCCCGGACCACCGGGACCGCCCCGTACTCGTCGATGACGACCGCCCGGACGGCGTCGCTCACGGCGTACGCATCGGGTCCAGCGGCGCGAGCCACCCCGCGAGGTCCGCCATCAGCATCACCCCGAGGATCGCGACGACCATCGCGTACCACACCCAGACCGGCCACTGACGCGATGCCGAAGATTCCATCGGGGTGATCCTATCCGATCGCCGTGCCGGATCGGTCTGAGCCGATGCGCTCCGAGCGCATGATCGCGGCGATCTCCTCGAGGTCCTCGTGGTCAGGGCGGCACCAGCTCGGCAGAAGATCGAAGCGGTCGGTGGCCGGCGACATGACGGTCCCGTCGAGAAACGCGAATTGGTCCAGCGTGACGAACGCCGGATGCGGATAGCCGCAGGTCCGCGCCAGGGCGACGATCTCGCGGCGCAGCACCGAGACATAGTTGGCCAGCCGCACCGACTTGAGCGTCGGGTCGAGGCCGCGCTGCAGCCACGCCGATTGTGTTGCGACGCCGCTCGGGCAGCGGTCGGTGTGGCAGCGCTGGGCCTGGATGCACCCGATCGAAAGCATTGCCTCACGTCCCACATGGACGATGTCGGCGCCCAGGCCAAAGGCCGAACAGCGCCGATTCGGGCAGGCCGAGGCGCCCCGAGCCGACGAACACAATCTGGTGGGCCATGCCGCGCATCGCGAAGCTGCGGTACGCGGTCGCATGGGCCTGCACGTACGGCAGCGCGACGTGGTCGGTGAACACCAGCGGCGCCGCACCGGTGCCGCCCTCCCCGCCGTCGATCGTGACGAAGTCGACCCCGCGATCGGTGGCGAGCATCTGTTCGGCGAGCTCGTCCCAGAACTCCACCTCCCCGACCGCGGACTTGATGCCGACGGGCAGTCCGGTCGCATCTGCGATGCGCTCGATGAAATCGAGCATCGAATCGACGTCGCGGAATTCGGCGTGGCCCGGCCGGGCTCGAACAGTCGCATCCGGCCGGAACGCCGCGGGCCCGGGCGATCTCGGCGGTGACCTTCTTGGCCGGCAAGAGCCCGCCGACCCCGGGCTTGGCGCCCTGGCTGAGCTTGACCTCGATCGCCCGCACCGGGTTCTCGGCGCACACAGCCACCAGCCGATCCAGCGAGAAGCGCCCGTGGGCGTCCCGACAGCCGTAGTAGCCGGTTCCGAGCTGAAAGATCAGCTGACCGCCCTGCTGGTGATACACCGACAGCCCGCCCTCGCCGGTGTTCTGCAGGCAACCGGCGATCTTGGCCCCGGCATTCAGCGCGGCGATCGCATTCCCGGACAGGGCCCCGAAGCTCAGTCCCGAGATGCCCACGATCGACGGAGGCCGGAACGCGTGCCGCCGCCCGCGCGCCGCCCCGACGATCTTGGCGCAGGGCACCGCGTAGAAGGGCCCGTGCTCGACGACGGGCGCCGGCTCGGGGAAGGCCGCGTGGCGAACGATCAGATACCCCGGATTGCGCTCGAAGGCGGTGTCGGTCCCGAAGCCGAACGTGTTGTCCTCGCGCTTCGCGGACGCGTAGACCCACCGTCGCTGGTTCCTGCTGAACGGTCGCTCATCGTCGTTGCCGGTGACGATGTACTGCCGCAGCTCAGGACCGACCGCCTCGAGCATGTAGCGAAAGTGCCCGATGATCGGAAAGTTGCGCAGGATCGCATGACGGCGCTGGAGCACGTCGTAGATCACCACGACCACGATCAGGCCGGCCAGCACCAGCAGAATGATTGCCCAAGTGGACATGCGGGCCTCCGAGGCCACCGACGGGTCCCGACCCCAACATCGGGCGGGTGCGTGAAGTATCGCGCGCGGCCTGGCTGTCGTGGCACGCCGCGCCGCCGCGAAACCGGGCAGCTACGCTTGACGGGTGCCCACCATGCCCGAGGCAGGCCCGCGCCGCAGGCCCATGAGCGGCGCCGCACGTACGGCGCTGGTGTCCGTCGGGGCCGCGATCGTCCTGATCGGGATCAAGGTCGCGGCCGGCATCGGCGCCAACAGCCTGGCGCTGATCTCGGAGGCGGTGCACAGCGGCGCCGACCTGGTCGCCGCCCTGCTGGCGTTCTTCGCCCTGGGGGTCGCGGGTCGCCCGGCGGATGCGGATCACCCCTACGGCCACGGCAAGGCAGAGCATCTGTCGGCGCTGATCGAGGGCATGATGCTCATCTTCGCCAGCGCCGTGATCATCTACGAGGCCATCAGCCGGCTCGTCGGACCGGGGGCCGTCGTCACGACCTCGCCATGGGTCTTCGGCGTCGTCGGCGTCGTGATCTGCATCGACGCCGCGCGGGCGATCACCTCCTGGCGCGCGTCCCGCCGGCATCACAGCGCCGCCCTCGCCGCCGGGGCGGTGCACTTCGCCAGCGACATGGCCGGCACGCTGGCGGTCTTGATCGGGCTGCTGGCCGTCAGCGCCGGCTACCCCGCGGGGGACGCCATCGCGGCGCTCGTCGTCGCCGCCCTGGTGCTGGTCGCCTCGGGCGCGCTGCTTCGCCAGAACGCGGACATCCTGCTTGATCGTGCCTCGCCCGACGACGTGAGCGCGGCGCGTGCCGCGGTCGAGGCCCTCGGCGATGTCGAGGTCCGCCGGCTGCGCCTGCGCAGCGCTGCCGGGCACCATTGGGCCGACGCGGTCGTGGCGGTGCCCCCCGGCGCCGCCCTCGCGCAGGCCCATGCCGTGGCCGACCGGGTCGAGGAGGCGCTGGATCGCGTCCTGCCGGGCATCGATGCCGTCGTCCACGTCGAGCCCGGTGCCGGATCGCTGGTGGAGCGGGTGCGGGCCGCCGCGCAGGGTGTCGAGCGCGTGCGGGAGGTGCACAACGTCCAGTTGATCGACGTCGACGGGCGCACGGAGGCGAGCCTGCATCTCAAGCTGCCTCCCGAGACCCCCCTTGCCGACGCCGACGCCACCGCCCGTCAGGTCCAGGCCGCCGTCCGCACCGTGGCACCGGAGATCACCGCCGTCAGGACCCATCTCGAACCGCTGACGGACGCGCGGGCCGGCCATCACGTCGATGATGCCGCCGCCGACGCGGCCGTGGCGGCAATCCTGGCGAGCATCGGCGCGACGACCGGCGTGCGGCCCTCCGACGTCCAACTCGTGGACGTCGAGGCCGGTCAGGTCGCCTTCGTCGAGCTTGCGCTGCCGCCCGGGATCTCGCTGACCGATGCCCACGCGGTCGCCGCACATGCACGTCGCGCCGCCCGGCGTGCCTACCCCGATGCGGTCGACGTGTTCGTCCAGACGACGGCCGCCGGTGACTGACGCGGCGGCCGGCCGGTTGGGTGCCTGACCCGCATGCGCCGCATCCGGATCGCACCCGAAGTGTGGGTCGGCGTCAGCGCCGCCTGGCAGACCACACATACGATCTGCGGGGCCGGCGGGGCCTTGGTCATCGACGGGCCGGTGCTGCCGGACGAGGTAACGGCCCTCGCGGCAGGTGCCCATCCCCGCGCGTTGATCGCGACACACGCCGACTGGGACCACCTGCTTGCGCCGCTCGCGTTTCCGCGGGCCGACCGCCGGGCCGGCCGGGCGACGATCGAGCGGTTGCGGGCCCACCGCGACGCGATCGACGCCGAGCTCGCGACCTGGGACTCCGCACGTGGCGTGCGTCGCGCGCACGCTGCCTGACTGGACCGGCGCCCAGGTACTCAGCGCGCCCGGGGTCGTCGACTCGCCCGTCGGACCGATCACGGTCGCGCCAACGCCCGGCCACACCCCGGACGGGATCGCGATCCTGTTGTCCGGACCCGGGATCCTCGTCGCCGGCGACTACCTGTCTCCACGCGAGATCCCCGCACTCGACGCCGCGGCAGGCTGCGCGGACTATCTGGCAAGCCTCGACCGGCTCGAGGCGCTGCTCGCGCGGGCGCGATGCGTCGTCCCGGGCCATGGCTGGCCGCTCGATGCCGCGCGCGTGCGCACGATCCTCGCCGAAGACCGCCGCTATGTCGCGGCGCTCGCCGACGGCCAGCCGCGGCCGCCGCGCGCCGCGGCCGATCCGGCCCAGCAGTCCCAGCACCGCGCCAACCGGGCCGCGGCGCGGGGTCGCTAACCGGCCTCGCGGATCACCTGTTCGAGTGCGGCCACGGCCGGCGGCCAGAACTGCGTGCCCATGTACTGCCGGCACTCGGCGATCGCCTCGTCGACCGACCGGGGGGTCCCGTACGGCCGCCAGGACGTGATCGCGTCCCACGCATCGGCGACCGCGATGACCCGTGCGCCGTCGGGAATCGCGTCGCCGCTCAGGCCGTCCGGGTAGCCGCCGCCGGACCACCGTTCGTGATGACTGCGCACCCAGGTGACCTGCTCTGCGGTCAGGACGCCGTCGAGCATCTCCGCACCGATGCGCGAATGGTCCTTGACCGTCTCGTACTCGCTGTCGGTGAGCTTGGCGGGCTTGAACAGGATCTGGTCGGGGATCGCGATCTTGCCCACGTCGTGGACGACCGCGGCCTCGTGCAGGAGCCGGCGCCGATCCGGTTTCCAGCCCAGCGCCCCGGCGATCGCCCAGGCGAGGTCGGCGACGCGCTCGGAATGGCGACGGGTCGACGGATCCTTCGCGTCGACGGCGCGAGCGAGCCCGAGACGGGCACTCAGCGGGGCCGGCGCCTGCTCGGCGGGTCCCCGCCGGGTGCGCTCGGGCGCACCGCGCCGCTGCTCCGGTGACGAGGGAGGGGCGGTCATCACGGCACGAGGGGCGCGTCGGCGGGTGCGATCTGACCACGGCGATTCGGCATACGAGACCTGATTCACCCGGACGGGGCAGTTCCCTGCTCCGTGCGACCAACGTCGCAGACCGATCCGCTGGCCGACCGTCACGGAGACGTGTCAGACTCGCCGACGATGAGTGAACGCTTCGACGTGATCGTCGTCGGCGCGGGGCCGGCGGGGTCTACCGCAGCCTTCCGTCTGGCCACCGAGGGTGCGTCGGTGCTGGTCCTCGACCGCCAGCGCTTCCCACGCGACAAACCCTGCGGCGGCGGCGTCACCATCCGCGGTGCGCGCCTGCTGCCGTTCGGCATCGATCCTGTCGTCGAACGCGTGGTCGACCGCATCAACGTCACCATGGGCCACAACGGCCCCCGCTGCGACGTCATCGCCGACGCCCCGCTGATCCTCATGACCCAGCGGCGCCGTTTGGATCACTTCCTGATCGAGCAGGCCGTCGCCGAGGGTGCCGAGTTCCGCGATCAGGTGCGCGTGCGGCACATCGACATCGCGGCCGACGGCGTGCTGGTGCACACCGACAGCGGCGCCGTCGCAGCCGAGGTCCTGGTCGGGGCCGACGGGGCCAACGGCGTCACGCGGGCGGCACTCGGCGCGGGCGAGCCGTCATATGCGGTCGCGCTCGAGGGCAACCTGCCCCGCGGCGGCGCCGACTTCGACGACGCGGACTACCAGGAGGCGGCCCTGCTGGAGTTCGCGACCGTCCCCGGCGGCTACGGCTGGATCTTCCCGAAGGACGACCACTGCAACTTCGGCGTCGGCGGCTACCTCGACGAAGGGCCGCGGCTGCGCGGGCACCTGGCCGACCTGTGCGTCGCGCACGGCGTCGCGGTCGAGGACCTGGAGCACCTGCGCGGTCACCGCCTCCCGATCCGTCGCGCCGGCGCGCCGGTCGCGACCGCGCGCGCACTGCTCGTCGGCGACGCGGCCGGCTTGGTCGACCCGTTCAGTGGCGACGGCATATACGAGGCGTTCCTGTCGAGCAAGATCGCGGCAGAGACGATCGCCGATCTCCTGTCTCGGTCGGGCCGCCGACCTGTCGGCCTACCCGGCGCGCCTGGGCGCGGCCGCTCGAGCCCCACGTGGCCAGCGCCTGGGTCGCCAAGGCGGTCATCGAGCGCGCGCCGGGCCTGATGCTCGGCATCCTGCGGCTTCCGGGCGCGTCGCGCGCGGTCGCCGGTCGCATGCGCGCAGACAGCGGAGCAGCACTCGACGTTGACGCTGCGGGTCGCGCGGCAACTGGGTCGTTCGGCACGCCGCTCGCTCGGGGCGCCAGCCGTCTGACCGGCGGCGTCGACCGATGTCCACCGGTCGCGCGGGTCCCGCTGCGACTACGCTCTCGACGGCGGCCCGCGCCGAACCTCGACGACCGGAAGGCGCAGCGTGCAGACACCCTCACCGTATCCCTTGGTGCTCGTTACCGGTCCGACCGGCTACGTCGGCGGGCGCCTGCTGGCGGCGCTCGAGGCCAACGGGGTGCACGTGCGCTGCCTGGCACGCCGCCCGGAGGCGCTGCGCGGTCGCGTCGGGGCCTTCACCGAAATCGCCGCAGGGGATATCCGCGACCCCGAGCGTGTGGCCGCGGCATTGGCGGGTGTCGACGTCGCCTACTACCTGGTCCACTCGATGGGCTCGACGGGCGCCTTTGCCGACGAGGACCGCGCAGGCGGCGAAGGTCTTCGCCGACGCCGCCCGCGCCGCCGGCGTCGCGCGGATCGTGTACCTCGGCGGCCTCGGATCCGGGAACGAGCTCTCGGATCACCTCGCCAGCCGCCAGGAGGTCGGCCGCGTCCTCGCCGCGAGCGGCGTGCCGACGGTCGAGTTCCGCGCCGGGATCGTCATCGGCTCCGGAAGCCTCGCCTTCGATGCGATGCGGGCGCTGGTCCGCCAGCTGCCGATCATGATCGTGCCGCGCTGGGTTGGGCACGCTGACCCAGCCGATCGCCATCGACGACGTCGTGGACTACCTCGCCGCCGCGGCCCAGCATGGACCGGGAGCTCGCCGGCGTCTACGAGATCGGCGGCCCCGAGCGGCTCTCGTACGGCGGGCTGATGACCGAATACGCCCGCCAGCGTGGCTGGCGCCGGACGATCATCCCCGTTCCGGTCCTGTCGCCCTTGGCTGTCGAGCCTGTGGCTCGGCCTGGTGACACCGGTCTACGCCCGCGTTGCCCGCAAGATGATTGACGGCCTGCGCAACGAGACCATCGTGCGCGATGACCGGGCGCGCCGCGCATTTCCCCGAGATCACCCCGCGAGGCGTCCGCCGCGCGATCGCGGAGGCCACGCTCGAGCGCCACGACGCCCCGACGCGCTGGTCGGATGCGGTCTCGTCGGCGGGTGGCTGGGCCGAGCGCGTGACCACCCCGGGCAAGCTGCTCACCGATGAGCGGGTCCGGTGGGTGGCTGCCCCGCCCGAGCGGGCGTTCGCGCCCATCCTGCGCATCGGCGGGCGCACCGGGTGGTACTACGGCGACCACCTCTGGGAGCTCCGCGGCTGGCTGGACACCGCGGTCGGCGGCGTCGGCATCCGGCGCGGCCGGCGGCACCCGAGCGAGCTCTCCGCGGGGGACACGATCGACTTCTGGCGGGTGGAGTCCATCGAGCCGGGGCGCCGGCTGCGCCTGCGGGCCGAGATGAAGCTGCCCGGCACCGCGTGGCTGGAGTTCGCCGTCGCCCCGCGCGGCAGCGGATCGGAGATCCGCCAGACGGCATTCTTTGCGCCATCCGGGATCTGGGGCCGCGCCTACTGGTATGCGGTCGCGCCCTTCCACCGGGTGCTGTTTCCGAAGATGCTCGCGCAGATCGCCGCGGCGGTCCCCGCGGACGCCGATACCGCGGGGCGCGTCGGCCGTTAGGGCGCCGGCCGGGACGGCCGGTGCAGGCCGTCGCGGTCGCATCAACCGGTTGATTCCGCCATGCTGTATGGAATGACCGAAATCACCTGGACCACCCCGCTGCACGACCTGCGCGACCCGATCGTGGTCAGCGCATTCCGCGGCTGGAACGACGCCGCCTCGGCCGCGACGGCGGCGCTCGCCTATGTCGCCGGCAAGCTCGGTGCCACCCTCGCCGGCACGATCGACCCGGAGGAATTCTACGACTTCCAGTCGACGCGACCGATGGTCGACCTGACCCGGCCGGGCGAGCACACCCTGACCTGGCCGGAGGTCGAGATCCACATCGGCCACGGTGCCGAGCGCGACGCCATCTTCTTCTCGGGCGCCGAGCCATCGATGCGCTGGCGCACGTTTTGCAATCTGCTGATCGACGCGTCGCTCGCCGCGGGCGCGGGCACGCTCGTGACGCTCGGCGCCTTTCTGGCCGACACGCCCCACACCCGGCCGCCGCGTCTGACCGGCATGTCGTCGGACCCCGCGCTGCTGGCCGGGATGCAGCTGCACGAGCCTGCCTATCGTGGTCCGTCGGGCATCGTCGGCGTCCTGCACCAGCTGTCCGTCGAGCGCGGGCTCACCGGCCTGTCGCTCTGGTCGCCGGCGTCCCACTACGCGGCCGGCATCACCAATGCGAAGGCGGCGCTGGCGCTCGTGCGCGCCCTCGACGCGATCACCGGCATCGCGGTCGACATGACCGAGCTGCACGCGTCATCCGCGGCGTACGAGCTGCAGGTCTCCCGCGCGGTCGAATCCGACCCGCGACTGGCCGAGCTCGTCCGGCAGCTCGAGAACGCCAGCGACGAGGAGGTCGCGTTTGATCCCGGCGCGCTGCCCTCCGGCGACGAGCTCGCGCTCGAGCTTGAGCGGTTCCTGCGCGAGCGCGAGTCCGACTCGGGCAACCCCTAGCCGGCGGCCCCGGCCGCCCCGTCGGGAGGGGCAACCGGGACGACCAGGGTGAAGCTCCCCCCGTCGACCTCCACCCGCCCGCGATGGGCGGTCGCGGTCGCGGCCACGATGGCGAGGCCAAGGCCGCTGCCGGGTGTCGCGCCAGATGCCGGACCGCGCCAGAACCGGCGGAAGGCCTGCTCGACCTGATCCGGCGCCAGGCCTGGTCCGGCGTCGGACACGCTCAGCCGCGCCCATTGGGCGTCGGCGTCCAGGCGCACCCGGACCTCGCCGCCGGGCGGCCCGTGCAGGCGGGCGTTCTCGAGCAGGTTGCCCAGCGCACCCGCCAGCGCCGCCCGGTCGCCCATCACCACGGCCGGCGCGCACCCGTCCAGCGTCGCACCTGCCCGACGCGCGCCCTCGCGCGCCACCGCCGCGAGGTCGACGCGAGTGCGCGGGGCATCCGCCGCGTCGGCCCGTTCAAGGGCCAGGAGGTCGTCGACGAGCTGGCCTACGCGTATCGCGTCCGATTCGACCTCAGCGAGGACCTCCGGATCGGCACCGTGCTTGGCCAGGTAGGCCGCGTTCCCGCGCAGCGAGGTCAGCGGTGTGCGCAGTTCGTGCGAGGCATCGGCCAGGAAGCGCCGCTCGATGGCCCGGGAGTGCTCGAGGGCGGCAAGCATCCCGTTGAGCGTCCCGGTCAGCTCCGCGATCTCACGGGGGGATTGGACCTCCGGCAGCCGCTGGGAGGCGTTGCCGGTGTGTTCGATCGCGCCGGCGGCGGCCGTCAGCCGGCGCAGCGGGCGCAGCCCGCGTCCGGCAACCAGCGCGACCAGCAGCCCACCGATCAGCGCCGCGGCAACGGCACTCAGCGCGATCACGGCGCGCACGTGCCCGAGCGTGTTGGTCACCGCACCCAGCGAGGAGCCCGCCAGCACCGCCCCGCCCGCCGCCGCCCCGCCCACGTCCGGAATCGGCGCGGCGTACAAGCCGGATCGGCGCGTCCGCAAACGTGCCCGTCGCATACCCTTGGGTGCCGTTGACGAGCGCGGTCGTGACGAGCGCCTGCCCCGGGAGGCGTTGGCCGGCGAGCGCGGGCGAGCTGGCGATGACGTTCCCGTGACGGTCGAAGACTTCGACGTCGACCTCAGTGCCGCCGGACGGCGAGGCGAGCGCGCCGGGGGCGCTCAGCAACGCGGGGGTCGTGGCGCTCAGCCGCACGATGTCCACGGCCCGATCGTGCAGGGTCTGGTCGAGCGATCCGCGCAGGTCCCGACCCACCAGGAGCCCGACCGTCACGCCGAGGCCCGCGACGGCCAGGATGATTGCCGCGACCGTGCCCGCCACGATGCGGGCTCGCAGACTCATGCGCATCACGCGACGAGCGTAAAGCCCACGCCACGCACGGTGCGGATCTCGACCGTGTCGCCCAGTTTGCCGCGCAGGAACGCGACGTACCGGTCGACGACGCCGGGCCCCGCATCGCCGTCCCACACCTCCTCGAGTGCGACTTCGCGCGTGACGACGGTGTTCGGTCGGCGCATCAGCAGCTCCAGCAGCGCCGCCTCACGGGCCGTCAGCTCGAGCTCGCGCGACCCGACGGTGACCCTGCGCGTGGCGAGGTCCAGCGTCAGCGAGCCCACGCTACGGACGGTCCCAACGGGCTTGCCCCGGCGCAGCAGCGCGCGGATGCGGGCGAGCAGCTCGTCCGAGTCGAAGGGCTTGGTCAGGTAGTCGTCCGCGCCGGCATCCAGGCCCGCGACCCGGTCGGCCACCGCATCGCGCGCGGTCACCAGCAGCACCGGGATCGCCAGGCCCTTGGCGCGCACCCGGCGGCAGACCTCGATCCCGTCGAGACCCGGCATCGCGACATCGAGCACGATCAGCTCCGGTGCGCTGCGGTCGACCGCGATCAGCGCACCGGCACCGTCGGCGGCCTCCTCGACCGGGTAGCCTTCGGCCGCGATCGTGCGCGCGAGCATCCTCCGCACCGGCGCGTCGTCGTCGACGATCAGGATTCGGTCGCTCACACCCTGAACTATGGACCCTGCGACCGTCGGGCGTCCCCGGGCCCGGCTCAGCCGCCGGCGACGTCGCGACGCAGGAACACCAGATACCCGACGACGACCGCCGGGATGCAGTACAGCGCGCAAACCCACGCCGCGTGGGTGATCGGGGACCAGTCGATGGGCTGGCGCAACAGGCCCTGCCACGCGTTGAACTGGCGCGTGAGCAGATACGGCTGGAGCGACTCGAGGCCCGGCAGGATGCCGATCAGCTCGATCAGGAGCACGGCGACGAGCGTGCCGACGACCGCCGCGGCGCTGTTGCGGGTCACCGTCGAGAGCATGACGCCAATCAGCGCGACCGTGAACAGCGGGATCAGGTAGACGGCGAAGCTGGCGAGCACCAGCGACAGCGCCGACGCGGCGCTCACCGTCGTGCCCGACAGGGTCGTGAGCGAGTTGAATCCCGAGACGATCGAGCCGGCGATGATCGCCACCCCGCCGAGCAGGATCATCGACACCAGCGTGTAGGTGAGGGCAGCCAGGACCTTGCCGAAGAAGACCTGCCCGCGTTGCAGCGAGCGCGTCAAGATCGTCTTGAGCGTGCCGTTCTGGTCCTCCGAGGCGACGATGTCACCCGCCACGAGCGCCGTGATCAGGGGCAGCAGGAAGGCCGATGCGAAGGTCAGCAGCACGAGCGGGATCGCGAGGCCCGACTGGTGCACGTACGCCCCGAACGGAACGTCGTTGGGACGACCGTGGCGCAGGGCGAGCGTGATCGTGAACGCGAGCGGGACCCCAATGGCCGCAAACAGGCCGATGTAGGTCCGCTTGAGCGCGACCAGCTTGCGCAGCTCCCAGCGGTAGACCGTCAGCACGCCCGGCTTCACTGTGCCACCCCCGACGACGCCCGCGGGTCGCGCGGGAACCTCGATTTCTCCGGGGGTCGCGCCCTCGGTGAGCCGGAAGAACAGGTCCTCGAGGGTCGCACTCTCGGGCACCAGGGCAGTGATCTGCAGGTTTGCCTCGACCAGGGCCACCGACAGCTCGCCGATGGTGGACGTCCCGGCCTCCATGCGGATGTCCGCGCCCTCGATTCGCGCGGACGCGATGCCGGGCTGGGCCGCGCAGACACCGAGCGCCGTCGCGTTGTCGCTGGTACGCAGCCGGTACGCGCTCTCGGCGCTCGCCTTCAGATCGGCGATCGCCCCCTCGTAGACGATCTGGCCGGCACGCACGATCGCCACGCGATCGCACAACTCCTCGACCTCGGCCAGCAGATGGCTCGATAACAGCACGGTCATGCCGCCGTCCGCCAGTCGCCGGATCAGCGTGCGCATGTCGCGCATGCCACCCGGGTCGAGGCCCGTCGCCGGCTCGTCCAGGAGCAACAGCTTTGGGCTGTCGCAGCAACGCGGCGGCGATCCCGAGCCGCTGGCGCATCCCGTGCGAGTACCCGCCCACCTTGTCGTCGGCCCGCCCGCTGAGCTCGACCGTCTCGAGCGCCTCGTCGACGCGCTCGGCGGCCTCGTCGCCGTCGTAGGCCGCCATCATCCGCATGTTGGTGCGGGCGGTCATGTACGGGTAGAAGCGTGGCGCCTCCACGAAGCCCGCGACACCCTCCAGCGCGGCCGCGCCCTCGGCGATCGGATCGCGGCCGAACAGGCGCACCGTGCCGGCCGTCGGATAGATCAGCCCGAGCATCATGCGCAGCGCGGTGGTCTTGCCGGCGCCGTTCGGTCCCAGGAACCCGTAGACGTCACCGCGGTTGACCGTCAGATCGACGCGGTCCACCGCGGTGATTCGTCCGTATTGCTTGACCAGCCCCCGTGCTTCGACGGGAGTGTCACTCACGAAAGCTCACCCGCTGCCGTCTGCGCCGCGATCTGGGTGACCGAGCCGGCCACGACGTAGCTGACCGAGCCCTTGGTGAAGGTCACGACCGTCCCCAGCGGCGTGCTCAACTCGTGGCCCTGGACACCGGCGACCGTGACCGTCGGCAGCTGGGACAGCGGCGATGCGCCGGTCGGCGCGGAGGTGCCGGCGGGACGCTCGAGCACCGCGATGCCGCCAAGGCCCTGCCCGTAGGTCACCAGGGCACCCTTCTCGCCCTTCCAGTCGACCAGGCGCACCTGGTGCAACGGCAGGGAGTCGACCGACGCCGGCGCGGCGATCGGGAAGCTGACCTGGGCCTGGACGGCCGCGAGCCCGGTCACCGGCGCCTGCTTGGTCGTCGAGGTATCCCGACTGCTTTGCCGGCAACGGGACGTCGACGACCTTCGCGTTCGCCGGCGGGGTGATGGTGACGTCGCTGGGGTCGACCGCGCCGTAGCTGATGTCGTTGACCGTCAGTGCGAGCACCGGGGTCGACGGGTCCTGGGTCGAGTAGACCGAGATTCCGAGCGGGACGCCGTTGGACGCATCCCAGGCGAGCTGGACGTCGCCGAGCAGGCCGCCGTCGTGCTGCGGAGAGATCTTGACGCTGTAGCTCGGCACGGCGCCAACGGTGCCCGGGATCGCCCCGGAGATGTCCAGGTGCTTGGACAGCTCGTTCAACCGCGACTGGATCTGGTCGACCGTCGGGATCGAGCCGGCCGTATGCGTGCCCGTCGATGACTTCGGCGGGAGCGCGATCTTGTACACGGTGTTCTGCGAGCCGTCGAAGACGGTGATCGCCGTGTCATTGGCCACGATCTGCGAGTCCAGTCCGCCACCAGTGGTCTGCAGCTCGATTCGCAGGGCGCCAGCTGGAGTCCATCCACAGGCGCCCGCTCGCCCCCGCGATGAGCGGGTCGGTGCCGGGCAGGCCGGCGGCGCTCAACAGGTTGTTGGTGAACGTGACGTCCGCCGTGATGCCCGTCGGCTTGGCGCCCGTCGCGGCCTGGTGCAATGCGTCGGCCAACGGCTGCGCCGCGGGCGGGTTGGCGCCCGTGACCGCTGATCCGACGCCGACGCCGGCGATGGCCAGCACAGCGACGCCGCCGATTCCGGCGATCAACTTGCGTGACGAGATGGTGCGAAGCGATGACATCCAAAACCCTCTCTTGCTGCAGTTCGTCCTTACACCTGACGATAGACCAGCACTTGGAAGGAATCCGGAAAGCCTGCGGACGTCCGACCACCTGCCGCGGTCACCTCGGATTCTCGCAGCCCGGCCGCCGCGCACCGAGGGGGATCGCCGCGGCCGTCAGACCGCGGGCGGTCTCCGCGAGCGCGCCCGCCCCCGGAGCGCATCCGGGTGGCGGTCGGCGCTGGCACACCTCACATTCGCGAACTTGGAGCTCCCGGCCCGTCAGCCGCCGAGCTCGCCAGACTCCAACAGCCGCTTGAGTCCGTCGAGGGCCTCTTGCTGGCGACCGGCAAGCCGCTCTTGCATGTTGACGAGTGGATCTTGGTGCTCGGCGGTCGTCTCCCAGACGATCCGACAACCGTCTGGCGTTGGATCCACGCTGAACCGGGCGTGGTGGTACCGCAGCGGCAGGCCGCCGACGACCATGTAGCTATACGTACGCCGGTCGTCATCGCGGTTCAGCAGACGCTCAGTCAGCTTCGCCCCATCTGCGCGCCGCAGCGTGCGGCGATCGCCGTCCACCTCGCAGGCGACATACATGGGGTACCAGCTCGTGACGCCGCATGGGTCGCCGATGACCGACCACGCGCGGTCCGGCGCGACGGCGACATCGACCGACACCGAGAATGGCTCAGCCACTGGGACAAACCTCCACGCCACGACGGTGAGGAACGAACCCGACGTGCGGCACGGAGGCTCGATCGCCGGTCTGGGCCGCAGCCTATTGGATCGCGGAGGCCTCCGGCGAGGTTCGGGCCCGGGTCGAGGCCGCCTCGCCCCCCACCCCGCGATCGTCTCGCGGGACGAGCGCAATGGCCTCGTGCAGCGTCAAGATCGGGGACCGACCCCCGTCAGACGCGCTGCCCAGCCACGACTCCTGGCGCGGAGCCCAAAAGTCGAGTGCCCGCCGGGCCATCTGCCAGGACTCATCCGCCGCGCGCTCGAAGTCGACTGGCACCAGCGTCAGCGCCGGCTTCCGAGGCGTTTGCCGGGGCTCGGTAGTCATCATCCAGCGGCGATACTCCTGCTGGCGCAGGACGTTGCGCTGCGGGGCTGGCGTCCAATTCGTCGTCATCGGGATCCTCCCCCGGTCGTTGCACCTAAACTCAAGATTGATCTATATGCGGTATGACAATAGCTCGATTCGGGAGCACGTGCCCCAGTTGGCCGTGGAGGACCAATACGGTCGCCGGATCGCCTCGTGCGTCTCAGGCGGCGACATGGCGACCTCGCGGCGTCACACGGCGCGACCGAACCCGTCCGACTGGCTGGGGTACGGATGTCGCTCGGTACGACACGCCGGCCCCGCAGCCGTCCCGCGCCCGGGCGCTCTCGCTGCACGTGAGCGGCCGACGCGGCCACGGGCGACCATCCCCGGTCAATCGCACGGGTTGTCGCACCCACCGCGCCCGGCGCGCCGGCGCGGACCCGAATCCACATCACGCGCGCTGCATCCGGATCGCGCGGCTGCCTACACTTGTCCGTGCATCGACACACCGAAAAGGAGCCGAGCATGTCCTCATCCGCCGAGGCGTCGGCAGCACAACAGACCTTGATCGCGGCCTTGCAGCACACACCCTTTGAGAGCGCGGATGCGGTGCTCGCCGCGCAGCTCAAGGCAGTGGATGACTGGGAGGCGACCGTTGGCGACTACCCCGCGCTGGTCGCAACAGCACAAGTGGCGAGGGCGCAACTGCAGGCCCAGCAGAGCATGCTGACCGTGCTGCGGCGCGAAAGCGAGAGCGTCGCCGAGGCGATGCGTCAGGCTGCGCTCGCCATGGGCGTGCCTCCCGCCCCCGGTGCGGGAAAGTAGGAGTCTCACAGTCGTTCTTCGTGAGCGCGGGCCCGACGTGTCGTCCAGAGACAAACGACCGACGAGGCGGTGAGGCAACTCACCGGACGGGAGCCACGGCCTGCGGGTCGCCGATGGCCGCCCAGGCGTCGTCCGGACTCACCGCCACGTCGACCGACACCTCAACGGGCGCTGCTCGCCGTGCCCCGCCCCCCGACCCCGGAGCACCGTCGTGAGCGGACCGACAGCCGCCGGGCGCGCGCACGTGAGCCGGGCGCGCGCGCACGTGAGCCGGTCGGGCGCGCACGGTAGGGTTCGCCCACCATGCAGAACGCACAGGCGCACGCCCTGCGCCGGGCCGGCGTGATCTCCGCGGGCCTGGCGGCCACCCTGGCCGCCCACGCCAGTGCCGTGGGCGGTGACGGGCTGCGGCTGCTGCCGATCGCCCCGTTCGTCTGGTGCGGGCTGATCGCGATCGCGGTGATCTGCGGTCCGCGCGCACGGGCGTACGCGCCACGCAGCGTGCCTGCCACCTTCGCGGCGCTGGTCGCAGCACAGGTCGCACTGCATGCCATCGCCAGCCTGGCCCCGTGGACGCTCGGCATCGCCAGTTCCGGCATGCAGATGTCCACGACTGACATCTTCAGCGCCGGCGCGCTCGCACCGCATCTGCTCGCGGCCCTCGTGCTCGGGCTGCTGCTGGTCTACGCGGACCGCACGATCGCCCGCGCCGTCGCGATCGTGCGTCAGATCGTCGCGGTGCGCCACGTCCGGCACGCGTGGCCGCGGCCCGCGCGACGCAGTCCGCTGCACGCGGTTCTCCTGCGCACCCAGACCGAGCGCAGGGCATGTCCGGCGCGCGGGCCACCGTCGGCCGCCCGGCATCGCACTGATCTAGTCGGCGGCGGGGCACGCACTGACGCCGCAGACGCGTCGGATCGGTGAGGTGCGACGGATGGCGGTTTCACCACCCGCGGCGCCGAACGCCGGGCGCACGGTCCCTGCCGTGCAGCGTCCCGGATCGTCTGCCGACCGGGCGTGTGCGGTCATCCCACCGCGTCCCTCCCGGGGCCATGCCAAACCGGCATGTGCCCGCACAATTCCGCTCGGAGGTCATATCCGTATGTCGAATTTCTCGCGCCGGCCGCGCCGGTCGAGGCTGCGTACCGCGGCAATCGCCCTGGGCGCCGCGGCACTGCTCGCGCTCAGCGCCACCGCGGTCCTGGCCCACGATCCGCTTGCGACGGCCAACGCCTACGTGCCCGCCAACGGCTCGGTCGTCGAATGGCGCCCTGCCGGCGACCATCCTCGTCAATTTCCAGGACACGTTCCGCCAGGCCGGCAACGCCGCGGACCCGAGCGTCCCCGTCGCGCGGGTGCTCGACGCCGCGGGCGCCGACCACGTCGCAACCGCCGTGCAGAACCCCAACAACGCCAAGCAACTGGTGATCACCACCAAGAACCGCACCACGGCCGGCAAGTACACGGTCACCTGGACCATCACGGCCTCCGACGGCCACGCGGTCTCGAACGACGGGAGCGACGTGTCGGAGGAGGGCTCGCCGCTGGTGTTTACCGTGCACACGAGGCCACCACCACGACGTCGTCCTCGAACACCGTCATCGCGACGACGGTCGGGGTCATCATCGTGATCCTGATCGCGGCCGGGGCGGTGCTGTTTTGGTTCCGTCGCCGCCGCGACAACATGTCCCAGGAATCCGACTCGTGACCGTCGTCCGCCGTCGCTTGCGACGTGCGGCGGCCCGCGCACCGCTCCCCCGTTGGGCGGTGCGCGTGGCGGCCGCCGCCGCCACGCTCATCATCGTCGCGCCCGCGAGCGCGCACGTCGTGGTCCTGCCATCGGTCGCGCCGAACGGGACACCGACCGAGTTCACCCTCCAGGTGCCGACCGAGCGGAATCTGCCGACGACCGCGGTGCGGGTGATGTTCCCGCCACAGGTTTCGGTGTACAGCTTCCAGGTCCCGCCGCCCGGGTTCACCGTGACACCCATCCTGGCCAAGAACCAATCGATCATCGGCGCCGTGTTCCGGGGGACGATCCCGGTGGGGAACTACCAGGCGTTCCACTTCCTCGCCACGCCGTTCTCCACGGGCCAGACGCTCTGGCCCGCCTACCAGACGTACGCCGACGGACTCGTCAAGCCGTGGAGCGGGCCCGTCGAGGCGCCCGGAGCGGTCTCGGCCGAGACCGGCCCGACCCAGCCCGGGCCCACCAGCGCCGTCGAGATCGTCAAGGCCGGGACCTCGGCGGCCACCGCCACGACCGGCGGCCGGTCGAGCGGTTCGGGCTCGGATGCCGGGGTCTGGCTCGGGCTTGTCGCGATCGTCATCGCGATCGGTGCGGCCGTCGCGGCGGGGCTGTTGTGGGCGACACGTCCGGTCCGACTGCCCGATGACGACCAGGATGCCCTCGTCGACGTGACCGGTCAGCGCCACATCCGCCGACCGTTCGGGCCGATTGTCGCGCTACTCGTGGGGCTCGCGCTGCTGATCGTCCCGGCGACGGCGAGCGCGCACGCGATCCTCATCGCGAGCAGCCCGCCCATGGGTGCGGTCACGCCGGTCGCGCCCGCCGTACTGCGGCTGCAGTTCTCGGAGGCGATCACGCTGCTCAACCCCACCGAGGACTGCCAGGTCGTCAGCTCGAGCGGTGCCTCGATCGAATCGGCGCCATGCCATGTCAGCCGGACCGACGTGCGCGAACTCGACGCGCCCCTCAAGCCCGGCATCAGCCCGGGCACCTACACCGTCCGCTATCAGGTCGTCAGCTCCGACTCCCACGTGGTCGGCGCCGCGCTGGCCTTCGCGATCGGGCACGGGCCGGTCGGGCTGCCGTACCTTGGCAATCGCCCCGGTCAGGGTCCGAGCGAGACCGGCGCCTGGGAGGTCAGCGCGCGGTTTCTCGAGTTCGTCGGGCTCGGCGGCCTCCTGGCGTTGCTGGCGTTTCGCTGGCTCATCTGGGGACCGGCCGTGCGCACCGGGCGGCGCCAGCCCGCCATCGTCGGCACCGATCGGCAGGCGGCCCTCGGCTGGGGCCGGGACCTGTACTGGACGGCGTTCGGCGTGCTTGCGGTCGGATCGATGATCGCCGAGGGATACCTGCTGGTGGTGTACTCGGCGACCGCCCTCGGGACCGGTGTGCTCGCGGTCCTGCACGACTCGTCTGGGATCGGCACGGTCCTGTCGGGCACGCGCTTCGGCTCGCTGATCCAGTACCGCGGGGCCCTGTTGTTCGTGCTGTTCGCGCTCGGGGCGTGGCAGTTCCTGGCGGAGTTCGGCAGCGCGGCGGCCCCTCGCCCGGCCGCGCCGACGGGCAAGCCGGTGCCGGCCGCGGTCATGACCCTCGCGATCGTCGGCGTGCTGTGGGGTCTGTCGACCCAAGGCCACGCCTCCCAGGCGCCGTTCTATCTCATCCAGGAGCTCGCCGACGTCGTGCATCTGGGCGCGGCCGCGATCTGGATCGGCGGCCTCGCGCTCACGCTGATCGTGGTCTGGCGCCTGCCGAAAGCCCTGCCCGGGTCCGGGGTGGCGATCGCGACCGACGTGCTCGCCCAATTCTCGCGGATCGCGCTGATCAGCGTGGCGGCCATCGTCCTGACCGGCACGATCCGCAGCTTCGGCGAGCTGTCGGCGCCGACGCAGCTGTGGTCGACAACCTACGGCCAGTGCATCCTGATCAAGATCGGTCTGCTGGGTGCCGCGGGCCTGGTGGCCCTCCGGAACCGGCGCATCACGCTCAGCCTCGAGCGCCGGCCGACGGCCCACCCGAGAGCCCTGGCGATGGTGCGCAACGCGGCCGTCGCCGAGCTGGCGGTCGCACTCGCGATTCTCGTGGTTGCGGCGCTGCTGGTCGCCGAGGTGCCCGGGCGCATCTAGCGCGCCCGGGCCCGCCCGGTCGCGCTAGCGCGGCGGAACGCCGCCGGGTCCGAACCCCGGCGGGTACGCTCCGGCCGAATCCGCCGCCCGGCCGGCCGTACGGGGCGAAGGTGCCGGCGCGGCGTCCGGCAAAGGCGGTCGTCGTGGCACCGGCATTCGCAAACGCCAGCAGCGCAAAGACCAGTGCAACCAGCGCGACCGCGAACGCGGCCATCCAGCCGAACCGTTGTCCCCACCGCTCGGCGCGGGCGGTCCGGCTCGGCGCCAACGCGGAGGACCCGGCTGCGGCCGGGTTCTCCGCGCCCCCAGCCGGCGCCGACACGACCGGCAGGCCCTCGATCTTCGCCGTCTCGCCGCCGCGCGCGTCGCGCAGGCGCCGCTGTTCTTCCCAGGCCATCCGCTCCGACCTCCGCACGAGATGCCCTCCGACCCCGACTGTTGCGGGTTTCGCTGAGAATCTCCTGAACTCAGTGTCGGGCGAACTCTTTCGGCGGGGTGGGTGCCGGCTCGTCGGGAGGCAGCTCAGGCGGCGGCGGTTCGCCTGTCAGGTAGTCGGTCGCGTAGGCGACGATCTCCTTGACGATGACCACCATCGGGATCGAGAGCAGCACGCCGGCCACGCCAGCGACCGCCTCACCGACCAGCAGGGCGAAGATCACGACCAGCGGATGGACACCGACCGACCGGCCCATGATGTTCGGGACGACGATGTGTCCTTCGACCTGCTGGATCACGATGAACGCGATGAGGACCGAGATCACGGCAATCGGCGAGGTCACCAGCGCCAGCAGGACCGGCGGCAGCGCGCCGAGGATCGGCCCGACGTACGGGATGAACTCGGCGAAGAAGACCCACACCCCGAAAATCACCGCGAAGGTCTCGCCGGGGGGAAGATGCCGACCACGCCCAGGACCCACATCGCCAACCCCGCCGACACGCCGATGATCAGCGAGATCAGGACCTGGGCCTTGATGTAGGCGACGAGCGTCCGCTCGATGCGGCGCAGCAGGGCCGACGCGCCCGGGCCCCCGAGACGCTCGGCGAACACGCCGATGCGGGTGGCGTCCAGGAGCATGTAGATCGTCGCCACCAGCACAACGATCAGCGAGACCAGGAACGTCAGCACGCTCAGGCTGTAGGACAGGATGTTGTTCGAGATCCGGTCCACCCAATGCTGCACCCCCGTAACGGCCTGGTTGAGGTGCTGATCGACGTTGACCTTGATCCCATGGCGGTTGAAGAACCGCTGCAGGGTGTTGATCTGCGCCTTGGCATGCTTGGTGTACTCGGGCAGGTTGCCCTGCACGACGTGCACTTCGTTGCGGATCGGGTCGACCAGCAGATAGATGCCGCCCGCGACGACCACCACCACCGCGGCCAACAGGACGAACACCGCCAGGCCCCGGCTCAGGCCGAGCTTGCGCAGCTGCCGGACGGCAGGATTGAGCAGCATCGCCAGCACGACCGACACTGCGAACAGGATGATGACGCCGCCCAGAGCATGGCCGACGATCCACACGGCGACCAGCGCGCCCACGACAACCAGCACGATCGCCCACGGCGGCGTTGGCTCTCGCTGGTTCATCTGCATGCCCAATCGTAGCCCAGGACCGCGAACCGCCACACCGGCCCGGTCGAGGGCGCCGCGGGCCGGTCGCAGATCCTGATTCGGGCCGGCACACCTGAATGTTCCGCCGGCGTCACCGGATTCCCTGCCCAAACGGGCTCCGGCACCCCGCCAGCCGAGACTGCGCGGGGTCGCCGCTGACGGGCCCGGATGGCGGCCCCTGAGCGCCCCTCACAGCCGCCGCGGCGCCCGGGCCAGCAGGCACGAAAACCCTCGGCCTGCAGGGGCAAGTCTCGCTTGACGGCCGTCGGAATGCCCCGTGTACATGACCCCGTTCGTCCCTGAGAGGACGCCGTGGCGCGCGCGTCCCTACACTCCCCGGCAGACCACAACGCAATTGGGGGCGCCAGATGGGGAATTTCGCGGACGAGGTCGCGTCGACCGATCGCTATTTGAACAGCGAGCGGTTCGCGGGACTGATTCGCGCGTATTCGGCCCGACAGGTTGTCGAGCAGCGGGGAACGGTCCCGGCCGACTACACACTCGCACGTAATGCCGCAGAGCGTTTCTACGCGCGCTTGCGGGAACTGTTCGCGGAGAAGAAGTCCATCACCACCTACGGTCCGTACTCGCCCGGCCAGGCGGTCGCCATGAAGCGCGCCGGCATCGAGGGGATCTATCTCGGGGGCTGGGCGACGTCGGCCAAGGGCTCGGCGGATGAGGATCCGGGGCCGGATCTCGCGAGCTACCCGCTCAGCCAGGTGCCGACCGAGGCCGCGGGCCTGGTGCGTGCGCTGCTGACGGCGGATCGCAACCAGCAGTTCGCCCGCTCGCGCATGACCGAGGCCGAGCGCGCCGCGACCCCCGAGGTCGACTTCACGCCATTCATCATCGCCGACGCCGACACCGGCCACGGCGGCGACGCGCACGTGCGCAACCTCATCCGCCGCTTTGTCGAAGCGGGCGTTCCTGGGTACCACATCGAAGACCAAAAGCCCGGCGTCAAGAAGTGCGGACACCAGGGCGGCAAGGTGCTGGTCGCCGAAGACGAGCAGATCAAGCGCCTCAACTCGGCCCGGTTCCAACTGGACATCATGGGGGTTCCGGGCATCATCGTCGCGCGGACCGACGCGGAGGCGGCCAACCTGCTCGACGGCTGCACCGACGACCGCGACCAGCCCTTCATCCTGGGCGCCACGAACACCGCTGTGCCCCCGTACAAGTCGGCCTACCTCGCCCTGTTGCGCCAGCTCCACAACGCGGGGGTGACCGACATCAACGGCCACAAGCTCTACGCGATCTCCGAGGATGAGTACGCCGAGACCGACAGGTGGCTGACCGCGGTGGGGCTCACCGCGGTCGTCAGCGAGGCGGCGCAGGCGCACCTCGCCAATCCGGACGCCTCCGTGGACAAGACACTCGACGCCGTCGCGGACAAGTTCATCGAGGCTTGGGAGGGTCAGGCCGGCCTGAAGACGCTCGGCCAGGCGGTGGCGGCCCTCATCGTGTTCAGCGAGGACGAGGGCGCGGAGGTGGGGATCTCCATCGAGGAGTGGAACGCGTTCGCCAAGACCGCCTCCTGGTACTCGATGCGCAAGAAGGCGCGGGAGCTCGGGGTCGACCCCATCTGGGAGCCGGATCTCGCCAAGACCCCCGAGGGCTACTACCAGATCCAGGGCGGCGTCGCCTATGCGATCGCCAAGTCACTGGCGGTCGCGCCATTCGCCGACGTGCTGTGGATGGAGACCAAGACGGCCGACCTCGAGGAGGCCCGCGAGTTCGCCGAGGCGATCCACGCGGTGCATCCCGACAAGATGCTCGCCTACAACCTGTCACCGTCCTTCAACTGGGACACCACCGGCATGACCGACGATGAGATGCGCAAGTTCCCGGAGGAACTGGGCAAGCTCGGCTTCGTGTTCAACTTCATCACCTACGGTGGCCACCAGATCGACGGTCTGGCCGCGGAAGAGTTCTCGACCGCCCTCCGCGAGGACGGCATGCTTGCGTTGGCCCGACTCCAGCGCAAGTTCCGCCTGGTCGAGTCCCCGTACCGGACCCCGCAGACCCTGGTCGGCGGCCCGCGGGCCGACGCCGCACTCGATGCCGCCTCCGGCCGCACTGCCACGACCAAGGCCATGGGGCAGGGCTCGACGCAGTTCCAGCACCTGGTCCAGACCGAGGTGCCGGTCAAGGTGCTCGGCGAGTGGCTCGAAGAGTGGGGCGCCCACTACGGCGTCGAAGGCCCGTTCACGGTCAGCCTGCGTCCGGCGCGGTCGGGTTCGGAGCTCCTCGAGCTCAGCGTTCGCAACGCCGAGAACGAGAAGGTCGCGAACATCGTCTTCGCCGCGATCCAGGATCGCCGCGGGCGAAGGTTCCTGTCGGTCCGTGACCAGAACACGTTTGACGATGAGCTCAAGCGCAAGCGGCTGCAGACGCTGATGCACCTGTTCCTGATCTACCGCTACAAGGCGACGTCGATCCACTACCTGACCCCGACCGATGACAACCACCGCCAGGCCGAGAGCCTCGAGCGCCTGGGGATGTTCCGGTCAACCAGCGACGAGATCGGCGAGATCATCGTGGCTGACGTCGACAGCGACGCGATCAAGTCGCTGGTCGAGCCGGGCAGCGACGCGCGCGAACGCCTCATCGCCAAGTCCTAGGGGCGCTCCAGGTTCACCCCCTCTCACCGCAGCGACAGCCCGCGGTGAGAGGGTGCGCCGCACCGACGCGCTCGTCGCCGGCCACCTGCGCTGATCAGCCCACCGCCGTGGCATGGAGGTAGACCGGGCCGGCCTTCGCGCACGCCTGGAACGAGAACGTGACGCGGACCGAGGCGGTCTGGTTCGGCGGATACACGCGCAGGCCCGCGGCCGTCGCCGGCTGGCAGGTCGAGGTCGGGTAGTTGCCGACCTCGGCGATCTGCAGGGTCGAGGTCACGGTGCCGCCGTTGGCGAGGGTCAGCGCCTTGGGAGCGGTGGTCGTATCGCGACCCGCGGCGCTGCCGAGCTGTGTGCCGGAGGCGTTCACCGCCGAGACGCCGGGATAGCCGGCGAGCGTGCAGGCGTGGCCGGAGCGGTTGGTGAAGTTCAGCGGGTAGTAGATGCTGCCGGCTGCGCCACTGCCGTTGGTCCCGACGCGGACCAACAGCTCCGGCGTCGTGCAGGCGGGCGTTGCGACAACCCCGCCGCCGCCTGACGACCCGGACAGCGCCACGGGCGTGACGTGCAGGTACACCGGACCGGACTTGGCGCAGGCCTGGAACGCGAACGTGATGCGCGTCGACGCGGTCTGGCTGGGCGCGAAGACCCGCAGACCGGCTGCCGTCGTCGGGCTGCAGGTCGATGCGGTGAAGTTGCCGACATCCGTGATCTGCAACGTCGAGGTCGCCGTCGCGCCGCTTGCGAGGGTGACGGTCGATGCGGCGGTCGTCGCGTTCCGCCCGGCCGCGCTTCCGAGCTGGGCGCCGGACGAGTTGACGCCCGAGACGCCCGGATAGCCGGCGAGGGCGCACGCGTGACCGGAGGTGTTCGTGAACTTCAGCGTGTAGTACACGCTGCCCGCCGCGCCGTTGCCGCTGGTGTTCAAGCTGATGGCGACGTCGGAGGCCGCACAGGCGCTGGTAGTGGCGCCGCCCCCGCCCGAGGTGGTCGACGTCGTCGCGTTGCTCGTCGTGGACGTCGACGCGGTGGCGGTCGGCGTCGTCGTCGACGAGCTGCTCGAGCTCCCGCAGGCCACCAGCGCGGGGATAAGTGCAGCAACCGCGAGCGCGCACAACGCCCCGAGGTTTCGTGTCCGTCGCGATCGTTGCATCTCACACACTCCTTTGCTGGCCTTCGGGAACCCCGCTGCCCATGGACGCATCATGCGCCGCGAGCCGACGCGCGCTGACGTGTGGTGAGTGTTCGCCCTTACGGGCACGGGCTCCTTTGGCGGTCTGCCCCGACTCCCAGAACGACAGCACCTCGCCGCCATTGTTCAACTTGGCGAGCGTCGCGCTGCATTCTGGCGCACCGTACTGTCGTGTTCCGCCGGCCAGTGGTGAGGTTCATTACGCACATCGGCACGACAACGCCCTCCGGCACCGCACTGACCAGCCGACCAGCGATTGTCCATCCTCGCCACAGACTGACCGGCGCAGCCCAGTCCGGACATCGCCCGATTGGCCCCGGCGGATGCGGCCCCGTGGGCCACATCGCATTCGTCCGACCGACGGATGTCGCGCCGCCCCGCGACGCAGTCGCCGCCGACCAACAGTTGGTGCCCATCGGTGCGCACGCTGGACCCGGGCCTCGTGCCCGAGTGGCGATCGGCGATTGTCACAAACGGCACGGACGAGACGGTAGGCTCACGGATGCGTGGCCCACCGGGTCGGGCCACCCGGAACGGTCCCGGGGTGGGCCGGAAAGCGAGGGGTGCCGATGCAAAGCTTTCCTCCGGCGAGAATCCGGAACGTCGCCCTTGTCGGGCATGGCGGTTCGGGAAAGACGACCCTGGCCGAGTCGCTCCTGTTTAGCTCCGGCGCGATCAGCCGCCTGGGGCGGGTCGAAGACGGTACGACCACCACCGACTTCGACCCCGAAGAGACCCAGCGCGGCATCTCCGTCTCGCTGTCACTGGCGACATTCGAGTACCAGGGGCACAAGATCAACCTCATCGACTGCCCCGGCTACGCGGACTTCGCCGGCGACGTCGCCGGCGCGCTCGCGGTCGTGGACCTGGCGATCTTCGTCGTCAGCGCCGTCGAAGGGGTCGAGGTCCAGACGCAGATGGCGTGGCGCATCGCGGCCGAACGCGGCCTGCCGCGAATGATCTTCGTCAACAAGCTCGATCGGGAGCGCGCCAGCTTCGAGCGTACCCTCGAGGATTTGCAATCAGCCTTCGGGACCGGCGTGGCACCGCTCGAACTGCCGGTTGGTGAGGAGGCCGCGTTTCGCGGCGTCGCCGATCTGTTGACCGACACCGCCATCACCTACCAGGACGGTCGCCCGAGCACGGGACCGATTCCGGCAGAGATGGCGGTCGCCGAACACCAGATCCACGACGCGCTGATCGAGGGCATCGTCGTCGCCGACGATGGGTTGATGGAACGCTATCTGGAGGGGGACGACCCGAGTTTCGCCGAGCTCGAGGCCGTCCTCGCCAAGGGCGTGGCCGACGCCACCGTGTTCCCGGTGCTGTGCGGGTCCGCGTCGAACAACGTCGCCATCGACCGCCTTGCCACGTTCATCTGCGAGATCGGCCCGTCGCCCGCGGATCGCCCGCCCGCTGTGGCACAGGCCGGCGACGGGCTCGTCGAGGTCCCTGCCGATCCGGCCGGCGAGCCGCTGGTCTACGTCTTCAAGACGCTGGCCGACCCGTACGTCGGCAAGGTGTCCATGTTCAGGGTGATCTCGGGCACGATCCGTCCGGACATCGTGCTCACCAACCCGCGCACGGCCGCCGACGAGCGGCTCCACGCCCTGTTCACAATGCTCGGCAAGGAGCACATTGACGTCAGCGAGGTCCCGGCTGGCGACATCGCGGCGGTCGCCAAGCTCTCCGACACCGGCACGGGGGACACGCTCGCGCCAAAGGGCGCCCCGATCACGGTGCCCGCGCTCGAGCTCCCTGATCCGGTGCTCTCGATCGCGATTAGCCCGAAGTCCAAGGGCGACGACGACAAGTTGATGACCGCGTTGCGCCGCCTCCAGGAGGAGGATCCGACGCTGCAGGTACGGCGCGACGACGAAAGCCACCAGACGGTGCTGTCCGGCATGGGCGAGACCCACCTCGTGATCGTCACCGAGCGGCTCCACCGCAAGTTCGGCGTCGGCGTCGAGACGGCGCCGGTGCAGGTTCCCTACCGGGAGACGATCACCTCGCGCGCCGAGGCGGTCGGGCGCTACAAGAAGCAGACCGGCGGGCACGGACAGTTCGGGGTCGCCGAGCTTCGCCTCACGCCGGCAGAGCGCGGCGGCGGCTTCACCTTCGTCGACAAGATCGTCGGCGGCGCCATCCCGCGCCAGTTCATCCCGGCGGTCGAGAAGGGTGTGGCCGAGACGATGCAGCAGGGCGGGCATTTCGGATACCCGGTGGTCGACGTCACCGTCACGTGCTTCGACGGCAAGTACCACGCCGTCGACTCGTCCGAGATGAGCTTCAAGATGGCCGGCTCGCTCGGGTTTCGGGACGCGCTCGCCAAGGCGTCGCCGGTGCTGCTCGAGCCGATCTCATGGATCGAGGTCACCGTTCCGAGCGCGTACCAAGGCGACGTGATGGGCGATCTCAACGCGCGACGTGGGCGAGTCCAGGGCACCGAACCGCTCGCGTCGGGCGAGCACGTCATCCGCGCGCTGGTGCCCACCTCGGAGATCCTGCGCTACGCGATCGACCTGCGCTCGATCACCGGCGGCTGGGGCCGGTTCCGCGCCGGGCACGACCACTATGACTTCCTGCCGACGCACCTCTACGACAAGGTGGCCGCCAAGGCCGAACCCAACGGCTGACCGCGCTAGATGGCTGGCCGCCGCAGTCGCCTCAGGGCAGCCAGGTGGTCGGCGTGCTGGCCCGCAGGAGGATTCCGGGACCGCGTTCGCGCGCGCTGAGCGTCATGATGCCCGACCGGCCGGCGACGACGCCGGGCCGCAGGGTGACGCTGACCACGCCGGTCCGCGGGGGCAGGTTGGTCATGGTCAACGTCCGGGTGGTCACGCTTACGGTGACGGCGTTCGATTCGGTGCGGAGCCCGACGAGGGGAAAGCCGCGGCTCGGGACTCCGGCAGACGTGATCGTCACCCAGCCGAGGACGCGCCCGGCGGCGGCGGCGAGGTGCAGGTGGGACGGGAGGCGGAAGCTCAGCGTGCGTACGCCGAAGCGCGACGACGCCGAGATCGTCGTCTGCTGGGAGGGCCCGCCCTCGAGGCGGGCGGCAAGCGCACAGGCCCCCAGCACGATGTGCCCCTGGGCGCGCGCGCCGCGGTCGTCGACCGTCAACGCATGGGCGCCGTCGGCAAACGACCAGAGAGTCTGGGGGCTGATGATCACCACCCGGCCGTGGCCGACGCGGCGTCCGCCGATGCGCACGGTCAGGACACGCGCGGCCGCGAGCCTCAGCGGCGCCCACGGCGTCACCGGCGCGCCGTGGCTGATCGTGACCGCCCGCGCCACGCACACGGCCCACCTCGGACACCACGACAGGTCGCTTCATCGGTGAACGCGCCGGGTTCGCCCACGAGCGACATCGGCAGGACGGCGGGCGTCTCGGGCGAGGTCACGGTTTGGCTCGATACGGAGTTCGTGGCGACGATCCGGCAGGCAAAGCGCGCACCGATGTCGGCGTCACGCAGTCCCAATTGCTGGGCGCGCGAGGTCGCGATGGGGTGACCGTTGCGGAGCCATTGGACGGCGACGGCGGTGCCGGACGGGTACCCGACCGGGGTACAGGTGAGGGTACTCCCGGCGGCCGCACGGCCCGACACGACCGCGGATCCGTTGAGTGCGGGGACGCCCTGCCCGATGAAGGCGGCCGGCGTCGGCGCGCCCTGGTCGTTGGTGAGCAACAGGACTTCGCCGTTCAGCCCACGAGCGGCGGTCGGGCGGTACGTCACCGTGATCTGGCAACTGGCCCCGACGCCGACGATCTGACCCGAGCAGCCGTCACCGCTCAGCGGCAGATCTGACGGCGTGCTCGTGAGGCGCAGGACGCCCTGTACCTGCATCGGGTAGTCGCCGTCGTTCGCCACGGTCAGAATCCGAGCGACCGCGCTCCCGATCTCGACGTTGCCAAAATCCGTCTCGGAGGGCGTCACGACGACGTGCGGTCCGCTGAGCGCCGTCGCGGTGAGCGGAATGATCAGCGGGCTGCTGAGGCTGTCGCTGGTGATCTCCAGCTGTGCCGAGAACGTGCCGGGGCCATTGGGCGGATTGAAGTTGATCCCCATGCCGCAGGTGAAGCCGGGTCCGTACTGCTGCGTCCCGCAGTTCTGGCCCCACCCGATCGAGAAGCGCGACGCGTCGGGACCGGTGATGACCGCAGAGCTCGCCTGCACCCCGGCGTCGTTCGAGTCCTGGATGGTGATCGACTGCTGCTGCCCGCCGTAGAACCATGGCTGGGGGGTGAACGCAACCGGGTTGGGAGCCGCGCTCAGGGTGCCGGTGATACCGGTGCCGGACAACGGGACGTCCAGCGTGCCCGAATCATCGGTGATCTCCAAGGCCGCGTTCTTCGTGCCCGTGCTGGTCGGCGCGAAGGTCACCTGGACGCTGCACTGGCCCGAGGTCGGCAGGATGTTGTACGAGCACCCGTCGGAGTTCACGCGGTACGCCGACGCGTCCGCGCCGACGATGCTGGCGGTGGCGATGGTCACGGGCGCCGCGGAGTTGTTGGTAAACGAGAATGTCTGCGTCGGGCCGCTGCCGTGGATGTCCGTGTTGCCGAAATCCCACGACACCAGCGCCGGCGTCAGCACCGACGTGGCCGCCGACGCCAGCGACGACGTCGCGATGAGGACCACGAGCACGACGCTTGCGACGATCATCAGCGCGCGAGCGGCAGGGTGGCGAACGGGATGCATGCGGGGACCTCTCAGTGACCGCCCTGTCGCGAAACGCACCAGCAACGCTGGACAGACGCGGTGGTCGGGATGTCGTGGGTATCGGTCCGCCGGAACCCCGTCTTGAGCCGATTGTCACGTGATGACCGCACTGGTGCCGCGCCCGCGCCGCGCCAGACCGCTCCGCGCCGTCGATCCGCGGACGCGCTGCCGACCCGCGCGGCGGGCGTATCCCGAGTCTCCGGACATTCACGGACCCAGGTCAGGTAGGAACCTGCCGTTAATGAACTCCGACGCCCTGCCGATGCCTTGGCCGGGTGGGGATCTGACCGGCGGGGCCGCGATTGGGGGATCGCGGCCGCGCCGGCGCACCGTCCTCCGGTGGACCCGGCGTCACCGCGCGCCGCAGACTGGCTCGCAGGAGCACCGACACGTACCGGGCGCGTGCGGTGGTGCCGGCGACCGTCGCCCCGGCGCGCGGTAAACATGCGCAACGTGCGCCGGAAGCCGGCGCCGCGACCGTCATGGTCCCGGCATCGGGCGGCATCCCCTGATCGGGCGATGCGGGTACGCTGGGCGCATCCCGGGCGCGCTCTCGCCCTCCATCCGTGAAAGGATCCCCATGCCGACCATCGTCGCTCATCATGACGTGAAGGACACGGCCCACTGGCTCGCATCGTCGAGGCGCCAAGAGGCACTCGGCGCCGCCGGCGTGACCAACATCCGCACCTTCACCGACCCCCGCAATCCGACGCACGTGGCCCTCGTGGCCGACGTCGCCGACATGGCCGCGCTCGAGGCGTTCATGCAGTCAGACGAGGCTGCCGCGGCCATGGACCACGACGGTGTGCTGCCAGAGACCCTGGTGTTCCTGGTCGAGGCCTGAGACCCGCACCCCCGGGGGGGCGCGGGTCCGTTCGCGCCCGTGAATCCGTGACGCGGATCACGGACGCGGGAGTCGGCAGATCGGGTCGCGGGTAGATCGACATCGGGAGCCCGGCGCGTCGGGTTGCCGTCGCTTCCCCTGCGCTTGGGCACGGCAGAGCACAGCGACGTCAGCCAAGCGACGGGCTCCCGAAGCACCGACCGCCTGGCGGCTGCGACTCTCGGCTGCTCGTCGGCGTGCGCTGCGACGTCGCGGGCGGCGCCCGAGACTGGCGCGCACGCCAGGAGCCGGGTATGGCAGCCCAACGCTCTCGCGGCGGGCGAGCGTCGGGGCTTCGCCGCCACGGCGCCTCGTCCGTCGCTAGTCGACGCGCTCGCGCCTGCGGCGAACCTCAGCCACAGCCGGCAGGCACTGCGACAATCGTCGTGGCGATGACGCCGGCGAACACGAACGCACCAATCAGGGTCCTCGACCCGGCTCCCCCGATCCACATCAGCGGGAGCACGACGACCGCCTGGACGGCCCACAGGGTGATGAGGATCAGAAGTGCGGACTTGGCGCGCTGCATCTGGCTGGCCACGCTATCCAACGGGCGCCCGCGTCGCGAGGCGCCGTCACGACCTCTGGCGGCCATCTGGCTCGACGCGGTCGCGCGGGCCAGACCATCCGTGACCGGAGTGGCGCGGATGCGGCCACGGCCCGGGGACCCAGGTCTGCCGCGGGTGACGTGTCCCGATCAGCCTGCGGGCATCGGCAGCCGACCGGCGCGTCGTCGCGGAGGTCGATCCCCGAGCCCAAGGTGGCTCGACCCCGCCCTCCCACAGGTGGACCTTGGTGGTGCCGGTCGGTACATTCACCCGAATCATCGGCGAAGTCCACGAGGGCTCCCTATCTTGGCGATTCCCATTGCTCCGCTCGCCAGGCGCGGCTGTGGTACGCACATGCGACGCCGGGCGGCCAGCTGGCCGCGGTTGCCCAGACCCAGCGATCTCCGCGACCCCCTCACGTGACCAGGAGCATCGCGCCATGACGGGCACTGACGGGTACTCGCTCACCGGTGCGGACCTCAGGGTCGCGCGGCGCGCCATCGCGGTGGCCCTCGTGATGAGCGTGAGCTCCGATGAGGTCCATGCTGTTCGTGCGCACCTGCCGTCGCACACGGACATGCTGCGCGTGCTCGACGTCCTCGGCTGGGCCGGACCGCCCGCGAGCACCGTCGCGATCGCGCCGCATGATCGCCGTGTCCTTCTTGACGCCGTGTACGCGATGCTGATTCTCGCGTGCGAAGAGACCGCGCGCAGTGCCGACGATGCGCTGCGTGATCGACCCCCAACCATCGAAGCCGACGCGTCCGTGCTGCTGGTCGCCGAATCGCTTGCGGGGCTCGCGCGACGACTGCAGGGTCCGGGACCCGACGGGCAGGACACGGCAGCCGCTGCAGGCCACGAGGCGACGGAATCACAGGTGTCTCCGGCGCTCCGCACACTGGCAGATTCCGTCGGGCTCCCGGTGTGGATGGCCAGCACCGAGTTCGTGCTCGAGTGGATCAATCCCGCCCTCGCGGCGCTGCTGGATGCGGATCTGGATCAGATCCGCGGTACGAGTTGGCGGCACTGGAGCGACCCGAATGACGTGCCACGCGTCGCGCAGGTGCTCGACGCCGCTCGGCTCGAGCATCGCAACTGGTCGGTCGAAGTCGGCGCCGGTCCTCCTGGCGGCCCGTACACGCGGCTCCTGATGATCGCCGCGCCGCGGTGGTCTCCGGAGGGCGCCCTCGGTGGGTGGACCGGCATCTGCTTCGACGTGACGCGGAATCCAACACTCGCGACCCGTCTCGAGGCGACGACGCAGTCGCTGACCGTCGATACCGCCAAGACGAGCCTGTTTCTTCGGCAGTTGCCAGCCATGATCTGGACCACGGATCTCGAGCTGCGCTGCACGTTCTCGCACGGCGCGGGGTTCGAGTCGATCGGCGCGGAGCCCAACCAGTTGGTCGGTCGCTCCGTCAGAGAAATCGTCGGTACGACCGATGCTGAGCACCCGGCGCTGGTCGCGCACCGCGCCGCACTCAGCGGCGAGACCGCCCACTACCGAGATGCCTTCGCCCATCGCGTGTTCGACGTCATCGTGGAGCCCCTGCGCAATCAGGCAGGCGCAATCTTCGGATGCGTCGGCTTGGGGATTGAAGTCACCGAGAGCGTGGCGCGCGAGCTGCGGGTCCAGCAGCTCTTGCGCCAGCTGGAGTTCGGTCAGCGGATCGGTCGGATCGGGACCTGGGAGTTCGACGTCAGTGCGGAGACTTGGGTGTGGTCGGACGAGGCATTTCGATTGCTCGGCGCCGAGCCGGGATCGATTGAACCCAACTTCGCGACGTTCCTGAGTCGTGTGCATCGCGACGATCGTGATCGGCTTCGCGATCTGCACGCCGAAGGCTGCGAACCGGCGCAACCTATGAGGTCGACTACCGGATCGAGCGTCTTGACGGCGAAGTGCGTCACATGCGCGGCGTCGTTGCCTATGAACACGACCCGGACGGGACCCTGATCCGGGTCGCCGGAATCCTCCAGGATGTCACCCCGGCCGTCGCGGATGCCGGCGACATCCAGCTCGGACGGACGGCCCAGCCCGGCCGTCGGTCGGAGTACTGAGGCCATCGCGATGCACACGGTGATCGGCGGCCAGGGCCCGGCTCCACGATCCTCCGCGACGGATGCCGGCACCGACGCCGATGGCTTGACCACCATCGAGCGGGGGCTGCCCATGCATCACGGTCCCGGCCGGCCCCGGACGCCGTCCGGCCCCCTCGCAAGAATCTGACCAGCGCCCGCTCCACACGTCGCGGGAGCGCGGGCTTCGTCTCGCGCGGGGCCGATGACAACCTTTCGAACCGGGCAGCACGCGGTACATGGCAGGAGCGTATGTCGCGCAGTGCCATGACACGCGGGTCGCGATGAAGATCGGCCGGATCTTCCCGGCATGCGACACGTGTCGGCGCCCGACCACGTGGAACCTGGTCGAGGTTCCGAGCGACGGCAGCCCGCGGAAGGTGACCGAGCAGGCGTAGCTCCGCATGGGTGGCGCTGGGCCGCCCAGGACCGCCGCGCGGCTGCACGCCGATGTCGGCGTGATGCGGACCGGGGCTCCGCCTCGCCGCGCCCAGGGAGCCGGAGTGCCCCGGGCCTACGGGGCCTTCCAACGAGCGGGCGACGGGAGTCGAACCCGTGACCGTCAGCTCGGCGAGCCGGGTGCAGCGGCTCGTCGAGCGCCGTGACGTCGGGCTCTTGCCGGTCTCAGCCCGCGTCTGCCCCGAGCTGGCGCATCATCGCCATCGCGTCGAACACGCCCCAATGCTCGTGCACGAGGCCGTCGTCCGCGAAGCGCATGATGTCGATCAGCGGCACATCGACGCTCCGACCGGTGGCGGGCATTCCCATGAACTCACCCTTGTGCGTCCCCGTGAACCGCGCCCGGGCGACGACCTTGTCACCGCCGGCGACGACGTCCTGCACGGTCATTTTGAGGTCGGGAAACGCCGCGATCTGCATGCGGAAGAACTCCTTGACGCCCTCCCTGGTGGGCGCGCCGACAGGGAGCTCCTCATGCTCGACGAAGTCGGCGGCCAGGAGTTCTCCGAACGCGTCGATGTCCTGGGCGTTGATGAGGTCATACATGCGTCGAAGTGTGGCTGTGTGATCCATTCCCACTCCCCCCTGCGGAATGCCGGGTCCGTCACGCCCCCGGGCTCGATGGTTCGTCCCATCCGGCCGGGCCGACTCGCCCTCGGCCACCGTGGTCAAGGGACTCGGTGCGAACCTACACCGTAGGGTGGAAACTCGGCCACGGCGGCACGCCTGCCGCCCCAAGGGAACACGCGTCCGTCGTGGACGTGCGGCCGCACGCGACGGAGGACGGACGGGTGGTCGGTTGCGAGCGCTGTGCTCGGGCGCAGCGAAGCCGGTCGGACTCCGGCTCGACGAGCGCGGCCGCACCGGTCGACGCGCGGTGCCGCTCGAGCCGCTGACCCGCGCCGCTCGCCGTCCGGATGAGGTAGAAGGCCACGACCCGTCGATCCGGGCGAACAGTTCCCCGATCTGCTCGCGATCGCCGGAGAGCAGGTCGATTGGCGCTGCCTTGGATGCGATGACGACGTGCATTGGAGTGCACCATTCTGACGATGGGACTGGTTCACAAATCACGACGCACCTTCGCCGGCGCGTCATCGTCGGGCAAGGGGTGATTCGCGTTTCTGGAAACGCTGTGGCCGCGAAGGTCGATCCCAGCGACCTCGAGGCGTCGGATCGGGCGACGGGCCTACGCCCGATCCGAGATCGGCGCGCTGCTACTCGACATCGGGCCGGAACTGCGGTCCGATCGGCCCTCGCCATGAGGGGGACGTCCCAACAGGTTGCTCATCGGCGCTCGGCGTCGCGCCTGGGGAGCTACCCGGCGCTGATGCGTCGCGCCGGGCGTTGACCGCAAGGTGGGCTACTTGACCCGCCAACTGAAGGTAACTGATCCGCTCGCCCCGCTCCCGTCCTTGGCGGTTACGGTGACCGAGGCCGCTGCTCTGGCCCTCGCGGGAGTGCCCGAGATGACGCCGGTCGAACTGTTGATCCTGAGGCCGGTCGGCAGGCCTGTGGCGGAGTAGGTCAAGGTGGCGCCGGTCTGGGTGTCGGAGGCCGCGATCGGCAACGGGGCAATCGCCACGTTGTGCGTTGAGGTCTGGTTCCCGGGTGAGGTCACGGTGATCGTGTTGGCGACCTTCCAGGTAAAGCTGGTCGTTCCACTGACCCCCGCCGTCGCGTCGGTGACCGTGATCGTGACCGACGCGGTCTGCGCCTTGGTGCCCGTCGTACCGGTGATAAGCCCGGTGGCGTTGAGCGACAGACCGCTCGGCAGACCGGAGGCCGAATACGTCAGTGGATAGCCCGTCCCGTCGTGGGCGACGATCTGGAGCCCGGTGATCGTCGTGTTGAGCGGTGAGGACTGATTGCCGGGCGAGGTGACCGTCATCGTCGTGGGACCGGTGATCGTCCAGATGAATGTGGCCGCCCCGGTTGCCGAGGTCGCGTCGGTGACGGTGACGGTCACCGAACTCGTGCCCACGGCGGTGGGCGTACCGGTGATCGACCCGGTGCTCGCGTTGATGCTCAGGCCGGCGGGCAAGCCGGTCGCCGAGTAGGTCAGGGTCTGGTTGGCCTGGTTGTCCGACGCGCCGATCGCAACCGGAGCAATCGTCGCCCCGAGCGTGTTGCTCCGGGCACCGGGATTGCTGACGCTCACCTTGTTGCCGCCGGGATTGCTGACCGTCCAGGCAAATGACGCGGTGCCGGACGCTCCGGTGGCGTCGGTTGCGGTGATCGTGACACTCGGCGTTGTAGATCGCCGCCGTCGGGGTTCCTGAGATGATCCCGGTGGTCGGGTCGATCACCAGGCCAGCCGGCAGCCCGCTCGCCGAGAACGTCAACGTCTGGGCCGACCCGCTATCGCTGGCGGTCGCTGTCGGCATGCCGGTGATCGGGCTACCGACGGTGCCTGTCTGATTGGCCGGTGGCGTGACGGTAATGACGTTTGCCGCGACGATCGGCGTGGCTGGTCAGGCAGGCACTGCCATCGTTGGACCAAATCGGCTGGACCGCGAAGGACCCCGTCGCGAGCACGAGGTTCGTGGAGGTACCACCATTCGCGTTCCAGGCGCAAAGGTCGCCGGCTTCGCCGTAGGAGGTGTTGTACCAGCCCCCGATCGGGAACTGGTCGGTGATCGTCTCGGCGTACTCGTGCCCTCCGACCATCGTGACCCCGTCCAGCGGGCCGGAGGCATTGACGAAGTTGGCCCCGCAGCTGTAGCCGACATCGGGCAAGTAGGGCAGGTTGGTGTATGCGACGTTGCCTTCCGTGCCGCCGGTGTAGGTATGCCAGGCGCAGTACTGGGCGACGCCGCCCACGATGAACCCATCTGGGTCCGTTCCGGTCGGCGAGACGATGAAGTACTGGACGTTGCGGTTCGCGGCACTGGTCAGATTGCCAAAGTGCGCCGCGGCGGCTTCAGCTTCGGCCGCCAGTTGCGCCTGAGTGGCCGCTGCCGGCGCCGGGGCGCTCCCGTCCTCCCACACGCCCGCAAGCGCCCCCCCGCTCGGATATCCGACATGCGCTGCACCCGCTGGGCAGGTCGTCGCACCGATGGCGACGGTCACGTTCGCGGTGCTCTGGCAGTACTGGGTCATGACCCCGCTCCACTGGTCATTGTTCGTACCGAGCCCCGCGAAGAAGGCCTGAAGGTCGGGTGCCATCGCCGCGGGATCGCCGCTGAACGACGCATAGGCATTGCCGCCCAAGGACGTCGTCGACTGCCTTCCCCACTGCGATCCGTAGAACACGAGGTACACCTTCGGGGGGGCGGTCGTCACGGCGACGCCATCGAGTCCCCCCTGGTAGGACAGGTCGAGGGCCGAGTTGGCCCCAAGGACCGATGCGGCGGGCGGGCGGTGCACGTCGCCGCGCGGCGGGACGACGCTCCACCGATGCAGATACGACCTCCCAGAGATGTGCGGGCGCGCGTGGGTGGGGGCCGCTGCGGCGAGCGTCGCACCCAGTGATCCAAACATGCCTGCAAAGCACAGGACGAGGAGGATCCAGACGCCACGTGCTACGCGGTGGAGTCGCATGGGGTACCAGGACCGGCGACGCTTCATGACGCACGGGCTCCCATATCGCCAAGGATTCCTGATGCCGACGATACGCCCAATTCGAACAGTAGAATCCTACCAAAAAGTCTAGGCTTTCGCGGTCAGTCCCCCGCATCGGTCGAGTCAGGACAGCCGTCTATCAGTATCGGCCGTACGGTCCCCGCACGGTCAGTGGCCCTAGGCTCCTTGATGGGCACCGCGCTGGCGAGTCCTGAACGGCAGAGCACCCCGCGCTCGCCGCTGAGACCCCGGCGGACGTTGCGCTGCGCGGCGCGCGGATCGTGCAGCCACCCTTGGAACTCACCGCCCGCCGGGCTCATCCAGCGTCGGTCGGGACCCACGTGCGCAGTTGATGGTCCTGGGTGCGCAGCACCGCCGTTTGGGGGGCCTCAGCGTGGAGCGGTGCATCCCGCGACGGATGGGCGTGCGGGTGCGCGTCCGCAGATCATCGTAGGGTCTGGCCGCTGCCGTCGATCGCAACCGCTTCGGCGCGCGCTCCGTCGGTTACGTCTGGCTCCCGCATCGAAGATTGACCGATCGACGACCAAACGCCCCCGGATCGCCGACGCCGGGACCGTTGACGGTGCTGTGCGCCACCCGCGCCGATCCGATACGTGGCAGACTTATCGTCATGGATCTGTCGTCGTCGCCCGCCTTCCGTCCGTCCGCGCCATCGTGATGGAGTACCGACCACCCAGCGCGGCCAACGGTCCACTGGTGCTCGCCGATATCAGTGGCTACACGTCATTTCTGCGTGACGTCGCGGATGCGCATCCAGACGCGTTCGCAGACGGCGCCATCCCGAATGCGTACGCACTGATATCGAGCCTGTTGGACGGGATCATCCAGCGGCTCGTGCCGCCGTTCACCCTGTCCAAGATCGAGGGTGATGCGGTGTTCGCGTTCGCGGAGGGCGCCGACGGGGTGCCGAGCGGAGCCGCGCTCCTCGAGTGTCTTGCGGCCTGCTACACCGACTTTCGGCGGACCCTGGGGATGGCGCAAGAGGCCACGATCTGTACCTGCGGGGTCTGTTCCCGCGACAACCTCGACCTCAAGTTCGTGCTCCACGCGGGGCCGTTCGTGATGCAGTCGATCGGCGGCGGTCGGGAGCTGAGCGGCCCGGAGGTGGTCATGGCACACCGCCTGCTCAAGACCGATGCGGCGGCGTTGGTGGACAACCGCGCGTATGCGCTCATCAGCGACTCGGCAGCGGCCCGGTTCCAGGTACGGACCGCGGGTGCGGTTCCGCTGGTGGTGTCGTTTGAGCACTACCCGCCGATCGACCTGCACGTCTTCCCGCTGGATGACGTCTGACGCGCTCCGAGCGCGGGGCCAATACGGAACGTCTGGACGACGTATTGGTGACCGCTCGTGATCCCCATCGCGGTAGCGGGGCAGCACGCGCACCGCACGCCCGCTTCGTGCAACTCGACGCCACCGACGATGCCCAGTCGCGGCCGCCGCCAAAGTCGCGGCTGACAGCGGCGGGCTCGACCTCCTCATCAACAACGCGGGATATCGGACCGGACACCACTGGTCGAGACCGCTGCCGCAGATGTACAGCGCCTGCTCGACACCACCGTGCTCGGCCCTGTGCGAATGCTTCAGCGATCACACCGCTCATCGATGCCTCGTCCTGTCCGGTCGTCGTAAGTGTGTCTAGCGCGGGAGGCTCACTCGAAATCGCGAGCCACCCGCAGGGTCGGTACGCCGAGCGGAATTTGCTGGCTTTCCCCGCCGCGAAGGCCGCGCTGAAATATGCTCACGATCCAAATGGGCGAGGGCGCACCCATGTTGGCGAGTGAACGCAGCCCATCCCGGATTCACGGCCACCGGCCTCAATCAGTTCCGGCGTACTCAGACCGTTGAGGAGGGAGTTGATTCCATCGTCCGGCCGGCCATGGTCGGTCCCGACCGACCGGGGGCTTCTTCGATCGCGAAGGAAGCGTGCCGCGGTGGCGTCGCGTCAGCTTGACCATGTCGTCGAGGTGTGGGTCTGTGATCCTCCGACCGTCTCGCAGGACAACCTGTCCGGGTCGAACATCGTCGGGACGGCCACGAACACCACCGGCGCACCGCACAAGCCACCCGAGGCACGGTGAACCTGCCGCGCTGCACCTGACATCATCGGCGTCCATGCCATCAAGCCAACGAGGCCGCCATGCCGGTAAAGCGCACCGCGCGTCCTGGGTCACGGAAGCGCGGCCCAGCCTGATTCCCCAGCGAAAACCGGGTCAAGAGTCGGCGAGTGCAGACGAGCGGCTGATGTTGTCGGGCAGGGGCTACGGCCTCTTGGTTCGGCTCGGCGCGCTGCTCGTGTTTTGGGTGTGCCTGACGGGCATCCTGATCGCGTCCGAGAAAGCCGTCGTCCATTCAGGGGCGTTGACGGCCTTCGACCGTCGCGCCGCCGCCTGGGCGGTGGACCACCGATCCCCACAGCTCGATGCAGTCATGACGGCAGTGACGTGGGGTGGCTCGTGGGTGGCACTGGTGGCCGCAGGCGTGCTGATCGCGGTGCTTGTCGCTCGTCGGCGCATCCCCCTGCTCGCTGGCGCGATTGCCGTCGTTGCGTGGGCGGGCGAAGCCGCGGGCGTCGGTCTCGCCAAGGAGATCGTGCAGCGACCTCGCCCCCCCGAGCGCCTCTGGCTCACAGGCGCAAATGGCTGGTCGTGGCCATCAGGACATGCGGCTGTCGCCGTGGTCGTCTTCACCACACTCGCGGTGATCGCTGCCTACCTGGGCCGCACGTCGGCGTATTGGGCGCTCGCCTGGCCTGCAGCGGTCCTCGCCGTGCTTGCCGTCGGGTTCTCACGGATCGAATTGGGGGTCCATTGGAGCACCGACGTCATCGCGAGCCTCGCCTTTGTCGTTCTCTGGCTGCTGGGCGTGGCGGCAGTATTCCGGATGTCATCCGTGCATGTGCCGCCACGACCGAAGCCAAGCCCGTGAGGTCTCGACGGCCTCGACCACCGGCCGTCGGTGCGACGCGTTCGCGACGCGGCGGGCATCCAGCTCGCACGCGGCGCGACGGGGTCTGCACAGGGTTTGGTTGACATCTCTTGCGCGAGGAGAGGCCTCGCGGGAAGGATGGAGCCATGCCCAAGAAATTCCCACCCGAGTTCAAACGTGACGTTGTCGCGGTGGCCCGCCGTGGTGGCGTCCCGATGGCCGAAGTGGCGGCCGACTTCGACATCTCGGAGTCGACCCTGCATCGGTGGATGCGCCAGGCGGACATCGACGACGGCATCAAGGACGGCTTGACCACAGCCGAGCAGAACGAGCTGGTCCAGCTGCGCCGCGACAAGCGCCGCCTCGAGATGGAGGTTGAGATCCTCCGACGTGCGACGGCCTACTTCGCCAAGGACGCCGCCCCAAAATGATGTACCCGCTGGTCGATGAGCTGGCCGACGACGGGATCCCCCTCTCGGTGGCCTGCGGGGTACTCGGCTTGTCCACCCAGGGCTTCTACAAGTGGAAGCAGCAGCCGGTCTGCAATCGAGACTGGGAAGATGCCCACCTGGTGAATGTAATCCGGGACGTGCACGCCGACGACCCCGAGTTCGGCTACCGACTCATCTGTGATGAGCTCGAGCGGGCTGGGCATGCGGCCAGCGAGAACCGGGTCCACCGGCTGTGCCGGGAGCACCAGGTCTGGTCGACGACAGTCAAGAAGGGCCGTAGTGGCGCGGGCAAGACCCCGGGGCCGGCCGTCTACGACGACCTGGTGATGCGGGACTTCACCGCATCGACTCCCGACAAGGTGTGGTTGACCGACATCACCGAGCACCCGACCGGTGAGGGCAAGCTCTACTGCTGTGCCATCAAGGACCTGTGCTCGAACCGGATCGTGGGGTACTCCCTGAGTGATCGGATGACGGCCAAGCTGGCCACCTCGGCACTCCGCTCAGCGGTCGCCCGGCGCCAGCCGAGCAGAACCGTGGTGGTGCACTCGGACAGGGGATCGCAGTTCCGGTCGCGGGCATTCCGGGCAACCCTCATTGCCGCCGGGCTCACCGGTTCGATGGGCCGGGTAGCCGCTGCCGGTGACAACGGTGCCATGGAGTCGTTCTTCTCGCTGCTCCAGAAGAACGTCCTCGACCGACACACCTGGACGACCCGAGACGAACTGCACATCGCCATCGTCACGTGGATGGAGCGCACCTACAACCGTCGCCGCCGACAGCGGGGGCTCGGGAAGCTCACCCCGGTCGAGTTCGAGTTGACTTTCGCCGGTCAGCCTGCCCTGGCGGCATAATCAGTCATAACCACCGTCAACCAAACCCTGGGCAGACCCACGAATCGCCCGACTGCAGCTGGTCGCTGCGGGCGCATGGCCGACTCAGGGTCGATAACCACATAGTCTGCATGTCGTCTACACGAAGTAGTTGTGCACCTCGTGCATGGAAACGAGCGGTGCGCCCGGCATGTCGGCCTTCTGCATGTGAGGGCCGACCTGCTTCTTGGCGATCTTCTCGAACTTTCCCACCATGCTTGAGAAGATCGACGACGACGAAATCGAGTTCAGTAAGCACGGGCACGGGAAGCCTCGACGACCCCGGGAGCGTTGGCGCGAAGTCTTCAATACGTTGCGCCGGATTGTGCAAGCAGGAGCGCGCCGGCGGGAGGCTCGCTTTCCCTATTTGTATAGCCTTTCGACGATCGCATCGAAAAGCCGATCAGTCAGTACACCTCTCACGGTGATCAGCATCCTGCTTTCCCGACTAGGCAGATAGCGTGCTTTTGGATGCCGTGCAGCGATGGCTTTGTTGACGGCCGCAACTACAACTTCCGGGCCGGGGGCGTTGGCATACCCCTTGCGGAAGCCCCTTCTATACGCGGCCAGAAGCCTATCGTAGGCTCGAGGGTCGTTCGATGTGTCGAGTTCTGCCATGGCCGCCGCTTCGAAGCCTGTGTTGAGATAACTCGGCTCGATCAGTACGACATTGATGCCAAATTGCTTGACCTCCAGACGCAAGGCGTCGGTCATCCCTTCAATCGCATGCTTTGTGGCTGCATACCAACCCAACACAGGTATCGACAACTTGCCGACAACGGATGACATATTGATGATCAAGCCCGACTTTTGAGCCCGCATCATCGGTAAGACCGCCTGTATTACCCGGCCATACCCGAAAACATTGACATCAAAGACGTGCCGAACTTGTTCCTGTGTCGCCCCCTCGATCGTGCCATAAAGGCCATAGCCAGCATTGTTGATCAGGATATCGAGGCGTCCTTTACTCGCCGAAATTCTCTCCACAGCGTTGCGAACTGCGTCATGGTCGGTCACGTCCAACGGCAGGGGCTCAATATGCTCCGAGCGGATCGCCTCCAGCTTGCCTGCGCTGCGGGCTGCGGCGAAGACGAAGTAGCCTTGGCGGGCCAAGTCTTCGGCAATCGCCTTGCCATTCCCGCTTGAGGCTCCGGTGACTAAGACAACTCGCTGTTTGTCGGTCATTCTTCTCTCCTGATCCATTCGCTACTTGCTGTCGGCGCCATCGTCGATGGCTGATATCGGTTGTGCGTCGGCACCTGAGGCTTGGCTCTTGCACGCGGTATCTGTTTAGCCGCTCCTCTCGTCGCATCACTGAATTGCTGGGTCGTGAGCAGCTCCTGGGGCGTTAACTGCGGGGCTCCCGAGGCTGCGAGGTCGACGTCGGGGTCCGCTCGGACGCGAACGCCGACCCCGCTCCGAGGAGGTCAGACTTCCAGTGCCCCGAGCAAGTCACTGGCGGAGGGCCTTCAGGACGGCAGTGAGCGACACTAGCTGGCCGAGCAAGATGTCGAGCTCACCTTCGCGTCGCTCCAGAGGCCTGAACGCGACATTCTCGAAGTCGAGAAAGACCGACAGTGAGACCTGGGCTCGGACGTCATGCATCAGGGTATTGGCCACGATGGTGCGCCACTGCTCCACCGCGCGCACGCCGCCGTCGGCCCCGTACGACACCGAACCCGACCGCCTTGTGATTCCACTCGGGATAGAGGAGATCGACGGCGTTCTTGAGCGCCGCGGGTACCCCGTGATTGTACTCGGGAGTCACGAACACGAAGCCGTCAAGCGCATCGATTGTCTGGCTCCAGCGTCGGGTCGCCGGGTTCTCATACTGGCGGTTGGCCGCCCCCGGGATGATCGGCTCGTTGAGTAGCCCGAGCCCGTAGTCCTTGAGATCGACGAGGGCGAACTCAGCGTCCGTGCGCTGTGATGCGCGCCCGGACACCCAGTGAGCGACCGACTCGCCCAGGCGACCTGGACGCGTGCTGCCGATGATGATCCCGATTCTCATGAGGTCTCCATTGTTGTGGTCCGATCGCGCAGCCGCGGGACAGTGCGGTGGCGAGGGGTGCGACGCAACAGGAATCCCCGCCTGCGCGCGCGAGATGGTCTAGGGCACGACGGACACGCGCACTGGCGACGGACCGCCGATCGCGGTGTTTACGCATCACGCGCGGTGCCCCTCGGCGAGGCCGTGAGCCTCGGCTCGGCTCGCGGCGATCGCCGCGCTGATGCTCCCCACGACCGCATCGAGCATCGTCTCGAACAGCTCCCGGCCGTAGCGACCAGCGCGGACGTCGTCGAGCAAGCGATTAAGGTGCGGATGATCGGCGGGATCCGGTCCGACCGGCGACGAGGTGTGGCCAGGGGTGGCTCGCGCGGCGGCCTGAGCGTTACAAAAGCCGGTCACCATGACGAGCGCGGCCCGCAGGTGCACTCGGGCACCCTCGGCGCTCAACCCCGCGTCGCAGAAGGCGCGGAGCATCGCCTCCCCTTCCGCAGCACGAGCACCGTAGGCAGTCGTCGGACGCGCCGCCAGCAGCGGCGCGGCGCGCGGATGGCGCATCGCCATGTCCTGGTACGCGACGGCCCAAGCGCGAAGGTCCGTGTCCCAGACCCCGGTGATAGGCTCCGGCTGCACACTGCGGATCAGCGCGACGACGATCCCCGCCTCGAGGTCGTCCTTGGAGCGGACGTGTCGGTAGAGCGACATCAGCGGCACGCCCATCTCGCGGGCGACGCGACGATCGTGAGCGCCCCGGCCCCCTCCGCATCGAGGATCGCGATGGCGGTCGCGACGGCCTGTCGGCTGGAGAGGACGGCGGCGCTCATCTGCACACGTCGCAACCCGCGCGCTAGGCGCGGATGGGCTCCCCAAGGCCGTCGGGCATGACGGCCGCGTGCAGCCCCCACAGCGACTCGTCGTAGGGAGTCATCCCGACAACCGCCGAGGTGCCGCCGTCCACGGTGAGGACGGCCCCGGTCATGTAGCTCCCGGCGTCAGAGGCGAGCAGGAGCAGGGGGCCGATGAGTTCCTCGGGCCGACCGGTGCGCCCCAGCGGCGCCTGCGCGTCGCACCTGGCCTTCCAGTTCGGTGCGGCGAGCACCGCGTCTGTCATTCGGAGGGGAACCATCCCGGCGCGATGGCATTGACCCGCACGCCGCGATCCCCCCATGAGGCCGCCAGTTCCTCGGTGATGTTGAGCACCGCGGCCTTGCTCGCCTGGTATGCCGGCGGGAAATTCGGCATGCCCGCGACCCCGGTGTACGAGGAGATCACGATGATCGACCCTGACCCCTGTGTGAGCATCACGCGCCCGGCCGACTGGCACGTGAACCACGTCCCGCTCAGGTTGACATCGATCGACTGGCGCCAGAGCGCGGGCGGCAGCTTCTCGGGCATCGAGAAGCCTCGGGAACGGCACCGGCGTTCGCCACCGCGATGTCGAGGCGACCGAACTCACCGACGGCGCGCTGCACCGCCGCCTCAACTTGATCGGGATCGGTGACATCGCACGCCACGGGCACCGCCCGGCGCCCGGCGCGCGCGCCGATCTCGGCAGCAAGCGCTTCAAGTCGATCGACGCGCCGGGCGGCCAGGACGAGGTCAGCGCCGGCATCGGCGAGCGCATTGGCGAAGGTGACGCCGAGACCAGAGGAGGCGCCGGTGACGAGAGCGACGCGACCAGAGAGGTCGAATAGCGATGGGCTGCTGGGCATGCGAATGCTCCTGGGTATATGCGTGCATTGCACGCAGATAGTAGCGTGCAATGCACGCATCGTCAAACCTCGCGCGCACTCGACGCTCGCAGGTATCCCCCGCCGGGCACAGGCGCGCTCGTGAGCGACTGTCCACTTCGCCCATGGGACCGCACCGGCGGCCAGCGTCGCCGCGCTGGACGCAATTCCCGATCAGGCAGCCGTGGACGCCTGCCGCAGCCGTGCCGTCTAGAGGTCGGCTCGGCCAAAGACCGCGACGGCCGCCGCCACCGCGTCGGCGGTATACAGGAGCGCCCGAGCCGCGTTCCCGGGCAGGCACCCTGGGCACCCCGAGGGGGCAAGAGGGGCACAATGACGCCGATGACGCCCCGGGTATCGGCGGTCAGGGCGGTGAGGCCACCCTGGTGGAGTTCTTCGAACAAGAGCAGCCTTGCGGTCGAGGCACCCCTGCCGGAGCGCCGGCGATCCGATGACCTGATCCACCTGCCCCCGAGCAGGACCCTACCGCGAGCCCCGCGCCGACGACCGTGCAGATAGCGATCCTGTTCGGGGTCGTGATGAGCAGGGTCGACCCGAGGATCGAGAGCGCGACGATGATGCCTCGCCGATCCCAGAATGGAGATCGCGCGCGGGAGCCCGGAGATTTCGACCTGCTTCTCCTCGGCGGACACTTGATTGCACGACGTTGACCCCGACGGGGTCAGCGTGACTCCAACGCCGACACCGATCAGAACGATGCCCGGCGCGAACGCGAGCGACCGGACTCGACGCTCGGACGAGCCAGGCGAGAAGGCCCATCCCCGCTCGCTATACCCCGACCTCTGCAACGATCCGCTCGCTCTTGGCGGCGGCTTGGAGTGCCTCATGGTCGCGCTCGTTCTGGTCCGCGTAGGCCGAGGCAAACGCCCCGATGGCGCGGTCGAAGACGTCGCTCTTGCCGAGGTAGGACGCGATCGCGATGCGATCGCCCGAACGGGCATGTGCCCGGGCGAGCGTCCACCCGCAACCGCCCGCATAGATCTCCATTCCCTTTGGCACCATCACCTCGATCTCAGCCGAGCCCTTCCAGTCGCGCAACTGGCGCACGTAAAAGTCGCGCTCGACTGACCGTCCAGGCCCGCGACGTGGAACCACCCCAGAAAGACGTCGCTTGCGGCCTGCATGAGCGCGCTGCCCGGCGACGACGCGATCGGCGTGGTTGCGGTAGGTCGCATCGCATGCGCCGCAGAACGTGATCAACGCACGGACCGGCCTCTGCGCCTCCTTGATCTGGAGGAAGAGGGGGTCTCATCGTCGCGACCGAGCATCAAGGCGATCCAGCAGCGCGTGCCGACACTGCCGACGCCGACGACCTTGCGCGCGAGTGTCGACGAACGTGTAGCCCTCCGAGCAGCATGCCGCCGCTCGGTGCTCGAGCGGTCTTCCGGTAGCTCGAGCAGCGCGAGTGCGCCCACTCTTGACATCGTGCCGCGGTCTCCTTCGGCAAAAGCTCCGTGACCGGGACGATAAGCGGTGGGTCGCTGCGATGCGCGGCTGGCCATCGACATGTGGCATGAGCTTCCCGAGCGCCTGCATGTTGTCGCGGGTGCGGGCCTTGGCGACGTTCTCCGCGCGCTTGCGCATCTTGCGCGGTGGCGAGCCCCCTGGAGCTCGGCCAAGACGGTAGCGGTATCCGAGTCGAGGCTGCGCGTAGAAGACCTCGAGGTTGCGTCTGGGCGGCGAACTCGCGTCATGGCCGCTCCGGTAGCTGCGTGCCGTTGTCGCGGACGATTCGCGGCGCATCCGCGGGGGTGTAGCCGTTCTGGCGCGCCGGCAACCTCGAGGCTCGCCGCCATACGCTTGACATCCCACTCCCATGGCCCCGGATGCGGTCTCGTCGAAGTCGTTGATATCGAAGATTATGCGGCGCTCGGGCGTACCGAAGATGCCGAAGTTAGACAGGTGCGCATCACCGCACAGCTGGACCAGCAGGCCGGAGACCGGCGTCATTGCAAGGTCGGCTGGCCATGACAGCGGCTGCGCCCCGGTAGAACGCAAACGGAGAGGCCAGCATCCGTCCATAGCGGATAGGCACCAATTCCGGAACCCGCGTCTCAGCCTGGCGCTCGAGCAGGGCGATCGGATCGGGGCGGTCATGCGTCGCTGAGAACTCGGCCTGACGCGTCCGGGGCGTTGCGCGCCGAGCCGCTCGGCCCAAATTTGGTGCGCTCTGTGACGCGCGGGTGCGCGACCCCGCGCGCGTTCTCAGGGTGTATCGGTGTGCTCACCGCGGTCTCCTCTCCGGGCCTGTGAGCACTTGGACCAGGTTCAGCGACCCGATGCGATTCGGGGCAGCTCAGCGGCCGGGCACGGCGGGGGGGCGATAGCCCGGGACCGCCCCGGCCGCGGGGTCGAGCCGAGGGCCCGGCCGGGCGTCGGCGCCGCGCCGAGCGAAAATGGACATGCCTGGGACTGAGCGGACCGCCACCTCTAGCCGCCTTCGGACCGATGAATCTGGATCAAGACGTGGGCGACGAGCAGCACCGCGACAACAAGGCCGATCGCCGCCAGAAGCGGGACACCGTCGACGACCGGAGCTGCACGCGCCTGCCAGAGGATCGACGAGGCCAGGAGGAAGGCGGCCGCGATGATGCCCTGGACGAGTCGATTGGCAACCCGGTCGGTGCCCGCGTGGGTGACCTGCACGTTGAAGGTTTCCGTGCGGAGCTGCTCGCCGACGACCTCAATCGTGTCGATGAGCCTGCGCTGGCGACGAAGCCAGCTCCGGGCGGCGGACGTAAGGCGCTGCTCGATCGCCTGCGGCGACCAGGCCTTGGACACGGAGCTTCTGCCAGTAGCTCTGGAGAAGCGGCATGACGTGGAAGTCGGTATCCAGCAGTCGCGACGTCCCTTCGAGCTCGCTCATGATCTGCACCAGCATGCTGATCTTGACCGGAAGCACGAGTCGGTGCTTGTGAACGACCGCGGCGAAATCCTGGATCGCTGGGTCCACATCGATCGATCGGAGTGAGCGGTTCAAGTACGTCGCAGTCAGGCCGTCGAGGTCCTCCGCGAGGCCCGCGGTGTCCACGCCCGAAGGATGCTCGCACGTGTCGAGCAGCGTCTCGGCAAGGTCTGTTGAGCTCCCGCCGACCAGCGCGTCGAGCAACTCGACAAACTGCTCGCGCGTGCGGTCGTCGATGCGCACGACCATGCCCGTGTCAATGATCCCGAGCCGGGAGCCTGACATCACGACCAGGTTGCCCGGGTGCGGGTCGGAATGAACAAAACCATCCCGGAAGACCATCTCGAGCCAGATCTCGGCGACCCGCTGGCCGAGCGCCTTGCCGTCGATGACGCTGCGCGCTGCTCGGCGTAAACGATGCGAATGTCGTCCCCTCGATGAGGCTCAGCGTCAGCACGCGCCCACTCGACAGTTCCGGGTAGACGTGGGGAAAGGCAACGTCGGGCTCATCTGCGAAGTTCGCCGCGAACCGCGCCGCGTTCTGGGCCTCGCGCTCGAAGTCCAGCTCCTCGAGCGTCCGCGACCGGAAGCGTGCGGCGAGCTCGCGCGGCCCGTAGAGGCGCAGTTCGTCCGAGTGATCCTCCAGTATGCCTGCGAGGTACGCGGTCAGCTCGAGGTCGACGTGGACGCGCTGTGCAATCCCGTCGCGCTGCACCTTGACGGCGACCGCTGAGCCGTCGGCGAGCTCGGCCCGATAGACCTGCCCGAGCGACCCTGCGGCGAGCGGCGCGTCGCCGAACGTCGTGTACAGCTCATCCACCGTCCGGCCAAGCTCATCCTCGATCGTCTGGCGGGCGGTCGCCGTTGGCTCGGGTTTCACCTGCTCCTGCAGCTTGGCCAGCTCCTGGGCGTACTCCGCAGGCAGGAGACCCGGCGTGAGGCTGAGCATCTGGCCGAGCTTGACGAACGTCGGCCCCAACTGGGTCAGAGCGAGCCGAAGCCGCTCGGGCGCGGAGCCGTGCCGAGACCGCCGCGACGGGAGGGTGGAGGTGGTGCCCCACCGTCGGGGACATGCGATAGCGAAACGGCTCGGACCGAGCCCGTAGCGCGCGAAGACGGCGACGATCTCGGCCAGTCGCTTCTGCTCGCGCGCAACCTCCCCAGCATGCGTCATGATAGCGACCGGCGTCTCGGGAACGCGCGGCCGGTGACGGCCGTGGCGTGGGGGAGCGGGTGCGTGAGGGCAGCGGAAAGCGCGCCCAGGACTGCGCAGCTCAACGGGCCGCGCCCGGTCGACTGCTCGCGTGTGTGAATGTACACCTCGCCCGACGGACCCTCGCGGACGAGCACGGCACTCCGGGCGCCGACAAACCCGTCCGTCGTAGCCCTTGACGTCGCGCTTGTCATCGAGGTTGGCCTCCTCCGCCTCGGAGGAGGGGGCCCGGTAGATGAGCCGGGTTTGGCCGCCACAACACGTCCAATCTCGCTATACGATCCGCCGCCGCCCGAAACGGCACAATAACCCCTCCACGGGGTCCGCGCAGCTACCCGAGAGCCATCGGGCTACGGGGATCCGCTCGACGGCCGCTGCCAGATGGCTAATGCTCGCCAGCGCGATCGTTGAGGCATCAGGTCGCCAGGTCTGGTGTCTGCGGTCGCACGCAGCTGGTGTCATCGAGCCGTTCGGGCTCGCGCTCGCGAGGGCGCCCTCCTCCTCGACGCTCTCGTCATCCGGCTCCTCCTCCTGCCGGCTGTGCTCCACCTGCTCGGACCGCGTACCTGGTACATCCCGAGCTGGCTCGACCGATACTTCCCCGGCTCGCGATCGAGCCACCTCGAAGCGCCGCGACCCGGCCCCGGGCTCGACTCGTCCCGACGCATCATCTTGGAGCCTGCGCGGATGCGCTCGTCACGCGACCTAGATCGTTCCCGACCACACCACGATCAGTCATACGAAGCCCTTGCTCGGATTCGCCGGGGCTCGATGGGCGCGTTCCTGCAATGCTCCATCCACCGACCTGGCGCGTGACTCGGAGCCCGGAGCGTGGGCCGCGAGGTCACGCTCCGGCGGGCAGCGGTCTGACCGTTTAGCTCCGCTCCTGGCCCTGCTCGAGCTTGCTCGCTTCAGGCGCGCGCCGCAGTCCCCGCTGCCAGATCGTCTGCGTGCTTCCTGGCGACCTGCGCGTTGATCACCGCGTAATCGGCTTCGGCGATCGCCGAATACGCGAAGTCGATCGCAAACTGCGCGTCGGCTTCGGCGTTATCGGCGTGCCGCTGGGCCCTGGCGAGATCGACCTCCGCGATCTTGGTGTCGATGCTCGCTTGGAGCTGGGCGTTGTGCTCGTTCCAGTTTCTCTGGACGTCGTACCACGAGTCGGAGATCTGCCCCCGGGCTGCCTCGGCAGCCTGGCGAAGCTGCTCAGCGTCTTGCCGAGCGTCTTCGCGAGATCTTCTCGCGGTCTTCCTCGAGATCGGCCTTCGCCATGTCCCTCGCGGCCGCAGCGTGCTTTTCTGCTTCCTGGGCCCGCTCCGCGAGCTTGCGTAGTTCGTCTGATAGAGCCATGGTCTCCTCCTTGGATGGGCTGGTCTGTTAGCGGTGTCGCTAGGTGGTTCCGTTCAGCCGCGCATTGACGAGCAGCGTCGCCGGCTGACGGATCATCCCGAGCTGGCCGCTGCTCATGCCGAGCTGCCGCTGGTCGACGGTGGTGGTGGCCTCGATCTGGAGCCCGAGGTCGAGCTGCTGCAGCGTTGCGTCGAGCTCGAGCGGCACGACCTTGCCCGCCGCTTCGAGGTCGCCCTCGACGTGCAGCGTCCCGTCGCCTGCATCGCGCACGCGCGTCGACGTGAACCGCACCTGCGGGCGCTCGGCGACGTGGAAGAAGTCGGCCGACCGCAGATGCTTGTCCCGTGTCCGGTTTCCGGTGTCGAGACTGTCGGCGTCGATCGTCAGCTCGATCTTCGTCCCGTCCGGCCCGACCTCGTACGAGCCGCCGAAACGGTCGAAGCGGCCGTGAACGGTGGCCAGGCCCCAGAACGTCTTGACGGCGAAGGCGACGGAGGTCTCGTCGCGGTCGACGCTCCAGCGCGTCGGCGCAACCACTCTCTCCTCGCTCTCGATAATGGTCATCGCATCTCCTCTCGTGGATGGTGAATCTGCGACGAATGCTGGCCGAGAGCGATGCCAACCCAGTGCCACGCGTTAGCGCCTGCTGGGAGGTGAGCCATCGGGGCGGACGCGCTGGGCGCCAGAGGGGACCGGTTAGTTCGCGGCCGGGCGAGAGGCCGTGAAGGCGTGGATTGCCGTGGTCAGCTCGAGGAATCTGATGCGAGAGCCCGAGCAGCTCTTGAGGTTCTGCATGATCCTCTTCCATCACGGTCTGCCATTGCTGGATCGGCGACCAGCTGCCGCTTAGCGTCGGCCCGGTTCTGGCTGATCATCACGAAGGTCGAGAGAAGAACGCCTCGCGAGGCGACGACCATCATCGATCAGCAGGCCGTAGGGGACTAGTTCTAGCGATGGCGGAAACCCGATCCAGCACCCGAACCAGAGGATGTGGATGTGAGACGAACGACATCGATCCCGCGAACGCGGTGATTCGATCTGCGATTCGGTTCTGGATACGTCTCCGCTCGCTGTTCGGCGTGCTGGACGAGAGCTGGGTTCGACTCGAGCTGCCGGCGCATTGAGCGGCGTGGGCGCACCGGCTGCTCCATCGGTCAGACCCCCCTCGGCCGGCGGCACGATCAGCACCGGTCGCTGGGCATGCGTGGCGACGTCACGAAGCCGCCTCGTTCGAGTGGATCGTAGCAGACGAGGACCGGCGAGTCAACGGCGTCAGGACGCATGGTCATTGACGCCGAAACCTTCTCTCACGCTAATCGAGGATGTGCTCTCTCTGCGCCACGCGAGCCGGCGTTTGGCGATGCCCGCGTGGATCATGAGCATCGCGGCGGTCATCGCGATGAGTGCAGTCATGAGAACCGGGTCGATCGTCTGCATCTCGCTCCTCCTCCTCAGCCGTGCGTCACGGGCTTCGCCGTCACGTGCGGCCTGACGCGCTGTTCATTTCTGCCGTGATGCGCCTCAGTTCGAGCGCGAATGCGATCTGCATGACGCCGGTCACGAGTGCGAACGCGGCGATGAGCGCCAGGAGGGCGACCGCTCCCGCGCCGGGATGGCCGAACATGATCACGCCGAACGCGACCGAGAGCAGTCCGCCCAGCACGGCCAGCAGCGACCGTCCGCCGCTGAGCGGGAGGACGAACGCGAGGGCGATCTCGGAGACGCCTATGGCGATCGCCCAGGCGGCGATGGCGTAGAGCAGTCCCAAGGCCGAGAGGCCGGGCCAGACGAAGACGACCACGCCGACCACCACTCCAAGCAGGCCCTCGAAGACGAGCCACGCGCGCTCACCGCCGCGAATCGACAGGTTGAACGCGCCGACGATCGTCGCGAGACCCGAGACGAGCGCGAAGGCGCCGAACAGCGCGATCAGCGTCGCCAGGCCGATGCTCGGCCAGATGAGGATGACGGCGGCGAACGCGATCGCGAGTGTGCCGCGCAACGCCGCAACCTTCCAGATGCGAGCGAGCGCCCGCTCGCCTTCCTGCAGATGCGTTTCGAGGTTCATGCCTCTCACTCCCTTCAGTTCAACTTCGTTGACAGTTCGGCAGCCTTTGTCGAGTTCGTTTCGGGCCGCGGTGACGCGGTTCCTCGCTGTCTGAGAGGCAGCGCCCGCAGCACCGCCCGCCTGCGCGAGGCGCTCACCGACGACGATCCGACGGCTGCGCACCTCGCCGATCGTCGCTTCGGCCTGCTCGCGCGCCTTCCACGCCTTCGCCACGACGCTCGTCTGGAGACGCTCGAGGTAGGTGTCCCAGCTGTGGAGCTCCGCCTCGACCGCCGCAGCGAAGGTCGCCCAGTCGTCGGACGCATCAGCCTCGAGCGAGCGCTCGGCGACCTCGAGCCTCGTCCTCAATTGCCCGAACTTCTCCTCGACCTCGTCGGAAGATCCTGGCGCAAGCGCAACGAGAACGGCTGTCTCCGTCTGGTGCAGTGCGTCGAGGTGACGCCAGATCCGAGGCACGCCGGTCTGGGCGCGCGCCCGCAGGCGATCGATCCGGCGGTGAATCTCGGCAAGCTGGTCGTCGATCGTGGTCGTGCTCATGTCGAGCCTCCTGCTCTTCTGTCGTTGACAGCGCGAAGGCTCGTGGGTGCGGCTGCCAACGCTCTGCCAGGCGCGCCGGCGGTTCTGCCAGCTCAGGCGGGCGGAGGCCGCGCGCCGCGGAACGCGTCCGCGGGGCAGTGTCGCCGCGGGCCTCGGCGATCTCCGCGAGTCCCAGCAACGCTGCCGTGGCCGGGCTGCCGGTGAGCGCGAGGAAGAGACTCTCGCGAGCCTGGCGCGGCCGCTGCAGCTGCGACCACTCGAGGACCTCGCGGTACAACCGCTCGGCGCCCGCGGTATCCCCGGACGCCGCCGCGATGCGGCCCAGCTGGACGCGTGCATGGGCCGCGACCCATGTCGCCTGGGCCGCCTCGGCGGCGACAAGGGCTTGCCGCTGGAGTTCCTCGGCCTCACGCAGATCTCCGCTCGCGAGCGCATTCGCGCCGAGTCCGGCGAGAGCGAACGCCGCGTGGTCGCCGAACCCGACGCGCCCGCGAGCTCGAGTGCGCGCCGGTACGCCTCCACCGCGGCCGCGCCGTCCTGCTGTCGCTCGGCGACCCATGCCTCGAGCAGCAGCCCCGGGACGCGGAACGCGTCGTAATCGATCGCGTCCGAGTGACGGCGGATTGTAGCCGCCATGGCGGCGACGGTAGAGACGTCACCGGCGCGCGCCGCGCCGGTCGCGCGGATGAGGCTGCTCGCCGCGATGCCCCAGTCATCTCCAACCACCTCGAACGTCGCGGCCGCGTCTCGCGCCAGTCGTGGCCGCCCGTCCTCGTCGCCGGATTGCGCAAGGGCGAGCGCGAGCGTCAGTTGTGCGAGCCCGAGCTCCCTCGGCGCCGCAGCGGTCGCGGCGAGCGCGAGCGCGCGTTCGCCCACCGCGAGCGCGCCGTCGAGATCGAGCTCTTCGGTCGCGAGGTAGCAGAGGCCGGCGAGCAGCTCGATCCGCAGCTCGACCGGTGCGTCATCGCGCGTGACGGAAAGGGCGAGATCGAGAAAGCGCCGTCCCTCGGAGACGCGCTCGGCGAGCGCGAAGTACCACCCGAGCGTCCCGAGCCGAACTCGCGACCGCAGGGTCGGGCGAATCCTGCGCGTACGCGAGCGCAGCCCAGAGATTGTCGTTCTCCAGCTCCAGTCGGCGTCTCCCAGCGCAGCCATTCCGGTCCGCGCAGCTCGACGCGTGCCTCCTCGGCCAGCGCCGCGAAGTACTCGGCGTGGGCGCCGCGGGCGGCGGCGAGCCCGCCGCTCTCGGCGAGACGCTCGAGCACGTACTCGCGGACGGTGTCGAGCATGTCATACCGGGCGGCGCCGCCCGCGAACGAGGCCGACACGATCGACTTGTCGACCAACGCGGAAACGAGATAGCGACGGTCGCCTCGTTGAGGCCGCGCGTCGCTGCGACCGCCGCGAGCGACGGGAGGGACGCTCCGCCGCGATGGACGGCGAGCTGCTGGAGCAGCGTCTTCTCGTCCCCGTGCAAGAGGTCGTAGCTCCATTCCACGAGCTCCTGCAGTGCGGTGCGGCTCGGGTCGGAGGCCGGGCTGTCGCGAAGGAGCGCGGCGCGGCGGTCGAGGATGGAGACGAGCTCCGCGAGCCCGAGCACGTTCACACGCGCGGCGGCGAGCTCGATCGCGAGCGGCAGGCCGTCCACCCGCCGGGCGACCTCCGCCGCTAGCGCGACGGCCTCGGCGTCCGGCTCGAACCCGGGCCGGGCCGCGCGCGCACGCTCGAGGAAGAGCTCCACGGCGGCCGAGCCGAGCGGTGCGACGGGATCCGAACTTCGCCGGCGACGTGAAGCGCCTCGCGGCTCGTGGCCAGAATCCGGACGCTGGGGACACTCCGCAAGGAGCGTCGACGCGATCCGCGCTGCTTCCTCGAGGACGTGCTCGCACGCGTCGAGAACGACGAGCGCGCCCGCATCTCGAAGCCGCGAGCTGACGCGTGCGAGCGGGTCGGAGCCGCGAACGTCGACGACGTGTGCGAGAAGGCGGACCGCGTCCTGCGCCCCCCGCGCGCGCGAAATCGACGAGCCAGATGCCGTCCGGGAACTCGTGCTCGAGCGAGCGGGCCGACTCGACCGCGAGCCGGCTCTTCCCCACGCCGGGGGGCCCGGTGAGCGTCACGAGGCGGTGCTCGTGCAGAAGCGCCGGAGACCTGGCCGAGTTCGTCCTCGCGGCCGACGAACGACGTCGAAGGCGCGGGGAGATTGCCGCGGCGCCTGCGGACGACCGGGACGGCGGCGATCGCCGGGTCGTGCGCGAGGATCGCCTCCTGGAGCCGCCGGAGCTCGGGCCCCGGCTCGAGCCCCAGCTCGTCGGCGAGCACGCGCCGCGCCTCCTGGAAGGTCTCGAGCGCATCCGCCTGGCGGCCGCTGCGGTAGAGCGCCAGCATCAGCTGCCCCCACAGCCGCTCCCGGAAGGGGTTGTCCGCCAGCGCTGACGGAGCGCCGGCATGAGCTCCCGATGCTCGCCGAGCGCGAGCCTGACCTCGAAGTCCTCCTCGAGCGCGTCGACGTGCAGCGTCTCGAGCCGGCGTGCCTCGGCGCTGAACCACGCCGTGCCGGTCAGACCCTGCAGCGCCGGTCCGCGCCAGAGGGAAGCGCCGACGCGACCGCGTCCGCCGCGGCAGGGACGTCGCCCTCGCGCAACGCGGAGCGCGTCTCCGCGAGCAGCTCCTCGAACCGGACCGCATCCACGCGCGCGCCTTTCAGCGCGTACCCGTCGGGGGAGCCGACGATCGACTCCTCTCCGAGCGCGGCGCGAAGGCGGGCGATGTGATGATGGAGCGCGTTCCGCGGAGCAGCCGGGAGCTCCTCCCCCAAAGGCCGTCGACGAGCGCGTCGACGTCGACCACCCGGCCCTGCCGGAGCGCAAGCATCGCCAGCAGGGCTTGGCGCTTCGAGCCGCCCACGTCCGCGATCGTCCCGCGCGCGAGAACCTCGAACGGGCCGAGAAGTCGGATTTCGAGCAGCTCCTGCATACGCGGCTTGCCTCCTCGGACGAGTCTCGCACGCTCGAACGCGCCGGTGAAGGTCCGCGGGGTGCCGCGTCCGCCGGGCGATGTAGGCGACGGTCGGGCGTGCTCATGAGCCGATCAGGTGGGTCGATCAGCAGGAAGGAGTCGATGCCGTATGCGGCGGCGCAGGGTCCGACCAGCGATCACCGCGATGCCGATTGCTTCGGCGGAGGAAGCGGACCCGAAGAATGTTTCTTGTGGGACTACATAGCCCGGAAGGCCCAGATTGGGCGGCCCAACCTTTTCGCCCTACTGCCCGACTATGTCTTCACCGTTCGGACCATCTCAGACCAACTTCAGCGCCCCGGCGGCCGCCGCTGGGCCGGGTCCTCGTAACGAGGGCTCAAACACCCGCGTGAGCGCGGCCGCCGAGTCGGGAGCCAGCGGATGCTCGGCGCGATCACTTCACGGGCCGCAGCATCGGGAATAGGCTACCTCATGGCATTTGGGGCCCCGAGTGGTGTGCCCCCGCCGAGGACGGTCGGACGTTGAGCACAGAAGTAGTCGGGATCTTGGTTCTGGTGGCCGCGCCTCTGGGCCTCGTGGTGGTCGCGATTCTCTGGTGGGACAAGCGCGACATGGAGGACAGAGACGGCGGCCGTTCGCCTGATTCGCCGTCATGGTGGCGAGACGCTCTCCGCAGTGGCAGTGGGGCTAGGGCCTCAATGTTTGGCGCGGTCTACCTTGTGGGCGGGACCGGCGCGCTCGTCGGCGTCTTGGGCCTGATTCTGTTCGCCGCCTACTTGGTCGCCGCGTCGCTCCCAGGAGAGCCCTTTTTGGCGAGAGGGTGCGCCTCGGTCTGACGGACAAGAGGGCGCGACCCGGTGTGAGCGGCTCGGTGCGCTCATGGAGGGGAGGCGCCGCGAGCCGTAGACGCCAGGGCGCGCCGGCTTCGAGCAGTGTGGCGGTGGCGCAAGGGGGCGATGCCTGCCATACCTACGCGGCCGCATGGCCGGACCTCCGGCTGGGCCAGTGTTCCGGAATGACCCCTGAGCGGACAGTCGGCTCGGGTATTCCTCCGATAAGACCGGGTGAGTCGGCCGGGGCCGATTAGTGGCTCACTGCTCCCGCGAGATAGAGAGCGTCAAGCGATTGGGCTCGATTCCGAAGAGGCCCCACGCGGGCGGGGCATCTGGGACCGAGTCCGCAGAGAGAACATCGACCATCGCGCGGGTCAAAGACGGGGCGACCACTGCGATCGCCCGAGCGATCGGCACGGCAAGATGCCGCTCCCCCGCCTCGCCGTGGTTCAGCAGGCTGACGAGCTCGTCCACGGTTAGCGCGCGCGGGCCCGCTAGCGCGTAGGTTGCACAGGGCATGGACGGGATCCAGCGCCCGGATGATCGCTCGCACGACGTCGCCGACGAAGACAGGTTGGTAGCGCTGGTGACCGGAGCCGATCACGCCGACGGGCTTCCCGTTGTGCGCGAGGAAGGGGACGATGCTCGGTCCTGGGTTGGGGGGACCGAAGATGAAGGTTGAGCGGAGGATCACCGTTTCGATCCCCGACAAGCGCAGGAGCGCTTCGGCTTCGCCTTTCGTGCGTAAGTACTCGTTCGAAGAGTCCGGGTCCGCTCCCGGGTAGCTGAGGAAGACCAGACGACGCACGGCTGCGTCTCGTGCTGCCGTCAGCGTTCGCTCGACGGTGGCCACGTTTGCGTCGCGGTAGCTGTCTCCGCCTACCGGCTTTAGCGTTCCAGCCAGATGCACCGTGGCATCGACGCTCTGGAACGCGGCGGACAGGTCGTCGCCGCGATCGACCGCATGCACGTCGAAGCCTTCTTCTTCGAGTCGTCCGACGAGGTGGCGTTGGACGTGGCCCGCGGCTCCAACGACTGCAACGGCTCTACGCCGCGAACTCATGGCGAACTCCCTCTTTCGCAGTCCAGGCAAGTTTCGGTCGCTATCGGCTCCGCGTCTGCTGCACCTCGCGCTCTATCTCGGCCTCCGTGATCTGCGTATTCAGGCTCGCCGGCCACCTGCTGTAGGCGCGCCATCCGTCGAGGGCGAGAAAGAACCCCCAGCAAGGGAGACCCACGCGGGCCACGGGATGCCACCGCCGGTCGTGCGGTGGGTGAACAACCAGATCAACCACAGCAGGCCGTTGACTGCGACGTAGGCGACCGAGTCTTGGGCGAACTTCCGCTTGCGCTTGAGCCTGGCGATCGCGTGCTCGCGCGGGTCGTCAACAGGTTCGCTCGTCTGAAGTACTGGCTGCTGCTCGTGTTCGGGTGGAGCCGCAACAGTCATCAGGGCCAGCTCCTCGGTCGAGTTCAGGATCTCCAGCATCCTTCGCCAGCACCTCTCTGACATCAGGGGCGTCCCCGGTCCCCACTACTACGAACTGCCGACCGACCCCTGCGCCGCCCTCGTCGCTGGCCCGCCGCAAGGCACCGAACCTGCACGAGTCGCGGCAAGGTCGCCTGGGCCAGCGTTAGCGAATGTCACCCGAGCGGGAAGAGTGAGCGCATGACACCGCGTGCGTGGTCACGACTTCGTCGAGTAGCTCTCCTTGTAGTTGTGGTGGTGGCCGTCGCCGTCACGCATGGGCTGATGCGCTACGCGCTTCTCAAGTGTTCGCCGTCGGGATCGCCGTAGACCTTTGGCTTGAAGGTCGCGCAGGCGTACGGCGGTCTCACACTCCGTAGCTTGGGCCAGCGTTCCGCAAATGACCCCCGAGCATCAAGGGTCGCGGCGACGCTGCGTGTTAATCAGCGGCACGCCTCAAGACAACAGGTCAGCGCGCCAACAGAACCGCCCGCAACGCGGTCAGTCCCTTCGTCCCGCTCGCGATCGCAAAGCGCGTCTCCAGGCCGTTTGGGATCGCATTGCCGCGATGCCGCCACCGCTGGCTGGAACGCCTGCGTGAACCGCACCGCCTGCTCGGGGCGGCGGGACGTGCGTGCAGGTAGCCGCCCGCGGTCGCGAGGGCTGAGTGGGCCAGTGGGCGTCGCGTCCTTGATCGACACCAGGTCGATGCCGTCGGCGGCCAGGAGAATGGCCCACCACCGGGGTGGTGATGCTCGATAGGCCCCGGTCCTCTCTGTCATGGCGCCACTTCGGCGCTTCATGGGGCCGCGGAGGAGCGTCCGTTCACCCGTCCGGTTCCGTTTGGTGCCGCTCGGGCGGCGGCAGCACCCTGTCTCCACGTGCTCGCACCACGGCGACAGCCGCGATCACCAGGTATCCGAACGGGGCTAGCTGCGGGACAAAGATCGCCAGCACCATCATGACCAGATAGAAGCCGATGCTTGGCGAGGTCGCCCGCAAGGTCGCATTGAACTCCTCCTCACTGACCTCGGGTTTGAGGAGGCTGCGATCGAGGGCGACCTCATCCCCCACAAAGCGTTGATCAGCAGCGAGGTCACCAGCAATGAGGCGCCGTAGAAGATGGCAGCGGGGCGCTCGGGGCCGGAGGTGTGAATCGTCTCGGCCATCAGCTTGGTCGGGAACGGCAAGAACGCGACCGCCATCAGCAAGAGCAGGTTGATCACCATAACCCGCTGGTTTGCGAACCGCAGGCGGCGGAACATGGCGTGATGCGCCATCCAGATGCCGCCGATGGTGAGGAAGCTCGTCACGTAAGCCAGATAGGACGGCCATTGATGTGCGATCCCATACCACAGGTTCTCGAAGTCGGACTCGGGCACCTGGATTTCGAGGACGAGCAGGGTGATCGCAATAGCGAAGACGCCGTCGCTGAAGGCCTCGATTCGTCCGGTGCTCCACTGGCTGCCCACGGGCCGTCTCTTCGCTGGCCGTCGAGCGAGTCCTTTGCTTTGCACGCATGGGCCGTGGGCGGGTGTTCGCCACCATGCGCGCCGCCCAGGCGTGGGAGCGCACGATGCTCGCGGCTCGCGAGCTCGGTGCACATGCGCCGGGGTGATCCGGCGGCAGGATCGCGTTTGCAACCTCCTCCCGCCAGGCTGCCTGCTCTTCGGGTGATCGACGCGCCTATACGGCCTGCGGCGCGGTGGAGCGCGCGGCGCAGATGATCCCCACCGAGGGCGCTGCCGAGACGCGCTCGGGCGGCCAGACGCCACTCGCTCGGTGGATAGGGCACGGATCGACGCACGTCGAACTCGACCAGATGCGCGCTAAGGTCAGACCGCCCGCATTCATGGCGCAGGCGGTCTCATGATGGCACGCACGACGGTAATCACAGACGAACTAACCGACGCGATGTGCGAACTCGTCGAGGCCGGGCTACCGAGGTCGACGAACTCATCCAGCCCGTATCCGGCGGCCGGGTTTGAGGCTTACCGGCTACCCCATGAAATCGTGAAGTTGGTACACGCGCGTCTCGGGTGGACGGCGACCCTGCTCCATCATGGGTCGGACGATCGGCATCAGGCGGTCGTTGAAAAACGCATCCCACGCCTCCTGGGACTCCCATACACCAAAGATGCGAAAGACCCCAGCTTCCTCGTCGAATCCGGCCGTGTGAACGAGCAAACCCGTGGGCGGGTTGGCGCGTGCGCCAAGCGCCGCCTGGACGTTGTCATAGTTCGTGGTCGTCCGGTCGTCGCCTACGATCGGGAACTCCTGGATAACTGCGACTGCCATGCTCGGCCTCCTCGTGTTGGGTGCCGCAACTCTACGCCTCGCTTCTGCGAAGACACGCTCACCCACAAGCCGGGCGTCTGCAGGTCGCCCTCCTTGAGATCCCGCTTGCCGCCATCGATGCCGACGTGCCTCGCGCAGCAGGCCCCCCTTGGGTCTGCCCAGGGTTTGGTTGACGGTGGTTATGACTGATTATGCCGCCAGGGCAGGCTGACCGGCGAAAGTCAACTCGAACTCGACCGGGGTGAGCTTCCCGAGCCCGCGCTGTCGGCGGCGACGGTTGTAGGTGCGCTCGATCCAGGTGACGATCGCGATGTGCAGTTCGTCACGGGTCGTCCAGGTGTGTCGGTCGAGGACGTTCTTCTGCAGCAACGAGAAGAACGACTCCATGGCGGCGTTGTCACCGGCAGCGGCGACCCGGCCCATCGAACCGGTGAGCCCTGCGGCGGTGAGCATCGCCCGGAAGGCCCGCGACCGGAACTGCGATCCCGCGGTCCGAGTGCACCACCACGGTCCTGCTCGGCTGGCGCGCGGGCGACCGCGTGAGCGCAGCGCGGAGATGGCCAGCTAGGCCGTCATCCGATCGCTCAGGGAGTAGCCGACGATCCGGTTCGAGCACACGTCCTTGATCGCGCAGAGGTAGAGCTTGCCCTCACCGGTCGGGTGCTCGGTGATGTCGGTCAACCACACCTTGTCCGGAGCCGATGCGGTGAAGTCCCGCATCACCAGGTCGTCGTGGACGGCCGGCCCGGGGTCTTGCCCGCGCCCTTCGGCCCTTCTTGAGTGTCGTCGACCAGACCCGGTGCTCCCGGCATAGCCGGTGGACCCGGTTCTCGCTGGCCGCATGCCCAGCCCGCTCGAGCTCGTCGGCGATGAACCGGTAGCCGAACTCGGGATCGTCGGCGTGGACGTCACGGATGGCGTTGACCAGGTGCGCATCGTCCCAGTCCCGATTGCAGACCGGGCTGCTGCTTCCACTTGTAGAAGCCCTGGGTGGAGAAGCCGAGCACCCCGCAGGTCACCGCGACGGGGATCCCGTCGTCGGCCAGATCATGGACCAGCGGGTACATCATTTTGGGAGCGGCGTCCTTGGCGAAGTAGGCCGTCGCACGTCGGAGGATCTCAACCTCCATCTCGAGGCGGCGCTTGTCGCGGCGCAGCTGGACGCAGCTCGGTCTGCTCGGCTGTGGTCAAGCCGTCCTTGATGCCGTCGTCGATGTCCGCCTGGCGCATCCACCGATGCAGGGTCGACTCCGAGATGTCGAAGTCGGCCGCCACTTCGGCCATCGGGACGCCACCACGGCGGGCCACCGCGGACAACGTCACGTTTGAACTCGGGTGGGAATTTCTTGGGCATGGCTCCATCCTTCCGCGCGAGGCCTCTCCTCGCGCAAAGAGATGTCAACCAAACCCTGTGCAGACCCCTTGGCAGTCTTGTTCCGATCGCGCGCAGGCGTACAAGACAGCAGCGCGGCCTCGGTCAACGCGCCGCCAGTTGCCCAGATTCAGCGGCGTGTCCGTCGGGCCTAACATGTGGACACCGTGTGGACACCGGTTTGCGCAACGGTGCATATCGGTGCTCAGCCCATGGTCACCAGATCCCGCGTCGCGACCCGGATCAGGTGTGCATACCTGTCCACCGCTAACCGTCCGCGTTGGCCTCCGGAGCCAAAGGTCGCGGGTTCGAGCCCTGTCTGCTCCACTCAGCCGTTGTCATCGATACAACAGAAGTCCGTGTAATGGCAGTCTTACTATCGCGAGTTCTTTTGCCGGTAGATAGTTTCACCGCGCGCGAGCATTGTGACGAACTTCGCGATCCGTTTGGCTCGCGTCTCCGGCCTTTTGGCAGTCTCAACTCTGTAGAGAATCGCGTAGCGGTTTTGGGCGCTGAGGTTCCCGAACATCGTGGACGCCTCAGGGTCGTCAGCGAGGGCCTGAGCAAGGTCGTGAGGGACATCAATTTTGGCCTGCCCCTGATACGCGGCTTGCCAGCGCCCCTGAGTCTTCGCCCGCTCGACCGCTTCAACCCCGGCGGGGCTCATTCGACCCTCCTGGAACAGGCGGTCGACGATCTCCACGTTTCGCCGTGACCACGCACTGCTCGGTCGGCGTGGCGTGAAGCGCCGATAGTAGGTCGTCTCGTCGCGTTTCTGAAGCTGGCCATCGATCCAGCCGTGGCACAGCGCCTCCTCGAGTGCCTCGCCGTACGTGAGGTTGGTCGGCTCGACGACGCCCGTCTTGGCAAGCACGAGAAGAACCCCGCCCGGCTGGGCGTGGTGCTGGGCGAGCCACGCTCGCCAACCAGCGGCGTCTGCGACGATCAGTTCCGGTAAATCACGGGCGATGGACATATGTTCGATTGTCCCATGTTGGCCGCGATTCTTGGAGGTCATTGCATCGTCTGGCGCTTCGTGAGACCTTGAAGGAGGGCCTGAAGATCGTGGTTTGAAAGATGCCCAGTTAGGCCCTTCCCCACGCCTCACCGCCGAGGCCTATGCGGCGATCCAGATCAGCTTCTGGACGACGTTCTACAGGGTCAGCGCCCCCGGTCACCTCGACGAGTCGGTGTTCGCGGCGGCGCTCAGCAACGGGCGCACGCTCCTCGAGGAGCACGTAATCGGCGCGATGACCCGCCACTGACCTGGTACGTGGACGCGGAGCACGTCCGCCTTTTGCGGCGGCAACCCGCCACCTCTGCCCGTAACGCCGCCGCCGGTGCCGATGCCGCGACTTCCGCCGAGCACGCCGCCGCCCCCACCCTTGCCCTTGCCGAATCCTCCGCCTGGTCCTGGGTTCTAGACACAACGCGCGGACGGCCACGCGGACGATGCCGTCCGCGTGGCCTCAACCAGAACCTCGGGGGCACCATTCCGCAAGTCGAAGTCGTCGAGCATGTCGCGCCTGCCGTTGGCGCGGGTGTCGATCTGGTGGGCGATCTCCTCGGCTGAGGGGTTCTTGAAGCTGAACCCGCGCCGACGACAGCTTGGCAGCGATCACCCAGGACCGCTTACCGCCACTCTCACAGTGGGCGTCCGTGCGGCTCTACCGCAGCAATGAGGCCCGCGCTCGCTTGCTTCCGGGATGGCTGCACAGGTACAACCACCACCGATTCCACACCGCGCTGGGAGGGCAACCGCCAGTCTCACGTGTCAACAACGTCCCTGGGAACTACAACTAGCCCAATTCGCGTTGGCGCTGGGAGCGCTGCGGCCGTCCGATCGATGCGGCCGGGTCGTTGCTGGCGAGAAGCCTGGGCGACCCTATCAACCGGCTCCTCTCCCACACCTCAGCGACACCGACGAGGCGGTTGCCATCATCGGGCGCTGCGGTGAAACGGTAGCCGTTCGGAACAACCACCCGCAGGAGGCCGTCGGGCCGCATCGCAACGTGGACTTCACCCATCACTGACGTCCCCGACTCGAAGAGCGGGCACGATGCCTGGACAACGAGATTGCCATCGACGCTCAGGACGACATGGCCTCCGTCTATCCAACCCTCATGGCCGGGCCGCATCTCCGCCACACTCGGCGGGTGCGCACGACGCGTGGTCCCGAACGGCGTGACTCCCGCATATGCCTGCCCATAGTCATCACCGTGATCCGGCGCCGTCCGCAGCCGACCCTCGGGAGTGCGCGCCGGCCCGAAGATCGCGGTCTGTCCGGCGAGGAGGCCGCCGTAGGCCGAGTCGGAGGTCGTTCTGGCCATGCCGCACTGGGACCCGGCCGTGCGGAGCAGGTCGCAGACCATATCGGCCTCGAACCTATTCGTCGCGCTCGTGACGGGAACCGGCTCGTCCGTGTTCACCGGTGGCGCTCCTTGGAAGGAGGGTATCCGGCGTCACGCGCTGCACAAGCGTGGTGTCGAACTGGTGAACTTCACGGTCGTCCTACTGGCGGACGTCGTCAATAGGGAAATACCCGCGCGGTAGCGGCGAGGCCGGGCACCGCGCGGTCAACCCCATCTCTGTGCACCGCTCCGTGATGACGGGTGCTGGCGGTGCAACTGAGCGGCTCGCCGCCATTCCGGCCGGAGCCCGCGATCTGACACCCTGGGGCGACGGGGTCGGGTGAGACGTCCGCGATCGCCGTCCCGCGGCTCCGTCGTCGCTGGTCCGCCAGGCAAGCGCGCGCCGACCTCGCCGCGCGCGTGGAGCGGGACACGCAGATCCGCAGTGTTGGTCGCGATGCAGCGACGGTTGAGCCGCTCTTCGAGCCCGAGGCCGTGTGCGACGACGTGAAACGAATGTTTGTGCGTATTCGTCCGGTGCCCGGAAGCCGAGCGTCGACGAAACGTGCTGTCGCGGACGTTACAGCGCTTCTTGCGAAGTCTTCGCGCCGGTGCACTTGTCTGCGAAATCCCGCGAGACGTGCGCCAATCATCGAGAGCAGTCCCGCGTCGATGGGCGCCCCACAATCCCAACACGAATATCAATCAGCGCAGCAGTAACGGGCGCGCCGTCCGCGCCACCAATACCGTCGCGCAGGACTGGCGGGCATGGGAATTGCGGACGAACAAACTGGGATTTCGCCGCCCCCCAGGCCGCGACCGCCGCGGCCGGGGGTCGAGGTAGCGCGCGTTACTGCCGATACGTCGAGTAGGAGGTGTACATCGCGCACCTGGCAACGGTGACTGACCGTGATCAACGAGTCGCAACGCCCTGCATCCGAGCGGGCTACGTCGGGTAGCGACGGGCTGCCGGCAGAGCGTCCCGAGTGGCCGAATCTCAGCGGGGGGATGCGGCGGATTCCGAGCCCGGAATCACCGGCGGACGTGGTGCATCAGGCAGCGATTTATTGGCGTGAGCTCGTGGCCTTTGCTTCCCGCCAATTGGGAGCCCATCACGCAGCGGCTGACGACATGGTCCAAGATGCGTATGTGCATCTGTTGGCCCGCGTCCGGGCCGGAAACCCGCCCGAATACGCCCGCGGCTGGTTGTACGCGGTCGTCCGAACCCGCTGCGCCGAGGAGCGGGCACGGCGCGCGCGAATCACGGTGGTCGATCCGAACGACGTGCCTGATGTCTCGCCGGGACCCGAAGATGCGGTGATCGGCGCCGCCGAAGGGCGGTGGATGCTCCAGCGGGTGCTCGCCTTGCCGGACAGCGAACGGGTCGCTGTTCTCGCTCATCTGTCAGGCACTCCCGGCGCCGTGACGAGCGCCGGGGGCCGGTCGCCAAACGCCAGATATCAGGCACTCTTTCGCGGTCGAGCCCGCCTGCGTAAGGCGCGCGAGGGGCTCTGGGGCGTCCTGGTTCTACCCGTGTGGTTGCGCACGTCAACGTTGCGACGGGCCTTGGGATCCCCGATTACGCGATCGGCGTTCAGTGGAGGTGCGGGGGTCGCGCGCATCGCGGTGCTCGTTGGGACCACGCTCGTGACATCGCTGGGTGTTGGTCCCCTCATTCACGTGACCGAGCAGATGGCCTGGGCGGGCCTCGGCGCCTTCACAGGTCGCCACGGAAGGTCGACCGGTCGCCTTGCGCGCGCGCTCGGCGCGTCGAGACGAGGTAAGACGAGGTGGTCTGACGGTCCGCCCAATCACCGATCTTCACACGCTCGAGAGTCTCGCCACGCTGGCGGGAACTAGAGCGATCCAAGCGAACGGTTCTGTGGGGCCACTTTTGAGCCGAGCCTCTAATGGAAGCCCCTCCGCTGGTCCGACGCAGAGCGCCCGACGACAACCGGGACCACCACGCCGACGAGCGGCGGCCCGACCCAGACCGACACAACCGGGACCACCACGCCGACGAGCGGCGGCCCGACCCAGACCGACACAACCGGGACCACCACGCCGACGAGCGGCGGCCCGACCCAGACCGACCCAACCGGGACCACGACGCCGAACAAGCGCGGCGGCCGGACCCGGACCGACACAACCGGGACCACCACGTCGGACAAGGGCGGCGGCCGGACCCGGACCGACACGACCGGGACCGCCACGTCGGACAAGGGCGGCGGCCGGACGCGGACCGACACAACCTCACAAAGGTCCCGTGGTTGGCAGCGCTGACCGAAGGAGGCAACCAATGAACACCTCGCTTGAACCCCGCAGCGGATGGACCGGCTGGATCATTTTCGCCAGCGTCTTCATGATCATCATCGGTGTCTGGAACGCCATCGAGGGTCTTGTCGCGATCCTCAAAAAGACGGTGTACGTCTCCCAGGGCGCGCATCTGATCGTCACGACCAACTACAACGCCTGGGGATGGACGCTGCTGATCTGGGGCATCGTCGTGTTCTTGGCAGGCCTCGGGCTGTTTGCCGGCCAGACCTGGGGTGGGCAGCCGAGGCCGTGTTGGGGGCCGCAAACTGCCCATTTGGTTGGGGGCATTTCTCCCGTTGGCCCTCCGCGCGAGGGCTCGGGCATATCCTTGAGCCCCCTCTAGGCCGTGCCCCTATCTACTGCTTGATGACACGCGCGATGCATGAGCACCTCGCCCATGCTCCAGGGGTCATCGCCTAGCGGCGTGGAGTGACGTAGGTCGAGCGCCTGCCCGGGCAGCATGTCCTCGTGGCAGTACGGGCAGGGCGTGAACAGATATGCGCCTCGGATGCCGCGCGTAGAGTTGCCCCGGTGCATATCGGGCGCGCCCGCGACAACGTAGTACCGGTCCCCGTCGTGCTCGAACTCCGACGTGATGCGCGACGGGTGACTGACGCACGCTACGCGCGTCGTGCCGAGTGCCAAGATGGCGGCGGCCGCGAAGTCCTCGCGGTCAGCGAAGTAGTAGTAGTGCACGGTCCTCTCCCTGCTGCTGGTTGGAGCTGCCACTCCTGAGAGGACGCGCCAGTGGCATTCTTACTTCCTCCGAAGTCTGTTGCTCACGTGCGCCCGCTGCTTAACGCCTCACCTGTGAGAACCGCCATGCCGCCGAGCATTTTCCTGGCATCACACCGACGAGCGTCCCGAAAGCAGGCGAGCAAGGGGCACATGACTGCGTTTGTGTATCCAAGGCGCTTCCCTTGTACCCGCACGGCGGGGGACATCGAGGTCGCGAGACATTCCGCCAACGAAAGGACGCACCTTGGGAGCACCAGGGGGGGGCGTGGCCAGGTCCGTGATGTTGGTGAGTAACGAGGCGGCTCGCCGCCCCGGTCGTTAACACCGCCTCAACCACGGTGCTGAGATCAACGTGGCGTTCCCGCACGAAGCGGGATATCGGCTGATCAGGGAGGTCCGCGCATCCAGTGGCACTCCTCGCGGGCGTAGGTCCCCACCCCGCCCACGAGGGGGTGCCACAACCCAGACGGACGTTTGCCCCAGGCCCGCCTGCGCGTTACCGCCGAAAACTAGTTCGGCCCGAATGTTTTCGGAGTGGGGTAGTACGAATTCTGCGCGCCACGCATCGAGGGGGGCAAACGGAAGTGCGTACGCGTCGTCTGCCCGCTCGTAAGACCGACTGCCTTCGGGGCCAGCCGGCGGCCCGCCTCGGGCGGGGTACTGCCATGCCCGGGGGGAGTCTCCCCCGCATGGTCTCCCGCACCGTCCTAGACGTCCCCCGCAACGTCTCCCGCAACGTCTCAGACGTTGCCGCAACGTATTGCGGCGCATGTCGACGTGTGTCACGCGGTTGCGGATCAGAACGCGGGCACAAGAAAAGCCCCGTCAATCCGGGGCTTCTCATCAAGCGGGCGACGAGGCTCGAACTCGCGACCTTCGGCTTGGGAAGCCGACGCTCTACCAACTGAGCTACACCCGCCGGGAGCCGCAACCTACCAGAGGACAGACGGCAGCGACTGGACTACATGCGCTCGGGCGCCTCGACTCCGAGGACGTCCAAGCCGGCGGCGAGCACCTGCCGTGTCGCGACCGTGAGGTCCATTCGGAAGGCCTCGATTTCGGGGGCCTCGCCGACGACGCGACACCGGTGGTAGAAGGCGTGAAGGTCGCGGGCAAGGTCCTTCAGGTAGGAGACGGCGCGGTGCGGTGCCCGGCGCTCGGCCGCGTCGGCGGCGACGTCGGGCCACTCCGTGAGCCGGATCGCCAGCGCTCGTTCGCTCGAGTCGAGCGCGGCCGGCGCGTCGGCGTCGGGCGACCGCCGCACACCCTCCTGCTCGGCCTTGGCGAGGATGCTGCAGCAGCGCGCGTGCGCGTACTGCACGTAGTAGACGGGGTTCTCCTGGCTCTGTTCACGAGCCAGGTCAAGATCCAGCTCAAAGGCGGTGTCGTGGCTGCGCTCGACCAGAAAGAAGCGCGTCGCGTCAACGCCGATATCGTCGATCAGCTCCCGCAGGGTCACCAGGGTCCCGGCGCGCTTGCTCATGCGCTTGGCCTCGCCCGCTTCCACCAAGCTCACCAGCTGCATGATCAGCACTTCCAGCGCATCCGGCGGATACCCGCCGGCGTCCATGACCGCCTTCAGGCGGTTGATGTACCCGTGGTGGTCGGCCCCGAAGATGTCGATCATCCGATCGCCCATGCGCTCGGCCTTGTCCAGGTGATAGGCGACGTCGGCCGCAAGATACGTGGTCGCGCCATCTGACCGGACCAGCACGCGGTCCTTCTCGTCACCGAAATCGGTCGTCCGGAACCAGACCGCGCCGTCGGCCTCGAAGGTGTGCCCGGCGGCGCGCAAGGCGTCGATCCCCGCCGTGACCCGCCCAGTGCGGTGGAGCGTCGTCTCAGAGAAGAAGCGATCGATCCGGACCCGGCAGTGTCTCCAGCTCGGCCTGGGTCCGCGCGAGCATGCGCCGGCCGCCCGTATCGGCGAAGTACGCAAGGACCTCGTCGTCCGGCGGCGAGACACGCCCCGCGTAGCGGTCGCCGATCTCCTCGTAGATCGCGGCGGCGATCTCGGCGACATACTCGCCGTGATAGCCGTCCTCGGGCAGGTGCGACGGCTCGCCGAGCAGCTCGGCGTAGCGCGCGGCGACGGATGCGCCGAACAACTGCATCTGTCGGCCGAAGTCGTTGACGTAGCACTCGCGCCACACACGGTGACCCACGAGCTCCAGCAGTCGCGCGACCGCGTCCCCGTACGCCGCATGCCGGGCATGGCCGACATGCATCGGCCCGGTCGGATTCGGTGAGACGAACTCAAGCAGGATCTCCTCGGAGCGGGGGACCGTATCGGCCCCGAATGAGGGTCCCGCATCGATGATGCCCCGCAGGACGTCAGCGAACCACCCCGGGGCGAGCGTGAAGTTCAAAAAGCCTGGGCCGGCGACCTCGACGCGTTCGATGACTCGCTGGAGCTCGGGGCGCGTGCGCAGCGCGTCGGCGATGGCCGCCGCGATCTCGCGCGGCGGCCGCCCGGCGCGCCCGGCGACGCCCATCGCGATCGGACTGGCGATGTCCCCATGCTCCGGGCGGGCGGGTGGGCACGAGCGCAACCGTGGGGTCGGCCACTCCAGACGCCTGCGCCGCGTCCGCGGCGATGGCTTGGGCCAGATCATCGAGAAACGCCGTCGTCACGACCCTGCACCTTAGCTGTCTAGTGGGGATACGGGTGGCCCTGGAGCAGGCACAGGGCGCGATACAGCTGCTCGACAAGCACGACACGGGCCAACTGGTGGGGCATCGTCAACGTGCCGAGCGACAACTGCTCCTCGCAGGCAGCCAACAGCTCGTCATCGAGGCCGCTCGCACCGCCGATCACGAACGCCACCGGACGCCCCGCGCCCAAACGGCGCTCCAGCCATTCCGCAAAGGCCGCGCTCGACGCCGCCTGCTGACCAGTGGGCGACAGCGCGACCGTCCATGCGTTGCGGGCGAGTCGCTCGCGGATACGCGCGGCCTCCCGAGCGCGTGCGTGCGCCGCCCCCCGCTGGAGCGGCTCGGGGGACACCTCGTCGACCCGGAAACTCGTCATCTGGCCAACGCGCCGCTCGTACTCGCCGCCGGCTTCGGCATGCGGCGGGCGCAATCGGCCGATGCAAACCACCTGAAGCGCGGGAGATCGCGGCTGGCGCCCGGCTATGCCCGTCTCCCCGCCGCAGTTGCACGATTCGCTGCCACGACGTCATCCTAACGACCGCGCGCCGGCGCCCGGACGCGTATCGTGCCGACGAATCGCTTGGTCTCAACCACGCGGCGAGGAACCACGGCGTGTCCGCAGTCGCAGTGCTCAGTGACATCCACAGCAACCGTCAGGCCCTCGACGCCGTCCTCGAGGATGCCGCCGCACGCGGCATCGAGCGTTGGTGGTGCCTGGGCGACATCGTCGGGTACGCGGCGGACCCGGGCTATGTGCTCGACGCCTGCCTCACGGGCGCCGAGCGCTGCATCGCCGGCAACCACGACCTCGTGGTTGCCGGCCATCTGCCCCTGGAGGCATTTGCCTCGTGGGCGCAGGAGGCGGCGGCCTGGACGCGGCTCGCGCTCGGACCCGACCAGTGCGCCCGGTTGGCACGGCTCGCGCCGACGGACACCGACCACGACGTCCATCTGTTCCACGCCAGCGTTCTGGACCCCGTGTGGGAGTACGTGGTCGGCATCGAGGAGGCGACACCGTCCCTGGAACCGCCTCGGCCCATCTGACCTGTATTGGCCACACCCATGTCCCGGCCGCCTGGCACCGGCGCCCCGACGGCACCGTCGAGCGAGTCCCCGCCGACGAGTCGGTCACGCTGAGCGCCGGGCGCTGGCTGGTCAACCCGGGATCCGTTGGGCAGCCGCGCGACCAAGACCCCCGGGCGGCATGGGCAGTGCTCCATCCCGTTGACGGCGTGGTGGAGTTCATGCGGACGCGCTATGACGTCGCCGGAGCACAGGCCGCGATCCGCGCCGCCGGCCTGCCAGAACTGCTCGCTGAGCGCCTGGCCGAGGGGTTCTAGATGCCGCATCCAGTCCGCGCCTACCTCGATCACTCGGCGAGTGCGCCCCTCGACGAGGCGACGCGCGCGGCCATCGCCAGCGCGCTCGATTGCCTTGGGGGGCCCGACGCACTGCACCCCGCCGGAGCGGCCGCCGCTCAGATGCTCGCGACGGCGCGCGCGCAGGTGGCCGAGCTCATCGGGTCCGACCCTGACGAGGTCATCTTCACCGCAGGCGCGACCGAGGCGCGCAACCTCGCCGTCAAGGGGCTGGCGGCCGCCAATCGCCCGCTCGGACCCCACGTCGTCGTCAGTGCCGTTGAGCATCCGGCCGTGATGTCGGTGGCGCAGTCATGGATGCGCGACGGGAAACCGGTCAGCATCACCGCGGTCGACCAGTCCGGGCGCATCGACGCGGCCGCGCTCGCCGCGGCCGTCGGCCCGCAGACGTGTCTGGTCAGCATCCACCACGGCCAGCACGAGGTCGGGGCGATTCAGGACCTCGGCACGCTGGTCGGTGCCGTCCGCGCGCAGCGAGCCGAGGTGCGCATCCATGTCGATGCCGGCAGAATCGGCCGGTACGCTGCCGGTCGATGTCACGTCAATCGGCGCAGACGCCGTCTCGATCGGGGGAACGGCGCTTGGGGGCGCCTGCCTGGACCGGGGCCCTGTGGCTTCGGCCCGGCGCGCGCCTGCACCCGTTGATCGAAGGCGGCGCCCAGGAGGCGGGCAAGCGCGCCGGGCCCGTCGATCTCGCCGGAGCGGTCGCCCTGGGCCACGCGGCCGACCACACCCGGGCGGTGCTTTCGGCACGGGCTACGCGACGGCGCCGTCAGGCCACGATCCTGGCCGAGCGCGTCCTCGCCGTCCCGGACGTTCGATTGAACGGCCCACCGGTCGGTGAGCGCCTGCCGGGGCACCTGCAGGTCTCCGTGCGTGGCGTCACCGGTGAGAGCCTCGCGCTGGCCCTGGCGACGCGCGGGGTGTGCGTCTCCCCCGGCTCGACGTGCAGCGCAGACGCCGGCAAGGCCTCGCCCACGCTCGAGGCCATGGGCGTGGATGCGGCCTGGACACGCGGGGCCATCCTGATGACCCTCGGTGACTCGACGACCGACGACGAACTCGCGGCGGCCGCAGGGGCCTTCGCCGCTGCGGTGGCGGACCTGCGCGCAATGAGCCCGCTCTAGGCCATGGGCGATGCCCGGATCGTCGACGCGCTGGGCACGCACTGCCCGGTGCCCGTCCGCCTGTTGGCGGGGGCGATCGCGCGGGTACCGCCCGGGGGGACGGTTCGGGTGTTGGCCGACGATCCGCTGGTGGTCGTCGACCTGCCCGCCTGGTGCGATTCGCACGGCCACGAACTCGTGGCGATCGGCGAATCTGATGGAATCTGGACCGCCGTGGTGCGGCACGGCACGAGAGACGGCGCCTAGCCCGAGCGCGCCGCCGCCGCGTGCCGCCGTCTAACCGACCTTCATGCCCGGCGCGAGTCGCGACCGCAGCGCCGGATCGGCGGCGATCGCCTTGGCGAGAAGCACCTTGCCTTCGGCCACGTGACCGTTCGTGTCGAGCAGATAGCCGAGGTTGAACTGCGCGTTGTGGTCGTTCGGCGTGATGGTCAGCAGGTGGCGAAGCGTCGCGATCGCGGCCTTCGGATCCGTAGATGCCTGGAGGTCGGCCAGGTTGAACATCGCCGCGGTCATCTTCGGGTCGAGCTGGATCGCCTTCTGGTAGGCGGCCACCGCCGCGGCGTTGTTCTTCAGGCCGGTCTCGGCCAAACCAAGGTTGTACTGGGCGCTGGCCATGTTCGGGTTCGTCGCGAGCACCGCGGTGAACTCGTCCTTGGCGCTCTGGTAGTTGCCGTGGCTGAGCGCGCTGTAGCCGGCCTGGAAGATGCCGGCCGGGGTCGTCGGCGTCGAGCTGCCGCTGCTCCCGCATCCGCTGATCAACACACCCGCGACAACCAGGGCCCCGGCCGCAGCCGCGAGGCGCGTGCCCCGTCGGGCGTGGATCAAGGGTCGCTGCCGAGTCATGAATCCTCCGAATCGTCCGGTCGTTCATGCGCCCCTTTTTGTGGCGCTGACCATTCCATCGGCGCATCCACCCCGGCGATCTGAGCGTTCGGACACCGACCGCTCCCATGAGCCACGGGCTCCGCATCGCAGGTCACCGAGCCGGTCTCCTCCGGCGCGCGGACGCCATCGGCCCAACCTGATGGCGTCGACGCGTGGAGCCCGCGCCAACGACAAACGGGGGGCCCGAAGGCCCCCGCGCGCCGTGCGATTCGTTGTTCTGGGCTGTGACTAGCTGCCGATGCAGATGTAGGTGACGTCCTCCCCGGTCGCCGTGATGAAGCCGATCAGCGTGCGACTGATCGTGAACTGCGTGCCGCTTGCCGTAGATGACGGCCATCCCGTAGTTGCTGGCCGACCCCGTGACGCGTGCAGCTGTATGTCGACAGCGAGGTGAAGGGAGCTGACGGGCCGCTGAGCGTCACGTTGATCGAGGTGGTGTTAGTTCCGAAGCCGCTGGCAGACGGGATGGTGCCCGTGACCATGTGCTGGCTCGACTGCAGCGACGCTCGTCGCGCTGTAGACCGGGACGATGCCAGCCGCGCCGGTCGCGCCCGTGGCACCCGTCGCGCCCGCGGCACCGGTCGGACCCGTGGCACCCGTGGCGCCGGACCCTGCCGGTCCGGTGGCGCCCGTCACACCCGCGGGGCCTGCGGCACCAGTGGCACCGGTCGCGCCCGACCCTGCCGGGCCGGTCGCACCTGTCGCGCCGGTCGCGCCCGTCGACCCGCCGCGCCGGTCGGACCTGCGGCCCAATCGGGCCGGAGGCACCGGTCGCGCCCTGGACGCCCTGCGCGCCCGTGGCGCCGGTGGCACCCGTCGCACCGGTAGCGCCGGTCGGACCCATCGGGCCCTGCGGGCCGCCGCACCGGTGTCACCCGTGGCGCCTGTGGCTCCGGTGGCGCCGGTGGCGCCCACCGTCCCGACACCCTGCACGCCGGCTGGCCCCTGCGCACCGGTCGCACCCGTGGCACCCGTCGCGCCGGTGGCGCCCGTCGCGCCATCCGCTCCGCCGGGGCCCATCGGACCGATCGTGCCGATGTCGCCCGTGGCGCCCTGGAGGCCCTGACTGCCCTGTGCGCCAGTCGCGCCGGTGGCACCGTCGGCGCCGTTGGCGCCGGTTGCGCCCAGTTGCGCCCGTCGCGCCGATCGGACCCTGCGCGCCGGTCGGCGCCGGTGTCGCCCGGTGGCGCCCTGAATGCCCTGTGATGCGCCTGGGCTCCGTCAGCGCCGTTGGCACCGGCTGGCGCCCTGGAGCCCTGGATACCCTGGGCTCCGTCAGCGCCGTTGGCGCCGGTTGCGCCGGTTGCGCCCGTCGCGCCCTGGGCTCCGTCAGCGCCGTGTGGCACCGGTCTGCGCCCTGGAGACCCTGGATACCCTGGGCTCCGTCAGCGCCGTTGGCGCCGGTTGCGCCGGTTGCGCCCGTCGCGCCCTGGTGGCCCCGTCAGCGCCGGTGGCACCGGCTGCGCCCTGGAGACCCTGGATACCCTGCGCTCCGTCAGCGCCGTTGGCGCCGGTTGCGCCAGTTGCGCCGGTCGCACCGATCGGACCCTGCGGCGCCGATCGGCGCCGGTGTCATGCGCCCGTTGCGCCCTGAATGCCCTGAATGCCTGGGCCCCGGTGGCGCCCTGGCGCTCCGTCAGCGCCGTTAGCGCCGGTTGCGCCAGTTGCGCCCTGGTGCTCCGTCGGTGCCGTTGGCGCCGGTTACGCCCAGTTGCGCCCGTCGCGCCCTGGGCTCCTGTCGTGCCGGTCGCGCCGTCTGCGCCGGTGCACCCGTGCGCACCCGTGGCGCCGTCAGCGCCGCTGGCGCCCGTGCGCCCTGGCGCCCGTCAGCGCCGTTGGCACCGGTTGCGCCGGTTGCGCCCGTGCGCGCCCTGGGCTCCGTCAGCGCCGTTGGCACCGGCTGCGCCCTGGAGACCCTGGATACCCTGGGCTCCGTCAGCGCCGTTGGCGCCGGTTGCGCCAGTTGCGCCGGTCGCGCCGATCGGACCCTGCGGGCCGACCGGGCCGGTGTCGCCCGTGGCGCCCTGAATGCCCTGAATGCCTTGGGCACCGGTGGCGCCCTGGGCTCCGTCAGCGCCGTTGGCGCCGGTTGCGCCAGTTGCGCCCTGGGCTCCGTCAGTGCCGGTGGCACCGGCTGCGCCAGTTGCGCCGGTGGCGCCCACCGTACCGACACCCTGCACCCCGGCAGGCCCCTGCGCGCCGGTGGCGCCTGTGGCGCCGGTGGCACCCGTCGCGCCCATCGGACCCTGCGGGCCGACCGGACCGATGGCGCCGGCTGCGCCGGTCGCACCAGTTGCTCCGGTGGCGCCCACCGTACCGACACCCTGCACTCCGGCAGCGCCCTGCGCGCCAGTCGCGCCTGTGGCACCGGTGGCGCCGGCGGCACCCTGCGCGCCAGTCGCACCGGTGGCACCCGTCGCGCCCGTTGCACCGCGTCGCGCCAGTGGCGCCCGTTGCGCCCTTGGCGCCGGTCGCACCCGTGGCGCCTGCCGGGCCGGTGGCGCCCGGTCGCGCCGCGGGCGCCGATCGGCGGTGTCCAGACCAGCTTGGTGTAGCCAGAAGGACATGAACCATTCGACGCAGGGGCGTGCAGGGTTGGATTCGATCCGCCGGACTGAGGCAATAGGTCATCGAAGACGACGAGGAGGTCGCCCCGAGCGCCAACGCGCCACCGGCAACGACCACGCCGGAGACGGCCGCGGCGACGGTCCAGCCTTGTTTGCGGTTCAGGGGCTTCATGCCTAGCTCCGTTCGATTCACGATGTCGCAGGTCGCGACGTGGGCCCTGCCAGTATCCGGTGCCGGCGGGTGCCTGAAACCTCCCCATTTCCACGTATGCGCCCTCCCCGTCTGGACGGCAGCCCCCCCGGAAGCGTCGGCCGCGCGCGCCGTTCGCAGGTCGCGTCCGATAGCAGTTCGCACCCACGACGCCGCTGGCCTGTGTCGTGCCCGCCGGATGGCCAGACCGCCGAACCCGACGCGACGCCGAACGTCGGTGAGCCGATCGCCGGGACCGGACACGGTCCACCCGATCCGGGGCTCTACCTGAACGAACCAGAGACGTCCGTAACGAGTGCGGGAGGCCCGAAGACCTCCCGCATCACGCGCACTGCTGTTAGACCGGGCTCAGTTGCCAGCGCAAATGAAGCCAACCGTCTGAGTGGTGGTCGACGTCGAGGTGATGGTGATCGACGAGCCGCTGGTGTAGGTCACCTGGAACCTGTAGTCCGAGCTGATTGTCGCGTTGGCTCCGCTCACCGTGCAGGTAAAGCTCGTCGCGCCTGTGAACGCGGGGTTCAGCGTGATGGCCCCCGACGTGCCACTGCTCATGGTCGCCCGCCCAATCGTGACGTGCGGGCTCGAGAGGGGTCGCCGAACCGTTCGCGTAGATCACCGAGGGGCCGGTGGCACCCGTCACGCCGGTTGCGCCCGTAGCGCCCGTAGCGCCGGTTGCTCCGGTGGTACCGTTCGTTCCCGCGGCGCCCGTCACGCCCGCGAGGTTGATGTTCCAGGCGGTCTTGGTCCCGCTACCGCCGATCGCCGTGACGTTAACCACGAGGGTCGTCCCGCTGTAGCTCGTCACGCTGCCCTGCATGTAGTTCGCAGAGGTCGCCTGATCGGTAACTTGGACGTATGCCCCCGCGCTATAGGCGAGGCCTGCCTGCGTCGTAAACGTCTTAGCGCCCGTTCCGACCGCGTTGCTCGACGTCGATGTCGCGAAGTAGCCAGCACCCGTGGCACCGGTCGCGCCCGACCCTGCCGGGCCGGTCGCACCTGTCGCGCCGGTCGCGCCCGTCGGACCCGCCGCGCCGGTCGGACCCTGCGGCCCAATCGGGCCGGAGGCACCGGTCGCGCCCTGGACGCCCTGCGCGCCCGTGGCGCCGGTGGCACCCGTCGCACCGGTAGCGCCGGTCGGACCCATCGGACCCTGCGGGCCGACCGCACCGGTGTCACCCGTGGCGCCTGTGGCTCCGGTGGCGCCGGTGGCGCCCACCGTCCCGACACCCTGCACACCGGCTGGCCCCTGCGCACCGGTCGCACCCGTGGCACCCGTCGCGCCGGTGGCACCCGTCGCGCCATCCGCTCCGCCGGGGCCCATCGGACCGATCGTGCCGATGTCGCCCGTGGCGCCCTGGAGACCCTGACTGCCCTGTGCGCCAGCCGCGCCGGTGGCTCCGTCAGTGCCGTTGGCGCCGGTTGCGCCAGTTGCGCCGGTCGCGCCGATCGGACCCTGCGGGCCGACCGGGCCGGTGTCGCCCGTGGCGCCCTGAATGCCCTGGATGCCCTGGGCTCCGTCAGTGCCGTTGGCACCGGCTGCGCCCTGGAGACCCTGGATACCCTGGGCTCCGTCAGCGCCGTTGGCGCCGGTTGCGCCGGTTGCGCCCGTGGCGCCCTGGGCTCCGTCAGTGCCGTTGGCACCGGCTGCGCCCTGGAGACCCTGGATACCCTGGGCTCCGTCAGCGCCGTTGGCGCCGGTTGCGCCGGTTGCGCCCGTCGCGCCCTGGGCTCCGTCAGTGCCGTTGGCACCGGCTGCGCCCTGGAGACCCTGGATACCCTGGGCTCCGTCAGCGCCGTTGGCGCCGGTTGCGCCAGTTGCGCCGGTCGCGCCGATCGGACCCTGCGGGCCGACCGGGCCGGTGTCGCCCGTGGCGCCCTGAATGCCCTGAATGCCTTGGATGCCGGTGGCGCTCCGTCAGCGCCGTTGGCGCCGGTTGCGCCAGTTGCGCCCTGGGCTCCGTCAGCGCCGTTGGCGCCGGTTGCGCCAGTTGCGCCCGGTGCCCGGCTCCGTCAGTGCCGGTTGCGCCGGTTGCGCCAGTTGCGCCCGTCGCGCCCTGGGCTCCGTCAGTGCCGTTGGCACCGGCTGCGCCCTGGAGACCCTGGATACCCTGGGCTCCGTCAGCGCCGTTGGCGCCGGTTGCGCCAGTTGCGCCGGTCGCGCCGATCGGACCCTGCGGGCCGACCGGGCCGGTGTCGCCCGTGGCGCCCTGAATGCCCTGAAGCCCTGAATGCCCTGGATACCTTGGTCCGCAGCCGGTTGGCGCCCGTGCGCCAGTTCGCCTGCCGTCAGCGCCGTTGGCGCCGGTTGCGCCAGTTGCGCCCGTCGCGCCTGGGCTCCGTCAGTGCCGTTGGCACCGGCTGCGCCCTGGAGACCCTGGATACCCTGGGCTCCGTCAGCGCCGTTGGCGCCGGTTGCGCCAGTTGCGCCGGTCGCGCCGATCGGACCCTGCGGGCCGACCGGGCCGGTGTCGCCCGTGGCGCCCTGAATGCCCTGAATGCCTTGGGCACCGGTGGCGCCCTGGGCTCCGTCTGCGCCGGTGACGCCCTGAACACCCTGAATGCCCTGCGCACCGTCTGTGCCGTTGGCACCGGTCGCGCCAGTTGCGCCCACCGTACCGAGACCCTGCACCCCGGCAGCCCCCTGCGCGCCTGTGGCACCGGTTGCGCCGGTCGCACCGGTGGCGCCCGTCGCGCCCATCGGACCCTGCGGGCCGACTCGGACCGATGGCGCCGGCTGCGCCGGTCGCGCCAGTTGCCCCGGTGGCGCCCACAGTACCGACACCCTGCACCCCGGCAGCCCCCTGCGCGCCAGTCGCGCCCGTGGCACCGGTCGCGCCCTTAGCGCCAGTCGCGCCAATGGCACCGGCAGCACCCGTCGCGCCCTGAGCGCCAGTGGCACCGATCGCGCCAGTGGCACCCGTTGCGCCCTTAGCGCCGGTCGCACCCGTGGCGCCGGCGGGGCCGGTGGCGCCAGTCGCGCCTTTAGCGCCAGTCGCACCGGTGGCGCCGGCCGGGCCGGTGGGCCCGGGCAGCACCGATGGAGTCCAGACGTACTTCGTGTAGCCGGCCTGGCAGTTACCGCTGGAGTTGGCCATATGCACGGTCGGGTTAGTACCCGACGTGAGACAGAGCGTGATCGATGGCGAGGTCGAAGTCGCCCCCAGCGCGAGCGCGCCGCCGGCGACCATGACGCCAGCGACGGCGCCCGCGATCCCTAGGCGGCTTGTGCGGTTCAAGCTGGTCATGCCGGACTCCGTTCGGTGCTTGAGGCAATGGATGAACTTCGCCGCCAGTATTCCCTCGGGTCGCGCCGCTGGGACCCCCCCATTTCCACGTACACGCCCTAACCGTTCGAACGGTCGCCGTCATGGCGCGAATCGGGCAACCACACGAGTCTCGCCGGCATTCGCACAGTGACCGCAGTCATCCGCAGCGTGCCGTGGCAGGCCGTGTGTTGCATGCCGCGCCTGACCAACAGGACCCGGTCAGCGGGGGCGCGGGACCGCACGCAGAGTCACGGGCACAGCGTCCCGGCGATCTCCTGCTGCCGGGGTACTACCGCGATTCGAGCAGCGACGAACCGGTCATGGGAGCCGGGGTCTCCCAGCCCATCAACTCGCAGAGCGTCGGTGCCACGTCCCCGAGCGCACCCTCCCCAAGACGGATGCCCGCACGATCGATCCACAGCGGAACGGGGTTCGTCGTGTGGGCCGTGTTTGGCGACCCATCCGGCTCCAACATCGATTCGCTGTTGCCGTGATCCGCGGTGACGACCAGCAGGCCGTTCTTCGCGGCCACGGCGGAGCGAATGCTCCCCATGCACGCGTCGACGGTCTCGATGCCCGCGACCGCCGCGGGATCACCCCCGTGTGTCCGACCATGTCGGCGTTGGCGAAGTTAACCACGAGCAACTGATACGGCTGCTCGAGCCCAGCCACGACCGCATCGCGCACGCCGGTCGCGCTCATCGCCGGGGCTTGGTCGTAGGTGGCGACATCCTGCGGCGACGGCACAAGTACCCGGTCTTCACCATCGAACGGTGCCTCCCGGCCGCCGTTGAAAAAGAAGGTCACGTGCGCGTACTTTTCGGTCTCGGCGACGTGGAGCTGCCGCCGGCCGGCCGCGCTGACCGCTTCGGCAAGGCCCTGGCGCACGTCCTGCGCATCGAACAGGACCGGCAGATCCCAGTCGCGGTTGTAGCGCGTCATGCATGCGAGGTGGACCCGCGGCGGTTGCGGACCCCTGTCGAAGTCGTCGAAGTCCCGCTGCGTCAACGCCTGGGTAAGCTGACGGGCGCGATCTGGGCGGAAATTGAAGTAGAGCACCGCGTCACCGTCGCGCACGCGGCCGATATCGGGATCGCCGACGACCGTCGCCGGAATGAACTCGTCGCCGACGTTCTCGGCGTACGCCTGGCGCACCGCGTCGGCCCCCGTGGCCGCGTGGTGCTCGGCCCGACGCCGTACGATCGCGTCGTATGCCGTCGCTGTCCGCTGCCAGCGCTTGTCGCGATCCATCGCGAAATACCGGCCGCAGACACTCGCCACCGGGGCGAGTGCCTCGATCTGCTCCACAGCGGCAAGGCCCGCGTCGGGTCGGGTGTCGCGTCCGTCGGTGAAGGCGTGCACATAGATGCGCTCGACGTCCGCGTCTCGGGCGATACGGACCAGCGCCAGCAGGTGGCGGGAGGCCGCATGCACTCCACCATCGCCGACGAGCCCGATGAGATGCAGCGCCCGCTCGCGACCGACGTTCAACGCCTCCCCAAGCACGGCGATCCTGGCCAGCTCCCCTGAGACGATCGCCTCGTCGATCCGGACCAGCATCTGCGGGACCCGTCGGCCGGCACCGAGGTTCAGGTGCCCGACCTCCGAGTTGCCCTGCTGACCGGCGGGCAGGCCGACCGCCAGCCCGGACGCGACCAGACGGCTCGTCGACCCCTCGCGCGCCAGCGCGTCGAGGTGTGGCGTGCGCGCAAGGGAGACCGCGTTTCCTGGCCCTGGCGGTGCGATCCCGAAGCCGTCGATCACCACCAGGACGAGGGGGCCGGATGCGTTGGTCATCCTGCGGCCTCGATGATCATGGCGAAGCTCTCCGGGTCCAGGCTCGCACCGCCGACGAGCGCCCCGTCGATGTCGGGCGCGACCAGCAGTTCGCGCGCCGATGACGGTGTGACACTGCCGCCGTACAGGATGCGCAGACGGTTCGCGTCGAGCCGTCGATCCGGCCGAATCCCTGACAGCGCTGATCGTTTCCTGGGCGATCTCGGGGGTCGCGGTACGCCCGGTGCCGATCGCCCAGATCGGCTCATAGGCGACCACGATCCTGTCGACCTCGTTCGGACGCACGACGGCGATCGCCGCGCCCAGTTGCGCGGCGAGGACCTCCGGCGTGACGCCGGCCTCGCGCTCGTCGAGCGACTCGCCGATGCAGATGATCGGCCGAAGACCGGCATCCAGGCCCGCGCGCACCCGGGCGGCCACCATCGCGTCGGTCTCGCCCATCGCCCGGCGCTCGGAGTGACCCAGGATCGTCCCCCGGGCGCCACAGCCGAACACCATCGAGGCCGACACTTCGCCGGTGTGCGGCCCGCTGGGCTGATCGCTGATCGTCTGGGCGGCGACCCAGGCCGAATGGCCGCGCAGGGCGTCGGAGACGGCCTCGAGCACCGTGAACGGCGGGCACACGGCGACGTCGACGCCCGGTGGCGGCGCGGGCAGGCGGGACCGGAAGCCCGCGCACCACTCGCGGGCTTCCGCGGGCGTCTTGTGCATCTTCCAGTTCCCCGCGATCAGCGGGCGTCGACCCTCCACGGCTACTCCCGACGCTGCAGTGCGGCGACTCCGGGCAGCACGCGGCCTTCCATCATCTCGAGGGCCGCCCCGCCGCCGGTGGACACGTGCGTGAACCTGTCCGCGATCCCGAACTGCGCCACAGCCGCGCCGGAGTCTCCGCCGCCGACGACCGTGACGGCGGACGAGTCGACCATCGCGTCGGCGACGGCGCGGGTACCGTCGGCGAACGCGGGTGTCTCGAAGGCGCCCATCGGGCCGTTCCAGAAGACCGTCCCCGCGTCGACGATCACCTCGCGGTAGGTGGCAGCGGTGCGCGGGCCGATGTCGACGCCGATCCACCCGTCTGGGATCCCGTCGCTGGCGACGACCTGCAGGTCCGCGTCGCCGGCGAAGCGGTCCGCAACCAAGATGTCGGAGGGCAGCTGCAGCATGCAGTTGAGCCGCACGGCACTCTCGAGGAGATCGCGCGCCATCTGCTGACCCTCGGGCCCCTCGTGCAGGCTCTTGCCGACGGGGTCGCCGCTGGCGGCCAGGAACGTAAAGCACATCGCTCCCCCGACCATGACGCGGTCGCAGCGCTCCAGCAGCGACTCGATCAGCGGCAGCTTGTCCGACACCTTCGATCCACCGAGCACCGCGACGAACGGGTGCCCGGGGCGCTCAAGCAGTCCGCCGATGGCCTCGACCTCGCGCGCCATCAGCAGTCCCGCGTACGCGGGCAGCAGGTGCGCCACCGCCTCGGTGGACGCGTGGGCCCGGTGGGCCGCGCCGAACGCATCGTTGACGTAGTGGGTGAACCCCGCCGCCAGCGCGGCGGCGAAGCCCGCGTCGTTGGCCTCCTCCTCGGCATGGAAGCGCAGGTTCTCGAGCATCACGATCTCGCCGGGCCCGAGCGATTCGACACGTGCGGTCACCGCGGGTCCGATGCAATCGGGCAGAAGGTCGACCGGACGCTCCAGCAGCTGCGCCAGCCGCGTCGCACACGGCGCCAGTGACAGGTCCGGGCTGGGCTGGCCCTCGGGCCGGCCAAGATGGCTGCAGACGCCGACGGCCGCTCCGCGGCCGAGCAGGTCGCCAAGCGTGGGGACGCTGGCGGCAATCCGGGCATCGTCGCTGATGCGCCCATGCTCAAGCGGCACGTTGAGGTCGGCCCGCACCAGGATGCGGGCCCCGGTCAGATCCTCGTCGAGGCCCGTGATGTCAGCGAATGCCATCGCTAGGGCAGCAGCCGCGTGGCGAGCTGCACGACGCGGCACGAGTAACCCCACTCGTTGTCGTACCAGGAGACCACCTTGACCGTCGTGCCGCGCACCATCGTCAGCTGGGAGTCGAACAGCGACGAGTGTGAGTCGCCGATGACATCGCGGGAGACGATCGGTGCGTCGGTGTACCCCAGGATCCCGTTGAGCGGGCCGTCGGCCGCGGCCTTCATCGCCGCGTTGACCTCTTCCGCCGTGGTCTCGCGCCCGACCTCGGCGGTCAGGTCGACGATCGAGCCGTCCGGGATGGGCACGCGCAGCGCGAACCCGTCCAGCTTGCCCTTCAGGTGCGGCAGGACCTCGCCGATGGCGCGGGCCGCGCCGGTCGTGGTCGGAATGATCGACAGCGCCGCCGCGCGGGCGCGGCGCAGGTCCGAGTGCGGGAGGTCGAGGATGCGCTGGTCGTTGGTGTACGCGTGGCAGGTCGTCATGAAGGCCTGCAGCAGGCCGAACGACTCGTCGAGCACCTTGGCGACGGGCGCCAGGCAGTTCGTGGTGCATGACGCGTTGGAGACGACGTCGTGCACGGCCGGGTCGTACTGGTCGTCGTTGACGCCGAGGACCACGGTGATGTCGGGGTCCTTGGCCGGGCGCCGTGATGATCACCTTCTTGGCCCCCCCGTCCAGATGCGCGGCAGCCTTCGCGCGCTCGGTGAAGAGCCCGGTGCTCTCGACGACCACGTCGACGCCCAGCTCTCCCCAGGGCAACGCTCCCGGGTCACGCTCGGCGAAGACCTTCACGCGGCGTCCGTCGACGACGATGGCGTCGCCGTCGGCGGAGACCTCACCGGGGTAGATGCCGAAGATCGAGTCGTACTGCAGAAGGTACGCAAGGGTCGAGGTGTCCGTAATGTCGTTCACGGCGACGATTTCGAGATCGTCGTTGCCGGCTGCGGCCCGGAAGACGTTCCGACCGATACGGCCGAAGCCGTTGATCCCCACGCGTACGCTCATCTCGCCCCTTCGTGAGAGCCCTCGAACAGTGCGGCGAGATTACCAGACCGTTTCGGGGCGCTTGGCGACGGGTCGCACGCCGCCCAGACACACCGCGAGGCGGCCGAGCTGGGGCGCGCAACGGGTCCCGACATGTCGAAGGGGGGCCCGCTGTGGGCCCCCCTTCGACAGGAGCATTCACTCGGCGCGGACGCCGTGTGACGGGATGATCAGCCCTCAGCAGCCTTCGGCTTCGGGGTGATGAGCGCCGCAACCTTGGCGGAAACGATACCGAGGACGCAGCCGCACAGCAGGGTTACTAGCGTGTCGAACCAGACCCAGCCGAACGTGGTGGAGATGAGGCCCGCCAGCGGCACCACCGCCCTTGGACGCGACCCACGCGGCGGTGGAGTCCTTGCTGCCGCCGCCGTTCGGGAACCCAGCCATCAAGGCCGGTCGCGATCCACCACAAGAACACTGCGGCGAAGGCCGGGAACGTACCGGCAACGTAGTACCAGTCACCAGCGATGAGGATCGCGACGAGGACGAAGGCGAAAATGCCGACCCAGAGCGCGATGCCCCAGAAGTCCGGGCAAGTCAGCCGTCTTGTACGACAGGTACATCGTGATCAGGGCGGCGACGTACCGAACACGGAAGCGACAACGATCTTGCCAAAGGCAGCGTTGTCACCACCAGCGCAGAAGAACAGGCCCCACGCGATAAATGCGGTGGGGAGGATCAGATGAAACTCATGAGGCAGACCGACCGAGCCCGACTTGTCGGTGCCCGGACCGTGTACCAGTGGAACGTGAAGTTCAGGGAGAACTCCGTCCACAGGAACGCCAGGAATCCGACCACTATCGAGAGCGGCAGGATTGCTTGAGCTCGTGCACCCATTGAGGTGTGACTCCTTATGGATAAGCAAGAAGGAAACTATCCGCACGGCAAACCCACATAACGCGCCGTACGGACCACGCGAAGGTTGAAAAAAGGGTCCCCCGCGTGCCATCCGGTGACAATATGCAAGCCGCTAGTTCGTTGCAAGCGTCACTTTCATATCGCGTTAACCTGTTGCACACGCGACGTTCGTTTCCTGCCTACCCGCTCCTGCCGGCGGGGGACCGGTGTATCAGCGGGGTGACAGACCCTCCGAGACCGGCCGGATCGAACCCCCGCCGAGGCGGCGCCACCCGCCCAGCGGGCCGCGCGCTAGGCGGGCGCCGGGCCCCTGATCGCGCGCGGCGATACCTGCTGCTGCATCTGCTCGGAGGCGAGACTCAGCAGGACCCGCGCCAGGGCCTGCGGGCTGTGCCGCACCGCCCCACCCGCGTCGGCGAGCGGCGCCGTGACCACCCGGACGCCGAGCCCCTGCAGCCGCTCGCGATCGATCTCGACCGGTACCTGTCCCATCGACGCGTATGCCTGGATCGCGGCCGGGTCGAAGTCCCCCTCGTGCAGCACCACCACGTCGACGCCGCCCGGGACGGCCTCGAGCACGCGCGCGATGTGGTCGCCCGCGTCGAAGCCATCGGTCTCGCCCGGCTGAGTCATCACGTTGCACACGTACACCCGCAGACCCCGCGAGTCCCGCACCGCCTCGGCGATCTCGGGAACCGCCAGATGCGCGAGCACGCTGGTGAACAGGCTGCCGGGGCCAAGCACGATCACGTCGGCCTGGCGCAGCGCGGTGACCGCCGGCGGATAGGCTTCCGGAACGGGATCGAACCAGACGCGCTGGCAGGCCGCGAAGCCCGCCGCGATGTTGGTCTCGCCGCACACGACGGTGCCGTCGACCCGCTCGGCCCACAGCCGTACCTGGCGCAGCGTGGACGGGATGACCGCGCCGCGGATCTTCAAGACGCGCGAGCACTCCTGGATGGCGATATCGAAATCGCCGGTGACCTCCGTCAGCGCCGCAAGGAAGAGGTTGCCGAACGGGTGTCCGGACAGGTCGCCGTCGGCGAAACGGTGCTGGAAGAGCTTGCCCATCAGCGATTCGTCGTCGGCGAGGGCCACCAGGCAGTTGCGGATGTCACCAGGCGGCAGGATGCCGAGCTCGCGCCGCAGCCGCCCCGATGACCCGCCGTCGTCGGCGACCGTCACGATCGCGCTGAGCTCGACCGGCGCGAGCTTGAGCCCGCGCAGCAGCGAGGATAGGCCGGTACCCCCGCCCAGCGCGGCGATCCTGGGACGCGGCGCGGTCGACATCTAGTTCGCCCCCATCGTGACGTCGGCATCGCCGGGTGCGCGCAGCATGGCGCGGCTAATGTCGCGGTGCGAGACGGCGACCTCGAACTCGGGCCGCCCGCGGTAGCGGCGCGCCGCGGTCTCGGCAAGCACCACGCTGCGGTGACGCCCGCCCGTGCAGCCGAACCCGACCACCAGGTGGCTCTTGCCCTCGGCCGCGTACGCCGGCAGCAGGAAATCCAGCAGCGACTCCAGCCGCGGCAGGAATTCCCGCATCTCGGGCGTCGAGTTGACGAACTCCGCGACGTCGGGATCGAGCCCGGTCAGCGGCGCGAAATCCTTGTGGTAGTGCGGGTTGGTGATGAAGCGGACGTCGAACAGCAGGTCGGCGTCCGACGGCGCGCCGTACTTGAACCCGAACGAGACGAACAGCACCTGCATGCGCTGCCGCTCACCCGGCGCGAAGATCGCCTCTGCCACCGTGCGCCGCAGGTCCCAGATGTTCAGCCCGGACGTGTCGATGACGACCTCGGCGCGCTCGCGGATGCCCGCCAGCATCTCGCGCTCGCGGCGGATCCCCTCCTGGAGCGTGCCCGTCGCCGCCAGCGGGTGCCGGCGCCGCGTCTCACGGAACCGGTTGAGCAGTACGTCGTCGTCGGCTTCGAGGAACACGATCCTCGGCTCGACGCCGAGTTGGGTCGCGGTGATGTCGATCTCCTCGCCCAGGTCGTCGAAGTACTCGCCGCCGCGGATATCGCAGACCACCGCCGCCCGGTCCACGTTGTGCTCGTTGACAAACAGCCGCGCGAGGTCCGTCAGCAACCGCGGAGGCAGGTTGTCGACCACGTACCAGCCGGCGTCCTCGAAGACGCCCATCGTCTGGCTCTTGCCGGCGCCGCTCATGCCGGTGATGACGGTCAACTCCACTGCCGGGCTCTCCTGGGGTTAGGGCGCCATCTTCGCGCGGGGGACGTCCGCGGCGTCCGGTGCGCGGTGCAGATGCTCCCAGATCTCTCGTGCAACCTTCGGCGGCAAGCCGGGAACTCCCTCAAGCTCCTCGCGGGTCGCCTGCGCAACCCGATCCGGTGTCCCAAAGTAGCTGAGAATCGCCTTGCGGCGTACCGGCCCGACCCCCGGGAGCGCATCAATCAGGCTCCGGGTCATGCCGCGCCCGCGGGAATTGCGATGGTGGCGCAGCGCGAACCGGTGGGCCTCGTCACGGATCTGGGTGAGCAGCCGCAGCCCCGCCGACGCCTCGGGGAGCAGCAGCGGCGCCGAGCGTCCCGGCAGGAACACCTCCTCGCGCTGTTTGGCCAGCCCGATCATGGGCACCCCGCCACGCCGGCGTCCTCCATGACCGGCCAGCGCCGCCGAGAGCTGTCCCTTGCCGCCGTCGATCACGACGAGCCCGGGACGTGAGCCGAACGAGGGATCCGCGTCGTCGTCGGCGAGCCGCCGGAAACGACGCGCAATGGCCTCGCGCATGCGCGCGAAATCGTTCTGGCCGCCATCGAAGCGCATCGTGAAGTGCCGGTAGTGGGCCTTATTGGGCGTGCCCGCCTCGAATACCACCATCGAGGCGACGGCGTACGTTTCGCCCAGATTGGAGATGTCGTAGCACTCGATCCGGATCGGCGGTGCGGGCAGCCCGAGCGCGGCCTGCAGCTCGGCCAGCGACTCCCGCCGGCGTTCGCGGTTGCGCTCGTGGCGCCGACGTTCCTGGTCGACGGCCAGCTGGGCGTTGCGCTCGGCCATCACCGCGAGCCGATCGCGGTCCCCGCGGCCCGTGCGCACTTCGGTGCGGGCACCGCGTCGCTCGGTCAGCAGGGCCGCCAGATCGGGGCGCGTGCCCACCGGCGCGAGACCACCACCAGCGGGGGGATCGCCAACGCCATGGCGTAGTACTCGATCGCGAATCCCTCGAGCACCATCGCCGGGTCCTCATCGCCGACGCCCTCCAGGAAGAACGAGTGGCGGTCGCTCAGGACGCCGTCGCGCACCTGCATGACCTGCACGTTGGCGATGTCGTCGATCACCGCGACGCCGAGCACATCGAGACTGCCGAGCTGGTCGGTCGAGGCGACCTGGCGCTCCATCAGGTGCCGCACCGCGCCGAGACGATTGCGGTACACGGCCGCCTGCTCGTACTCCTGCGCGGCGGCCGCGGTGCGCATCTGGGCGGCGAGCTCGTCCTCAAGGCCGCGGTACCGCCCCGACAGGAACGCGATGATCTGGTCGATCAGCGCGCGGTAGTCCTCCTGGGAGATGTAGCCGACACACGGCGCCAGGCACCGCTTGATGTGGTAGTCGAGGCACGGGATGCCCGAAGGCCGGCCGGGCTCGGGCCCCTCGCAGGGCCGACTCGGGAAGATGCGCCCGATCAGCGACAGCGTCTCCCGGACCTTGGATGCGCTGCTGAACGGCCCGAAGTACAGGCGGTCGCGCCGGTGCTGCTCGCGGGTGAAGTAGACCCGCGGGTAGGCCTCGTCGAGGCTGATGGCGATGTACGGGTAGCTCTTGTCGTCACGCAGCTTGACGTTAAAGGGCGGGCGGTGCCGCTTGACCAGGTTGGCTTCCAGGATCAGCGCCTCAGCCTCGCCGGCCGTGACGATCGTCTCAAGACTGGCGATCCGGGCCACCATGTCGTCGATCTTCGGGTGCTGGCCGGCCCGAGCGAACAGGGGATCGGCGGGGACGTCGCTCTCGGGCGCGCTCAGGGGTGCCTGGAAGTAGCTGAGCACGCGTCGGCGCAGGGACTTCGCCTTGCCGACGTAGAGCACGCGCTCGTCGGCGTCGCGGTACACATACACCCCGGGCTGGTCGGGCACCGCCGCGAGCTGCTCGCGCACGTGTGAGGTCTCGGACATCTGCGTTCTAGGGTAGAGCACCTCCCGCGGGGCCGGCCTAGCGCTCGGGCGGCCCCGATCCGAAGGAGACCGGCTCGCCGCTGGGCAGGACCACCGCGACGACCCGTGGCGGACGCGCGCCGCGCGTCAGCGAGACGGCGGCGCCGATGATCGCGATCCCCGCGCCGACCGCCATCGCCGTGCGATAGCCGTCCAGGAAGGCCGCCCCCGAGTGCGCCGGCGCCGCTCCCCCGAGCAGCACCTTGCCCCCGGCGGCACCCAGCTGGGCCGCCGTGATGGCGCCCAGCAGGGCGATCGACATCGACTGACCGAGGCTGCGCATCGTCGTCAGGACGCCCGCGGCGACCCCCAGCGCATCCGGCGGGGCGGCGTTCATCGCGGCGGTGGTGTTTGGCGAGCTGAACATCGCCATGCCCACGCCGATCACCACCAATGCCGGCAACACGTTGGTCAGCGGCATGCCGTCGGGCACGATCGACAGCAGACGCGAGCCCGAGGGCGACAAACAGCATTCCGCCCGTGCACAGCAGTCGCGACCCGATGCGGTCCGACAGCCGCCCGGCGAAGGGCGACAGGCACACCATGACGACAGGCTGGACGATCAGGATCGCGCCCGTGGCGATCGGGCTCTTGCCGGCGCTGACCTCCAGCGCGATCGCGGTCAACGCAATCGAGCCGAACATGGCGGTGTAATTGAGCAGCGCCGCCGCGTTGGCCGCTGCGAACACGCGACTACGCCGGAACAGCCCGAGGTCGAGCACCGGCAGCGGCACGTGCTGCTCGACGACCGCGAAGACCGCGAGCGCGACGCCCGCGACGACGAACAGGCCGACCACCAGGGTGCTCGACCACCCCCACGCAGCACCGAAGGTCAGGGCGGTCAGCAGGCAGCCCAGCCCGACGGTCGAGCAGGGCCGTGCCGGGGACGTCGATCTGCGGCCGGCCGCTGCGTCGCTCGGGGTCGTACAGGCGGCGCGCAGCCAGCAACGTGATCGCCGCGACCGGCACGTTCACGAAGAACACCCAACGCCAGCCCAGGCTCGAGACCAACAGGCCGCCGATCAACGGCCCGGTCGACAGGCCGAGATAGACGGCCGTGACGTTGATGCCGATCGCTCGCCCCCGCTCCCCGGCCGGGAACACGGTACTCACCAGCGCGGTCGCGGTGCCGGTCATCATGCCGGCGCCGATGCCCTGGAGCGACCGGGAGACCAACAGCCACGCGTTGTCGACACTGATCCCGGTCAGCAGCGAGGTCGCCGCGAACACCGCGATGCCGGTGCGCCAGACCCGCAGGCGCCCGAGCTGGTCAGCGGCCCGCCCGGATGGGACGAGCATCAGCGTATAGGTGAGCAGGTAGCCCGCCTGGACCCACAGGGCCTCGGCGAAGCTGAGATGGACGTCGCGGCCCATGTCGGGCAGCGCGACCGAGACCGCGCTGAAATCCAGCGGCGACATGAACGCCCCGACGCACGTGACCCAGAGCACCAGCCAGCGGCGATCCTGGATCGCGTGGGTGCCGATGCGGTTCACGGGCGTCGTCGCGATCGGGTCATCACCCCAGCATTGTGCAACGCGGGCGCACTGACCCGCCCGGTGCGCGCGGCCCCCGCCCGCCGCTCCCGGGTCCGAACGTATGTTCCGTCCGAGGCCGCGAGTAGCCTGAAATGCCCCCCGTTCGACAGGAGGTCACCATGTCCACAGATCGTCATCTGCCCCGCCGCGCGCTGCGGTCGCAGCATCGAACAGACCCTCGCCGCCGAGCCCGAGGGCATCACCACGCAGGAGCTGCGGGCCACGTTGGCGCGCCGGGCCCGCGCCGTCGGCGACGAACCGCCGGGGCCGCACCAGCTCGTGCGCCAGCTTGGCCAGCTGCTGGTCGAAGGGCGCGTCGACGAATCCGCTGGCGTCTGGGTCCTGCTCGAGGAATCGTCGCTCGTGCTGGATCCGCGCGCGCGCAGCCAAGCGGCGTAGCCGGCGGGTCAGCGGAACCGGCGGCTCTCGCGGATGATCCAGATGATCACCACGGCGAGGATGCCGATGAGCGCAAGCACGCCGAGTGTCGTGATCGCCGGTGCCAGCAGCCGGAACCCGACGAGCACGAGCACGGCGATCCCGATGCCGCAGGCGATGATCACCTTGCGCTGCCAGGACGGGATGACGTACCAGGCCAGCTCGTTGGCGCGGAAGTACTGGTAGGCGAACACGACGATCGCCACCAGGAGCAGCACGGTGATGATCTGATTGATCGAGATCGCCACCGTCAGGAACGTGCGTTCCGAGACGAACACCAGGCCGGCAAGGGCCAGCATGATCACGAGGTTGCGGACGCCGGTGCGGTTCATCGGCCCCATGCTATCGACGCGCCACCCCGGCGGCGGCGGTGAGTTCGTCAGCGCGCCACGAACGCGTGGCAGCGCAGCACGGGCAGGGGCGGGTATTTCGGGATCCGCGGATCGCGCTCGTGCGCGCGACAGCGCGAGTACACGCCCCCGCGCGCCGGCACGAGCTGCTGGTGCACGCAGCGGTCGCACAGCCCGCGCCCGCCGGCGCGGCGGGGCGCCCGCCCATGGTCAGCCCGCGGCCCCGAGGACGTCGCGCGCCAGGAGCGCCGCCGCCAACTCGCCGACCCGCACGTCGCCGATTTCATCGCCATGCCGGGCCCGCACCGATGCCGTGCCCGATTCGACCTCACGGTCCCCGACGATCAGCAGGTAGGGCACCTTGTGCAACTCGCCGTCGCGGATGCGCCGTCCGATGGACTCGGCGCGGGCATCGACCTCGACGCGAAGACCCTCGGCGCGCAGCGCCTGGCGGACCTCTTCGGCGTAGTCCCGGTGACGATCAGCGACCGGGAGCACCCGCGCCTGCTCCGGCGCCAGCCAGAACGGAAAGTCGCCACCGGTGTCCTCGATGAGGATGCCCAGGAAGCGCTCGATGGATCCCAGGATGGCCCGGTGGATGATGACCGGCCGCTCCTCGAGCATCGGTCTCCGACGTGTAGGTCAGGTCGAACGCCTCGGGCATCGAGAAATCGAGCTGGCACGTGCCCAGCTGCCACGAGCGCCCCATCGAGTCGGTGACCTGGAAATCGATCTTCGGTCCGTAGAAGGCGCCGTCGCCGGGATTGACCTCGTACTCCCGGCCCTCGAGCGCCTGGGCGAGCGCCGCCTCGGCGCGCTCCCACATCTCGTCGGTGCCGGCGGCCTTCGCGGGACGCGTCGAGAGCTTGGTGCGGACCTGGTCGAACCCGAACCGCGCATAGAAGCGGTCGATGAATTCGAGGACCGTGCGCACCTCGTCATGCACCTGGTCGAGCCTGCAGAAGATATGGGCGTCGTCCTGGGTGAACGCGCGCACGCGGAACAGCCCGTGCAGGACGCCCGAGAGCTCGTGGCGATGCACGTGGCCGAACTCGGCCAGCCGCAGGGGCAACTCACGGTAACTGCGGCGCCGGCTGCGGAACACCAGGCACGCGCCGGGGCAGTTCATCGGCTTGACCGCGAACCCCTGCCCGTCGACCTCGGTGAAGTACATGTTGTCGTGATAGTGGTCCCAGTGCCCGCTGCTCTTCCACAACTCCTCGCTGAGGATCATGGGCGTGCGGATCTCCTGGTAGCCGAGCCGGTCGAGCTCCGCGCGCACCGCGGCCTGGATCTCGTTGACGACGACCATGCCCTTGGGCAGGTAGAACGGGAAGCCGGGGCCCGCGTCGTCGAAATGGAACAACTCGAGCTCGCGGCCGAGCCGCCGATGGTCGCGGGCCTTGGCGAGCTCGATCCGCGCCAGGTAGGCGTCCAGCTCGGCCTGGGTCGGGAACGCGGTCGCGTAGAGCCGGGTCAGCATCGGGTTCGTGCTCTCCCCGCGCCAGTAGGCGCCGGCGACCGACAGCAGTTTGAACGCGCCGATGCGACCGGTGTCGTGCAGGTGCGGTCCCTGGCACAGGTCCACGAAGTCGTTTTGCTGGTACAGCGACACGGTGGACTCGCCGCGGGCGGCCAGGAAGTCCACCTGGTCGACCTTGTAGCCCTGGCCCCGCGTTGCGAAGAACTCATGGGCGTCGTCGGTGCTGAGCACCGACCGTTCGAGGCCGGCGCGCTGCTTGATCACCGTTGCGCATCGCCGCTTCGATCGCCGGGAAGTCCTCCTCCGAGAGCGGCCGGGGCAGCTCGAAGTCGTAGTAGAAGCCGTCCTCGATCGGCGGCCCGAACCCGAACTTGGTCCCGGGGAACAGGTCCTGCACCGCCTCGGCCAGCACGTGCGCGGCGGTGTGGCGCAGCACGTACAGGTAGTCGTCGCCGCTCTTGGGCGTGACGATGGCGATGGCGGCCGCGTCGGGCAGCGGTCGGGCGAGATCGCGGATCTCGCCGTCGACCTTGACGGCCAGGGCCGCCTTCGCCAGTCCGGGACCGATCGCGGCCGCTGCGTCGTGGCCCGTTGCGCCGTCCGCCAGCTCAAGCGGGGTGCCGTCGGGCAGGGTAACGGTGATCACGTTGATGGATGCTACCAATGCGCGGCGGGCATCCCGGCCGCGAAAGCGAGGATGATGCACCCGTGGCCAGCTTGCGGACACCGCTGTGCGATCTGCTGGGCATTCGCACCCCGATCCTGCTCGCCGGGATGGCCGCCGGACCCTGCACGCCGGAGCTCGTCGCCGCCGTCAGCGGCGCGGGCGGGCTCGGGGTCTTCGGGGCGACGGGCATGACGACCGACGCCCTGGTCCGGGACGTCGCGCGCGCGCGCGAGCTCGGGGCGATCGCGATCGGGGTCAACGTCCAGATCACCCGCCCGAACGCCCCGCGGACCGATCCGGCGACGCTTGCCGAGGCGCTCGTCGACGTGCGCCGGGCCCTCGATCTCCCGACCGCACCACCGGCCGCACCCCCCGGTCCGCCGGCGGCGAGCGCGCGCGAGCTGATCGCCGCCGCCCTCGACGCCGGGGCGAACGTCGTCACCACGGGGCTGGGCGACCCCGCCGAGATCCGCGATCTGGCGGCCGACCACGGCGCCCCGGTCCTCGCGATGGTCGCGAGCGTCGAGGATGCGCTGCGCGCCCGCGCGTCGGGCGCCGACGCGATCATCGCCCAGGGCGCCGAGGCGGGCGGGCACCGCGCCACCTTCGACGTCCCGGCCGACGGTCGGGTGCCGCTGGTCGGCACGCTCGCCCTCGTGCCGCGCGTCGTCGACGCCGTCGATGTCCCGGTCGTCGCCTCCGGCGGCATCATGGACGGCCGCGGGCTCGCCGCGGCCCTGGCGCTCGGCGCCCAGGGAGCGTCGCTGGGCACACGGTTCCTGCTGGCGACCGAGAGCGCGGCGGCGGCGATCTACCGGGCGACGCTCGCGGGACTGCCCGAGACCGCCACCGTCGTGACCGACACCGTCACGGGCCGCCCGGCCCGCTGGGTGCGCAACCGTCTGGTCGAGCGACTTGACGCCGGCCCGGGGCACATCGGCTGGGGACCGCAGCGCCGGGCGCTCGACGACATCCGCACCGCCGCGGCGGCCCAGGGCGCAGCCGGACTACCTGCCGATGCTCGCCGGCCAAGGCGCCGGGATGGCGCGCGAACAGCCGGCGGCGGAGATCGTCGGCGAGATCGCCGCCGAGGCGATTAGAGCCATCGAGCGGCTCGCTGAACTGACCCGCTAGCTAGCCGACCGGCAGCAGCGGCCGGGCCGGGCCGGCGGTGTCGAGGATGAGCTGGGTGCAGCGGAACAGCGCGACCGCCCGACCATCCTCGGTCGTGACCTCGGCGTCCCAGACCTGCGTCGAGCGGCCGGCGTGGATGCGCCGGGCGGTGCAGCGCAGCACCCCCTCGCGGGCGGCCCCGACGAAGTTCGTCTTGAGCTCCACGGTCGTGAACCCCGGCGCGTGTTCGGGCAGGCTCAGCCAGCAGCCGAAGCCGCAGGCGGTGTCGGCGAGCGCCACGATGCTGCCCCCGTGCAAGAAACCGTTGGGGGCCATCAGTCCGGTGTGGACCCGCATCTCGGCGACAACGGTCGGGACCGTGTCCGAGACGACGTCGATCCCGAGCAGCCCCACGAGGCCGTCGCGGGCGGCCGCGCGCAGCGCCTCGAGGCGCGCCGAGCGGCGCGTCGGGGGCCATCAGGGCACCTCGCAGACGAGGACGACCCGGCCGCCGCGGATCTCGACCACAAGCGCACCGACCGCGCCGGTCGCGGTGTCACCCCAGCGGAGCACGGCGTGGGCCCCGCGCTGCTGGGGGTCGGCCCAGCGGCGCCCCTGGTCGTCGGCGAAGAACGCCCGGGCACGCCCGCGCGCCGCGTCCCCGGCGTCGGTGCCCTCGCCCCAGAGCCAGGCGGCGTCCTCGCGCAGGAGCGCGGCCATGGCGTCGGGATCACGCGTCTCCAGCGCGCGCACCAGCGCGGCGAGGATCGGGCGGGCGGTCGCCTCGCGGTCGGCGTCGGTCGGGTGTCGGCGGTCGTCGGGCATCGTCGTGATCTCCACGCGTTGGGGTTGCGCGCCACGGCCGGGCGGCCCCGTCCGGACGCCGGCGTCGGTGCCGATAGCCTATGCGCTGCGAGCGACGCGCCCACGGACCAGGATCGCCCGGTCGACGGCGACGCGCCGCGCACCGGCACGCGCGCGGCTCCGGCTAGACCGTGCGGCGGTGACCGTGGCGAAACGCCAGCCGGTCGATCTCGAGCGCAACGCCGACCGCGTCGGCCTTGAGGGTGCCCTCGGCTTGGTCGGCGACGTGCCAGGCCTCGCGCGAGAGGTACGCCAGGCGCGCGCCGGTGTCCGACAGCTCGAGACTCTGACGGGCCTGGCTCGTGAGCGCCTGCAGGATCTCGCGGGTCTCGTCGGCGCTCCAGACCACCGGCACGCCGGGTACTTCCTTGTTCCGGGCGATCAGCCACCAGCAAAAGATGATCAGCGGGAGCTTGGCCACCACCACGAACATGACCAGCCACGCGAGCTCCAGGCCCGTGTTGTCGGCGAACAACTCGATGAAGACCATGAAGCCGGTGCCGAACATGGCGAAGAAGATCAGCGTCGACATGGTGATGGCCATGCGCCGCAGCCGCACGCGTCCGTTGGGCTGGAAGTAGAAGTCGTTCACGCGGTGCAGGGCCCCTCAAGCCCGTCGCGTTTCGCAACCGTATCCGCGATCTTGCCATACCCTTCCCGGATCGGACCGGGCACGATCCCGGCAGCCGGCGCGCCCGGCATGAATCGCTAGCTCGCTGCGGCAATCGCCGCGGCAAGCGCGGCGGGCGCCTCGAGCGCGACCAGGTGCCCGGCATCGGCGATGACGGCTCGCCGGGGCGCCGGTCCAGGCCGGTCCCGCGCCGGCGGGATCCGCGCCCACGTCGTGGGCGCCCCTGATCAGCGCGCACCCGCCGTGTGCCGAGCTCCGGTGGCGCCTGTGCCAGCGCGGTCGTCGTGCCCAGCCAGCCCTCGTGATCGAGGCGGGCGAGGCGGTCGCGCGCATAGCGCGCGCCCCAGGGGTCGGCCGCGAGCGTGGCCGGCAGCAGCCACGCCGCCAGATCCGCGGTCCCCGGGACGGTCCCGACGACGGCCGGCCGCGGCCCGACGAGCGTGACCCCGGCGACGCGCGACGGCGCGGCCGCGGCCAGCGCGGTCGCCAGTACCGCACTGGTGCCGTGCGCGACGACCTCGACGCGACCGCAGGCCACACGCATCGAGCACGCCCACCAGATCGGCCACGAGGTCGCCCACAGCGGTCGGCGCCGGGGCGCCGACCGCCGCCCCGGCGCCGCGCAGGTCGGGTGCGACCGCGTGGTGTCCCGCCGGCAGCGCCCGCATCACGTCCCGCCACATGCGCCGGTCAAGTTCCGGCGCGTGGATCAGCAACGTCCCGGTCTCGCCCTCGCCGACCTCGGCCGCGAGGGTCGCGTGATCGACCAGGGCGACTTCGGTGACCGCCACGGGCAGCGGCAGACCGCGCTCCTCGAGCACCGCCCGGACCGCCCGCAGGGCGTTCAGCGCACGTGGGAAGCCGGCGTACGGGGTGATCTGCTCGCACAGCTGGATGAGCTCTTCGGGATCCGCACCGCATTCGAGAGCGGCCGGGACGTGCACGCCGAGCTGGTTGTCGGCCCCGCCGATGGCGGCCAGGACGGCGACGGTCAGCAACTCGCGCTCTCGGGCCCCGAGCCCCGAGCGCGAGAACACGTCCGCGAAGATGAACTCCTCGACGCCCGCGGCCAGCACCGGCGAGGCTTCGCGCACGCGCCCCGTCGCAACCGGGCCCTTGCCCGCCGTGGCACGACCGAATTCCCGCCGACCGATTTCCCCGCGATTCACGCGCTGCTCCTTGTTCGATGCCGATCCCGAGCCGCTGCCCGGGACCCGGCGGCGGCTCAGTCAGCCGAGCACGCGGACGTGCTGCCAGCGAATGAACGCCTCGAGCCCCGGCCGGCCGAGTTCGCAGCCAACGCCCGAGCCGCGCCAGCCGGCATACGGCGCATACGGCACGACGACCCGCCAGCCGTTGATCACGACCGTGCCGCACTCGATCGCGTGTGCGACGTCGGTGGCCCGGCGCAGGTCCTGCCCGCACACATAGCCGACCAGGCCGTAGTCGGGCCGATTGGCTTCGGCGATCGCATCCTCGAGCGCGTCGTAGACGAGCACCGCCACGATCGGCGTGAACGGTTCCTCGTCGACCAGGCGCACCCCGGGTCCGGCGCCGGTGACGAGGGCGGGCGCGAACCGCGCCCCGCCGAGATCCTCGCCGCCCTCGACGCGCGCGCCACACGCGCGCGCGTCGGCGAGCAGATCGCGGTGGCGCACCGAGCCGCGATCGGTCGCCATCGGCCCGAGCACGACGTCGGCCAAGCGCGCGCGGAACCGCTCGAGGAAGACTGGCTCGAGCGCCCGCGGCACGAGCACACGGTTGACCGAGTAGCAGGCCTGTCCGGCATTGGCGTAGCCCTGCGAGATCGCCACATCGACCGCGACATCCAGGTCGGCGTCGTCGAGGACCACCAGGGGCCCGTGACCGCCCAGCTCGAGGCTGAGGGCCTTCAGGCGCGGGGAGGCCCACCCCGCGATGATCTCGGCGACCCGGCGCGAGCCGGTGAACGCCACCTTGTCGACGCCCGGATGGGTCGCCAGCGCCTCGCCGAGCAACGGTCCGTCCCCGGTCAGGCAGCTGACGACGCCGGCGGGCAACCCCGCCCAGTTGGCGACCTCGCAGACCGCGCGGGCGGCCAGCGGCGCCTCCTGGGCGGGCTTGACCACCACGCAGCAGCCTGCCGCCAGGGCCGGCGCGAGCTTCCAGACGACGAGCGCCACGGGGAAGTTCCAGGGCGTGATCGCGGCGACGACGCCGATCCCGTCGGGCCGCACCTCGCTGCCGCGCCCGCCGGGGCCGGCGGGCAGGAACGTGCTCCAGAGCCGCTCGGCCTCGCCGGCGAAGTGATGGACCACCTCGCAGGCGCGCGCGACCTCGGCCTGGGCCTCGCCGAGCGGCTTGCCCTCCTCGCGGTGGATGAGCTCGGCGACCCGACCGGCCTCGTCGTCGAGGGCGCGCGCGAATCGGGCGATCGCCTGGCCGCGCTCGAGCGGTGGCGTCCGGCGCCATCCGACGAGGGCGTCCCGGGCTGCCGCCACGGCGCGATCGACGTCGGCCGGTGTGGCCGCGGCGACTCGGGCGATGGCCTCGCCCGTGCCGGGGTCGGCGACGTCCAGCCAGTCGGGCGTCATCACCTCGGCGCCATCGATGATGAGCCCGTAGCGCGGGGGCCCCTGGCTCATACCACCGCCCCCTCCATACCGCGGTCGTAGGTGTCGGGGGTCACCCCCTGCTCGCGCAGCTCGACCTTGCGGACGCGTTCGGTGGGGGTCTTGGGCAGGTGTTCCATGAATCGGATGTAGCGCGGGATGGCGAAGTGCGGCATCTTCGGCTCGAGGAAATTCGACAGCTCGCGCGGGGTCAGGCTGGCGCTCCGCGCGACGACGCAAATCAGGATCTCGTCCTCGGCGGAGGCGCCCTCGTGCGCCTGCACGCCGATCGCCGCCGCCTCGAGGACGTCGGGATGCGACATGACCGTCCGTTCGACCTCGACCGAGCTGACGTTCTCCCCCGGCGCCGGATGTAGTCCTTGAGCCGGTCCTTGAAGTACAGGTAGCCCTCGTCGTCCATCTCGCCGAGGTCACCGGTGTGCAGCTTGAGGTTGCGGAAGTCCTCGGCCGTCTTCTCGGGCATCCCGATGTAGGCGCGCATCACGATGTTGGGCACCTTCATGTCCACCACGATCTCGCCCTGCTGGCCGCTCGGCACGGGTCGGTCGGTGCCCGGCTCGACGACGCTGACCTCGAACCCCGGCGTCGCGATCCCGCAACTGCCCGGGCGCGGCGGGGCGCCCGGCGGGTGGTAGGTGACCATCCCGGTCTCGGTCAGACCGTAGCCCTCGATGAAGCGGATCCCGAAACGCTCCTGAAAATCCCAGTAGATGTCCTTCGGGGCGGGCATCGCCATGATGCGCGTGACCTTATGGGCGCGATCGAGCCCCGAGGACTCGGTGTTCCAGATGAAGTAGTTGATCGCCGAGACGGTGTTGAGCAGCGTCGCGCCGCACTCGGTGACCGACGTCCAGAACCGCGTCGAGGAGTAGCGGGTGTCGAAGTGGATCCTGGCCCCGGCGATCATCGCCGGGAACGCGGCGAGCACCTGAGCATTGGAGTGAAACAGCGGCAGGCACGAGTACAGGACGTCGTCCGCGGTGACCCCGCAGACCTCGCAGTAGGTCCGACCGGAGAAGTAGTCCGAGGCGTGCTGCTTGATGACGCCCTTGCTGCGGCCCGTGGTCCCCGAGGTGAACATGATGCGCGCATCGCCGGTCCAGGACAGCTCGATGCCGGGATCGCGGTCGTCGGCGTTGCCGAGGAACTCCTCGTAGGTCTCCCAGGGGCGACGGGGGTCGGGTCCGTGGGCCGCCCCAGTCGGCACGACCACGACCCGCTCAAGCAGCGGGAGATCGTCCACGACCGCGTCCAGCTCGGCGAGGAACGCATCGGCGATGACGAGCAGGCGCGCCTCGGGCAGATTGACGGCCCAGGACAGGAACTCACCGCGGTAGGCGGTGTTGATCGGGCACTGCGCCGCGCCGGAGCTGAGGATGCCGAACCAGATCTCCAGGTGCGGCTCCATGTTCGGCAGCTGCGTGGCGACGACGTCCCCGGGGCCGATGCCATGGGCACCAAGCGCGTTGGCGACGCGGTTGGCGCGGCCGAGCATCTCGGCGTAGCTGATCCACGGTCCCTGCTGGAACCGGTAGTACGGCCGATCCGGGTGCGCCGCCGCCCGCGCCCGCAGGATGCGCGGCAGGACCCACTCCTCCGGGTCTTCCCGCCGGTACCAGTCGCTCCACTCGCCTCGGCTCGCTTGCTGGCCCACTCCGCCTCCCCGCGTGTCGGGCGCCGCACACGCTGCGGGGTGTCGCGCGCGAGCCCGGTGGACTTCGTGGCACACGCTACACAGTCGGACCCGGCAGTTGCTAGTCGTCCAAACCCGGCCTGACGAGGCCGTTCCGGCAGGACCGACCCGGGGTGCGGCGAAGCGTGGTGTACCAGCCGCACGGCGCCGCGGTGACGCGCGTCCCACCTGTGCCGCCGGCTGCTCCGATGAGCGTCGATACCCGTACCCTCGAATCCGCCGAACCCGCGCCGCCTGCCCGCGTGCGCTCACCCACGGGCCTGCTCTGGACCCGGTTCCGTGCCAACCGGGGGGCGATGGTGGCGCTCGTGTTCATCGTGATTCTCGCCGGCCTGGCGATCTTCGCGCCCGCTGGTTGCCGACCTCGTCGGCCACGGTCCCAACGATCTGTACCGAACGACGATGCTCGACTACTACGGCCTGCCGAAGGGTCCGAACGCGAGCTTCTGGTTCGGCGCCGACAGCGCCGGGCGCGACCTCTTCGTGCGCGTGATCTACGGTGCGCGGGTCTCGCTGCTGGTCGGGGTCGTGGCGACGGCGATCGCGTCGGCGATCGGGGTGGTGTTCGGCCTGATCGCCGGCTATCGCGGCGGATGGGCCGACACGCTGCTCTCACGAACCTCAGACGTGGTGCTCGCCATGCCGCTGCTGCTGTTTGCGATCGGCATCTCGAGCGCCTGCGGTTCGACCCCGCAGGGCTGCGTGGCCGGGACGCTCACGCCGGGCCTCAACCTGGTGATCGTCATCATCGCCGTCTTTTCGTGGCCGGCGATGTTCCGCATCGTCAGGGCTACGACGCTCTCGCTGCGCGAGTCGGCGTTTGTCGAGGCGAGCCGGGCGATCGGAATGCGTGGCGGAAACATCATTTTTCGAGAAGTCCTGCCGAATCTCATATCACCAGTCGTCATCTACACGGCGCTGCTGATCCCGGAAAGCATCCTGTTCGAGGCCTATCTGTCCTTCCTCGGGCTAGGCGTGCCGGACTCGACACCCTCGTGGGGCGGAATGCTCGATCAAGCCAGTCAACTGTTCACCGTCGCGTGGTGGCTCATGGTGTTTCCAGGGGTGTTCTTGCTCGCAACGATCTTCGCCTTCAACGTTGTCGCCGACGGTCTGCGAGACGCATTCGACCCGCGGACCCGAGACTGACCGGGCCATGAGTACCCGGATCACCCGCATACTGCGCTCCCGCGCGGCCCTGGCAGGCATCGGCTGCTGCGGCCTCGCGCTGATCGTTGCCGGATGCTCGAGCGCGTCGGGCAACGGATCGTCCGGAGCTCGCGGCGGAACGTACCGCGTCGAGACCACCGGCTTCGGCTTTTCGAACAACTTCGATCCGACCGGCGAATACACAACCGACGCCTGGGGCATCTATCGGGGCCTGCTGGTCCGGACGCTGGTCGGCTACAACATGGTGGCGGGCGCACCGGGAAACACGCTCGTCCCGGACCTCGCCACGAGCCTGCCGACGCCCTCCGACAACTTCCAGACCTGGACGTTCACCCTCAAGCCCGGCGTCCGCTTCGGGCCGCCGGTCAACCGGGCGATCACCTCCGCGGACATCGTCACCGCGTTCGACCGCATCGCAAATCCCGCCCAGGCCGCCCAATACGGCTTCTACTACAGCAACATCGCAGGACTCTCCGACTACGCCTCCGGCAAGGCGAAGACGATCTCCGGGATCACCACCCCCAACGCGCAGACGGTCACGTTCCATCTGACCTCGCGGACACCCGACTTTCTGTACCGGATGAGCCTGCCCGCGACGGCGCCCGATTCCGCGCGAGGTGTCCAAGTGCTTCCCGACCCCGGGCGGATACGGCCGTGACGTCGTCTCGAGCGGGCCGTACATGATTCAGGGCAGCGCCCAGGTCAACATCACCAGCTGCGGTGCGATCAAGCCGATGTCGGGCTTCGACCCGTCGAGCAAGCTGATCCTGGTGCGCAACCCGAACTACAACCCGAGCACCGACAGCACGGCGGCGCGCACGGCGCTGCCCGACCAGTTCGCGTTCACGGTCAACACCAACCAGACCGACATCTTCAACCAGATCCACGCCGGGCTCGCCGACGACTCGCTCGACCAACCGCCCGGCAGCGTCGTGGCGACCTCCGCCGCCAACTCGACCCAGCGGGGGCTGATCCGGACCAATTCGGCAGACGCCACCCGCTACATCGCGATGAACCTGACCCAGGCGCCGTTCGACGACATCCACGTCCGGCAGGCCGTCAACTTCATCATGGACAAGGCGGGCCTCCAGCAGGCCAACGGCGGCCCGCTGTTTGGGACGATCGCGACCCACATCGTCCCCGACTCGATGTACAACAACGACCCCACGATCACGCACTACGATCCGTACCCGTCAGCGCAGAACGCCGGTGACCTTGCGGCCGCCGAGGCGCAGATGCGCCTCTCGTCCAAGTACGACCCGAAGCACGACGGCCAGTGCGACGTCTCCGCGTGCAAGAACGTGTTCGCGGTGATCCAGAACAGCGAGCAGGCAAAGAACGAGATCCCCGTGATCCAGGCGTCGCTGGCGAGGATCGGCATCACCCTCAACGTGCGCTCGCTCACCGAGTCCGCCGCGACCGCAGCGGTGTCGACGGTGTCCAACAACGTCCCGCTGGCGCTCGACCAATCGTTCGCCAAGGACTATGCGGACCCGTCGACGTTCATGGTGCTGTTCGAGTCCTCGAGCATCCTGTCCACGGGCAACATCAATACGTCGCTGGTCGGCCTGACGCCGACCCTGGCCCACCAGCTCGGCATCACGATCCCCAAGGGCGTTGTCATCCCCAGCGTCGACAACCAGGCCAACGCCTGCGCGCTGATCCGCTCGGGACCCGAGCGCCAGTCGTGCTGGATCGCGCTCGACAAACATCTGATGGAAGCCGTCGTGCCGTGGGTGCCGTACATCAGCCAGAACAGCGTCCACATCCTGAGCCCAGCCGTCACGGCGTGGGGCTTCGACCAGGCCAGCGACACGACCGCGTTCTCGCACGTCGCGGTGAATCCCTCAAAGCAAGGTTGACCCCGACCGGCCCAGGGCCGGAATCGGCCCGAGGGCGGCGAACTACTCACCGTTATGGGTCGCTATATCCTCCGCCGGCTTCTGTGGACCGTCGTCGTCGTGCTCGTGGTCACGCTGATCACATTCGTGATCTTCTACGTGTTGCCGTCGGGGGACCCCGCGCTGCGGTTCGCCGGCAAGGAGCCGACCCCACAGGTGCTCGCCCAGGTCCGTGAGGACCTGGGGCTCAACCACAACGTCGCGATCCAGTACCTGCTGTACCTCAAGCGGCTGGTCGTGGGAGACCGCTACGGGTGGCCGGGTCTCGGCTTTTCGTACAGCAGCGGCGCGGCCATCGCCCCGCAGCTCTGGCAGCGTGCCCAGATCACGATCCAGTTGGTCCTGGGGGCCGCGGTCATGTGGATCCTGATCGGGATCCCCGTTGGCGTGTACTCGGCGCTCAAACCACGCAGCGCCTTCGACCGCTCGAGCCTGTTCATCGGCCTGGTGTTCATCTCGACGCCGGTGTTCTGGTTCGGCCTGCTGCTGCTGTGGGTGTTCTGGAGCACCCTCGGGTGGCTTCCCGGCACCGGCTATGTCGCCTTCAGCGATAACCCCGTCCAATGGGCGGGACACCTGTTCCTGCCGTGGTTGGTGCTCGCGCTGCCGTTTGCCGCGGTCTACGCCCGCATCGTGCGCAGCAACATGCTCGACACCCTCGGGGAGGACTACATTCGCACCGCGCGCGCCAAGGGGCTCCCCGAACGCCGCGTGGTGGCCCACCACGCGCTCCGCGCGAGCGTGGTCCCGATCGTGACCCTGCTCGCGGTCGACGTCGCCACGCTCATCGGCGGCACCGTGGTCGTCGAGAGGATCTTCAACCTGCAGGGGCTGGGCAGCTGGGTACTCGACGGAGCGCTCAACCAGGATCTGCCGGTGACCCTGGCGGTGACGCTGGTGGCGACGGTCGCGGTCTGCCTCCTGAGCCTGTGCGCCGACGTCATCTACGCCTACCTCGACCCCAGGGTCCGACCCCGATGAGCGCGCCGCTCCTGGAGATCGAGGATCTCGTGGTGCACTTCCCGACCGCCGACGGGCCGGTGCACGCCGTCGACGGCCTGTCGATGACCGTGGAGCGCGGCCAGACCCTCGGCGTGGTCGGCGAATCGGGGTCGGGCAAGAGCGTGACCTTCCTTGCGGCGATGCGGCTGCTCGACCGGGCCCAACCGACGATCAGCGGTCGGATCGCGCTCGCGGGGGTCGACCTGCTCGGGCTCAGTCACGCGGAGATGCGGCGGGTGCGCGGGGCACGCATCGGGATGATCTTCCAAGACCCGCTCTCGGCGTTGCATCCGCTGTTGCGCGTTGGCGACCAGATCGCCGAGACGCTCAGGGCCCACGGCAAGGTGGGCCGACGCGACGCGGCGGCCCAGGCAGTCGCCGCGCTCCGGCGCGTGGGCATCCCGAACGCCGAGGAGCGCGCGCGCCAGTATCCGCACGAGCTGTCGGGTGGCATGCGCCAGCGGGTGATGATCGCGATGGCACTCGTACTCGAGCCCGAGCTGCTGATTGCCGACGAACCCACGACCGCGCTGGACACGACCGTCGAGGCGCAGATCCTCGACATCATCGACGACCTGCGCGTTCGCCTGGGGATCGGCGTGGTGCTGGTCAGCCATAGCCTCGCGACCGTCGCCGACGTCGCCGACACGGTGGTCGTGATGTACGCCGGGCGCGCGGTCGAACGCGGGCCGTGCGACGCCGTGTTCGCCCACCCGCAGCATCCGTACACCTGGGGACTGCTCGATTCGATCCCCGTCCTCGATGCCGAGCGCGCTCGGCTCGTGCCGATCCCCGGCGCGCCTCCCTCGCAGGTCGACCCTCCGCCGGGTTGCCGGTTCGCCCCGCGCTGTGCGTATCGCATCGATGCCTGCACGGCGCGTCTGCCTGAGCTCACCGAGCGCGGCGGCGGGCATGCGGATGCCTGCGTGCTCGCGGTGCCCGGGCGCACAGCGCTGCGGCACCGGCCCGGCGCGGGCCGCACGGAGGCCGCGGCGTGAGCGTCCCTGATCAGGGACGCCCGCTGGTCGAGGTCCGCGGCCTAACCAAGCGGTTTCCGATCACCCGGGGCGTGATCATCGCCCGCGCTCGCGGCGCCGTGCACGCGGTCGAGGACGTCAGCTTCGCGGTCGCCCGCGGGCAGACGCTCGGGATCGTCGGCGAATCGGGCTCGGGCAAGACGACGACCGCCCGGATGATCGTGCGGCTGATCGACCCGACCTCCGGCAGCATCTACCTGGACGGCGCCGACATCACCCATCTGACGGGCGCGGACCTGCGGGCGCTGCGTCGCAGAGTCCAGATCGTCTTCCAGGATCCCTCCGGGTCCCTCAACCCGCGCCAGACCGCCGGGCAGATCGTTGGCGCCCCGCTGCGGGTCCACCGTGTCCCCGGTGACCGGCACGAGCGGGTCGCCGAGCTGCTCGCCAAGGTCGGGCTGAGCCCGGAGCACGCCAGCCGCTACCCACACGAGTTCTCCGGCGGCGAGCGGCAGCGGATCGGCATCGCCCGGGCCCTGGCGCTCGCACCCGAGCTCATGATCCTCGACGAGCCGGTCTCGGCACTCGACGTCTCGGTGCAGGCCCATGTGCTGAACCTGCTGACCGATCTGCAGCAGCAGCACGGGATCACTTACATCCTGATCTCGCACGACCTCGGCGTGATCCGACACCTGTCGGACCGTGTCGCGGTGATGTATCTGGGGCGCATCGTCGAATTGGCCGACGCCGGCGCGATCACCGCGCCGGCACACCCCTACACGGCCGCGCTGGTGTCGGCGGCACCGGTGCCGCCGGGCGGCCCCACACGCCGGCGGATCGTGCTCGCGGGCGATCCGCCGTCCCCGATCACCCCGCCGAGCGGCTGCGCCTTCCATCCCCGCTGCCCCAAGGCCCGCCTGATCTCCGGCGATCCGCAGCGGGTGCCCGAGCGCTGCCGGACCGAGCGGCCCGACCTGGCGACCCTGCCCGACGGCCGCAGCGTCGCCTGCTGGTTCCCGCTCGCAGCGGGCGACGACCTGGTCGGGGCCGCGCTCGCGATGGCCGGCCCGGCGTCGGGCGCCTCGAGCGCCGCGAGGCTGGCGAAGCCCGCGCCGCAACCGTGATGCGGTGGTGCGGGGACCGATGTCCGGGCGCCCGCCAGGTGCCGGGTCTACGCTAGGCGGGCGATGGCTGACGGACCGGTCCACATCGAGGCGTTCGGAGACCCGGCCTGCCCCTGGGACTTCGCGGCGGAAGGTGCACGGCTGCGGCTGCGCTGGCGCTACGGGGACGCGCTCATCTGGCGGCACCGGATGGTCGGGCTGTCCTCGACACCCGACGAGTACTCCCGCCGCGGCGTCGTGCTCGCCGACCTGGCCCGCGGGCGCGCCAACATCCGTGACCGGTTCGGGGTGCCGATCGACACGACGCCGGCGGCGCGGTTCGCCGTGACGGTCGTGGCGTGCCGTGCGGTCGTCGGCGTGCGCCGTCACGCGCCCGAGCACGTCGACGCCTTCCTGCGCGCCTTGCGCGTCGCCGCGCTCTCGACGCCCGCCGAGCTCGACGATCCGGCGACGATCGCCGACGCCGCCCGCACCGCGGGGCTCGCGCCCGAGGACGTCGCCGCGTGGGCGACCGAGCCGCAGACCGATCAGGAGCTGGCCGAGGACATGGCTGACGCCCGCAGCCCGCAGCCCGGCCGCGCTCGCGCTGCGTGAACGCCTGGCGACCACCGTCGACGGGAGCTGGCGCTATACGTGCCCGAGCTATCGGTTCACGCGTGGCGGCCTCACGCTCGAGGCGCCGGGCTTCCAGCCGCCGCGGGTCTACGAGGTGCTGGTGGCGAACCTCGCCCCCGAGATCACGCCGCGGCCCGAGACGCGGCGGATCGAGGACGTCCTGGCCTGGGCACCGTACCCGCTGGCGACCGCCGAGGTCGCGATCATCATGGAAACCGACCTCGCCACGGCCGCACGTCGCCTGGCCGAGTCCGCCGCCCACGCGATCCCCGCCGCCAACGACGCCTACTGGTCGCTCGGCGCCCCGGTCGCCTGATCCCACCCGGGCGGCTCGCCGAGGACGGACGCGGCATAGCTGTACATCGCGATGCCCGACGCCGTCCCGACGTTGATGCTGCGCGTCGAGCCGTACTGCGGGATGTAGACGACATCGTCGGCGGCCGCCAGCGCATGCGGCGCGACGCCGATCTGCTCCTGGCCGAAGATCAGCACGCTCCGAGGCTGCCAGGCGTAGCCGATCAGGCTCACCGCGCCGGGCACGTTGTCGACGGCGACGATCCGCATGCCGTCGTCCTTGAGGCGCGTCAGCAGGGCCGGCTCGTCCTTGGTGTGGTGCACATGCTGGTACCGATGGGTCCCCATCGCCCCGCGGCGATCGAATCGGCGGCGACCGACGATCCACACCTCGCGGGCCAGGAATGCGTTGGCGTTGCGGATCGCCGTGGCGATATTGAAGTCGTAGGCGAAGTTCTCCAGCACGACCACGAACTCGTGCCGGCGCGCGTCGAGCGCCGCGAGGATCGCGTCGTGGCGCCAGTACTTGAAGTGATCGATGAGGTTGCGCGGGTCGGCCGGGTCCCGCTCGGACGGGAAGTCCGGGTTCTCGTGCGTCGTCATGGGCCGCCGAGAATAGCGCGGCGTCCGCACCGGGCGGTGGACGTCGCTGGATTCTGGGAAAGTGTCGGGACCCCATGAGCTCCACCCCCGGTCCATCCTCCCACCATGAGACCGCGCAGCTCGAACGCCTGCGCCGTGCGGTTGCGCCGTCCCGCGGGGTCATGGTCAAGCGGATCGTCATCCTCTCGCTGCTGGCGATCTGCGTGTACGTGCTCGGGCCGAGTGTCTTGTCGACGCTCGACGCGTGGCCGCAGGTCACCCAGATCTCCTGGCTCTGGCTGATCGCGATGGGCGCGGCGCAGATTGCGGCCAACGCCTGCCTGATCTGGCTGCAGGCACTCGCCATGCGCAGCACGCACTGGTTCGCGATCACGACGGCCGAGCTGTCGGGTGGCGCGGTCAGCCGGGCGCTGCCGGGCGGCGGCGCGGCGGCGGCAGGGGTCCAGTACTCGATGCTGGTCCGCGCCGGCATCCCCGCCGCCGCGGTCGCGTCGGGGCTCACGGCGGCGTCGCTGCTGACCCTGGCGACCGTCTTCGTGCTGCCGGTCGTCAGCGTGCCGGTCCTGATCGCCGGCGGCACGATCCCAAATGGTCTGGCCGATGCCGCGTGGCTCGGCCTGGCCATCTTCGCGGTGATGGTCGGCGTCGGCTGGTGGGTGCTCGGCAGCGATCGGCCGCTGATCGCCGCGGGCCACGCGGTCGAGCGGATCGTGGCCCGCGGTACGGCCCAAGCGGCCGCTCGCACCAGGGCTCCCGGAGCGGCTCATCGCCGAGCGCGACGCCGTGCTGCGGGCGCTCGGCAGCCAGGCGCTGTACGCGATCATCGCCTCGCTTGGTCGCTGGCTGTTCGACTACCTGACGCTGCTGGCCGCGCTCACCGCCGTCGGCGCGAACCCCAATGCGGTGCTCGTGCTGCTCGCGTACGCGATCTCGCAGATGCTGGCCAGCGTCCCGATCACCCCGGGGGGTCTCGGCATCGTCGAAGCCGGCCTCGTGGCCACGCTGGCGCTGGCGGGCATCAGCGGCGCCGACGCCGTCGTCGCGACGTTCGCGTACCGGCTGTTCTCGTACTGGCTGCCCATGCCGATCGGCCTGGGCAGCTGGATCATGTTCCGCCGGCGCTATCCGCCCAACGGGCACCTCGACGCCGAGCCCGCGCTCGACGCCTGAACGCGGCCCGGCAGGCAGTGCGGCCCGCGTCGTTCAGGCTGGGACGCGGGCGTCCGTCTGCTTGATGAAAACTGGGGCACCAAGGCAATCGCCATGCTGCCCTCCCCGACCGCCGCGGCCACGCGCTCGACCGGGCCGTACCGCCCGCCCGCGGCGGCGAAGATGCCGGGGACGCTCGTCTCGAGCAGGGAGGGACCCCACAGCGGGTGGGAGTCCGTGGGCGGACGCGGCGTCCTGGGCGCCATCGAACCGACGGCGCGCAGATCCGCACGGTACCCGACCCAGCCCCACGGCGCACCGGCTTGGCGGCCCGATACCGCGTTGGTGGGGTGCCTCAGATCGCGGCGCTGGCGACCGGCGTCGTGGTCGGCTGCGCGGACCCGCCGGCAGGCTCACGGGTGACGGCGACGGTGTCGCCGGGCGCGACCGTGCCGCCGACCGGGACCGAGCTGGCCGCGGTGCGGAACACGCCCGCCGGACGGGCGGCACCATTATGGATCACCCACATCTCATAGGTGCGGTTCACCGGCAGCGGCGCGAAGTCGGCGGACTCGAGCGCCGCGGTGTGGCCGGTCACGACGACCGTGCCGGAGACACCGTGCAGCGCGATCGAGCGGGTCGGCGCCGAGCCGTTGATGACGACCAGCGTGGCCAAGACGATCGCCGCGAGCGCCCCGGCGCCGACCACCAGCCGCGGCCCCCAGGCCGACCAGCCCCGCCAGCCGGCGCGGCGGCGGCGTGCCGGCGTGGCGACAGGGGCCGGCTCGGCACGCGGCTCGCGGGCCGCGGCCTCGAGGATGTCGGCCCGCAGGCGCGCGGGGGGTGCCTGCGGGGGCGCCGCGTACGCCATCGTCCCGAGCGTCTCGATCAACCCGACGTATTCGCGCCGGCAGGGCTCGCAGGCGTCCAGATGGGCCTCGAGCGCCGCGCGAGGGCCGGCATCGGATTCCCCGAGCGCCAGCGCAATCAGGTCCTCCTCGGCCGGATGGGCAGCGGAGCGGTTCATGCCTCGGCCTCCAGGAGCCCGCGCAGCCTGCGCAGGCCCGTAAACGTGCGCCGCTTGACCGTCCCCAGTGGCAGCCCGAGGCGCTCGGCCAGTTGTGACTGCGTATAGCCGTCGAAATAGGCCAGCTCGATCAACTCGCGCTCCGCATCGGGGATCTGTGCCAGCGCCCGGACGAGGCGCTCGCGTTCGAACACGACCCACGCCGCGTCCTCGGCCGAGGGGATGATCTCGCGGATCTGCCCCAGGGTCGTCTCGTCCAGCGGCGCATTCGCGACGACACGGCGCTGTTCGTAGCGCACGCGGTCGACCGCCCGGCGGTGGGCGATCGTCAGCAGCCAGGCACGCGCCGACCCGCGCGAGGCGCGGTACTCGTCGGCGGTCCGCCAGACGGCGAGAAACGCCTCCTGGGTGGCCTCCTCGGCGAGCTGCACATTGCGGACGACCCGGAGCACCAGGCTGTAGACGACCCGGCCGAAGCGGTCGTAGAACGCGCCCAGCGCAAGCTCGTCCCCGCGCGCGATCTGCGCGACGAGCGCCTCGTCAGACAGGTGGACGAAGCTGGCGGGCACTGCGGCCCCACGGTCGCTGGAGGTCGCGTTCATGCCCGGTATTCGGCGGGTCGGCCCATTCGGTTCGCATCAGCCACGCGCGCCGACCCGCACGGTCGTCGCCCGCGCCCGGGTCGTAGGCGTCCACCGGCCATCGCCGGGCGCGAACCGATCGTCGGGGATCCGCGAATACGGGGCATCACTGCCTCCACCGAAGGGTGTTTCCAATGACCAGCTCCAACCGAGCAGAATTCATCTCACGCACCGCGAAGGGTGGCCTCGCGCTTGTGGCAGGGGGATCCGTCCTCGCCGAGGTGTCCTCGCTGGCGGTCGCGTCCGGCGTCACCGACGTCGACATCGCCAAGCTGGCGGCGACCGCCGAACTGCTTGCGATCAACTTCTACAGCCATGCGATCGACTCCGGCAAGTTCCACGACAAGGACGAGCGCCGCTATCTGCACGAGGCGCGTGCGGCCGAGGTCGCGCACTACGACGCGCTGCGAGGCGTGCTCGGCGCGGCGACCCCGACGGGGCTGAGCTTCAAGTACCCGCACGGCGCGTTCGGCAGCCGCATCAAGATCGCCAAGCTCGGCGTCGCGCTGGAGACGGCCTTCGTCGGCGCCTACCTCGGTGCCGTGCCCGCGCTGAGCTCGAACACCCTCAAGGGCGTCGCGGCGACGATTGCCGCCTCCGAGTCCCAGCACCTGAGCGTGTTTACCGACATCGTCAGCAGCCACCCCATCGGCCCCGCCTTCCCGAAGTCGCTGACCGCCGCGCAGGCCACATCCGCACTCTCGGGCTTCATCGCCTGACGACGCCACTTCCCGTCGGGGCGGCCGACGACCGTCCGGCGCGCCGCCCCGACGACCGACGACAAGGAGTGATCGATGTTTGACCTCTCGCCCATCCACCTCATCCTGGCGCTCGGCATCTGCCTGGTGATCGCCGGACCTAAGCGCCTGCCCGAGCTCGGCAGGACCCTCGGGCGCAGCATGCGTGAGTTCCGCGGGAGCCTCGGCGGGCTCGACACGACCCAGCTGCCGCAGACGTCCACCGAGACCGTCGAGACCAACTCGACGCCGGACGCCTAGGATGGCCCGCCGGATTGTTCGCGGCGTGCGCCCCATCGCGCCCGACGAGCATCTGTCCACCGAGGAGCACCTGACCGAGCTGCGCGATCGCATGCTGGTGTGCGCCGCAGTGGTCGCGGTGGCGTTCGGCGCGATGTACCTCGCCCGGTACCGGCTGCTGCGCCTGCTGATGGCCCCGCTGCCCCACGCGCACCACAAGCTGTCGACCTTCTCGCCGACGGAGCCGTTTACGACGACGATGGGGCGGTCTTCTGGGCGAGCGTGGTGATCAGCCTGCCCGTCCTGATCTACGAGGCCTATGCGTTCGCGGCGCCCGCGCTCTCGGGTCCGTCCAAGCGGCGCATCATCGTGACCGCCGGCGTCCTGTCGGCGCTGTTCCTCGCCGGCGTCGCGTTCACCTACGCCGTGGTCCTGCCGACCGCGCTCAAGTTCCTGTTGGGGTTCGGCGGTGCGGCATTCGACGTGCAGCTGCGCGCGAGCGAGTACCTATCGTTCGTGACGACGCTGCTGATCGCCGGCGGCATCGTCTTCGAGCTGCCGGTGGTCATGCTGAGCCTGTCACGGCTCGGCATCGCCGACACCCGTACATTCACGCGCCATCGGCGCTTCGCGATCATCATCATGACGGTTATCGCCGCCGTCCTCCCGGGCGGCGACGCGGTCAGCATGCTGATGCTCCTGGGCGCCGAGATCCTGCTGTACGAGGTCGGCATCATCGCCTGCCGGGTCTTCGGCAGTCCGGCCCTGCGGGTCGGCCTCGGCGAGGCGGCCTGAGAACGAGACCCGGGCCGGGGACGCCGCTCCCGGCCCGGGTCTCGGGCGCCGCCGCGTCGGCCCCGCCCCGCCCGGCGGCCGGTGCGGCCCGCCGGCGCCCCCGACGATGCCGCCGCGGCGCTGATATCGCCGTCCCCGGTGGTTAAGACGGCGGCGTCCTCGACCGAAGCTATGGTCGCGCCACTCGACAAAGGACATGCCATGTCAGCGCTCGGGACGATTATCTATCTGGCCGTTCTCATCTTGGCGATCGCCGGGTTCTGGATGGTCTTCACCAAGGCGGATCGCCCCGGCTGGGGCGCCATCATCCCCGTCTACAGCTTCTACCTGATGTGCAAGGTCGCCGGGCGCCCGGGCTGGTGGTGGGTGCTGCTGTTCATTCCGATCGTCAACATCGTGATCTGGTTCATCGTGGCGATCGACGTGGCCAAGTCGTTCCGCCAGGGCACCGGCTTCGGTGTCGGGCTCGCACTGCTGTCGTTCGTGTTCGCACCGATCCTCGGGTTCGGCGAGGCGACGTACCAGGGCCCCGCCGTGGGCCACGCCCAGGCCTGAGTGACCGCGTCGCCCCGGGCTCGGAGGCGCCCGGGGCGACCGGCGCGCTTCGCCCGGCGCGCGCGCGGCTCAGGCGAGTTCCGGCGGCAGCGCCTTGGGGCCGTCCGGGTAGTACCAGGCGAGGGTCTCCGGGGTCATTTCGAGGGTGTTGGCCGCCTCGGGCGGCGCGCCGACGATCAGCCACAGCTGGTCGGCGTCGGTGTCGTTGAACGGTTGACGGATAGATCCAGGCTCCACGAGGACGGCACCGTGGGGCGCGAGCGTCAGCAGCTCGCCGTCGACGCGGATGCGCCCGGTGCCCTCGAGCAGCACGTAGAGCTCGGCCTGGGTGCGATGGCGATGGCGCGTCGAGGCCTGACCGGGCTCCAGGCGCCAGAAGCGGGCGCCCAGGGTCTCGGCGTCGAGCTGACGCCCCAAGTCGGTGTTCAGCACTCCCATCTGGTTCGAGCGGCGCCAGTAGGCGTCGTCGGCATGCAGCACGCGGTATGCCATCGCTTGCCCCTTGATCTTCGCTAGACGACGCCGGCTCGTCGTTGCGGAACACGCGCATCGCGACCGGCCGGTTCACTCTAGAGCCGTCCCCGTTGTGTGCGCCATGCCGACGGTGCAAGACTTGGCCGAGCACGACGTGGGGGGCCAATGACAACCGCGCACGCCGTCGACGTCCAGCGCGTCGATTTCATTTCCGTTCCCGTCTCCGACATGGAGCGGTCAACGCGCTTCTACGCGGAGGTACTGGGGCTCGACAAGGTCCCGGGGTCGGGAGCGTGGCCCGAGTTCTCGCTCGGCAACGTCAGTCTGTATCTGGTCGATCCCAGACAGATGGGCCAGGCGTTCACCGCACCGCACACTGCCCATATCGCCCTGCGCGTCCCCGACGTCGACGCCGCCCGGGAGATCCTTGAGTCGCGGGGCGTCGTCTTCGAGCGCGAGAACTTCGACACCGGGGTCTGCCACATGGCGTTCTTTCGCGACCCGGACGGCAACGCCCTGATGCTGCACCATCGCTACGCGCCCTATGCCGATGGGCGCCTGCCATAACACGGGCACCGCGCCGATGCCCGCACGCTGAGGGCCGCGACGAGGTTTCGATCCGCCACGACGGGGAACGGGTACCGCGGATGGGTCGCGCAGGGCCGTGGCCCGGAACGTCGGAGGCCCGATGCCGCGCGCCCGCCCAGGACCGTCCCCCGCGCTGCATCGAGACGTCGGCAGCGCCCGGACACACATCCCCAGGGTCGGCACGCGCGCCACGCCCCCGATCGGCACAGCCGAGGGATCCATGCCGAGCGTCTCGGCGGCCATCGTCGGCGAGCGTCGTGCCGTCCCAGCGTGCGCCGCCGGCACGGGTCCGCCGCGATGACCCCGGACGGTGATGGCCGGGGCGCGGGCGGCCGCGGCGACGACGAGTTCGCGTTGCGGATCGACGAACGTGACGGATCAGTGTTTGTGGCCGCGCGCGGGGATGTGGACGTCGAGAGCGTGACCGCGTTCAACGACGGGCTGCGCGAGGCAGTCTCCCGCACCCCCCCGGAGGTGCGGGTCGACCTGACCGGCATCACGTTTCTCGGATCGGAGGGCATCCGCACGCTCGTGCTGGTCGCACGGTGCCGCCGCCGCCCAGGGTACGCGCCTCACGGTGACCGCCGCATCCCCGATCGTACGGCGCGTCCTGACGCTCACCGAGTCCGACTGGCTCTTTGGTGGCTGACGGCCGGACTGCGCCGGCCGGCGCGCCCGCCCGGCTCGGCCCGCAGACCACGCCGCGACGACGCCGGTGCGTGAGCAGGTGGGCGCGTCCGGCCAGATCGACCGGGGCCGAGCGGGTCCTGTCCCGGGGTGGGGTCGTCGGCACGGACCTCTCGCGCGTCGACTGGGAGCGTTCGGCGCTCGGGCCCCTCGCGACTTGGCCCAAGAGCCTGGTCTCGGTGCTGCAGACCCTGCTGACCTCGCGCTTCGCCATGTGGCTGGCGTGGGGCGACGAGCTGACGTTCTTCTGCAACGACGCCTACCGGACCGACACCCTCGCGACCAAGTACCCGTGGGCGCTCGGCCGCTCGGCGCGCGAGGTCTGGCACGAGATCTGGGACGACATCGGCCCGCGCATCGAGTCGGTGTTGCAGACCGGAGAGGCGACCTGGGACGAATCGCTGATGCTCTTCCTCGAGCGCAGCGGCTATCGCGAGGAGACCTACCACACCTTCTCCTACAGCCCCGTCGAGGGTGACGACGGCACGATCTCGGGCATGCTGTGCGTGGTCGCCGAGGAGACCGAGCGCGTCATCGGGCAGCGCCGGATGCTGACCCTGCGCGACCTGGCCTCGGGGCTCGCCGGCGCCCGCACCGAGCCCGAGATCCTCGCGTCCATCGAGGAAGTGCTCGCGGACAACCCCGAGGACCTGCCGTTCACCCTCACCTACCACTTCGACGACGCCGGCCCGCGGGCGCGGCTCGTGGCGACCACGGGAACCCGTCCCGGCGCGCCGGCGGCCCCCGAGACGATCACCCTCGACGGGCCGGCGCCGACGCTGGCCGGTCGGCCGCGTGCGCAGCGAAGGCGACCTGATCATCGACCTGACCGACGGCGCGCGCGTGCCCCCGTTGCCGACCGGCGCCTGGGATCGGCCCCCGGCGCGGGCAATGCTGCTGCCGCTGCTGACCGGTCCGGAGCGCATCGCCAGCGGCTGCCTGATCGTGGGGCTGAACCCGTACCGGCCCCTCAACGAGGCCATGACCGGCTTCGTCCGGCTGGTGGCCGGGCAGGTCTCCGCGTCGCTCGAGGGTGCCCGGTCGTTGGAGTTCGAACGCCAGCGCGCTGAGGCGCTCGCGCAGCTCGACCGGGCCAAGACCCAGTTCTTCTCGAACGTCAGCCACGAGTTCCGCACCCCCCTGACGCTGATCTCCGGACCGCTCGCCGAAGCCCAGCGACACGCGCGCGCCGACGCGCGCCGACGATGTCGCGGCCAATCTGGAGATCGTCGAGCGCAACGCGCTTCGGCTCGGCAAGCTGGTCAATTCCCTCCTGGACTTCTCGCGGCTACAGGCCGGCGAGACGCGCGCGGCCTACGCACCCGTGGATCTGGCCGCGTTCACGGCCGAGCTGGCGAGCATGTTCGAACGCGCCGCCGAGAGCGCGGGACTGCACGCTGGTGATCGATACCCCGCGCCAGGCCGAGTGGGTGTACGTCGACCCGGAGATGTGGGAGAAGATCGTCTTCAACCTGCTCTCCAACGCGCTCAAGTTCACGTTCTCGGGCACGATCACGCTCTCGCTGCGCCACGAGGACGGGCGGGCCGTCCTGCGGGTCCGGGACACGGGCATCGGCATCCCGCCCACGGAGCTCCCGCAGCTGTTCGAGCGCTTCCACCGGGTCGAGCAGGCCCGGGGGCGCTCGAACGAGGGCAGCGGCATCGGCCTCGCCCTGGTCGCGGAGCTCGTCGCGCTGCACGGCGGGGAGATCGCGGTCGAGAGCGAGCTCGACGCCGGCAGCACGTTCACCGTCAGCGTGCCCCTCGGCACGGCCCACCTGCCGGCCGGCCAGCTCCGGCTCGCGCCGCCCGAGGAGCTCGGCGGACGCCGATGCGGACGCGTTCCTGACCGAAACCATGATGTGGGATGTCGGCGAACGGCCGGCCGCCGCGGCAGCGCGCCGCGCCGGCCGGCCACGAGCCCGATCGGGACGGGCGCAGCGACGTGCTGGTCGTCGACGACAACGCCGACATGCGGGCCTACATGACGCGGCTGCTGGCCGCGACCTATCGCGTCCGCTCGGCGGCCACCGGGGCGCAGGCGCTGGAGGCGATCGCCGCCCGGCCACCGGATCTGGTGCTCTCCGACGTGATGATGCCCGACGTCGACGGGGTCGAGCTGGTGCGGCGCATCCGCAGCCAGCCGGGGCTCGAGGACCTGCCGGTGATCCTGGTGACCGCCCAGGCCGGCTCCGAGGCGACCGCCGAGGGTCTCGACGTGGGCGCCGACGACTACCTGCTCAAGCCGTTTGCGGCCGACGACCTGCTCAGCCGCGTCAGCGCGCGGATCGCGGCGGGGCTGGAGCGGCGCCATCGGCACGCGATCGCCGAACTCGGCGCGCGTCTGGCCGACAGCACCACGCTCGATGCCGTACTGCAGATGGTGCACACGTTTGCGCAGAGCATCCTCGCGGCCGACGTGGCGACCCTTGCGGTCCTCGAGCCGGACGGCCACCTGGTGCGACTCACACACTTCCCCGGCTATGGCGGCGGGATCGACCTGCGGTTCCAGACCGGGCTGATCACCTCTCCCCAGCCGGTGTTCGTCGCGATCCGGACGGGCGCACCGATCATCCTCGAGGGCATCGAGGCGGTCGCGGCCGAGTACCCGGGATCGGTGGCCGGCTGGCACGAGGCGGGGATCTCCGCGCTGGTCGTGGCGCCGCTGGTCGATGCCGCCGGTGCGCCGTTCGGCAGCATCGCCTCCGCCTGGAAGGCGCTCGCGCCGGTTCAGCGAGGCCGACATCTCGCTGTTGAGGAGCATGGCGACCGCCGCCGGCGCCGCCATCGAGCGCATCCGGATCGCCGACCGCGAACACCGGATCCTGCAGGAGTTCCAGGCACGCCTGCTGGAGATCGACTACCGCTCGACGACCGGCGTCGTCGCGGCGCGGTATCGGCCCGCCGAGGATGCACTGCTGGTCGGCGGCGACTGGTACGACGTGCTGACCCTGCCGGACGGTGCCCTCGGGATGAGCGTCGGTGACGTCGTCGGCAAGGGGATTCCGGCCGCGGCGGTGATGGGCCAGCTGCGCAGCGCGCTCGGCGCGGCGGCGACGTCGGCGGTGTCGCCGGCCGCGGCCATGGAGGCGCTCGACAGCTATGCGCTGCGCGTCTCGGGCGCCACGTGCGCAACCGCCCTCTACCTGCTCGTCGAAGCCGACGGGACGCTGCACTGGTCGGCCGCCGGCCATCCACCGCCGCTGGTGGTGCACGCAGGCGCGGCGGGCTACCTGGAGGACGGACGGCGGGGTTTGCTCGGCGTCGCCGCGCGTGGGTCGGCCGACGCCGCGCGCCGGACCGAGGACCAGGCACGACTGCAGCTCGCCCCCGGCGACCTCGTGCTGACCTATACCGACGGGCTCATCGAGCGTCGCGGCGAGGACCTGGAGATCGGGCTTGAGCGCCTGCGGACGACGCTCGCCGCGTTCCAGCACCTGCCGGTCGGTGCGCTCTGCGACGAGCTGCTGCGGGCCATGTCGCCGCCGGGTGGCTTCAGCGACGATGTCGCGGTGCTCGCGTTCCGGATGGCGGGCGAGACCGACACGAACTTCATCGACGCGTACCACGCCATCCCGGGAGAACTGCGGTCCGCGCGGCGGCGGCTGCGGGCCTGGCTCCAGCGCGCCGGCGAGCTGGCGGCAAACGATGTCGACGACGTCCTGCTCGCCGTCGGCGAGGCCTCCAGTAACGCGCTCGAGCATGGCAGCCGCAGCGACCCCGACCGGGTCGTCGGGATCGAGGTCGCGATCCGGGACGGGACGCTCGTCGCCGAAGTCAGCGACACTGGGGCCTGGCAGCACGACGCGGCCCGCAGCGCACAGCTGGGCCGTGGGCGCGGGCTCATGATCATGCGCGGCATCATGGATGACGTCCGCATCAGCAACAACCAGGCCGGCACGCGGCTGACGATGATGCGCACATTCTCGGCGCCACGCAGCGTCCGAGCCGCACTAGTGGCGGGCCCGGCGGCACGCATCGTCATCGTCGGTGGGGGCTTCGGGGGCCTCGCCGCCGCGCGCCGCCTCGAGCGAGACAGCGATCGCGAGCGGGTCCACCTCACGCTGCTCAACGAGACCAACTACATGACCTATACGCCCTTCCTGCCGCAGGCCGCCGCGGGCACGCTCGAGCCGCGCCACGTGGTGGTGCCGCTGCGTCAGGCGTTGCACCGCACCGGTGTCCGGGTCGGCCGAGTGCTGGGCGCGGACTACGCCGCGCGCACCGTGCGCTTCGCCTCGGAGGCCGGCGCGGAGACCGACATCGGCTACGACCAGCTCATCCTCTCCCCGGGATCCTCACCGCGCACCGCACCGATCCCCGGCCTGACCGACGCCGCGGTCGGCTTCACGACCCTCGCCGAGGCGATCTGGCTGCGCAATCACGTGCTCCGGCAGCTCGAGATCGCCGACGCGACGGACGACCCGGACGATCGTCAGCGCCGCCTGACCGTCGTGTTCGTCGGCGGCGGCTACGCCGGCGTCGAGGCACTGGCCGAGATCGAAGACCTGATGCGGGTCGCGCTGCGGCTCTACCCGTCGCTGCAGGGAACACGTCTGCGGTGGATCCTGATCGAGGCGACCGATGCCATCTTCCCCGAGGTCGGCACCCGCCTGGCGTCCTATGCGATGCGGCAGCTGGTCCAGCGCGGGATCGAGCTGCGCCTGGGCACCACCGTGACCGAGGCCGCCCGCGATGCGATCACGCTCTCGACCGGCGAGCGCGTGCCCTGCGCCACGCTGGTCTGGACGGCCGGCGTCCGCCCCGCGCCGATCGTGCGACGGCTGCAGCTGCCGCTCGATCCACGTGGACGAATCCGCGTCGAGGCAACGATGGCGGTTGAGGGGCTCGAGGGCGTGTGGGCCCTCGGCGATGCGGCGGCCGTCCCCGACCCCGCGCGCCCCGGGCTGGCATGCCCGGCGACGTCCCAGCATGCGGTGCGACAGGGCCGGCTGGTCGCGCAGAATGCGTTGGGTGCCCTGCGGGGTCGACGCCCCGAGCCGTTTCGGTATCGCACGATCGGCCTGTTCGTCGATCTGGGGCGCGGCAAGGCGGTCGCCAGCGTGTTCGGGGTCCAGTTCAAGGGCTTTCCCGCCTGGTTCGTGGGACGCACCTACCACCTGTCGCAGGTGCCCGGCGTCCGGCGCAAGGGCCGGATCGCCGCCGACTGGGCCGTCGGCCTGCTCTTCCGCCGTGACGTCGCCGAGCTGGGCACGCTCGGGCATCCGGAAGCGCTCGAGCGCTAGCGCCGGCATGGCACGGGTCGTCCTCATGATCTCCGTCTCGCTCGACGGCTTGTTCGAGGGACCGAACCGCGAGATCGACTGGGGCCTCGTCGACGACGAACTGCACTGGCACTTCAACGACGAACTGCGCCATGCCGGCGCATTCCTCGAGGGCCGGGTCACCTGGGAGCTGATGGCCCGCTTCTGGCCCACCGCGGACGCCGATCCCGCCGCCCCCGCGCCGGTGGTCGAGTTCGCGGGCATCTGGCGCGAGACGCCGAAGATCGTCTACTCGCGCACGCTCGAGCGCGCAGGCTGGAACACGACCATCGCCAGGGAGGTCGTGCCCGCGGAGATCAACGCACTCAAGACGCAGGTGTCCGGCGATCTGTTCCTCGGCGGGGCCGATCTGGCCGCGACGTTTCTGCGCCACGGGCTCGTCGACGAGCTCCGGCTCTACCTGCATCCGGTCTTGATCGGCACGGGCAGGCCGTTGTTTGCCGCGGCCGTGGCACCGACGCGGCTCCGGCTCGTCGACTCGCACGCGTTTGCCGGCGGCGTCGTCATGTTGCGCTATCTCCTGCCGGACGCCGGGGAGCCGGTCGCAACGAGACCGTGACCTGCGGCGCCCGCGCGGCGATGTTGCGGGGTCGTCGCGGCCACGATCGCGCGTTATCGTGAGCCCACCGCGCACGACTGCGTGAGCGCGGAGATGTCCGCCATTCCAGCCTCGGTGCATGCGTTGTTGGGCCGGACGACCCCGACCGCGCGGCACCGGCGCGGCCGACCGCAGAACGATCGGGATGGAGACGACGTGCCATCAAGCCAGGACACCTTTGTCATCGTCGGCGGCGGACTCGCCGGAGCCAAGGCAGCCGAGGCACTCCGCGGCGAGGAGCTTCGCGGGACGCATCGTGCTCCTGGGTGATGAGCACGAGCGGCCCTACGAGCGGCCGCCGCTGTCCAAGGAGTACCTGCAGGGAAGCGTCCGAGCGGGAGTCGGTCTTCGTGCACCCGGCGGGCTGGTACCCCGAACACGAGGTGGAACTGCGGCTCGGGTTGCCCGTGACGCGCATCGATCCCGTCGCCCGCGAGGTCGAGAGCGCCGACGGGTCGCGGCTGCCCTATACGCGCCTCCTGGTCGCGACGGGCTCCTCGCCGCGGCGGCTCGGCGTCGCCGGGGCCGACTTGGACGGCGTGCTGTACCTGCGGCGGCTGGGCGACGCGGACACCCTGCGGTCCGCGCTGGCCGCGGCCTCGCGGGTCGCGATCATCGGCGCCGGCTGGATCGGTCTGGAGACGGCGGCGGCCGCACGCGCCGCCGGGGCCGACGGTGACGGTGCTCGAGATGGCGTCGCTGCCGCTGGTCGGCGTCTTGGGCCCCAAGATCGCCGGTGCGTACGCGCAGCTGCATCGCGGACACGGCGTGGATCTGCGCTTCGAGGTGCGGGTCGACGCGATCGAGGGCGACGGTACCCGCGCCACCGGGGTCCGCCTGGCCGACGGCACGGTGATCGCGGCGGACGTCGTCATCGTCGGGATCGGCATCACCCCCAACACCGCGCTCGCCGAGGCAGCGGGCCTGACGGTCGTCAACGGTGTCGTGGTCGACGAGCACCTGACGACGAGCGATCCCGACATCTTCGCCGCCGGTGACGTGGCCAATGTCTATTACCCGCACCTGCAGACCCACCTGCGCCTGGAGCACTGGGCGGCGGCACTCAACCAGGGCCCGGTTGCGGCGGCGAACATGGCCGGCACCCCGACGGTCTACGACCGGGTGCCGTACTTCTACTCGGACCAGTACGACTGGGGCATGGAGTACTCCGGGTACGTGCCGGGCGGCACGGCAGATGACGTCGTCGTCCGCGGCGATCTCGATGCGGGGCGGTTCATCGCCTTCTGGATGATCGACGGTCGCGTGCGCGCCGGCATGAACGTCAACATCTGGGGCGTCACCGAGCCCATCCAGGCGCTCGTGCGCTCGGACCGCCCCGTCGATCCGGTTGCGCTCGCGGATCCCGACGTCCCGCTCGCGGCACTGCTGCCGCCCGAGTGACCGACCGGGATGCGCAGGTGCGACGCGCGCATCCCGACCGGCACGTCAGACCTCGCGAAGCCAGGCGCGCGACACGCATCGTCGGGGCGGCGTGTTCGTGCTGACCGACGACGTCCGCGCACCACTGACCCCACACGTCTCGGTCGCGAGCCCTCGCTGGCCTCGCGATCGCCCCGACGAAGGGCGAGCCCGTGGCCACAACTACGCAGTCCGCAGTCCACCTCGGTTGTCCTAGGCCATCCAGGTGACGATGCCGCGCCGCCCGGTCTGCCTGTCCTTGAGCAGGAAGACCGTGACCGAACCGATGACGAAGCTCAACACCAGGGACAGGAGGAAGCCGATCCCAAAGCTGTACCCCTTGCGCTGACCCCACAGCCCAACCATGGACGCCAGGATGACGTACGACAATGAGGGCGACAGACACATACATGGGGGCGACTCTACAGGGCTGCCGGCGCGATGCGCGACCATGCGACGAGCTCAGGTACGCGCAGGCCTGTGGAGTGTCCGCAGGAGGGCATCGCCACGACCCTGACCAGGGGCCGATCACGGGGGGATCGCCGGCTCCGTTCAGGGGCAGCGTAGAGTCGTGCACGTGCCTGGCGAGCGCTCAGACGAGGCGATCGTCGTGCTGATCCCCGTGGTCATCCCGAACCGGCTTCGCGACCGCGTCCTGCATAACCACGTCGATCGAGTGCTCACCGCGGCGTGGCGGGACCGGCCCGACGCCGTCGTGGCCCGCGCGCCCGACGGTTGACGCGGCATCGGTCCGGGCGGGAGGAGACCGGCGGCGCGGCTGGCGAAGTCACCGAGCGGGGCGCGGCGAGTCGTCGGCCGCGCAGTCGACGGGGCGAGCGCGCGCACTCACAACTCAACCGAGTCCTGCAGAGTACGCTCGGCCGTGGCCAACGAGCCGGAGGTACACCGATGAGCTCCAGCGAGCGTGATCCGGAACGCGTGTATGCCACCGCGGCGATCGAGGTGCATTGGGAGCCGCGGCTGTGCATCCATACCGGCCACTGCGTCCACGGCCTCCCGCAGGTCTTCAACGCGAAGGCGCGACCGTGGGTGGATGTCAACGCTGCCGATGCTGACGCGATCGCGAACACCATCGAGACCTGCCCCACGGGGGCGCTGCACTACCGCAGGCTGGACGGGCAAGCTCCCCGACAGGCACCCGTCAACGTGACCATCGAGCCGCGTTCGCATGGTCCACTGTTCGTCCGTGGCCCCGTGCGGGTCGTCGACGCTGACGGGCGCGTGATACGTGAAGGCAGCCGACTCGCGCTCTGCCGCTGCGGTGCCTCGGCGAGCAAGCCGTTTTGCGACGGAAGCCACCGGCGCATCCGCTTCGAGGGCGAACACGGCACCCAGTGACACCCGCCGGCACGGCGTGCAGGAGTCCGGTCCGCGGGGCATCGTCTGTGCCGGGCACAGGCGGCGCGCTTGGCGAACGCCGCGATCCGCAGCGTGGACGTCGATCTCACCACCGGGCTGCGGCGGGAGTCCTGGGCGATCGGTAGTGGCACTGGCCCGTGACCCATGCCGACCCCGAACCGGTCGCTGCGGGAATTGGCACGCACATCACGACGGGCGCGGCGGTTGGCCAAGAATGCCGAAAGCCCTCGAGATGCACGAGGTTCTCGGACGTGTGGGCGCCAGTGACCTCGACGACATGTGCGCCGGTGGCCTCAGCGGTCTCGAGCGGTCGGGCGAGCCGGGCCGCGCCTCGCTCTCGATGACGTGCGCGAGGCCGCGATGGCGCCTTGATCGACGACGGCGCGGGTACGCGCTCCCCTCAGCACTCCTTGAGGAACGTGCTGAAGTACGGCGGCAGCACGTCGTACCACGTCCCGACATAGAGGTAGCCGAGATTTTGCTGGCGCAGGGACGTACACGCCGATGACGGCTGCGGGGTGCTGGTGCTGTCGGGCGCGTCGTAGACGAGTGCCGCAAAGTCACCGGCGGGGTAGTTCTGCTCCCAGGCAGCGGGGCTCCACGCCGTATAGGGGTTCTCACCGGGGGTGTTGTATGAGCCCTCGAAGGTCACCACGATGTCCGCGTTGTTGGCGTTGCTGGAGTTGAACATCCAGCCTGAGCCCGGGTTTGCGCCGTAGTTGAAGACGACTTCGTCGTTGTTTCCCTCATGCTTGTGGACGTACGAGGCGAGCGTGCGGTAGAAGCTGGAGTTGCTCGTGGATGTGCCCGGTACGGTGTCTGAGACGCCGTCGAAGAAGATGCCCGCAATATGTCCGGGATAGTAGGCGTACCACGCGTTCACCTGGGCCTCGATGCTCGCAATACTCGCGGTGCCGCCTGCCCCGTAATTCGTCCAGACGTAGCCGATCACGGACGCCCTGCCGTAGGTATTGCAGTGGTTGATCACGCTCTTCCAACTCGCGACGGGTGCTGTGCCGGGACCTTGCCCCTGGGCCACGTCGGCGATGAGGAAGGACCCCCCGTGACTTCCGTTCACCTGCGAGCAGGCGGTGGTCCAATCGCTCGGGTTGGCGTTGTCATAGAGCGGGATCAGCTCGTTGGGCGAGCGGGCGGCGGCCTTCGACACGCTGGCCTGCACCGTTGCGCTGAAAATCCCCGCCGCGCTCACGACCAGGCCAAGCGCCACCGCAAGTCCGACCACGCTGCGCATCGCTCGTGTCCTCGCGCGGCCTGTCCCGGTGTCTCCTGCTGTCACGGCTGCCCACTCCCTCGACGGCGAATCGAAACGCCACGACCGCCACTAAAGCACCACCCTCCCGGCGGCGGACCTGGACGGCCGACGGGGATCTTGTGGCGCGCATCCATCCGTGCACCTCTTCAATCGGATGGGGTGAGGCCGCGTCCACGTCCCACTCATTCCTCCGTCGCGCAATGGTGCGCACCGGTGCGCGCGCGGCGGGCGCACCCGCTTATCTGTGCTCACTTTGTCTCGTGGTGCCGTCTTCACGGGGCGAGGCGCCCACATGAAGGACACCCGCGCCCCTCACCGACCATCTTCGGCCACACGGACCATCGTGCTTCGCACGAAACACATCGGGCCGGCGTCTTTGTGTGCCCATTGGCAACGGGCGCCTCCCAGGCGATACCGACCGCGGCGGCTCGCCGATCCCATTCGGCCTGGGACACTGGTGGTACGCCGCCGCATGCGGGACACCCGTGGCCCCGTCGTATGTTGTTCGGGAGATCCTCCCAACGGTGCCCACACGTCAGGCACCGGGCCGGAGTCTTGGCATTCCCGCCGGTGACAGGAGCCTCCCACTCGATGCGAACGGCGGCAGCTCGCTGGTGCCACTCGTCTTGGCTCAGGCTGCGCGGCATCCTCTGACGCTAGCGCCGGAGGCGGACGGTTCCGGCCTGACGCCAGCGGCCACGGTCACGGCCGACTCCGCGGACTGAATCCGAGGTATGCACGAGGGTATTCACGCCACGTACACGCGCGGGTCCCGGTGGCGCCGATGGCACGCGGCTCGGGTCAACAACCTCTTGCCGATGGGGTTCTCATGGGCGCTACTGGGCTCGAACCAGTGACCCCCAGCTTGTCGAGCTGGTGCTCTCCCAACTGAGCTAAGCGCCCCAAGGGGAGCTGAGTGTACCAGCGCACCCCCGAGCCGTGTACGGCGCCGGCGGCGGAACCGACCGCCGTGGCGCTTGGTAGCGTCCACATCGTGCCAATGCCGCCCGCCGAGCCGCACCGCTTCGACGTCGGGATCGCCGGCGCCGGGCAGCTGGCGCGGATGACCTGCCTGGCGGCATGGCCGCTCGGGCTCCGGGTCGGCGTGCTCGGGGCGCCGAACGAGCCGGCGGGACTGGTCGCAGCCGGCGTGGTCGCCGGGGACTGGAAGGATCCCGACGCGATCCGGGAGCTCGGCCGGGTCAGCAAGCTGGTCACCCTTGAGAACGAATTCGTCGACGCCGCCGTGCTCGCCGAGGTCGCCGCGGCCGGAACACCCGTCTACCCCCTCCCCGAGCGCCTCGCCGTCATCCAGGACAAGGCGCTGCAGAAGGCGCTGCTCGATCGCCACGGGCTTCCGGTGCCGCCGCACGTCGTCGTCGAGCAACCCGCGGAGCTCGCGGCCGTCGGCCGCGATTTCGGCTGGCCGCTGGTCCTGAAGGCGCGCAAGCTTGGCTACGACGGCTACGGGAATGCAACCAGCCGGACCCCGGAGGAGGCAGCGGAGGCCTTCGGCCGGCTCGACGCGGGCGAGGGGGTGCTCGTCGAAGCGTTCGTGCCGTTTGTGATGGAGCTGGCGGCGATGGTCGCGCGCAGCACCCGTGGCGAGGAGGCGGTCTATCCCGTGTGCGAGACCGTCCAGCGCGATCACGTCTGCAACGAAGTCATCGTCCCGGCGCGGATCGACGAAGCCCTGCGGACCGAGGCCAAGCGCATCGCGCGGGCCGCCGCAGCCGCAGCGGAGGGGCTCGGCGTCACGGGCGTCGAGATGTTCCTGCTCGAGGACGGCCAGGTGCTGGTCAACGAACTGGCCCCCCGCCCGCACAACTCCGGGCACTACTCGATCGAGGCGTGCGAGACCTCGCAATTCGAGAACCACCTGCGCGGGATCCTCGGGCTGGCCCTGGGGCCGCCGCTCCTGCGTGCGCCATCCGCGGCGATGGTCAACATCCTTGGCACGGTCAGCGGGCCGAGTCGACCGGGCCTCGCCGGCGCCGTGAGCGTCCGCGGAGCCCACCTACATCTCTACGACAAGGCGGAGGTGCGCGTGCGACGCAAGATGGGACACGTCACCGCGCTCGCGGGCGCGCCCGACGAGGCGCTCGAGATCGCCCGCGCCGCGGTGCAGCGGGTGGGGCTGTGACCGCGCGCGTCGGTGTGGTGATGGGCAGCGATTCCGACCTGCCCGTGATGCAGGCGTCGTCGATGTCCTCGTCGAACTCGGCGTCGCGCACGAGGTGCGCGTCGTCTCCGCCCACCGTACGCCGCACGAGATGATCGCCTACGGGACCGACGCGGCCGGGCGTGGGCTCCAGGTCATCATCGCGGGTGCCGGCGGTGCGGCTCACCTCCCCGGGATGCTGGCGGCCGTGACCACTCTTCCGGTGATCGGCGTGCCGGTCAAGACCACCGCGCTGCAGGGCCTCGATTCGCTGCTGTCGATCGTCCAAATGCCGAAGGGCGTCCCGGTGGCGACGGTCGCCATCGACGGCGGGCGCAACGCGGGGCTGCTGGCCGCGCAGATCCTCGCGCTCGCCGATCCGGACCTCGCGGCGCGGCTGCGCGCGGCGCGGGAGACCCAGCAGAACGCGGCACGCGAGGCGGACGTGCGCGTGCGCGGAGCGGGCTGAACGGTAGCGACCGGCGCGACGCGCGGCGACGGTACGGCGCTGCCGCTGCCCGTCGCGAGGACGAGCAGCGGCCAGGCGTGAGTGCTCAGACGGTCGGCTTGGCGATCGCCGCGCCCTTGCGGGCGCTGAAGGACTCCATCATCGCCGCGATATCGCTGTCCGGAGTGCGCTCGATCAGCGCGGCGTACTTCTCGTCGAGCGTCGGGCGCAGTTCGCGGTACAGGATGCCGAGTTTGAACCCGCCACGCAGTGCGAGGTCAAACGCGGCCGTACGGTCAGCGGGGTCGTGGCCGGGATCCACGTCGATGACGAGTTCCTTCCACGACTCCTGCTTGTTGTTGAAGATCACGCACGGGGACATCGCGTCGATGAAGCTGAACCCCTTGTGCTCGATGGCTTGGACCATGAGCTCGGTCAGCGCCTTGGTGTTGAACGACGCACCGCGCGCCACGAACGACGCGTTCGCGGCGACCGCGAGCGCGAGGGTGTTCAGCGGGTGTCTCGAGGTTGCCCCACGGGGTCGACGGCGCCTTCTGCTCGGTGAGCGACGTCGGCGAGACCTGGCCCTTGGTCAGACCGTAGATCTCGTTGTCCATCACGATGTAGGTGATGTCGATGTTGCGGCGTGCGGCGTGCGGGAAGTGACCCGCGCCGATCGCAAACCCGTCGCCGTCGCCGCCCACCGCCACGACCGTCAGGTCGGGGTTGGCCAGCTTGACGCCGAGGGCGACCGGCAGCGGACGCCCGTGCAGGGTGTGCACCCCGTACGTCGTCACGAACCCGGGCAGGCGGCTCGAGCAGCCGATCCCCGAGACCACGACCGTGTTGGTCGGGTCGAGGTCGAGCTCCGCGAAGGCGCGGTAGAGCGAAGCGAGCACACCGTAGTCGCCGCAACCCGGGCACCAGATCGGCTTCAGGTCGGACTTGTAGTCGGTGGGCTTGCGCTGTGCGGGAGTGGTGCTCATCGTGCGGCCTCCGTGATCATCTCGTAGATATCCTCGGCGGTGAACGGCAAGCCGTCGCACTTGGCGCGGCTGTCGACACTGATGCCGACCTCGCTGCGCAGCAGGCGGGCCAGCTGGCCGGAGTAGTTGACCTCAGGGACGACGACGGTCGACGCATTCGCGGTGAACTCGCGGACGGCATCGACCGGCAGTGGGCCGAGCACACGCGGGTAGAACGCCCCGACCGACAGGCCATCGGCACGGGCCATGTCGATGCCTTCGCGCGCGGCACCGAAGGTCGACCCGAACCCGATGACCGCGATCGCGGGCTGCTCGTCGCCGTAGCGCTCATGGCGCGCGACGCCGTTGGCGAGCGGGTCGAGCTTCTTCCAGCGTTTGGCCTGCATGGCGGTGTGGATCTCCGGCGTATACGCCGGGTGCCCCCATTCGTCGTGTTCGATGCCGGTGGCCACGTACTGGCCGTTCGGCTCGCCGGGCAGTCCCATCGGGGAGATGTTGTCCTCGGTGAGCTCGTAGCGGCGCGCCCGTCCTTCGACGTCCTTGGCCGTCTTGCGCGGCCACTTCTCGACCTTCGAGAGGTCCGGAGCCGTGATCACCGCCATGCGGGTCGCAAGTCCCTGGTCGGTCAGGATGATGACCGGCACCTGGTACCGCTCGGCATAGTTGAATGCGTCGACCGTGGCCCAGAAGCAGTCCTCGACGCTCGTCGGCGCGATCACCACGCGGGGTGCCTCGCCGTGCCCGCCGTAGAGGGCGTGGTTCAGGTCGGACTGCTCGGTCTTGGTCGGCAGACCCGTCGACGGGCCGCCGCGCTGGGCGTCGATGATCACGCAAGGGATCTCCGCCGTCCCGGCGTAGCCGAGCAGCTCGCTCATCAGTGACAGGCCGGGGCCGGAGGTCGCGGTGGCGGCCTTGGCGCCGGTGTAGGAGGCACCGATGACCGACGCCAGGGAGGCGATTTCATCCTCCATCTGGATCGTGACGCCGCCGGTCGCCGGCAACTTGGCCGACAGCCACTCGAGGATGTCCGACGCTGGGGTGATCGGGTATCCGGCGAAGTAATCCAGGCCGGCTGCGACAGCACCCAGGGCGATGGCCTGATTGCCCGACATCAGCACGCGGTCTTCCTCGATCTCGGCCGGGTGGGTGATCTCGAGCACGCCGGTCAGATCGGCGGCCTCGTCCTTCCCGGCGGCAAGGGCAGCCAGGTTGGCATCGGCGACGCCCGCCTTGTGGGCGTAGCGCACCGTCACGAGCTCTTCGATCGGGGTGGTGTCGAACGAGATGACCCCGCAGACCGCGCCGGCCGCCACCATGTTCTTGGCACGCGAGGACCCGCCGAGTTCCTTGGCGAGCTTCTCCATGCGGACCGGACGAGCCCGCTCCACGTACTCCTCGGGGATCTCGACCGACGTCTCGTCGAAGAGGATGACCCCGTCAGCAGCGAGGGAATCGTGGTGCAGATCCCACGCCTCCTGGTTGAAGCACACCAGCAGGTCGACCTCCCGGCCGTGGCTGTAGATACGGTCCTCGCCCATCCGGACCTGGTACATGCACGGCCCGCCGCGGATCTCGGCCGGATACGTCCGGAACGTCTGCGTCCAGTAACCGCCCCGTGCGGCGGCCTGCGTCAGAATGTCCCCGCAGGAGATGACCCCCTCACCGGACTCCCCGGCAAGCCGGATCACCACGCTCTGTCGTGCCAAATCCCCCCCTTACGCAATGCGGCGGGCCCGCACGCGCGGGGTGGCCGCCCAACGGCGTGTGGGCCGTCGGTCAATTGGTCTGGTGCAGGCGCATACGGAAAAGGCACCAACCACCATGCCGGCTACTACCGGTTCCCAGCGATGCTAGCGACCATCTTCCCCACCTCGCAAGAGAAAAATACACCCGCGCGGCGCGGGCCCGGCGCTCGTAGCAGGGGAATCTCGACGCCTCGGGCGCCGTGACAGGCAGGAAACTCCAGCAAACACGTAATGTGTAGAAACTGTACCGGCGCCGGGGCCCGGCACGCGGCATGTCCCGGCCGTGCCGCGGGCGCCCGTGCCCGCACCGTTGCTCAAGAACGGCGCGGCGCGTGCCGTTGCCTGGGTGGACGCGCCCGGAAATCTCCAGACAGAAGGTGGCTGCATGACCGGCCCGACGGCCCCGCGAATCATGATCGATGGCGAGTTGTGCGCCCCCGGCCTGCCGGCCCGGCCGCTGCTGGACGACGGCCTGGTCCGCGGCGACGGGGTCTTCGAAGGCCTGCGCGCCTACGCGCGCCGGCCGCGGACCCCCGACGCGCACCTCGACCGGCTGGCCAAGTCCGCCGCCGGGATCGACCTGCCGATGGACCGTGGGCTGGTGGCGCGCGAGCTGGACGCACTCTGCGCCGCCGCCAGCGTGCCCGACTGCGCGGTGCGAATCATGCTGACCCGCGGAGGCCAGCGGATCATCCGCGAGGAGCCGCTGCCCAAGCTGCCTGCGAGCTGGCTGCTGAGCGCCCAGGCGCACCGGATCACCCCGTTGCTGATCGGGTCCAAGACGCTCTCATACGCGGCCAACATGCAGGCCAACCGGCGCGCAAAGGCCGCCGGCGCCGACGAGGCGCTCCTCTATGACCCGGAGACCACCGCGATCCTCGAGGGCCCGACGTCGTCGTTTCTCTGGCTGGAGGGCGACAAGGTGTGCGCCCCGCCGCTGTCGACGGGGATCCTCGATTCGATCACGCGGCGCCTGGTCGCCGAGGTCACCGAGCTGCACGTGCATCCGCGGCGGCTCGACGACCTCCAGGACGCCGAGGCCGGCATGCTGGTCAGCACCGTGATGGAGTTGCAGCCAGTGCACGGCGTGCAGGGCGTCGTCGAGTGGGGCGGCGTGCCGGCGCGGCTGGACAGCGCTGCGGCGGGACCTGGCCGAGGTCTCAAGCGCCCGCGCGGTCCTCGCGAGCGTCTAGGCGCCCACGAAGTTCCGCGCGTCGCCGGTGCCGAGCAGCACCGTCTCCAACGCGTCCGCGCACAGCATCCCCATCGCCCGGCGGGTCTCGTGGGTGGCGCTGCCCAGATGCGGTACGAGCACGACATTGTCGAGCCCCACAAGCACCGGATCGACGGCCGGCTCGTGTTCGAACACATCGAGGGCCGCGCCGGCGATGACCCCGTCATGCAGGGCGCGCGCCAACGCCGCCTCGTCCACGACGGCTCCCCGGCTCGTGTTGACGAGGATCGCCGAGGGCTTCATGCGCGCGAACACCGCCCCGTCGAACAGGTGGCGGGTGGTATCGGTCAGCGGCGTGTGGATGCTGATGACATCGCTGGTCGCCACCAGCTCGTCGAACGACACCTCGCCTGGTTCCCCGCGGGGGACGCGCCCGCAGTGGACGACCCGCATGCCAAGCCGCCGCGGCGAGCCGGGTGGCCTCGCGCCCGATCCGCCCGTAGCCGACGCAGCCGAAGCGCAGCCCCGCCGGCGACCGGCCGAGCATGAACCCGGGCGACAGGCTCCACGGGATGCCGGCACGGATGAGACGGTCGCCTTCGACGACCCGCCGCAGCAGCGCGAGCATGATCGTGATCGTCAGCTCGGCCGTGGCCCGCGTCAGCACATCCGGCGTGTAGGCGACGCGGACCCCCCGTCGCGCGGCGCCGACCAGGTCGACGTGATCGACGCCCACCGAGAGGGTCGCCACGACCTTCAGGCGGGGCCCCGCCGCGTTCAGGAACTCGGCGTCGATGCGGTCGCCGGGTGTCACCATGACCCCGTGCGCACCGCGGCACGCGCTCAGAAGCTCGGCGCGAGGCATGACCTCATCCCGGTCGTGGACCGTGAGCGCAAACCGCTGCCGCAGCCGCTCGATGACCTCCGGATCAAAGCGCCGGGTCGCCAGTACGGGCGGCGGTGCGTCGACTCGCAGACGGTCGGTCATCTCAGGCATCGGTCATCGCGACGGCCGCGCGTTGCACGTGCCGGTCGGTGTGCGCGAGCGACGCCCGCGCGCACCGCCGGCGGTGCCGGACTAGGCGGCGTGGTCGCCGAGGAAATCGCGGACCCCCGCCATCGAGACGTCGCGGCCCGGCAGCACGAACTCCGAGGGGGTGATGACGTCGAGGGGCAGCTCGGTGCCCTCCTTGCGCACGAACCCGAGCAGCTCGACGAGCTCGGCCGTATAGGCGGTCTCGTCGTTGGACTCGAGCGCGTCCAGAAGGCGCGCATCGCGAGCCTCGAGCTCGGCGCGTGCCGAGTCCGGCAGCGCGAACTGCCCCTCGTCGAGGATCCGGACGACGATCATGCGGCGCCCTCCGACGGCGGTTCGGCGGGCGTGGCCGGCGTCTCGGACGGCACCGCGGGCGTCTCCGACGACGCGACCGGTGCATCTGGCCCGGTGCCGAGTTCCTTCTTGAGTGCCGCGAGCTCGGCGTCCACTGACGATTTCGCGCTGATCTGCGCGAGTTCCCGGTCGATCGAGTCGGTGCCGGGCGCCGAGAGGTCCTGGAGCGCCCCGGAGTCGATCAGCTCGTCGACCGCGCCGGCGCGCGCCTGCATGGTGGCGACCTTGTCCTGGGCGCGCTGCATGGCCATGCCGATGTCGCCCATCTCCTCGGAGATCCCTGAGACCGCCTCGCCGACTTTGGCCTGCGCTTCGGCGGCGGTGTACTGCGCCTTGATCGTCTCCTTCTGGGTGCGGAACGCCTCGACCTTGGCGGTCAGCCGCTGCTCGGCGAGGATCAGCTTGTCCTGTTCGCCCTGCAGCTGGGTCTGCTGCTCGTCGAGGCCCTGCAGCTGCAGCTGCGCGGCCTTCTTGCGCTCGAGCGCCGTCCGGGCGAGATCCTCGCGGCCGGCGGCCATCGCGTCGCGCGCCTGGCCCTCGAGCTTCTGGATGCTCTGCTCGAGTTGCTTCTGCTGAAGCTCGACGCGCTTCTTGCTCGTCGCGACGTCGGCGACCCCGCGGCGCACCTGTTGGAGCATCTCCATCTGGCGCTCATACGAGTAGTCGAGCGTCTCGCGCGGGTCTTCCGCCTTGTCGAGGGCCTTGCTGGCCTTCGCCTTGAACACCAATGATGCGCGTTGCATCAATCCCACAATGTCACCGTCCTTCGCCGACGCTGGGCGAGTCGCAGTCCGCCATGCATACCGCCTCCTGTGCGCAGCGTAGCGGGATCCGCGCCCGGAGAAGACCGCCACGGGCGCCCGCCGCGGCAAGGGTTCCCGCTCGCGCCGCACCCCTCGCGGCGCGATCGCTAGCCGGTGCGCGCGCGCCGGGCGGCCGAGGCCGGCGAACTGCCGGCGGCCGACCGCGCAACGACGCGCACGAGATAGGCGCGGCGGCGCGCCAGCCTGGTGAGCGTGCAGACGGTGCGCCTCGTCGTGCAGACCGCCGTCGCGCCGTTGCCGGTGGCCCGCACCAGATACGACACGATCGTTGCGCCGCCCGTGTCGGCGGGCGGCCGCCAGGCCACCGTGAGCCGTCCCGCGCCGGCGACCAGACGGCTGATCACGGGCGCTCCGGGATGCCCGACGCAGCGCGGGCCGCAGAACGACCACGCGATGGCCGCGCGGCCGGGTTGGCGGATCGTCGCCGTGTAGCGCGTGTTGGTCAGCGGCCGCTCGGGCATCACGAGCACGGCGTGATCGGCCTGGAGGATTTCGCGGCCGGTCGGCCCGTAGACCGGGTCGCTGGTGCGATAGGTGTATTGGTCCACCACGCACGTCGGCACGCGGACCCCGCCGCGCGCGGTCAACGTGGCACTCGTCCCCGGCGCGGGCGTCGCCGGCAGCAGCGCGATCAGCGGAAGTCCGGCCGAGGTCCAGTTGCAGGTCTCGAGCGGGTTCGGCGACTCGTCGCCGGCGTAGGCCGTGAGCGCGGAGACCGCGCCCGGGCCCGGGAACAGGATCGGCCGCGAGGACGGTGGCCCGCTCAGCCCGCGGATGACGTCGAGTCCCGCGTTCGCGTCGGCGCCGTTGAAGGCGAATCCGACCTGGCGCAGTTGGGCGCGCAGGATCCCGATCGCGTGGAAGGGCGCCGCCATCCATCCGTCGATCGCCGCACCCGGCGAGCCGACCCCCTCGTAGAGGTCGCTCGACTGGGCGGCGGCCGCGCCGACGGCGGTGTAGTACGGGCTTGCGGGGTTCTCGGTGTGCAGGCTCCGGTAGGCACCGACGAAGTACGCGGCCGGCGTCCGTGCCATGTAGATCAGGTGGTCGGCGATGCCGGCGCTCCAGGCGGCGTTCTCGGCGACCGGCACGAGCCCGGATGCGGTCCGGTAGGCGTTGACGGTGGCCAGCCACGAGGGCGCCGACGCGCTGCCGGCCGACGGTGCGATGGCGAGCACGAGCCCCGCCGCGACGACTACCCCGGCCGCTGCCGCCCGACGCCATCCGGTCCACCGCGCGCGCGCGACGCGTGCCGCCATCCCTCGTCCCCTGCCGATCGGGTCGTCGGTGCACCGGCCCTGCGGCGCACCCGTTGCAGCGTCCATCGGCAGCCTGGGCGGGCGGCTCCAGCCGCCGGCCTCAGAGCCCGGGGCGCGCCTCGATGCGGCCCTCGCGCACGGCCGCGGCGAACGTCGCGTAGTCGCGCTCGTTCTGGTCCGCGTAGGCCGCGGCGAAGTCGGCCATGGCGATGTCGAACGTCTTGCCCGCGCCCAGGTATGCGGCGATCGCGATCCGGTCGCCTGAGCGAGCATGGGCACGGGCCAGCGTCCAGCCGCACAGCGCCGCGTATTCTGCGAGCCCGAGCTCGGTGAACGCCTCGATCGTGGCCGAGCCCTTGCCGTCGTGAAACTGGCGGACGTAGTAGTCGCGCCGGACACCGTCGCCCCCCATGACCCGCTGCCAGCCGAGGAAGATGTCGCTGGCGGCCTGCATGAGCCGCTGACCTGCGACCACCCGCTCGCCGTGATTCCGGTACGCGCTGACGCCGACGAAGTCCTCGAGCACCGACCGCTCGGCTTCCTTGATCTGCAGGATCAGCGGATCGTTGGCGTCGCGTCCGATCAAGAAGCACGATCCAGCAGCGGGTCCCGACGCTGCCCACGCCGACCACCTTGCGCGCGAGGTGGGCAAACCGGAACTCCTCGACGATCACGCGGCGCTCGGTCTGCAGGCTGCGCCGATACTGCCGCAGCCCCGCATGCATATTCGCCGAGAACTCCTCGGGGTCGACGACGAGCGCCAATTCCTCGAACGGGACGATCAGGGGCGGATCGCTGACGATGCGCGGCTCGCCGCCCGCCGAGCGCGTGAGCTTGAGCGCCGCACGCAGTGAGTCGCGCGTCCGCGCCTTGGCGATATCGCGCTCGGTGCGCCTGAGGCGCGCCGGATCGATGCGCGTGCGCAACTCGCGCATCATGCGGTCGACGTCGAGGCTCGCGTACCAGACCGCGAGATTGCCCAGCTGGGCGAACTCGCGCATCGCCTGCCGGTACGAGCGGACGGTCCGGAGCAGGATGTTCCGGCGCGCCCGCGTCCCGAAGCCGTTCTCGCGGCCGGCGATCTCGACGCTCGCGACCAGCCGCTTGACATCCCACTCCCAGGGGCCTGGCAGCGTCTCGTCGAAGTCATTCAGGCTGAAGACCATGCGGCGCTCGGGGGTCGCGAAGACCCCGAAGTTCGCCAGGTGCGCGTCGCCGCACACCTGGGCCCGCAAGCCGCTGGTCGGCGTATCGGCCAAGTCGTTGGCCATGACGATCGCCGCGCCCCGAAAGAAGGCAAACGGCGACTCCAGCATGCGGCCGTGTCGGACCGGCACGAGGTCGGGCACACGCGTCGTCGCCTGGCCGAGGAGCAGCTCGACCGGATCCGGGCGGGTCGCCGACACCGCAAACTCACCGTGACTGGAGCGCGGCGCCGAGGTGCGGCCCGCCCGGCCGCGCAGCGCGCGTTGCTCCGGCGTGGGGTGGCGCAGGGCATCGCTGGTAGCCGCGTGCAGTAGCCCCCGCCCGGCGCGGCGCCGCGCGAGCGAGCCGGGCGCGTTCATCCCGACGTCTCCCGGCCGCGCCGTCATTCGACGGCCGGGACTGCTTCGGCGTTGTCCGCCGACGGCGCCAGCGTCGGCCGCGGAAGCATGCGCGCGAGCATCGGCAGGAAGATGACCGACAGCAACGCGGCACCAACGAGCGCCGCGGCGTTCTCCGGTCGCATGACCCCCGTCTGCAGGCCGATCTCGCTGATCGCGACGATCAGCGGCAGACCGGTGGCCGAATACAGGGCCATGCGCAGGGCCTCGGCGTTCGGGAACCAGCGGCGAAAGATCAGCAGTACCGGCGTCCCCAGGGCGGTCGTCGTCAGCGCGATCGCCACCGGCAGGAAGGCGCGCACGAACCCGGAGGCGGCGAGCATTCCCACGAGCCCGAGCGCGAGGGCCATCGACACGAGCCACGCCGCCGCCGCGGCCCGCCCGTTCTGGCCCATCATGACGACCCGGTCGAGCTCGAACCCGCCCAGGAAGAACAGTATCCCGAGCCCCACGTTGGCGATCAGATCGATCGCCGGGGAATTCTGCGCGAGCCCGAGGACACCGGGGCCGACCACAATGCCCAACACGATCAACAGGACCACTTCCGGGATCCGGGATCCGGGCACGCGCGCGGCCATCAGCGGTGTCACGGCCGCGATCAGCGTGATCACAAACAGCGAATGCAGACCCTCGGGGATGGTCATCGGACGCGAGTTACCGCCGGGCCGGCGGGGCGGTGTCGCGGACACCCCGGCAGACGCCGGCGCGGCGCGGCTGCGGTCAGGCGGATCGAGATGGGCATGGCCACAGACCTTGAGGGCGGTGCCGGGCGAAATGCCGTCGCAGCTTACCAGCGCACCCGCGCCGGACCGACGCCGGGATCAGCCGTCCTGGTGTTCCTGATCGGCCCGCCGCAGCCCGGTCTGGGCCGCGTTGACCAGCACGCGCACGACGCCGCCGATGATGACCAGATCCAGGATCATCTGCACGCTGACGACGACACGCGCAGGGTCGGTGGTCGGCGTGATGTCGCCGAAGCCCACCGTGGAGAACACCGTGATCGTGAAGTACATCGCGCGGGTGTGGTCGAGGCCCTGGGTGAAGGTCGACCCCGAGGCCTGTGACATCGACAGGTAGATCGTCGCGAACATGACGAAGAACAGCGGGATGATGACCCCGACCGCCGTGGCGGCGCGCAGTGCCGGCACGGCGGCGCGGGCGATCCGACGCGATTGCCAGATCAGCACCAGCACGAGGAGCACGATGCAGATGACCATCCGCAGCACGACCGACGCGTCGGTGCCGGCACTGGCCGGGATCAGGTAGAACGCGCCGATCAGGATGACCCAGGCACCGATCACCTCGGCACTGGTCCGAATGATCGCGCGGCGTCGGTCGTGCGCGCTCAGTTCCGACAGACGGCGGGCGGTCCCCGACATCACGCGGCCGCCGGGCGTCCGTCGGCGCGACCGCTCGGTCCGCGGCGCGATCGGATCGGGCCAGCTCGATATCGGACGATCGTCTCAGCCAAATGCACGAATCACCGCGTCGCAGCCGTCCGAGACCCACCATATCCGTGCGGCCTGCCATCAGAGCGCACGCGGCCGACCGCAGGGCGCCTAGAGGGCAATCGGGGCGAAGCCGCCGGCCCACGAGAGCTCGCGTGCATGTGCGGGCGCCCGGAAGTCGGTCGTGCCGAGCTCGACGACGTAGACGGTCGGATCGGTCACGGTGCGGTACGCGTATCGCTTCTGGCTCAGGTTGGCGACGGTATCCCAGACAGTCACTTCGTTGACCAGACGGCCGTCCGGAAGCGCCTCCTGGATCACGCCCGGCGGGATGTCGAAGGCGTTGAGGATGTGCAAGGCCGTCCGTTCGGCGTCCGCGCCGTCGGCAGGTTGGTCGGACAGGGTGACCATCGCCAGTGCGCGGATAAAGCGGGAGGGGCCGGTGTAGTCGCCCGGGAGCCCCTTGAGTCCCTGCCCCTGGCCGAGGGCCCCGAAGCTGCTCCCGTTGATCGACACCGCGCACGGGTTCGCGGGGCTCAGGCCCACGTAGTTGTCGATGTTGGTCAGGTGCCAGTCCAGGTATGGCGCGTTCGTCCCGACGCCGGTCGGGTTGTCGACGACCCCGATGCCCGCCGGATGGAACTCGACGGCGATGGAGCTGACCTCGTCGTGGACGAGACAGTGGATCGGCGGCACGAAGCCCATCCCGGGATCCATTCCCCACATGTTGATGCCGGCGAGGGCCGTCCGGACCTCGACGACCGTCGCGCACGTGCCGAGCAGATAGGCGATCAGGTCGACCTCGGACAGGTCGCTGCCGTCGCCCGCAAAGGGCTGGTAGGTGCAGTAGCCGCCCGGCATGTAGAGCAAGTGCGCCGACAGACCGGCCGTGTTCAGCCCGTCAAGCAACCATTCGGGCCGCGAGAACGCGCACATTCCGACCACGCCGTGCGCAGCCGTCCACGAGGCGCCCGCGCCCGCGCCAGGCGGCGCCTGCCCGGAGCCGGCGAAGCCGATGGGCAGCGCAGCGAGGGCGGTCGGCAGCAGGGTCGGGAACTCGAGACTGCGGCCGACGACCACGCTGCCGTCCTTGGCCGCCTTGACCTTGAAATTGGTGCACACGAAGACCGGCCTCCTCGACGGATGGGCGCCCGGCGCGCCGGCGCCCAGCTGCGGTTGGTCGAGCAGCTGCCGGGGCCCACACGACCGGTGCGGCCGCGGCGCGTACCTACTTCCTCGTCATCGGGCACCGGTATCTGAGCAGCGCGCCACGCGGATGCCGGGACGCCCCTGGCGTCGGGCCCTCGCCGCGTGGGTCGAGCCCGCGCAGGGCGCTGAGCCGCACGCGGTACCTGCCAGGACCGATGTCGCCGCGCGCCAGGCGCTCGGCAAGGAGTTGCTCCGCGGATCCGCCCGCAGGGCACGGTCCCCGCCGGCGCGCCGAGGACGGCCGACGACCAACCAGATCCCGCCGATGACGAAACGCCGCGAACAGCAACAGCACAAAAGAGCACCAGGATGCCTCCTCCACCCCACCCGCACTTGCAATGTCCCGATCCGCCACCCACGCGGGACTCCCGTCCGGTGGGTCATGCGGTTGGCCCCGCCGACAACGATTGTTGGCGAAGACGCCGCCGGGCGTCGTCGGGCCGCGTCGTACCGCGGGGTCCGGCCGCCCGGCGGTGGTCCGCGCGGACTGCCGGGTCTCCCGCAGGCGCGGGGAAGGCGCGCGGCCGCCGTATAGTCCGGTTCAGGAGCCCGATGGCTCGATTGCGACCGGCGTGCGGGGGACCGCGTGGCGGTTTCGTGGGGGTGCAGCGACCGGTGACGAGCGTCGAGCGACGTGGACGAGCGGACGGGTCGCGCCTGTCGCGCGTGACCAGCGGGATCGTCCACCTCTACGCACAGCAATACGGCAAGGGCCCGACCCACGCCCGCTCGCACCTGGTCGGCGACGTGCTGATCTGCGTGATGTACGACGGGCTCATCCCCGCAGAACGGACCCTGGTCGAGCGGGGCGCCGGCGAGATGGTCCACGCGATGCGGCGCGCCTGGCAGGAATCGATGCACGAGAGCTTCCGTGAGATCGTCGAGTCGGCGACGAACCGTCGGGTGCGGGCCTTCCTGTCGCAGGTCAACCTCGATGCGGACATCCACATCGAGGTCTTCATCCTCGAGCCTGACCCCACCGCGCCGTAGGCGCGCCTCGCGACCCGCACGCGCGGTGTCGCAACGTGCGGCGAACCGCGGCGGGGGTCCCACCGGCGGCGGCCAGATCGGGACATTCCCCGATGGTGGGAAAAACGACGTCGTGACACAGTTCGTCCGCGGACCGATCTTCGAACGCACACGCGCCGTACCGTCCGTCACCGGGCGGTCGTCCCCGACTCCGCCGGGGCGCCCGCTCGCGCAGGTCCGGCGATTGTGGGTGGCGCGTTGGCCTGCTGGTGGTTCGACGTCCGAGCATTCCCGATCAGGATGCACCCCCGTCGGCTCCTGTCCTTTGGACATGCAGCGCGGTTGCAAACGGCGGAGGAGAGCCCATGCCGGATGACCCACTCGGGGTTGATGTTCCGACCCCCGGCCCCGGATCTCGCCAGGCGGCGCCCCCGGATCGCGACGCCCGCGCGCGGATCTGCGGCTACCTCGATGATCTCGCCCGATGCGGCCCGCGCCTGGCGCACCCGCGTGCGATGCACCGCGCCGACGCGATCGCCGGGTTCGTATCCCGCCACCAGGGCGAACTGGCGGCGGCGGGACTGCCGGTCGACCGTCGCGCTGAGATGATCCTCTGCGCGGCGTCGCTCAGGTGCGCGGTCGCCGAGCACCGCTGGGCCCGCGCACGTGTCGCCTGCGCGCGGATCGCGGCGACGCTCGACGCCTGCCGTCCGGCCGTGGAGGCCCCGGCATGCTCCGCGGGTGGCCCGGCGGGGGAATCGCCCGAGCCGCCCGTGCGTGAACTGCGCTGGCCGTGGAGCTCGCGCAACACCGAGGGCATCACCCTCGGTGAGGCGGTCGCCGCCGCGCGCGCGCGGCAGTCCATGCGAACGGAATCCGATGCATCGGCCGGCTGACGGCCTGAGCGTGACGACGTGCGAGCGCCTGGATGTCGCGGCTGCGCTCGGGGCACGCGAGACCTGGATCGACCGGGAGGAGCTCGGGCTTGCCGAGCCGTCGCCGCTCGGGCGCTGGGTGTGCGTGCTCGAGTTCCCCGGGTTCCCGCTGCAGGCTGTCGGCTCCTCGGGTGACGGCCCCGGCGTCGAGCAGGCCGCCCTCGAGGCCCTCGAGCGCCTCGATCTGCTGATGTCGCTTGTCGCGTAGGCCGCGCCGCCCACGTCTCGGCCACCGGACCGACGACACGTCGATGGACCCGGCCGTCCCGCCGAGCACGCGGGCCCGCGACCCGGTGGTCGCAGCCGTAACGCGCGCTTCCAATTCTCGAGGCGCGCCCGCGGGCTCCGATGGGTACTGACCAACCGTGACGACAGCCTTCGATCTCCCGCGCGGTCCGCGCGCTGGTCGCGTGGGCGGTCCCGCGGTCCCGCTCCGACGCGGCGCGACCGGCACCCGAACTCGTCGCGCAGTCCGCCGAGCCGGTGGCCGGGGCGCCCGAGTTGCCGGTCGGCGCCACACTGATGCAGGAGCGCGTCCGGCGTGGACTCACACTCGCCGACTGCGAGTCCCATCTGCACATCCGGGCGAAGTTCCTTGCGGCAATCGAGGACGACCGCGACGAGGAACTGCCCGAGCCGGCATACGCGCGCATCTTCGCGCGCAGCTATGCGAGCTACCTCGAGCTCGATCCCATCGCGCTCGCGCGGGACTTCGACCGCCGCACCGGCGAGACCGGCTGGCGGGACCACGAGACAGTCCCCGCCGCGGCCCGCGATGCGGGCCACCGCGACGAGCTTGGCGAGCACGCGGCGGCCTGGTACCGGTCCCACCGTGCTCGCGCTGGCCGGATCGCCGTCGCCGTCGCGCTGGTGGTCTCGGGCCTGGTTTGGCTCGGATACCACGCCGAATCGGGCCCCGCTCCAGCCGGCCCCCCGTCGGTGACGCTCGGCCCGGTCAACATCGCCCCCGTATCACCGGGCCCCGCGGCCGCGCGCCGCGGTGCGGTCGTGCGGCCGATCGAACACCTCTCGCGGCGTGCGCCCTAACGGGTGCGCAGCGACCGCGTGCTTGCCGGGGCGCCCGCATCCCATCTATGGTCGTAGCCATGTTCTTCTCGCTGATCGGACGTCAGGACGTCGTACTTCCCCCGGGCTGGACCTCGGAGACGAATTTCAGCGCGCTGGGGCGCGCGACGATCGACGCCACCGCGCCGGCGGGTCCGGATGCCAAGGTCCGGGCGTACGCGCTGATCGGCACCACGACGGTCCGGGTTGCGGCGGGGACCCGGGTCCGGCTGGTCGGCGGCAACATCGTCGGACGGCGCGAGATGGACGCCGCGGCGGGCGAGGGTCCCGAGGTCACGGTGTTGGCGTGCGGGCTCGTGGGCGGGGTCCGCGTGGAGCACGCGCCCACGCCGTAGCGCCGACGCCCGCGCGGTCGGACGCCGGATCGGGCCGCCCCGCAGGATCGCGGATGCCCGGTCGCACGGCCCGGTACCTGACGACGTCGCAGCCGGTGCGATCCCTCAGGTCCCGACGAAGGCGACGGCCGGAATCGAACCGGCTCATGGCGGTTTTGCAGACCGCAGCGTTCCCACTTCGCCACGTCGCCATGACGCTGCCGGACCCCCCTTGAGCGGTCCGGTGTCCAACAGGAGCGGGTGAAGGGACTCGAACCCTCGACCTTCTGCATGGCAAGCAGACGCTCTAGCCAACTGAGCTACACCCGCTCGGGGACCAGCAGACTACCGAACGCCTGCGGGCCTCACAATGGGGCCGGCGCGGCCTGATGCCAGGGGTCCGTACCGGCGGCCGCGACCGTCACCGCCACGCCGTCGGGTGCGAGCGCGGCCGCGAGCTCGGGGGACCAGCGCTCCAGCATCAGCGCTTCCATCTGGCCGTGCGGGACGCCGATCAGCCCGAGCCCCGGGGCGCGCTCGGCGTCGTGGTACTTGAGGTCGCTGGTGACGAAGGCGTCCGCGCCGTGCGCCTGCGCGGCCTCGATGAACGATGCCCCGGACCCGGTGCAGCACGCGATCCGGGCGATCTCGGCCTCGGGGTCGCCGGTCCAGACCACCGGGCCCGGCACCGCGTGCCCGAGGTGGGCCACCAGGTCCGCGAACCGCTGGAGTGCACAGGCCCCGACCCGTCCGAGCCCCGCCGTCGGGTCGTCGGCCGCAGGCAGGAGCGGGACGGCCTCGCGCAGCCCGAGGGACTCGGCCATGATGGTGGTTGAGACCGCCGCGGGCACTATCGAGGTTGGTGTGGGCGGCGACAACGGCGATCCCGCGCTCGATGGACGTCATGACGAGCTCGCCCGTCGGCGACCCGTCGGTGACGGCCGCGAGCGACGGGAAGATCGGCGGGTGGTGGACCAGCACCGTGTCCGCAGCGAGTTCGCGCGCCTCGTCGAGCACCGCCTGTCGGAGATCGAGCGCGACCAGGACCCGCGTGACCGGCTGGGTGTGCCGCCCGACGATCAGGCCGACGTTGTCCCACTCCTCGGCGAACGCCGCCGGGGCGAGGCGCTCGAGCGCGTCAAGAAGGCCGGCGACTTGCACCGCGCCATCCTGACAGTTCGTGGCGCGCTCCGCGCAACCGTACGGACCGCGGCGCGCAGCCGGCGGGCGTCTGCCCGCCGGCTGGCGAGCGGCCTAGAGGCTGATGGCGCCCCGCTGGCCGGAGACCTCGAGAGCCAGCTCGGAGACGACCTGCTTGGCGTCGCCGAACACCATCAGCGTCTTCGGGTTGTAGAACAGCTCGTTCTCGATCCCGGCAAAGCCGGCACGCATGCTGCGCTTGACGACCATGACCGTCTGGGCCTGGTCGACGTTGAGGATCGGCATGCCGTAGATCGGGCTGCTCTTGGAGTGGCGGGCGGCGGGATTGACGACATCGTTGGCGCCGATCACCAGCACGACGTCGACCTGCGGGAAGTCCGCGTTGATCTCGTCCATGTCGAGCAGCTTGTCGTAGGGCACGTTGGCCTCGGCGAGCAGCACGTTCATGTGGCCCGGCATCCGGCCGGCGACGGGGTGGATCGCGAACCGGACGTCCACGCCTTCGTTCTCGAGGGCGTCGGCAAGCTCCCGGACCTTGTGCTGTGCTTGGGCCACGGCCATGCCGTAGCCGGGCACGATCACGACGCTGCGGGCCATCTTCATGATCTCGGCCGCCTCGTCGGTCGAGGCCGAGCGCACGTTGCCGTGCGTCGCCGCCGGTCTCGGCCACGCTCTCATCCAGCTGCCCGAACGCCCCGAAGAGCACGTTACGGAACGAGCGGTTCATCGCGCGGCACATGATGATCGCCAGGATCAGGCCGGAGGCGCCGTCGAGGGCGCCGGCGACGATCAGCAGCTTGTTGTCGAGCACGAACCCCAACGCGGACGCCGACAGGCCGGCGTAGCTGTTGAGCAGGGCGATGACCGTCGGCATGTCCGCGCCGCCGATCGGCACGATCAACAGCACGCCGAAGACCAAGCCGAGCAGGACGAGGATCGGCACGATCCAGGTCGACGTGGGCGAGAACGTCAGGACGATGATCAGCAGGATCGCGGCGCCCAGCACCGTGAAGTTGAAGTAGTTCTGGCCCTTAAAGACGATCGGCCGTTGGGGCAGCATCTCGTGCAGCTTCCCCGAGGCCATCAGGCTCCCGGTGAACACCAGGCAACCAAGCACGATCTCGATACCGAGGACCGCGGTGTCGAACTTGTTCTGGGAGTGGTAGGTCAGGTAGTAGTGCGCGATGCCCACGAGACCCGCCGCCAGGGCACCGAAGGCGTGGCTCAGCGCGATCCGCTCGGGCATCGCGGTCATCGGCACGCGCAGGCCCAGCGGGACGCCGATGAGGGTCCCAAGGGCAAGCGCGACGATGATCAGGAACCAGCCGGTCCCGGTGATGGCGGGGTTGACGAGGGTCGCGATGATGGCAATCGCAAAGGCCAGCTCGCCGACGAGGACACTTCGCCGCGCCGTGGTGACCGAGGTCATCCACTTGAGCGAGAGCGCAAAGCCGATGACCGCCACCAGATAGGCCAGCTGGACGAAATGTTCCCTCACGGCTTGGCCTCCTCAGACGGCGCCGGGGCCGGCCGCGCGGGCGCCCTGCGGAACATCCGCAGCATCTTGTCCGTGATCAGGAAGCCCCCGACGACGTTGATCGTCGAGGCGACGACGGCCACGAAGCCGAGAATCGTCGAGTAGGTCGTCTGATTCTCACCGAGGATCACCAGCGACCCGACCAGCGAAATCGCCGACAGGGCATTTGTGAGGGCCATCAGCGGCGTATGCAGGAGCTTCGGGACCTTCCGGATCAGCTCGAGTCCGAGAAATCCGGCCAGGACGAAGACGAACAGGAGCGTAATGGTCTCGTTCGCGGTCATGCGGGCACCTCCTCAGTTCCGGATTCCGGTGCGGCCGGCGGGGGCGCGGCGGGGGCCGCCACGGGCAGCCCGAACACCTCGCGCACCCGCGTGTTGACGATGTCCCCGTCCCGCGCCACCAGCGTGCCGCGCACGATGTCGTCGTCGACGTCGACGTCGATCACCCGGTCGTGAACCATGAGCTGCAGCAGGTTGGCCACGTTCTTGGCGTACACGAGGCTGGCGTGCGCGGCGATCGACGACGGGACGTTGGTCGGCCCGATAATCGCAACGCCGTTGCGGTCGACGGTCTCTCCGGAGACCGTCAGCTCGCAGTTGCCGCCCTGCTCGGCTGCGAGGTCGACGATGACCGAGCCCGGCGCCATCTGGTCGACCATCGCCGCCGTGACGATGACCGGGGCCTTGGCACCCTGGACCTGCGCGGTCGTGATCACCACGTCGCTGCCGGCGACGGTCTTGGCGAGCAATTCCTGCTGCTTTCGCAGGGTTTCCTCGGAGAGCTGCTGGGCATAGGCGCCCGAGCCCCCGCCCTCCTGACCGGTGTCGAGCGGCAGCTCCACGAAGCGCGCCCCGAGGCTCTCGATCTCCTCCTTGACGGCGGGGCGGACGTCGTAGGCCTCGACGAGTGCCCCGAGCCGGCGCGCGGTGGCGATCGCCGAGAGCCCGGCGACTCCGGCGCCGACGATCAAGACGCGGGCCGGCGGGATCGTGCCGGCCGCGGTCGTCAGCAGCGGGAACATCTTGGGCAGGGCGCCAGCCGCCAGCAGGACCGCCTTATACCCGGCGATGTTGGCCTGTGAGGAGAGCGCATCCATGGCCTGGGCACGCGTCGTGCGCGGGACGAGTTCCATCGCAAACAGCGTCGCGCCGCGCTCGGCGATCGCCGGGACGGTGGGAACGCCGGCCAGCGGCGTCGCGAGCCCGATCACAATCTGGCCCGGGTGCGTCTCGCCGACGGCGTCCTCGTCGACCTGCACCCGCAGCAAGACCCGGGCGGCCAGCGCCTCGGCTCGGCTGACGAGCTCCGCACCCTTGTCGGCGAAGGCCGCGTCGCTGTACCCGGCGGCCTCGCCCGCGCCCCGCTCCACGAGTACGCGGGCTCCGCCTTTGAGCAGCGGCGCGAGCGCCGCTGGGCTCATGGCGACCCGGCGCTCACCCTCGCGCCGCTCGCGTACGACGCCGACCGTGAATCCCCCGGGGTCGGTGCTCATCGTCCCAGACCCTCTGGTCGGAATGGTGCGCCCGGTCTCTCGGGCGGGCAACATCGCATCGGCAGCATCGGTGTCCTCGTGGTGCGGCGTGGGTCAGTCCGGCCTCGCGATCCGCCGGATCCGGGATGGACGGGCGCGCCCCGCCCGAGGAGTGACGGACCCCGGAGGGCCGCTACCTTACCTGTTGGCGCGTCGTTTTGGGGACCCTTCCTCACGAAGTCGACAATCTGCGCGCGTGGGCGACGCCGGCGTGCCCGACCGTCGCGGCGGCGGCGCCGTCAGTCCGGCACCGACTCGTCCTGGAGGCGACCCTTCAGCCGCAGGATCGCCTTGGTGTGCAGCTGGCTGACACGGCTCTCGGTCACGCCAAGCACCTCGCCGATCTCCCTGAGGGTCAGGTGGTCGTAGTAGTAGAGCGACACGACGATCTTCTCGCGGTCGGGCAATCGGGCGATCGCGTCGGCGAGCGTCTCGCGCAGCTGTGCGTTCTCGAGCAGCTCTTCGGGATCGTTCATGCGCTGGTCACCGATGGTGTCGATCAAGGCCACCGAGTCGGTCCCGGCGTTGACGTTCCACAGCTCGTCCAGCGCGACGATGCTCGAATTCGAAATCTGGGTGATGGCGGACTGGAACTCGTCCAGGTTCATCTCGAGGGCGTTGGCCAGCTCCTGGTCGGTCGGCGCGCGGTGCAGCTTGTGCTCGAGCTCGGTGGACTTCTGCTCGATCGCCCGCGCACGCGCCCGGACCGAACGCGGTACCCAGTCCAGCGAGCGCAGCTCGTCGATAATCGAGCCTTTGATGCGCGTCACCGCGTACGTCTCGAACTTGACCTGACGCTCCGGGTCGAACCGCTCGACCGCGGCGATCAGCCCCATGAGCCCGTACGAGATCAGATCGGTCTCTTCGACATGCGACGGCAGCGCGGCGCTCATGCGGCCGGCGACGTACTTGACCAGCGGTGCGTAGGTCAGAATCAGGCGCTCCTTGGCACCGGGGTCGTCGTGGACGCGCACCCGCCGCCAGAGCATGCGCAGCTCTTCCTCACCCTGGGCGGCGCCACCTGCTCCCGAGGAAATACTCCAGCTCACCTGCCACCTCTCGCCAATCTGCGCCCGCAAGTCTACCGGCACCGCGCAAATCGCCTGATCGGCCCTGCGCGCTAGGCGACCAGCCGCTCGCCGCTGCGTGCCGCACGGACCGGCAGGCCACCCGTCGTGCGCGCGGCGGCGACCGCCGCCGCCGGGTCCCATTCGGGAAAGCAGTGCGTCAGCACGAGCTGCCCTGCGCCTGCCTCGCGCGCGATCGCCCCGGCCGCGCTGGCATTCAGGTGCATCGCGCCGGCGGGGATCTCGCCCGTCCCGAACGAGCACTCGGTCAACAGAATGTCGACGCCGCGTGCCAGGTCGGGCAGCGCCGTATTCGGCGCGCAATCTGCGCCGAAGCACATCGACGCGCCTCCGGCGTCGATGCGCGTGGCGAACGTCGGCGGCAGGTGCGGCACCTGACGGTGCCGTACCTGTACGTGCCCGCCGAGCTCCGTGACCGGTTGCTCGCCGGTCAAATCCTCGAAGGCAAACGCGCGGTCAAGCCCTTCCTCGCCGAAGCCGGCCAACATCGACCGCAGCCCCGGGGGCCCGGCGATCCGCAGGCGATGCCCGGCGCCCGGCCCCCAGACCATGTAGACCCGCAGCGCCAGCAGGTCGATGAAATGATCGGGGTGCAGGTGGCTGATCACCACCAGGTCGAGCGCCTCCGGGGCCAGCTCGGCCCGCAGCAGGTTCAGTGCGCCGGCGCCGAGGTCCAGGCAGATCGTCGCACCCCCCGCGCGCACCAAGTGGCACGCCTGGGCTTCCCCCGCACGCCCGTAGGCCGCGCCGATGCCGATCGGCGTGACCGCGATTCCGCTGATCGCTTCCACGGCCCATAGTCTGCCCGACCCGCGGCATCGGGGTGCAGGTCAGTCGCACGAGCACTCCGCAGGCGCGCCGGCCCGCCGCCGAGGCGCTGCCATACTGGGCGCATGGCCCGGACGCGCAAGCTGCCCACGGCGGTCGCCATCGTCGGCGCCGGCGCCGTACTGCTGAGCGCGTGCGGCGCGTCGTCGTACACGGGACCGAACCTCGCCAAGGGACTGTCGGCGACACAGCTCCGGGCGCAGAGCCAGGTCCAGACGCGCAAGCTGACCACGTTCGTGTTGAGCGTCAACGGCACCGCCGCGATCGCCGCGCAGCCGAAGGCGCTGGGAAGCTCGGCGCTCGCGGCGCCGTTCAACGGCACGCCGCTCCCGATCGCCGGATCCGGTCCGGTGGTCCCGCCCACCCAGTTCTCGCTGGCGCTCAACCTCGACATCGCCGGGACGCGGACGCCCATCACGCTGACCCAGACCGGCGGGCATCTGTACGCCGTTGCGCTCGGCAACGCGATCTTGCTGCCTGTCCCGCACGCCACGGCGGATCTGCGCGCGATCATCGTCGAGCTCATCCAGACCATGGCCGCGCCGGCGCTGGGGCCGACCAAGCTGATCGCGGGCGTCCCCGCCCAGGAGATCAGCGGCCGCCTCGACGGCGTCGCGGCATCACGGCTGGTGGCACCGCTGCTCGGCCTGGTCACCGCCACGGCGACCCCTGCGCCGACCCCCGCCCAGGTGCTGGCGCGGCAGCTGGCGCTGGCGCAGGCGCTCGGTCAGGGGACGCTCGACGAGTGGGTGCGCGTCTCCGACCTGCGCCCGGCAGCGCTCCAGCTGATTGCGAGTGTCGCCGATGGCGCGGCCGTCTCACCCGTCCTCCAGCGCGCCGCCTTCGACATCACGCTCGATCTGTCGGCCTTCGACGCCCCGCAGACGATCGCCGCACCGGCCAATGCCGTCCCCATGAGCGCCACCCAGCTCTCGCAATTGATCGGACTCGGCTAACGCTCGCGTTCGGGCGCCGCCGCTTCGAGCGCGGTGACGTGCGCGACGTTGCGCACGTCGAAGTCCTCGGTGCCGTAGGGCGCCTCGGCAAACGCGGTGACGATCTCCGCCGCCACCGGGCTCGAGACTTGACGCATCGAGAGCGCCAGGACGTTGGCGTGGTTGTAGTGCCGCGCCAGGCGCGCGGTCTCGGCGTCCGTGCACAGCGCGGCGCGCACGCCGGGCACCTTGTTCGCGGCGATCGACACACCGGTTCCCGACCAGCACAGCACCACACCCCAGTCGGCCAACCCGGATGCGACGCGACGGCCGATTTCGGCGGCGAGTTCGGCCCATTCGTAATCCTCACCCGCCAGCGGCCCCACCAGGGTGCAATCGTGCCCGAGTTCGCGTACGCAGACGACCACGTCGGCAGCGACGGGCAGGGCTTCGTCGGCTCCAATGACCACGCGCATCTGTCCTCCGGGTCTCGTCTCGAGGGCGTCGGCTAGTGTGATGGACATGATTATCAAGGGTGGCACGTTTGGGCCGGTGGCGACCAACACGTACGTGGTCTACGAGGCGCCGGGCGGCCCCGCGCTGATCGTGGACCCAGCGGCCGGCAGCGGCGATTGGGTGGCACACACCCTGGCGACGCACGAGCTCGACCCCGTGGCGGTGTGGACGACCCACGGCCACTGGGACCATGTCGTCGAAGCCCACGTCTGGGCCGCCCGCGGCATCCCGATCTGGGCCGGGACGGGCGACGAGGATTGGCTGCGCGCCCCGGCGCCGTTCAACCCCGCGCTGTTTGGCAATCCACCACCGACCCCGGGCGTCGAGCCGGCGCGGATCTTCGCCGACGGCGACACCTTGGATGTCGGCGGCATGCGATTCTCACTGATCCACTCCCCGGGCCACTCACCCGGCTGCTTCGTCGCGTGGGATCGCGCCGGCGGCGAGGCGCTGGTCGGGGACCTGATCTTCGCCCAGGGCATCGGGCGCACCGACTTCCCGCGCTCGAGCCCGGTCGACATGATGACCAGCCTCGAGCGGCTACTCGACACGCTGCCGCCGGACACCCGGATCTATCCCGGCCACGGCCCCTGGGGGGTCAGCGTCGCCGACGCCGAACCCTGGGCCCGGATGTTCATGTGAGCACGGCGCGCGTCAGCCGCGAGGGGGTCATGCGCGCGCTCGTCGAGGTCCAGGACCCCGAGCTGCACCGCAGCATCGTCGCCCTCGGCATGGTCGGCGAGGTCACCGTCGACGGCCCGCGGGTGGGCGTGGCAATCAAGCTGACGGTCGCCGGTTGCCCGCTCAAGGCGGAGATCCAGCGGCGGGTCGCCGACGCGCTCGGGGCCCTGGATGGCGTCGAGACCGTCCACGTCACCCTCGACAGCATGACCGATGCGGAGCGCGGCCAGCTGCGCTCGGGCATCGCCGGCGGGCCCGAGCGCCCGTCCCCGTTCACGGCCGAATCGCGGACCCGGGTCGTCGGGGTCGCCTCCGGCAAGGGCGGCGTCGGCAAGTCGAGCATCACGGCCAACCTGGCGATCGCGCTGGCCCGCCGCGGTCACACCGTGGGGCTCCTGGACGCCGACGTCTACGGGTACTCGATCCCGCGCATGATGGGCGTGCAGCGGCCGGCGGTCATGGTCGACGACCTGATGATCCCGGTCGAGGCGCACGGCGTGCGCCTGATGTCGATCGGGTTTCTTACCGAGGAGGACTCCCCGGTGATCTGGCGCGGCCCCATGCTGCACAAGGCCCTGACCTCGTTCGTGACCGACGTGTTCTGGGACGACCCGGACTATCTGCTGGTCGACCTGCCACCGGGCACGGGTGACGTCTCGCTGACCATCGCGCAGCTGCTGCCCGCCGCGGCGATGGTCATCGTGACGACGCCCCAGATCACGGCCCAGCGGGTCGCCCGGCGCGCGGCGTCGATGGCTCGGCGGGTCAACCTGCCCGTGGTCGGGGTGATCGAGAACATGAGCTGGTTCATCGCGCCGGACACCGGCGCCCGCTACGAGGTCTTCTCCGGCGGGGGCGGCGCGGCACTGGCAGCCGAGATCGGCGTCCCGCTGCTCGGACAGATCCCGCTGGAGTCGGCGGTCGCCCGGGCCGGCGACGAGGGCTTGCCGGTCGTGGCCGCGCAGCCCGACAGCCCCGCCGCGCGGGCGCTCGAGCGGGCCGCGCGGAGCATCGCGGCGGCCGTCGCCCCGGTCGGGTCAGTGCGGTAGACCCAGCGCCCGTTGGCACGGGACAAATGGCCCTCATCCGCGCAGTACTGCACGGGCGCGCGCGCTGATATCGTTCCCGGGCGCGCCACATCGCCGCGGCGCCGAACCACCCGTCTTGAGGAGCCAGAACATATGGCCTACGTGATCGTCGAGCCGTGCATCGGCACCAAGGACAGCTCGTGTGCCGACGTGTGCCCAGTCGACTGCATCCACCCCGCGCCCGGGGAGGAGCACTTCCAGGAGAGCACGATGCTCTACATCGACCCGGCGGAGTGCATCGACTGCGACGCCTGCGTTGAGGCGTGCCCGGTCGACGCATGCCTGGCCGAGGACGATGTCCCGGCGCAGTTCGAGATCTTCCGCGAGATCAACCGCGTCTACTTCGAGGACGGCCACGAGGCCGGCGAGAAAATGGTCGCCGAGTTCCTAGCCGCCAAAGGCTAGACCGCGCTTGATGTCCACTGGCGCCGCTTCGGCGCCCGGGACCGCGGTCGCGCCGGGCCGCCACGGCTCCGCGTCCGGTCTAGTTTGCCTCGTCGCTGATCAACCGCACGATCGGCGATGCATGGTGCACGACCAGCCGCCACCCATCGCCGCCGAGCTCGAACACGTTGGTCGCCGCGACCGATGCCTCCACGCGCTCGCCGTCGCGAGCCGTCGTCACGTGCTCGATGCAGCTGACGATCGCCACAGGGTCGTTGACGACGATGCTGACGATCTCGATACCGACCTCGATGTAGCCCGTGTTGGCGAGGATGAACTCCCAGGCCTCGTGGACGTCCTGCGCGCCACTGACCCAGGGGCCGCCGGGATGGACGCACGAGATGTCGTCGCGGTCCGCCCAGCAGGCGGCCAGGGCATCGGCGTCCTTGGCCTCGAACGCATCGTAGAACCGCCGGTTCGCCCCCTCGACCTGCGCGCGCACCACGTCGCTGGTCATGCCCGTTCCTCGACCGCGCGGGCGGCGCGCGGGCTCATGCGGTCTCCTCGAGCAGCACAGCCTGCACCGCCTGGGCGGACGCCCGGCACAGTGCCTGGACCACCTTGCGGCGCGCGGCCTGCGCCGGGGCGCCCCCGAAGAACTCGGGCGCTCGCGTCAGCCGGGCGGCTTCGGCGAGCCAGGAGTCAACCGGCGTCCCAGCCGCCGCGCGCGCGGCCTGCGCCAGCAAGGGCCCTGCAACCTCGTCCCGCCGAACCAGTGCCATCTCGATCGCCCCCAGGGCGGCCACCAGCCGCAGCGCATCCGTATGACGCATCTTAGGCCCCCACGAGCGCCGCGAAGTTGGCGGACATGACCCCGAGCAGCTGGACCGCGCTCCACCCGCCCACACGCGCTGCGCACCCGACCAGCTGCAGTGCTGTCGCGTAGTCACCGTACGGGCGGTCGGAGCCGAATATCAGGCGCTCCGGCGGGAGGTCGACGAGGTCGACAAGCGCCGCCAGCGAGGTGTCGAACCACACGCCCGGATGCCTGGCGAGCGCCGTGCGCACGGCGCGGGCGTCACCGCGTGCCCCGTGGGCGAGGATCAGCCGTGCACCCGGGACGGCATCGGCCAGCAGGCTCAGCGCCGGCACGAGCGGTCGGGCGCCGTAGCCGGCATGGACGAGAACCGGCCAGCCGAGTTCAGTCGCGCGCGCAACGCACGCGATCACCGCGGGCGCCTCCGGCGTGAAGCTGCTGGGCGACCGGATGCAACTTGAGCCCGCGGGCACCGGCCGCCTCGGCCCGCGCGATGGCCGCGGCGGCGTTGCGGTGCGGATCGACCCGGCAGAACGGGACCAAGCGCGCGCCGGTCCGTGCGGCGCCACCGGCGACGGCGGCGTTGGCGTCGGTGAAGTCGCCCTCGGGACCCGGGTCGTTCAGGGCGAACACGGCCGCCCGGCCGATCCCCCACCGGTCCATGTCGTCGATGAGTTCCTCGGCGCCGAGGACGTGACCGTCGCGATCGCGCCCGAGATGGACGTGGATGTCGGCGCGCGGGCCATCCGGCAGCCCGGCCGAGCGAGCGACCGCCGCCTCGAGGTCCGCCAGCACGGCCAGATCAACTCCGCCCTCGGCCAACAGCGGCGCCGCTTCGCCAAACAGCCTCATCCGCGCCCGAGCCCGGGTCCCTCGAACCCGGCAACGCGCGCGACGAGTTCGTCCGGGACGCGCGTCGGCCGCCCATCGTCGTAGCCCGAGACGCCCACGATGATCTGCTCGGCCGTCGCCAGCATGACCCCGGTCGCCGCGTTCTCGATCGCGTAGGCCATCGTGTGGCTCGAGCGCCCGAGCCGCGCGGTCCGAACCCGCACGATCAGGGCGTCGCCGAACCGCGCCGAGCGCAGGTACTCGATCGTCATCCGGCGCACGACGAACAGGTGCCCCTCGGGGCCCAGCAGCGGGATGTCGAGATGCCGCCGATATGCCAGCAGGCCCCGGTCAAGCAGCCGCGGGTAACTGCCGAAGTACACGACGCCGCCCAGGTCAGTGTCGGCGATCTCGACGCTCGTATCGAGCGCGAACCGAAAGGCACCGCCGCCGGTCATCGGCGCGTCCCCAGCAGCAGGTGATGGCGCTCCGGCTCGGTCGCGACCACGCGCTCGAGCGGACACCCGGCGGCGTCCATCCAGCGCGCATAGGTCGCCTGGTCGTAGACCTCGCCGTCGCGGGTACCGACGAGCATCGCCACCCCGAACAGTGCCGCTGGGGCGGCCAGGCCGCCCACGACCTCCTGGATCGCCAAGCGCCCTCCCTCGACGAGCGCCGCGCCAGCGCGGCGCACAAGACCCTCGGCGACGGCCGGGCCGAACAGGTGGATGACGTTGCCGAGATACACGCAGTCCCATGGCCCGGCCGGCAGACCCTCGGTGATGTCCCCCGCCACGACGTCGATCTGCCACCGTCGCAGATCGTCGCCGCCAAGCTCGAGCGATTCGGGCAGGTCGATCACGGTGACCTGCCAGCCGTGCTCGCGCAATGCCCGCGCGTACGTTCCGGGACCGCCGCCGACATCCAGCAGGCGCCCGCCGCCGGCCGGCGCCGGCAGCGCGCCGACGGTCGCCGCCGTCCGGCGCGCGGCGATCGCCCGCATCGCCTCGAGGAACCGCCGGCGCGTGGCAGTGTCACCGGCCGAGACGTCGTGGCTGGGTGCACCGGAGTGCAGGGTCGTCTCCAGCTGCTGGTACGCGGTGATCTCGCGCGTGGCCAGCAGGACCTCGGCGAAGACAGGGTCCTCGGGGTCCGGCCCGATGGCCGAACGGGCACGCGGGGTCAGCCCGACGCGCCCATCGCGCTCGACGCACCAGCCCCGATCCGTGAGTGCCGCGATGGTGATCCGCGTCGCGCGGGGATCGAGCCCGAGCGCGTCGGCGATCTGCACCGGCGGCGCCGGCTCGGCCAGCCGCGCGAGCAGCCCCGAGTTGAGGGCGGCAGCGAGCACGAGGATCTCGCGCCAGTCATCGACGTGGCTCATGCGCGTGAGGCTACCCAAATCGGCGCGGCGGCGATCGCGGCGCCGGGCCGACGACACTGCTAGCCTGCCGGGCGTGAGCGCAGGGAAATCGAAGAAGCGCAGTGGCGGTCGGCGGAGGAACTACGGTCCGCGCCCGGATCAGATGGGCTTTCGCAAGTACGTGCCGAATTACTGGGCCAATTGGCTCGGGCTCGCGCTGTTCGGGCTGGTCGGGATCTCGTTCCTGTGCTGGGGCCTCTACTACATGACCGACGCACAGGTGCCGAACGGGATCGTGGCCCTGGCGCTGGCGGGGGCCCTCGGCTACATGGTCTACCTGTTCGGCTCCACCCGCCTGCGCGACTGACCCATCGCGCCCGCGCCCCTACGGGATCCCGAGCACCTCGGCGACGCACGCCTCATCGCCGCGCGCCCGCGTCGCCGCAACGCTGAGCGTGGCATCGTGGTCGAACGCCGCGAGCATCCCCTTCCAGATCGCCCGGTCCAGCCCGCAAATCCGCTCCGGATCACCGAAGGCGAGCTCCTCGAACGGGCACGCGCACGCGCGGATGGTTCCGTCACCGGGCGTCTCGGCGGCGAAGCCGTAGCGCGAGAGCAGTCGTACCACCTGGTCGACGGCGTTGACCTCGTCGTGGCCGGGGCGGGTGCGGCCGGCCGCGACCTCGCCGCGCCCGACCTCGAAGCCGAACTCGTAGCCGATTCGCTCGAGGATGTCCTGGCGTGCGGCCCCGGACTCGTCCGCCGCGGCCTTGAGCAACAGCGAGGCCAGCACGTCGTAGTGGCGCTCGGGGAGCGAGACCGTCAATTCCTCGGCCGCGAGGCGGTAGTGCTTGGCCGGCCGGCCCGCCCCGGGCCCCGAACGGCCGGTGCGGCGCTTGAACTCGGCGGTCAGGAAGCCCTGGTCGACGAGCTTGTCGAGATGGAAGCCCGCCAGCCGCCGATCGATGCCGACCGCGTTGGCGACCTGGTCCTTGCTGACCACGTCGGCCGCCTCGCGGACCATGAAGAACACCCGACGGCGGGTCGGGTCGCCCAGCGCCGCGGCCAGGCGTTCGATCTGCTGCTCGGCGGGCCCGCTGGCGGTGTGTTCGGGGTGCGCGCTCATGGCTGTCGTGCCCGGACGGGCACTAGGTCGAGGGTAGCACCGAAGCGCTGTGGATCCGGCGCCATGTTCACCGCGACCGAAGAGCACTTCCGATTTTCGGTCACGCAGGTATCCTATAGAAGAACGCACGGCGCCCGGGAAGGCTTGGTCCCATCGAGCACCCGGGCACACCACTGATATCCAGCGCCAGGAGATGGCTGTGTCGACGACCACACCGCCTGAGCTCGAGGGCTTCGGGCAGTACAAGTTTGGCTGGCACGACCCAGCGCACTACGTGTTCACCCCGAAGAAGGGCCTGAACGCCGACGTCGTGCGCGAGATCTCGTTCCTGAAGAGCGAGCCCGAATGGATGACCAAGTTCCGCCTGCGCGCGCTGGAGATCTTCGAGCGCAAGCCGATGCCGACCTGGGGCGCCGACCTCAGTGGCATCGACTTCCAGGACATCTACTACTTCATCCGTGCGTCGGAGCGGCAGGGCCAGAACTGGGACGAGGTCCCGGAGGACATCAAGAACACGTTCGACCGGCTCGGCATCCCCGAGGCCGAGCAGAAGTACCTGTCGGGGGTCTCCGCCCAGTACGAGAGCGAGGTCGTCTACCACTCGATCCGCGAGGACCTCGAGAACAAGGGCGTCATCTTCTGCGACACCGACACCGCCCTGCGCGAGCACGAGGAACTGTTCCGGACGTACTGGGCGACCGTGATCCCGCCCGGCGACAACAAGCTGGCCGCGCTCAACAGTGCGGTCTGGTCTGGCGGTTCGTTCATTTGGGTGCCCGAGGGTGTCGAAGTGGAGATCCCGCTGCAGGCCTACTTCCGTATCAACGCGGAGAACATGGGCCAGTTTGAGCGGACCCTGATCATCTGCGAGCCGGGCTCGTTCGTGCACTACGTCGAGGGCTGCACGGCGCCGATCTACACGAGCGACAGCCTGCACTCGGCCGTCGTCGAGATCATCGTCAAGGAGGGCGCGCGCTGCCGCTACTCGACGATCCAGAATTGGTCGACCAACGTGTACAACCTCGTGACCAAGCGGGCGGTCGCCCGCGAGAACGCGACCATGGAATGGGTCGACGGCAACCTGGGCAGCAAGGTGACCATGAAGTACCCGGCCGTGTGGCTGACCGGACGGGGCGCGCGCGGCGAGGTGCTCTCGGTGGCGTTCGCCAGCGAGGGGATGCACCAGGACGCCGGCGCCAAGATGGTCCACGTCGCACCCGACACGTCCTCGACGATCATCTCCAAGTCGATCTCCCGCGGCGGCGGGCGGACCTCCTACCGCGGCCTGGTCAAGATCGAGCCCGGCGCGGCACGTTCGCGCGCGTCGGTGGTCTGCGACGCGTTGCTGCTCGACGAGGACAGCCGTTCGGACACCTACCCCTACATGGACATCGAGGAGGAGAACTCCTCGGTGGGACACGAGGCGACCGTCTCGAAGGTGGCCGACGACCAGATCTTCTACCTGATGAGCCGCGGGCTCTCCGAGGAGGAGGCCATGGCCATGATCGTGCGCGGGTTCATCGAGCCGATCGCCAAGGAACTGCCGATGGAGTACGCGGTGGAACTCAACCGACTGATCGAACTGCAGATGGAGGGCAGCATTGGCTAGCGCGCCGGCCTGGGCCGCGGAACTGCGGCAGACCGCCACCGACAACCTCGACCGGCTGCCGGTCCTGACCGGCGAGGAGGAAGAGTGGCGGTTCACGCCGCCGGCCGATCTCGGACTGGCCGGCGCCGCTCCCGCCGACGGCGATGCAGTGGCCACGGAACTCGCGGCCGCCGCGGGTCCGCGCTCGGCCAACCTCGCGCTCACCGACGGCGCCCCGGCGACACCGGGGCTCGGGGACCTGCCGGACGGGGTCATCGTGGCCGAGCTGGGCCGGGCGCTCATTGACCACGAGGAACTCGTCCGCTCGCGCCTGTACGGCCTGATCGGGTTCGACGATCGCCCGGGGGCGCTCAATGCGGCCACATGGGAGGGCGGCACGTTCGTCTACGTGCCGCGCGGGGTGGAGTTGGTCCTGCCGACCGAGACCCTCCTGACCGCGACCGGTGCCCGCGGACGCGTCAGTGCCCGCACGCTCGTGATCGTCGACGAGGGCGCCAAGGCCACGGTGATCGACCGCTACCGCTCCGGTGCCCTGACCAACCCGGTCACCGTCTCGACGGCCACAGAGCTCATCGTCGCCGACGGCGCCGAGCTCGAGCACCTGTCGCTGATCGAGTGGGGTGCCGGCGTACGCCATCACGCCCGCGTCACCGCGTCGGCCGGCAAGGACGCGCGCGCGCGCTCGGTCGTCGTCACCCTCGGAGGCGACGTCGTGCGCGTCGAGGCCACGCACATCGCCGCGGGCCCGGGCTCTGACTCGCGCGCGCTGGGGCTGTTCTTCGCCGACGACCACCAGCACTTCGAGCACCGCGTCGTCGCCCGCCACGAGGCGCCGCAGGCCTACTCGAACCTGCTCTACAAGGGCGCGCTCAAGGATCGCGCGCACACCGTGTTCTTCGGCAACCTGGTCGTCCCGCCGGGAGCCCCCGGCACCGACGCGTACCAGACCAACCGCAACCTGGTCCTCAACGAGGGCGCGCGCGCCGACACGATCCCGTTCCTGGAGATCGAGACCGCCGAGGTCAAGTGCTCGCACGCCGGGGCGGTCGGGCGTGTGGACGACGAGCATCTGTTCTACCTGCGTTCGCGCGGCATCTCGGAAGAGTCGGCCAAGCGGCTGATCGTCCTGGGCTTCCTGCAGGAGGTCCTCGAGCACGTCCGGCTGGACGAAGTGCGCCGCGATCTGGAAGACGCCGTCGCCCGGAAGCTCGCGTGACCGAACACACCCTCGTGGAGGTTGCGTCGTTGGCCGACGTGCCCCCAGAGACCCCGGTTCGCGTCGAGGTCGGCGGGACGCCGATCTGCCTGGTCAACGTCGACGGGACGATCCACGCGGTCCACGACATCTGCACCCACGCGATGGAGTCGCTCTCCGGCGGCTGGGTCGACGAGGACCGCCTGGAGTGCCCGCGCCACGGCGCGGCGTTCTCGGTGGTCACCGGCCAGGCGCTGACGCCGCCGGCGAGCTCCCCGCTGCCGACCTTCGGCGTGACGGTGCGCGACGGGCGGATCCTGGTCGATCCGACCCCAAGCCACCCGCACCCCCTCTACGACAACTAGCAACCAGGAGAACCGTTCCTTGGCCGATCCCATCCTCCAAATCAAGGGCCTCGAAGTCGCCGTCGAGGGCCGCGCGATCCTCAACGGCGTCGACCTCGAGGTCCCCCAGGGCGAGATCCACGCCCTGATGGGCCCCAACGGCTCGGGCAAGAGCACCCTCGCCTATGCCCTGGCCGGACACCCCCGTTACGAGATCACCGGCGGCTCGGTCATCTTCGACGGCAACGACCTGCTCGAGATGGATATTGACGAGCGGGCCAAGGCGGGCTTCTTCCTCGCCATGCAGTACCCGGTCGAGGTGCCCGGCGTGTCGGTCCTCAACTTCCTGCGGACCTCGCTCACCGCCATCCACGGCGAGGAGATGAGCCCGCGCGAGTTCATGAAGCTTTTCCAGGAGAAGAGCAGGCTGCTCGAATTCGATCCGAGCTTCACCGACCGCTACCTCAACGAGGGCTTCTCCGGCGGTGAGAAAAAGCGCCACGAGATCCTCCAGATGGTGATGATCGAGCCGCGCTTCGCCGTCCTCGACGAAACCGACTCGGGCCTGGACGTCGATGCGCTCAAGGTCGTCTCCAACGGGGTCAACAGCCTGCGCGGACCCGACCTCGGCGCGCTGATCATCACCCACTACACGAGGATCCTGCAGCACATCACCCCGGACGTGGTGCACGTGATGTTCGACGGCAAGATCGCCCGTACCGGCGGCCCGGAGCTGGCCGACGAACTCGAGGCGACCGGTTACGCCCAGTACGGGTCGGCCGAGGCGGCCGTCGCGCCGGGCGCCTAGCCCACCGATGGCCCTGGTCGCCCACATCGACCCGCAGGCGCTGCGCGCGGACTTCCCGATCTTCACACCGGTCGGGGACCGCGCGCGGCTGGTCTACCTCGATTCCGCGGCGACCTCGCAGAAGCCGACCGCCGTCCTCGACGCGATGGATCGCTACTACGTCGAGACCAACGCCAACGTGCACCGGGGCGTGTACGCGCTGGCCGAGGAGGCGACGGCCCGCTTCGAGGCGGGCCGGGACGCCGTCGCCCGGCTCGTGGCGGCCCCGCGCGAGGGCACCATCTTCACCAAGAACGCCAGCGAGGCCATCAACCTGGTCGCGTGGTCGTGGGGCGTGCGCAACCTCGCCCCGGGCGAGGTGATCCTCGTCACCGAGATGGAGCATCACAGCGGGATCGTCCCGTGGCAGATCGTGGCCGAGATCACCGGCGCGCGGGTGCTGTTCGCGCCGATCACCGGCGATGGCGAGCTCGACCTGGACTGGATCGCCCGCACGCTGCGCGACGAGCCGGTCCGCATCCTGAACGTCGTCCACGTCTCCAACGCGCTCGGCACGATCAATCCGATCGCCGAGATCGCCCGGCTGGCGCACGAGCACGGGTGCGCTGGTGCTCGCCGACGGCTCCCAGAGCGTGCCGCACATGCCGGTGCGCTTCGGCGAGCTCGAGGCGGATTTCCTGGCGTTCACCGGGCACAAGATGCTGGGCCCGACCGGCATCGGCGTCCTGGTCGGCCGACCGGAGCTACTCGATTCGATGGGGCCGTTCCTGGGCGGCGGCGAGATGATCGCCGACGTGCGCACCGACGGCTCGGAGTGGGCCGAGCTGCCCTGGAAGTTCGAGGCCGGCACGCCGCCGATCGCCGAGGCCGTCGGCCTCGGTGCGGCGGCCGACTACCTGCGCCACGTCGGGCTCGAGGCGATCCGCGCCCACGAGCGATCCCTGGTCGCGTACGCGCTGGACGCCCTCACCGAGGTCGAGGGCCTGCGGATCTACGGCCCGCCGGATCCCGATCGCCGCGGTGCGCCGATCAGCTTCAGCCTGCCGGACCTGCATCCGCACGACATCGCCCAGCTCGTCGACCGGGAGCGGGTCTGCATCCGCGCCGGTCACCACTGCGCCAAGCCGCTGATGCGCACCCTCGGGGTGAGCGCCACGGCGCGGGCGAGCGGCTACCTGTACAACGACACCGCCGACATCGACGCCCTGGTGCGCGCGCTCCACGCCGCGCGGGCATTCCTCGGGAGCTGAGCGCATGGGCGGACTCGACGACCTCTACCAGGAGCTGATCCTCGACCACTACCGCCGGCCGCGGCATCGCGGCGAGCTTTCGCACCCGACGATCACCGTCGACCAGCACAACCCCCTCTGTGGCGACGAGCTGCACGTGACCGTGCTGCTCGACGGCGATCGGATCACCGAGATCGCCCACACCGGCGAGGGCTGCTCGATCTCGCAGGCGTCCGCGTCGATGATGAGCGACGTCGTCGTCGGTCACACCACCGACGAGGCACTCGAGACGATCGAGCATTTTCGGCGCGTCATGCACCGTGAGGTCGCCGCCGACGAGGACCGGCTCGGCGACGCGGTCGCGCTGGAGGGCGTGAACAAGTACCCGGTGCGGATCAAGTGTGCATTACTTTCATGGATGGCACTCAAGGACGGACTGCTGACCCGCATGGTGGACCAACAGGGGGGCCGATGATCGAGCGAAGACGATGTCCGCAGCGCGATGAAGCAGGTCGAGGATCCCGAGCTCGGGATCAACGTCGTCGACCTGGGCCTGCTCTACGGTGTCGACATCTCCGAGGAGGGCTACGTCCGCCTCGAGATGACGCTCACCTCGATGGGCTGTCCGCTGACCGAGCAGATCCTCGGCGACAGCCGGGCCGCGATCATGCCGCTGGAGGGCGTGAGCGGCGTCGACATCAGCTGGGTGTGGGAGCCGGCGTGGAGCCCGGAGATGATGACCGAAGAGGGCCGCTTCATGATGAAGGTGATGGGGTATGGCTGAGAGCACCGCGCCCGTCGCGCTCACCCTCGAGGAGAAGAAGGCCGCGGCCCGGGAGCGGGCCCGGGCGGCGCGCGCCGCCCAGGAGGCGGGCGGCGACGCCGGGCTGCTCAAGGTCACCGACGCCGCCGCGGGCTACATCCGCGACGCCGCCGGACGCGCGGGCACCCAACCCGGCGTGCGGCTGCGCATTCTGGCGGGCGGCTGCTCGGGGCTCGAGTACAAGCTCGACCTGCTCGAGGCCGATGAGGCCGCCGGCCCGGTGGATCGCGAGGTCGCGACCAACGGCGTGCGCGTACTGATGGACCTCAAGAGCGCGATCCACGTGACCGGCTCGGTCATCGACTACGAGTCGGGCCTGCTGCGCCGGGGGTTTCGGATCACCAACCCCAACGCCACCGGGACCTGCTCGTGCGGAGATTCGTTTAGCGCGTAGCCGCGACCGCGCCGCCCGCCGGCGGGCGGCCGGACCGCGCATGGCAGGACTGTCCGGGTCGAGTGCGAAGATCATCGCTATCGCCACTCCATTGCCTGGGAGAGTCCCATGTCCGAACACGCGTCGGCTGCCGCTGCCTTTGCCTACGACACTTCGGCGACCAGCCGCCAGCGCGCCCTGAAAGTGCTCCCGTCGTCCTGGGACGACGTGCCCTCGGGTCCCGTGCCCGCCTCGGTGATCCGGTACTTCGAAGAGGCGATCGCTCGCGAAGAGGCACGCCGGCACGCCAGGAGCACGCGCTACACCGACTAGCCGTCCATGACGGGGGCGCCCTCGGGCAAACCCGTCACGGCGTCGCACCGCCGCGACGCACACGCCCGTGGGCCGGTATCGGCCGACGATCAGGCAAGCGTGTGGTCGGATGCGGGGTGCGCGGTCGCGAGCGTGGCGCGCCGATCCCGGTGCGCCGACCGCCCCCGCCAACGATCCGCCCGAGATCGCTACCATCGGGTGAGCCGCGCGCACTGCCGGCGACGCCCACCTCAGGTCATCAGGACCGGTAAGGCCAATGTTCCGAAAGCGCTACACGGTTGTCATCGTCGGCGACTCCGGTTCCTCCGCAGCACAGCGCAGCGAGGTCAGCCAGCACCGTTCCGAGCGTGACGCGCTGCTGGCCGCCCAGTACGAGCGTGAGCGCTTGGGCAGCCTGCACGGTGACGGCACCGGCAAGTACCGGGTCGTCGTCGAGCGGGAGGGCGAGGTCATCTCCACCGGGCCCGGTCGCCGATCTGAGCGGGTTGCCGCCCGAGATCACCCTGGGCGCGCCGGACGACGAGCTGGAGCTGACGCTCCTGGAGTCGTCCACCGACCCCGGCCGGACCCACCCGGTCATCCGCAGCGGCGCCAGCGAGCCCGCAGCGGCGGCCGGCGCCGCCGCGCCCGAGACCGCGTCCGAGTCCGATCCGGACCAGCCGCCGATCGCCCGTGCCGACGACGAGATGGCGGGCCCGGGCGCAGCGCGCCGCGGGAGCCGCGGATGACGAGATCCCCGAGGGACCGGTGCCGGAGGACGTCCTGCGCCGCTTCGAGGAAGCGATCGAGCGCGAGCAGGAGCGCAAGTCCGCGCGGCTCCCGCGCGAGCAGTAGCGCCGCGCGGCCGGCTATGCCGGGCCGAACTCACCGCGCACGAGCTGACGCAGCGCCTCGGGTGGCTGCGCGCCGACGATGCCGCGGCTGCCGTCGGCGATGAAGACCGGCACGGCCCGCACGCCGATCTCGGCGCCGATCTGCAAGATCGGCGTCCACGCTCGCATCGAGCTCGCCGGACAGCGCCGCCGCGACGAGCGCCTGCGGGTCGCGATCGCCATCATGGGAGGCCAGGAGCGCGACCAGCGCGGCGGGGTCGGTGATGTCGACGCCCTCGCAGAAGTACCCGGTAAACAGCGCATCGACGACGGCATCCGCGTGGCCGCTGAGCCGGGCGGCGGCGATCACGGCATGGGCCAGTCGCGTGTTCGGGCTGACGGTGATGCGGTCCAGCGCAAACGGGATCCCCGCCTGCGCCCCGACCGCGACCAGATGCGCGCTGATCTCGGCATAACGTTCCGGCCCGCCGAACTTGGCCTGGACGAGCTCGTCGAACGGAATGCCACGGGGCGGGTGGTCGGGCTGGAGCTGGAATGCGCGCCAGTGGACCTCCAATGCGCGGGCCATCCCAGTCGGTGCGCGCGCGCTGGAGATTGCGGAATCCGACGAAGCACCACGGGCAGGCAATATCGGAGAACACGTCGAGCCGCACCGGCTGCCGTCCACCGTCCATTCGGTTCCCCCCTACGGCCAGCGTCGGCGACGCCGTCGATTTTACGTCACAGAACTATTTCTGTTTGCGAAGTCTTAACCTTCTCAGCGTATCGCCGTTCGCCGCGGTGGCGCCCGCGAACGTCATGGCGCGCACACCAATTCCCTGGATCCCGCTGCCCGCGGCGTATCTCGGCAACATTCCGGAAGATGCAGGGCCGTTGTTGGCTCTCGCGCGCGCGCGTGACCTCGGGAAGTGAATGGGGTGAAACGTCGCGTCCGTCAGGTTTCGCGGCTTGACCTTCGCTTGAGTGTTGGTAGCTTGCCCCCGGGTCGGTCGTTACCGACGGCCTTCCGGTCCCGCAACCGAGCAAGGAACCGCGCTTATCCGTATTGGTCGCGCAATCCTCACCCGGCGTCGCGCCGCACTGGCAGGTCTCGTAGGTCTTGGAGCTGGCTTGATCGTCCCGGTGGCGACGCTTGGCCAACCCTCGACGATCCAAGGCCAGAAGGCGCAAATCGCGCAGCTGGAGAATCAGCTCAACAGCATCAACTACCAAGCTGATGCTGCGGTCAACAATTACGACGGCGCCATGTGGCGTCTGCAGACCGCCAAGCAGCAGATCTCCGAGAACTCCGCCGCGATCGCGACGAACACGGCACAGCTCGCCCGCTCGGAGAGCGTGCTGGCGACGCGGCTGCGGGAGCTCTACGCGAATCCCCAGCCCAACGCCGTGCAGGTGCTGCTCGCGACCGGCAGCATCACCTCCGTGGTCGACACCGAGACCCTCGTCGAGCACATCGGCAGCCAGGACGGCGCGGTCGTCAAGGGCGTCCGGACGACCCTCACGAACCTGAAGACGGCCCGGGTACGGCTCCTGGCCGCCCAGCAGACCGCGACCCAGCAGGTCGCCGCAGCCCAGCAGCAGAAGGCCAAGGTCCTCGCGCTGCTCGGCCAGCAGAAGTCCGTCTTGGCCAACGCGCAGGCGAACCTGCGCCAGGCGATCGCCGCCCAGCAGGCGGCGGCGGCCGCAGCCGCCGCGGCGCAGGCGGCCGCCGTTCGCGCCGCGCAGAACGCCGCCGTACAGCAGCAGGCGGCGGCCACCTCACAGGTCGCGTCGCCGGGCGGCAGCGGCGGGTCAGGTTCGGGAGGCGGCGGAACGGCGGCGGTGAGCCTGCCCTCGGGTTCCGGCAACGCCGCGGCAGTCGCGGTCGCCGAGCGGTATATCGGCGTCCCGTATGTCTGGGGCGGCGAGTCGCCATCCGGCTTTGACTGCTCCGGCCTGGTCGCCTACGCCTACGCGCAGATCGGCCGCTCCCTGCCGCACTACACCGTTGCCCAGTACAACATGTTCCCGAAGGTGCCGATCAGCCAACTCCAGCCCGGCGACATCGTCTTCTTCTACGGCCTGTCCCATGAAGCGATGTACGTCGGCGGCGGCACGGTGATCCAGGCACCGCACACCGGCGCGTTCGTGTCCTACGCGTCGCTCGGGTCGATGGGCACGCCCGACGGGGCCGTCCGGCCCTAACGCTCGTGAGGGTGCGTCGGGGAGCCCGGCGCGTTCGGCACGTCCGCCGGACTCGCGGCGCGGACGACGCCCGACGGCGGCTGACTCCAGCCCCTCGGGCGCGTTGAACAGGTAGACCGGCACCGGACCGCCTTCGAGCACCCGCAGGCAGCCGATCGCGTCCGCGGGCCGCCCGCGGAAGTCGATCGCCACCAGCTCCGGCGCAAGCTCGGCGACCGTCTGGCGGATCGCCTCGGGTCGCGGGACCCGCGGGACCGTCGTCCAGCCGCGCGCCGCCAGATACAGCCCGACGGCGTCGCGCGCGTCGCCGGCGTCGGCGATCAGGATTGCCGTCGGCATCGCTCTGAGCGTACTCCCCGCGCTGCGGGCACTTTCGGCTATCAAGACTCGCCGCGGAACTGGCGATACGCAAGGTGTATGCCTACGGCTCGCCATCGCCCGTTGCGGATCGGCGCCCTCGCGGCCGCTGCCGCGCTTGCCGGGTCGCTCATCGCCGCGCCGCCGCTGCGTGCCGCGACGCGCCCGCCCGCGCCGGCCCCCGTCGCCCCTGCCCCGACGGTGCAGGCCGCCCAGGCCGAGGTGCTCGCCACCCAGGACCTCATCGACGCCGCCTCCGCGACGCTGGCCCAGGTCCGCAACGAGCTGTTCATCGCCGCCGACCCTGGCACGATCGCGTCCCTGGATCTCCAGCAGTCGCGCCTGCAGGTCCGCAAGACCGTGCTGATCGCGCGGCTGGCGATCCAGCAGCGCCGGCTGAACCAGCTCATCGCCCAGCAGGCAAGCCTCGAGGCGCAGAACGCATCGTTGGCCCTCAGCGCCTCGACGGCCCCGCCGGTGCTCGGAGCGCTCAGCGCCGCGAACCTGCCGGCGCCCGGCCCGACCGCCGCGACGATCGACGGCTTCCTGCAGGGCCAAGCGAGCCCCCTGACCGGCCTCGGGGCGGTGTTCGTCGCCGACGCGGAATCGGTCGGCGTCGATCCGCGGGTGCTCGTGGCGATCAGTGGCGCGGAGACCTCGTTCGCGACCTACGCCCCTGCACAGGCGATCCACAATCCGTTCGGCCTCGGGCCGAACCTGCGCTTTCCGAACTGGAGCGCGGCGATCGCTGCGGCCGCCGACACCCTGGGCGGCAACCTGTACCGCGGCGCGGGGCTCGTCACGATCCCGGAGATCCAGTCGCGCTGGGCCCCCCTGGGGGTCGCCAACGACCCGCTCAACTTGAACAGCAACTGGGTCGCCAACGTCTCGCGCTACTACGCCGACCTGGGCGGCAACCCCAACGGCGCCGTGATCGCCGCGGGCCCGACGCAGCTGGTCTCACTGACCCCGAGCGTGCCCCCACCCGGCACAGAGGGTCCGGCTGCGGCCAAGACCGCGCTCGGGCTGCTGGGGGTCCCGAATTCCGCCGACAGCCCGGACGGGCTCAACGACGTCCAGTTCATCCAGACCGTCTATCAGGACCAGGGCGTGTCCCTGCCCGGTACGCTCAACGGCCTTGCCGGCGCGGGCGCCGCCCAGGCGCTCAACGGCCTGCGGGCCGGCGATGCCGTGTTCTTCGCCGATGCCGCCGGCACGATCGATCACGTCGGCGATCTACCTCGGCGGCGGTGAGTTCATCCACGCACCGGGACCCGGCCAGCTGCGTGAGCATCGCCTCGCTCTATGGCGCCCCGTGGCGCGGCAGCTTCTCCACCGCGCGACGCTACTAGCGTCTCCGCGCCGCCCGGGCGCCAGAGCACGTCGCCCCCGGCCCCGGCGTTGCAGGCCCGCGCCAGGATGAACAGCAGGTCCGAGAGGCGGTTGAGGTACCGCACCGCCTCGGGGCCGACCGGCTCGACGTCGGCGAGCGCGATCACCGCGCGTTCGGCGCGGCGGCAGACCGTGCGGGCCAGGTGCAGCGCCGCCGCGGCCGGCGACCCGGCAGGCAGGACGAAACTCGTCAGGGGCCCAGGCGCTCGTTGGCGGTGTCGCACCACCGCTCCAGCCGGGCCACCTGGGCCGCGGTGACCACCACGCGGGGCGGCCCGTCGGGATCCGGGGGCGCCGGCATCGACAGGTCGGCCCCGAGGTCGAACAGATCGTTCTGCACGAGGGCCAGCCAGTCGTCGAACTCGCGCCGGCAGGCCCGTCGCGCGCGCGACGCCGATGGCGCTGTTGGTCTCGTCGACGTCGCCGTACGCGCAGACGCGGGCGTGCGTCTTGCGCACCCGGCTCAGATCCCCCAGATGCGTGTCGCCGCCGTCGCCAAGGCGGGTGTAGATCCGTGTCAGACGCACCATCACCGCCACCTTAGCGGGATCCCGGACGCCGCAGGTGCGACGTCCGCGCCCTCCGCGCCGCCGCGCGTCAGCCCAGCCGGTCGGCCTCCGGATGGGAGCGGACCCATTGGTCGGCGATGCGCAGGGCGCGCCGTTCGGTGATCGGACCGGCCAGCTGGGCCGCGCGGATCTCCGCCATGAGTTCGCCGAGCCAGGGTCCCGGCGGTCGCCCGAACCGCGCTGCCAGCACGTCCCCGGGGATCGGGGAGGTAATCGGCTCGCGCGCGCGCAGATCGAGATGGGCGCGCATGACCGCCCGCGCGAGTTCCAGGTGGCGCGTGATCTGGATCTCCTGCGAGCGCGGCCCGCGCGTGGCCAGCCGGTCGGCGACGCTCAAGCAGGATCATCTCGACCGGCGCCAGCGCGGTGCGGCGTAGGTAGGCATCGATGCGCCGCAGCGACAGGGGCTGCCGGTGCACCAGGAACCCCAACTGGAGGTGTTCGGCGACGCACATCACGGTAATCTCGCGCACGCGGGTCGCCGTGCGCAGGCGCACGGTCAGCGCGTCGGCCATCTCCGCGCCGAGTCGATCGTGCCCGAGGAACGTCACCCGCCCATTCGGGAGCTCGCCGCGCGTCGCCGGCTTGGCCATGTCGTGCAGCAGGCCCGGCAGCGCCAGCAGCTGCCCGCGCGTCAGCCCGTCGGCGACCGGCTCGGCGAGGATCGCCGCGACCGCCGCGCCATCGGAGCGGAACACCGCCGCGGGGTCCTCACGCAGCAGGCAGCAATGCTCGACGACCTCCAGGATGTGTCCGAGCACGTCCTTGTGGTGGTACGCGCTCTGATCAAGGCCGCGGGCCTGCTCGAGCTCGGGGACGAGCGCCCCGAGCCCGCCGAGTCCGTCGAGGGCGTCGAACGGCACGCCACGCCCGTGGCAGGCACATCATCCGGTAGAGCTCGTCGCGCAGCCGCTCTGGGGCCTTGGACCACAGTTCCGGCGTGGCCGCATCCGCCCAGGCGGCGGTCTGCGGATCGATGGCAAACCCGAGCTGCTCGGCGAGGCGCGCGGCGCGCAGGATCCGCACCGGATCGGCCGCGAATGCCCCCGGGGCGACGGCGCGCAGCCGCCGCGCGGCCAAATCGGCCTGGCCGCCATAGGGGTCGACCAGGTCCGCCGTCGCCACTGACGGGCACCGCCATCGCGTTGACCGTGAGGTCCCGCGCGGCCAGGTCCGCGGTCAGGCTGCCACCCTGCAGCGGCGTGATGTCCACCTGCACGGGCAGCGTTCCGCCCGACAGCCGCCACGCCCCGAACGCCGCCGAGAGCGGGAAGCGGCTCGCCCGGTGCGCCCGCGCCAGACGGGCGGCGGCGACCGCCGCATCGCCGTCGACGGCGACGTCGACATCGGCCACGGGCCGTTGGAGCAGCGCATCGCGCAGCCCGCCGCCGACGATCCATGCCGCGTCGCCGAGGATCGCCAGCGGAGCGCGCAGGACCTCGAGGCTCACCCCACGTACACCCGCGGCAGCCGCTTGCTCATCCCGCAGGTGATCTCATAGTTGATCGTGCCGCGGCGTGCCGCAAGCTCCTCGGCGGTGATGCGCTCGTCGCCGGCGGCGCCGAGCAGCACCACCGGCGCGCCGACCCCGTCGGCGCTCTCCGGGCCCAGGTCGACGGTGAGCTGATCCATCGAGACCGCGCCGACCACCGGGACACGCCGCCCGGCCACGAGCACGTCGGCGTTGTTCCCGAACGCGCGCGCATACCCGTCCGCGTAGCCGACCGGCACCAGGCCCAGGCGCGTGCCGCGCTCGGCACGCCAGGTGCGCCCGTAACCGACGCTGTCACGCGAGCGGATCGTCTTGACCATGGCGAGATACGACACCACGCGCATGACCGGGAGGAGGCCGAGCGCCGCCGGGTCCTCGTGAAACGGGGAGCAGCCGTAGAGTGCGATGCCCGAGCGGACCATGTCGAACGCCGCCTGCCGGTCACGGAACACCGCCGCCGAGTTGGCCGCGTGGACGGCCGCCTCGGGGAACGCGCCCTTCAGGCCGGCGGCGGCGGCCCTGAAGCGGACCAGCTGCTCCCGGAAGAATCCGGCGTCGGCGTCGTCGCGGGCATCGGCCGTGGCGAAGTGGGTCATGATGCCGACCACCTTGACGCCGGCTGCGCGCGCGCCGCGTCGACGAGCCCGGCGACATCCTCCGCACGGGCCCCGAGGCGCCCCATCCCGGAATCCAGCTCGAGGTGCACCCCGGTGATCCCGGATGCACCGGCCGTATAGATCGCCTCGGGTGTCCAGGCCACGACCTCGACACCGGCCTCCCCCGCCCGGACCCATTCCTCGCCGCTGAGTGGGCCCATGACCATGATCGGGACCGTCAGGCCGTGCATCCGCAACTGCTCGGCCTCGGCGATCGTATGCACGGCCAGCGCCGCCGCACCGGCCTCGATGGCCACGCGGCTGCACGCGACCGCTCCGTGCCCGTAGGCGTCGGCCTTGACGACCGCGGTGAGCCGCGCCGACCCGGCGGCCGCGGCGACGCGGCGCACGTTGTTGGCGAGGGCGACGAGATCGATACGCGCGTGCGCGCGCTCGACCGTGCCGATCACGCCCACGCCTCGTCGGCGTCGGCACGTGCCGCGGCGATCGCACCGGGGAGCGCGTCGATGAGGTCGCCGGCCACCGTCCCGTCGCCGAAGCCCGTCCGGCCGCCGGCGATCGCATGCGCGCAGACCGCCGCGATGGCCGCCGTCCCCGGCGCCAGGCCCTTGGCGAGCGCGGCGGCAGTGATCCCGGTCAGCACGTCCCCCGATCCGGCCGTCGACAGCTCGGGGCCCCCGCCGGCCGCGACGTAGACCGTGCGGTCGGGAGCGCAGACGATCGTGCCCGGACCCTTCAGGACGACGGCCGCGCCGGTCTGCTGGCAGAGTGCCAGCGCCGAGCCGAGCCGGTCGCGATCGACATCGGCACGCGCACAGCCAAGCAGGCGCGCCGCCTCTCCCGCGTGCGGGGTGATCACGCGCGCCCCGCCACGGGCGCGCAGCGCGTCGAGGTGGCCGACCAGGTGCCACAGGCCGTCGGCGTCGACGACAAGCGGCTGGTCGGTACCGGCGAGGACCTCGAGCACGGCATCCGTCGTTGCCGGATTGCGCCCGATGCCGGGGCCGAGCGCAAGCGCGCCCGTCCGTGCCGCCTGCGCGATGATCTCCGCGGCCGAGTCGCGGCCGAAGCAGCCGTCGACGTCGGTGATCGGCGCGCACATGACCTCGCGCATCATCGGCGCCATCAGCGGCTGGACCCGCGCGGGAACTGCGGCGACCACCAGCCCCGCCCCGGCCCGCAGGCCGGCCTGGGCGCAGAGCACGCCGGCTCCGGTCAGCCCCGGAGCCCCCGCCACGACCAGGACCGAGCCCGCCCCGTACTTCTCGCCGGCCACGGCCTTCGCCGGGATCTGCGCGGCGGCGGCCGGGCCGGCCAGCCACGCCAGCGGCTCCGCCACGCACGGCGCTCGGGATGCCGATGTCGAGCGACGAGGACCTCGCCGGCGTGGGCCCGGCCCGGCGCGATGTGGAGCCCGGGCTTGTCGCCGTGATAGGTCACGGTCAGGTCGGCGGCGGCGCAGGCGCCCTCCACGTGGCCGGAGTCCGCGTCGACGCCCGAGGGCACGTCGAGCGCCACGACCGGCCCGGGCCAGTCCCGGGTCCAGTCAATGATCGCGTCGAGTGGCGCGCGCGGCGCCCCGCTCGTCCCGGTGCCCAGGAGCGCGTCGACGAGCACCGCGCCCGGCCGGCGGTGCGCCGCGGGATCGAAGGGCTCGAGGGCGACGCCCATCGCGAGCGCGACATTGCTCATCGTGTGGGCGTCCGGGGTTCGTGGTGCCTCACCGTCGGACGAGATGACCCGGACGCGCCACCCGGCCTCGGCCAGGTGACGCGCGACGACCATTCCGTCCCCGCCGTTGTTGCCCGATCCCACCAGCACGACCGCCTCGCGCGCGTCGGGCCAGCGCACGAGGATCGCTCGGGCGCTCTCGAGCCCTGCGCGCTCCATCAACACGATCGACGGCAGGCCGAAGCGCCGGGAGGCGTCCTGGTCGGCCGAACGCAGTGCGGCGGCGCCGTAGAGCGGACTCAGGCCGGCAAACGGCTGCGGGAGACGTGAACGGGCGGTCGGCACACCACCATCCTACGACGACGGGGGCCCGAGCTCGCAAGTTGCGAGAAACACGGCGTGCGGCCGACGGTTCGCCGACGACGACGCCCGAGGGCGTCGCGCAATCCGGGGCGCGGGCGCGCCGCGCTGCAGGCGCCGACCCGGTCGTGGACGCGGCGACGCTCGGCGGTGGTCAGCGTCGGCTCGATGCGGTCGCGTGTCGGCCGAGGCCACTGCTCGGGTGACCCGGGCGGCGGACCCTCACGCACCGCTGCCGGGCGCCTCGGCGACGGCCACCGCCGCGGCCGTGCCGCGGCTGTGGGTCAGCGAGACGGAGATCGCCGTGATCCCGAGGTCTGCCGCCCGACGCGCGTAGCGGCCGGTCAGCGCGACGCCAGGCGCGCCGGCGGGGCCCCGCACGACCTCGACCTCGCGCCAGCGCGTCATGCCGATCCCCAGCGCCTTGCCCACGGCCTCCTTGGCCGCAAACCGCGCGGCGAAATGCTGGGCCGGAAATGCGCGGGATTGGCAGTAGGCCGCCTCGGCGGGAGTAAAGCAGCGCTCCGCGAAGCGTGGGCGGCGCTCGAGCGCGCGCGCGATCCGGTCGATTTCGATCAGATCGATCCCGACCCCGATCACCGCCATCGCCGGCCAGCTACTCGACGGTGACGGTCTTGGCGAGGTTTCGCGGCTGGTCGACGTTGAGCCCGCGGCGACGTTGCGAGCTCGTAGGCGAACAGCTGCAGCGGGATCACGGTCGTCAGCGCCGACAGCAGCGGCCGGGGTCTTGGGCGTCCAGCAGGACGTCGTCGACGTGCTGGGAGATCTCGCGGTTGCCCTCGGTGGCCACCGCGATCACGCGGGCGCCGCGGGCCTTGACCTCCTGGATGTTGGAGACGACCTTGTCAAAGACATGCCCGTCCGGGGCCACGACGACCACCGGCGAGCCCTCGTCCAGCAGTGCGATCGGCCCGTGCTTCATCTCGCCGGCCGGATAGGCCTCGGTCGGGATGTAGCTGATCTCCTTGAGCTTGAGCGCGCCTTCGAAGCACACCGGGACGCCGACGTGGCGGCCGAGGTACAAAAAGAACTCGCGGTCCCGGTAGCGCCGGGCCACCTCGGCGACCTTGGCGGGCGCCTCCGAGGCGAGGTACGCCTCGATGAGCTCGGGAACCCGGCGCAGGTCCTCGGCGCAGGTCGGCCACGCCGGCCTCGGTCGAGCGCCCACTTGAGCCGCCCGAGCTTGAGCGCCAGCAGCGCAAGCGCCATGACCTGCGCGGTGATGGGTCTTGGTCGCCGCCACGCCGATCTCCAGACCGGCGCGCGTGTACAGCGCGCCGTCGGCGTCGCGGGTCGCCTGTGAGCCCATGATGTTGGTCAGCGCCACGACGTGCGCACCGCGCTCGCGCGCGACGCGCATCGCGGCCAGCGTGTCGGCGGTCTCGCCGGACTGGGTGATCCCGATCACCAGGTCGCCGGGGCCGGCCAGCAGGTCCGGTAGCGGTACTCGGAGGCGACCTCGATGTGGACGGAACCCGTGCCCAGTCCTCGATGAGGTACCGTCCGATGAGGCCGGCGTGGTACGAGGTACCGCAGGCGACGATGTGGATGCGCTCGACCCGGGCCAGCGAGGCGTCGTCCAGCCCGAGCTCGTCGATGGCCACCGTGCCGTCGGCCCGCAGGCGGTCGCCGATCGTGTCCCACAACGCGGCCGGCTGCTCGTGGATCTCCTTGAGCATGAAGGTGTCATAGCCGCCCTTCTCGGCGGCGTCCTCATCCCACTCGACGCGCTCGACCAGGCGTGGCGCCGCGCACGCCGTCGGCGGCCAGCACGTGTGCGCCGTCGGCGTCGAGCACCACGATCTCGCCGTCATCGATGTTCATGATCTCGCGCGTCTCGTGCAGGAACGCGGGGATGGCGGAGGCCAGAAACGACTCGTCGTCGCCGACGCCGACGACCAGCGGGCATTCGTAGCGTGTCCCGACAAGGCGCCCGGGCTCGGCGGAGTGCGCCACGACGAACGCGTAGTGGCCCGCGATCTTCGGAATCACGGCCCGCACGGCCTCGACCAGGTCTCCCTGGTAGGCGCGGGCGATCAGGTGCGGAAGCACCTCGGTGTCGGTCTCGGAGCTGGAACACCACGCCGGCGTCCTGCAACTCACGGCGCAGGTCCATGTAGTTCTCGATGATCCCGTTCATCACGACGGCGACACGGCCGTCTCCCGACAGGTGCGGGTGGGCGTTGGCCTCGGTCACACGGCCGTGGGTGGCCCAGCGGGTGTGCCCGAGGCCCGTCGTCGCCGCCGAGGCCCCGTTCAGGCCCTGGCTGGCCGCACGCAGCTTGCTCAGGTTGCCGACCGCGCGCACGAGCGCGAATCCGTCACCCGGCTCGTTCAGCAGCGCGAACCCGGCCGAGTCATACCCGCGGTACTCGAGGCGCTCGAGGCCTTGGACGATCAGTTCCTGGCAGGGACGCCCGCCGACGTAGCCGATGATGCCGCACATGTCTGCCTCCGGTGGTGCGATCAGGCCTGCGGGGCGGCGTCACCGAGCACGCGCTCGACCACCTGGGCAATCCTGCGTACACCACATGTCGCAATCGTTGCCGTCTGGCGCCTCGACCATCACGCGGACGAGGGGCTCCGTGCCGCTTGCGCGCACGACGACGCGACCATCCTCCCCGAACGCCGCGTCGAACGCGCGAACCTCTTCCCATATCTCTTCGGCACCTGTCAGCTCGCCTTTACGAGAACGAGCGGATTCCCGACGAGCTTCTGCGGCAGGCGCCGCACAACCGCGGCCGCCTCGGCGAGCGTCTGACCGGACTCGATGAGGGCGCCCAGCACCATCAGCGCCGTCGCGAGCCCGTCGCCGGTCGGGCCGCTGCGCAGGTTGATCAGGTGCCCGCTCTGCTCGCCACCCAGCACGAATCCGCCCTGCGAGCATCTCGGCCAGCACGTAGCGGTCGCCGACGTCGGTCCAGCGCACCTCGATCCCGCGGGCCGTCATCGCCCGTCGGAACCCGAGATTGGTCATCGTGGTCGTCACGACCGCGTCCCCGGGCAGCGCATCGCGCGCTTGCAGGTCGAGGGCCAGTATCGCCAAGATCTGATCGCCGTCGACCAGCTCGCCCGCGGCGTCGACCGCCAGCACGCGGTCGCCGTCGCCGTCGAAGGCGAACCCGAGTCGATGCCCGCCCTCCCGCACGGCCGCCTGCAGCGCGTCGGGGTGCGTCGAGCCGCACCCGTCATTGATATTGACCCCGTCCGGCGCGGCGTTGATGAGCGAAACGCGAGCCCCGAGTCGGCGCAGGGCGTGCGGGGCGGTCACGCAGGTGGCGCCGTTGGCGCAGTCCAGCACGACCGACACACCCGCCAGGCGGGTCGGAAACCGCTCGAGCAGGCTCGCGATATACCGTTCGGCGGCGTCCGCGACGTGGCGGATATCGCCAAGGGCAGCGCCGGTCGGCCGGTCCAGCACCGACGGGTCCGCCATGCGCTGCTCCACCTCGGCCTCCTGGGCGTCGGCGAGCTTGAACCCGTCCGGTCCGATCAACTTGATGCCGTTGTCGGCGAACGGGTTGTGCGACGCGCTGATGACCGCGCCCGCAGCGGCGCCGAGCGGCCGGCACGGTCTCGGCGATGGCCGGTGTCGGCAGGACGCCGACCAACTCGACGTCGACGCCCGCAGCCGCCAGGCCCGACGCGAGCGCGGCCTCGAGCATCGGTCCGCTGCGGCGGGTGTCGCGGCCGATGACCACCCGCCGGTGCGCCGCGAAGCCGGCGCCGAGCGCGCGGCCGATCTCGAGCGCCAACTCGGGCGTCAGCTCACCGTTCGCGACGCCGCGAACGCCGTCGGTGCCGAAGAGCCTGCGCTCTGCCTGGGCGCTCATGCCCGCCTGCGGACTAGCGCTTGGAGAACTGCGGCCGCTTGCGGGCACCCTTGAGGCCGGCCTTCTTGCGCTCCTTCTCGCGCGCATCGCGGGTCAGCAGACCCTCGCGCTTGAGATCGGGGCGCAGCTCGGCATCGGCGACGCACAGCGCCCGGGCGATCCCGTGGCGCAGCGCGCCGGACTGCCCGGACGGGCCGCCGCCAGCCAGCCGGGCGATGACGTCGAATTGCCCGAGGGTGCCGGTCGTCACCAGCGGCTTGAGCGCGTTGGTCACCAGCACACGGCGACCGAAGTACTCCTCCGCCGGACGACCGTTGCACAGCACGCGGCCCTCGCCGGGCGCCAGGATGACGCGCGCGACGGAGGTCTTGCGCTTGCCGGTCGCGATGAAGCGGCCGAGTTGATCAGTCTTCATGCGGGGACCTCTGCCTTACGCTCAACTCGGAGCGGCTGCGGGTTCTGGGCGACGTGCGGGTGCTCGGGACCGGCATAGACCTTCAGCTTGGTCAGCTGCTTGCGGCCGAGCCGGTTCTTGGGAAGCATGCCGCGCACGGCGGTCCGGATGACCTCTTCCGGACCCCGGGCCAGCTGTTCGGCGAGCGTGCGGCTGCGAATGCCGCCCGGATAGCCGGAGTGCCGGTAGTAGCGCTTGTCGCGCAGCTTCTGCCCGGTCACCGCGACGCGCTCCGCGTTGACGACCACCACGAAATCGCCCGTGTCGACGTGGGGTGTGAACCACGGCGAGCGCTTCCCGCGCAGGGTTTCGGCGATCGATGTGGACAGCCGCCCCAGGTTCTGCCCGTCCGCGTCGACGATCCACCATTGGCGGTCGACGGTTCCAGGCTTGGCGCTCACGGTCTTCACGGTGGTCCGCGTCCCTCCGGATAATGGCAATGCGGAAGCTGGCCCACTCCTCTGGGCCGACCGCGGAGATTACGAGAACGCGGGCTCCGGCGCAACCCGCACGGGCCGCGGCTCAGGCGTCGGCGTCCTCGGCGTCAAGGAATGCGTCGGTGATGTCGGCCAGCTCGGGCGCCGACCAGACGTCATAGTGGCTGCGGCCCGGCAGGATCGCCGGACGTGACGCCGGCCGCCGCGATCCGTCCCTGCCGGCATCCTGGCGCCCGCCGCCGAGTAGCCCGAAGAACTCCGCCGCGTGGCCGGGCGCCACGCGGTCGGCGTCCGCCACGACGACCAGCACCGGCATCGGCAGCCCGCGCACCGCCTCGGACCAGTCGTAGGGACGGCCCAGCAGGTCTCCCATCTTCCCCACCACCCCGTCGAACGCTTCAGGGTCCGGCGCCACCGCGCGCCATGCCGCATACAGCGGGGTCTGGCGGAGCGTGTCGGCCGTGTCGGCGCCAAAGCTCGCCATCTGCGCGGCAACGTCGGGCAGCCAGCCGTCGCGCCGGCAGGGAAACGACACGACGACCAGCCGCCGGACCCGCGTGGGATGCTGAATCGCCGCGCGCAGGCAGGCTCCGCCGCCGAAGGAGTAGCCCCACAAATCCGCGCGCGCGATCCCGAGCCCATCGAGGGCGGCCGCGATGTCGTCGGCGAGCGACTCGAAACGCAGCGGGCGATCGGCGTCGGGCGTGTGGCCGTGGCCTTGGAGCTCGATGGCGATCACCCGGCGCCGGCTCGCCAGGCGCGCGCACAGGGGCGCCAGCGCGCCCGCCGTGCCGAACCCGCCGTGGGCGACGATCAGCGGCACGCCGCCCCCGCCGCGCGCCTCCCAATACATCCGCGTCGCGCCGATCGCGCCGTCACCGGTCTCGACGGTGTAATCCATGACGCGGCTCCCTGCGGGCGTGACCCGGTGCGGCGGGATCACGAAGGTGTACGTCCGATCGTAGCTGTGTAATGGCGGGCAACACGGCAAGGCGCAGCGAGCGCTCTGGCATCGGTTGCGCCCGTTACCCACGAGGCACGGTTGCCCATGTCATCGAGCTCGGTGAATCGCTGTATCGCCATCGCGGCCCACGGCCGCCGCTGCCAGCAGTCGACCTACCGCGGCAGCCCCTACTGCTGGCACCACACCCAGAGCCGCAAGGTGTGGGCCCCGAGCAGGGTCTCGGCGCGACCCCGCCCGGTCGACGCCCCGGTGTTCGCGCTCGCGGCGCCCGCCGCCACAGCGCCCGTGCCGGCGATCGAGCGGATCGCCGCGCAGCTCAACCGCGGCCAGCTCGAACAGCTCGCACGCTTCCTCGAGGCCCCGGGCGACGGGACGCTGGCCATCACCCGCGCCCACGGCTACGTCGAGCTGCGCGGCTGGGCGCGACCGGGCGCCGCCGCACCGCGCGCGCAGGCGGGCGCCTAGCCCGAGCGGCTCACTCCCACTCGATCGTCCCGGGCGGCTTGGAGGTGATGTCGAGCACGACCCGATTCACCCCGGGGACCTCATTGATGATGCGGTTGCTGATGTGCTCGAGCAGGTCGTGCGGCAGGCGCGCCCAGTCCGCGGTCATGGCGTCGTCCGAGGTCACCGCGCGGATCACGACCGGGTAGGCGTAGGTGCGCTCGTCGCCCTGCACGCCGACGCTCTTGACGGCCGGCAGCACCGCGAAGCTCTGCCACAGCTCCCGATACAGGCCGGCCCGGCGGATCTCCTCTTGCAGCACGAAGTCCGCCTCTCGCAGGATCGCCAGGCGTTCGGCGGTCACCTCGCCGATGATCCGGATCGCCAGACCGGGCCCCGGGAACGGCTGGCGCCACACCATCCGCTCCGGCAGGCCGAGCTCCTCGCCGACGACCCGCACCTCGTCCTTGAACAGCTGACGCAGCGGTTCCACGAGCTCGACCGAGATGTCCTCGGGCAGGCCGCCAACGTTGTGGTGGCTCTTGATCTTGGACGCGTCGCGGGAGCCGGATTCGATCACGTCCGAGTAGAGGGTGCCCTGGACGAGGAAGCGGACGCCGCCGAGCTTGGCGGCCTCGTGCTCGAAGGTCCGGATGAACTCGCGGCCGACGATCTTGCGCTTCTCCTCGGGCTCGGTCACGCCGGCGAGCTCGGCCAGGAAATGGTCCTGGGCGCGCACGTGCACCAGCGGGACGTGGAAGTAGGTCCCGAAGGCCTCCTCGACCTGCTCGCCCTCGTTCATGCGCAGCATGCCGTGGTCCACGAAGATGCAGGTCAGCCGATCGCCGACCGCCCGGTGCACCAGCAGCGCGGCGACCGCGGAGTCGACGCCGCCTGACAGGGCACAGATCACCCGTTCGTCACCCACCTGCGCGCGGATGCGCGCGACCTGGTCCTCGATGACCTGCACCGGCGTCCACGTCGGCGCGCAGCCGCAGCTGTCGAACAGGAACGCCTTGAGCAGGTCGGTGCCGAACGGGGTGTGCACGACCTCCGGATGGAACTGCACCCCGTAGAGCCGCCGCGCCCGGTCCTCCATGGCGGCCACCGGCGCGTGTGCGGTCCGGGCGGTCGCGTCGAAGCCGGCGGGCACCGCCACGACCGCATCGCGGTGACTCATCCAGCACTGCTCCATCGGGACGTCGCGCAACAGGCCCTCGCGCCCCAGGATCTCGAGCTGGGTCTTGCCGAACTCCGCCGCCCCGGTGCGGGCCACCTCGCCCCCGAGCGCCTGGGCCATGCTCTGCATGCCGTAGCAGATGCCCAAGACCGGGACGCCCAGCTCCAGCAGTGCCGGGTTCAGCGCCGGCGCCCCGGGTTCGTACACCGAGGCCGGGCCGCCCGAGAGCACCAGCCCCTTGGGGTGAAGCGCCGCGATCTCCGCGGCGGAGATGTCGTGCGGGACGACGGCCGAGAACACACGGCACTCACGGATGCGTCGGGCGATCAGCTGGGCGTACTGGGCGCCGAAGTCGACGACCAACACCCCACCGGGGACGGCGCGCGCAAGCTCCGGGTCGAGACCCGGAGCGCTCGTCGCCACCTACCCCATCCCCACGGACTGCGCCTGCTGGAGTTTCTTGCCTTCGCTGCGCAACGCCGGGGCGACCATCACCTCGCATTTCTGGAAGCTCTGGATCGAGTCGTACCCACACGTGGCCATCGCCGTGCGCAGCCCCCCGCTCAGGTTCAGCGTCCCGTCGTTCTCGTGGGCCGGCCCGGCGACGATCTCCTCGAGCGTGCCGATCGTGCTGGTCTTGACCCGCGTACCGCGCGGCAGGCTCGGGTGGAAGGTTGCCATGCCCCAGTGGTAGCCGCGCCCGGGCGCTTCGGTCGCCTTGGCCAGCGGCGAGCCGATCATGCAGGCGTCCGCGCCGCAGGCGATCGCCTTGGCCAAGTCACCGCCGTAGCTCATGCCGCCGTCGGCGATCACGCTGACGTACTGGCCGGTCTCCAGCAGATGCTGCATCCGGGCGCCCGGCGGCGTCGGCGATGGCCGTGGCCTGCGGCACGCCGACGCCGATCACCTGGCGGGTCGTGCAGGCGGCACCGGGTCCGACCCCGACCAGCACGCCCACCGCGCCGGTACGCATCAGGTGCAGCGCGGCCTGGAAGGAGGCGCAGCCGCCGACGATCGCCGGGATCGGCAGCTCCTGGATGAACTGCTTGAGATCGAGCGGCTCGACGACGGTCGACACATGCTCGGCGCTGACGACGGTGCCCTGGATCACCAGGATGTCCAGGCCCGCGTCGAGGGCGGGCTTGAGGTAGTCGCGCACCCGCTGCGGGGTGAGCGACCCGGCCGCGACGATGCCGGCGGCCTTGAGCTGGCGGACCCGCTCGGCGACGAGCTCCGGGTCGATCGGCTGCCGGTAGATCTCCTGCAGGCCACGCGTCGCCTCGGCGGGCCCCATCGTCGAGATGCGCTCCAGCTGGGCGTCGGCGTCCGCGTAGCGGACCTGAATACCCTCGAGGTTCAGGACCCCCAGCCCGCCCAGCTGGCCGAGCTTGACCGCGGTGTTGACGTCGACGACACCGTCCATCGCGGAGGCCAGGAGCGGCAGATCGAACGCATGGCTGCCGATCCGCCAGGTCAGATCGACATCTTCGGGGTCGCGGGTCCTCCGGCTCGGCACGATCGCGATCTCATCTAAGCCGTAGGCACGACGGCCCTTCTTGCCCCGCCCGATCTCGATCTCCACGCATCCGCTCCTTGTCGCCCTGGCCGACCATCATCCCGCGCCGCCGCTCGTCACCCCGAACATGCGCGGCAACCCAGGTCAGCGAGCGCCGGTCTGGGTCGTCTGCTACCGCTGTTTGGCGGCCTTTCCGGGCGGGATCGGCGGAGCACTGAGGGTACCGCACCGGCCCGGACGCCGCCGCGCGATCGTCAGGTCATTCTGCGGTATTTGCCACTTCATCGAGGCGCCAGACCTGCACCTGCCGACGCAGGGCCTCGACGTCCGCGCCGTCGAACACACCGGCACCCGGGCTGAGCGTGTTGGCCGCCCCACAGGCGACCGCCAGCGCCAGCCGGGCCTCGGGATCGTCGCCCCGGCTGAGGCCGGCCAGGTACCCGCCGATCAGCGCATCGCCGGAACCGACGGTGCTCGCTGCCTCGCGGGCCGGCAGGAAGGCCCGGTAGCTGGAGGTCCCCTTGATCGAGGGCTGTCGCAGCCGCGCGACGCAGCCGTCGGCGCGGTGCACGATGGCCGAGTGCGCACCCAGCGCGCCGATGGTCTCGGCCGCCCCGGCCAGGTCGGTGTCGTCGTTGAGCTCGTAGCCCACGATCTCCTCGGCCTCACGCGCGTTCGGGCTGACCAGGTCCGGATCGGCTGCGAGGCCGAAGCGCAAGGGTGGTCCTTGGGCATCGAGCGCGGTGATCACCTGGCCCTTGATCTCCCGGATCACCCGCGCGTAGAAGTCATCGGGCACGTTCGGCGGCAGCGACCCGGCCAGCACGAAGATGTCGGCCCCCCGGGCGAGGTAGCTGATCTTCTCCATCAGCATCGCGAGCTCGTCGTCGTCGACCGCGGGCCCGTGTTCGATGATCTCGGTCTGGCTGCCGTTCGGGTCGATGACGGCCGTCGAGGTGCGCGACTCGCGACGGATCCGGACGAAGTCGTTGAGGATGCCCTCGCTGGTGAGCCCCTCGATGATCGACGTGCCCGTGCGGCCGCCCGCGAGGCCGGTGGCGATGACCGGCTCGCCGAGCCGCTTGAGCGTGCGTGCGATGTTGATGCCCTTACCACCGGCCAGCGCCAGGGCCTCCGAGGCGCGGTTGCGCGTGCCCGCCTGGAAGTTCGGGCACCGTCAGCGTGCGGTCCAACGCGGCGTTGAGGGTGACGGTGACGATCACGTCAGCCCGCCGCCACGGCCGTATCGGCGACGAGCGACCGGCTGCCGAGGATGTGGGCACCCTGGCGCAGCGTAATGCGCCCGAGCACCTGGCCGGCCTGGACCGGCGCCGTCACGGCGAGGGGAAGCTTGATCGTCTGGATCACAGGAAGATCGATTCGCACCACGGAGGTCAGCGACTGGCTCGCATGGACGTGCACCAGCACGTCCGGTTCGCCCGACACCGGGATCGTACCCTCAGCGGCGCCCGTTGCGAGCACCTCGCGCCGCGCGAAGTGTCGGAACGCCCAATCGGCGAGCCGGATGATGTCGGCGGTACGTGCCGCGACCGAGGGCGCCGCCAAGCTCGGCGATCCAGATCTGGGCGTGGGTGCCCGGAGCGACGACCCTGCAGACGATCGTCTTGCGGGCGCGCGCCGTCGCGCCCGTCTTGATGATGTCGATCGGCGCCCAACCGGTCAGCGCCCCGTCTTGGCTGACCAGGACGCGCCGGCCGCGCCCGCCGGGTCCGGGCACGACCGCCCGTCGCGGTCCGCAGGATCGCCGCGAGTGCCGGGTTTGCGGCGACCGCCCGCCCCAGGCGGACAAGGTCGCGCGCGCTGGTGAACTGGTGTGCCGCGTCGAGGCCGTCCGGGTTGGCGTAGTGGGTGTCACTCAGCCCGAGGGCGCGCGCCTCGCGGTTCATCAGGTCGGACGAACCGCGGCACCGAGCCGCCGACGGCGTCGGCGATCGCGACGGCGGCATCGTTGCCGCTGGCGATGATCAGGCCCTCGAGGAGTTCGTGCAGCGTCAGGCGCTCGCCGGCCACCAGATGCATGCTGGATCCGGGTGTCGCGGCGGCGGCCGCCGTGACCCGCACGCGGAACGACAACGACCGGTGGGTGATCCCCACGAGCGCGGTCATGAGCTTGGTGGTGCTCGCCATCGGGCAGGCGCACGATCCGGGCGCAGCTCGGCGAGGACCGTGTTCGTGGCCGGGTCGACGATCACGTACGTGCGCCCGGCGACGCGCGGGGCGTGGCGGAAGCGGACCGACACGGCCCCCACGGGACCCGCGAGGAGCGCGACGGCAACCGCAGCGAGCGCGCTCCGGCCTGCGCGCATCACGGGCCGCTGCTCCCAAGGCGACCCGGCGCCGACCGGCGGCGCGGGATCCGCCTCGCCGTGCGGCGCCCGGGTGGCGGCCTAGCCGGAGATCGCCCACAGCTGGCCGCGGAGCGCCTCCGCGGCGGCGCGCGGGTCCTCTGCATAGAGGATCGCGCGGCTGGCGGCGACGATCGCCGCGGCCCGGTTGCCGGCAAAGGCGCCCCCGAGATCCTCCGGGTCGTCCGCCTTGGGCACCCACGCCGGGGATCAGGAAGGGCTGCGCGGGCATCAGCTCCCGGAGGGTCGCCAGGTGTTGTGCGGCGGTGGCGCCGACGACGGCCCCGACGTCCGAGACGCCGCTCGACCCCGATGCCGCCGGCGCCCCACACCGCCACCAGGCGTGCCAGCGCCTCGTGCCAGCGCGTGCCGTCGGCCAGGACGAGATCCTGGAGATCGGCCGCACCGGGGTTCGAGGTCCGCACCAGCACGAACAGCCCACGCCCGGTCGCGCGGGCAGCCTCCAGGAAGGGCGTCACCGCGTCGGTGCCCAGCATCGGATTGAGCGTGACCGCGTCGAAGGGCGCGCGCACGAGCGCCTGCGCGTAGGCGCGGCTGGTGACCTCGACGTCCCCCCGCTTGGCGTCGGCGATAACCAGGAGCCCCTGCTCGGCGGCCAGCGTCGCGACCCGCTCGAGCGCGTCCCAGCCGGCGGCGCCGAGCCGCTCGAACCAGGCCAGCTGCGGTTTGACCGCCACGCACGCCGGGCCTGCGGCGCCGATCACCCGCGCGCAGAACGCGGCCGCGGCGGCGGCGCCGTCGCCGATGCGCGCCGGATCCGGATCGAGGCCCGAGCACGACCTGGCTCTCGCGAGCGGCGACCGCGTGCGCCAGACGGTCCCCGAATCCCGGCGACGTACTCACAGAATCAACCCCCGCACAATCGGCAACGTCAGCGTGCACAGCACCGTGGTCACGAACACCGCCCCGACCAGCACGTCGCGCCGCAATCCGTAGCGGACCCCGAGCACCAGCGACATCATCGCCGTCGGCATCGCCGCCATCAGGACGACGGTGTTCAGCTCCGCCGAGGCCAGCCCGAGCAGCGTACCGATCGCCAGCCCCACCAGCGCACCGCCCACCAGCCGCGCCACGCTGATCATCCCGACCTCGGGCCAAGCGCGCCGCAGCGCCCGCCAGTCGAGCATGAGCCCGACGTAGATCATCACCAGCGGCAGCGTGGCCGAGCCGAGGAGCTCCAGCGGCCGCGCGATCCAGTGCGACGGCGCACCGAGCCCACCGAGGTTCCACGCCAGGCCGACATAGAGGGCGACCATCGGCGGCATGAGCAGCCCGCGCCGCAGCGCCTCCCAGTCGATCCCGGTCGTGCGTCCTTCGATCACTCCGTAGGAGTTCGCGATCACCACCGTCGATGTCCAGGTGATCACGCCGGTGGCGAACGCGTCGTAGAACACCGCCGCCGCCAGCGACACCCCCAGGCCGCTGGCGGCGATCAGCGGCACGCCGAAGAAGCCCGGTGTTGCCGACCCCGGTGGCGACCAGCATGGCGCCCTCGGTCGGACGGTCGGCGTGTCGGCTGCGCGCCATGAGCCACCCGATCCCGAGCATGACGACGTGGATCAGGTATCCGGCCACCGGCACGAGCAGCAGCGTCGCCGAGAGCCGCTCGTGGGAGATGATCGTGAACACCAGCGCCGGCATCGTCGCGTAGATGACGACATTGACCAGCACCGGCCCGTTGTCCTCACGCAGGACCCGCGCATGGCGGAGGCCGAGGCCGAGCAGCATGATCGCCAGCGCCGCGATCGAGGTCTGGAGCATCCGCCTACCCTGGATCCCGGACCGGGACGGCGTGGGCTCCCATCAACACGACCGGTCGCTGCACGAACGGCATGATGTCACGCGCGCCGGGGCGCCCGACGCGGCCGACGCTCGGCCGATCAGGTCGCCGGCGGGCTCACCTCATGCCAGTACTGGACCGACCAGGAGTTCTCGATCGTCGGGAACAGCGGCGGCCGCAGCGTCTGCAGCGCCTGGTCGTAGTTGTAGGTCCGGCTTGCGAACATCGACGCGTAGCCGCCCTGCGCGGTGGCGATCGACCCGGTGAACGTCATCGAGGTGTGCGTCGAGCTGCTGGTGTCGGTGAACCACTGACCGCTCTGGGCGAGCGTGGCCGCCCGCCAGCTGAGCGTCTGCGGCGCGAACTGGGAGATGATCAGGTTCTGCGAGGCGATCAGCCCGAGCACGCTCTGGGTCCCCGGGGCGTAGGAGATGTTGCCGCCGATGTACAGGTTGCCCGGCGTCGCCACCGTGACCCGCCCGTTGACGACCGAGTCGCGGGTGCCGCTCGTCGATGCGCAGGAGTCGGTGAGGTTCTGGCCGTTGCCGACGATGACCGGCTGCTGGAAGTACATGTAGTACGGCGCGTTGCCGCTCGGCATCGTGTACGTCGTCGGGCAGCCGAGCGTCCCGATCGACACCCCGGGATCGGCCGTGTTCGTCACCGGGTACACCCGGACCTGGCCGGCGGCCAGGAACTGGATCTCCCACGCGTTGACCGCGGCGTTGTTGGCGTACAGCCCCGTCGCCTGGGCCGCCGACGCGATGTTGCTGATCGCCCCGGTGAAGGTCGTGAAGTCGATCGGCGTCGGGAACTTGTCCGAGAAGGACGGCGTCGTAGTCGAATCGAACGCGCCGCCGACCGCAAACGCCGGGTCGGTCGCGTCGGACTTGAGGCAGGTCGCCCCGGAGGAGTCGTTGCGGCATACCCAGTGCTCGGCGTAGATCGGGGCATCCGCGGTGCCGAGGTGCACGACGTCCTTGGCCGAGTAGATCTTGCCGGTCGTCGTGGCCGTCGTTCCGTAGGCGATGCTCGCGTTGGAGATCATCTGGTAGTTGGCGATCGACTCCGGCGAGACCTGGGCGACGATCGACCGGACGACCGGCGTGCCGGCGCCGACCTCGGCGGTCGACTGGACGAAGATGCTGTTCTGGTCGTTGGGGTCCGTGAACAGCCGCAGGTTGTACTTCGCGATGCCGAAGCGGGCGTTCTGCAGGGTCACCCAGGTCTGGATCTTGGCCGGGTAGGTCCACGTGTGGCCGGGGGTCCAGGTCCCGCCGGGGCTGACGGTCGACCCGGTCGAGGTGTCGGTGCGCGGATCTTCGGCGGTGTCGACGTAGTTGAGCCAGTACTGGGGGTTCTCGACCAGCCGCGAGATGTAGACCTGCACACCGGCCTCGGCCGCCTCGAGGGCGATGTCGTTGCGGTTGCTGGCCGCGGTCTGGAACACGCTCGACTGCGCCCACGACAGGCTGGCGATGACCAGCAGCGCGGCGATCGCGCTGATGAAGATCACGACGATCAGCGTCTGGCCCGATTGTTGGTGGCGGCGTGCGCACGGCGGGCTAGTTGCTCGCCGAGGTCGGGTTCTGCGGCACGACGTCGCGTGGTCAGCGAGAACTGCTGGGGCGAGTTGCCGAGCTTGTACTTGACCAGCATGTTCATGTGTACGAGCGCGATGTTGATCGTCGTCGGCGCGGACATCGTCGCGGGCAGGGTCGTGCCGCTGCCGTTGACGGCGCTGAACATCGGCACGCCCGACGAGTTGGCGACCGAGTTGATCAGCGTCTCGGGGCTGGAAAATGCGGAGTAGGTGTAGGGCGGTGCCGCGCCGATCGGCTGGGAGACCTGACGCAGCAGGGCGCCGCCGGAGACTTGGTACAGGAACTCCTGGGGCTTCGGGGTGAGTTCCGTGGGGCTGCGGCTCATGTCGGCATAGAACTCGATCTGGGTCGGCGAGAGCGACACGACCGGCGGGGTGATCCCGTCGTCGGGACTGACGGCCTCGCGCAGCTGGCTGCTGAGCTCGTTGAGCGCGTCGCGCGCCTGGCCCTGGGCGAGCACCTCGCCCTGCTGGGTCGTCTCGCTGGACAGGCTCGAGTCGTAGAAGCCGTAGATGGCGAACATGAAGATCGTGCCGATGACGACGCCGATCAGCAGCTCGGTGAGCGTGAATCCGTCCTGCCGGTGATGTCTCGCGGCGTCGGCTCACGGGACCGAGTAGCTCAGGGTCTTGCCAGACTGGGCGGTGACCGACTTGCCCGAGCTCCAGATCGGATTGCCCGACGAGAACGAGGTCGCGACGTAGGCCGTGTAGGTGCCCGGCGCGAGGTTGATGAAGTCCGCATAGCGGGAGCTGTTGGTGTACTGGGACACGTCATAGGTGCCTGCCGATGCCTTCAGGCGCACCAGCAGGTTGCTGGTCGTGGTGGTCAGGCGGATCGTGCCAGTGGTTCCCAGCCACGAGCTTGAGCGTGACGCTGGTGGTCGCGTTGTTGGTGATCGCCGCGCTCAGGCTGCCGGCGCCGTAGCCGTTCGCCCCGGCGGCCACGGTGTAGTTCGTCGAGCCCGATGCGGGCTCGCAGAAGCTCGCCGACGCCGTGGAGTCCGTCGTGCGGACGACCGGCGCGAGGTTGCCCTGGCCGCCGGAGATCTGCACCTGCGCGCCCGCGATCGGCTGGCCGGTGCCGTTGTCGAGCACCGTGGCGGTCAGATGCCCGCCGCCCTGGGAGACGATCTTGAAGGTCACCGTCTGCGAGGTCACGTTCGGATACCCGGTCGGGATCGGCGTGTTGAGTGTCTGCGACGCGTAGCAGTCGGCGCTCGCCGTGATCCCGAATGCCGAGAGGCTCGGCTCGATCGGCTTGGCCCTGCAGCGTCGTGAAGGTGTATGTCCCGGTCGTGCCGGACTGGCTGTCGGTCACCGACTGGGGCGAAGGCGCCGTGACCGTGACGGTCGAGAAGTTGGTGATCGGGCTTCCGGTGACCGAATCGACCAGGTTGACGCCCAGCGTGGTCGGCTCAAACACCTTGATCGTGACCTGCCAGGTCTGCGACGCGCTCAGATGCGCGGTCGTCACGCTGGGCGCCGTCGACGAGATCGGTGGCCTATCCGGCCTGGATGACCTGGGCGGTGTAGTTGTACTGCGGGTTGCCGGTCGAGGTCGGGTTCGGCGTCGAGGCCCGGCGAACACGACGGTGCCGTTCGCGCTGGTGACATCCGAGCGGGTCGCCGACGGGCCGCCGCCGATCGTGACGGTCATGTTCGGCAGCGGCTGGAGCGTGACCGCGTCGACGACGGTGACCACCGCGGTCGACAGGCCTGCCATGGAGGCGTAGTTGGGCGGGGCGACGATCGTCGTCTCGGTGACCGGCAGCCCGACCGACAGCTGCGGGGTCACCACGACGGTGACCGACTTGTAGTCGACGAAGGTGTGCGGCTGGCCGGTGGCCGGGTCGTTGACGAACTTGATGCTCGTCTGGACCGTGTAGGTGGTCGCCGTTGACCGACTGGGTCTGCGAGGTCGGGATCGTCCCCGGCGGGTTGCCGCCGACGGTGCCGACCGTCGAGTAGGACATGTTGCGAATGTCCTCGAGATGCTGCAGGGCCAGCTTCGAGGCGACGACGTCCAGGCGCGTCTTGCCGATCTGCGACGAGGCAGCCGCGAACCCCTCGATGACCCCGCCCGCAACGATCGCGAGCAGCAAGATCCCGAGCAGCACCTCGAGGTACATGAAACCCGCTTGGCGATGCCGTTTGGCCCGGGCCACCGATCCCCCGCATCCAGCTGACACGACCCGCGCGCCGGGAGCCTCCCGGACGGGGCGTACGTCGACACCTGTGTCATCGGCGCTCGCGCGGGAGTTCCTTGACGGGGTCCGCGGGCGCGGGAGCGGCGCGTGCGGACCGCGCCGGCGCGACGGCTCCGGCGGGGTCGCCGGGGGCTAGTCGCCGGGCAATCCGGCCGCGGCGTCGGCCGGCATCACGACGTACTGGCGCAGGTACAGATCGCGGAAGGTCACCGGGCCGCGCGGACCCGGTACGTGGTCGACGTTGATGCCGGTCTCCGGCGCGCCGAGCAGCTTGAATCCGTCCAGCAACCGGGTCGGGCGTGTTCCAGAAGGCCCCGGTCCCGACGTAGGCGTCGAGGAACTGTCGTGCGTGCTCCGGATCGGCGGTCACGATCCCGGCGGCAAGCCCGGAGGTCTCGTCGTTGGCGATCGCCGCCGCCTCGGCCGGCGAATCGACGCGATCGACCGTCACGTGCGCCTCGTTGCCCTCATCGAGCGCCCACTCGTGCCCGCGCGGGAACCCGATGGGGCGGCAGCTCGGGCGCGATGCCGAGCGCCGCGAGCTCCTCGCCGGCGACCCCGACCAGCTCGTCCCAGCGATCGTCGTGGATCAGCAGCAGGTTGAGCCGGTTGCACACGCCCAGGCGATCGAGGCTCGCGCGCAGGAGCTCCCGGAACAGGGCGGCATCGGCCGCCGTGTCGGCATACAGCACGCCCCCGCCGTCGGCGTGGGCGAGCGTGCGGACCCCGTGCGTCGCCGCACGCATCGACAGCTCGCGCGTGGTCGGCCCGCTGCCGCGGATGATCACCAGCGGGATCAGCGCCGGCTCCGCGACGAGCGCGGCGGCCCCGGCGCGATCGGCCGAGCGGACCAACTGCACCGCGCGCGGATCCAGTCCCGCGCGCGCGAGCGCCGGCGCGATCACCAGGTCCACGAGCGCCGCCGCCGAGCGCAGCGCCGCGCCGCCCGGTGCGCAGGACGCCGACATTGCGCGACTTGATCAGCTGCGAGGCGACGTCGACGGTCACGTTGGGCCGCGCTTCGTAGTTGGCGCCGATCACCCCGACCGGTCGCCGGCGCTCCTCCACGACCGCGCCGTTGCCGAGCTCGCGCCGCATGACGACGACCGGCGTGAAGGATGCGGCCGCCAGCGCGTCGATCTGCGCGGCCATCGCGGCGATCCGGGCGGCGTCCAGGCGCAGCCGGTCCCGCATCGCCTCCGGGAAGCTCGGCGCGAGCGCTGCCAGGTCCGCCCGATTGGCCGCCAGCAGGGCCTCGGCCTCGGCGCCGAGCAACGCGCTCATGCCCAGGAGGGCCGCGGTCAGGGACGTCTCCGGGGCGGATGCCAGGCTCGGCGCGGCGCTGCGGGCGGCCTGACCCGCGGCCTGGACGAGTTCGGTGACGGTCTGGTCGCTCACGGCAGCGGATCATCCCAATTTGTCGCCCCCTTTGCACGGGGACGCGCGCTAGAGTCGGCTCACCGCGCCCGGCTGGTGGGCGATCGGACCCGATCGCGCCCGATCCCCGTGCGGCTCGCCAGATGAGCTCCGAGCCCCCATCCGCCCCGACCGACGACGATGACGCGCCGCGCGACGTCTCGTTCCGCGGCTACCTCGACGAGCTCGCGAGCCGGCCAATCCGCGACAGCCGCCTCGACCGCGCCCGGACCAAGGTCCTCGACAGCGCCGAACGGCTGACGACCTGGGGGCCGCTCGGGCCGATCGCCGAGACCGGGTGGCGGGTCTGGCGCCGCGACCAGGAGATCGCCGGCAGCGTGCTGGCCGCGGCGCTCGCCTACCGCGTGTTCATCTGGCTGCTCCCGCTGGCGCTGGTGCTCGTCGCCGGGTTCGGGTTCACCGGCAAGTCGTTTACCTCGCACGCCCTCTCGGATCTCGGGGTCACGCAATACGTCTCCCAGTCGGTCTCGAGCACGGCCCATTCGGGCAGCTGGATCGGGCGGGTGGCCATCATCGTCTCGGGCACGATCGTGTTCCTGTACGAGACCTACGTCTTGCTGCGGACCCTGCGCGCGATCTCCGCGTTCTCCTGGCACATGCGCGTGCGCCCGATGCGCAGGCCCCACACGCAGGTGCTGCTGTTCCTCGGCCTGTCGCTGGCCCTGGTCGTCGGGCTCGCACTGACCGACAAGATTGCCGGGGTCCTCACGTTCCCGCTCGGCCTGTTGCTGGCGATCGCCTCGCTGCTGATCGTGCCGGCCTACGTGGTGGCGATCTCGCTGGTGCTGCTGCCGAACCGCGCGGCGAGCTGGACCGCCTTCATCCCCGGGGCGATCCTCGTGTACGCGACCTACGCCATCGTGCATCTGCTGGCGACGCTGGTGGTCGTCCCCTGGGTGGCCCGCAAACAGGCGACCTACGGCGTGCTCGGGAATCTCCGCCGGCATGCTGTTCCTGATGTTCGTCTTCGGACGCGTGATCGAGCTCGCGTGCTCGCTCAACGCGGTCATGGACGAGCAGCGCAGGGCCAGCGCAGAAGCCCGAGCCAAGCCGATCGCGGGCATGACCACGGGGGCCCCGCGGGGCCCCCGTGTTGCGTGCATGTCCTGGTGGGGTGCCCGGATCGGGCGCTGGGGGCTACATCATCCCGCCCATGCCGCCCATGCCGCCCATGTTGGGGCCCATCATGCCGCCGCCGGCACCGGCACCGGCTTCTTCGGGGGTCTCGACCACCAGCGCTTCGGTGGTGATGATGTTCTTGGCGATCGAGGCGGCGTTGGCAAGCGCCGAGCGGGTCACCATGGCCGGGTCGATGATGCCGGCCTGGATCAGGTCCACGTACTCGCCGGTATCGACGTTCAAGCCGTGGCCTTCGGGCAGCTCGCGCACCTTGCCGACCACCACCGAGCCCTCAAGGCCGGCGTTGTCGGCCAGCTGGCGCAAGGGCTCCTCGAGGGCCCGGCGCACGATGCGCGCCCCGGTGGCCTCGTCGCCGTCGAGTGCAAGCTCATCCAGCGCGGATGCCGCGTTGACCAGCGCCACCCCGCCGCCGGGGATGACCCCTTCCTCGAGCGCCGCGCGGGTTGCCTGCAAGGCGTCCTCGACACGGTGCTTTTTTTCTTTCATCTCGGTCTCGGTGGCCGCGCCGACCTTGACCACCGCGACCCCGCCGGCGAGTTTGGCCAGGCGCTCCTGGAGCTTTTCGCGATCGAAGTCCGAATCTGAGGATTCGATCTCGGTGCGGATCTGCTTGATGCGCGCCTGGATGCCGGCCGCATCGCCTGCGCCGTCGATGATCGTGGTGGTGTCTTTGGTCACCACGACCTTGCGGGCGCGACCCAGCTGGGAGACCTGGGTGTTGACGAGCTTGAGGCCCATCTCCTCGGCGATGACCTCGCCGTCGGTGAGGATCGCGATGTCCTCGAGCATGCGCTTTCTGCGGTCCCCGAACCCGGGGGCCTTGACCGCGATGCCGGTAAAGGTGCCGCGCAGCTTGTTGACGATCAAGGTGGCAGTGGCCTCGCCCTCGACGTCCTCGGCGATGATCAGCAGCGGCTTGTTGGACTGGATCACCCGCTCGAGCACCGGCACCAGGTCCTGCACCGAGGAGATCTTGCCGTTGTGGATGAGGATGTAGGGGTCCTCCAGCACGGCCTCCTGGCGGTCCGGGTCGGTGATCATGTACGGGCTCATGTAGCCGCGGTCGAACTGCATGCCCTCGGTAAAGTCGAGCTCGATCCCGAAGGTCTGGCCCTCCTCGACGTTGACCACGCCGTCCTTGCCGACCTTCTCGATCGCATCGGCGATCACATCGCCGATGGCCCGGTCGCGGGCCGAGATCGTCGCCACGCGGGCGATGTCCTCCTTGCCGGAGACCTCCTTGGACTGGGCCAGCACCGATGCGGCGACCTTCTCCACGGCGGCCTCGATGCCGCGCTTGAGCCCCATCGGGTTGGCGCCCGCGGCGACGTTCTTGAGTCCCTCGCGCACGATCGCCTGGGCGAGCAAGGTCGCGGTGGTGGTGCCGTCGCCGGCCACGTCGTTGGTGGCGGTGGCGACCTCGCGCACCAGCTGTGCGCCCTGGTTCTCAAACGGGTCACTCAGCTCGATCTCGCGGGCGATGGTGACCCCGTCGTTGGTGATCGTCGGCGCCCCGAAGCGCTTGTCGAGCACCACGTAGCGGCCCTTGGGGCCGAGGGTGACCTTGACCGCGTCGGCCAGGGTGTTGACCCCGCGCTCGAGCGCCCGGCGGGCTTCTTCGGCGAACAAGATGTCCTTTGCCATCTGGCGTCAGCTCTCCTTTGGATTCCTGCGATAGCGGCGCGTGGCGCCTATGACTGGACCTTGGCGAGGATGTCGTGCTCGGACAGGATGAGCACGTCCTCCCCGTCGACCTTGATCTCGGTCCCGCCGTACTTCGAGTAGATGACCTCGTCGCCGACCGCGACCTCGAGCGGCACGCGGACCCCTTCGACGATGCGGCCGTCACCGACGGCGACGACGGTTCCACGCGACGGGCGCTCCTTGGCCGTATCCGGCAGCACGATTCCGCTTGCCGTGACCTCTTCTTGCTCGGCGGCCTTCACCAGCACCCGATCGCCCAGCGGCTTCAGGGACATGCAACCTCCCGTACCCAGGGAACATTTGCACTGCGACGGCGTGTCGGCACACGCCTTGGCACTCTAGATCGAAGAGTGCCAAACCAGACTAGCGCAGACGGGCCATCCGCTCCAGAGGATCCGCCGCATCGGCCTGGCACTCGCGCGAAGCGAGCGCCAGGCCGATGTTAGGACGCGTACGTCGCGGCGCGCGCCAGCGCGACTGCCGGTTCGGTGTCGGCGGCCACGAAGACCCACCAGCGGTAGAAGCCGTCGCGCCGGTCCGAGGTCACGGTCACCACGCGGCTGAGCGGGTCAGTCGGCAGGATCTGGAACAGGCCGCCGGAGACCAGGTCGGCGTCGAGCCCGGTCAGGCCCCACCACGCGAGCGCGGCGGCGACACCGCCGCGCGGATCGTCGCCGCCTCCGGCATACCCCGCTCCGCACCCCGGGCAGGCGCCGGGCGCCGGTTCGGTGCCGTCGACGACGACGGTCCGGCACAGGGGGCAGATCAGTTGCGGCCCAGGCCGCCATCACCCGGTCAGCGGGACGATCAGGCAGGCGGCGGCGACCGCGATCCCGAAGACCGCGGCGATCGGTGCGACGCGTCCGCCGGCGATCCGCCACGACAGCACGCCGATCGCCGCCGCCGCAACGCCCGCGGCGACGATCAGCATCACCTGGCCGCCCGAGACGACGCTCCGCGAGATCCCGATGCTCGCCAACACCATTGTCAGCAGGCACCCGAAATACAGCGAGTCGAGCCCCTCGAACACGAACTCGCGCACGCGCTGGCCCTCATCGAAGAGCCACGCCGCGATCACCAGGTCCCAAAGCACCATCAGCAGCGTGCTCTTCGGACGGGCTCCGTGAATCCCGAACCAGTGAAACAGCAGCACGACGGCGATAAGCGCCGCGATCGCGGCGACGCCCACGAGGGTCGGCCAGACGAACCGGATGACCTCGCGGTCGCGCGCGGACATGCGGGCCGGATCGGCCTTCCGAATGCGACTGCGGCCCATCGGGTGGCCGGCGGCCTCGGCGCGGCGGGCCCAGAACGACGATCCCTCCGGCCGCGGCGATGCCGAACAGCGCACCGATCAGGGCGGGGACCGCCGCATCGGTGGGGTTGTCACCCCCGATGCGCAGAGCGCGTACACCACCACCCAGCCGATGATCGCGCCGGCGACGAGCCATGAGAACAGATGCGCGGCCAGGTTGCGTTGCGGGGTGACCTGGCTGCGGGTCACTGGGCGACGCCCAGCGCGTCGCGAGCCGACGCACGGCCCGTCCGCGGTGCGAGATGGCGTTCTTCTGCTCGGCGGTGAGCTCCGCCATCGCATGGGTCCTTCCGTCGGGGACGAACAGGGGGTCGTAGCCGAAGCCGCCATCGCCTCGGGGCGATTCGGCAATCGCTCCGGAACAGGTCCCGCACGTGACGGTCATGGTGTCATCGGCCGCGAGGGCGACCAGCACGCACACGAACGCGGCCCGGCGATCGATCGTACCGTCAAGTTCCTCGAGCAGCCGCGGCGCAATTGTCACTGTCGTGCGCATCCGGGCCAGCGTAGCGCGCGCTCATGACGCCGGGTCGACCGTCGAGCGCGCGCACGGCCAGACCCGAGTCGTCGGCCACAATGAGTGCGTCGTCGGGTGTCATCGCGCGGGCCGCCTCCGCCTTGAGCAACGCGTTCTGGAAGAACGTCGTGCCGGTCTCCGCGACGGCGAACCCGGATGGCGCGGGCTCGACCCGAACGTGCGCTCCCAGCAGCGCCCCGAGCTCCCGCGCCTTGCCGGGGTTGCCTGTTGCAAGCACAATGTTCACGCGCGTGCGAGGACGTCCGCCTGGATGTCCAGCAGGGCGCGCGTCCCGCCCAACGCCAGGTCGAGCAGCTCGTCGAACTGGGAGCGGGCGAACCCGCGCCCCTCGGCTGTCGCCTGCACCTCGATCAGCTCACCGGCGCCGTTGACGACCACATTCATGTCGGCCTCGGCGCGCGAGTCCTCCAGGTACCCGAGATCCAGCCGGCACTCACCGTCGACGATGCCGACGCTCACCGCGGCGACGGCGTCGAGGATCGGGGTCCGCTCCAGGAGTCCCTCGACGAGCAGGCGGCGCACCGCGAGCTCGAGCGCCACGTACGCACCGCAGATGCTCGCGCACCGCGTGCCGCCATCGGCGGTCAGGACGTCGCAGTCGATCCAGAGCGTGCGCTCCCCGAGCGCCTGCAGTGTCGACGATCGCCCGGAGCGAGCGTCCGATGAGGCGCTGGATCTCCGACGACCGGCCGTCGAGCTTGCCGCGAGTGACATCACGCATGCGGCGTTCGCCCGTCGAGGCGGGCAACATGCCGTACTCGGCGGTCAGCCAGCCGGCCCCGCGACCGCGGCGCCAGACCGGCACAGATTCATCGACCGCACACGTACAGATCACCCGCGTTTGGCCGATCTCTATCAGTGCACTGCCATGCGCGGTCGGCACAAAATGCGGAAGAATCCGGACCTCGCGCAACGCGTCAGCGGTCCGGCCATCAGGGCGCGCAGCGTCTGCCAAGGTTGTCCTCGCATCGGGAGCCACGCCGCCAAGGATAGTCACCGGGCGCGGGCGCGGACTTTTCGATGTAGGAACCGAACGTCAATGAGGTTGTGAGCGCAGTTCGATATGGCCGATTCCGTGATCAGCATCCAGGAGGAACGTCTCGCGCAGGCGACCACGCCGCGCGAGCGTGCGCTTGCACTGGTCGAGCTGGTCGATCTGCTGGCACACCGCGATCCCGCGCGGGCCCGCCAGCTCGGCGACTCCGCGCTCGGCGCCGCGCTTGCCGCCGACGACTCCTGGCTCGAGGCCCGTGCGCGGCTGTCGCGGGCCAATGCCCTGCTTGGCGCCGCCGATGTCGGGCGCGTGCTCGACGAGATGCAGACCGCGATGCGGACCTTCGAGGCACTGGGCGATCGCCGCGCCCGCGCGTGGGCGCTGGTACTGATCGCCGCGCTGCACGTCTACAGCGGCGACGGGGTGACCGCGGCAGAGCTGCTGCACGAGGTACTGCCAGAGATCCGCAAGCGCGGCGATCTGGCCGTCCTGGCCCGGGCGCTCAACGAGCTTGGCAACGCCCATGCCATCCAGGACGATCCGGTCCGGGCCCTGCAGCTGTATCGCGAGGCGGCGGACACCTTCCGCAGCGCCGGCGACAACCTGTGGATGGCGTTCGTGCTCCAGAACGCTGCCTATGTCCACTGCGGTCTCGGCGACCGGGCGCTTGCCGCCGGCAGTCGCGAGGAGGCCGAGGTCGCCTACGGCCGCGCGCTCGCGCTCACTCGCGAAGCCGCCGAGCTGCCGAACCCCGAGGACAACGTCATCCGGGCCTACGCCGAGGGCATGGCCGGGCGCGCGCTGATCGGCCTCGGACAACCGCTTGCGGCCCTGGACCATCTCAAGGCCGCCGTGTTGACGGCACGCACGGCCGGTGACCGCCGTGCCGAAGCGGCCCACCTGATCGAGACCGCCCGGGCGCTCGATGCCGCCGGACGGACCCAAGATGGCTTGCGCGCCGCGCTGCGGGCCGTGCACCTGCTCGAGGAGGTTGGCGACCGACGCACCCTCGCCCAGGCGCTCGAGGTCACGAGCACGTTGAACGAGCGCGTCGGCGACCTCGCGGCGGCCCTGGCGGCCCAGCGGCGCTTCCACGCCTTAAGCCAGGAGCTCGACGGCGAGCGTGCCAAGGCCCGCATGGAACTCAACGCCCTGCGGCTCGACGTCCAGCAGGCCCAGGCCGAGGCCGAGCGCCGCCGTACCGAGGCACTGATGGATCCGGTGACCGGTCTGCCGAACCGCCGCGATTTCGATGCCCAGTTCGGCCTCGTGGTCGCACGCAGTACGGGACCGATCGCGTTGGCGCTGATGGACCTCGATCACTTCAAGAAGGTCAACGACCGCTTCTCGCACCTCGTGGGCGATGATGTACTGCGGGTGTGTGCACGCCTGCTGCGCGAGTCCAGCCGTGACCATGACCTGGTCGCCCGCTTCGGCGGCGAGGAGTTCGCGATCGTGCTGCCCGGCGCCGAATTGCCGATCGCGCTGGTGGTCTGCGAGCGCATGCGCCGGGCCATCGCCGAGTACCCGTGGGAGACGATCCAGGAGGGCCTGGCCGTCACGGCGTCGCTCGGCTGCATCGTCGGCATGCCCGGGACGACGACCCAGGAGCTGCTGACCGAGGCCGACCGCCAGCTCTACGCCGCCAAGGCCGCCGGCCGCAACAGGGTGATGCCGGAGCCGGGCGCCGAGGACGACGCCTGAGCGCGGGTCCGGCGGTACCATGCCGGACGATGGCCGACACCCCACGTGATCTTGCGGGTCTACTCGCCGGGGCACGGCACGCCGTGGTACTTACCGGCGCCGGCGTCTCGACCGAGAGCGGGATCCCGGACTTCCGTTCGCCCGGGGGGATCTGGGAGACGGTCGATCCGATGGAGGTCGGCTCACTGTCGACGTTCGTGTCCACTCCGGAGCGCTTCTGGGGCTTCCATCGCCCGCGCTTCTCCGCGGTCGACAGCGTCCAGCCGAACCCCGCGCACCGCGCGGTGGCCGAGCTTGAGCGGCGCGGAGTCGTCAAGCAGCTCATCACCCAGAACATCGACGGCCTGCATCGGCGCGCCGGCAGCGCAGAACCCATCGAGGTCCATGGTACGCTCGACTTCGGCGAGTGCCTGCGCTGCGGCGCGCGCGTCTCGCGCGACCAGATGATCGCCCGAGCCGACGACGCGCCGGACGGCGTGCCTCGCTGCACGCACGTGCGGATTCCAGATCAAGAGCGGCGTCGTGCTGTTCGGTGAGCAGCTGCCCGGCGAGGCAATCAGCGCGGCGTTCGCCGCCGCGAACGCGGCCGACGTCATGCTGGTGATCGGGTCGAGCCTGCTCGTCACGCCGGTGAGCACCCTACCCGACATCGTCCTGCGCCACGGCGGATCGCTGGCGATCCTCACCGAGAGCGATACGCCCTACGACGCGCACTGCGCGGTGCGCCTGCGCGGCAAGGCCGGCGTCCAGATGGCCGAGGTGCTGACCGCCCTCGACGAGCTCGCGGCGGCCGCGACCCCTGAGGATGATCAGCCGGTGATGTCGACCCGCTCGACGTCGCCGAGCGGCATCTGCAAGAAGCGCGTGCCGAGCGCCTGAAAGGCCGCCGGATCTCCGCTGCAGGCGAACCGGTAGCGCCCCTCACGCGCGTCGTCACGCAAGAGCCCTTTGCGATCGAGGGACTCGCGAAGCTCGCTGGCGAGCTCTTCCCCGCTCTTGATCAGCCGGGTGTTGGGCAGGTTGCGCCGCAGCAGGCGCTCGACCAGCGGATAGTGCGTGCAGCCGAGGATCACGGTGTCGACGCGCGCGTCGCGCAGTGGCGCGGTGTACTCGCGGACCATCTCGACGATGCGCTCGTCGAACGGGTCGCCGTTCTGGATGGCGGGGGCGAGCCGTGGGCACGCGACGGGCACGAGCTCCACGCCCGCATCGTGGGCGTGGATCATCCGCTCGTACGAGCCCGACCTGACGGTCGCCTCGGTGGCCAGCAGCCCGACCCGTCGGTTTCGCGTCGTCTGGACCGCGGCGTGCGCCTCGGAGCTCATGACGCCGATCACCGGGACCTCCAGATGGGTCTGCAGGTGCGTCAGGGCCGCGGCGGTCGCCGTGTTGCAGGCGATGACGATCGTCTTGACCCCGCGGCCGATCAGCCATGCAGCGATGAGCTCCGCACGCTCCCGCAGCTCGGCATCGGACCGGTCGCCGTACGGGAACCACGCGGTGTCGCCGAAGTAGACGAAGTCCTCAGCCGGTAGCTGGGCCAGGCACTCGTCAAGCACCGTCAGCCCCCCGACGCCGGAGTCGAACACCCCGATCGCGTGTTCTGACGCCAGCGTCACCCCAGCTCCTGTCGGCACCGCCGGCTCGGCCGCGCCACCTAGGACGCCGACCGGTAGGCGTGATCCCAGTAGATCAGCGGGTGCCTGTCGCTGCGGGTCACCTCGACCACGCGGCCGATCAGGATCGTGTGGTCGCCGCCATCGAGGGCGGCCTCGTGGGCGCAGATCAGCCGGGCGACGCCCATCGGCAACAGCGGTGCGCCAAACTCGCCCTCTTCCCACGCGACGTCATCGAACTTCTCCGGACCGGGCCGCGAGAACGCGCGCGAGATGTCCTCCTGGTCGCGGGCCAGCACGTGCACCGCAAAGCCGCGCGCGCCGATCAGCCCGTCGTGGCTCTTGGCCTTCTTGTCCAGGCACGACAGGATCAACGGTGGCTCGAGCGAAAGCGACGAGAACGAGCTGATCGTCATGCCGAGCAGTTCCTCGTCGTCCCGTGCGGTCAGCACGGTGACGCCGCTCGGCCACAGGGCGAGGGTCTCGCGGAATGCCTGTGCGTTGACGGATGTGCTCACGATTCGGTCCTTGTCTGCATCGGCGGGTGACGCTACTCTCGGGTGCGCGCCCGCCAGGACTGGGCGCCGCCCGTGAGGGCCGCGTCGCCCCAGAGCGTACCGACCTCAGCCCCGATCAAGCCGCTCGGGCCCACCGTCCGGGGGCTCGATCGGGTCGCCGACGCGGACCGCTCCCGGCGTAACGACCTCGGCGTAGACCCCGAACGGCAGGCGTTCGTCGGCGCGGATGTGGCCGCGATACAGGTTCAGGTAGTGCAGGGTCGGCAGGTCGACGCGGCCGCTGTCGGGATCGCGGGTCGTCACCGCGCAGCGGCCGACCATGCCGTTGATCCGCAGCCGGGCGGCACCGACGCCGACGGTCCGGCCACACCAGTGGTCCTCGGCATGGGGCGCCACACCGTCGATCAGGAACAGCATGCGGAACCGCCGCGGATCGATCGGCTCCGGCACGCTTCCGGCCTGCCGGAGTGCCTCGAGTGCGCCCGCCGACACGAGCGACACGGCCCCGCGGAGCCCGCGGTCAACCCCGGGCCGCTCGGCGGGCGCGCGGCAGAGCGCGATCGGGCGCCCGCAGAACTCCGAGAGCGCGTCGGCCCACGGGCCGCGGACCGACGGGGCCGCGAACCGGTCCCGAAAGAACTGCACCGTTCGCGGGGCGCCGAGCTCGACCGAGCCGCGAACCTCCGTTGCGTCCGGGAAGCGAAGCGTGAGCTCCGAAAGGTCATCAGCGACGCTGGCGCGGACACGCACGAGCTCGCCGAGCGCCTTGCCGTTGATCATCACACCATTGGCGTCCACGAGGAAGAAGGCACGATCCGTTGCGACTCCGGCCGGTCCGACGAGCACCGACTGTGGCGCCTCGAGCGCGAGTCCCTTCACGGCGGTTGTGGATAATCGCGGTGACCCGGGGGCCGGCGGGCGGTTCTGTCGTGGCGGGGGATCGCACGCCTCGATCATCGCCGATCCAGCCGGCCGCAGCCCGGCCGCTCGGACGCTCGCTAGGGTTGATCCGGACCCGTGACGAGTCCGCACTCAGGGCGTGTAGCTCAGCTGGTTAGAGCAGGGGACTCATAATCCCTGGGTCGCAGGTTCGAGTCCTGCCGCGCCCACTTCCTCACTTTCCCTTCCACGTCTGGCATCTCACGCATGCCGGACGTCCCGTCAGACCCCCTCAAGACCCCAGAGTGGGAACAAAGTGGGAACATCTGACGCATGCCAGCGTCCTATGTGCGCACCTCGGTGCCCGGCGTCTACAAGCGCGGCGCGCGGTACGTGGTCACCTTCACGGACCCCGCCGGCGTGCGCCGCAAGCGCTCGGCGGCGACCCTCGCAGAAGCGCGCCTTCTCAAGTCGTCGCTGACCGCCGACGTCGCCCGGGGTGAGTACCGCGAAGAGTCGCGGATCCGCTTTAACGAGTACGCGGCCGAGTGGATGCGCACATTCCAGGGGCGCACCGCGCGCGGAATCCGCCCGCTGACCTTGCGCGACTACGCGCGGGATCTTGAGACGCACGTCATCCCGCGGCTTGGGCGCCTGCGGGTCGCGGAGGTCACCCACCGGGCCATCAAGCGATTGGTGGCCGATCTCACCGAGACGGGATATGCACCCTCGACGGTCCGCAACGTGATCGCACCAACACGGGCGCTGTTTGCCACCGCGATGGAGGATGGCCTTGTCCGGGTGAACCCCTGCACGGGAATCCGCATCTCCGGACGTACGGCGCCCGGCGATCACGCCCGCGCGCTCACCGAGGATGAGCTTGCGGGCATGATCGCCGCCGCCGACCCGGAATGGCGGTTGCTTGTCCGGTTTCTCGCCGAGACCGGGCTTCGCATCGGCGAGTGCATCGCACTTCTGTGGTCGGACATCGACCTCGACGGACGCCGCGTTCACGTCGAGCGCCGGATGCTCGAGGGCACGATCGATCTGCCAAAGAGCCACTACGGGATCCGCACCGTGCCCTTGGCACGAAAGATGGTGCCCGACCTTGCCGCGTACCGGTCGACCACCCTCTACCCCGCCGACGGCGATCTCGTGTTTCCCACCAGCCGCGGCACGCACATCCACCCGTCGAACATGAGCCACCGGATCATCAAGCCGGCCGCGGTCAGCGCCGGCGTGCCATGGGCGAGCGCCCACACCCTTAGGCACACCTGCGCATCTCGCCTCTTTAGGGCAGGCTGGAACGCCAAGCAAGTACAGATGATGCTGGGGCACCACTCCCCGGCATTCACCCTGTCGACTTACGTGCATCTCATCCCCGACGACCTACCCGAGCCCGAGTTCGCCTGAGGGAGGCTCAGGCGGCTCTACGAAGTTCGGTCACCGGACGCACGTACGCCTCGAGCTCCGTGCGCAGCACGAGCGTCCGGCCGCCGTCCTTGTGGTGGGTGAGACGTCGCTGGGTCAGCAGGGCGTGAATGCGCTCGCGCGAGCTGCGCGAGCTGGTCTGGCAGTAGCTCGAGGGTCAGATGAAGTGCGGTCCGCGGGGGTTCGGTACGAAGCCCGCGGCCCGAGCGCGCTCGGTCGCAATCCATCGAAGTGAGCCCGTCGTCGCCGGGCGCCGCGGTCCTCGGGTTGGTCTGTCACTGGCGCCCATGATTGGCAAATGGGTCATGGGTGTCGATTGAGGGGGCTGCAATGTTGGAGATCGATGTCCCGGGGTCCGCAGTCCCGTGTTCTGGGGCTCGTGAGAACTTTCTCTACTCCCTCAAGACTGCACAGGGACGAACGCTGCGCTACGTGGGTCAGCGCGGCGCCCGGCGGAGCGCACTTCGTCATCCGACTCGATTCCCGGCCGCGGACAGGTCGCGGCATGTCGGCGTTTGCGGGTCCTGCGCGGCTGTTCGATCTCGATCGCGGAGCTGCCCTCTCACTGACATGCCCCGCGCTAAGCGACCTTGTGTCTGTTCTAGACCAAGACGCCCACCATTCGACACGGTCCCCGCCGGCGCCGTGCGCCCTCTAACGAGGGCCCTGCGAAGCGCATCGATCGACGCTTCCCGGCAAGGCACCCCCGGCAACGCCCTGGACTGTACGGCCTGCGATGCGGGGTATTTCGCCATTCAGCTCTTGACCCGGCACACCCCGGCGCGCCGACGGTCGCGACCACAGGGCGTCAATCACGAGGTACTCGCCGTGCCCGTCGCCGATCTCGCTTTTGATCGGTCGGGAGGTGGTATGGTTTACATCGTATTACGATTCGCTTTACTTATGCGAAGACTCTTGACATGGCGCGGTGGCCACGCGGCCGACAACGAGGTGAGCCTGGGAGAGTCTCCGGCCCGGATGGCCGTGCTTGCTGGGTTTGGCGTCGTACTTGGCCTTATCGGTGGCGTCGCGGCCTATCTGGTGGTGCGCCTCGTCGGGCTGATCAGCAACTTGGCCCTCCTACACCGAGTCGGGTTCACACTCCCGAACCTTCGCGACTACCAGCCAACGCCGGTGCTGATCCCGGTGGCGATGGCGGGTGCCGTGGTCGTGGTGCTCTTGGCCTTGTGGAGCCCGGTCATCAAGGGTCATGGAATCCCCGAGTCGCTGGAGGCCATCGTCTTGCGCGAGAGTCGGGTCAAGCCGAGAGTCGTGCTGGCCAAACCGCTGTCTGCCGCCGTCGCGATGGGCACCGGGGGCCCGTTCGGGGCCGAGGGTCCGATCATCGTGACCGGTGGATGCGCCGGGTCACTGATCGGCCAGGTGCTGAGGATCTCACCCGCTGAGCGCCGTATCCTGCTGGCCACCGGTGCGGCGGCGGGCATGGCCGGCGTCTTCGCCACGCCGATCGCCGCGATTCTCATCGCCTTCGAGTTGCTCCTGTTTGAGCGGTCCCTGCGCGCACTGCTCCCGCTCGTCCTGGCTACCGGGATCGCGACCGAGATCCACGCCCTGGTACTCGGCTCGCAGCCCGTTTTCGCGGTCACCCACCCAGTCGAGCGCCCCAGCCGAGCAACTGCCGCTGTTCGCCGTGCTCGGCGTCGCTGCCGGGCTCCTGGCCGTCATCTTGAACAAGGGCCTTTTCGCCGCCGAGGCTGGCTTCCGGCGCTTGCCGATTCCCGAGCTCCTGCATCCGCTGCTTGGCGCGCTGGCCTTCGCCATCATCGGCCTTGCTGTGCCGGGATCGCTCTCGGTCGGCTACTGGGCCATCACCGACTCGGTGAACGGCCGCTTCCTGATCGGCACACTCGCCCTTCTATTCTTCGCCAAGATGTTCTCGTGGTGGATCGCCCTCGCCTCCAACACCTCGGGCGGCACCCTGGCGCCGATCTTGCTGATCGGGGCGACCATGGGCGAGATGATCGGGATCGGGTTTAGTCACCTGTTCCCGTCAGCCCACATCCAGCCCGGCGCGTTCGCGCTCGTCGCGATGGGCGCAACGTTCGGCGTCGCCAGCCGCGCCGTGCTCACCGGCGCTGTCTTCGCCCTCGAGGTCACCGGCGATTACCGCATGATCGTCCCCATGCTGCTGGTGCTCGGGATCGCGGAGATCACCGCCGAGCAGTTCCTCTCGGACCGGCTAATGACGGACCGGCTGGTTCGCCGCGGCTTCCGGGTGGAGTTCGACACCGAGACCGACCCGTTTCGCACCGCCGTGGCCAGGCAGGCCATGGAACCTCTCCCTGACGGAAGTATCGACCCCGACGCTCCGAGCGTCGACGGCTTGGCCTACCTACGCGACGCTCTTGCGCTGTTTCTTGCCACCGACATCAACCAGGTCGTCGTCACCGATGACGGTGTCGCCGTCGGTGTCCTCACCCGCGACACCATGTCGGAGGTCCTGGCCAAACGCCTCGCCGAGTCCACTCCCCAGGATCCCTCCCTCCGTTTGCACGGCCCGGCTCTGCAGACCCCACAGGTCGACAGTCCTGACCCCAGTGACGAGGCCATCGACACGACCAAGCGCGGCGCCGGAGGCCACTAGATGAGCCAAGCTCAGCGGATGCCGCGGCGACGCCGATGAGCACCGTCGAGCCGGAGTTCGCAAACATTGGTCAGCTCGTCACGGAACCGGAAGGGGACACGCCCGCCACGAGATCAGGACGGGACGGACTGCGCGATTGGTCTGCATTTCATCGTGCTGCGTTGACGTTCGGGTCTGGGGAGGGTGGCGTCCGACCGCCCCGCGACTCACGTGCGTGCCTTGACAGTGGCGTGGTCTGGTGCAACAATCAATCGTATAACGATAGACATACCACCCCATTGGGTGTGTGCGCCCCTGACGGGCGCGGGCGGTCGGCAACTGCAGGCCGCCGATGACGACATCCCTGGATGATGGGATTGAGGTGAGGAGCGATGACCTCACAAAACACAACTAGCGTCGACATACGGCTCGTTGGCTACCAGGTCCGGGACGCCGATGGCCGCGTTCTCGGTGAGATCGAGGGTGTGCGCCCGAACGGGGTGCGCGTACACAAGATTCCCGGCCATCCAGGCCACGCGGGGTACCTCCCGGCGGCGGCATTCGCCCGCGTCGACCACGCCACGAATATGGTCATGCTCAGTCTTGGGATATCGACCGAGCAAATCGTGGACGCACCGCCGCCGCCCGACGAAACGCCGGACGGGTGGCACAAGAGCGCCGACTGGTGGGCGGACCTGCTAGGGCACTACGGACTCTTCGAATCGGAAGGCCGTAAGAGCGAGCCGTTCCTGCACGCGGATCAGCGCTGAGCGACCGGGTAGTCTGGGCGGGTGCCCTCGCCGAGACCACGCCCGGAGCGCCCACCGGGGCGGAGCACCCCCGCTCCGGTGGAGCGCAACTCGAGCCAACCGACGCTGGCCGAATATCGGGATACAGCGAACCTGCGTGCGGCGATGCGGCGTTCCTGCGGCGCGGGGAACAGGTCGCCCGTGCTCATGGCTTGACCCCGCAGCGTCACCTATTGCTGTTGATGATCAAGGGGGCCGCCGATGGCAGCAGCAGGCGACGGTCAACGAGTTAGTCGGTCGGCTCGCGCTTTCCCAAAGCACCGTGAGCGAGCTGATCGACCGCTCTGCGGAGGCTGGGTTGGTGGTTCGAATCCCCTCGCCCTCGGATGCCCGGGTGGTATTGGTGCGGGTGACGCCGCAGGGTGAGCGCCGACTCGCGGAAACCGTTAGCGCGCTCCGCGCAGAGCGGGCGGCACTTCGACGCGCGTTCGGTGGAGATGGTGAGAACAATGACGGCGCAATCAGCTCCTCGTCTTGGTCCTCCCCGAAAGCCGATTCGTGGCTGCGTCGCGTTCGGCCGACACTCCGGGCGTGGGTGCCGCGCAACCATGCATGCCCAAAATGTTGCCGACACCGATCGCGGGGCAGCCGTGAGCCGACGGGCGGTGCAACGAGCTTGTCAAGTCGAGGCCGCGGTATGTGGGGCAAATGGGTGCCTCGGCTAGCATAGAAACCCCGGTCGCGCTGGAACTTAACGAGGCCGCGACAACACTGCTCGGCAACTCTCCATTCAGGTGACCGATGGCCAGGTCATGAGCTTCCGGTGCCACGGGTGCAGGATTGCGCCGAGTTTTCTCATGTCGGTCCTCGTGACGAGCTGGCCGCTCGAAAGTGCGTCCGGAGTAGCTGGGGCTCCCACGATCGAGAGGTTCCCAAGCCACTCGACCCTCAAGAGCCGCCGAAGACAGCCCTGGACCGAATGCGGGGCGGGAACAAAGTGGCAACATCAGGCAACACCTTCGGAGATAGCCGAAACGCCGGAATCTCCAGAAGTCCCTGGAAATCACGGCGTAGTCGCCCCGACCACTAAGGCCCCAATTCGCTCCGGAGCGACTCATAATCCCTGGGTCGCAGGTTCGAGTCCTGCCGCGCCCA
>CAWATR010000002.1:0-69397 GCA_963784985.1 uncultured Thermoleophilia bacterium
GTTGCCGTGGGGCCTGCGCATCCACTCGGAGTACCGTCCTGCCCGTTATGCGAACGCGACGACATTTCAGCCGACGTCCCTCTACGAGCTGATCTGGGATCTCGGCCTGGCGGGTCTGCCGTTGTGGCTCGACCGCCGCTATCGCATCCCCCGCCTGCGCTGTTCGCGCTCTACGTGTGCCTGTACTGCGTGATCAGACTGTGGATGGAGCAGTTGCGCGTCGACCCCGCCACGATCATCCTCGGCGAGCGGCTGAACTTCTGGGTGGGGCTCGTCGGCGTCATCGGTGGCGGCGCGGCGTTCGTGTACTTCCAATGGCTGCGTCCGGAGGCTCGTGTCGCCGCGTCGCCCTCGGAGACGTCGGCCTAGGCAGTCGGTGCGTCGGGGCCGAGGAGCTCCGACAGCGGGACCGGCCAGGTCTCCGGGAGGGCGGCGCGAATTGCTCTGCGGGCTCGCGCGGACTGGTCACGACGTCGGCGATGCCGTGGCGCGGAAAGGCGCGGTCGTGCAGGCGGATGTCCCCTGCCGCAGCCGTAGGAGATCGGCGTGCATTCGCAGAGTGGGCCTCGAGGATCGTGTTGCCGCCGGTCGAGTGCACCAGGACATTGGCGCTTGTCGTGATGTCCCGATCTCAGTGGTGAACCCCTGGATGCGCACCCTGGGTCGCGTCCCAGGCGCCGGCGGAGCCCGGCAGCGAGCTCGTCGTCGCGCCCGCACAGGCAGACGACCAGCCGGACGCCCGCCACGCTGAGTGCGGCGCCGGCGGCGCCGTGCACATCGCCGACCCCCGCCCTCCGCCCGACCAGGACGATCGCGCCTGCATCCGGCAGACCGAGCGCTGCCCGCGCATCCGCGCGCCGGGACCCGCGATCCGGCGCACCTCGGGAGCCGCTGCCGGATGGCTGACCAAGTGCAGGTCAACCCCCGGGCCGCCCAGACGCGCAGGGCGGCGATGTCGCTGATCGAGGCGGCGACCGGCACGCCGATCTCGCCGTTGGCGCGCATGCGGGCAAGCACTTCGGTGGTGATCGGCCAGGTCGAGACGATGACATCCGGTGCGGTCTCGTCGATCGGGGCGCGCAACCGCGGGCGCTCGAGGCGGTACAGGATCTGGTGGCCGACCCAGCGTGTCGGCGGGCGGGAGGCAAACAGCCACAAGCCCGCGTTCCAGGTCAGTTTCAGCGGAAGGACTGCGGAGCCGTCCGCCGTCACCGACGGCGCCGCGGCCCCTCCGCCGCGGCGGCGTGTGGATCGGCCGGGCGGGTGATCGCGCCCTCGGAGGCCGAGGAGACGAGCGCCGCGTACTTGGCGAAGACGCCGGTCGCGTAGCGCGGCTCGGGCGGCTGTCCAGGCGGCCAGGCGCGCCGCGATCTCGTCGTCGGAGAGGTCGACGTCGCAGCTCGCGCGCCTCGACGTCGAGCACGATCGTGTCGCCTTCGCGCGAGCGCCGCGATCGGGCCGCCGCGCGAACGCCTCGGGAGAGACGTGCCCGACCATGAAGCCGTGCGTGGCGCCCGAGAAGCGGCCGTCGGTGATCAGCGCGACGTCGATCGCCGAGCCCCTCGCCGACGATGGCGCGCGCGTGACGTGGAGCATCTCGCGCATGCCGGGGCCGCCGGCGGGGCCCTCGTAGCGGATCACGACGACGTCGCCGGCGGCGATCTTGCCGGCCTTGACGGCCGCGAAGCAGTCCTCCTCGGAGTCGAACACGCGCGCCGGGCCGCGGTGGCAGCGTGCGCTCGTGCCCGGCGAGCTTGACCACGCAGCCCTCGGGGGCGAGGTTGCCGCGCAGGATCGCGAGCGCCGCCGTCGGCTTGAGCGGGTGCGTCGATCGGACGCGACGACCTGCTGGCCCGCGACTCCGGCGGCCGGGCGACGATCTCGCCGATCGTGCGCCCGTCGACGTTGCGCGCGTCGCCGTGCAGCAGGCCGCGCTTGCGCCAGCTCGCGGGCGACGAGCGCGCACGCCGCCCGGCGCGCGTACAGGTCGGTCGCGACGAAGCGTCCGCCGGGCTTGAGGTCGGCGATGATCGGCGTGCGCGCGGCGATCGCGGTCGAAGTCGTCGATCTCGAACGGGATCCCGAGCTCGCGCGCGATTGCGAGCAGGTGCAGCACGCCGTTGGTGGAGCCGCCGCTCGCGGCGACGCAGGCGATGGCGTTCTCGATCGCGCTCGCGGGTGATGATCTGCGCGTGGGACGCGATGTCGCTCGCGCACGAGCTCGCATCGCCAGCCGGCCGGCGCCGCCTCGGCGGCCTCCGCCTTGCGGGCGTCGTCGCCGGGATGCCGTTCGAGCCCGGCCGGGCTGATGCCGAGGAAGTCGAGCGCCATGGACATCGTGTTGGCGGTGAACTGACCGCCGCAGGCGCCCGCGCCGGGGCAGGCGACGTTCTCGAGCGCGTGCAGACCTCGTCGGGGCCGATCTTGCCCGGCGGCGTGCGCGCCGACCGCCTCGAACACGTCCTGGATGGTCACGTCCCGGCCGTGGAAGCGGCCCGGCGCGATCGAGCCGTTGTAGAGCACGAGCCCGGGGATGTCGAGCCGTGCGAGCGCCATCACGGCCGCCGGGATCGTCTTGTCGCAGCCGACCAGGCAGACGAGCCCGTCGAACAGGTGGCCGCGCGCGACGAGCTCGATCGAGTCGGCGATCACCTCGCGCGAGACGAGCGAGCCCGCATGCCCTCGGTGCCCATCGAGACGCCGTCCGAGACGGCGATCGTGTTGAACTCCATCGGCGTGCCGCCGGCGTCGCGGATGCCGCGCTTGACGTGCTGGGCCAGCTCGCGCTGGTTGAGGTTGCACGGCATCGTCTCGATCCAGGTCGTGGCGACGCCCGATGATGCGGCTTGCGCGAGGTCCTCGTCGGTGAACCCGATGGCCTTGAGCATCGGCGCGCGCCGGCGCGCGGTCGGGGCCGTCGGTGATCGCGGCGCTGTGCCGCTTGGCCGGGTCGGACGGGCGTGCGTACGGGTTCTCGGACATGCGCGGGAGACTACCCGACCGGTGTCGGCGGTCTGCGGCAGCCCCCGGTGTCAGCGCGGCGGGCGCCTGGTGGCCGGGGCGTGTGGACTAGCGCGCGGCGGGCCGCAGGCGGCCGATGATCGCGGCCAGCGCGAACACTCCCCAGAGGATCCCGATGATGAACGGGAGATACCCGGCGTCGTTCTGCTTCCACCACCCGACCGAGATCATGAGCCCGCTCAGCACGATCAGGGCCAGAATCATGAGTGCGGGAAGTCCGCGCATGCATGCTCCTTCGACACGGTAACGGCACCGGAAATGTACACCGATTCGGAGTCCAGGGTGGCAGAGTGTAAACTGCCCGCCCGATGAGCGAGGATCAAGTTCAGGTCGAAGTCTCGGAGTGCGGCGATGGGGTCTTGGTGCGGGTCGCAGGCATCGTCGACGCGCTGTCCTTGCCGATCGTCTCGCGGGAGCTCACGGACGCCCAGCGCGGGTCCGGCACGGTGTACGTGCACCTGGCGGACGTGACCTTCATGGACAGTCGCGGCCTGGGTTCGCTGCTGGCGGCCAATGAGCGCAGCCGCGAGGGTGCGGCCCCCATCCGCATCTTCGCGCCGTCGGACGCGGTGCGCCGGCTGTTGGACGTCTCAGGGGTCGCGCAGGTGCTCATCGAGGTCACCGAGCTGCCCGACTAACCGCGGCCGGGGGTCTCCGGCCGCCCGGATCGCCGACGGCCCCTCACCCGGGATCACCGCGCCGCGCGGCGGCGTGCCCGCAGGCGGATAACTCGGTGGCAAGCGGACAGAAACTCGTCCACCGAGGGCGCGGGATCGCACACCACCGAGACTAGAGTCGGGAATGTGCGTAGTGGGCGCGCGGCCCGGACGGGCCGTGTCCAGATTGCCTTCGGGGGCGGCCGCCACGGTCTCGAAGCGCATGATTTGCGGGGCGAATGTCGTGTCATCCGCAGGCGCCGCGGCCGGGACGGCCGGGAACGGTGCCAGTGCCGGGCACAGGGAGTCTCACCATCACCTCACAGACGACGAGCCGGGCAACTGAACCTTCCGAGGGTGCCGCCGTGTCCGACGAGCTGCTGACCCGCGACGAGGCCCGGCAGCTGATCCGCAGTGCGTCCAATCGCGCGCCCACCGGCATCCGCAACCGCGCGCTGATCGCGATGATGTACCGGGTCGGCTTGCGCCCGGGCGAAGCGCTGGCGCTGAGTCCCGCCGGACTCGATATCTCAGAGGGCGTCGTGCGGATTCCCGCGCGCAAGGGCGGCACGGGGCGGGTGACCGGAGTCGATGCCCAGACACTGGACCTCGTACAGCGCTGGCTGACGCGTCGCGAGCGCCTCGGCATCACCAGCGACGACTACCTGTTCTGCACGCTCGCCGGGGAGGAGCTCAAGGCGGCCTACGTGCGCGAGTTGCTGCCGCGGCTGGCCCGCCGCGCGGGGATCTCCAAACGCGTGCACCCGTTGGCGCTGCGCTACGCCTGCGCGGCCGAGATGTCGGCCGAAGGGCTCTCCACCGCCCTGATCGAGACGCATCTGGGCGTCGCGGTCAGCGGCAGTGCGCGCCGGTATCTGGTGCAGTACTCGCCCGAGGAAGTCATCGCCGCGGTCCAGGCACGGGAGTGGCGTCTCTAGACGGCCACGCTCAGGGTGCGGGCGGCGGCGAGGTCCCCGACCCAGACTGACCCGGGACAAGGCTTGGCGTCGTCGCGGCAGGAGTCGTGCTGGCTGACGCGGTCGGTGTCTTCGCTGCCGTGGAGGGCGTCGTCTTGGCGGCGACGAGGGTCGCCCCGGCGCGCATCGCGGCAGGCCGCCGCCCCCAGGCGAGGGCGGAGTCCCAGTAGCCGAGCAGGTGGGTGACCGACACGCCGCCGCGCGAGCCGGTCGACTGGACGACCCAACCGTTCCCGAGTGCGATCGCCACATGCGAGATCGATCCCCGCGGACTGTGGAGGCCGGTGGGCCCGAAGAACACGAGGTCGCCGACCTTCAACTTCGCCACGGCGACCTTCTCGGACGGGTTCTCCCAAGCCATCGCGTCGGCGGTCCGCCCGCGGAGGTCGCGTCCAAGGCCGAGCGATGCCGACGCGCCGCTGAGTTTGTAGGACCACCAGACCAGGCCGGAGCAGTCGAATCCGCCGGCCACGCGGGCCCCGAACAGGGTCTGCGGGTTCGGTGAGGTTCCGCCCCAGACGTAGGGCATGCCGACCTCGGCCAGGGCGGCCTCGACGACCGTCCGCTGGCGCACGGTCATATTCGGGAGCACGATGGTGGCGAAGTCCGTCACCAAACTCAGGCGCCACGGCGAGAGGTTGACCGCCGCGTCGATCATCCCGGTGAGATTCGCCAGCGGCAGCGGCGCACCAGGGCCGACCTCGAGGTTGTCGTACCGGGACGGGTAGTTGTACCGCAGCCCGAGCTCTGCAGCCAGGACCTCCTGGCCGAACGCGGGCGGGACCCTCAGGCGCGTGCCGCCTTGCGTGTGCAGGGTGTCGAGTGCATGGACCTCGGCACCCAGCCCGAAAATTCGGACGATCGCCACCTCGGCCGCGCGCGTCGAGACCCGCCCGTTTGGGCCAAAGACCGCTCCCGGGCTTCCGAGCAGGCGGATCGTGGAGACCCAGGCGATGGCCGTCGCATCTGGATCGGTCGGGGCGATGTCCGATGGCAGCACGAGGTTTGCGGGCGGGACTTGGCCGCGCGCGCTCATCAGCTCGGCGAGCCCGCGGGCCAGTTCGCGCCGGCTCGCGGCTCGGCCGAGGTTCGCCGTGTCGCCCGCGGGCCAGCCCCGGTGGGCGACCAGATCCTTGGCCGCCCCGGTGGCCCAGCGGTAGCCGGGGTTGTTCGGCGCCGCGCCGAGGGTCTGGGCGACCGCCGGCGTGACGACCGCCGCGGCTGCGGTCACGCCGAGCAGTGCTGCGCGAAAGCGTCCCACGCCATATCCATCGGAGTCTCGAGCCCGTCCCTTGACCGCCGCCCCGGGGCGGGCGCCGCGCGGTGGCCGTCGCTCGTGGTGCGCCGCGCGCCGACGGTGTGGAATCATTGCGCGTGTGAGCGCCTCACCACTGCGCGTGCGGATCGACCGCTGGCTCTGGGCCGCGCGCTTCTTCAAAACGCGCACCCTGGCCGCCGAGGCCATCCAGGCGGGGCATGTGCAGATCAACCACATGCGCGCCAAATCCGCCAAGGAGGTGGGGCTCGGCGACGTGGTCGAGCTCACGGTAGGCGAGCAGCGCTTCACCGTGGTGGTCCGTGACGTCGAGGAGCGCCGGGGCACCGCGACGCGCGCTCGTCAGCTCTACGACGAGACGCCCGAGAGTCTCGCCCGGCGCGAGCGCCAGCGCGCCGAGCGGCGCGTGGCACCGGTTCCCGGCGCCGATCTGGGGGCTCGCCCGACCAAGCGTGACCGCCGCCGGATCGATCGGGTGCGCCGGGGCTCAGGGCCCCGTCACGGTGGATCATGAGCCGCGCACGTTGCCCCAGGTCTCGTCGTGGACCAGTGAGCGCCAGGGGCGGCGGATCTTCTTGATGGCTGGCGGCAGGCCCTCCGGGAATGCCGGCGGGACCCCGAGCGGCGTGACGATGAGCGGATCGATCTCGTCGGGGAGCCCGACGATTGCGCGCAGGCGGTCCTTCTCGAAGAACTGGAACGCTGTCGTCGGCACGGTGCCCAGGCCCAGCGAGCGGGCGGCGACGAACAGGTTCTCCATCGCGAACGCCAGCGAGACCGTTTCGTCGATCCGCTCGAGGTCCGCGAGCGAGTCCGGGTACCGGTGTCGCGGGACGATCAGGCCCAGGATCCAGACCGGCACGTCGCGGTAGCTGCCGAGGGTCGTCTCGGCGTACTCGCCCGCCCAACGGGCGTGGTCCTCGGGTGTGGCGCCCTCGGCAGGCGGGCGCATCTGGGTGAAATAGCGGGCTGCGCCGGCGATAATCAACTCGGCGATCGCCACGCGCCGCGCGGGGTCGCGCACGACGAGCAGGCTCCAGGCTTGTGCGCCCGATCCCGTCGGGGCCGCGAGTGCCACGCGCAGCAGGGCGTCGAGTGTCGCATCGTCGACGGGCTGGTCGGTGTAGCTGCGCACCGCGCGGCGCTTGGTGATGGCGTCCAGGACGTCCATGGTCTCCTCCGGTTCGCGACGTAGTTCTGGCAGCGGCCGACGCGGGCCTGCGGGCGCGGGCGTCGCCACGTGGCCAGCCTACGACAGCGGCGGGCCGGCGTACCAGGCATCGGACACGAGCGCCGCCCATACGCCGGCCCCCGTGGAAATCAGGCCTCGGCCGCCGCGTCCGCCCCGAGCACCGCCGGGCGCGGCAGCTGCCGGGCATCGATCAGCCAGCGATTGCCGAACTTGATCGCGGCGATCTGCTGTGCGGCGATCATCTTGCGGACGGTTTCATGGTGGCAGCGGAAGATCGCGGCGACCTCACCGACGGTGAGCAGTTCTGGGGACATCGACGACGCTCCTGGTGGGATGGCGGATCACGACGGCCGCGGCGGCGCGGCGCGGGGAGACGTTTGCTCCCTGGCGTCAGAATGGGCCGGCCGCCTCGGAAGAGGGGGTGCGCCGTGCGCCCCGCGGCCACGCGGCGCGGACCCGATCCGGTACGTCGCTACGTTGTCCGACGCGCTGGCGCCGGTTAGGCTCGCGCCCCCGGCGCGCGGACCGCCGGCCGGTCCAACGCCGGGCCTGGGACCTCAGTGAGGGGAGCGCAGATGGCCGCCACCGCAGAGATCGCGTCGCGTCAGCGCCGCCGCCGCCGGATCGGCTGGGCCGTCGCAGGGCTCGCGCTGCTGTCCGCCGGAGCGGTGGTCGGCGCCGGCATTCCCGGACGCGCCGCCGGTGCACCGCAGCAGGTCGTCTCCGGGATCGCTCGCCTGGGTCGCTCGCCGCTGCCCGCCGCGCGCGTCGTGCTGTATGCGTCCGGGACTGGCGGCCCGGTGCGGCTCGGGGCCGCGTGGACGAGCGTCGACGGGAGCTTCCGGATGCGCTACCGGCGTCCCCGCGGGGCGGGGATTCTGTATGCGATCGCGACCGGGACGAGCCGGGCGGCGGGGCCTGCGGTGCAGCTGCTCGGGGTGGCCGGTACCCCACGGCGACCGCTCGGCGCGGTGACGCTCAACGAGCTGACGACCGTCGGCGCGGCGTATGCGTTGGACCAGTTCGCCAGCGGGGACCGGATCGGCGGCAAGTCACCCGGTCTCGAGAACGCCGCAGCAACGTCCACCAACCTGGTCGATCCGCGGACCGGCAGCTTCGGCGCTGTCGTCGCGAGCGCCCCCAACGGCAGCGACACACGCACCCTCAGGACGTTCGCGGACCTGGCGGACATCCTCGGTGGCTGCACCCAGGGCGGTCCGGCTGCGTGCGCGCGCCTGTTCGCGGCGGCGCGCCCACCGGTCGGGCGAGCCCCAACGACGACGCTTCAGGCGGTCCTGGACATCGCGCGCAATCCCGTGCACAACGCCGCGCGCATCTTCGCCCTGACCAAGACCGACGACTATGGGCCGCGGCTGTCGGCGCCGCCGACCGCGTGGGTGCTCTCGCTGATCTATACGGCGGGTGGGTTCAACGGGCCCGGACGGATTGCGTTCGATTCACGCGGCAATGTGTGGGTGACCAACAACTTCGAACCGCCGTATCCGTCCACGGCGGCCGGTTTCGGCCTGATCTCGCTGAGTCCCACCGGCGCACCGATCAACGGGAGTCCGGTCAGCGGGGGCGGGCTCGAGGGGGTCTGGTGGGGGATCGCGATCGATCAGCACAACCGGGTCTGGACCGCGAACTACACGGGTGCGGACACGGCTGAGTTCTACGACCCGAACTTCATCGGCGGGGACACGGTGTCCGAGTTCAACGACGCCGGGGTGCCCCTCTCGGCGACGGGGTACACCACGGGCGGTCTCCGGGCACCGCAGGGGCTGGCGGTCGACCGTCAGGGCAACATCTGGATCGCCAACCATGTCGGCAATTCGGTCACCGAGTACCCGCACGGCAACGCTGCGGCGGCGAGGGTGTTCACCGGCCCGACGCTGACAAAGCCGTTCGCGATCGCCATTGACCAGCGCGGCAACACGTGGGTCGACGACAATGCGATCTCCGCCCAGTCCGGCGGAGTCACCCGCATCGACGCCAGCGGCACGGTCCATCCGTGGATCACCGGTGGCGGGCTGCGATCGCCTCAGGGCATGGCCGTCGACCAGCGCGGCAACGTCTGGGTCGCGAACCTCGGCAGCAACAGCCTCACCGAGATCAACCCGAACGGCGCGATCAATGCACGCTCCCCGATCACAGCCAGAAGCCTGATCGGGCCGTGGAGCGTCGCTGTCGACGGCAACGGCAATCTGTGGATCGCGAGCTTCATCGGTGAGACGCTCTCCGAACTGTGCGGCGCCAACCGGTCCGCCTGCCCGCCCGGCATGGTCACCGGCGCGGCGATCTCTCCGCCCGCCCGGGGGTTCAGCAACGGCGGGCTCGAGCACCTGACGGCGGTGCAGATCGACGAGTCGGGCAATGTCTGGGTTGCCAACAATTGGACGACGCTCTCTCCGCCGACCGGTGGAAACGGGCTGGTGGAGTTCGTCGGGTTGGCCCCGCCGGTGCGCACGCCGCTGATCGGGCCGCCACAGCGACCCTAGCCGGCTCCAGCGGGGAGCCCCGCGGACGCGTGGCCGTGACGTTTGCGCCGAGGCTCGTCCCGACGTCTTCTCGAGCCGGGAGCATCAGCACGCGCGGATCCCAAAGCTGCATGTCCACGTGCCCGGCTCGGAACGACGTGAGGTCCGGAGCGCTGGACAGCGCGAGATCGGACGGCAGTCGCTCTGTCACAGGCGACCCGGCACCGTGGTGTTGTGGGTGGTGGCCACGGCGCTGCGGATCGCTCAGCCGTTGGCGGCCGAAGTCCGGGCCTGACCGGCCTGGGACCCACTCTGGCGGGGAGACCGACGTCTGTGCCGGCGGGACGCATCCGCGATCATGTCTCTCGTGTGCGCCGACGATCTGGGCGACGTTGACGCACGGCGGACACCTTGACCCCCGGGCGATTCCCGCACCGGCGGAGGCTGCTCGTCGCGCGCCAGCCCGGTCAACGCAGGTCGCTTCGCGACAGACGCCGGACCCCGGCGGTGCGATGCGCGGAGTAGTGTCCGCGTTCAGATGCGCCAACGGATCAGCACTGGCCTCCGTCGCGTTCGGAGCATCCACGCCGGCACGCGCGTGCGGATATTCCGCGGTGCGCTCCGACAGGTCGAATCACCGGCGACGTTCTTTGTCCGGGAATGCCTGTTCTATCCCATGCGGCCCGTCGTCGTGATGATCGCCCGTCGTCATGGGGGGGACATCGGCGCCGCATGGACCAAGCTGATGCGGGGCTCGGGCAATGCGTTTACCTACCGTCTGCGAGCGGATGGGCGCAAGATCGTGATCCGCCACGGAACCGTCGACGTGGCCGTGATCTGGGAGATCTACGATCAGCGCACCTACGCGATCCCGGAGGCGCCACGCCACGCGCTCGAGGGCCTCGGTCGGCCGATCAGGCTGGTGGATCTCGGGGCGAACATCGGGCTTGGGGCGCGCTTTCTCGACGGGGACCTCCGCGTCGCGGAGGTGATCGCGTACGAGCCGGTCACGGCGAACCTCGCGATCTTGGAGCGCAATCGTGCGGCCGACCCATCCGGTCGTCGGTGGCACATCATCGACGCTGCGGCATTTACTCGGGACGCCGAGGTCGCGTTTGCCACGCGGTCTGCCACGGACGGGCGGATCAGCGATGACGGCGGTGCTCAGACCGTGCGCGTACCCGCGCGCGATGTGTTCCGCGACCTGGCCCGTGCCGATCTGCTGAAGATGGATATCGAGGGCGGCGAGTGGGCGATCCTGCAGGACCCGCGATTCGGCCAGACGCCGCTCCGGGCGGTGGTGATGGAATTCCATCCGTGGGGTTGTCCGGAACCGGATCCAGAAGGGTGCGCGCGACGCCTGTTCCGGCAGGCTGGCTTTACCGTTGGACCGATGACGCATGCGGGGCCCGGGGTTGGGATGCTCTGGGCGTGGCGCGGGTGAACGTAAGTGCCGCGCGGATGGGCGCAGGTGCCGCCGCGCAGCGCCGGGCGCCCCGTCCCCGCGTCGTGGCGGTGGTGACGGCCCGAGCACGGCGCGCGCTGCACCGGCCCCTCACGCTCGCCTGGGTCCCCGCCGCCCCGTGGTCTGGGCTGCGTCCCGACGGCGCCCCACGCTGCGCCGGGGGAGTCGCGCCGAGGCCCGTTGGCTCAGCTCGGGCGACCCCACGCGGTTCGTGTCGGTCGACAGTCCCGCACACGCAGGTGTACCAGCAATAGCGGAGGAGGGACTCGAACCCCCGACACGCGGATTATGATTCCGCTGCTCTAACGGTCAAGGAACTGCTACGCCAAGCGGTTTTGACGCTCGACCGCCGTCTCCCGCAACGTCTCCCGCAAGGTCCCGGTCGTTCCGAGGCGATCGAACACGCTCGCTGCAGCGTGCTGGCGGTCCTGCCCGAGGGTGTGCGAGTAGACCCGCGCGGTGATGCCCGGGTCGGCGTGGCGCAGCTGCGCGCTCACGTCCGGCAAGGGCACACCGGCGGCCAGCATCAGGCTGGCGGCGGTATGGCGCAGCCCGTGCCAGCTCACCAGCGGCGCACCCGCCTCGTTGACCAGCCCCGCGCGGACACAGGCGCGCGCGAGCATCCGGCTCGGGGTGCTGGCGTCCATCGGGCCGCCGTCGCGGCCCGGGAACACGTAGCCGGTGGCGTTGGCCCCGGCATCGATTACCGTGAGCGCGTAGAGGTCCCCCATCCTCCCGGCCAGCGATGGGCTGATGGCGATGACCTGCACCTTCCTCGATTTCGGGGGCTTGACGTGGCGCATGGGCGGCGCGCCGTCCCGCCCGGCCTCCTGCCACACGCCGCGGGCGACCGTGAGCCGCCGCCCCGGCAGGTCGAGGTCCCCCCAGCGCAGGCCCACCACCTCTCCCCGGCGCAACCCCGCCTCGGCCGAGACCCGCACCATGCACTGGGTGCGTACCTCGGTGCATGCCGTAAGCAGGCGGTCCAGCTCATCCATCGTCAGCACCCGCCGGGACCCAGTGCGCGCTGGCGACGCATCGCGCGAACCCGGCAGACGCAGCCCCGCGGCCGGGTTCGCGGCGATGATGCCCCACTCAACCCCCGCGTTCAGGAACGTGCGCAGCGCGGTCAGCGCCTTCCAGCACCCGTGGGCCGAGTGTGTTTCGGTGAGTCCGGCAAGCCACGCGACCACGCGCTGCCGCGTAATGCCAGCAAGGGGCAGACTTCCGAGGGTCGGTGCGATCGAGCGCCGGTACGCCTCGCCGTGCCCCTTGAGCGTCGCGGGCGCGAGCACGCCGTCGTGGGCGCGCATATAGGCCGTCGCGAGGTCGTGCAGGCTCACGATGTCGGGGTGCGCAGCTGCGCGGCTCTCAGGGCGTCCCAGGCCCATCAGCCGCCGCCGTTCGGCGCGCGCCTCGGCGACGGACCCCGCGAGGGTGATGGTGCGGGTCGCACCCGGTGCGTCCCCCGGGACGAGCAATGAATACGGGCAGGCGCACCGACCACCCGACCGGCGGTCCGCCGACCTCGGGCAGCTCACGCGGTGGACCCGGTACAGGCCGGGCTCGACGGTCTCACGCCAACCGCGGCGCGGCTGGCCGATAGTCTCAAGGTGCATCAGGGAGTCCTCCTGGTGCCGGGGGTCGGGTGTTCGTAGCACCGCGGCCCCGCTTTCGTTGGCTCCATCCTAGTCCCCTTTCTCGATGTTGCGCCACCATCCGTGAGCCAGTGGTTCGGTTGGGCCGCCCGACGGTGCGTGCTTCGGGCCTCGCGCGCTTCGCGGTGCTCGCGACACCGGAACCGATGAACGCCGGCTGGCCTCGGCCTGCGCCTGCTCCCACTGGTCGAGGTCGTCGGCGCGGACCACCAGGCGGCCGGCGACCACGAAAGCGCCAGCCTGCCGCATGACCTTCCGTGCCGCCGGCATGTCCCTTAGGCCGTAGCGGGTCGCAACGGCCTGGGCGTTGAGAACTTCCGGGAGCACGCTCATCGGCTCATCCCGCGGACGGTCCAGACGAGCGGACGGCCCTTGCTGCATCGTTTGCCCGCCGGCACGAACAACCGATCAGCGTAAGTGACGCTGGCGCCGAGCAGCACGCTGTAGACGGTCTCGGGGTTGGCACCGATCGCTTCGGCAAGTTCCCGGACGGCCATCCCGCGCGGGAGCGCCGTCACCAGTTCGGCGCATGCCCGGTGGGCGACATCGTCGAGGATCGGGGACGCGTACGTCAGCCCGGTCACCACGCACCGTCCCGGCAGTCGTCGCACCACGTTCCCGGTCCCGACCACGGGCACCCGCATCGGGCGCAGTGGACGTCGTCACCCCGGACTCCGTCTAGGCCATGCGGCGCCAACGCCCCCTCTTGGAGTTGCATGGTCGTCTCGGTCCCGCTGTCGGGCACGAAACTCCGGCTGTGATCAAGGTTCTGCCATGCACCGCCATCGGCCGGTGCGGCGTGGACGGAGGATGGTCCTTGGCGGCGCATGGACGGGGAGTCGTCGGTGGAAGCTGACGGCCACGCGCCGGCATACCCGGGCGGTCCCCAGGCGTACCGGCCGCCCCGCCCGAACCCGATGCGCTTTTGTGCAAACCCGCCGTTCCTGAACGCCCGCTGGAGGGTGTGATCCGATCCTCCGCGGGCCGCCCAGTCCTGCTTCACGACGTCGGACCACGCCCACCCGTCGGGGAACTGCTCGCCAAGGAAGGAGGTCGCCTCGTCGGCCTTCGAGGAGGCGTCCCGACTACGGTCCGCCTGGCGGACGAGCTGCTCGGCGCTGCGCGGGTCCGGGCCACCCCAGAAGATCGTGCCGGCCTGCGCGACCGTCTCGGTGTCCGGCGTCAGCACGTCGGCCGGCCGGATCGTGAAGCTGAGCGTGGTCCTCGCGCTGTCAGGGACCAGATTGCACTTGCTGACCGCAAGCAGGCGGCGCTCCTCATCCTCGGGGTCCCGCATGACCAGCATCTGCGCCCGGGCGACGGCGGTGATCGCGATCGACCCACCGCCCTTGTGGATGGCCTTCTGGCCGCTTGCCTTCGTAAAGTGCCGGTTGAGGACCACCGCCGCACCGGTCGCCTCCGCCAGGGCCGCGAGCGGGTGCAGGGCGCGCCGCACGTCCTGATCACGGTGGCTGTCGATGTCGCCCGGCAGCACCACCATCATGGCGTCAACGATGATAAGCCGGATGCCGCGCTCGGCGACGATCCGCCTGAGCTCGGGCAGGTCTCCCGGCGCCTCAAAGGGCCGCGTGGTTCCGTCCGGTATCCGCATGCCGGACAGGTTCTTGATCTGGGTGAGGTCGGCGTTAGCGGCGATCAGGCGCGGCACGATGGTATCGGCAAGCCCGTCCTCGGCGGTGGCCAGGAGGAGCACCCCGGCAGGCGTTCTGATCCCGGGAGATCCGTCGGGCATGACGTCCCCCCGACTGACGCGCGCGGCGAGGTCCAGGAGCACCGTTGACTTCCCCACATCGGGGTCGCCGGCCATGTCGCTGAGCTTGCCGAGGGCCAGGTGGCCCGGCCACAGCCATTGGACCGCCTCGGGCTCCACCGTCTCAAGGTCTACGACCACCGCCTCGCCATCGACAAGGCGAGGCGTTGTCCTCGTCGCGCGGGCCGCCGGCGGTTGATCGTGGGGCAGGGGCGGTGGGGGGAGCGGTACGGATGCGTACGCTTCCGCGATTTCTGCTTGCAGTGCGGCGTGGTCGGCCTCGGTCAGCGGCGCTGGCATCGCGAAGCCCGCCAATGCTCGACTCGTCCGCTGGCGTATAAGCCAATCCTCAAGCGACTGCTGCGGCAGCACCGGTCCGCCGGCCTCGGCGGAACGCCGCCGGGTCGCGTGCCACACGGCTTCATCCCAGTCTTGACAGCCGGCTGGGGCGCTATGCCACGGCCACCGGGTGCGGTCGATGGCGGTCATCGTGCCACCGCCTCTCGGGCGGCGGCTGTGGGCTCTCCGCGGTGGCGGAGCCCGTCCGGGGCATGGTCACCGGGAGGGTCGTCGGAGTCGCGCTCGGGCGGCGCATTGGCCTTGCGGGGCCGGGCGTGCGAGGCCCGCCTGCTGCAGGGGCGAAAACCACGGCGGCGGGCGCGGATGACACGAGCAGCCGTGTTTGCCCCACCGACGATTTCGCGCCTGCCGCCGGCGTAGCTGATAACCCACTCACCACATCGGAGCGGCCGGCCGAACGCATGTAGCTCCGCAACTACGCGACCTGCCCGTAGGCGGTCTAGGGTGCGCTTCCCTACGGCACGCCGGCTGTCGATGCCGAGGCGACCAAAGACAAGATCAAGCTGCTGCCGCACGTTCTCGTCGGCATCAATCGACCAGTCAGACAGGATGGCGACCAGTTCGGGCTGGCCGGGGTCGAACTCGCCATCCGGCATGTCGTCCACCTCGGCGCCTCGCCCGCCCGGAGAGGGGCCTGATATGTTTCGCATTACGAACTACCCTCCCTGCTGTGCCGGGGCCGCCTGCCGAGCGGCCCTATTTTGTGACGTGGAGATCGTACGCCCGCGGCTGGTGGCGGCGGCCGGCGTGACGCGTCCGCGATCGGGCCCACGGCGCTCGCGCCCTCCGCCAAACACTCAGGCCGAAGTGCTGACCCGAGCAGGCGCCCGGCGCTCGCGGCGCGGTGGTGTTAGTGAGGGTCTCGCGCGGGGCACGGCGGGTCATGGCAGGTCCCGGCCGACTCTGGACGACGCCGACTACGCCCCAGGCATGCCCCCCCGGGGGGTACGCTCATCTTGTCGGTTCCCGACGGCCCACGGAGGCCCGCGCGCGCCTCTGATGTGCGGGCACACCTCGCGCCATGCCAGACCTCTGAGGCGCGACTATCGACCTGGCCGCACCCGGCGCACTACGCACAAAAAGCGCGTTCCAGACGAATGCGCCGCGGGGGCACTAGCCGTTCTCTGGTCGCCTGCCCGAGCTTGCGGAGGCGGCCCACACCACCAACAGGCCGACCACCAGCACCGCTCCGGCCGCGGTCACCGCGCCCGGCTCCCGGTCGCGTTACCGGCAGGTCTCATCCGCTCCTCCGGCCGGTCAACCGCGATCAACCACGCGGTGGGGAACACCGGGCGCAGTAGGTCCGTCCCGACTTGGCCCGCCACCACCGACGGCCGCCGCAGGTCGGGCAAGTCCAGTTGGCCAGCGCGGCCCGGTCGTACTCGTTGCCGTGCGGGAACTCCGGGTCGATGACTGCATCCCATGACAATGCGGGAGGTGATCGGACAACGCGTCGGTCAAGGGAGGGGGCATACGTGCCCGGGTTGTTGTCAGCGTCCACGCCGCGGGGCACGTATGCGGATGTCTCTGCTTCGCCACCTTCAGGGAGGGACCACCAAGCCGCAGATCCCGGGCCGAACCCGTGACGTTGCGACTGCACACCTAGGGCCTCGCGTGCCGCGCGCAACTGCTTGCCTGTGAAGCCCGTTTCCTGCGCCGAGCGGGCAATTTCTGCCCTGGGACGTGGCCCGTCACGCAGGATCTCGCGCAGGAAGCCGGAGCACTGCGATGCGGTGCTCATGCGGGCTTGGGCGTCTGTCGCTGCCATACGTGCCCATGATACGCCTGGCGCGGGGCGGTAAGGCTCGCGAAGCCAACTGCCACCGTACGTGCCGGTGCATCACCGGGCACGTACGCCCTGATTTTCGCGGCGTCCGGCGTCAGGTTCCCAGCAAAAAGGGTCGGGCACTTCCGGATCACCAATGGCGGTCGCGTGGTCATGCACAACGGCGAACCGGTGCTCGATCGCGTTCCTACCATTCAGGCGATCAACGCCTCTATCCGCATCATTTAGGAGCGGGCCAAGATTCTCGGCCTGTACGCACCCCCAAAGCGGCGTGTGGATGTCATCACCCACGACGCGCTGACGGACGCGGTCGCAGACCTGGAGGCCGACATCGACCGCGAGGAGGCCGAGCTCGAGCGCGAATCCTGACCTTCCAGTCCTCGAGGTCTACTGGGGTTCGCCGACTGATGACACGCGCTTGACGCCCTGACGCCGTACCGCGACGTTGCGATCCTGCTCCCCGCGCGTACGCACATCGCCGATGTACGAAACGACCCTGTCGAACGTGGGATGATCGGCACATGCCGTCCAAAGTCGATCCGGCCGCGCAAACATCAGTAGTCGTTGCGACCTTCGAGAACCGGCATGCCGCCGAGCATTTCCTGGCATCACACGGACGAGCGTTCCGAAAGCAGGCCCGCAAGGGGCACATGACCGCGTTTGTGATTCGGGGCAACGAGGATGGTTCGCTCAAGCTCACCCAGTCGCGAGTCGTCACGGCAGAGGGCATCGAGGCCGCCGTCTTCGGCATCTTCTCGTCGATGATGCTCGGGCTGATCGGCATACGCGGGATGCTCAAGGGCGCCAAAAGCGGGGGCCACGCGGTCCGCGTGCACTCCGCCCACGTCGGGTCGGACGAGCAAGCGGTCCACGCGATCCTCGCTCAGGCAGGCCCGAACGCCGCCGTCGCGATGGTGTGCTGCGACGATGAAACCCGACAGATCGTCGCTGCGCACGCCAGCGAGCAAGCGATCACGAGTTGGGACGGCTCGCGCTCGGAGTTCCTGGGTGCCCTCGAACCCGGCAGCACGCACGACTGGGTGCGCGCTGCTCTCGGTGAGCCATCTCCCAGTCCGGGATAGGCACGAAATCACCACCGTGGATGCCCGGTGGCGCCAGGAATCAGATGCGTGGGAGGGTCGCGGAAAGTCTAAGATCATGATCGGAGAACGGTTCGACGGGAACTGCCAGCGTCCGATCGCCGCCGAGCCGGGCGCTCACGTCCGGCCATGACGTCACGGGGGGTTCGAAATGGGTGACCTGCGCTTTGGGTCGGGGCGGATGGGACGCCGGGCAGCGATCGCTGCGGCCGTTGCGCTGATCGCGGTGTCCGCTGCCGGCTGCGGCTCCTCGAGTAGCAGCACCACGACAACAGCGACGACCACGACCGCGACCACCACAACGCCGCCACGGGCGCGTCGGCCACCGAGACGTGGGCGACCGGTGTCTGCTCTGCGATCACGACGTGGAAGGGGTCAATCACGACTGCCGCCAGCTCGGTCACGAGCAACCCGTCCAAGGCTGGCATCACCAGCGCCGCGAACGACGCGAAGGCCGCCACCCAAACGCTTGCCACCGACCTGAAGGGCCTGGGCAAACCGGATACCGCGGCCGGACAGCAGGCGCAGACCTCGCTCAACCAGTTGTCAACGAACCTGAGCAAGGACGTGGACACGATCCAGACGGCCGTGAGCGGTGCGTCCGGTACCACGGGTGTGCTCAGCGCCGTCGCGGTCGTCGGGGGCACGCTCACGACCATGGGCACGCAGGTCACATCGACGGTCAGCGGCCTCCAGAACCTCAACGGCGACACCAAGGGGGAGCTCAAGTCCGCGTTCACTCAGTCCAGCGCGTGCACGTCCGCTGACCAAGTGACCGGGACCGCCCGCAGGTTCGACGGCATGCGCCCAGATCGATGGTGTCCGGGCGATCGCCGCCAACTCAAAGGTTGGCCTTCATCGTGACTGAGCGGACGCGAGGTGATGACGACACCCCGGGCGCGCGCACGCGACCGGGAGATCCGACCGCCAATCGTCGGCTGGTGGCGGACACCCGCGACGCCTCGCGCTGAGGCTCTTCTTACGCCGTCAAGAACTTCGTGGGAGGGCCGGAGCCGACTCCGGCCCTCCCCAGCGCTGCCAACTAGGACTTCATGGCGTCCGATACCTCGCCAGAGGACTTGGCTATCGCCTTCTGCAGGTCGTCGTAGTCGCCCTGGTCAATCGCCTTGTTGATCCGCTTGTCCGACTTGACGAGGGCGTTCTCGACCTTGTCGGCCCAGCGGTCATCGACAACCGCCACGACCGCAGAACTGCCCGGTGGCAGGTACTCCTCGACATCGAAGCCGAGCTTCTTCTCCTGGTGGTGCTTGCTCAACTTGCCAATCACGGCACCGATCCCGGCGCCAATCGCCGTGGCGGCCAGCAACGGCGGGGCGAACAGCCCGACGACCAGCCCGGCAGCACCGCCGATGGTGGCGCCACGGGCGACGTGCCCGTCGCCGTGCTCGTCCACTTGGACGTCGCCTTTGGCGTCGCGACTCATCACGACGGCCGCGACCACCTGGTACTCACCGGCATCCTGCCCGGCTTTGAGCGTCTTGAAGTCGTCCTGTGCGGTGCTGGCATCGGCGTATGACCCGACCACCATGACGAAATTATCGTCTGCCATTGTTCCCCCTCTGTCGGTGATCCTGCGTATCGCAACCGTGACGGCCGCAGCATCCCGAACCAAGCGCCCCGACGATGCGCCGAGGGACGCTCGCGAGGTCCGGGCCGGGCGCAGCGGCCACCAGTTTCGACGCTCGCACTCCCACCGGGACGCGTCAACCCGACGAACCGCTCTTCCATGCCGACGTACCCCACGACTGATCCATCATGGGTTCGAGTCGGCCGCGTCGTCGTCCGCTCAACGCCACTGAATCGCGGCCAGGTCGGCGTGGAACTTTCCCGCGCCCGCGCCTACGCTTCCCGTCGGGATCGACTGAATTGACCGCGTTGCAGTGGGACTCGACTCGGCGGCGATCAAGGTCGCGGTGGGCCAGAGAACCCTCGCCACCACCGGCCCCGGTTCCTTGTCGTTCTCGTTCACAGAACCCTCCGGACGGCTGAGCTGCGCGGGTCGCAACCTCTCCGAACTAGACTCCTCTCCGATGCGAGTCGTCGCGGACGTCCGCTCACCCCAGGTTGTGGGGCCGGCGCCTCGCCTGGTTTTCGCCGGCCAGCCTGTGTACGGGCAAGGGGGCCTGATGACCGAGACCGATGTCGCGACCCCGCCACCGAATCCCGGCGCGATGCTGCGGAGCAAGGCATTCGTCGTCGTCTTGGTGTTTGCGGCGATCATCGGCGTGGTTGTCTCGCTGGTCGCCTGGGGCTATCTCGAGCTGATCTACGGGGTCCAGAAGTGGGTGTTCACCGAACTGCCCGGCGAGATCGGGTTCAGCAGTCAACCCACGTGGTGGCCGTTGCCGGTGCTCGGTATCGCGGGCATCATCGTTGCGGTTGCGATCGTGTACCTGCCCGGGCACGGCGGTCATCTTCCCTTTAAGGGCTTCCAGGCAGGGGCGACCCAGCCGATCGCCGTCCCTGGCGTGGCGCTCGCCGGCTTCGCGACCCTTGCCCTCGGTGCCGTGCTCGGTCCTGAGATGCCGCTTCTTGCGATCGGTGGTGGGCTGGCGATCTTCGCGGTGCACCAAGTGCGCAAGGACGCCCCGCAGCAGATGCTGATGGTCCTCACTGCCGCCGGGGGCTTCGCGGCACTATCGTTCGTCTTCGGCTCGCCGGTCATCGCGGGGGTCCTGCTGGTTGAGGCGGCCGGGCTCGGCCGGCGCCAGGCGCCACTCATCCTGTTGCCGGGGCTCACGGCAGCCGGGATCGGCGCGCTGACCTACACCGGGGTCAAATCCTGGACGGGGCTCAGCACGGCCAACTACGCGATCACCCCGATCGCGCTTCCCCACTTCGGGAGTCCCACGATTGGCGACTTCGTCTGGGCGATCGCGATGGGGATCGCCGCGGCCGCGGTGACGTTCCTGATCGTGCAGTTGGCGCGTCGCGCCTACCCGCTGGTCATACGCCGCGCCCTCATCGCCACGCCAGTGGCGGGCCTGGCGGTTGCGGGCCTGGCGATCATCTTTTTCGAGTGGACCGGCAAGGGTGAGAACAACGTGCTGTTCTCCGGTCAGAGCGAGCTCGGACCGCTGGTCACAAGCGCCGCCGGGTGGTCGGTCGGCGCGCTGGTGCTGCTGGTCATCGTCAAGGGACTCGCCTGGAGCGTGTCCATGGCCAGCTTCCGCGGCGGCCCGGCGTTTCCCGCCCTGTTCATCGGCGCGGCCGGGGGGATCGCGGCCTCGCACCTCCCCGGATTCAGCCTGGCGCCCGCCGTCGCCGTCGGCATGGCCGCGATGTTCGTATCGATGCTGGGATTGCCGCTGTCGGCGATCGTGTTGTCGGCATTTCTCACCGCGAGTGCCGGCTTTACGGGGATCAGCCCCTTGGTGATCGTCGGGACCGTCACGGCCTTCTTGGTCACCAATCTCCTCACGTCGCTCGTCCCCGCGGATGAGCCCGCCCAGGCGTCGGGCACGTCACCGGCGCCGGCAGCAGGCGACGCGCCGCCGTTGCCGGACGCTCCCGCGGCGGGCTAGGTGTCCTCGGAGTCGGTTGCGCCCGCTCGCGCAACGCCGCGCTTGGCCGCGCCAACGAGGATACGTACGACCCCGCCGATCAGGATCAGGTCCAAGATCATCTGCGCAGACACGACCAGACGCGCCGTGTCGGTGGCCGGGGTGATGTCGCCAAAGCCGACCGTCGAGAAGATCGTGATGGTGAAATACAGCGCGCGCGTATGGTCGAGCCCCTGGTTGAACGTCGTGGCAGACGCATCGGACATCGACAGGTAGATCGTCGCGAACAGGACAAAAAACAGCTGGGATGATGACGCCGAGGGCGACGCCAGCGCGCAGCTCAGGGAACTCTGCCCGCGTGATCCGAGACGTCTGCCACGCCAGGACGGCCACCAGCACTACGACGGCGATGATCACACGCGCGAGGTCGCCCGCACTTGAACTCACACCCGTCGGAATCGCGTAGAAGACGCCGAAGAGCACCACCCACGCCACGATGACCTCGGCGACGGCGCGGGTGACCGCGCGGCGCCGGGCGCGCTTGCTGAGGTCCGCGAGTCGATGGGCCGTCACCGCAGTGTGCCTTCCGTCACTCCGATCTCGCCCTGGTGGAACCGGTCGGTCATCCGACCACCGCGCAGGAACCGGTGCCAACGCTCGCGCACAGCCCACCGGGAGATCGATGATGCGTGCTGTCCTTGCGGGCCGATCTAGACACCCTCCTCCGCTGTGATCCGCCCGTTGGCCACCGCACCCCCCGAGGAACGCCCTCAGCGAGACGAACCTTCGCAGGTTGCACCTTGCTGTTACCGCCCCCTTGTGCATCTCTGGCATGGGGCTCGCCACCAAGGCGCTTGTGGAGGCGCGGAGCACGTCTAGGGTACCTGTCAAGTTGCACGGTGCAGAACCGATGCAGCACGAGGGTCGCGCAACGGTGCGTCACCGTGCGACGGCCGGAGCCCGAGATCGCGCCAGGTTCAGGCGCTGTCGGGTCGCATCCTTGTGTGTCGATGGCCTCGGAATTTAGCCTCCGGAGTAAGAGGTCGCAGGTTCGAATCCTGCCGCGCGTGCTTAGAGGTCGGAGTGGTGCTCGACGGTCGGCAGGCCCGCGTCCTTCCAGGCGGCAAAGCCGCCAGCGAGATTGGCGACGTCCTCGTAGCCCATTGCCTGTAGCGTGAGTGTCGCCAGCGCTGCGCGTGCACCCGACCTGCAGTACACGATCACCCGGCGGTCCGGATTTAGCCCGGCATTGTGGCGTGCGGCTCTGCAGGATCGGCTGCGAACTCAAGCAGCCCTCGCGGCACCTGCACCGCGCCCTTGATGTGCTCCTCCCACTCAACCGGTTCACGGACATCGAGAAGGACAGCCTCCCCGGACGCAATCTCATGCAGGGCGTCTTGCGCTGAGACGTTCTCGATCTGGGACTTGGCCTCGGCCACCATACCTGCGGCTGTCTTCGTCATGGCTCTCTTTCCTGAGCGCGGTGGTTTGCCCGTCACCCGCGTTGCGGGCCGACCCGCTAGGCCGGCGACTCCCACATCAGGTCGGGATGGAAATCGTACCCCCAGGGAAGTCCGCAGTTCTTCCAGCCGTTCCGCATGTGCTTTCCGTGGTAGACGCTTCCCGGGTCGTCGACCCGGTCTCCTTCCAGGCCATTGACGATGTTGTAGACGTTCGTAAACCCGGCTGCGCCAGCGCGTTGACGGCCATGGCCCCCCGCCCCCCGGTCGCGCACATCACCAGGATGGTGTCGGTGGGCCCGAACAGTTCCTTCGCGGTCGGCGACGAAGTCGGGGTTGGTCTCCCCGGAGCAGCCCGGCGGTCGCCCGGCAGGGAAGGACCTTTCGGGTCAAATTCGGAAAGATGAGGGGGATGTTCTTCGCCATCTCCAGGTGGCCGACGAAGATGTATTCCTCAAAGGTGCGAACGTCGAGGATGTGGACCCCCTCGGGATCGGCCTTCCACATCGCATACGCCTCCTGGGGCGTCACATACAGCCCCAAGTGGTCTGGTTCGTTTCGGGCACCTCAGGCCGGTCTCGAGGCATGTCGCCTGAGTCGCCATGATCATGCCTCCTGGTCTCGCGTTCCCAATTGCCGTCGTGCCGCAGCCTCCACGGGTGCCGCTGCGCAGGCGAGGCCATACCACGCAGCCGTCTATCCCGAGCCAGCCATCGTCGAGGCGTCGTCGCTCAGAGGTCTCGGGAAGCTTCGCCGTGCTGCGTTTCTTCCACTCTTCCTCGAGCAGCTCTCTTGCCGCCTGCTCAAGGAACTCCGGCGCCGCCCACTCGTGCACATCGAAGTCGTTCTTGATGTAGCCGTGGCTCAGCATGAAGTTCTTGCCGATCTCGACGCAGGCCAGGTTCTGGGGCGAGAGGTTGGGCACCATGTCCACGTGCTTGATGCCCTGGTAGGTGTCCTCGGCGTCGCGGTAGAACGTCTGCCGGTCGAGGATCACCGCCGCGGCCTGCTTGTACTGGTTGGCCCAGCGCCCCACCTTGATCATGGCCTTCATGTAGGTGACGACGAGTTCGGGGTGCTCCTCGGCCATCACGTCGGTGCAGGTGATGACGGCGGGCGTGTTGGCGACCTGCAGGGTCCAGTCCGGGTACTTGGACAGGTCCTCGATCGCCTTGATCTTGCCCGTCGTCCTCCTGAAGGTGCTGGAATGCTTGCTCAGGGTGTAGATGGCGTCCACCTTGCCGCTCAGCAGCGCCATCTCCAGCGGGCGGAAGGCCAGGTCGTGCTTGTGGTCGCGCTGTGGCCCAGAGGTCGGTCGGATTGATCATGGGCGCCAGCATCTTGGGGTCGCTGTACCAGTCGTCCGGATACGGGAACTCCACGATCTCCACGTCGTCCATGGTCATGTCGTTCATGCGGAGCATGCTCTCGATGCCCATGTGCTCGTTGATGCGCCACCAGTCGTTCTTGAGGGTGTTCAGGCTCTTGGAGAGGCCGATCTTCTTGCCCTTGAGGTCCTTCATCCGGTAGATCGGATCCCCGGCCCGCACCATCATGCAGCCGCCCTCGTAGACCCATCGTCGCAACCCAGCAGCCGCGTCCGGCGGATGTCGGCGTTCACCTGGATCGGCGGGTAGAGGCCGCCGAAGCGGATCAGGTTGTCGAGGTTGTGGATGTAGTGCGGGTACAAGTCGTTCTCGCGGCGGCTGCGGAAGATACGAGTAGTCGACGCCGATCTTCTTGAAGTCCGTCTTGCACCACCCCAGCTCCTGGTCGATGTTGTTGGCCGACACCATGGGGCAGTTGGTGAAGAACACCTCGTTCCAGTTCAGCGGCACCGTGCTGAGCTTGGCCGTATTGGGCTTGGATTTCTTCGTGCTGGCCGCCATCGCGGGCCTCCCTGTAATTGCGTTGTCTCACGCGTTCGTGTGACGCTCCGGACGCAAGAGCCCGGCCGCGAACGACGCTGTCACGCCAAACCTGGTCGCGTCATCAGCAATGCTTCTGAGATCTGGTACGCGAAAGCACGCAGCAGGGCGTAGCCTGGGAGTGCGTCGGGAGCGTGGGGCTCTCGCTTGCTTAGGTACGCACAGTTACAGGCGGCCTCGGTGCAAGCGGTATGGGAACACCAGGTTGTGAACTCCGAGGAAGTGCGGGGACCGCTGTCCGACCAAAACGCCGCAACGGAGGCGGTTTCGCTCCCGGCAGTTCCCAGCGGAATTGTCCTCCGGAGCCAAAGGTCGCCGGTTCGAGCCCGGTCCGGTCCTTCCCGACGCCCCACAGTCCGCGACCAGTAGATCAGGCCGACGCCAGCGTCCCGGTGGTCGTAGCTGGGCCAGGTCCCGCCAACAAGGGCTCGAAGGCCCGCGTGAACGCTGCCGCCTGCTCGGAGGCGGGTCGCGCGTGCAGGTAGCGCCCAGTGGTCGTGAGCGTGGAGTGACCCATGACTTCTTGATCGCTGCGAGATCCCCCGCATGGTCTCCCGCAAGGTCCCGGACCTTCCCGCAAGGTGTTCGGACCGATCCAGACCGACTGTCCCGAACAGGCGTGCGTGGCCGGGACATAAGGAAAGCCCCGCACAAGCAGGACCTACCAGGAGTAGCGGAGGAGGGACTCGAACCCCCGACACGCGGATTATGATTCCGCTGCTCTAACCGACTGAGCTACTCCGCCGTGGTGCGCACAGGCGGCGACCGCGACGAGCGTCGCGTCGGCGCCGGGAATGTTACCTCATGCGCCGATCCGGCGGGCAGGTCCGGCAGCCGGCTGCGCCAGTCGGCGCGGAGCCCGACTCGGCGCACGTCGCGGCGGCCGGGCGGTCGCCGCGAGGGAAAAGCCCAGTAACGGACTCGAACCGTTGACCCCCTCCTTACCATGGAGGTGCTCTACCAACTGAGCTAACTGGGCATGTGCTGCAGTGAGACCCGGATCGCCCCGCGCGCGCGGTGGATCTCTATGCTGGACCCGCTCCGAACGATACCCCGACCACGCCGGGGCGGCGGATTCTAGCGGATGCGCTGCGGCGTCCACGCAAACGGGACGCGAGATCGACCGGCAGGCCGGCATCCGGTCGTTACGGCACGCGGGGGTGGAACGGGAGATGGCACGGACACGCAGTGAGGTCATCGGCACGCTGACGTCGGGCGCGACCGCCCAGTTCCTGCGCTTCTGCGTGGTCGGCGGCATCGGGTACGTCACGAACCTGGTGGTGTTCGCGCCGCTGGTCCGGTTCGTGCACATGCCCTATCTGGCGGCGGCGTGCATCGCCTACGCGTGCGGGTGGGTCGTCGCGCTGATCGGTCACCGGCACTGGACCTTCGGGGAACGCGAGTCCTCGGTGGTCGGCCAGGGGTTTCGATACTTCGTGGTGAGCGCCCTCGTGCTCGCCGCCGACCTGGTCGTCTTGCACGTCCTCGTGGTTGCCGGCGTCGAGACCGTCCTCGCTCAGGCGATCGCGCTTGCGGTCGTGACCCCGCTGAGCTTCGGGCTCAATCGGCTCTGGGCGTTCGCGGCGCGTTAAGGCTTCATGAGGGGTGCCGCCGCGGTGTGGAGCTCACAGCGAGGGCACAGGGCCTGCGACTATGTTCCGCGCCATGGCTGCGACCAAGCGGTACGGTGGTACAGCGGCGCGGACGCACGGCGAGATCCGCGATACTGCGGGTACCGCGAGGCGGCCTCGAGCGTGGGCCGTCTGGTGCCCACTCGGTTCATCCAGTCGGCCGCTCGGCGCGGAGACGTTGACGGCGGACGCGATGATGGGTAGTGCATCACATTAGATGACCACGTACGGACGAGGACAGGACCGAGGCGACCGATTCGACGCCGTCGACGGCACCGACGCGCGTCGGCGTCAGCTTGACCTCGAACGCGAGGCGCGGCGCCGCGAGCGCGAGCGCCGCCGCGCCGCGGCCGCCGAGTCGGGCCGGTACGTCACCGTCCTCGGTGCAGGAGACCCCGCCCCGGCGCCCGCCGCCGGGACCCCGAGCGGGCCACATCGCGAGGCGGGCGCGGTCGGCGCAAACAGCCCGGCCCGAACTGGCGCCTGGTGCGTCGCGTCGCCTACGCCTTCATCGCCCTGATCTTCCTGATCGAGGGCATCTCGTACGTGCGCTACATGGAGCAGCCCTCGAGCGTCCCGTTCGGTCCGCGTTCGGTCGAGTGGGTCCGGGCCAATGTGAGCTCGTGGCTCGTCGACGAAATCGAGCGCGAGTACTACTCGTGGAACGCGCCGGCCAAGGGCGGACCGACCATCAAGGCGCTCCCGGCCGTCGGCATGGGCACGGTCAACCTGGGCCAGGTGGCCGCGTCACAGGCGCCGCCGAGCATTACGCCGCTGATCCAGCCCGCCCTCCCGGGCGAGGGCGTCTGGCGGACGACCGGGCTCAACGTCGGCGGCAGCCCTCCGGTACTGGTCACGACATTCCGCTCCGACCCGGTCTACCCGCGCATGGTCGCCGGTGTCGCCTGGATCGACCAGCGCAAGGCGCGCGTGATGCTGGTCCCCGGGCCGCTACGAGCCGCCGGGCAGCGGGCCCCGCGGGCCGATGGAGGTGCCGCTCGCGCTGCGCAGCCAGCTGCTGGCCACCTTCAACTCGGGCTTCCGCGCTGGAAGACAGCCACGGCGGCTTCTACGCCAACGGGCACGTCTGGGCGCCCATGGTCAACGGCATGGCGACGGCGGTGGGCTATACGAACGGCCTCATGAACATCATCCCCTGGCAGGGCGGCCGGACGATCCCGTCGGACGTGGTGTTCGCGCGCCAGAACCTGCCGATGATCGTCAATGACGGCCGGCCGAATCCCAACCTGAACGACAGCTCGCAGTGGGGCGCGACGCTCGGCAACGCCATCCGGGTCTGGCGCTCCGGCATCGGGATCGACCGGAACGGGAACCTCATCTACGCCGCGGCCGACCAGCAGACAGTTGGTAGCCTTGCCCAGATCCTGATCCATGCGGGTGCGGTGCGGGCGATGGAGACCGACATCAACTACGAATGGGTTACGTTCATCACGTACGCCGCTCCGAACGGAGGGGTGCCGAGCAAGTTGCTCGGCGGCATCGATCATGGCGGGACGCGGTACCTTTCTCCCGACGATCGCGACTTCTTTGCCGTCTTCGCTCGCGCTCCGGTGACCCAATCTCATGGATAGCTCCGCGTCGACCGACGCAACTCGCCAGACCACTCCCGACACCGTCATCCTGGAACCCGCCGCGCCGCCCCGGATGGGGCTGGCGGCCGGGCTCGTGCGCACCGCGCGTCCGCGCCAGTGGGCCAAGAACGTCCTGATCTTCGCCGCGCCCTTCGCGGCCGGCATCATCGGGCACGAGGGCGTCTGGTGGCGCCTCGCGGTCACCTTCGTCGCGTTCTGCGCCCTCTCGAGCGGCGGCTATTTCTTCAACGACGCGCTCGACGTCGACCGGGACCGCAGCCACCCCCGCAAGCGGCTCCGGCCGATCGCCGCGGGCACCGTGCCGCTGCCGGTCGCCTACGTCACCGGCACGCTCCTGTTCGCGGTCGGCTTCGCGCTCTCGATCTGGATGGGCAGCGAGGTCGCGGCGGTCGCGGCCGCTTACGTCGCGCTGACGGTCGGCTACAGCTACTGGCTCAAGCACGAGCCGGTGGTCGAGATGGTGTTGCTCGCGCTGGCGTTTGTGCTTCGTGCTGCCGCCGGCGGCGAAGCCGTCGGCGTCTCGCTGTCGCCCTGGTTCACGGTCGTCGTCTCGTTCGGCGCGCTGCTGGTCGTGGCGGGCAAGCGGTATGCCGAGCAGACCGCGCACGACGTCGCGAGCACGCGGACCCGGCAGGTGCTCGAACGGTACCCCGACGGCTTCCTGCGCTTCGTCTGGGCGATGGCCGCCACGATCACGGTCACCGGGTACTGCCTGTGGGCGCTGCTGCCGGGCAAGGGCCCGCACATTCCGGCGCCCTGGCCCGCGATCTCGGTGATTCCGTTCGTGGTCGGCATCCTCCGGTACGCGATGCTGTTGGAGGCCGGCAGCGGCGAGGCGCCGGAGGACCTGTTCCTGCGCGACCGGATCCTGCAGCTGTCGGGGGTGATCTGGGTCGCGATCTACGCGATCGGTCTCTATGCGCGTTAGGCGCGCGGCACCGGGCCCGGCAGACGGTCCGCAGCGCCAGGAGCGGCTGCTGACCGGTTGGGGCCGAACCGCACCCACACACGCGGTCGTCGAGGAGCCCGCCAGCGCCGACGGCATCGACCACATCTTCGCCGGCTCCGGGGCCCGCGGGGTGATCGCCCGCGGGTTGGGCCGCAGCTACGGCGATGCCGCCCAGAACGCCGGAGGGGTGGTGATCTCCACCCGGGGGCTCCCGGGCATGGTCGAACTCGACGGCACCAGCGGCCGCGCCAAGGTCTCGGCGGGGACGCTCGCTCGGGCAGCTGATTGCCCACGTCCTGCCGCGCGGCTGGTTTCCCGCGGTCGTGCCCGGGACCCAGTACGTGAGCGTGGGCGGGGCGATCGCCAGCGATGTGCACGGCAAGAACCATCACCGGGACGGGAGCTTCTGCGACCACGTGCACCGCATCGAGCTCGCCCTCGCGGGCGGCGGGCGGCGCGATCTTGACCCCCGACGGCGTCGATGCGGACGCCTTCTGGGCGACGGCAGGCGGGATGGGGCTGACCGGTGTGGCGCTCAGCGCCGAGCTGCAGCTGCGCCGCGTCGCGACCGGCATACATGCGCGTCGAGACGACGCGCACGGCGGATCTCGACACGTCGATGCGGGTGCTCGCGGAGGCGGACGCCTCGGCCCAGCTACACGGTGGCGTGGGTCGATCTGATCTCGCGCGGCCCGGCGTTCGGCCGTGGGATCGTGACCGCCGGTGAGCACGCGCTGGCCGCCGACCTCGACATGGCGGGCGGTGCAGCCGGCATCGCCGTGCCGCCCAACCGGAGGCTGGCGTCGGTGCCCGTGGTCCCGGGTACGCACGGGCGTCCTGCGTCCCGGCGCGATGCGGTTGTTCAACGAGCTCTACTACCGTCGGGCGCCGGTCGAGCCTTCGCGCGGCATCGAGCCCATTTGGGGGTACTTCTTCCCGTTGGATGTCGTCGGGGATTGGAACCGGCTCTACGGGCGCGCGGGCATGCTGCAGTACCAGTTCGTGATCCCCGACGCCGCCGCCGGGCGCCTGATCCCCATGACCGAGCGTCTGGTGGCCGACGGCGTGCCGATCTACCTCGCCGTGCTCAAGCGGCTGCGCGAGGTCCAGGGTCCGCTGGGCTTCCCGCTTGCGTGGCTGGACGCTTGCGCTGGACATCCCGGCCGGGGTCCCCGGGCTCGCCGATGCGCTCGATCGCCTCGATGACGCCGTCGCCGAGTGCGGCGGGCGGGTCTATCTGGCCAAGGATGCCCGCCTGCGTGCCGAGCTGCTGCCGACGATGTACCCACGGCTGGCGGAGTGGCGCACGGTACGGGACCGCCTCGACCCGGGGCGCGTGATGCGGTCGGACCTCGATCGGCGCCTGTCGTTGGTGGCGCCACACCACCGGACGTAAAGGACGCTCGATGCGCGACGCAGTTGGCCGGGTCCAGTCGGTGCTGTTGGTGGGCGGCTCCTCGGAGATCGGCCTGGCGATCCTGCGCCGGCTGCCGCGGACCGACTCCGCGGTGGTGTGTCTGGCGGGTCCGGATCGACCCGACATGGAGCGCGCCGCCGCCGCGCTGCGCAGCGAGGGCATCGCGCGGGTCGAGATCGTGGACTTCGACGCCTGTGCACCCGGTGATCACGCGGGGGCGGTCGACGCCGCATTCGCCGACGAACCGGACGTCGTGATCGTTGCGACCGGGTACCTCGGCGACCAGCAGGTCGCCGAACGCGATCCGGAGGCCGCGACGCGGATCGTCGACATCAACTTCCGCGGGCTCGTGCCCATGCTGGTGGGCGTCGGCCAGCGCCTGCGGGCGCAGGGGCACGGGACGCTTGTGGTCATGTCCACCGTGGCCGGTGAACGCCCCCGGCTCGCCAACTACACCTATGGTGCCGCGAAAGCCGGGCTCGACGCGTTCGCGCGCGGACTGGCGGCCTCGTTGCACGGCTCCGGCGTCCAGGTGCTCGTGGTGCGCCCGGGCTTCGTGCGGACGCGGATGACGGCGCACCTCAAGCCGGCGCCGCTCGCGACGACGCCCGACAAGGTCGCCGACGCGGTGGCTGCGGCGATCGAGCGCGGTGCGCGCATCATCTGGGTGCCCGGCGCATTGCGCTGGCTGATGTTGGTGCTTCGCCATCTGCCGGAGTCGGTCTTCCGGCGTTTGCCGGGCTGACGCCGGGCCGGTCCGGATCGCGCTGCGAGCGCCCGAACGCGCCGAGGCGATCGTCGGTGGGTCCCGACCGGGCGGTTGACGAGCCGGCGCCGCGGGTAGGACTATCGGGTCGAGAAAGGACCGCCATGCCCCCGATCGTCACCTGCCTGTGGTTCGACACCGACGGCCTCGCCGCCGCGGAGTTGTACGCGTCGGTGTTCCCCGACGGGAAGATCATCGGCACCTCCCGGTACACCGAGGCGGGCCCGGGGCCCGCCGGGTCCGTCATGACGGTCGAATTCGAGATCGGCGGATCCCGCTTCCTGGCGCTCAACGGCGGGCCGCAGTTCACATTTACCGAAGCGGTCTCGTTCCAAGTGATGTGCGCCACCCAGGCGGAGGTCGACCACTACTGGGCGCGCCTCTCGGAGGGGGGGCAGGAGAACGTGTGCGGCTGGCTCAAGGACCGGTTCGGCGTCTCGTGGCAGATCGTCCCCGAGGTGTTGCCGCGTCTGCTCGTCGGCGAGGACCGGGCCCGTGCGCAGCGCGTCACGCAAGCGATGTTCGGGATGACCAAGCCCGACATCGCGGTGCTCGAGAGCGCGTAGTGGGGCGCGTCCGCGTGTCCGAGACCGAGATCGTCCGTGAGCTGTTCGCCGCGTACCTGGCCCAGGATCGGCCGACGGCGGAACGGCTGCTGGACCAGGACTTCGTGTTCACGAGCCCGCAGGACAACCACATCGGCAAGGCCGCGTTTTTGGCGCGCTGCTTCCCGACCGCGGAGCGATTCGCCGTCTTCGAGATCATCCACGTCCTGCCCATCGGCGACGGCGACGTGTTTGTGCTGTACGAATACGAGCTCACCACGGGCGCGCGTTACCGCAACGTCGAGGTGATCACGGTGCGGGGAGCCAGGATCGCCGAGACCCAGGTGTTCTTCGGTGGCAGCGCGGGCAGCGGGACCGACCAGCGCGGGGTCGCCTCGTAGCCGCTGCGCCGGCGCGCCGTGACGCGGGCCGTAGTGCCCGTCGGGTCAGCGGGGTGGGACGGGTGGCGGTGGCCCGGGGTCCGGCCACGGGATCGGTCTCGCCGGCGCCTGCCCGACCGCTCGTCGCCCGGTCTGATCGTCGCACCGGATCGCGGGGCCGAACGAGTGGGGGGAGGAGGATTCGAACCTCCGTAGGCGTAGCCGACGATTTTACAGACCGTTCCCTTTGGCCGCTCGGGCATCCCCCCAAAGGAAAAGCCTCGGAAGGCTAGCCGACGGACCGGCTCAACCTACAACCGCCGGTGGTCGATCGGCGCGTCGCGGCCGGGACCCGCCCAGCGCCGCCGAGCGGTGTCAGGACGTCGGGCGCGCGTCGACGCCGTCGGAGGCGGCGGCCTCGACGTCGTGTCCGTCCGATCCCGGCTCGACATCGAAGCGGTACCCGACCCCGTAGTGGGTCTGGATGAAGGGATGCTCGGGCAGCGCCTTGGCGAGCTTCTGGCGGACCTTGCGGACGAAGACGTCGACCGAGCGATCCCCGGCGAGCATCTCGTAGCCCCACACGTCGCGGTAGAGCCGGCTGCGCGGGATCGGCTTGCCGGCACTGCGCGCCAGGGCGTAGAGGACCTCGAACTCGCGTGGCGTGAGCCCGATGGACACACCGTTCGCATAGGCCTGGACCTGTTCGGGATCGATGCGCAGCGGCTCGGCGTCGATCGGTGTCCGGCCCGCCGGCTGGCGGTGCAGTTCGGCGCGCCGCAGGTGGGCGTTGACGCGCGCCATGAGCTCCTTCATCGAGAACGGCTTGGTGACGTAGTCATCCGCGCCGAGCTCGAGTCCATGGACGCGGTCGTACTCGCTCGTGCGCGCGCTGCAGACGATGACCGGCACCCGGGGGTCCTCGGCGCGCACCTGTTCGGTGAAGCGCCAGCCGTCGATGCCCGGCAGCATCAGGTCGAGGATGACCAGATCCGGCCGCTGGCTCTGGAACAGCCGCAGGCCCTGGGTGCCGTCGGCAGCGCGCAGCACGCGGTAGCCCGCGCGCGTGAGCTGGTAGACCATGGACTCGAGGATCGCGTCGTCGTCTTCGACGACGAGCACGGTCTGGGTGGTCGGCATACCCGCAGACTAGCGACGAATCGGGTCCCGCGGCCGACGGGGTATTGTGGTGCGCGATGGCGACGGACCCTGATCGGCCGAGACCCGGCAGCCTCCGGTGAGCGACGCTCCCGCGGACCGCTATGTCGTTGAGGCCCAGATCGGGCGGGGCGGCATGGCAACGGTCTGGCGGGCCCACGACACGGTGCTCAACCGCACCGTCGCGCTCAAGCGCCTCCGGGCCGGGCTGCGCGACGACGCCGAGTCGATGGCACGCTTCTCGCGGGAGGCGCGGACCGTCGCGCGCCTGTCGCATCCGGGCATCGTGCGCCTGCTCGACATGGGCGAGGACGACGGCGGGCCGTACCTGGTCATGGAGCTGGTCGACGGCGAGGACCTCAAGACGCGGATCGGACGCGAGGGCCCGATGGCGCCGCGGGACGTCGCGCGCATCGGTGCCCAGGTGGCCTCGACGCTCGCGTTTGCGCACCGGCACGGCGTCATCCACCGCGACATCAAGTCACAGAACGTGCTCATCGACCGCGCGGGCAACGCCAAGCTTGCGGACTTCGGAATCGCCCAGCTGCTGGAGGTCAGCGGCGAATCGCGCCTGACCCGCTCGGGCATGATGGTCGGCACGAGCGACTACCTCGCCCCGGAGCAGGCCGAGGGTCGCCCGGTCGACGGTCGGACCGACACCTATTCGCTGGGCATCGTGCTCTGGGAGTGCCTGACCGGCGAGCTCCCGTTTCCCGGCGAGAACTTCGTCGCCGTCGCGATGCGCCAACTCAAGGACCCGCTGCCGGATCCGCGGACGCGCGCACCGGAGATTCCCGCCCGCCTCGCCGAGTGCGTGCTGCGCGCCGCCGCGAAGAACCCGGACGAGCGCTTCGCCAGTGCCGAGGACTTTGCCGCGGAGCTCGAGGCATGCGTCGACGCCGAGGCCCCCGCGCCGGAGGGCCCGCCGGACGCCGCGCCCGCCGCGCCCGCCGCGGCCGAGTCGCCTGAGGGCCGATGCCCGCGCCGCCCGGCGACGGACCTATCGCCGTCGCCGCGCCGTCGCGCTGGTGGTCGTCGTCATCGTCGTGGCGCTGATCGCCTGGGGCCTCGAAGCCGCGTTCTCCTCCGGGTCCGCCTCGGCGCCGCGCGTGCGCCCGCTGGGCATCACCGTCACCAGCTACGACCCGCAGGGCGACGGCACGGAGAACCCCGGCGACGTCCGGTACGCGACCGACGGCAACGTCAACACGGCCTGGTACACCGAGCTCTACGGCGTGTCGCCGACCTTCGGCGGGACTCAAACAGGGCGTCGGGCTGCGGATCGCGGTGCACGCCGGCTTTCGGCCCACGCGCCTCGATGCTCCGCTCACCGACGCCGGGGGCCGAATTCCAGATCCGCGCCCCGGGCAAGCTCAGCGGTCCGCCGGTGGTCGGCTCGACCCGTCATGACCGGCACCGGCCAGACGGTGGCGCTGCCGGCGACGACGCCGACGGATTTCGTGATCTGGATCGTCCGCCTCGTGCGTGATCCGGCCGTGACCGGCGGGTATTGGGCTGGGATCTCGGAGGTGTCGGTGCTGGGGGTGCCGAACAACTAAGGCATGACCGACTGGGATGCGTCGCTCACCGATTTTGCGGCGCGGCTTGAACGCCAGGGGTCCCGGCGCGCCCCGTTGGCGCCACGGACCCGCCGGGCGTACTTCAAGGACGTGCGTGCGCTGGCGGCATGGATCGGGGCCCACGGGATCCCGGGCCCCGAGCGCATCACGCCGTCGGTGCTCGGGGCGGCCCTGCGGGCGCTCGAATGGTCTCCGGCGACCCAAGCCCGGGCGCTCACCGCCGCCCGTGAGTGGCTGGCGCCGTACTTCCCCCCGGGGCGCTCGCCCGCCGAGCGGCTCGAGCGCCCGAAGGTCCGTGCGCCGCTGATCCCCCGCCTGTCGCAGGATGACGCGACTCGGCTCATCGAGTCGTCCGACTCGGATCCGGCACCGGCCCACGGGATCCGGAGCGCGCGTGAGCTGCGCGACCGGGCGGTCCTCGAGCTGCTGTACGGGTCCGCGCTGCGACGCCAGGAGCTGTGCGATCTCATCCTCGCCGGCCTCGACTTCGAGCACGAAACCGTGCACGTCGTCGGCAAGGGCGACAAGGCCCGCACGGTGCCGCTGACCGAACCCGCCGTCGAGGCGCTGGGCGCGTGGCTGCGCCACGGGCGTCCGCTGCTGGTCGATCACACGGCGCCCGCCCGCACCGAGGTCTTCCTGTCGGTGCGCGGCCGGCCACTCGACGGGAGCGCGGTCTATCGCATCGTCGCGCCCCGCCTGCGTGCGATGGGGCGCGCCGGCGGACCGCACCTGTTGCGCCATGCGGCCGCGACACACCTGCTCGAGGGTCACGACGACCATGAGGGCGCGCACCTGCGGGTCGTCCAGGAGGTGCTCGGACATGCGAGTCTTGCGACAACCCAGCGATATACCGGCGTGACGACAAAGGACATCCAGCGGCAGCTTCGACGCGGGCATCCCCGCGGATGATCGTCGACGCCCCGGCATTCCGTCGGCTGGTGGCCGCGTTCCTGGCCAGCCGCACCAGCGCCTCGACCCGTGAGGCGTACCGGCGCGATCTCAGCCACCTGGCCTTGGCCCTGGGGGTCGCCGACCGCGGGATCCCGGGCGACGCCGAGATTCGCGACGCCTTCGGCATCGAAGACGATCCCGAGGTGCGGGCGCTCCTCGACAGCCTCGTCGGGCCTCGGGCCGGAGTGGTGGCGCCGGTGGCGCGACGACCTCGACCGGCAGCCCGGCCACGCGTCGCCGGCGCGTCGCCGCGGTGCGCGCGTTCTGCCGCTGGTGGTCGCGTGCGTGCGACCTCGAGAACCCGGTCAGCGATCTCCGGCCGCCGGGGGCCTCCGCCGGTGCGCGCGGCGGCGGCGAGGTCGTCGCGTTCGCCCAAGTCGGACATGCGCCGCCTGCTGGACGCCGCCCGCCGCGCGGGGCCGGTCGGGGCGCGGGACGTCGCGCTGATCGAGATCCTCTACGGCTGCGGTCTGCGGGCGAGCGAGGCGGTCGGCCTGAACGTCTCGGCGTGCAATCTCGACGACGGTGAGGACCCGTACCTGGTGGTCACCGGCAAGGGTGCCCGCGTGCGGGCGGTTGCGGTGCCCCAGGGCGCACGCGTCGCCCTGCAGGCGTATCTGCGCGTCGGCCGTCCTGAGCTCGTCGCCCGGCGTCGGGGACCGGGCACCGCGGATGCGGATGCGGTGTTCGTGTCGGTCAGGGGCCGACGACTGGCGCGGGAAGACATCTGGCGGATCGTCACCGCCGTCGGACGTCGCGCGGGTCTGCTGGACGAGGGGGGAAGGGTGTTCCCGCACGCCCTGCGGCATTCATGCGGGACCCACCTCATCCAGGCCGGCGTCGACATCCGGTACGTTCAGGCGCACTTGGGGCATGCGTCGCCGGTGACGACGGAGGTCTACACGCACGTGACCGCGGCGCATCTGAAAGCCGACTTCGACCGCGCGCACCCGCGCGCACGCTCAGGCGCCGGGCACGGCACAGACGACCCCGGCTGAGCGGAAGCCGCCGCGCAGCAGCCCGGCGGCCTCGGCGAAGGCGCGGGTCGTCGTGGCGGCCGGATTGGCCCCGTGATCGACGGCGTGGTTGGCGGCGCTCAGGACGGCGATCGCGGCGGCGATGGCCGTCCGCAGGCGCGCACCCGCGGTGCCGGAGACGTCGGCGAGGTCGTTGCGCGCGGCGCCCAGCACCGCGGCCGAACGCTGCAGCTGGGCGCGCGCGGCGCGCCGGATCGATCGCGACCTGGCTGGTGCCGTAGGCCGAGCCGATGTCCGTGCAGGCCGTCTGCGCCGCCGTGGCCAGATCGGGTCCGGCCGGTGCCGTCGTGCGTGCCACGAGCGCGTCGAACAGGGGACGCCCGAGGTTGCGCGCGCTGCAGGCGGTCGCGCCGAGCTGCGCCGCCGCGGCGTCGATCTGCGCGTACGCCGCCACGCCCTGCAGCCGGAGGGGCCCAAGGAGTCCCGAGCCGGGCTGGACGAGCAGCGCCGCCAGGTCGCGATAGTCGAGCGCGGCGACGCCCGCGGCGTTGCGCAGGTTCGCGAGGGCCTCGGGGTTGGGTGAGCTGCCACCCAGGCTGCCGAGGGCAAGGTTGAGTTGGGAGAACGCAGCGCCGGCGGCGCGTGCGGCGTCCGCGGCGCCGGTGCGGGTCGTGGCCGTCTGGGCGGGCGCGAGCTTGGCCTGGGCAGCCGTGCACGCCGAGGTGGGGTCGGACGAGCCGCCGGATCCGCAGGCCGCCAGAACCGCGAGCAGTGCGGCGAGCAGCGCGAGTCCGGCGACGCGCGGGATCAGACGGTGTGCGCGGACCAAATGCCGGTGCCGAAGACAAGGATGACCCACAGGCTGATCCAGGTCGTCCCCAGGATGACCGCCGCCAGGGCCACGTTGCGTCCGGGCACGAGCTCACGCGCCTGGGCGATCTGGGTAACGGCGACCAGCCCGAGCATGACCCCGACCGGCGCGGCGGGGAAGAAGATGACCCCGAGGAGGCTGAACCCCAACGCGACCGTCGCGCTGCCCGGACGCAACGGCAGGCCCGCCGCGTCGAGGTCGGGCGTGAGGCTGTCCGACTCGGGCAGCAACTCCCGTGCGCCGACGATCATCACGATGACACCGGCGATCGCGACGATGAACGCGGCGCCGAGGATCTGGCCACCCGATTCCAGGTGCGTCGCGGCTCCGGGATGAAAGCGCGTCGAGGTCTTGGCGATCGTGACCATGAGCGCCTCGGTGCCGCCGAGCCCGAAGGCGACCGCCGCGCCGACCAGCTTCGCCCAGGATCCACCCAGCAGCAGCGCTCCGAGCAGCACGAGCGCCGCGATCACGAACACGACGATGGTATTGGCGGGCAGGTCGATGACCAGCTGGTGTCCGGCGACCCTCCCGGGGCCAGCGACCAGCGGTCGCCCGGGAGCCGCCATCGCGATCAGGGCCGAGACGATGCCGAGCACGAGGCCTGCGGAGAGCAGGCGCTGTCGGGTCAGGTTGGCCACACGCGGTCCCTCACGGGCTGGGCAACGGGTCGGGAGCCGTGATGTGGCGTGGACGGAGCCCCGATGATCCGACCTCGAGCACCGCGATCGTGGCCCGGTACTGCTCGGGGTGCATCGCACGGCGAAAGCGGCGCACGGCGACGTCGATCGGGGCGTGCAGCGAGTAGCGCACGGGGTCACCCTCGGCCAGCGCCCCGCCCGGGCAGACCGCCCCGGGGCAGACCATCAGTGTCGGGCCGTAGTCGGCGATACGGGGAATGTGCCAGTGCCCGTAGACGATCGCGTCCACCGCCCCGAGACGGTTGCGCAGCTCGACGTCGAGCCGGCGCTGCCAGCCCCGGTCGCTCACCAGCGTCGAGCGGGTGACCGTCGCCGCGTCCCAGGCGGGGCCCCACGAGCCGTGGATCAGCCCGATCCGCCAGCCGTGCACGCTGGCGACCAGGGACTGCGGGCAGCACGTCGGCATCCCGGTCGTGGTCGCCGCGCACTGCCCGAACGGGCGCGATCTCCTCCAGCTCGCCGAGCACGCTGACGACCGACAGGTCGCCCGCGTGCAGGATCAGGTCGCACCCCGACAGCGCATCGAACACCCACTCGGGCAGCGCGTCCAGGTACTCACCGACGTGCGAGTCGGCGACCAGCCCGACCCGGACGGTGCGCGCATCGACACGGGTCATCGACGCAGGACGCGCTCGCGCTCCGCCCGCGCGAGGGCCGCATGGACCAGGCGGCCGACCAGCTCCGTGTACGGGACCCCGGCGGCGGCCATCAGTGAGGGATAGGCGCTGGTCGGGGTGAACCCGGGGATCGTATTGAGCTCGGACACGACGACCTCGCCCGCCGAGGTGACAAAGCAGTCGATGCGGCCCATGCCCGCGCAGCCGACGCTTGCGAACGCGATCCGCGCCACGTCCTGGAGGCGGTGGGCGAGCTCGTACGGGAGATCGGCGGGAATCTCGAGCTCGGCTCGCCCAGCCTCGTACTTGGTCGCGTAGTCGTACCACTCGGCCGAGTAGCGGATCTGGCCCGGCGGGGAGACGATCAGCTCACCGTCATCGAGGACGCCGATCTCGACTTCCTTGCCGGTGATTGCCTCCTCGATCAGGACCTTCTCATCGAAGGTCAGCGCGAGCGCGACGGCGTCGTCGAGTTCGCCACGGTCCGCGACCCGGGAGATGCCGACGCTCGAGCCGAGCCGCGCGGGCTTGACGAACACCGGGTACCCCAACCGGTCCACCGCTGCGCGCAGCGCGGCGCCGTCCGCATCCCAGCCGGCGGGGGTCACGACGACCGCCTCGGCGACGCGCAGCCCGTGCTGGCGGGCGATCAGCTTGAACAGCACCTTGTCCATGCTGATCGCCGAGGCGGCGACTCCGGCGCCGACGTAGGGCACCCCGATCATCTCGCACAGACCCTGGATCGTCCCGTCCTCGCCGAACGGTCCGTGCAGGACGGGGAACACGACGTCGATGGCGGTCGAGGTCCCGTCCTCGAGGTCGACGAGCAGCGCGTGACCGGCGGACGCGCTCAGCGTGACCCGGCGCCCGTCGTGGATCCAGGTGCCGTCGGGCTCGATGACCACGGGCACGATCGTGAACTGCTCCGGGTCGAGCGCACCCATGACCCCGCGCGCCGACGACAGCGAGACCTCGTGCTCGCTGCTGCGCCCGCCCATCAGCGTCAGGACCGTCGTCGCCATGCTCAGGCGGGCGGCGGCGCCGGCGTCGTGGACGTGCCGGTGGTGGTCGTCGGGACGGTCGTCGTGGTGGTCGTCTGGGGGCCGAGGCTCACCGTGTACCGGACCGTCGCGCCCTGGGCGAGCGACGTGCCGCCGCCTGGGGTCTGGGCGAACACGACACCGGCGGCGGCAGACGAGCTGTACGCGGTCTCGGCGACCGGGCTGAACCCGGCCGCGCGCAGGTCCGCCGCCGCGGACGAACTCGTAAGGCCGATCACGCTTGGTACCGTCGCCGTCGCCGGTCCGCTGCTGACCACCAGATCGACGCTCGAGCCCGCCTGTGAGGACGTCCCTGCCGACGGGTTCTGGGAGATCACGTCGCCGTTGGCGACGCTCGAGCTCGACTGGTTGGTGACCGTCCCGACCGCGAGGCCGGCCGACTTGAGCAGCTGCGTCGCCGACGACAACGACTTGCCGATCACGTTGGGCACGCTCGCGCCCGAGCTGACGGTGATCGTCACCGACTGTTGGGGCGCGAGCTGGGTCGCGGCGGCCGGGCTCTGGGAGATGACGGCGCCCGTTGCCACACTCGAGCTCGGCGCGGTCAGGACGACCACCGAGAACCCGGCATTCTGCAGCTCCGTCGTGGCCGCGGATTGGGAGAGGCCCGACGACGTTGGGCACCGTCGTCGTCTTCGGCCCGCTCCCGACGTTGATCGTGACGGTGCTGCCCTTCTTGACCGACTGGCCGCCGGCCGGATCGGTACTGACGGCGAGGCCCTTGTTGGCAACCGAACTCGGGACGTCTTTGGTGGTCGACTTGAGCCCGAGCGCGGTGAGCTCTGCCCGCGCCGCGGTCACCGTCTGGCCGGGGATGTCGGTCGGGACGGTGACGACGTTGCCGGATCCGCCTCCGCGCGAGATCAGCAGCACGGCCGCCACGGCGGCGATGCCGAGCACCACGATGAGCGCGATCACGATGCCGGTCGTGCGGTTGCGCTTCTTGTTGGCCGGCGGTTGCGCGGCCCCGGACTGGCGGGCAGCGGCGTCGTGGCCGTGGGCTGCGACGGGGCGGGCTGGCAGCCATCAGCGTCGTCTGCGCTGCCGCCTCGCCCGCGACGGCACCGAGGACCATCGTGTGCTGGCCGGTGCTCGACGGGTCGATCTGGCGGCGGACCTCGGTGAGTGCCGCCGAGAACTCCTCGGCGCTGCGGTAGCGCTCAGACGGTCGCTTGGCGAGCGCCTTCATGACGACCGCCTCGAGGGCGGGCGGGATATCGGGCTCGATAGGTGCGCGGCGGGACCGGCGGCTCGTTGATCTGCTTCATCGCGACGACGACCGGACGCTCGCCGTCGAAGGGCACGCGCCCGGTCAGCATCTCGTAGAGGACGACCCCGGCCGAGTAGCAATCGCTGGCGCTCGTGAGCTCGCCGCCATGCGCCTGCTCGGGTGACAGGTACTGGGCGGTGCCGATCACCGAGCCGGCCTCGGTCATCTCCGACTCCGCGCCCGCCCGGGCGATCCCGAAGTCGGTGACCTTGAGCAGGCCGTCGCTGGCGAGCATGACGTTCTGCGGCTTGATGTCGCGGTGGATGACATCCCGGCGGTGGGCCGCGGCGAGCGCGGCGAGGATCTGCTGGGTGTTGTCGATCGCCTCGAGCGGCGGTAGGGCGCCCTGGGTGCGAATCAGCGACTTGAGATCCGGTCCGGTGAGGTACTCCATCACGATGAAGTACGTGCCGTCGGTCTCGCCGCGGTCAAAGACCTGGACGATGTTGGGGTGGTTCAACTGGGCGGCCGCCGACGCCTCACGTCGGAATCGCTCGACGAACGCGGGGTCGGCGGTGTACCGGTCCGCAAGCACCTTGATCGCCACGTCGCGGCCGAGGTGCGGGTCATGCGCCCGGTAGACGTTGGCCATGCCCGCCGCTGCCCAGCAACTCGATGATCTCGTAGCGCCCGCCGATGATCTCGCCCGGCCGGAAATCGCCCACTTAGTGACTCCTCGCGATGATCGTCTGCATGACGGCGCGCGCGATCGGCGCGGCCACGACGCCACCTTGACTCGGGGTGTTCTCGATGAGCACCGCGACCGCGACCGTCGGGGCCGACGCCGGCGCGAAGCCGATGAACCAGGCATCGTTGATCCCCGAGGACGACGTCTCGGCGGTGCCGGTCTTGCCCGCCACCTCGAGGCCCGCCAGCGCGGCGGCCGTGCCGGTGCCCTCCTGAACCACATCGCGCATCATGGCGGTTACCTCGGCGGCGACCTCGGGAGTCGTCGCGGTCGAGAAGACGGTGTTCTGGTGCGTCATGAGCACCGAGCCACCGGAGTCCGTGACGCGCTGCACAAGATACGGGGTCATGATCGTCCCGTGATCGGCGATGGCCGCTGCGACCATCGCGTTCTGCAGCGGCGTGACCAGCAGCTGTTCCTGGCCGATGCCGATCCGGGCGGTGTCCTCGCCGGGCTGGTTGCTGGGCAACAGGGCGCGTGAGGTGCTGTAGCGACCCGAGGGGATCACCATGCCGGCTGGCAGGTCGACCGACGGGGCGCGGCCGAAGCCGAATGCCGCCATCTGGGCACCCAGGCGCTGCGCGCCGAGCGCGAGGCCGACCTTGGCGAAGGTCGTGTTGATCGAGTGCGTCAGCGCGAAGGTCAGGGTGTTGGGACCGAACTTCTCGCCCCCGAAGTTCCCCAGCGGCTGACCCGAGGCGATGATCGAACCCGTGTCGTTGAACATGCTGTTCGGGGTGAACAGCCCGGTCTCGCAGCGCCGCGGTGGCGGTGATCACCTTGAAGGTCGATCCCGGGGGGAAGCCCTCCTGGACCGTGCGGTTGACCAGGGGGCTGTCCTTCTGGCTCGCGATCGACGCGAAGTGCTGGTCGACCTGCGCCAGGTCGAAGCCCGGCGATGAGGCCATGACCTCGACCGCTCCGCTGCGGGGGTCGAGCGCGACGACGGCACCCTGCTGGCCGGCCAGCATCTGGTTGGCAACCTGCTGTGCGGCGGGGATGAGCGTCGTGTGGACCGCGGCGCCGCGCTTGGAGCGCAGCCCGAGGCGCACCAGCAGCGATTCGGCCCCGTAGTCCCCGGTCAGCCAGTTGTTCTGGCTGAGCTCGAGCGCGGTGGACCCCAGGCGGACGTTGGAATACCCGACGGTCTGGGGGGCGAGGGTGCCGTTGGGGTAGGTCCGGTGGTAGACGACCTGCCCGTTGACGTTGTTGCCGACGCTGACCGCCAGCGGCGCGCCGTCGGCGGCCAGGATGGGACCGCGCGCGATCAGCAGCGAGCGCTGGATCGTCTGGGGATTGCCGGGGTGGTCGTTGATCGCGCTCGCGTGCACGACCTGCCAGTAGCCGAGCGCGAACGCCAGCAGCACGAACCCGCCGGCGAGCACCCAGAACACGCGGCTGATCGACTTATTCACCGGCGCCCTCCATGGCGAGCGCCCGCTCGCGCTCGGCGGCGCGCACACGCCGCGGCACGCGCGGCCGGTAGGGCACGCGGGTGCGGTGGCTGACCACGGCCAGGAGGGCCACGATCGCGAAGTTGGTCACCACACTCGATCCGCCATAGCTCATGAATGGCAGCGTGACGCCGGTCAGCGGGATGACGCGGACGATGCCGCCGACGATGACGAACGCCTGGATCCCGAGCGTCGTCGCCAGACCCACCGCCAGGAGCTTGGAGAAGCCGTCGGGGGCCTGGGCCGCGATCGTGAATCCGCGCGCGACGAGCACGATGAACAGGCACAGCAGCGCGACGGCCCCGAGCAGCCCGAGCTCCGCCGCGTACGCGGTGAAGATGAAGTCGGTGTCGAGCACCGGGATGACGTAGTTGCCCCCGGCCGTCAGCAGGTAGCCCTGGCCCCAGCCCGGCCCGATCATGCCGGCATTGGAGAGCGCATACAGCGACTGGACGATCTGGTATCCCTGGCCCTGCGCGTCAGAGAATGGATGCAGCCAGGTATCGACACGCGTCTGCACGTGCGGGATGACGCGCCCACACGGCCGACCGCCCCGACGGCGAACAGGCCGAGCCCCGCCGCGACGTACGCACCGCGGCCCGAGGCCACGTAGAGCATCGCGATGAAGACCCCGAAGTACAGCAGCGGCGTCCCGAAGTCGTTGAGCAGCCCCAGGACCGCGAGGCAGGTGCCCATCACGACCAGCATCGGGCCGAGCACGGCAAACGGCGGAACCGGGCATGCCGAGCAATCGCCGGGTCGGGATCGCCAGCAGCTCGCGCTTGTCGCGCAGGTAGCCGGCCAAGAAGATCACCAGCAGCACCTTGGTGAGCTCGCTCGGCTGAATCGTCTGGCCGCCGGGCAGGCGGATCCACAGCTTGGCGCCCGAGATGTCGGTCCCGAACACGACCGTCGCCAGCAGCAGCCCGACGGCACTCAGGCCGAAGATGTACCGGTACTGCTCGAGGATGTGGTGGTCGGGGATGAACACGAGCACCCCGATGAACACCACCGTCGCGACGCCGAGCCAGAGCACCTGCTCGCGCGCCAGCACGGGGTTGATGCGGTAGAGCGTGACCATCCCGAGCGCGGTGATCGTGCCGACGATCGGCAGCAGGTAGGGATCGGCTTGCGGGTGCGCGCAGGCGTAGGGCGATGTGCATGAGGATGAACAGGCCGGCGATGACGCCGAGCACCGCGGCCGGACCGGCCTCGATGCTGCGCGATTGGGCGCTTGCCACGCTGGCGGCGCCGAGCAGGCCGATTGCCGCGGCCGGCACGAGCAGGCCGAGTTCGCGGTTGCGCGGGGACATCTAGCCGCCGGTCTTCGTCTTGGGGGGACTCGCGGGTGCGGCGGTGATTGACGGGATCTGCGGGAGCCCGTCGGTCCAGACCATGTTCGCCGCGGTATGCACCGTGGCGCCCTCGCCGCCGACGCTGCCGAGCTGCTGGGACAGCTGGCCGCTCTTGACGCTGGCGGTGGGCACGCCGGTGTCCTGCCAGTGGGAGGTCAGGTCGATCGGTCCGAGCTTGACGCCCTGGTCGACCCACACGGTGCCGCCGGGTCCGGGCTGGATCGTGAAGCTGCGCGAGATCGCCCACCAGGCGCCGCCGGCCATCAGCAGGACGACCAGCACGGCGGCGCCGACCAGCAGCCCGGTGCGGGACACGCGCCGGCGTGCGCTGCCTGCCGGCTCGAGCACGCGCGCGCCGATCGCGGGCCCGGCGACGGGGGCGTGCTCCAGCGGCCCGGCGCCGTCGACCACCGGGTGCTCCTGCGTCGTGCCGCTGGTGTCCGGGCGCAACGCGCGATGCTGCGGGCGGCCCGTAGCCGATCCGGGCGAGCACGACGGTGACGTTGTCGGCGCCCCCGGCCGCGTTGGCCCGGTCGATGAGGGCATGGGCGGCATCGTCGAGCGCCGGGACCGCGCGCAGCACGTCGGCGATCCCCGCATCGTCGACCTCGGTGTAGAGCCCGTCGCTGCACAGCAGCAGCACATCGCCGGATCGCAGGTCCGCGGTCGTCGCGTCGACCTCCACGTCGGGTTCCGCCCCGAGGGCCCGCGTGATCACGTTGCGATGGGGGTGCTGGGCCGCCTCGTCGGCCGACAGCGTGCCGCGGCGGACCATCTCGCCGACGACCGAGTGGTCGTTGGTGAGCTGGCGCAGCTCACCGTCGCGCCACAGATACGCGCGCGAGTCGCCGACGTGGACGATCTGCGCCAGGCCGTTGTCGACCGCGACGGCGGTCATGGTCGTGCCCATGCCCTGCTTGGACGGGTCGCTGGCGGCGGTCCGGCGGATCGCGCTGTTGGCGGACTCCAGCGCCGTGCGCAGGCTGGCCGTGTCGATCTGGCCGGTCAGCTGCCGGATCGCGCGGATCGCCAGCTGCGCGGCCACCTCGCCGGCGGCGGCGCCGCCCATGCCGTCGGCGACCGCGACGAGCTCGTCGTGCGCGTACGCGCGGTCCTCGTTGTGGTCGCGGACACGTCCGGTATCGGTGTGCCGAGCGAGCTCGACGACATGCAACGGCGCGTCCGCCACCGGCTATTCCTCGTAACGCAGCACCGTCTCACCCAGCCGCAGCTCGTCATGCACGCGGAGCTGCGCGTCGCCGGTGATGCGCTGATCGTTGATGAAGGTCCCGTTGGTCGAACCGAGGTCCTCGACGTAGAAGAACGGGCCGCGACGCAGGATCCTGGCGTGCATGTGGGACATGAACTGGTCATCGACCGCCAGGCCGTTGGTCGCGGCGCGCCCGATCGACAGCCCGCCCTCCAGGCGGAGTTCGGTCCCTGCGGTCAGTCCGGGGCCGTTCTCGATGACGAGCCGCGGGTTCAGGTTCCCGTCGAAGTCGAAGCTGCCTGAACGTCCCATGTCATCCACCTCGGATTCGGCAATGTCGGAATTGGGCCTGACGGCGGCTGCGCCGACGCCGACCGGAACCGGTGTGGGCATCGGGGGCGGAACGCTCGCTGCGGGCGCCGGGGCGGGCGGCGGTTGGGTCTGGCGCGGCTCGACCGGGTCCTCGAGGGCGAGTGGCGGCGGCGTCGCGGACCTGATCTGGCGGGCGGACGAACGCACGATCCAGGCGACCACCCCGAACAGCAGCACGAGGATTGCCGCCTGGGCCATCAGCAGTTCGGTGCTCGTCATGCACTCATCCCCTCCGCGGGTGCGCGCATCACGAGACCTCGACGCGAATCTGGGTTGCTCCCATCGTGATGACGTCGCCGTTGGCCAGCGCATGCCGCGTGACCGGGCGCCCGTTGACCGAGACCCCATTGGTGGAGTCCAGGTCGATCAGGAAGTAGTCGTAGCCGACGTGGCGGATCTCGCAGTGCTGCCGGCTGACGTTCGGGTCCGCGACCACGATGTCCCGCTCACGACTGCGCCCGAGCGAGGTGACGCGCTTGGTCAGCGGGATGCGCTCCCCGTTCATGATCAGGATCATCGTCTCCGGATGCAGCCCGGACGCCTGCGCGTCGGCCGCGGAGATCACCTGCGTGCCGCTGACGCCGGCGAGCGCCGGGTTGGCCGAGGCGACCGGCGCCGGCGGCGTGACGACGGGCGTCGGTACGGCACCGAGCGAGTCGTCGGGCTGCGGGACCTCGGCCTCGGGCTCGGAGACCGGGGCCGGCGGGGGCACCGCCGATGCGGACGTGGGCACAGCGGCCGGCGCGTCGGCCATGCGGCAGCTGATCCCGAACTCGCCGCCGCGCAGGTCCGGGTCGGTCGTGATCGTCACCGTCGGTGGGGCGACCAGCGAGAAGCCGTTGCCGCGGGCGTGCGCCTCAAGGTACGTGGCCAGCTCATGGGTCAGCGTCGTCTCGTAGCTGGCGAACGCCTCATGGTCCTGCGGGGACAGGTGGACCGTGTACTCGTTGGGCACGTAGACCTTCGCGACCGAGATCGTCTTGTTGACGTCCATCTCACGTGCCAGCTTGCGCGCGAGCTCCACGGGCTGCAGCTGGGACTTGAAGGCGCGCCGGAAGCCACGCTCGAAGGTGGTCTCCAACGACTGCTCTATGCGTCGAAATACGCTCATCAGATCGGTCCACGCAGGGTAGCGGACCGTGGCTCGGCACCCATCCGCGAAAGGGTCCGCCATGGGCGAAGCGCCCAGACGACGATCAGGATAGCCGAGGGTCCCACGGCGGCGAGGCCGACGGTCGGGTCGGGCTGTCCGACGACCGCGACGACGCCCAGTGCGGCCGCCCAGACCAGGCAGGCGACGAGCCCGCGGGCGGCCCGGACGCGCGCGCAGGACCAGCGGCGCGGCCAGTGCGGCGGCCAGCAGCCCGGCCGCGCCCCAGACCAGCCACCATGATCCCGCCAGCAGCCGTGCACGGCGCTCACCGCCGCGGCGGGGTCGCGGACGCCGGCCAGCACCTCGCTGGCGGGTCGGCTGGCGGGCGGCCCGAGCAACAGCGGACGTCCGCTCCACAGCTCCCAGCCGAAGGTCAGCGCAAGCCCGCACACGATCGCCCAGACCCGTTCGCGGGTCGATCTGATCCCCGCGCTGAGCATGCAGGCCAGCGGCAGCAGTCCCACCCATGCGGCGGCGACGGCGACGAGCGGCAGGCCGAGCCGGCGCGGCCACTGCCAGCCGGTGGCGATGAGCGCGCTGAGGCCGATGCCGACCAGGATGGCCGCGCCGACGCTCGTTCGGCCGACCAGGAGCACAGTCGTCAGCGCGACGACGCTCGCGGCCAGGCGCGGCCAGCGCAGCGCGATGGCGCCCGCCGCGACGGCGCCGACGGCGATCTCGCCCGCGCGCAGGTTGCTCAGGCCCATCAGCACGCCGGCCGCGGCCACGCCGGTCGCCGCGAACGAGATCGCCGGCTCCCGTATCCGTCGCAGACGTTGCTGGCGCAGCACGTGCTCGCGTGCGCCGTTGATCGCCGCGTCGAGGTCGCGCTGCAGCTCCCGTGCGGTCGGGCGGTCCTCGGGGTTGCGCGCCAACCCGTGCATGACCGCATCGCGTCAGGCGCTGGGGCAGGTCCGCGTCGCACGTCCCCGAGCGGTCTGATGTCGCCCATCGCCGCGCGTCGGGCGGTCTCGGCGGCCGATCCACCGGCAAGCGGGTTCGCCCCCGCCAGCACTTCGTAGAGCACGACGCACGCCGAGTAGACGTCGCTGGGGGGACCGACCGTCAGCGCGCGGGCCTGCTCGGGCGACATGTAGGCGATCGTGCCGACCAGCGACCCGGCCGAGGTCATCGTCGCGTGATCGGTCAGGCGCGCCACACCGAAGTCGGCGAGCCGGGCATGGCCGTTGCCGTCGATGAGGATGTTCTCCGGCTTGACGTCGCGATGCACGATGCCGCGGCCATGGGCGTGCTCGAGCGCGGCGAGGACCTCCATGATCCGCTGGGTCGCCCAGCCGGTGGTCGGACGCCGCGTGCTGCACGCCGTGCCGAGCGACGGGCCGTCGATGAGCTCCCAGACCAGGTAGACCAGCTCGGAGCCGCGGCCCCAATCCAGCAGGCGCACGATGTTCGGGTGCTCGAGTCGCTGGGCAGCGCGGATCTCGACCTCGATGCGCGACAGCAGTTCGGGCGAGGCCGGGATGGTCTTGACGGCGACCGCGCGGCCGGAGTGAATGTCCTCGGCGACGTAGACCGCGGAGGTTGCACCACGGCCCACGAGGCGGCCGAGCCGGTAGCGGCCCAGCGCGATATCCGGGCGGCCTGGTCCCATCAGACTGACCTGTTCGCCGCGGGGTGATCCGTCCCTGCCGTGCCCGCCGGGCCACGGCGCGTTGCCGCCCGGAATGGAGGTGGTAGGGTTCGCCGACTGTCCGGGTGACAGGACGTCATGGGCGAGTGGTGGAATTGGTAGACACGCTAGGTTCAGGGTCTAGTGCTCATAGAGCGTGGGGGTTCGAGTCCCCCCTCGCCCACCTCAAGCGACAGCGGTGAATAGGTCTCCACAAGTACTCCGACGGGGGTCGTAATCCGTGGCCGATTCGGAGGACATGCCCCCAACCGGGCCGCTCGACGACACGGGTGCAACCGGGCGCAACCACATCCCGGCGGATGAGTCCGGCAACGGGGTCGGCGACTTCACGGCCCAGGACGACCCGGAGCACCCCGACGGGTTCTTCGCCGAGCTCGAGCGTCGGAACCGCAACGAGGAGATCGTGCCGAAGTCAGAGCCCGAGGATTTCGGGTTCGACGAGATCTCGCGTGAGGAGCCCGCCGCGGCCGCGGATGCGGGGAGCGCCGCCGGCGGGCCGGGCGGCGGCTCGCGCACCGCGCGGATGCGGGCCGCCGGCGCCCGGCGGCGCTCCGGTGGCTCGTCCAGGCGCCCGCCGCGGACGCGTTCGGCCGAGTCGCCGTTCGCCAATCCGCGCGTTCGCCTGCTGCTCGGCATCGTCGTCGTGATCGTCGTCGTCGCGGTCATCGTGCTTATCGTGCGCGATTACGAGCGCAACCGCTTGGTCGACGGTTACACCTCATACGTCACGAACTCGGGTCAGATCGCCCAGGCCTCCGCGGCGCTGGGCACGAGCCTGGTTCGCACGATGCAGAACACCAGCGGCCAATCGACCGCGCAGATGCAAGCCGACCTCACGACGCTCGCGACCGAGGCCGGGCACCAGACCGCCCAGGCCCGGCACCTCGACATGCCCTCCGGCGTCGTCAACGCCAACCGCGCGCTGGTCCTTGCGCTCCAGTACCGGCAGGACGGGCTCCAGGCGCTCTCGACGAACCTTCAGACGATCGTGCACTCGAATTCCGACAGCGCCGCGGCGCAGTCGATCGCCAGCTCGATGCAGCAGTTCCTCGCCTCAGACGTGATCGTGCAGGACTCCTACCTGACCGAGACGGCCCAGGCGCTGCGCAACGAGTCCATCACCGGCGTCTCGGTACCGAGCGCGAGCGCGGTGACCTTCTTGCAGGGGCCCAACCAGAACTACGTGCTTGCATCCGGCGCGGCACGCCTGCTGAGCCCGTTGCGCCGCGTCGGGACCGAGTCGTCCGGCCAGGGTGCGCCGGTGGGGCTCAGCCTGGTTTCGGTCGTGGCCGAGCCGAACTCGATCACGCTCACCCCCGGCATCGCCCAGACGATTCCGGAGTCGAGCAACCTGCACTGGGCGATCACGGTCCAAAACGGCGGGTCGTTCGTCGAGAACAACATCAAGGTGAGCGCGTCGCTGAGCTACGGGACGACGCCGGTCGACGTCCAGACGAACACGATCGCCTCGATCAACCCCGGCCAGCAGCTCCTGATCAGCGTCCCTGGCCCGCAGGCGGGCGCGGTCAAGCTCGGTACGCTCGGCCTGCTGCACGTCCAGGTCGCCACCGTCCCCGGCGAGCAGAACGTCGCCAACAACGCCGCGGACTACCCGATCACCGTCACCTTCAGCTGAGGTTGGGTCGATGAGCTCGACGGCCATCGCCGGCGTTGTCGCCGCCAGCATCCCGGGGATCATCGCGATCGTGCTGGTCGTCGTGCTGTGGATGCGCGTGCGGCGCCTGCGCGGTGCGCAAACGGTGCTGCTGCCGGACGGGTCGACGGGCAACCTCGTCGATCTGCACGCCACCCTGCGCCGCGACGTGCTGGCCGTCGACGAGGCGATCCGCCAGCTGACGACGCGCGTCGAGCGAGCTGGCCGAGACCTCCGAGCGCGAGATCGGCAAGTGCCTGCGCGTCAACGGGGTCGTCCGCTACGACGCCTACGGCGACATGGGCGGCCAGCAGTCGTGGTCGATCGCGCTGCTGGACGCGTCGGGGACCGGCAGCGTGATGACCTGCCTGCATGCCCGCGATCACGCGCGCATGTACGTCAAGGAGATCATCCAAGGCGCCTCGGAGCAGCGACTGTCCCCGGAGGAACTCGCCGCGATCGCCATGGCCACCGCGCACGTGCAGGATCACGCCGCATGAGGGTGGGCTACCTGGGACCGCCGGGGACGTTCACCGAAGAGGCGCTGTTGACCCTGTTCGGGCCCGGCGCCGGCGTCGAGGGGGTGCCATACACCACCGTGGCCGACTGCTTCGAGGCGGTGTCGACCGGCGACGTGCCGCAGGCGCTTGTCCCGATGGAGAACTCCATCGAGGGCTCGGTGCCGCAGACCCTCGACCAGCTCGCGTTCGGGCCGCAGGGGCTCGTGATCCGCGCCGAGGCGATCCACCCGATCCGCCAGCACCTGATCGCGCGCAGCGGCGTCGGCCTCGACCAAATCGAGCGCATCATCACCCACCCGATGGTCCCGGCCCAGTGCAGCGGCTTCCTGCGCCGCAACCTGCCCGACGCGGAGATCATCGCCGCCACCTCGAACTCCGAGGCGGTGCGCATCGTGTGCGCGAACCCCGACCAGCCATGGGCCGCCATCGGCCCGCTGCGGGCGGCCGACATCTACGGCGCCGAGGTCCTTGCCGCCGATATCGAGGACAACCCGAACAACAGCACCCGCTTCGTGCTGATCGGGACCGAGCCGGTGGACGCGACCGGACCCGGCCGGTTCCGGACCTCGATCATCTGCATGCTCACCCGCGATCGTCCGGGTGCGCTGCTGGCGATCCTGCAGGAGTTCGCGCTCCGGGCGGTCAACCTCACCAAGCTTGAGAGCCGTCCGGCGAAGACCGGGCTCGGCCGGTACCTGTTCTTCATCGACATCGAGGGCAGCCAGGACCGCGACCTGTCGGTCGCCGCCGCGATCCAGGCGATCGAGGAACAGGGCCTCGCCCACGTCGTGGACCTCGGCTCCTACCCGGCGGGCGCGCCCGACTGACCCGGCCCGCGCGCGGCGCTCGCTGCCTAGGCGGGGAAGTTGCGGTTGTACTCCCTGAGCCATTCGGACGCGCGCCGGCCGAGCCGGTACTCGTCCGGGCCGTTGGCAAGGATCGTGCGCCCGGCGGCGGTCGAGCGCGCGAGGCTCCAGGACGACTCCATGGCGTCGCCCCAGCCGCGCGGCGCGCCGGCGGGCGTGGTCGTCGCGGTGAAGACGAAGTGGACCTTGGTCGGGCTGCCGCCGTAGCGCCCGAGCAGATCGAGGAATGCGGCCGGGGCGTGACGCCACAGGCTCGCCGTGAAGGCGGTCAGTGGCGACCCGCTGCCGTGGTACATCTCGAGGTGCAGGCCACCGGCGAGCGCGAGGCCGGGCATGACCCCGGTCCAGCTGCGGTACTGGCGCCTGCCGTTGGGCGCCAGGTTGTGCTGCGGACCGTGGCCGATGGCAATCGAAGTCACGATGCCCGGAGCCACGAACACCTCGACGCGCGAGGCCCAGGTCCCGCCCCACGGGCACTGTTGGGACGGCGAGGATGCGCATGGCGTCGGAGAAGCGGATACCGGCGGTGCCGGGGTCCCCGAAGGTTTCCATGAGCTCGTCGACGGTGACCAGGTGCGCTTCGGCGCCGTACTTGCCGCGCGTGATGGCCCGTTGGAGCGTTCCGACCATCTGGGAGACGGTCTCTCGATAGAGGGTGTTGCCGGAGACCTTCGAGACGCGGAACTGCGCGTTGTTGCCCGGCGCGAACATCCCTCCGAGCCCCGGGTCTTGGCGCAGCGCGCCGCGGGTCGGGCTCAGACCGTGGCCGCCGCGCGGGAACACCAGCTGGTGGGTGGTCGGGGTGGTGTCGTAGACAATCGTCAGAGGGTTGGCCGACGATCCGGCCGCGGGGCCGATCGCGAGTGCCGCACATGCACATGCCGCCACACCTGACGCTATGAATCCGACGCGTTTCACACGGCCTCCTTGCCGTATGGATCGACCAGCGACCCGGGCAACTTAACCCTCGAGTCGGCCGATCCTGCCCCTCGCGGTCCGTCCGAACAGGCGCGAATCTTTTACAAGTACGGCGCCGTCTGAGCGGTCGGCAGGCGGGCGGGCTACACTGACGCAGGATCACGCCGTCTGCCGAGCGACTGAGGGACATGGCACAGCAGGTTCTCGTGCTCAACGCGACCTTCGAGCCCATCAACGTGTGCTCCCTTCAGCGCGCCGTCGTGCTGGTGCTCAAGAACAAGGCCGAGGTCCTCGAGCGCGCCAACCGCGCCCTGCGCAGCTCCGCTGCCAGCCACGTGTACCCCCTCGTGATCCGCCTCGTGAACTACGTCCGCGTGCCGCGCAACGAGAAGCGCAAGATCTCCCGCCGTGCCGTCTTCGCCCGCGACAACTACCGCTGCCAGTACTGTGGCGCGACCGCCCGGCTGACCGTCGATCACGTCGTCCCCAAGAGCCGAGGCGGGCGCTCGTCGTGGGACAACGTCGTGACCTCGTGCGCGCCGTGCAACATCCGCAAGGCCGACCGGCTGCCGGAGGAGATCGGGATGCACCCCCACGCGACCCCGCGGCCGCCCTCGTCCGACGTGTTCATCGCCGTTGCCGCTCCGCGACGTCCCACCAGCTGGGAGCCGTACATCCCGACCGCCTAGCGCAGGGGGCGCCGGCGTCCCCGGCCCATCCTGCGGCGCCCGGGCCGACCTTGTACGGTGGGCGGTCATGCGTGACGAGGGGGACAGCGCAGCGGGCGGCGCGCGCGCCCGGACCGTGCTCGTCGTGGCGCTCATGGTCACGATCGCGTTCGGCACCGCGGCGACGGCCTGGGGGGCAGCCGCGGCCCCGGGTCAGTGCGCACCGGTCACCATCGCTGAGGAGAACGCCCGGCCCGGCGGGACCGGCTGGGTGCCCCCACCACCGCCCGCGCCCGCGCCGGTGCAGGGGTACGCGAACACCACCAGCGCCGTCTGCGGCGCGCGCGTCACGCTCTATCTCGGGACCCGGGCGTCACGGCCGGTCGCGGTCCGGATCGCCGCCTGGCGCCTGGGCTACTACCGGGGCGCGGGCGGCCGCTTGGTCTGGACCAGTGGCATCGTGCGCGTCGCGCGCCCGAAGGTTTGGAAATCGATCGCGCCCGTAACCAACATGGTGAGCGCGCCATGGCGGCCGTCGCTGAGCTTTACGGTCCCGCATAGCTGGACCCAAGGTGTCTACGAGCTGCGGATCGACCCACTCGCGACGGGTCTTCGTGCCGGGACGATTCCCTTCGTCGTTCGGGACGGCGCTGCGCACGACCAGGCTCGTCGAGGTGCTCTCGACCAACACCTGGCAGATGTACAACACCTGGGGTGGCTTGGACGCGTACTCGGCACCGCGCACGTCGCGCGTCGTGAGCCTCAACCGACCGTACGACGGCTCCGGGATGGTGTCCCTGATGACCGACGATTATCCGATCGTCCGCCTTGCCGAGGCGCACGGGCTCGATATGTCGTATGTGACCGACCCGGATCTCGACCGCGGTGTTAGTACGATCGGCGGCGCGCGGGCGCTCGTGTTCGGTTCCCACACCGAATATTGGACGACGGGCATGCGTGCCGCGCTCGCCGCCGCGCTCGCGACACGGCGCCAACGCGGTCTTCTTGGGCGCGAACAACATGTACTGGCGCCCTGTCTCCGTTGGCGCGACCCGTCCCTATCGGGAGCTCGCGATCTGGAAGGTGCCGTCCCTCGACCCGAACGCGCAGAACCCCGCGCTGGCCTCGCTCAAGTGGCGCGACGCTCCGATCGACCAGCCCGAGCAGGCCCTGCTCGGCGAGCAGTTCGGGTGCACCGACGTGCTGGAGCCGATGACGGTGCCCACCACCCTCGGCTGGGTGTTCGCGGGCAGCGGTGCAACGCCGGGCGAGAGCCTTCCCGGGGTCATCTACCAGGAGACCGACACGCCCGCGGCCGGGCGCGATGCCCAGCGGCACTCGGGTCGTCACGTCGCTGACATTCGCATGCCCGCAGAACGGTGTCGCGGTCTCCGGGAGTTCGATGACACTGGCGCCCGGCAGCGGCGGCGGCCTGGTGTTGGACGTCGGCACACGCGGCTGGGTGTGCCTGCTGAACCGGTCCTGCGTGACGACTGCGGTCTACTCGTCGCCGGCGATTGTCAATCGTGATCCGGACATCGTGGTCGGCTCGGCCCGAAACGACCCCACGACTGTGCGGATCGTCCAGAACGTCACGATGAAGGTGTTGACCGCGGTAGGGGCGGGACCCGCGGGAAACTTGGTGAGCTCGAGCGGGTATCCGCTGGCAGGGCGTTAGGCGGGCGCCGGACGACGGCGCGCTGTGCGGTCTGCGATCATCGGCGCGCCGGGCCCCCGTAGCTCAGGGGATAGAGCACAGGTTTCCTAAACCTGGTGTCGCAAGTTCGAATCTTGCCGGGGGCATAACACAAACAGGCTGGAAAACGACTGATTTGGTCGTCGGCCTGAGGCGGGATATTGGTCGCATAACGCGTGGGGGTCGACAGACGGGTCAACACTTTTCATCGCCACCGTTTACGGGCGGTCTTCTTACGTAGCCTGACTGCGGCGGCCTCCACAGCCTCGGCACGCTCATGGTCCAACACGATCCCGTGACAGACAGCACTGCGGCCACGTCTGCCGTGTGGCGGGTGATCGAACCCTCCAGGCGTGGAAACGCGGGAAGATTCCGGAACGGTCACGTTGCGGGACCAACAGACCGGCCCCCCTGCTTGCCGACGACGGCATGGGCCTAGTGACAATCCAGGCGGTGATTGCACCGGATTCGTTCGGCCATGTCCGTCCCGTCCCCGCCGGTCGATCGACCCTAGGGAGCGATGCAACCTGCGGCGCGGCCGACTCGGCGCAGACCTGCGATGTCTCCAGCGTTGAACTGCGCCGGTGACCGGTTGGACGCGTTCCAAACCGCCGTCATCACCTGCACCCCGTCGTTGAAGTGGGCGAGGCCGACCGCGTGACCGAGTTCGTGCAGAAGGAAGTGTCCGCGCGTGAGCCCCCTGCCGAAACCCGGCCGCAACGCGGCGTTGCTACGGATGATCGCGAAGCCGGAGGTGATCCGAAGGCGTTGCGTCGAGCTCCATTGGTATTCGTAGCCACCGACGCCGTCCTCGCCGTAGCTGCTGAGCAATGAGGAGCGTCCGGCGCCTCGTCCCGGCCGAGCCCACGCGATCACTAGATCGGCCCCGGTATGCGCATACTGGTCGGCCGGATCGAATGCAAGACCGTGTGGCCAAAGAACGTGGTCGGTTTGCCGGTCGGGATGTAGCTGGTCGGGCCGAGATACTGCAAACGCAGGCCGCTTGCGGACGCCAATCGCGCCACCGCGGTTCGCGCATCGCCCGGGCGCCCTTTCCTCCGCGGCTCGCATTGACGCGGTAGGTAATCGTCGAGCACGGGTTCCAGCGGACGACGACATTGCGCTTGGCGTACCCGTCGTAGGCCGTAGTCAGTGTGTAATGATGCGGGTTGCCCAACGGGCCCGATGCGAATCCGAACCGGCGACTGGCAAGCACGCTCAGCCCAAGCCCTTCACGAGCGGAACCGGAACGCGATGCCAGGGGTGTCGATGGCGAGTGGCGCCGCGGGCCTTTGAAACGTCGGTCATTCGCCCAGACGGCGACGACCAGCGAACTACGGCGGTCAACAGGGCTTCGCATCCCGGCGCGTGAGCGCGTCATGGCAGGCCGCTACCTAACAAACGATGCCCCGCTCGGTGAGCGTGTTCGCAGCCAACCAGTGACGCGCGCGGGCCCGCGGTGACTGGTTCACTTATACCATTCATCGCACGCGGTGTCCCCGACCAAGCGGCCGGAGCGCCGGATACAAGGTCAATCCGCACAGCACCTTGTCGGCATAGTGGGCCTGCTCGCTACCCGGATCGGGCCAGAAGCCCTGCCAGCCGTACGGAAGGTGCAAGGCGTGACCTTGGACGTGCCGGTACGCAACTCAGACAGATCGACCGGACCCGCGAGTATGCGTTTGCTGGAACCGCATTCTGGCCCCACCCGCCGTGCGCTACCGCATAGACCTCAAGGTCGTGTCTCGCATTGGAGCAGGGCACGACAACAAGTACCTTGGGCGTCGAGGTCCGGAAGATCGCGCATTGACCGACCTTGGCGTTCAGGTAAAGGTCCGCACACTGCTAGTGCTCGCGCTTGCGAGCGCGATGGTGCCGAGGACGATTGCCGCAGCCGTGAGCCCGGCGATGCGCCACCTCCGAAGCACTTCAGCCCCCTCCTGTCGACCTGAACGATCCGACGGCATGGGTGCGATCGGTCGCTCCTAGAGGCTAGCCAACCCCCAAATTGCCCGAAAAATGTAGCTCCCCATGGGGCTAGTGGGGCGCAGATGTTCGAGCAGTGCGGCACTGAGGTCGAATCACGTAGGTCGGCGCGCCGAAACGGGGAAGCGCCTCTCGGGGGGAGGATCTCCTCGAGGCGTTCCGGCTCCGTCGGAGTGCGACGCGCCGGAAATCGCGCCCGGTGCAGGCACTTTGCCGTCAAGAACTTGCCGCACGTGCCGAGAGCGACCCCGGTACCCATTACACCTCCGAAGCACGGCTACGTCGGCGTGGGCCTCGTTACAGAGACGGTTCAGCCTGTCGGAACCTTCATGGTCACTGTCGATGGCCAGAGCACGCCGATCCTCGACGCCCCGATTTCGGTCGATCACATGGGCGACGGCGCAGACGACGTTGAAGCACGCGAGTACCTCGTGCGGGTCGACTGGATCAAGACGCTTCCCCGCGAGCAGGCGATTTGGAAAAGGGGATGTTTGCGAATCAGAATTCGGTCGCGCGACTACGCTCCAGTTTCACGCTGGAACGACTCATCGACCGTCTCGAGCTCTCGGACGACGAGAGCGAGTAGCCCGCGAGCGTCCGGCGACGTGGGCGCGCGCTGACGTCCTCGCCGAAACAGGCGTGGACACGCAGTCGTGAGGATGCCGCCGACACGGCCAACCTAGGAGCACTGCAATGGAGATCTCGCCCGTGCGCGTCGTCAGTCTCAAGGGCCATCCCGAGCTCAACGAGCGCTGGCTCCAGAACGAGATCAAGAACGACGTGACGATCCTTGGGCTTGGGGATCTGATCGTCCGGGATGTTGAACGCCGCCAGCCACAGGGCGGGCGACTGACGTGCTCCTTGCTGACCCCGATGGTGCGACTCGCTATTAGGGGGAGATTCAGCTGGGCTCGACGGATGAATCTCACATCATCCGCACCATTGGACATCCGTTCGCCGAGACCGTGGGCCGGGATGTGTCGGGCAGGACCTCGCGCCGAGGATGGCTCCGGTCGATGAGGGAGAACTGGTCAGCACTCGCCTCCCTACATCGGTATGCAGTCCTCGCCGGTCTTGCGGCCGACGTTAGCCGTTCGCGCCGGAGGGTTCGCCGAGAGCGTCGCGCACCCAGTCGTGCGTGCTGCCCGGGTCCAGACTGGCCAGGAACTCCGCGCGTGATCCATCCCAGGTCGAGATTACACGGTCGCCCGCGCTCGAAGCGACGGTGTGTCGCATGTCGGGATCATCGCAACAGACCATCGCGATAGCTGCGTTCGGGCCCGCCTGAGCGAGGATCGCGTGGGCAGCTTGCTCATCCGGCCCGACGTGAGCGGCGTGCACATGTGCAGCGTGGCCCCCGGTCTTCACGCCTGCCAGCATCCCGCGTATGCCGCGAGCCCGACCATCATCGACGTGAAGACGCCGAAGATCGCGGCCTTGATGCCCTCTGCCGTCACGACCCGCGACTGGGTGAGCTTCAGCGAGCCGTCCCTGTTGCCCCTGACCACAACGCAGTCACGTTTCCCTTGCGAGCCCGCTTCCGGAACCCGCGCCCGAGTGATCTCAGAAAATGCTCGGCGGCGTGGTGGTTCTCGAAGCTGGCGACGATTACTGACGCCTGCGCGGTCGGATCGGGTTCAGACGGCACGAGCCGATCATCCCACACGCGGCTCTCGATCTGTCGCGGCCCCAAGGCGATCGAGAGACCGACTCGCTCGAGCGAAAACCGCCTCACAGCCCTTGTCAGCCTTCCGCATGCCCAAGGGCTCGGGGCCGGGACGAGGGTACTCGCGCCAGCAGAACCGTAAACGCCGACTGGACGCAGGTCCTAGTCCTTGCGTGGGCCGACGTTCGCCCCCTGGTGGCCGCGTGCTCGCTCTGCCACACATCCGTCGTGCGTCCACCGTGCGTCCACGAGCGGGCTAGCTGTGATCTCCAGAGACGTTGTTGACGCGGCTGATGGGTGGCCCACCGACGGCGGTGTGGTAGCGGTGATGGTTGTAGGCGTGCACAAAGCCGTCAAGGGTTCGCGCACGCTCGGCCTCTGAGCCGTAGAAGCGCTTGATAGGCCCATTCGTCCAGCAGCGTGCGGTTGTAGCGCTCTGCTTTGCCGTTGGTCGCCGGGTGGTAGGGCTTTGTGTGGGTGTGGGCGATGCCCAATTCGCCACAGCGCTGTCCCGACGGGTGCTGCGATAGCCGACCCCGTTGTCGGTGAGATCCGCTCGATCCCGATGCCGTAGCCGGCAAGGAACCGTCTCGCGCGTTCGAGAAACCCCACGCACGTCTGGGCGTTCTCTGGACCGCCGAATTCTGAATAGGCAAGTCGCGAATAGGCGTCGATGGCCGAGTGGATATGGGCAAACGCCGGTGCCGTCTTGCTGGTGGGGTCGCCCCGCCACCTGCCCGAGCATGCGATGTCCGCCGCCAGCCGGGATCCGGGCGAGCTTCTTGACATCGATGTGCACCAGCTCGCCGCATCGCGAGGTCTCGATGCGGCGGATCACACGGCCGGTGGGCCGATCCATCCACCGCAAGCGGTTGCACCGGTGGCGCACCAAGACCCGATGCACCGTCGATGCGGGGATCCCGAGGATGCCGCCGATGCGCGCCGGGCCCAGCTTGCGATCACGGCGCAAGTGAAGGATCTGCCGTTCGGTCACGCCCGGGGTCTGCTGCGGGCTGCGCCGGGGCCGGCTCGAGCGGTCGGCAAGGCCCGGGATCCCCTCACGCAGATACCGGCCCCACCACTTGGATGCGGTTTGCCGGGAGATGTTCATGGACTCGGCTGCGGCGGCGACCGACCAGCCACTGCCGATGCGATGACACAGGCGCAACCTGCCCTCAGGGGTCAGCGGCGCGTTACGGTGCATGGGTGAGCCCTCCGGGTAGATTTCGCGTGTCGCCTTGGACAGCTCCACACTCGCCCGGCGGGCTCACCTACTTCAAGCCGGGTGTGTCAACAACGTTCCGGGATACAACACCTAGGCGTCGTCGGATTCGGTTGCGCCCGCTTGCGCAGCGGCCTGCTTGGCCGCGCCAGTAAGGACCTTAACGACCCCGCCGATGAGGAGCAGGCCCAGGATCATCTGCGCGGACACGACCAGACGCGCGGGGTCGGTCGCCGGGGTGATGTCGCCAAAACCGACCGTCGAGAAGATCGTGATTGTGAAATACAGCGCGCGCGTATGGTCGAGCCCCTGGGTGAACGTCGTGCCGGACGCCTCGGACATCGACAGGTAGATCGTCGCGAACAGGACGAAGAACAGCGGGGTGACGACACCGAGGGCGACAACTGCGCGCAACTCGGGGAAATCTGCCCGCATGATCCGATACGTCTGCCACGCCAGGACGGCCCCGAGCACTACGACGGCGATGATCACCTGCACGAGGTCGCCTGCGCTTGAACTCACACTCGTCGGAATCGCGTAGAAGACGCCAAGGAGCACCACCCACGCCACGATGACGTCGGCGACGGGAGCGGGCGACCTCGCGCTGTCGTTCGCGCGCGGTCAGATCGCCGAGGCGACGCGCCGTCACCGTGGTGCCGCTTCCATCACTCGGACCACACGGTCAGCCCTCCGACTACGGAGACCGCGATCGGACTCGCGCGAGCCTACGGCATGGGCCGGATGCTGACTCGAGGAGCGGCTGTGGACGGTCTCGAGCCCGGCTCCGTGAGATCACGCTAGGTCAGGTTCGTAGGCCACCAGCGGAGTACGGATTTGGCGCATCGTCCTCCGCAGTTCGTCCCCCGTCGGTCAAGCGTCGGCAGATCATCTCAACTGGGGCGATGGCACCGTCTGAAATGTTGCTGACGATGTCTGTTTCTGGGGGTCAACGCACGGTCAACAGACCCCACTATACTCCGGGGTAATCAGACCGGGCTGGACCTGGGCGGAACACCCTCTATTGCGGTGATTTCTGGACTGGGATGTACTCAGCGGTCCTCGCTGCCGAGACTTCCTAAACCTGGTGTCGCATGTTCGAATCATGCCGGGGGCATAACACAAAAAGCCTGGAAAACGTCTGATTTGGTCGTCGGTCTGAGGCGGGAAGTCTGCGCGCATCGAATGGCCAACCGGAGGCACCCGGCTTGGTTGTGCTCGCCCTTACGGTCCGGAACACAATCCCCAACGCGTAGGCCATCCGCCGCTATCCTGGCGCAACGTGGGCGGGCGCCCGGGCGCACCTGGTAGCACCACTGCGCCGCAGATCGACGAAGTAGCGGACTGATGGACCTGCCTCAATCGATCTTCCCGGTGATCAGCTGCTCCGACCTGGATGCCACGCGCAATTTCTACAGTGAACTGCTCGGCCTCGACGTCGTGTTCGAGTCAGGTTGGTACACGCTGCTCCGGTCGCGGACCGATTCCAACGTCCAACTCGGCTTCGTGCTGGCGAATCACCCAACGGTACTTGCCTGACCCTCTGGACGACGACGTCAGGCGTCCTGGTTTCGGTGATCGTCCGCAACGTCGACGACGTATTTGTCCGCGCAGTTGAGATGAACGCCAAAATCGTGTGGCCGTTGTGCGATGAGGAGTTCGGCCAGCGCCATTTCATGGCCGCCGACCCGACAGGCCTTGTTGTCGACGTGATCACTCCCATTAGGCCCGCCCGTGGCTTCCTGGAGGCGGTCGCCGCGTGGCGCAAGGCCAATCGCTGACGGTCGAAGGGCCGGGTTGCAGGTTCAAGTCCCGCCGATATCATGAAAGCCTCGCCCCCCGGCGGGGCTTTCGGGCACTACTGGTGGTCAAACCCGTCCTCGGCGGTGCTCGACAGCGCTGCGGGCACGGTCACGGTGGTCCGCCCACTGGCGTGTCTTCCTGCGCTTCGCCCGCGAGGCTTCGTCCGTGCGATCAGAGCGGGCTGGGCAGTCCGTGAGGGCTTCGTCGGAGTTGGTTGGGCGTGAGGTCAGTTTCACCCCGGTGGACGCGCCGTCGGGGAGGCTGAGTATCCTGGCGACAATCCCGGGCGCGCCCGGGCATGCGACCCATCGGAGTGATCAGCTTGGGCACCGATCACCCTCCAGTTCCCGTACCGCCGTGGACACCGAGCGAGCCCGCGGGACCGGCGTCGACCTATGTCGGCAAACAGCGAAACATCCTCGTGTGCATCCTGCTCGAGATCGTCACGATCGGGATCTACGGGTGCTACTGGGTCTGGCACACCCAGGAGGACGTCAAGCGACGAAGCGGAGACGGCGTGGGCGGCTGGCTCGGCTTGGTGATCTACCTGGTGATCGGTGTGGTCACCGTCTTTTTGATCCCCGTCGAGATCAAGAGAATGTACGAGCGCGAGGGCGTGACGCCACCGTTCAGCGGTTGGATCGGGCTGTGGAATCTGCTTCCGATCGTTGGCCAGATCGTCTGGTTCGTCAAGGTCCAGCGGGCGCTCAACTGGTTCTGGGAGCGCGAGGTGACCACCGTCTAGGGCCAGCGGGCGGCACCTGCGTTGACGGAACTTCGGTCCGACCCACGGGCCGCTCTTCGTGGCCGTGACATCGGCTGCCGGGGTCAACACCGGGTCAACAGACCCCACGGCACTCGGCGGTAGTCGGACCGGGCTGGACCTGGGCGGAACACCCTCTATTGCGGTGATTTCTGGACTGGGATGTACTCAGCGGTACTCGCTGCCGAGACTTCCTGAACCCTGGCGTCGGAGGTCCGAATCCTGCCGGAGGCATCACCAACAAGAACCTGGAAAGAAGGCACAGAAGCAGCGTGAGGTTCTGGGCATGCACGGGCACCGTTTGACCGACGCGATCCGCGTCACGGCCTTGCCCACCGCTTCGACCACCCCCACAAAGTCGTGGCCGATCCGCATTCCTTCGGAGCGGCCGAACGCAGAGCCCGCATTGAAGAGGTGCCGGTCGGTGCCGCAGATGCCGGCGAGCGTGACGCGCTCCACAGCAGCAGCATCGTCAGGCTTGTTGGGTCCGGGGTGTCGTCCACCCGGACATCTCCATCGCCGTGCCAGCGTGTGGCCTTCATCGTTTCCTCCTTGGGTGCGCGTGGCGACGCTGGCTCGACGCTAGAGCGCGGTGTCAAATGCCTGCATCGGGGATCGTCCTCGACCCGTTGCAACCGCCAATCCCTCCAGCGAGATCGCCGTATAGGGTCCGGTGTCCGGTTGAATAGGGCGTTTCCCGTCTCGATCAGTTGCGTGAGCTGATCGGGGTACCCGATCGACCGGCCCGACGCCGGTACTTCTCGCAGGGGCACGGTCGTCCCGCGTCGAGGCGCACAGCGCGACCCGGTAACGGGCGTCCCCTCCTGGTCGGTTCGCTCGTCGTGATGTCTGCGCTCAGGCGGGTCGAGGGGTGCCGGCCACCGGGCGCTTTGAGATCGTCGGTCTTGCCGAGAACGGCACCAACGAGTACGACGCTGGGCTATCTGACCAGAATTGGCTCCCGGGCCGCGAAGGGGACGCCGTTCGGCCCCGAGGATGCCTACCCGGTGCTCGAGAGCACGGCGTGGCCGCTAGCAGTATTGACGGACGCCGAGGTCGCCGCCCGGGTTGGGAGGTGGCGGCGCAGCGGGCCGGGGATTGAAGAATCAATCGCTACGGCTACTGCACCCGGAGCTTCGATACCCGCATCGGCCAGATCGGGCTGAGTAGGTCCCGGTCATCCTGACTCGGACGCCTGGCGCTACGGACGACAACGTGTCGGCCCTTGCTCGCGCCACTCCTGTGACGCGATCGTCCCACTAGTGCGTCGCACTCGTGCCCGGCGAGGTGAAGCCCGAGTACAGCATGACCTTCCCACCGGTCCCGAAGGGCGACCTGCTCGTACTGGGTGACAACCGCCCCAATTCCTGCGACTCACACCAGTGGGTCAACTCGCCGCCTGAGCCTGCCGTCGACCCGTTTGTGCCAGAGAAGAACGTGACCGGAGAGGCCGAGATCGTCTACTGGCCGTTGAGCCAGATTGGCTTCCTGAACTAGCCGGTTCCGGTCTGGTGTGGAATCGATGGTGATCGCCCGAGTAAGTTGCCGCATCGGGTCGACAACGAGGTCGTCCCCAGCGAGGCGGGCGTTGTCGCTCGCCGCGAGTGGCCCGCGCCGAGCCGCCCCACTGGAGAATGGTCGCGGTGATCGCCGCCGCCACGAGGACGCTGCCACGCATTCTTGCCGTGCGCATGCCCGATGATGCATCGGTGTGCTCGCGTCGGTAGGGTGCTACGAGCGGCTCAAGGGGCATGCCGTGCGCAACCCGAAGCGCAAGGCCCTCAGCGTCGCGGTGGGCCAGTCGGAGGCCCGGGTGGCTAAACCGCCGCCAGGTGATGTGATCGTGCTCGAATACCCGATGAATCGCGTCGCCGGAAGGGTCAGCAGGGGGTCAACAGACTCCACGCCACTCAGCGGTAGTTCGGCTGGCGTGGGCGCTCGCGAATTGCGTCCCAATGCAGCGATTATCGGACTGGGATGTACTCAGCGGCACTCGGCGCGCAGACTTCCTAAACCTGGTGTCGCAAGTTCGAATCTTGCCGGGGGAATCCAAGAAAGACCTGCTAAATGAGCAGATAATGCGGCTCCCGGGGTATTGCGTACGGGACACCGAAGCGGCCTGACAGGAGATCAAACAGATCCGCGCTCCGTCGAAGGCGGGGGGAAGGACCTATTTTCCTGCGTCGAGACCCGACTCATGTCGTGCGGGCGTATTTGGCGGCGCTGGGCCAATCACTGGGTGAAGTTGGGCGATCCTAATCACGTCAACCGACGCGCCCGACGCGCACGCGTCGAGGTACCGCTCCGATCGCAAGCCTCGCATCGAGCGCCAGCTTGGATGCCTGCGCCGACTTCGCGTGGCACCCGATGGGGCGAGGGCAACCCATCTCGACTACTTCGGCGCGAACACCGGGAGTTCCGCGCGGAAGAAGTAGCTCGCGAGTTGGCCCCAAGGATTCGGCAACGTGCCATTGGTCACGTAGAGGTTCCCGACGTTGTTCTTGCGGGCGCGACTGGCGATTGTCGCGACGCTGCCCGAGCCGGTTGCATAGACGAGGTTGGCGAAGCGGGCAGGCCCATAGGACGCCGTCCAGCTCGGGAAGCTGGTCCGAGTGTATGTGCCACCGGTGCCTTCGAAATCCACGACGATCGATGTCGGATCAATGCTCATGTATGACTGATCCGGGACCGCGCCGGGGCTGAAGATGACCTTGAGTGCGATGTTCTTCGCGTAGGTGTCAATCGTCTGGTAGAAGGACACGCCGCTCGTCTGCGTCGACGTCCCATCGAAGAAGACGCCGTCGATGCCCGGGTAGTACGCGACCCACTGATTGATTTCGTTCTCAATCGTTGAGATGGGCGCAGCGGGTCCGCTCCCGGCGTTGGCGTAGTTGGTCCAGATGTACCCGTAGACCCGTGAGCCATAGGTATGGGCGGTGGTGATCGCAGCCTGGTACGCCGCCAGTCCGGCGGCCGTGGGATCGGTGATCCCGATGTTTGTGCCGGGGCCGCTGTCGGCGTTCATCACCTCAATCGCCGGGGTCTTGTTCGCAAGTGCCGCGGGCGGGACTGTCTGCCAAGGATCGGTGCTGCTTCCCGTCGCTGGGTAATACGCAGGAATGAGGGGCGTGAGCAATGGAGTCGTTGACGCCCTCCCGGTGATCGCGCGTGCCGATGCGAAACTCAATGCGCTGCCAGCCCCAGCCGGTAGAAACGCAGCGATGCCGCATAGGGCGGCACCTAGCCCGCCGACACGAATGCCCCAGCGTCGATCAGTCATCTCGGACCCCGTTCTCGAGGATTTCGCCTACACGAGCCCCGGCGCGCTGGGGTTCTCGCACTCCAATCCAAGCCGGATGCCCCAGCCGTCCAGGCGTACCCCGACTGAAGAGTCGGGCCCAAGTTCGGTCGCTTCGGCCCGAAGGAGCGCGGCGATCCGGCGAAGACACGCCTCGTCATCCAACGTCAAGGGACAGTGGTCGGATCGCCTGCGTACCCAGGACTGGGACGAGTCGCGCCTGCGGTCAACGGCCATGAGCGAGGCCAACTCAGGAAGCACGCGCTCGCCCCACGCATCGGGCTCGACGCGCAGGCGCTCCACGACCCACGTTGTGGGCGGCAGCTCGGCCGACTCGGCGATCATCTGAGCGGCCACCCGGCGCAATGCCGCCTGCTCGCGCCCGCGAAGTCGCTCCGACCTGTCGCTCCTGCGCGTCGGGATGGTCTGTGTGTTCATCGTGATGACCCCTGGTGTTGCGACCAATGCGCCTCTAAGCCAGCCGGACAGGCACTCCGCGGAACCCCTGCGCGCGCCACTGCGTTCGGCTTTGCGCGCGTCCAGGGCAAACGAGTCGTCGTGCATGTCGGCCTCCGTGATTCGCTCGCCTGACATGTCCTTTGGGGCGGCAGGCGACCTGAGAACCGCCGCCGCGAGCAACCCGAGCGCCGCCACACCCCCGGCCGACGCGTGCCCGTCATTCCCAGCGCATGGATGAGCGAACACCCCAAGAACCCTTGGTGGCCATCACCGGCGAGGAAAGGCGCTGCACCCGCACGGCCCAGCGTTCGATCGGTCCAGCCAGCGTTTCATGGACGACACCGAGCCACCATCGGGGAACCCCCCATCTCGGCCGTTCGAACACGCATCGTGCGGGTTCTGCCGCGGGCATGAGCGTCACCCCCGCGTGCGCGGATTGCTCCTCCCGCTCGCGGTGAGTGAACCTCACTCATCGGCTGCCTGGGGTCAACACATGGTCAACGGACCCAGCGGCACCCTGCGGCACTCAAACCGGGCTGCACTTGCGCAGAGCACCGCCAATTACTGGGATTTCTGGACTGGGATGTACTCAGCCGTACTCGCCGCCGACACTTCCTAAACCTGGTGTCGCATGGTCGAAGCATGCCGGGGGCATGGCACGTTTGTGCTGCCAATTTTCCAATAATGCTGGTGGTGGTGCGAGACAGGGTCGGCCAAGTACATAGGACTCTATGCAGGAATAACGCAATGAGATCCGTCAACAACTATGCAGAGACTATGCCGGGTTACTTACAATGGCGCAGTGGCTCAGACGCGGAGGGGAGACGGGCGGACCTTCCTGGTGCCAAGCGTGGGTTAGCCGACGATGCTGTCCGGTGTGTTGCTCTTCGCCCGCCGAGACGCCAAGCTCGTGAAAGAGGGCGAGGCGGAGCGGCAGGGCGAACTTGTGGTCGTCTCGTGCTTACGTTTCATGCCCTTACCAGCCAAGCTGGCAACGCATCTGGCAACAGGTTTGCAAAGCGCCGAGCCCTCGCGCGAGCACAGGGGCGCGCGCCGAGCCAAGGGCGCTTGGGTGGGCCACCGCAACAACGCTCCTGACGTCGCGCCGGGCAGGCATCACGACTGAAAACCGTGGTGTCCCCAGTTCGAGTCTGGGTCTCGCCATATAGAGAAGCCCTGCGTCAGTTGGGCTTTTCCTTCTTCTAGTCCTCGGCACCGATCGCCGATGGACGCGCACCAGGCCACCTAACGCGATGCGCGAACGGAGGACACTATGCGGGAACTGTGCGGGGGGACTCACGTCGGGACGTGGGCCGACGTGGGTTTGGTGCGGCGACTTGACCGGCGAGCTGCAGCGCGGTCGAGCACGGTCCTTTGACGATGGCGGGTTCAGGCATGAAGCAAACAGCCTGTAAATCGTCATATTCACCAAAGGGCCTGAATCGGGAATGCTTTCGATGAGCCCGCGCGGGAAGACGAGGATCTGTGCGGCGGCGGTTGTGCTGGGGTCCGGGTCGACCCTCGGCCCCAGAAATGCTCTGCGCCCGCGGATTCGCTCCGCGCGGTGTTTGCGATATCTCCTGAACGTCGATCCCGTGCGAGGGCTGCTCGGCGCGGAAGTTACGCACGAAGATGGGCGTGCTTGAACCCGCCTAGCAAAGGAGAATGGACATGCTCTTCATGGTCACCTGGAAGGGTCAGCACGATCAATGGATCGGCACCCTGCGGTATTGGAGTTCCCTGACACAGGCCCAGCGTGCTGACGTCGGCACAGGCGTAAAGCTCATCGGCCGCTGGCACGACCTCGGGTCGCGCGCGGGTGTTGCCATCTTCGAGGCCGACGACGCGGTGGCACTCCATGGGTATGCCGCTCAGTGGAGCCCCTTTCTCGACCTCAACATCGCGCCCGTCGTCCGCGACGAGGAGTCCGCCGTGATCGCTGCCGAGGTCGTCGCGGCGCAACCGGGCAGCTGAGGGCGTCTGCCCCACTGCGCCGCCCGCAGGAGCTCCTCGCTCGAAGGCCTAAGCCCCGCTCCATGGGATCATCGACAACCGGCGGCGAGGAAACCGCGCCGTCGGCATCGGGTGCGATCTTGCCGTCTCCACAACATCTGCGATGGTCGCGAAAACGCTGTCTGCCCGTGCATTCGGCTCCGTGTATCGCCACGACGGTCAATGGCCAACGGAAGATCCTAGGATCTCATCACAAGGGTCAACGATGGGTCAACAGACCCCACGGCGCTCGGCGGTACTCAGCCGGGCCGCAACTGCGCAGAACACCCCCCAATAACTGGGGTTTCTGGACGGGGATGTACTCGGCGGTACTCAGTGCTGACACTTCCTAATCCTGGTGGCGCAAGTTCGAATCTTGCTGGGGCATTTGAAGCACCAACCGGGTGACGGAAGAGGCGTCCTCGCCGCAATGCGGTCATTCTCGAGTCGTCGCACTAGTGCGTGCCCCTCCTCCTCGGTACGCTGACCTCCAAGGAGGTGGCGCGGCTTTGGCTGTTCCCGATCCACCCCAGGGCGCTGCGCTCGTCACCAGTAGCGCCCGCGGGATCGGCCGAGCGACGGTGGAGGCCCTGGCCGCAGTCGGGTGGCATGTCTTCGCGGGTGTGAGAGACCCGGATCTGCTTGAGCCGCTTGCGGCCTCGAGCGTTCAGATCCTGCAGATGGACGTCACCGACGCCGACAGCGTGTGCTCGGCCTGTCTGCCCGCCGAGGGGACGTCGGGGGGCGCCCTTGGATGCGTAGACAACAATGCTGGGTGGCCCCTGCTCCGCGCTGTTGGGACCGACGATCCATGACCGATCGACCCGTGCGGCCGCTGATTGCCCGGGACACGGAGCTCGAAGC
>CAWATR010000003.1:0-213393 GCA_963784985.1 uncultured Thermoleophilia bacterium
GTCGTTCGGCGCGCGCTGGCGCTCGACCCTGCCGAGCGCTACGCGACGGCGGGCGAGCTCGGGAGCGCGGCCTTGGCGCTCCGCTACGACGTCGCCCTGTTGTGTCTCCCGCACGACGCTGACGCAGCCGCCCGCATCGCCGACCTTGCTCCGGGCCAGCGGCCTGGAACCTTGGACCGATGCCGGCCAGGGTGTGAGCGAGGGGCTGCGTGCCTCTAATGCGTGCGCGATCATCGTCGGTGCCGAGGGGCTCGGCGGCTGGGCACGCGATGGGCTCGCGGTCGCCGAGGACCTTGCCAGCCGTGACCGCGGCTTCCAGATCGTCGCGGTGCTCCTGCCGGGTGCGCCCGCGCCGCACGATCCGGCCCTGTCGTTCCTCCGGGCGCGGCCATGGGTCGATCTCCGGTCGGGCTCGGACGATGAGGCGATCGAGTCGCTTGTCTGGCTGATTCGGGGCGTCACGCCGGGGCCCGCGCAGATTGGCGACGCGGAGATGGTCTGTCCCTACCGTGGGCTCGACGCCTTCGGGGAGGAGGACGCGCGGTTCTACGTCGGCCGGGAAGCCGAGACGGCGGACGCCGTCGAGCGGCTACGGACCTCGCGCTTCCTGGCGGTGGTGGGCGCGTCGGGCAACGGCAAGAGCTCGCTCGTCCGTGCGGGCATCGTCACGGCGCTGCGGACGGGCGCACTGCCGGGCAGTGAGTGCTGGCCGATCGCGGTGATGACCCCCGGGGCCGACCCGCTGCGCTTCCTCTCGGCGGCGCTCGGCCGCATGGGCCTCGCTGAGGCGCTGCCGGGGCCGGCGGAGTTCTCCGCGTATGGCGCCGCGCTCGACCAGTGGATCAGCCGCGCGCTGGCACGCTCGGAGTCGATCGGCGCCGTCCTGGTCGTCGATCAGTTTGAGGAGATCTTCACCGTCTGCCGCGATCCGAAGGCCCGGGCAGCGTTGATCGAGAACCTCGTCTTCGCGGCAAGCATTCCTGCGGGGCGCCTGATCGTGATCCTCGCCATGCGCGCCGACTTCGTGCCACGGTGCGCTGAGTATCCGCGTCTGCGGGCGCTGCTCGGTGACGAGCAGCTCATCGTCGGGCCCCTCGACCCCGCTGGCCTGCGACGCGTGATCGAGGAGCCGGCACGGCGGGTGGGGCTGCGGTTGGAGCCCGGTCTCGCCCGCACGATCATGGAAGACGTCGTCGACCGGCCCGGCGCGCTCCCGCTGCTCGAGTACCTGCTCCTCGATCTCTGGCGCGCCCGACGCGGGACAACCCTAACCCTTGTCGCGTATGGCGCAAGTGGTGGTGTCGACGGCGCGCTGGCGACACGCGCGAACGCCGCCTACAACTCCCTGTCGCCGGACCGACAGGCCATCGCTCGCCGTGTGCTCCTCCGCCTCATCCAGCCGGGTGAGGGCAGCGAGGACACCCGTCGCCGCGTCGAGTTCGATGAGCTCGTCACCCGTCCGGAAGAGCGGGACGATGTCGAGGCCGTTGTCGCGCTCCTTGCCACCGAGCGCCTGGTCACGACGGACCAAAATACGGCGGCCGATGGGGAGCCGACGGTCGACATCACCCACGAGGCGCTGATTCGCGGCTGGCCGGAGCTGCGCGCATGGATCGAGCAGGATCGCGAGCGCCTCCGCCAGCGGCGCCTGCTGACCGATGCCGCAGGCGAATGGGAGCGCTCGCAGCGCGCCGACGAGGGGTGCTGTTCCGCGGGGTGCGCCTGGCGGTGTGGCAGGAGCAGGGCACCGACGGCCTCAACGAGCGCGAGCGGGCGTTTCTTGCTGCGAGCGCGGAGCGCGCCGACCGCGAGCGCCGTGCGCGCTCGCGTCGGGTACGCCTCGGGGTCGGCGGGCTCGCGGCGGCGCTCATCATCGTCGCCGTGGTGGCGGTCGTCGCGCTATTGCAGAAGAATGCCGCGGACTCTGCGCGCCAGTCCGCCCTTTCGCAGTCCTCGGTCAACGCCAGCACCCTGCAACTCGGTCAGGACCCCGAGCTGGCGTTGCTCCTCGCGGTCCAGGGCTATCGGGCCCGAGCGGACGTTGCGTCGGAAGACGAACTCCGGCGTGCGCTGCACGAGTCCCACTTGCGTGCCGCGGTTCGCTTGCCTCAAGGCCACTTCGACGCACTCGCGGAGTTGGGGAACGGCCGCGTCGCCCTCGCGACCGCCAGCGGCGAGATGTTGATCTGGGACCCGGCGGCAGACCCGGACGGACGGCACCTGCAATCCGTGCCGTGGTCGAAGGCTGGCATATGGGACATGGTCGGCCTCCCCGGCGGGCGCGTTGCAACCATCGACTTTGACGGCAACGTGGCAGTCGGCACCCCACCGGGACCGCCGCACGTCCTTGGGATACATCCACAATCGACACAGAACTCGGCAATCGCGAGCACCCCCGACGGTCGCGGGTTCGTCACGGTCGGGGGTGACGGGGTCGCTCGGCTCTGGAGCGCGTCGGGCGGCCCGCCAACCGTCTTGCTGCGCGGCGCGGCGAGCCCCTTCTCGGTCGCCCCGGCGGCGGCGGGCCTGACGGTCGTCGCCGATAACAACGGCGTGTCCGTCTGGCGCGCCGGTCGCCAGATTCCCAACCCGGTGCTCCAGGGCACCAACGTGAACTGGCTCAGCACCGATGCGACCGGCACACTGGTCGGTGTCGCCGCCGCCGACGGGTTCTCCATTTGGCGGGTTCGCGGCGACCAGCTCGTGCGCCAGCTCAGAGTTCCGGAGGCGGAGGGCACGAATTGGGTCGCGTTCAGTGCCGACGACAAGATGATCGCGACCGCGGACGCGGACAACGCCATCCGGCTGTGGTCGCTGTCGGACGGACAGCTCAGGGGCGTCCTGCTGGGGCTCAAAGGGACAGGCTGGCGTGTTGCCTTCGACGGGTCGCGGCTCATCAGCACCAGTGTTGACGGCAGCGCGCGAATCTGGGACTGGACGGCTGCGGCCGATCCGGCGTTCACCGATCCGGCCTTGCCGCTGGCCCCCGGCGATGGGTCGAATGGGAGCCTGACGTTGCTCCGGAATGGGCGGGCCGTCGTGATCGACCAGACCGGCAGCGCGCGGGTGTGGGTACCGGCATCGGGCACGACCTCTGCGATCGTCGGTCCCGACGGGAGCGCCGTGAGTGCCGCCGGGATCACGCCCGATGGGAGCACGATCGCGACCGGCTTCGAGGATGGTCGCATGGTTGTACGCAATGCGGCCGGACGGACGCTGCTGGCGTTCGACGGCGGGTCTGGATACTCGGCGAACCAAGTGCTGCTGTCGGAGGACGGGCGGACGCTCGTCGGGACCAGTCAGTCCGGTGTTGTTCGAATCGCCGTCAAGCACGCTGCGCGACCGGTACTGGCCCCACTGGTCCCGGTGAATACGTTGGCCACGGCCGCGATCAGCCCCGACGGTCGGGTCGTTGCCATTGGTACAGAGGAAGGCGCGACGATGCTCTGGCGAGCGGATGGATCGCTTCCGGTGATCGGTCACCAGTCGGGTCAGGTGTACGCCCTGGCGTTTAGCCCGGACGGTCGCTACCTGGCGACCGCCGGGGGTGATCAGCTCGTGCGGGTGTTCGATCTGAAGGGTGGTGGCCCGCCCCTCGTCTTACGGGGACACACCGACGTCGTCACCGATGTGGCCTTCGCGGCCGGCGGTCGATACCTCGCGAGTGTGGGATATGACGGCATGCGCCTGTGGGACTGGCGGCGCGGCGTCGCTGTGCTGGACGTGCCGGGTGGCACGCACCGTGATCAGACAGTCGCCGTGTCGGCGGACGGACTCCATGTCCTGGTGCTGAACGACGCCGGCACTGTTCACGAGGTGACCTGCGACGTCTGCATGCCCCAGGACCAGCTCCTGCCGCTGGCCGCGTCTCGCGTCACCCGCAGTCTCACGCCGCAGGAACGCAAAGAATTCATCACCAGCTAGCGCCGCCCCCACCGGGGGGTGGCGAGACTCGACCAGGAGGTCATGATGCCCAACCCTATCGGCGACCCCGACCTTGCAAATGTGCTCGCAGCACCGGTGCCTGTACTAGGCGTCCCGGGTGTGATGCGTGGTTCGGTCCAACCGCACTATCTGCGGAATTGCACCGTCCTTCGCGGTTACCTCGCGGATCCCGATCTCGTGTGGACGGACCGACGGGATCCGGCCAACCCAATCCCCTACAGGCTTTGGCGCATCTACCTCTCGGCAGGCATGGACGTCTTCGTCGACTTCTTCGCGAGGGACGCGGTTCGCGTCACGCAGCACGCCCCGTCAGACCCCGACGAACTCACGGACAACGTAGGTCTTCCGCACGTCCAAGCGGTCACGCTCTGGCTGAATCGCATTTCCCGCGTGATGCCTGCTCCGGGGGGCTACGCCGGGCCTGAGCCGGCAGCGCTGATCCCGCGGCGCTATTTCATCGCGCGGGAACTGCATGCGTCGACCGGATTCATGTCGGGTGCGCTCATCGACGACGTCATGGAGGCCGCCGACTCCCGCGCCCCTGCGTGGCCCGAGCAGGGCTACGGGGGTCAGGGCTGGCCTCATACCGCCGTCGGCACCCCGTGCCATCACTGACGCGTGTCCGGAGCGCTGACCACGCTTTGGGGCCTCGGTCTCCTCGAGCCGGGTGACATCCTCGAGACGGGGCTGGTCGTCCGTGACGTCTCGGGGCGTAACTACGTCCAGATTGTCGATGGGCCCCTTGCTGCGGTGGTGAAGCTGCCGGGGGCCCTGGGGCCACCGGATCTCCTTCAGCGCGAACGGGACATGCTCGCGTGGCTGGGCGAGCGGCACCCTGGGCTCGGACCTCGGTTGCTCGCATGGGAGCCGGTCGAGGCGATCCTTGTGAGCGAACGGCTGGAGGGCGAGACGCTGACGTCGCACGTACGCGGTCTCGGGCATCTTCCAATGACCCTTGCTACCCGCATCGGTATGGCCCTGGGCGACCTGCACGCCCGGCCGGACTTCCCCCCGTTCAGTGCCGATCCGCCGGGCGTGCTGCGGCTTCATCGGCTCGTGCCCGGGGCACTCGGGGTGCGTACACCTGCGCAGCTGGAACTGGTGCGGATGGTGCAGCGCGCACCAGCTGCGTGTGCAGCCCTCGAGGCTGAGGCCGCCGCCTGGCGTACGACGGCGGCGATCCACGGGGACGTACGCTGGGAAAATACAATGGTCGCCGATGTCGGCGACGGCGATCAACCGGTCGTTCGCCTTGTCGATTGGGAGCTCTCAGGTTGCGGGGACCCGTATTGGGACATCTCCGCCGGGATGGCATGCGCCGTGCGCGACGCGTTGGCAGCTGTCAACCTCGCAGCGAGGTCATCCTGGGAGCTCATTACCGACACGGACTGCGCACTTTTGCAGGCGCAACTCGTCGTCTCCGCAATGTGGACCGCCTGGCGGGCGCACTTTCGCGATCAGCCCGGGGGCGACGTACACGAACGGGCGATGCGCCTCACTGGCGCGCGACTCGTGCAGTTCGCTGACGAGGTTGCCGTCCATGGGAACCGGCTTGGGCGCCACGCTGTGCTCGCGGCTCGCGTCGGGTTGGATCTTCTCGAACGGCCGCGGGAAGCCGCCGACGCTCTCCTTGGGCCGGCCGCCGCTGACCCGGACCGCGCGTCATGAGGACCAGACACCTCCAGGAATTCCTTGCGGGCGTCCGGGTGACCTCGGCGACCTCGTTTGAGTGGCACCGCGAACGCGTGGAGCTCCCGCCGGTGCCGCGTTCCGATCACGCCGGCCCGAAGGTCCGCGGGCTTCTCGTCGCCCGCCTCCAGCAGTCCGTCTACAGCCGGTTCTACCTTACCGGGGTCGGCGGGTCGGGTGGACCGCCCCGGTGCCCCGTCCGTGGCTGACCAGCTTCTCGCGCTCGCTCACCGAGGCGAATGCGGGGGCGAGGCTTCTGCAACCCGGCTGGCACGTCGTCGGTCGTGACGGCGACTTCATTGTCGTCGAGCGCGATGGTCTGCGGATCTGGGCACGGTCGGAGGAGGTCGTCCAGAATGGGGAGGATGCGGTGCGAGTGTGGGTTCCCGTTGACCAGCCAGGGGTGTCGCCCGGGTTCCACAGCGTCTGCGGCACGACGCCGTGGCGTGCTCGGACCGGGCTCGTCGACCGCTTCTACTGGAACCTCCAGCCGCGGGGCGCCGCCCGGCTGATCCGGATGGCGACCGAGCGTTTGAACCGGCTCGGGATCCCCTTCATCATCAAGGTCATCGCCGATCCCGCGGCCTTCGGGCGTGCGGATTCCGGTCTCCTGGTGATCGCGAGCGTCGATCGGGACGTGCTGCTCCCCACGGTACGGGAGCTCTACACGCGCCTTGCCAGGGATCTCGATTCCCCGACCCCGGCCTTCACGAAGGTCCTCGCTCCCGGTTTGGGCTTCGCTCAGCACCCCCAGGGGGGTCCCAGCTTCGGCATGAGCAGGTCGCGGCTCGTCGCCGAAGCCTTGGTGCGTGGGTACGAGTTGGGCAGCGATACCGCAGAGGATCGCCTGACGGCGCTGCGTCGCGCATTCGCCGCGGAGGGCCTCGACCTCGACGCGCCCCATCTCGGGCCGAACCCACAGCCTGATGCCGACCTCGAGCTTGCCGGCGTAGCCGCGGCGGCGCCCCGTCGCCGTCGGCAGGGAACCGACTGCCTCGATATCGCTGCCACGATCGGCCGCCGCCTGTGCGACGGCGCCGTGTGGAGCCACGATCGCTGCACCTGGCTGGGTCCGCGCCCAAACCCCCGCCCTGGCGGGTGGCTCGAGGTTCCGCTCGCCAGCGTGGGACCTGGCATCTACGAGGGAACCGCGGGAATCGCGCTCTTTCTCGCTGAGCTCGCCCGGCATGCGGACGACCGTGGTGCGCGGCGGGCGGCGATCGGCGCCATTCGGCAGGCGCTCGCGCGTCGCGGTGACATGGCGATGCCGCAGCGGGACGGACTGTTCGACGGCGCGGTCGGCATTGCTGCCGCCGCGGCCCATGTTGGCACGCTCCTGCGGGTACCCGAACTCGTCGAGCGGAGCCGTGGGATCATCGAGGAGACCGGTGATCCGGTGGGACCTGACGTCGTCGACGGGTGTGCTGGGGTCATCCTGGGCCTCGAGTTCATGTCCGACGTGATCGGCGATGCAAGTCTCCGGGTGCGGGCCGGTGAACTCGCGCGTCGTCTCGCTCACGATGCGGTGAGGCGAGGTCGCCTACAGACCGCCGGGTTCAGTCATGGCGACGCCGGCATTGTCGCGGCGCTCGACACCGCAGCTCGGGCGACGGGCGATCGGGCGCTCGCGTCCGTCGCCGACGGGGTGCGCCCGACGCTGCTTGCACACTGCGAGACCGCGGGGATCTCCTGGTGTCGCGGCCGCGCCGGCATCGTCCGCGTGCTCGGCGACGATGCACCGCCCGTGGTGGGTCGGCTCTGCGACGACGTACGCGAGCAGATCGACGCACGGCACAATGACCTCTCGCTGTGTCATGGCGTCTTTGGCGCGGTCGACGCACTCATCGACCAGGCACACTGCGCGCCGCTGGGCGCGCGTGCGACCCGCGACCTCACCCGGGAGGCCGGTGAGGTCGCCTGGCTCGACGCCCGCAATCGTGGCGGCTGGTGTTGCGGCATGCAAGGCGAACCACCGGGACTGATGCTCGGCCTGGCGGGCATCGGTCTCGCGTACCTGCGCCTTCATGACGAGCGGACGTTTTCGCCACTCGGCTTTGGCGCACCCCAAGAACCCGTGCACGCCCGCGGCGCGGACATCGTCAAGGAGGCCGTCTGATGCTCACTGCCCATATCGCCATCGTCTCCCAGACGTCGCTGGCGTCCCATGAAACGGTCATGGATGTCGCCGGCGCAGTCCAGCGTCAGATCGAGCGCGATTTCAGCCCCATGTGGGGCGTGTCGGCGACTGTTGAACCAATGTCGCGACTCGATCAGGTCCCGGCCGGGTACTGGCCGATCGTCCTTCGCGACGACCTTCCGGGTCCGAACGTGCTGGGGCTGCATCTCGACGACAACGGGCAGCCGCTGTCGCTCATCCAAGCGTCCAACGTCTGGTCGCTCACCGCGAGCCACGAAGCCCTCGAGATGCTGGCTGATCCCTACGGAAACCGGTTGATACCGGGTGGCTCGCTGCGACCCGGCCAAGGCATCGCCGATTTCCTCGTCGAGGTGGCCGACCCCGTCCAGAGTGTCGCCAACGCCTATTCGGTCAACGGCATCCTGGTCTCCGACTTCGTCACGCCGGAGTACTTCCAGCATCCCGCCCCGGTCGCGGGAGCGAGCTACAGCTTCACTGGGGCGGTCCAGCGTCCACGTGACGTTGCCGATGGCGGCTCCGTCACCTGGCGGGAGCCGCACAGCGGACATTGGTGGCAGGCGACGCGGGCGTCGGGGCAGCTCGAGTTCACCGACCTGGGAATCATTCAGGGTGGAGCGGTTGGTCTGCGACGCGGTGTGGACACCAAGTCCACACCGCGGGAGCTGTTCTATGGCGTGCCGCCCGACAGTCCATATCTCGATGCCGCCAAGGAGCGCTTTGCGAGCGAACTGTCGGCCGCATCTGTCCAGGCCCACGCGTGGTCGCGCCAGATCGACAGGATCGTCTCAACAGGACCGCGTTCGATCGTGCATCCGCTTCCGCTGTACGGAATCCGGCCACCGTCCGACAAGGCTGCCCTCCGACGCGGGGGGTCGAAGAATTCGGCGCCGTCGGGGACCAAGGTGACGAAATCACAGCGGCCCACGCAGTAGCTGTTCACCGAAAGCCCGAGCCCGATCACCACCCGGCCTGCCTGGGCCGACCTCAGCGCGCGTCAGGGCTCCGGAACGGGCCTATGATGGTCGGTGGGGATCGAGGAGGAACACGCCATGTGGGTTTTGGCCGGCGTCCTGATCGGGCTGGCTCTCGCCGCGGCGGTGGCAGGGTTCCACTTGGGCCCGCATGTGCACGTCGCGGCAGGCATCGTCGGGGTCGTGGCTGCCGTTTGGCTGCTGGTCATGGTGGTCCAGGGCCAGTCGACCGCGACGCTCTGGGCACTGTTGGTGGCGATGCTCATCGTGGCCGCCGGGGCTGCCGTGATCGGGTGGTACGGGCTCCGCGGGTCGGGCACCATTGCCTACCACCCGGAGCGGGTCGAAGGCGCCGAAGGCGTGGCGGTGGTCGACCTCGATCCGGACGGTCTGGTGCGGGTGCGCGGCGAGCAATGGTCGGCCACCTCGGTCAACGGGATCGCTCGCGCCGGCACGCGCGTCCAGGTCCTGCGGCTGACCGGACTGCGCCTCGAGGTGTGGGCCGAGGAGCCCGACCTTCACATCACCGCGGCTGGCGGAAGCGGCCCCGGGACGGGCTGAGGCGACAGCTCTTAGAAAGGGTGCATGCCACGCTCCGTGCGGTCGCGAACGGACGCACGCCGGGGACGGCGATCAGACCACCGTCGCGCGCTGGGGGCCGCCGCCGGCGGGCCCGTGCCCGGTTCTACTGCCACCTGCAGAGCGTCTTCTGACCACCCCAGAGGAACCACGCGCCAAGGCGGCCGCCGGGCCGCGATGCAACGCGCGCGACGAGCTTCGTGTACGCCCGTGGACCGCCCGTGTAGCAACGACCGATATCGAGTGCCTTCAGCTCGATCCTGGCAGGGGTCGCGTAGTAGCCACCGCCCGGCTTGAAGACCGGGTTGAGCCCAAAGCCGATCGCCGCCGTGCCGCCCCAGGTCGTCCAGTGGATCTTGGCGACGTACCCCGACGGGTCGCCGCCATTGAAGATCGTCGGCGGCCGCGGCGTGCCCCAGCCAATGCCGTGGTCGGGCCGGGGCAGGAAGTACTTCGACCCGAGGACGACCCCGTGGTATGCCGGGGCGGCGATGAGTAGCGGCACCGCCACGGTGCCGAGCGCCGCGATCCTGATCACGCCGGCCGCCGCGATTTGCCGGCGTGACCCGCCGGTTGGGGATCCGGTCCTGCGCGCGCGCATGTCGTGGTCACCACCTGGGCCAGCTGCCGGGTCAGCCCTGCATGGACAGCCTCGCCGTCGGGGCCGCGCCGGAATACCCACGGGGTCACTCGGCGAGTTGCTCGGGGCCCGATCCGGTCGGCTGGAAGCGCGCTACCGAGAAGCCCAACAAGAGCGGGACGGCGATGGCGAACACCGCCAACATGCCGATCAGAATGATCAGTGCGTTGCCGCGGGTGCCGTCGTAGATGAACGCGTAGCCGATCATGCCGGCGATCACCAGGTACGCCAGGAGCGCCCACCCCGCAACCAGGCGGAACGTGCCCCAGGCGAAGTCGTCGAGCCGTGCGAGCAGGACGACGTCGACCACGAGCACCACGACGGCCAGGACCAGCAGGACGACTGCCGGCACGAGCGAGATGTTGCCCGGCAGGTTGGCCGCCATGTAGATGCCGCCGATGATCACCAGGACCATGGCGAGGTCCGCGAGCTTGTCGATCGGCGGGAAGCTGCGCTCCTGCGGTGCGGGGGCCGTCGTCACTGCGTGGCCACCCGGGTCATGATGATGAGTGTCGCGACCTGCATCAGGCCGGTGATCCCGGCGGTGTAGATGAAGACCTTCATCAGCCGGCCGATGCGCATGCCGTTGGGCTTCGGCTTCTTGAGTTCGAACAGCACCGCGAGGTTCGCCGGCTCGAGCACGCCGATCGCGATCGTCGCCATGATGCCGACGATGATGAACGAGGCCACCAGCCACGCGTGGTTGGGCGAGCCCGGATCGAGGTTGCCTTCGTGCCGGGCCAGCTGCCAGCCCGAGGCGAGCGTCATCGTGACAAGCGTCGGCATCAGGAGGACCATCTTGGGCATGAACCGGGTGGTGAACTCCATGCGTGCCGGGATCGACATCCCGCCGATGATCGGTCCGACGATGAGGCCCACGAACAGGTCGATGGCCGTCCAAAGCCCGCCGCCGACGACGTGGAAGAACACGAGCGCCCAGAGATTGTTGCTCCAGATCGCCACGATCAGGCCGATGATCACGGCGGCGACGATCGGGATCCCCTTGAGGGGTACGATCTGGAAGTCACGCACCGCCGGGGGCGGTCCGGCGTGGGCCTCGGGCGTGGTGGCGACAGCCGCTGCGTCCTGTGCCATGGCGGAACCCCTTGGAGGTGACGGAGGAGTCGTTCGCGCGCTCGGGCGCGGTGATGGATGCAATCTAGAGCGCACGTGGGCGCCGGTCCATACCCCCGCGCACCCTCGACCGTCGCGGCACGGCCGTCCCGACGACGCTCGTCCGGGGTTTCCCTGAGCCAGATCACGCCGCGCGCCGGATGTTGCCCTGCACAGGGCCGATTTACGCTTGCCAGCACAAGGAGGACGACCGTGTCGGTCAGATCACTGCTCAGCCGGGAGTCCATGGCGCGTGCGCCAACGTGGGCGCGCAGCTCGGGGTGCCGGTGACGGCGCCGGTCGGGAAGCCGGCCGCCCGCCGGACCACCCACAACCTGGCCTGGATCCTGCTCGAGCAATCAGGTCCGGATGCCGCCGGACTGCGCGCCGTCGTCACCGAGGACCTCACCTGGACGATGGCGGACGTGCGCGAGCACGCGGCGGGCATGGCCGCGGCCTTTGCCAGCCTCGGGATCCGTGCCGGCGATATCGTCCTGTTGCGTGCGCCCGACTCGCCCGAGTGGATCGCGACCTTTCTTGGCGCCGTACGGTGCGGCGCGGTGGTGGCGCTGGCCGGGACGGGCATCAGCGGGGCGCGGCTCGCCGACGTCGCCGCACGGGCGACCCCGAGCCTGGTCATCTCGGAGGGCCGGCAGATCCTGCCGGAGGTCCCGCAACTGGCGCCCGCGCAGTTCGCTGCCCTCGCCGCGGCCGGGACCGATCCCGGGAATCTGCCCCGTGGGCGCCGACGACCCCTGCTACATGCTTCTGACCTCGGGTTCCACGGGGCCGTCGAAGTGGGCCGTGCACCGGCATCGCGACATCCCGGGCTGCATCGCCACCTACGGGCGGCGCATCCTCAAACTGCGTCCCGGCGACCTGGTCTGGTCGGTGTCGGCCCTGCCGACCAGCTACGGCCTCGGCAAGAGCATGTACTTCCCGCTCGGGGCGGGGGCGGCCGCCTGGATCGAGCGCCGCGACCGCGACCCCGAGCGACTCGAGATCGCCTGCCGGGACTTCGGGGTCAACGTCGTCGCCGGCGTCCCGACCTGGTGGGCGCGCCTGGCGCGGCACGTGCGCGAGGGGCGCGTCGCGCGGGCCTCGTTCGCCGGCGTCCGTCTGGCGGTGGCGGCCGGCGAGCTGCTTGATGCGCGGGTCTGGGAGGCGGTCGCCGAGACGACGGGGATGCGCATCGTCAACTCGCTGGGGTCGTCGGAGGCGACGAACCTCTACACCTCCGATGTCGTCGGCAGTCCCGCGCCCGGGCGCACCGGCTGGGTCGTGCCCGGGTACCGGCTGCGCATCGCGCCGGTCGACGGCGCACCGCACGGCGCCGGCGAGCTGCTCGTGGCCGGGCCGACGGTCATGGCCGGGTACTTCGGCGATCCCGAGGCGACGGCCCGCGCGCTGGACGGCGAATGGCTGCGTACCGGCGATCTGGTCGAGCGGCTCCCGGACGGGGAGATCCACATCCTCGGGCGCATCGGCGACCGCATCAAGGTCGGGGCCTCGTGGGTCGACCCGGCACGCGTCCGGGAGGTCCTGCTCGCCGACGACGACGTCGTCGATGCGATCTGCGTGCCGGTCGTCGACGACGACGGGGTGACGCGTCTGGTCGGCGCCGTCGGCGACCGCGCGGCCGGGCCCCGTCCTGGAGGAGCGCCTGCGCGAGCGTCTGCGCGCGCTCTCGCCGGCCGAGCGACCCCGGACGCTGCTCGTCGGCGCCGAGCTGCCGGTGACGGCATCCGGCAAGGTCGACCGCACCGAACTGCACGCGCGCGCCCGCGCGGCACTCAGCAACCCAACCCAGAAGGTGACGCATGGCCACTGACGTACTTGATCGCGCGATCCTGGAGCGATGGAACGGCTGCGGGTACTACCAGCTGGTCGGTATGCGTGTTGAGCGCGCCGACGGCGAGGGGAGCCTGTTCCGGATCACGATCACCCCCGGGCACACGCAGCTGTACGGCACCGCCCACGGGGGAATCCTGTCCGGGATGCTCGACGCCGCGATGGCGCTGGCGCTGCTGGCGAAGATGCCCGTCGACGAAGGGTGCGCGACGGTCGAGATGAAGGCCAACTTCACCGCGCCCGGCAATCCCGGTGAGCTCGTCGGCACCGGCACGGTCCTCGACATGGGCCGCCGGATCGCCGTGGCACGCGCCGACATCCATGACGAGGGCGGCCGCCTGGTGGCCAGCTCGCAAGGGACGTTCATGCGCTTCAAGACGGGTGACGCATGAGTGGGCTGACCCGGCTCGACGGCAAGGTCGCGATCGTGACCGGCGCAGCCGGCGGGATGGGCCAGGCGATCGCCCGGCTTCTGGGCGAGCGCGGCGCGACGGTCGTGCTGACCGACAAGGATCCTGCCGTGCTGGAGCTCGAGGGCGCGTTCGGGGCCGACGCACTGGCGCTGACGCATGACGTCACCAGCCTGGACGACGCCACGGGCGTGGTGGCCCGGGTGCGTGAGCGCTTCGGGCGCCTGGACGTGCTGGTCAACAACGCCGGTTGGGACCGGCCGAGCCTGTTCGCCGATTCGGACCCCGCCGACTGGCTGCGGATCGTCCAGATCAACTACCTCGGCGTCGTCACGGGCAGCTACGCCGCACTTCCCTTGCTGCGGGAGGCGCCCGACGGGGGTGCGATCGTGTCGATCGCCTCCGACACCGCCCGCGTGGGCGGTTGGGGCGAGGCGGTCTACGCCGGCGCCAAGGCGGGAGTCGTCGCCTTCTCGAAATCGCTCGCCCGCGAGGTCGCTCGTGACCGGATCCGCGTGAACTGCGTTTCGCCGGCGGTCACCCAGACCGCGTTCCAGGACCGACTGGCCGCCGATCCGATCGGCGCGAAGATCGTCGAGGGCGCGATCCGCTCGGCGCCGATGCGCCGCGCCGCCGTTCCGGAGGAGATCGCCGAAGCCGTCGCGTTCATGGCCTCGCCCGCGGCGGGGTTCATCACCGGACAGGTGCTCTCGGTCAACGGCGGGGTCGTGATGTAGCCTGGCGCTAGTTGAGGGCCTTGGGCAGCTGCGCGGGGCGCCGGGGCGGGGTGACGTGGACGAAGATCGCGATGCTCCGCACGTCGATGCGGGTCGCGTGGGCGCCCGAGGCCGCGATCGCCGCCTGCAGGCGGTCGGCAGGCGGCCCGACCGGCGCCGCGTACGCCGGATCGGGATCGCGTGCGACCGCGGCGGCCATCGCGGGGAACCGGCTGACCCCGGGGGTGCCGACGACGTCGATCGCGCCGTTCGAGGCGAACGCGATCGGGTAGGCGAGCCAGTAGTTCGCGTAGAGCGCGTGGACTCCGCGGGCCTCGAGCGCCGCGGCCACCGCGGGCATGTCCTGGGTGCGGATCGGGAGGCGGTCGACGTGCCCGGTGGTCTCACCACGCGCGTCGGCGGTACGCATCGTGACGATGCTCATGCCGAGGATGGCGGCGACCAGCGCCACGCCGACGGCACCCGCAACGCGGCGGGGCAGGCGGAGCACGCCCCATGACAGCCCCAGCGCCAGCAGCGGGTAGAGGATGAACAGGTAGCGCGGTTCGCGCGTGTAGACCGTGAAGGCCGAGAAGCCGTACAGGACGGCGAACAGCACGAACCCGGCGAACACCAGGTCGATCGGCGCGCGGTGGGCGGTGTGCAGGCGCACCAGGTCGACCAGGCCGCGCCACCGGAACGCGATGCCCGCAGCCAGCAGGCCGAGCCCCGCGACGAGCACCAGCGCCTCCGGCAGCCAGCTGAGGGCCGGTGCGCCGGAGAACGGCCGCAACACGCCCAGGAACATGCCGAGCACCGGGTGCAGCAAACCGCCGAGCTTCGACCCGTACGACCCGGTCGAGGCGCCGTTGCCCTGGGCCCAGGGCGGCGTCCAGCCGTGGCGGAGCTGATAGGCGATCGCCGGCGCGTAACCGATCAGGACCCCGGCGATGCCGAACGGCAGCACCCGGACGATCGACCCCCGGGCCGAGGCGAGCGCCCAGAGCACGGCGGGCACGACCAGAAACAGGGTCAGGGTGCTCTCCCAGAGGCCGAGCCCGAGGCACAGGCCGAGGCCCGCCGCCAGCCAGCGGCTGCGCGGCGCGGCCGGGTCGAGGCGGAGTGCCACGAGCAGCGCCACCACCCCGATGACCTGTGCGGCGTCGTACGACCCGTGGCTGTGGATGCCCTTGTAGAGGTTGTAGTAGGGCCCGGCCGCGTAGATCGAGGCCGCCAGCACACCGCCCCACGGCGATCCGGTCACACGCCGGCCGAGCAGCCCGACCAGCAGGCAGGTGACCCCGCACAGGGCCACCTGGACGAGCCGCAGGGTCGTCGGGGTGCTCGGGAGCACCCAGAGCACCACCGCCTGCAGGTACTGCTCGAGCGCCCCCATGTAGTTCGAGCCGGCCAGGTACGCAAACCACTGCCCGTGCAGGATGTCGCGGGCCATGATCCCCGTGACGGCCTCGTCGGCATCCAGGCGGCCGATGGTCGACACCAGTGCCACTGCCCGAATCGCGACGCAGCCGGCGACCGCGACGGCAAGCAGCACGGCCGGCAACACGGTCCACGCGTCGCGGGCGGGCGCCGCCGCCGGGCCCTCGTCCGGCACCGACCCGGCAGGGCCGCGCCGCGGTCGGCTCGCGAATCCCAGACGACCGGTCATCGGCTGGGAGGGTCTGCGGACGACCGCACCCGCGGGAGCGGGTACGCTCGAACGTCGGTGACGGCGCAGGGTGGCATTCAGGCGCCGTCGCTCACGCAGCCCAAGGCGCGTCGAGACCCGGTCGAGCCAATCCCGGCGGCCGTCGGCGTCAAGCGTGGTGATGCCAAGCCGCTCGGCGGCCCGCAGGGCCGCGGGCCGGTCATCGACGTAGAGCACCCGCTCGGGCGCCGGCCCGAGCCGCGTCAGCTGGGCAAACGCCCGCGGATCGGGCTTGACGAGCCCCGTGAGGCTCGAGATCAGGAGCGGATCGAGCACGTCGACCAGCCCCGCCGCGCCGAGGACCGGCAGCACCCATTCGGCACGCTGGTTGGACAGGATGCCGACGGGGACCGCCGCCGCCCAGCGGCGGACCCTCGCGATGTGGTCGAGGGGGCGCAGCATCGACGTGGTCATCTCGGTCTGCCAACGCCCGGTCTGGACCGGCACATCGGCAAACCCGGTGAATGCCGCCCAGAACTCCTCGAGGCTCATGCGCCCGCCCCAAAACGGGGCGAACAGCCGGGTGTTGAAGTGCCGCCACAGCTGCTGATCGGTCTTGGCCGAATGGGCCGCCAGATCCGCGATCATCTGGGGCATCGCCGACGGCAGGACGACGCCGCCCAGATCGAGGATCAGGTGCTCGACCGGCGGCGTTCGGATCGCCGTGCGCATCGCGGACCAGTCTAGGCCGCGCGGCGCCGGTCCATGACCGCCTGGAGGGACTACACTGGCCGCGCCATGGCACCGTCGCCACCAGACCGGGCCGCACGTCGGGCCGCCGCGCAACGGCGCCGCGTGCGCCGACGCCGCCAGATTGCGCTGTTGGTGCTCGCGGGCGCGCTCGTCGCCGCGCTGTTGGTCTGGACCGCGTTGGGCTCGTCGGGGGGCGGGCGTCGGTCGAGCACCTCGGCGACCCGCACGTCGCCGCCGGCCAAGCCGACGACCGCCGCCGCCGCGGCGCCCGCCGTCAGTGCGAGTCCCGCTGCCCGGGTGACCGTCGCGGCGGTCGGCGACACCATGATGGGGTCTCCGCCGTACGGTCTGCCGCCGGACAACGGCCGGTATCTGTTCAGCGCGGTCAAGCGGTTTCTGGTCGGCAACGTCGTGATCGTCGACCAAGAGGGCACCTTCACCGAGACCGGGCCCTCCAAGTGCGGCCCGACCTCGACCGACTGCTTTGCGTTCCGCAGCCCGCCCGCCTACGCCGCGAACCTGACCGCCGCGGGGTTCACCGTGGCCAACCTGGCCGACAACCATACCTTCGACTTCGGGGCGATCGGGCTCACCAACACGGTGGCGGCGCTGAACGCCGTCCGGCTGCCGCACACCGGTCTGCCCGACCAGTTCACGATCCAGCATGTCGGCCCGACAAGCGTGGCGATCCTGGGATTCGCGCCCTACAACTGGTGCGCCAACTCCCTCGACCTTCCCGGCGTGCGCGCCCTGGTTCGCCGGGCGCGCCATGCGGCCGACGTGGTGATCGTGTACTTCCACGCCGGGCACCAGGGGGCCGACGCGGTCCACGTCGGGCCGGGTGCCGAGGACGTCGACGGCAACCCCCAGGGCGACGTGCAGCAGTTCGCGCACACCGCGGTCGACGCGGGTGCCGCCCTGGTCATCGGCACCGGCCCGCACGTCCTGCGGGGCATCCAGTTCTACCACGGGCACATGATCGCCTACAGCCTCGGCAACTTCGTCGGCTACCGGGGCTTCGGGCTGGGCGGCAACCTGAGCACCAGCGCCGTGTTGCAGGCCACCGTCACCGCCGACGGGCACTTCGTCGCGGCGCGCCTGCGGCCGGTCGAGCTCGACGGCAACGGCGTGCCGGCCCCGGGCGGTCAGGGCATCCCGCTGGTGCAGACGGTCTCGCGGCAGGATTTCGGCGCGACCGCGGCCCGGATCTCGAATGCGGGCGTGATCAGCCCGCCGGCGGCGTAATGCGGACGCGTCGGCAGATCGACGGCGCCGGCGTGCCGCCGCGACGCGGGCGCCCGGTGCTCGCTGGGCCCTGCTGGGCGCTGGTGCGATGGCGGCCGCCGGAGCCGGGCTGGCCAGCGGCTCGACGGTGCGACGGCGGCGCACGCGGGGCGTGCCCCGAGGCAGGCCGCGGCGCAGGCGGCGACGGTCTCGATCACCGACGTCGGGGACACGATGATGGGGTCCCCGCCGTGGGGGCTGCCGCCGTCCGGTGGGAGGTACCTGTTCTCGGCCGTGCGGGCCGACCTGGTCGGCAACCTCGTGACCGGCAACCTCGAAGGCACGCTGACCGGACCCACCGGCACGTCCAAATGCGCCCGGCCGAGCACGACCTGTTTTGCCTTTCGCAGTCCGCCCGGGTATGCGGCGAACCTCAAGCACGCCGGGTTCACCGTCATGAACGGCGCCAACAACCACTCCCACGACTTCGGCGCGGCCGGTCAGGCGAACACCGCCGCGGCGCTGCGGCGGGTCGGGATCGTTACACGGGGCCGCCGGGCACGATCGCGATCCAGCACGTCGGCCCGGTCAGCGTCGCGATCCTTGGGTTCGCGCCATACAACTGGGCCAACAACTCGCTCAACCTGGCCGGTGTGGCCGCGCTGGTGCGCAAGGCGGCCCACGAGGCCGATCTGGTCATCGTGCACGTGCATGCCGGAGCCGAGGGGGTCGGCGCCCAGCACGTGCGCCCCGGCAGCGAGTACTACCTCGGCGAGAACCGGGGCAATGTGATCGCGTTCGCCCACACGGCGATCGACGCCGGCGCGGACCTCATCCTGGGCTCCGGCCCGCACGTGCTGCGCGGGATGCAGTTCTGGCATGGCCGGCTGATCGCCTACAGCATGGGCAACTTCGTCGGGTACCGGGCGTTCGGGCTCGGGGGCGTGCTCAGCCAGAGCGCCGTCCTGCAGGTGACCCTCACGGCAAGCGGGGGGTTCGTCGCCGCGCGGCTACGCCCCGTGCAGCTGAGCGCGATCGGCATCCCGTCACCGGGCGGGTACGGCATCGCCGACGTCCGGGCGCTGTCGCGGGAGGACTTCGGCAGCGACCGCTGCGCGGATTTCGTCCTCGGGGGTGATCACCCCGCCGCCGGGTCAGTAGGCGCCGGCGGCCGGCGACATGCACAGGAGGCGAGATGGAGCGCATCAATGTCGGCGGGATCCGCCTGGCGATCCGCCAGGCCGGGACGGGCGACCCCGTCGTGCTCTTGCACGGGTTCCCCGAGCTGTCCTACTCATGGCGACACCAGCTGCCGGCCCTGGCCGACGCCGGGTATCGGGCTGTCGCGCCCGATTTGCGCGGGTACGGTGCCTCGGATCGCCCGGCTGGCGTCGACGCGTACGCCGTGCCAGCGCTGGTGGGCGACGTCGTGGGGCTGATCGATGCCCTGGGTGAGGAGCGGGTCCACCTGGTCGGCCACGACTGGGGTGGCGGCCTCGCCTGGGCGACGGCCGCGTTGCACCCGCAGCGCGTGCGCTCGCTGGTCATCGCCAACGCGCCGCACCCGGTCGCGTCCGCCGAAGCCCGCCACGAGGACCCCGCCCAGCGCGCGAAGAGCTGGTACATGCTCTTGTTCCTGTTCGTGGGCGTCGCCGAGAGCTGGCTCGCCAACGACGACTTCCGGAATCTGCGGGAGATGGTGTTCGAGAACGCCGCCCCGGGGACGTTCACCCCCGACGACGTGCGGGTCTACCTGGACGCCTTCGCGCGGGATGGCGCACTACCGCGGCGCTCAACTACTACCGGGCCAACATGCCGGCCGCCGCCTGGCTGCGGGAGCCGCCGCAGCTGCCTGCCATCACGACCCCGACGATGGTGATCTGGGGCGAGGCCGACGCCTACCTCGGGCTGGGCCTGCTCGATCGCTCGATCGCGAAGGTCGACGGGCCGGTGCGGGTGGAGCGGCTCCCCGGGGTCAGCCACTGGGTCCAGCAGGAGGCGCCGGACGCGGTGAACGCGCTGCTGATCGACTGGCTGGCGACCGTCTAGGCCGCGTCGCGCAGCGCCTTGCGGTCCAGCTTGCCCGATGGCAGGCGTGGCAGGTGCTCGCAGACGATCACCTCGCGGGGCGCCATGTAGGGCGCCAGCCGGTGGGCGACATGGCGGCGCAGCTCCGTCGCGAGGTCGTCGGGGACCGGGCCGTTCGGGACGACCCACGCGACGACCCGCACCAGGCCCGTGCGTCGGCCACACCGCCCACTGCGGCCTCGCGCACGACCGGGTGATCGAGCAGGCACGACTCGACCTCGCGCGGGCTGACCCAGCGTGCGTCGACCTTGAACAGGTCGTCGACGCGGCCGACGTGCCGATAGCGGCCCGCGTCGGCGACCAGCATGTCTCCCATCCTGATCCATTCGCCGTAGACGAGCTCGTGCGTCGCCGCGCCCCGGCGCCAGTAGCCGGAGGTATTCGACGGGCTGCGGATCCACAGGCGTCCCGGGCGTGCCGTCCGGGACGTCGCGGCCCTCGGGGTCGCGCAGCCGGACCTCCACGCCGGGCACCACCCGTCCGAGCCAGCCCGGCTCGGCACGCCCGGGCCGGGCCGAGATCACGACGTTCGAGCACTCCGAGCAGCCCAGCCCCTCGATCAGGGGGACCCCCACCCGCTCGGCGAACGCGAGCGCGACCCCCGCCGGCAGGCTGTCGCCCGACGACACGCACAACCGGACGCCCGTGAGCGCGTCGGGCTGCGGGTGTCGGGCGAGGTACTCGACCAGCTGGGCCCAGAAGGTGGGCACCCCGGTCAGGACGCGGACCCCGTGGCGTGCCGCGAGCTCGATCGTTGTGCGCGGATTGGGCCGGGCGGCGTTGAGCACCGCGGTGGCGCCGGCGCCGAGCACGCGGAAAAAGCCGTTGCCGAAGCCCAGGGAGGTAAACAGCTTGGCCGCGGAATGGCATGGCTCGCCCGGCGCGAGCTCGAGCACATGGCGTGCGTAGGTCTCGATCCCGGTCACCATGTCCCGGTGCGCGTGCATCACGCCCTTGGGCCGGCCGGTTGATCCGGAGGAATAGACCATGTAGGCGAGGTCCTCGGGGTGCACCGACGCGCAGCCGGGGCCTCCGACACCACCGAGCTCGTCCGGGTGCAGGACCGACCAGCCGCCCGCCGGCCCTCGTCCGTCGCAGACCACGAGGCGCGGCTCACAGTCCTCGAGGATCATCGCGAAGCGGTCCACGGGGCCGAGCGGATCGACCGGGATCGCCACGGCGCCCAGCCACGCGCACCCCAGGAACGCCGCGAACCAGGGCCGCCCGTCACGCAGGGCGATCGCCACGCGGTCGCCGCGGCGCACCCCGGCGCGCGCCAGTGCACCCGCGGCGGCGCGGGTGGCCGCCAGGAGTTGGGCGTAGCTCCAGCTGCCCCCGCCGTCGATCACCGCCGCCGTCTGGCCGGCGCCGGCGGCGACGTGGCGCCCGACGAGGGTGTGGGCGAGGTTGGCCTCGGGCCGCACCCCGAAGGCGTGCGGCCTTGCGACCGGCTGCGCGGCTGCCGGCGGCACCAGCGCCTCGGCGAGTGCGGCATACCCCTCGTGCGGCACGCGTTCGGGCAGGGCGAGGATCACGTCGGTCAGGCCGGCCGCGGCATATGCGGCGAGCCGCTGGCGCACCTGATCGCCGGTGCCGACCAGGCCGGTGGTGCCGAGCCACCGCAACAGGACCTCGGGCGAGGCGCGCAGATGCGCGGCCTGGGCGGCGACCAGCGCGCGCCGTGCCTCTCCGGAGGGGCCCACCAGGCAGAAGGTGTAGAGCGCGACCGGCAAGGGGTGGCCGCCCCGCCGCCGCCGCGGCGGCCGATGCCAACGCGACCCGCCCGGCGAGCTCGTCCGGACTGCTCCAGGCGGCGATGATCCCGTCGGCATGGCGCCCGGCGTGGCGCAGCAGCGCCGGGCCGTGGGCGGCCAGCCAGACGGGCGGGCGCCGCACGAGTGGGCGCAACGGTGCGCCCGTGAGGAGCCCGTCGATCGTCGCGCCGTCGGGGTCGTCCCACATCGCCTGCATGACCGCCAGCGTGCGCCGCACGGCCGCGCTGCGCTCGGCCGGCGAGCCGAACCGGATGCCCCAGGCGGCGTGCTCGGCCACATCGGAGCCGGTCCCGAGGCCGACCACCAGGCGTCCGCCGGCGATCGCGTCGACGTCCGCGGCCATCTTCGCGGCGATCTGCGGGGGGCGGTAGCTGGCCGACAGCACCGCCACCCCGAGGCGGACGCGCTGCGTGGTGGCCGCGAGCGCGCCGAGCGTCGTGAATGCGTCGAACGTCGGATCGGCCTTGGTGCGCCCGGGCGACTGGAAGTGGTCGTTGACCCAGAGCTGCGTCGACGCCGGCGACCTCGAGCAGGTCGGCGACCGCGCGGATCTCGTCCCAGGTGCCGCCGTACTGCGGCACGCGGATCCCGATGCGCGGTGCCGCCCGGCTCACGGGTTGCCGACCACCACGACCAGCTGGGCCGTCGGCGCGGCCGCCTGGAGCGCGGCCGAGGCGGGGATGGGTGCGATGTCGTGATGCCGAGGTCGGTCGCCAGCCGCGCGGCGATGCCCTCGCCGCCGGGCCGGTAATAGACAATCTGCGGCACGGTGGGCGTGGTCTGGGTCGTCGCGCTCGAGGTCGTCGGGCTCGCCGGCGCCGTGGCGGCGTGTGTTGTCGCCCCGGTCGCGGTGGGCGGCCCGGTCGCGGATGGTGTGGCCGAGCTCGTCGTGCGGTGCGACCGTCGGCGACTGGGTCGGCACGAGGCTCGGCGGCAGCCTGACGTTGCCCGTGACCGGGGTCGGATAGCCGAGCTGGACGATCCTGACCGCGATCTGGACCGCGACGCCCGAAGTGGACCCGGCGTTGAGTACGGCGACCTTGACCTGGGCACGCGGCGGCAGCGCCGCCACGGGCGCGGTCGCGGTCGTGGACGTGGCGGTGCCCGTCGTCGCGGTCGTCGTCGGGGCGGTCGTCGGGGTGGGCAGGATGATCACGTTGCGGGTGCGCATACCGGCAGGCACCGACGGGGTGACCGTCTGCGGATCGGCGCTTGAGCGATGCTGCCAGCCGATCCAGAACCCCAACAGCAGGCAGACGATTGCCAGTGCGGTCGTCGTGAGCTGACCGGTCGTCGGGCGCCACGACATGTCGGGTCGCTTCATCGCGACGGGTCCCGGAACGCGAGCATCACCGCTGATGGTACCGGGCGACCCGGTGGGCCAACCGTCACGCCGGGACCCGCGGGTGCGCCGCCGGGATTCGTGGTAACCTGCGCGCGGTCGCTGTCGTGAGGCGGTCGCTCCGTGCTGAACTGACCTGAGCGCCCGTCGCCACGCGACCCGAGTCCCCTGCACTCGCCCTCGCTTAGCCACATCGCTTCGCCGCATGTGTAGTCGTCGGCAAGCCCTGTCACTGGATGCCAGTCAGCCTGCGTCCCACCTTGAACACGAGCGCACCGCCCTCGCCGGCCGAGGACCTCGCCGCTGCCCTCGACGATCCCGCCGTCGCCTGGCCGGACGTGACCCTGCGCCCGCACCAGATCGAGGCGCTCGACGACCTGGCCTCGCGCCTCGCGCACGGCGTGCGCCGCAGCTGGGTCGATGCGCCGACCGGCTCCGGCAAGACGGTGATGTTCTGCGCGCTGGCGGCCGCCCTCGACGGATCGGCCTGCGTGCTCGTCCCGCGCCGCAACCTCGCCGAACAGACCATCGCCGGCTTCGCGCGCCATTTCCCGTCGGTGAAGGTGCACGAGGAGGGGCCCGACGCGATCGGCCAGCCGGGCGTCGCGATCTGCACGTATCAGGCGGCGTTGCGTCATGCGTCGCGCATCCAGTGGGACGATCTCACGCTGCTGGTCTGCGACGAGGCCCACACCGCGCTGGGTGCGCAGACGCGGCTGCTGCTCGACCGTGCGACCAATGCGGTCATCGTCGGGTTCACCGCAACCGGGGCGACGACCACCGGGCACGTCGAGCAGATCTTCGGGCCGGTCGCCACGACGCTGGACCGGGCGTCGGCGATCGAGCGCGGGATCCTGTGCCCCTTGCGCTCCCTGCGGGTCGAGCGCGCGGTCGACCTGTCCGACGTGGCCCGCGTGCGCGGCGACTTCGATCAGGGCAGCCTCGGCAGGGCCCTTGATCGTGCGCTCTGGCACCAGGCGTGCGCGGAGGTCTGGACCGAGCATTTCCAGCCGCTCGCGCTGGCCGGCGTCGCGTACACGGCCACCGTTGCCCAGGCCCACAACCTCGCCGACGAGCTCACCCAGCGCGGGGTCAAGGCCGCCGCGGTCTCGGGCCAGACGCCGGGGCGCGAGCTGCAGATGATCCTCAAGAAGTTCGGCGAGGGTTACATCGATGTCCTGTGCAACGCCGACCTGCTGACCGAGGGCTGGGACGAGACGCGGGCGTCGGTGGTGATGCATCTGGCGCCGACGACCTCCGAGCGCGTCTTCGTGCAGCGGCTGGGCCGCGTCATGCGCCCAGCACCCGACAAGGAAGCCGTCTCGGTCGAGTTCCTGCCCAAGGGCGATCTGATGGGAGTCAAGACCAGCCACGACGTGTTCGGGGTGGGCTGGTACAAACCCCTGGGCCGCGTCGCCGGCCCGCCGGACGCCGGCGACGAGCGCGGGAAGCTGGCCAAGGCGGCGCGCGTCCTCGCCGACCAGGCCGGGCACGTGGCCGAGCTGGTCAACCCCGGTGCGGATCCCGCGCAGATCGCCGCCGGCTTTCGTGACGGCAGCTGGCGCGAGGTCGATACCGGCAAGCTGCGCGGGATCCTGATCGAGGAGTGGATCGAGGCCGCGTCGGCGGACGCGACGTGCATCGAGGTCTCCGAACGCGTCGCCGCCGGGATCCCGCCCGAGGGCGCGCTCGCCTGGTGGGGCCTGACCGGCGTGCTTGCCCGTAACGCACATGACGGTGTCGACCAGCCGATGTGGCGCGAGTGGGCGATGGCCCTGGTCGTGCAGCCGGACCTGCGCATGTGGCTGACCGACGATGCGCCGCGCAAGGTGCTCGACAATCTGCGCATGACGGCCCGTGAACGGCTGCGGGCGCTCTGGAACTACGCCGACCACGCCGGCAAGTGGGACCGCATCACCGCGCTCGAACAACTCGGACGCTCGGGTGACCGCCGCCGCCGTTGGTCGGCGCTGGACGAGGCCTCGTCGTGGGCACCGGCGTGGGCGTGGGACGTCTCGCGTGGCCTGGCCGAGGCGCATCGGCCCGGGCGCAACCAGGAGGCCGCGCGGATTGCCGGCTGGGAGGCGCGGCACCTCATCTCGGCCGGCGGCGAGATCAACCTGATTGCCGGCTGGTTGCGCGCGGCCGGTGGCCCGCCGCCCGATCCGATCCCGCCGGATGAAGCGGCCTCCGCCGCCCTGCGGCTCGGGCAGATCGCCCGGCTGACCGTCGTGCTCGGGCCCGGCGACGTGCCGACGCGTCCCGAACACGTCCGGCTTGCCGCCCGGGCAGCCGCCGCAGCCGGAGGGTGGGCCCACCTGCGGGGCCTGCTCGACTCGCTGGACTTCACGACCCCCGATGCCCGTCGGGCCCTGCGTGCCGCCGTCGGCGCGACGCAACCCAAGGCGCTGCTGTCGCGGCGCGGCTGGAACGCCCTGCGCACCCGGTTCCCCAGGCTCCCGTCGGCCGAGGAGATCGGGCTCGGCGATGGGCAGCGCCGGCGTGAGGGTGCCGCCGAGGACGGCGTCAAGCCACGCCGGCGGCGGCGGCGGCGCCTGCATGCCCCGGCGGCCGAGGCCGCAAACGCGGCCGCACCGACGTCTGCCGAGACCGCATCGCCCAACGGCGCCGGTCCTGGGGAGCCGCCCGCCGTGGGCGCCAGCAGCTCCGGCAACCGCCGCCGCCGCCGGCGCCGCCGCCGCCCGTCGCGCAGCGGCACCTCCGCGGGAGGCACCGGGGGCCCCGAGGACGCGCCGCCACCCACCGGGGACTGATCCCGCACGGGATCGCGCGATCCGGTTGGCGGTGCGCCTATGCTTGGGACATGACCGAGCCGCTCGGATCTGAAGCCGTCGCGGACGCACTGTGGGACCGGGTGCGCCGGCTGGCCCGGACCGTCGACGGACTCGTCGAGGCAGACGCGCTCGGCGAGCTCGACGTCGACGGCAAGGCCCGCCTGGACCGTGCGCGGGTGCGGCTGCGGCGCGCCGTCGAGCGGGCGCAGATGGCCGACGACCTCGCCGACCAGATGGCCGAGCTGCGGTCAGCGCGCGCCGGCGGGGCCGGGTCGGTCGGCGCCTAGCGGATCAGCTGGGCCGGGTGCACGACGCGAACCGGCGCCGCGATCTCGCGCAGGCCTGCGGCAATCTGGATCGCGCAACCAGGGTTGGCGACTGCGACCGTGCCGGCGCCGGTGCTGCTGATCGCCTCCGCCTTCTCGCGCCGCAGCTGGGCCGAGAGCTCGGGCTGGAGCAGCGAGTACAGGCCGGCCGCGCCGCAGCAGCGGCCGCCCCCGGGGATCTCGACCGGCGTTCCGCCGACCGCCGCGATGGTCCGCCGCAGGTCCGGCCCGAGCGCCTGGCCGTTGATGTGGTGGCACGCGTCGTGGCAGGCGATCGTCCCGAGATCGCGGCTCCGGGTCGTCAGCTCCATCTCCAGCAGGTCGCGGACCCGTTCGGCGACGGTTTCCGCCCGCGCAGCCCAGGCCGGGTCATCGGCCAGCAGGTGCCCCCAGGACTTCATGTGGTTGCTGCAGCCGGCCGCGTTGACGACGATCACCTCGGCGTCGGCGAACTCGGCGATCCGGTCCCGCGCCATCTGGCGCGCGACGTCCGGATAGCCGTAGTGCATCGCCAGCGCACCGCAGCAGCCGCCGGCGCGTGGCCGGAGCGCTCGGTAGCCGGAACCCGCGACGGCCCGCATGGTGTCGCGCTGCACGTCGCGGAAGGCCACGTCCATGACGCACCCGCACAACAGGGCCGCGGTCGGACCCGTCCCCATCGCGCGCGGCAGCGGTCGGGCGAGCTCGCGCAACGACACCCGCGGGCTCACCGCCCTGGTCGACGCGGGGGCGAGTCGGTCGAGGCGCAGCGCCTGCGCGAGCCCGAGTGCGGTGCCCGCGGCGTAGATGGCCCAGGGGCGCGGCAGGACCTGCTTGAGCCCGAGGGCGCGGACGCCGCGCTCACGGATGGGGCGGACGGCCTCGGTCTGGGCGCGCGCGGCCTCGATCATGCGGCCGAAGGGCACCCCGCTCGGGCAGGCGGTCTCGCAGGCCCGGCAGGCCAGGCACTCGTCCATCATCGTGCGGAACGTGTCATCGACGACGGCCTGGCCTTCGGCCACCGCGCGCATGGCCGCGATGCGGCCGCGCGGCGAGGCGGTCTCGCGGCCGGTCAGGCGGAAGGTGGGGCAATGCGGCAGGCACAACCCGCAGGACACGCACGAGACGATGTCGTCGGCGGCGGGTGCCTCGACGCCGGGCAGCCAGTTGGCCGGCCGGATCGGCGGCGGGCGCAGTTCGTCGTCGCTCACGGTGCACCCATGCGATCGCCGACGAATTGGCCCCGGTTCAGGACTCCGGCCGGGTCGAACGCCGCCTTGAGGCGGCGCATGATCGCGAGCCCGGCAGGCGGGGGTCCCCAGGGATCCCGCGCGCAGCTCGTCGGGTGCGTCGAGGATCACCGCATGGCCGCCGACGTCGATCGCCCGCGCCCGCACGTGGTCGAGCTGGGCGCGGTCCTCGATCGCCACCGTGCAGACGCCGACTCCCAGGTGGGCCTGGAACGCGACGCCCGTCGCGGCCAGCTCGCCGGCGAACCGGGGCAGCGTTGCCGGGGGCACGCCGGCCTGCGCGACCGCCGGCGCGCCGAACACCGGCGCGGGCTCGGACGGGGACATGCCCGGTGGGGCGACGAGGTCCTCGGGGGGTCCGATCAGCTCGATGTCCAGGCGCCCGGGGCCGAGCAGGATCGCGGCGGGCTGGTGGACACGGCGGCGGACCTGCTCGCCGAGCGCGGCCAGCTCCTCGACGCGGCCCTCGGCGGTGAACCAGCGCGCGCGAGGTCGGCAGCGGCCAGAGCTTGAGCGTCGCCTCGACGATCACGCCGAGCGTGCCCCGCGCGCCGACCACCAGGCGCGGGATGTCGTAGCCCGCGACGCCCTTGACCGTCTTGCCCCCGGCCTGCACCAGGCGGCCGTCGCCGGTCGCGATCACGACCTGCAGCAGCGAATCCCGAATCGCCCCGTAGCGCAGGCGCCGGTGGCCGCTGGCCGCGCGGGCGAGCAGGCCGCCCACGGTGGCGCCAGGGACATCGGGCGCCTGGATCCAGGTCTGGCCGTGGGTCGCGAGGGCCTCCTGGAGCCGCCGCACCGGCACGCCCGCCTCGACGGTGACGATCAGATCGGCGGGCTCGTGGGCGATGATCCGGTCGAACTGCGCGGTCGTCGCGATCTCGTCGGGCGGGGGTGCGACCAGGCCCGCCCGCCCGCCGCTGCCGCCGCCGGCGATGCGCACCCGGCGTCCCGCGTCGCTCGCGCTCCGCAATGCCGCGCACAGCGCGGCCCGGTTGGCCGGGCGTCTGCCGGGCTAGATCCACGTGCCCTCCGGCAGCTGGCCGCCGGGGAAGCTGAGCTCGCCGCACTTGCTGCCGGCGGGCAGCACCTTGCGCGGGTTCATGCGGCCCTCCGGATCGAACGCCTCGCGGCTGCGCGCCTGCGCGTCGAGGTCGGCGACGCCGAACTGCAGCGGCATGAAATCGCGCTTTTCCATCCCGATCCCGTGCTCGCCGGACAGCGTCCCGCCCACGCGCATGCAGACCTCGATGATCTCGCGCCCGGCGCGCAGCACGCGGGTCACCTGGGCGTCGTCGCGTCGATCGAACGAGATCAGCGGGTGCAGGTTGCCGTCGCCGGCATGGAACACGTTCATGATCACCAGGTCGTTGCGGGCGGCGATCTGCTCGATGGCGGCCAACACCTCGACCAGACGCGTGCGCGGCACGACGCAGTCGTGCAGGTAGTAGTTCGGCGCGATCCGTGCGCAGGCGCCGAACGCGTTCTTGCGCGCCTTCCAGAACAGCGCCCGCTCGGACTCGTCGGCGGCGACGCGGATGTGGCTCGCGCCCGCATCGCGGCAGATCTGCTCGACGACGGCGGTCTCCGCGGCGACGTGCGCGGCGGTGCCGTCGACTTCGACCAGCAGGACGGCCGCCGCGTCAACCGGCAGACCGGCGTGCACGAACGCCTCCACGGCCCGCGTCATCGTGCGGTCCATCATCTCCATGGCGGCCGGAATGACGCCCTCGGCGATGATGTCCCGCACCGCGGCTGCCGGCCGCCGTCAGCGAGGTGAAGTCGATCAGCAGGGTCCGCACGACGGGGGGATTGCGCGTGAGGCGCACGCAGATCTTGGTGACGATCCCGAGCGTGCCCTCGCCGCCGACGATGAACCCGCGCAGGTCGTATCCGGGCGGATCCGGGGCCGGGCCGCCGATCTCCAGGACCTCGCCGTCGGGCATCACGATCTCGACGCCGAGCACGTGCTGGGCCGTGACCCCGGAGGCCAGGCAGTGCGGGCCGCCGGCGTTCGTGCCGACGTTGCCGCCGATCGAGCATGCCGCCTGGCTCGAGGGGTCGGGGGCATAGTGCAGGTCCAGGTGGGCCACGGCCGCGGTCAGATCGAGGTTCAGGACCCCCGGCTCGACCCACGCGCACGGGGTGTCGTGGTCGACCGACGAGGATCCGGTCCATCCGCGCCACCGAGATCACCACCGCGCCGTCGAGGGGGATGGCCGAGCCGGCCAGGCTGGTGCCGGATCCGCGCGGGACGATCGGGAGGCCGAGCTGGGCGGCCAGGCGCACGCAGGCGGCGACCTCCGCGGTCGACCCGCACAGGACGGCCAGGCCGCACTCGCCCTGGTTCATCGAGCCGTCCTTTGCGTACACGAGGCGTTCGAGCTGCTCGCTGAGCACCCGCTCCGGGCCCACGATCGCCCTGAACTGATCGATCGCCGATGGGGTGATGACCGTGCCCATGTCGAGCGAGATTAGCGCGCCTCCGCCAGGGCTGCCGCGGCACATTCCTCGCCGACGCGGATGGCGTCGATGACCGCCGACCCGCGGGCGAGGCGCAGCCCGTCGACGGCCTCGAGCAGGCCCGGAGCGGTGTTCACCGCGTCCAGTTGCGCCAGGTCGGGCGCCGGGTAGGCCGTCGGTAGCCGAACGATCTCGACGAGGCGGGCCTGGCCCGGGTGGTCGAGCCACCCGAGCGGATCGACCAGGGCCGCCGCGCAGCGCTGCGCTCAGATCGGCATCGGGGCTGCTCCACACCGGGTCATGCTCGGATGGGGTGCAATAACACTCCATGCCGAGTACCGAGCGATCCGCCGGGCACATCGCGCGGCTCCAGTTCGGCATCTCGAAGATGCGCGCCGCCGGCACGCGCGGATCGTCGACCTGGATCCAGGCCTGTCCGGTCACGTCCGGCCGTGCGATCTCCAGGTACACGATGCACACCGCGCGCATCGCCACGGCGGGGATCGCCGCGGGCGCCGGCAGGGGCTCGAGACGCCTGACGATTGCGCCGGGCGGCGCGCTGACGACCAGCTGCCCGGTCGGGAGCCGGGTCTGCCGACCGCCGCGGGTGAGCGCCACGGCTCGGACGCGGGCGCCCGGCGCCTCGACGGCGGCAACGCGCGTGCCGGTCAGCACCGCGCCGCCGTGCCGGCGGATGGCCTCGGCCATCACCTCCATCAGCTGGCCGATGCCCCAGCGCGGGAACCAGAAGCCGTCCGGCGCGGCCTGCTCGCGCATCAGCCGCAGGGGGCGCACGCCGGGGATGCGCGTGAGCGGGACGCCGTCGATCTTCTCGAGGTACGGGCGCAGCTCGGCGTCCACGAACGGCGCGCCGAACATCGCATCCAGGATCCTGCGAGCCGACTCGCGCGGTCCGGGCTCGGGGCACGGGTCCGGTACGGCACCCAGGACGGCTCCCCCGGGGCGCTGGTCGAGGTAGCGGCCGGGGCGCATCGCACCCTCCCGCCAGGAGCTCACCGGTCGGGGCACCCACAGCAGGTCGTCACCGAGCAGCTCCGCCAGCCAGCGTCGGCGCCCGGCGTCGTTGACGAACGGGATGTGCCCACCCAGGTCGTAGCGCAGCCGTCCGGCGCGGCGCGTCACGCACAGGCCGCCCACCTGTGGGGCCTGGTCGACGACGACGACGCGTGCGCCGACCCGGACCGCATGCAACGCGGCGCCGAGCCCCGCCGGACCGGCGCCGAGCACCACGAGATCCGGATCGGTCTGCGGCTGTGGAACGGGCGCGGCGGGCATCGCGGCATCTTCGCGCGCGCGCCGGGTCGATGCCAGCGGCGGCCGCCGGGAACGGCGCCGGGAAACGACAACCGGCCGGCGTGGCAGGCGTCGCCGAACCCAGGGACTGGAGTATCCTCGCCAGCGTGAACGCCTTGTACGACTCCCCGCTGCGGCTGGCGGCGTTCTGCCTCGCCGCCGTGATGATGATCCCCGCCGGCTGGCTGAGCCTGCGGCACATGCTCGAACTGCGGCCCGCCGAGGACGGCCCGCGCGCCCGGGCGCTCGAGGCCGTGTGGTCGGTCGCGCCCCTGGTGGGCCTGATCGCGCTGTTGATCTGGGCGGGGGTGCAATGAGCACGGGGGTCGTCAGCCCGACGCCGAGCACCGCGCGTGCCTCGGCGGTCGCCGCGGAGTACATCAAGCTCACCAAGCCGCGGGTGATCTCCCTGCTGCTGGTGACGACCGCCGCGGCCATGTTCACCGCCGCACACGGTGTCCCGAGCGGGTGGCTGGTCCTCTGGACGATGGTCGGCGGGTATCTCGCCGCCGGCGGGGCCAACGCGATCAACCACTACGTCGATCGGGACATCGACGGCCACATGAAGCGCACCGACGCCCGGCCTGTCGTTGCCGGGAGCGTCACGCCGCGCCGCGCGCTGGTCTTCGGCCTGGCGTGCGGGGCGGCCTCGGCGGCGCTGCTGGCCACGGCCGCCAACGAGCTGGCCGCCGTGTTGGCGGTCATGGGCCTGGCGGTCTACGTCGGCATCTACACGCTCTGGCTCAAGCGCTCGACCGTGCACAACATCGTCATCGGCGGCGCGGCCGGCGCGTTCCCGCCCTTGGTCGGCTGGGCGGCCGTGACCGGGCACATCGGCCTGTACGCCTCGCTGATGTTCGCGATCGTCTTCTACTGGACGCCGCCGCACTTCTGGGCGCTGGCGCTGCTGCTGCAACGCGACTACGCGGCCGCCGGCGTGCCGATGCTGCCGGTCGTCCACGGCGAGGACGCGACCCGCCGCCAGATCTTCCTGTGGACCCTGGTCATGGTCGGCGTGACGGTCCTGCCGTGCGCGGCCGGCGTCGCGGGCTGGACCTATTTTATCGGCGCGCTGATCCTCAACGCGGTGTTCGTCGTGCTGGCGTTCCGGTTGTGGCGCACCCCCAGCCGTGCGCTCGCCAAGTCCACGTTCCACTACTCGCTGCTGTACCTCGCGCTCGTGTTCGTGCTGATGGCGATTGACGCCGCGTAGGGCGCCGGTGCGCGAGCGCCCGGAAGGCGCCCGGCGGATGGATGCGCCGATGGCGTTGATCCTGCTGACCGTGGTCATCGACCTCATCGGCTTCGGGATCGTGCTGCCAATCTTGCCGTTGTGGGCGCACCACTTCGGCGCGAACGCGACCGAGATCGGGATCCTGTCGGCGACCTACGCGCTGATGCAGGTCATCTTCGCCCCGCTGTGGGGGCGCCTGTCCGATCGAGATCGGTCGGCGCCCAGTCATCCTGGTGACCCTGCTCGGCAGTTGCGTCTCGGCGTTCATGATCGGCATCGCCCACACCCTGTTGCTGCTGTTCATCGCACGCATCATCAACGGGGTCTCCGGTGCCTCGTATGCGACCGCACAGGCCTACGTGGCGGACATCACCACCGAGGAGAGCCGTGCGCGGGGCATGGGCCTGATCGGCGCCGCGTTCGGCATCGGCTTCATCATCGGGCCGGCGATCGGGGCCCTGCTGTCGCTGATCAGCGACGCGGCGCCGTTCTTCTTCGCCAGCGGGCTGGCTGCCGTGAACCTGGTACTCGCGTGGCGCCTGCTGCCTGAGTCCCTGCGCCCCGGCTCGCCGACCGCGCCGATGGGCCGCTGGGAGATGATGCGCCACGCCCTGACCAGCCGGCGCCTGGCGCCGCTGGTGTGGATTTCGTTCATCGCCACCTTCGCGTTCGTCGGGATGGAGGCGACCTTCGCGCTCTTGGGCTCGTACCGGTTCGGCTACGGCGAGGCGCGATGGGCATGCTGTTCGCGTTCGCCGGCGTCGCCGCGGCGGTCGGCCAAGGGCTGCTCGTCGGCCGCGCGGTCGCCCGGTACGGGGAGACGCAGGTCATGCTCTGGGGGCTGATCGGCACCGCGGTCGGCTGGCGCTGCTGGCGGTCGGCCTTCAACATCGCGGTCGTGCTGCTCGCGCTCGCGATCCTCGGGGTGTTCTCGGGGCTGGCGTTTGCGACCATCAGCGCCCTGATCTCGCACGCCGCGCCGGTCGACATGCAGGGCGGGGTACTCGGTGTCGCCGCGTCGGCGGGCGGCATGGCCCGGGTCGTGGGACCGGTCGTCGCCGGTGCGCTGTTTCAGTACATCAGCCCCGTCAGCGCCGCTGGTGTTCGGGGCCATCTTGGCCGCCTTGTGCGTGGTGGTGGCGACGCGCAGCATCCTGCGTCCTGCGGCGGCCTAGGAAGACCCCGCTGGTCGGGCGAATGCATTTTCGCCAGCGAGTCGCACTTCAAGGCCCAGATGCGGGACAGTTGACATCAGGGCTGCCCTCGCGCGGGGTCCGGGAAAATTGATAGCTTGCCGATCGCGATGAAGAACCGTCACATCTTGCCGCTTGCGGCCGTCATGCTCGTCGTCGGCGTCATCACCTTCGCGGTGATCTTCCTGGTTGATTGGCTGCCGGCTGCGGCATCCGTCGAGGCGAAACGCTCGGACCAGCTGATCTGGTTCGAGACCGTCGCGTCGGGCGTCATCTTCACGATCGTCACCAGCTTCGTGATCTACTCGGTCTGGGCCTTCCGCGCCAAGCCCGGCGACGAATCCGATGGTCCGCCGACCCACGGCAACACGAAGCTCGAGATCATCTGGACCGTCATTCCGGTCGTCTTGGTGGCGATCATCGCCGTCTGGTCGGTGGTCGTCGTCGACCGCAACGAGGCGGCGCAGCCTGTCCAGGAAGTCGTCCACGTCAAGACCTGGCAGTACGCCTGGGAGTTCGACTACCCGTCACTCGGGATCTCCTCGGGCGACCTGCACGTCATCGAGGGCACGCAAGCCAAGATGAACATCAACTCCTACGACGTGATCCACGGCTTCTGGGTCCCGCAGTTCCGTCTCCAGATGGACGCCGTTCCGGGTATCACCACCCATCTGCTGTTCACGCCGGACACGCTGGGCACCTGGGACGTCATCTGCAACGAGCTCTGCGGCGCCGGCCACGCGCAGATGCGCGCGCGGATCATCATCCAGACGCAGGCCCACTACCAGGCGTGGGCCGCCCAGGCCCAGGCCCAGGCCACGGCGGCGGCCGCGGCCGCGTCAAGCACCTCGACCCCGCCAGCGACGCACTAGCGATGGCGGCGCGCTCTTCTTCACGACGATCCCCGAGATCGACTCCGAGATCCTGAGGACCTAAGCGATGGCAACCCACGCACCGACCCATCAGCACGCCGATCACAGCCACGGGGACGGGCCGCATACGCCCCCGAAGCCGCTGAGCTACTGGTGGAAGCGCGCGTTCGTCTGGACGCTCGTGTCGGTGATCTTCGCGTTTGGCATCACCTGGTTCGTGCGGTGGGTCGGCGGGCTTCCCCACCCTGTGGAACCCCGGGGTCTACGCGACCGTCGCGTTCAGCCTCGGTGGTATCGGCTTCATCATCGGTATCGGCTGTTTCGACTGGTGGTGGGACTACCTGCGCGGCCGCCGCGTCGGGTTCGAGGACCACTCGATGCACGGGGCGACGTCCTGGAAGGACTACCTGCGCCCGAACACCGATCACAAGGTGATCGGCATCCAGTACATCGTCCTCACCTTCATCGCGTTCGTGATCGCCGGCCTCTACGCCGAGGGCGTCCGCGCGGCGCTTGCGCAGCCGGGTGAGCAGTTCGTCAACGGGCAGACCTACAACGGCCTGTTCAGCATGCACGCCACGATCATGATCTTCGGGTTCGTGATCCCCGTGTTCTCGGGCCTGGCGAACTACGTCCTGCCGCTCATGATCGGCGCCAAGGACATGGCGTTCCCGCGCCTGAACGCGCTCTCGTTCTGGCTGCTGGTCGTCGCCATCGCGCTGCTGGCGTTCGCGCCGCTGTTCGGGGCCTTCTCGTCCGGCTGGACCGCGTATCCGACGCTGGCGCTGCAGGGCACCACCGGCACGACCATGTTCGAGATCGCTATCCAGTTCGCCGGGGCGTCGACCATCGCCACCGCACTGAACTTCATGGTCACGATCGTGACCATGCGGGCGCCGGGCATGACCGTCTGGCGGATGCCGCTGCTGGTCTGGGCGAACGCGACCACCTCGGCGCTCGTGGTCTTCGGCACCCCCTTCATCGCCGGTTCGCAGCTCATGAGCCTGTTCGACCGCGTGATGGGCACCAACTTCTTCAACGCGGCCAACGGCGGCGATGTGATCATGTACCAGCACGTCTTCTGGTTCTATTCGCATCCGGCCGTCTACATCATGATGCTGCCGGGCTTCGGGATCGTCTCGCGAGGTGATCGCGACCTTCTCGCGAAAGCCCATCTTCGGCTATCGCGCGATCGCGTTCTCGACCGTCGCGATCGCGATCCTGGGCTTCGGCGTCTGGGCGCACCACATGTTCGTGTCCGGCATGGCGGCGTGGATCCGGATACCGATGATGATGACCACGATCCTGATCGCCGTCCCGACCGGCATCAAGATCTTCTCGTGGCTCGGCACGATGTGGAACGGCAAGATCCACCTCAAGACGCCGATGCTCTTCGCCATGGGGTTCATCGTCACGTTCACGATCGGCGGCCTGTCGGGCATCTACCTCGGGTCGCTGCCGACCGACATCGCGGTGCACTCGACCTACTTCATCGTCGCGCACATCCACTACGTGTTCTTCGGCGGCAGCGTCATGACGATCTTCGCCGGCACCTATTACTGGTTCCCGAAGATGACCGGGCGGATGTACAACGAGAAGCTCGGCGTGTGGCACTTCTGGCTGACGTTCATCGGCATGAACCTCACGTTCTTCCCGATGCACTGGCTCGGCACCCAGGGCATGCCGCGCCGGGTCGCCGACTACGCGCCGCGGTTCGCGAACGTGAACCTGTTCATCTCGATCGCGAGCCTGCTCATGGTGGCCGGGACGGTCGTGTTCTTCTACAACATGATCTACTCGTGGGCGAAGGGCCCGAAGGCCCCGTGGAATCCCTGGCGCGGACGCACGCTCGAGTGGATGGTGTCCTCGCCGCCGAGCCTGTTCAACTTCGACGTCACCCCGCAGGTCGTCGGTGGCCCGTACCAGTACGGCATCCCCGGCGCCCGCCACGCGGTGGTCTTCGCGGGCCCCGAACTCGGCGGTGGCGAGCTCACCGAGACCGACAAGCGGCTCGTGCTCATCGTGGCCGACCAGGCCGTCGCGGCGCCGGCCCTCATCGAGGACATCCGCCGGCGCAACGCCGAGGGCTACTGGCGCTTCACCTACGTCGTGCCGAGCACGGTCGAGGAGCACCGGGCCGCCGAGCGGCGTCTGCAGACCGCACTGGCCGTCCTCGCGGAGTCCGGCATCGACGCCAACGGCACCGTGGTGGACGCCCCGCCGATGCAGGCCATCGATGCGGTCATGCGCGAGGACACCGTCCACGAGATCATCCTCACCACATTCCCGGTCGGGTCCTCGGCATGGCTTGACCAGGACCTCGTGGACCGCGTCCGCAAGGCCACCGGCGTCGGCGTCACCCACCTGACCATCCTGCCGAGCGAGGCCCGCGCGACGGTCGCCTCGTCGACGGTCGAGAAGGTCGCCATCATCGCCAACTACGGCATCGACGACGCCGGGCCTGGCCGAGCTGGTCCAGCGCCGCGCCGACGAGCAGCCGATGACGGCGGTCGTGCTCTGCCCGCTGTCGCTGGACGGCGCTGCGAACTCGCCCGAGGCCGAGGCGGCGCGCGCGGAGGCCTCACGCCGGGCCGCGACGCTGATCGCCCGACTGCAGGAGGCCGGCATCCCGACGCGCGGCGAGACGATCGACGGCTCGGTGACGACCGCCGTCAGGGTGGCGCGCACGGCGCACCACGCCGACACGGTACTGCTGGCGACCCGTCCGGGTGATCAGCTCGAGATCACCGACGACATCATCAGGGCGGCCGGGACGATGACCATCGAACAGGTGTCAACCGACGGGACAGACCTCGACCGCGCCGGGCGCGTCGGAGGGCCGATGACGACCGAGAACCTGACGCTCGGGACGGACCTCCACGGCGGCGCGCCCGAGGAGCAGCCCCGGCACATCAGCCAGGCGACGCTCGCCATGCTGCTGTTCCTGGGCTCCGAGGCGATGCTGTTCGCCTCGTTCTTCACCGCGTACTTCATGGTGCGGTTCAACGTCGCCGGCAACCATTGGCCGCCGATCGACCCGGCGACCGGCAAGCAGTACGTGCTGCCGGTCGCGGTCACCGGCGTCAACACGCTGTTCCTGGTGAGCTCGAGCTTCACGCTCTGGTGGGGTGAGTACCGCCTGCAGCACACGGGCTCGCGCAAGGCGCTCGAGCGCGGCCTGACGGTGACGATCCTGCTGGGCCTCACGTTCCTCGGTGGTCCAGTTCAACGAGTACGCGCACCTCGGGTTCAGCCCGAAGTCCCAGGCGTTCGGCTCGACCTTCTACTCGCTGACCGGCCTGCACGCCCTGCACGTGATCGTCGGCCTGTCCCTGCTGACCATCTGCTTCGTCCGTTCGCGCCGCCGCCACGAGTTCACCGCGGAACGGGCCACCATGCTCTGGGCGACGTCGCTGTACTGGCACTTCGTCGACATCGTCTGGGTGATCCTGTTTTTCCTGGTGTACCTCCTATGAGCGAAGGACGGCAGATGGGCAGAGTCCGGCGCGGACTGCTTGGGGTCAGCGCTCATCGGCGCCGGTGTGCTGGCGGTGACCGGGTGCGGTTCGTCGAGTTCGAACGCGAACGACCTGGCCGCAGGCAAGCAGAAGTTCACCGAGCTGTGCGGTGGCTGCCACATGCTGGCCGCAGCGGGCACCGTCGGTACGACCGGTCCGAATCTCGATGACGCCTTCGGCGCCGCCCGGCAGGCGGGCTTCAAGTCCAACGGCATGAAGCAGCTGGTCGAGCAGTGGATCCAGGAGGCCCAGCCGCCGATGCCGCGGAACCTCGTCCAGCGGCCAGGACGCGGCGAACATCGCCGCCTACATCGCCAGCGTCGCCGGCACGATGCCCGAGAGTCAGGCCCGCACGAGCCCGCCGCCGGACCCGCAGGCCCGCCCGGTCAAGTTCCGGACCTGATCCGCGCGGGTTCGCCCGCGTGATCCCGGTCGCCTGCCCACGATGAGCCCGCTGCGCCTCGACGGATTGCGTGCGGTCGTGACGGGGGCCTCGCGCGGCATCGGCCGCGCCATCGCCGAGACCTACCTGCGTGAGGGGGCGGTCGTCGTCGCGACCGCGCGCGAGCTGGCGCATCTGGATGCGCTGAGCCCGGCGCGGCGGAGGGGCTGCCCGGACGCCTCGCGCGGACGCTCGCGCTCGAGCTGGAGGATCCCTCCTCGGTGCGCGCCGCGGCCAGCGCGGCGCGCACCGAGCTCGGCCGGATCGACATCCTCGTCAACAACGCGGCGATCCTCGGTGACCGGATCCCACTGACGCGTACCCCGGGTGAGGACCTCATCCGGGCGTTGGCGATCAACGTGGCGGGGCCGGTCGGGTTGGTGGCCGGCCTGTCGGAGGCGCTCTCGCGATCGGGCGGTCGTGATCAACGTGACCTCCGGCGCGGCGGGCCGCGCCGACTGGGGCGCCTACGGCCTGACCAAGGCGGCGCTGAACACCGCGACGCGGATGCTCGAGGACGAGCTCGCCGCGCGCGGGGTGCGCTGCGTGGCGATCAACCCCGGCGGCGTGCGCACGGACATGCGACGGGCGGCATACCCCGCCGAGGATCCGGCCACGGTGCCGCATCCGCGGAGCGTCGTCGAGCCGTTTGTCGCCATCGCGGCCGGCGCCCGCGCAGGCGGCGTCGTGGAGGCGCGCGAATGGAACCGCTAGCCCCGATCCCGCCGCTGCACGCCAACGAGGGGTGGCGGAACGTGGCGATCACGCCGGTCGACGAACCGCTGGTGCCGGTCGACGCGATCGACGCGCGGATCGTCGACCGCGCCCAGTACTACGCCTGGGGCCTGCCGGGCAGCCTGGCGCGCTCCTGGGTCCGCGAAGGCGTCGCCGCGCGGCTCGGCCGCGTGGCACGGGGCCTGCCGGAGGGGTTCACGCTGGTGGTCTGGGACGCGTACCGGCCCCTGGCGGTCCAGGCGGCGCTCTTTGACGCGTACCTCGCCGAGCTGATCGCGGTCCACCCCGAGATGCCCGCGGATGCGCTCGAGCACGCCGCGGCCCGCTACGTGACCCCGCCAAGCCGCTCGGTGATGGCGCCGCCGCCGCACCTGACCGGCGGTGCGGTCGACCTCACGCTGGGCTTCGGGGACGGGGCAGCTGCGTGACCTGGGCACGGACTTCGACGCGTTCGTGCCCGAGGCGGAGACGCACGCGTTCGAGGGCGTCGACGCGCCGGCCCGCGAGCTGCGGCGGCTGCTGTACTGGTCGATGCGCGCCGAGGGGTTCACCAACTACTCCGAGGAGTGGTGGCATTTCGACTTCGGCGACCAGTTCTGGGGGCTGGTCACCGGGCACCCGGCGCATCTACGGGCCCGCGCCCGCGCCGCCCGCCTAGGTCCGCCCCGCCCCGTGCGCGCGCAGCACGCCGGTGAGCACGCCCGGACGGTTGGTCAGGATGCCGTTCACCCCGGCTCGCACGAGCCGTTCCATCTCGCCGACGTCGTCGACCGTCCAGGCGAAGACGGCGAACCCGTGCCGGTGCAGGCGATCGGTCAGACCGGCCGAGACGAGCGCCGCGGGGACGCCGATGCCCGAGATCGCCTGACCCGCGCCGGCATGGCCGGTGGCCAGGCTCGCGACCGCCGCCGCGGAATCGACGACCTGCATCACCGGGCTCGTCGACGCCGATGGTATGCAGCCGTTCGGCGATCTCCGGATCGAAGGTGGAGTAGGTGACGCTGTCGGCCATCTCGAGCTCGCCGACCATCGCCACCAGACCCTCGACGGCCTCGGGGTCCTTGATGTCGAAGGTGACCCGCGCACGTCCCCGGGCAAGCTCGAGTACCTCATCGGGCGTGGGGATGCGCTCCCCGCGCCCCGCGTCGAGGCTCCGGGCGCGGGCATAGTCGGTGCCGCGGACCGGTCCGGTCGCGTTGGTGGTGCGATCCAGCAGCGTGTCGCTGATCACCAGCAGCTCGCCGTCGGACGTCGTGCGGACGTCGGCCTCGATGACGTCCGCCCCCTGGCGGATGGCTTCCTCGAAGGCGGCCAGCGTGTTCTCCGGCCGGTCGACCGAGGCGCCACGGTGGGCGATGTTCCAAACCCCAGGCATGACGCGATGATACGCCCACGCCCAGCGGGTTCCGCGCGGCGCGCGCCGGAGCGCCCCGTCGCACGGACAGCGGGCTAGCATTGGCGATCGTGACCGGAACTTCGTCCACGACCGAGGTCGCCCGCGGCATCTCGCTGATCGGCGCGTTCGCGTCCCTGGTGCGCTTCCAGCACACCGTCTTCGCCCTGCCGTTCGCGCTCGCCGGGGCGCTGATGGCCCATCAGAGCTGGCCGCCGGCCTCGGTGCTGGGCTGGATCCTGCTGGCGATGGTGGGCGCCCGATCGCTGGCGATGGCGCTCAACCGGGTCATCGATGCCGAGATCGACGCCAAGAACCCGCGCACGGCGGGTCGCGACCTGCCGAGCGGCCGACTGACCCTCACGCAGGTCGCCGTGTTCTGTGCGATCAGCCTCGCGGCGCTCCTGGTGGCCGTCAGCCAGCTGCCGCCGCTGACCTGGTTCCTGTGGCCGGTGCCCGTCGCCGGGTTCGTGATCTACCCGTACACCAAGCGCTTCACATGGCTGTGTCACCTGGTGCTCGGGGTCGTCATCGGCCTGGCGCCGCTCGGGGCGTGGATCGCCGTGACCGGCCACTTCGCCGCCGCGCCGATATTCCTGTTCCTGGCCGTGGCGACATGGATGTTCGGCTTCGACGTGATCTACGCGCTGATGGACGTCGAGTTCGACCGCGCGCACGGCATCCAGTCGGTGCCGGCGCGCTTCGGCGCCGCCCGGGCGCTGTGGATCACGCGGGTCATGCACACCGTCGCGGTGATCTGCCTGATCCTCGCCGGCGTGCTCGCGGGGTCCGCGGCGCTGTATTTCGTGGGGGTCGTGATCTGCGCCGCGGTGCTGGTCGTCGAGAACATCGTCGTGTCCCCCGACGACATGGGCCGCATCCAGGCCGCCTTCGGGACGGCCAACAGCGTGCTGGCGCTCGTGTACATCACCTTCGTCATCCTCAGCGTCGGGGTCGGGTAACCCGCGTGACGCCCGACGAGGAGACGCTGGTCGATGCGCGCGGGGTCGTCCGCAGCTTCGGCGAGCGCCGCGCGGTGGACGGCGTGGACCTGCGCGTGCGTCCCGGGGAACGCGTCGCGGTCGTCGGACCCAACGGCGCCGGCAAGACGACGCTGCTGCGCATGCTGGCCACCCTGCTGCGCGCCGAGGCCGGCACCCTGCTGCATCGCGGGTGCCGCGATCCCGAAGCAGTCGCAGGTCGCGCGGGCGCACATCGGGTACCTCGGGCACGATCCGGCGGTCTACCTGGACCTGACCGCGCAGCAGAATCTGGAGTTGTTCTGCGACCTCTACGGCGTGCCCGATGCCCGCGAACGGATCGCCGCCGCACTCGCACGCGTCGGGCTCCTGGCGCGCACCCACGACCCGGTGCGGACGTTCTCGCGCGGGCATGGCCCAGCGGCTCGGCATCGCGCGCCTGACGCTGCACGCGCCCCGCCTGCTGCTGCTCGACGAGCCCTACACCGGCCTGGACACCCAGGGCGCGCGAATCCTCGACGAGCTGCTCGGCGACCTGGGCGAGCGCGAGGCGGTCGTGCTGGTCACCCACGAGCTCGACCGGGCACTGGAGCTCGCCGGTGAGGTCGTCGTGATGCGCAGCGGTCGCGTGGCGGCGCGCCGCGTGACCGCCGGGGTCCCACTCGCGCGGTTCCGCACCGACTACCAGGAGCTGACGGCGTGAACCCGCGCGGCCGACGCCAGTACCTGGCCCTGCTGCGCAAGGACCTGCGCCTGGAGTTCCGGACCCGCGAGACGGTCGTGGCGATGGGGCTGTTCTCGCTGGTGATCATCATCCTGTTCGAGTTCACCGTGGGAGAGCGGATCGGCAATACCACGCCGATCGCCGGGGGGATCATCTGGGCGACGCTTGCGCTCGGGGCCGTGCTGGGGGTCGGGCGCACCTGGGTTCCCGAGCGGGAGCAACGCGTCCTCGATGCGATCCTGATCGCGCCCGGTCTCGCGCCTGGTGATGATGGCTGCCCGCACGACCGCCCTGGTGATCTTCCTGCTGGGCGTGCAGGTCGTGGTCGTGCCGCTGGCGGTGGTCTTCTTCGTCAACGGTACGAGCGCCGTCAACCTGCTGCTGATCGCGGGGGTCTGCGTGCTCGCCGATGCGTGCATCGGCATCATGGGCGCGCTGCTGTCGTCGATGAGCGTCTTCTCGCGCACCCGCGAGCTCGTCTTGCCGGTACTCTTGCTGCCCTCGCTGATCCCCGTCGTGATCACGGCCGGCGGTGCCACCGACGCCGTGTTGAACCCATCGCGACAGATGGCGGAGTATCGTGGCTACTGCCTCTTCCTGGCCGTGTACGCAGTAATCTTCGCACTCGTTGCCTACGCCACCTTCGACTACATCCTCGATGACTGACCCCGCGGCGCGCCGGATCGTCGTGCTCGGGGCGCTGACCGCCGTACTGACGGCGCTGGCGATCGTCGGCCTGTTCCTGATCGCGCCCGAGGACACCAACGAGGGGCAGATCCAGCGCATCTTCTACTTCCACGTGTCGATCGCGCTGGTGTCGCTGCTGGCCTTCGGCGTGGCGTTCATCGCGGGTGCGATGTACCTGCGCCGTCCGAGCCCGTGGTGGGACGACGTCGTGTTCACCTCCGTCCGGCTCGGGCTCACGTTCGCCGTGCTGACCGTGATCACCGGGTCGATCTGGGCCAAGGCGGCCTGGGGGACCTGGTGGATCTGGAGCGACCCGCGGCTGGCCACCTACACCCTGGTGATCCTGCTGTACAGCGCCTATTTCGTGCTGCGCAGCTCGGCCGAGGGGTCCCGCCAGGCACGCTTTTCGGCGGTCTACGCGATCATCGCGTTCGTGTCGGTCCCGATCTCCTTCTACGCGGTGCGCGTGGCCCAGTCGGTCGTCCACCCGGTCGTGTTCACGAGCTCGGGCGCGGCGATGCCGCACAGCATGCTGGTGTGGTTCGTCGTCGCGTTGGCCGCGATGACGGCCCTGTTCTTCCTGCTGCTCCAGGTCGAGCTGATGCAGCACCGCGCCCAGCGGGCCCTGCGCGAGGTCAAGCTTCGTCTGGAGAGAGGCTAGGGCGCCGATGAGCAGCGGTACGCAATTCGTGGTCGCCGCATACGCGGTGATCTGGGTCATCCTGGTGCTCTACGTGGTGTCCATGGGGCTGCGCACGGCGCGCTTGGCCCGGGAGGCCGAGCTGCTGGTCCGGCTGCTGGACGAGCGTGATGCGGCCGCAGCGCCGGACGAGGCGGCCGGGGTCGGCCACTGAGACCCGTCGGCGCCGTCATCGCGTGCGGGACCTTCGTCCTGCACTGCGGGCTGTCCGGCCCTGGCGGCCCGAGCGTGCCGACGACTACCCTGAATCGGGCCGCCGCGCTCCCAGCGGGCGGCCGGTGACCGTGTCCGCGGCGCCGCACCTGCCACTCTTCACCGACCTCACCGGACGGGCGTGCCTCGTCGTCGGCGGAGGCCGCATCGCCGAAGGGAGGACCCGCTTGCTCGCCGCCCACGGTGCAGTGCTCAGACTCGTGACGCCCGAACTGTCGGACGGGCTCGCCGAGATGGTCGCGGGCGGGCAGGTTGCCGAGCTGCGCCGGCGCCCCTACGCGCCGGAGGACCTCGACGGCATTTTTTTGGCGCTTGCCGCGACGAATCACCGCGAAATCAACGCGCAAATCGCCGAACAGGCGCACGCCCACGGCATTCTCTGCAATGTGGCCGATGACCCCGATGCCTGCGACGTGCACATCCCCGCGCTGGTGCGGCGCGGGGATCTGACCCTCGCGATCTCCACCAACGGCGCCAGCCCTGCCGTCACCGCCGGATGTGCGGCGCCGGCTCGAGGACCTGTTCGGCCCGGAGTGGGGCGACCTGCTCAGCCTGCTGGGCGACCTGCGCGAGGCCACCAAGCGGCGCTATCCTGAGCCTGCGCAGCGCGCCGCCGCCGTACGGGGACTGCTCGACGACGGCCGCGTGCTTGGGCTGCTGCGCGCGGGGGCGACCGAGGAGGCCTACCGGTACGCGCGCACGGTGCTGGACCTCGAGGGAGCGGTATAGATGCACGTGGTGATGGTCGGGCTGTCCCACAAGACGGCTCCGGTGGAACAACGCGAGAAGGCGGTGCTCTCCGACCGCGGCGGACGCAAACTGCTGCGCACGGTGATCGCGTCGGGGGCGGTCTCGGAGGTCGTCGCGCTGTCGACGTGCAACCGCACCGAGCTGTACGCCGCCACGGGCGACCCGGCTGCCGCCGAGCAGGTCCTGGTCGACGCGTTGTTGGCCAACACGCACATCGGCGCCAGCGAGCTGGCCGTGCGCCAGCTACACCCAGCGTGACGAGCGGGCGGCCACGCAGCTGTTCCGGGTGAGCTCGAGCCTGGACTCGATGGTCGTCGGCGAGAGCGAGATCCAGGGGCAGGTGCGCACCGCCTGGGAGCACGCGGTCGAGGAGAAGACCGTCGGACCGATCCTCAACCAGCTGTTTCGTCAGGCGCTCGAGGTCGGCAAGCGCGTCCGCACCGAGACCCGCATCAGCCACGGGCCGGCCTCGGTCCCGGCGGTTGCCGTGAGCCTCGTGCGCCAGGGCACCTCGGATCTGTCGGCCAGCCGCGTCGTGGTCGTCGGCGCCGGCGAGATGGCCGAGGCCGTGCTGGTCAGCCTGACGGACGCCGGCGTGGGCGACCTGGTGATCGTCAACCGCACCGTCGGCACCGCCCGTGCGCTCGCCGACCGGTTCGGCGGCCGAGGGGTGGGCTTCGACGCGCTGGCGGCGGAGCTTGCCGGCGCGGACATCGTCATCTCCTCGACCGACGCCCCGCACACGATCCTCGACCGCGGGCAGCTGGAGCAGGCGATGCGCGCCGGCGAGCGCGACGGGATGCTGATCATCGACATCTCGGTGCCGCGGGACATCGACCCCGCCATCGCCCAGCTGGCGTCGGTGGTCCTGCACGACATCGACGACCTCGAGCGGGTCGTCGAGGCCAACCTCAACGGTCGCCGGATGGAGGCCGCCCTCGGTGAGCAGATCGTCGGGGAAGCCGTCGTCGGGTTCGCCGAATGGCGCTCCGGCCTCGTCGCCGCGCCGGCGATCGTGGGGCTCCGCGCGCAGGCCGAGGAGATCCGCCGTCAGGAGCTCGCGCGCACCGCCGACACCTGGGAGTCGCTCTCGGACGCCGACCGCGAACGGCTCGACGCGCTCACCAAGGCGATCGTCAACAAGATCCTCCACGAGCCGACCGTGCGCGCCCGCGCCGCGGTCCAGAATGCCGAGGGGCTGCGCCACATCGAGAGCCTCCGGCACCTGTTCGCGCTCGACGACCCCGAGCCCGTGCAGGATGCCGACCCGGTGCTCGCGCCGCAGTCGCTCGACGCGTCCCTGTAGGTCAGGGGCACGACCGTCCGGCTGGTCCTCGCCACCCGTCGCTCCGCGCTGGCGATGGTCCAGAGCCGCGCAACCGCGGCGCGGCTCGGCGATCTCGGCCACGAGGTCGAGTTGCTGGAGATCGTCACGACCGGTGATCGCTGGAGCGCGGTCGTCCGGCCAGCCAGCCGGCCGATCGGGGCATGTTCGTCAAGGAACTCGAGCAGGCGCTGCTCGACGGGCGCGCCGACCTCGCCGTGCACTCGGCCAAGGACCTGCCCGTCGCGCTGCCGGACGGGCTGGCCGTCGTCGCCGTGCCGGCGCGTGAGGACGCCAGGGATGTGCTGGTCGGCGTCGACGGCGGGCTCGATGCGCTGGCCGACGGCGCCCGGGTCGGCACGAGCAGTCCGCGCCGGCGAGCCCAGCTGCGGATGATGCGCCCCGACCTCGAGATCGTCGAGCTGCGCGGCAACGTCGACACCCGCCTGGCGCGCCGCGACGCCGGCGACGTGGACGCGCTCATGCTCGCCGCCGCGGGGTTGCTCCGGCTCGGCATCCGGCGCCCGGACATCCTGGTGCTGGCGCCGCAGCTGTGCGTCCCGGCGCCCGGGCAGGGGCTGCTTGGCGATCGAGGGACGCGCCGACGATGCAGCCGTCCGAGCGGCCGTCGCGGCGCTCGACGACCCGGACGCGCACGCGAGCCTGATCGCCGAGCGCGCGGTGCTCGCGGGGATGGGCGGCGGCTGCATGACCCCGCTCGGGGCGCTGTGCGTGCCGTCGGAGCTGGGGCTCTGGCTGACCGCGTTCGCCGCCGAGGACGCCGACGGCGCCGGCGGGCGCCGTGTCACGATCACCCGCCGTGACCGCGATCCGGTCGCCGCCGGGCATGCGGTCGTCGCCGCCCTGCGCCAGGACGCGGCGTGACCACGATCGGCTGGGTCGCACTCGTCGGCGCCGGACCCGGGGATCCGGGCCTGCTGACCGTGCGGGGGCGCGAGCTGCTCGAGACCGCCGACGCCGTGGTCATCGACCGTCTCGGCACCGAGGCGCTCGTGGCGCTCTGTCGGCCCGACGCGCGCATCATCGATGCCGGCAAGGCACCGGGGCGCCAGGGCCTGACCCAGGACGAGACCAACCAGACCCTGATCGCGCTCGCGCGCGACGGGCTCGGCGTGGTCCGGCTCAAAGGCGGCGATCCGTTCGTGTTCGGTCGCGGCGGCGAGGAAGCGCTGGCGCTGCACGAGGCCGGCATCCCGGTCGAGGTCGTCCCGGGCATCACGAGCGCGATCGCCGCGCCCGGGGCGGCCGGGATCCCGGTGACGCATCGTGGCGTGGCGACCTCGTTCACGGTCGTGACCGGCCACGAGGACCCCACCAAGCCCAGCGAGCAGACCGACTGGCAGGCACTCGCCCGCACCCCGGGGACGCTCGTGATCCTGATGGGCATGGGCCGGCTGGCAGCGATCGCCGCGGCGCTGATCGCCGGCGGCCGGCCCGCCGATCAGCCGGCGGCGGCCGTCCAGTGGGGAACGACCCCGCGCCAGCGCCAGGTCGTGTCAACCCTCGGGGGCCTCGCCGACGCGGTCGGGCGCAGTGGGCTCGGCAACCCGGCCGTGGTCGTCGTGGGGGAGGTCGCCGGGCTGGCGGCGCGGATCGATTGGCGGGCGCGGCGGCCGCTGGCCGGGCGCACGGTCGTCGTCACTCGGGCGCGGTCGCAGGCGAGCGAGCTCCGCCGCGAGCTCGCGGGGCTGGGTGCGGAGGTGATTGAACTGCCGGTCATCCGCATCGCCCCGCTCGAGGACCCGCCCGGCCTCGCACGGGTCATGGACCGGATCTCGGCCTACCGGCTGCTCGTCGTCACCAGCGTCAACGGCGTCGAGTGCCTGTTCGCGCGTCTGGCCGAGCGTGGTCTCGACGCCCGGGCGATCGACCGTGCGGCCCGGGTCGTGGCGATCGGCCCGGCGACCGCCGCCCGTCTCGCGGCGCACGGCATCCGCGCCGACCTCGTCCCCGAGCGGTTCGTGGCGGAAGGGGTGCTGGAGGCCCTCGCGGGCAGCGACCTCAGCGGCGTCCCGACCCTGGTCGCCCGGGCCCGTGGCGCCCGCGCGCTCCTCGTCGACGGGCTCGCCGCCGCCGGCGCCGACGTGGACGAACTGGAGCTCTACGAAGCGGTGGCCGAGGTGCCCGAGCCGGACCAGCTCGCACGGGCACTTGCCGCCGATTACCTGACCTTCACGGCCTCGTCGACGGTGTCGCGGTTCGTCGAGCTGGTCGGGCCGGACCGGGCGGGCGGCATCGCCGGCCGGACGATCTCGATCGGGCCCGTCACCAGCCAGACGCTGCGCGCCGCGGGCATGCCGGTGCACGTCGAGGCCGACCCGCACACCATTCCTGGGCTCGTCGGGGCGCTGCTCGCCGATGCGGCGCGGGGGCGGTGAGCCCGCCCGGTCGTCACCCTGCTGACCGACTACGGTCCGCACAGCGAGCACGTCGGCGCGCTGCACGCGGTCTTGGTCGGCGCGGACCCGCGCATCGTCCGCGTGGATCTGGCCCACGACATCCCGCGCGGTGACATCCGGTTCGGCGCCGTCGTCCTCGAGCGCCTGGCGGGGCGGCTGCCGGCGGCCGTGCACCTGGCCGTCGTCGATCCGGGTGTCGGCACCGCGCGCCGCGGGCTCGCCGTGCGACTGGCCGGCGGCGGTGCGCTCGTCGGTCCCGACAACGGGCTGCTCGGGCCGGCGGCAACGGCGCTGGGCGCGGTCGCCGCCGTCGCGCTGCCGGCGCACTCCGGCCCGGCGGCAACCTTCGACGGGCGCGACGTGTTCGCACCGGCGGCGGCCCGGCTGGCGCTCGGCGGCGTGTTGGAGGACCTTGGCACCCGCGTCGATCCGTCCGGCATCGCGGCGCTCGTCGTGCCGGAGCCCGAGGTGGCACCCGGGCAGGTGCGGGCGGAGGTGCTCGGGTGCGACCGCTTCGGCAACGTGCAGTTGGCGGCACGCGCGTGGGTGCTCGAGCAGGCAGGCCTCCGGCTCGGAGCCCGCGTGCAGATCGCCGGGCCGGCGAGGCAGCGCGCCGCGACGGTCGGGCGCACCTTCGGCGACGTTGCGCCCGGGTCGCTGGTGGTCTACATCGACAGCCACGGCCGGCTGGCCCTGGCGGAGCATTGCGGCGACGCGGCGTCCCGTCTGGGCGTCCGCGCCGGCGACATCATCACGGTGGCGGCGACGCCCGCCCCCGCTCCGTAGGGGCTCGCCAAGAGCCGGAGCGGGGGCGGGGTCAGGCCGCGCGCTTACGAGATGACCTTGTCCTTGATCGCCTGGTATTCCTCCGGGGAGATCGCCCCCTGGTCGAGCAGCTGCTTGGCCTGCGCGATCTGGTCGGCCGGTGCCAGCCCGGACGCGGCGCGCAAGCGGTCGGCGTCCGCGAGCTGGGTCTTGACGGCGCGATCGGCCATGCCGTGACCACGCACGATCAGGTAGATCAGCACACCCAAGAAAGGCAGGATGATCAGCAGGATGATCCATCCAGCCTTGCCAGCGCCGGAGACGTCATGGCTGCGAAACAGGTCGAAGACGACCTGGAAGAAGATGATGATCCACACCACGAAGGCGAAGACGACCAGCATCTCCCACAGGAAATGCCAAAAACTCATTCGGGTCCTCCCGTTGCTCGGTTCTCGCGCGAGGTGGAGTGCACCCATGTGGGCGGGGCACAGGCGCAAGTCGACCCAGCATAGCTGTGGGAACGGACCGTCCGACCGCGCCGGCGGCGCTGTTGCGGAAATTTGACCGACCGTTGGCGAATGCGGTTGCGAATCAAGACGATTCCGATTCCATATGGAAGATCAGGCGATTTGCAGATGGGTCGGTGAGGACGATCTCGTGGGGGTCGTCCCCGCAGGCGAGCCCGGCGCCGCCGGCGCGCTCGCGCAGACCGTCGAGGGCCGCCTGGTCGGGAACCGCGAAGGTGACCCGCTCCAGGTGCGCCATCGTGTCCGGCGCCGGCGGGGCAGCGCGCGACGACCAGGTGTTCGCGCCGATGTCGTGGTGGTAGCCGCCCGTCGCGAGGAACGCCGCCTGGCGGCCGAGGCGCGCCATCACCTCGAACCCGACGACATCACGCAGGAACGCGACGGTGCTGTCGATGTCGGCGACCTGCAGATGCACGTGGCCCATCAGGGTCTCCGGAGGCACGCGGGCGCTGCCGCTGCTGATCGCGAGCGTCTCGAGCTCGCTGAACAGGTCGTTGATGTCGAGGCTCGCCGTCGTCATCAGCCGCACCTGACCCTCCCAGGTACTGCGCGGCCGGTCCCAGTAGATCTCGATCCCGTGCCCGTCGGGGTCGGTCAGGTAAATGGCCTCGCTGACGAAGTGGTCCGCCGCACCGACAAGCCGCAGCTGCTGCTGTGCCGCGTACGCGAGCCAGCGCGCGAGGTCGACGCGCTCGGGGACGCGCAGGGCGAAGTGGTACAGGCCGGTGTGGCGGCCACCGAACGGCTGCACCCCCGGCCGCTCGACCAACTCGAGGATGACGCGGCCCCCGACGGGCGCGAGCCCGAGGACGCCGTGCTCGTCAAGGGCGTGTGCGACGAGCCCGAACCAGCGGTCGTACCAGGCCAGCGAGCGTTCGAGGTCGCCCACGCCGACCCGCACGGAGGCGAGGTGCGTGGTATCGGGGAGCGCGTGTGCGGGCGCTTGGTCGGTGGAGCTCATCGGGCGATGCGTTCTCGGGGTCTGCACGCCGGTCTGAGACCGAAGATAGCCCGAGTTGCCCGGCGTGCGCCCCGGGGCGGTCCCGGTGGATGCGGTGTCTCAACGCGGGTGACAGCCCGGCGCTACCACGTGCCCACGGCGAACTGCAGCAGCAGGCCAGTACACGCCACCGTCGCCCAGGTCAGCGTACCGAGCGCAAGCGGCCGGTACCCGGCGCGGCGCCATGGTGCCCAGCCCGATGGCCGCGAGCGCGACGGTGATCGACACGATGACCAGGCTCGACAGCGCGGCATGCCACCCGGCCGGAACGGCCCCGAGGCTCTCGAGCATGGCGGCGGCGATGAACCACACCAAGAACCATGGGATGACGGCGTGCCAGCGCACGCGCCGACCGGCATCGTGTCGCCGGGCGACGAACCCGAGCGCGGCGATCGCCGGGATGATGATCGTCGTGCGGGTGAGCTTGACGATCACCGAGTGCACACCGGCGGCATGCCCGAACGCATACCCGGTCGCGACGACAGAGAAGGTGTCGTTGACCGCGGTGCCCGCCCACAGCCCGAAGCCGCTCTGGGTGAGCCCCAACAGATGGCCGCTCGGCGGGAAGATCAGCACCGCGGTCAGGTTGATGACGAAGAGGGTCGACATGGCGAAGGCGATCTCGATCCCCGCACGCCTCGATCACGCCCGCGGGGGCGGCGATCGCCGACGCACGGCAGATCCCGGTGCCGATGCCGACGAGCGTGCGCAGGTTGCCCGAGATCCCGAGGGCGCGCCGGACTAGGAGCAGCCACATCCCGCACTGCGCAGCACCGATGGCTACGCGCAGGTCGTGGTCGTGATCGTCCGTTTTGCGCTGGCCGTCGACTGCGTACTCGCGCCCCACGCGGCGTCGGTGAGCGTGGTGGTGACGGCGAACCAGTAGCCGGTGCCCCCTGAGGTCCCGGTCAACGACGCGGTCGTAAACGGTGAGGTGCCAGTTCCGAGCGAGGTCCACGGCCCGGTCGCAGAGGTGGTTGAGTCGTAGACGGTATAGCTCGCGGCACCGGTCTCGGCGGTCCAGCTGACGGTGACCTTCGTTCCCGTCGCGCACGTCGCCGTGACTCCGGTCGGCGCCGGTGTGGCAGTCGGTGTCTGGGCCTGGGCCTTGCTGCCAGCGGCGAGCGATACGGTCCACGAGGTCGCGACGGCGATGCCGGCGGCGCCAAGCAGCGTCACGGCGATCGCGAGCCCAACAGCCGTTCGTGAGTCGTGGCGGCGTGTCATCGAGTCAGCGGTTCATTCGGACGGCAGTCCGTTCGCTAGGAGGTCCAGGCGTCGGTCGCGGGGCTTACGGTCGGCGTCCCGGATCCGGCGGTTGCGGTAATGGCGGTGAACGACGGCATCGCGAAGTACGTGCTCTTGCAGCCCGTCGGTGCCGACGTCCCCATCGTGACGTCGTTCGTGAACGTCACCGTCAGCGTCGAGTTGGCGCCGACCACCAGCGCCGTGGTGAGGGTGTGCGAGGTGCCGCTGACTCCGGTCGCGTAACGCCAGGCCACCGTTCCCTGCGCCGCAGTGCAGTTCGTATTCAGCGTCGACAGCGACGAGTTGGTGTAGCCCGTCGCGTAGGTCGTGCTCGTCGGCAGGTTGACAGCTGTGATCGTGACGGGCGCGGTGCTCGTGTTCGTGATCGTCACAACGGCGTCGCCGAACGCGCCGGGGTAGACAAGGTTGACCGGCGAGGGGACCGCAGACGCGGTGATCGTCAGGTTTGCGACGCTCGCGGCCCGGCCCTGGCCCCTGGATCCGCTGTTGAGCCCGACGGTCCAGTTGGTGGCGCCAAAGGCCACGCCGGCGACCGAGAAGACGGCCGCGACGGTGGCCGCGACCCGCCATGCGCGGGTCCCGCGGGCGCGCCGAAACGCCTGGTACCGGGGGTGTTCCTCTCGTGGCTTCCGCGGACGGGAGAGGGGTGACATGGGCAATGGTCTCGAGTGGCCTTCGGTACGTCGCGAACGACGGTCGTGCTCCGGGCGCGGGGGTCGGCCTGGAGATGGGCGACATGGGGGATCCGCTCATCACACCTATCGGCATCCGGAGTTCGTTCTTGAGCTATCAATCCCTGCAAAATGGCGGTTTTTTACGACTGCATCACATCATTGGGACCGCCGGTGTTGAGGCCGCGGCGCCCTCGTCTCGCGGGGTCACACGTGGACCGGGGGGATCCCGCCCGGACCCGATCTTTGTCCCGGTGGCCAAGGAGCGCGAGCTGCCCGGGCCTTAGCCTGCCTTGGCGTGCGTGATGTCCCTGCAATTCGTGAACTCCGCTTCCTTCAGCGCCTCGCCCTGGCGGCCGGATCGACCCTTGACGGGGCGACGCTGGTGAACCTCGTGATCGCGGAGACCACCGAAGCGACGGAGACAGATGTCTGCTCGGTGTATCTTCTCGCGGCCGACGGCGAACATCTCGTTCTTGCCGCGACGAACGGGCTCTCTCAGCGCGGCGTCGGCCGCGTCCGGCTGCGGATTGGTGACGGGGTGACGGGCTGGGCGGCGGAGGCGCGGGCCCCTGTCGTGGTCCCGGACGTTCGGGTCGAGCCGCGGTTTCGGTGGCTGCCAGAGGTCGATCAGGACCGGTTCGTGTCGATGTGCTCGGTACCGATCATCTCCGGCGATCGGCTCGTCGGCGTGCTGAATGTCCAGACCGACCACCCCCGCGACTTCGGCGAGGGCGATGTCGGGCTCCTGTCGGCGATCGCCGCCCACGTCGCCGGGGCGCTCGAGCGCACCGAGCTGCAGGGCCGGCTCGAGAGCCGCGTCGCGGAGCTGCACCGATCCGAGGAGATCCACAAGCGATTCACGGACCTCGCGCTCGCGGGCGCCGGACTCGATGCGATCTGCGCCGCCGTCGCTGCGCATGCGGGCGCCTCGGCTGCCGTCTTCGACGACGACGGCGAGCGCCTCGGCGCGAGCCCCGGCGGCGGGCTTCCGGACCGGATGGCGGGGGTGTCGGCGCCGGGACGACGCGACGACGGTATCGCGGTTGTGCCGATCCGGGCGGGCCAGGAGACCCTCGGCTGGCTCGCCATCGGTCCCGGCGGCGGCGCCGACTCGCACAGCCGGCGCATGGCCATCGATCACGGGACGACGGTGATTGCGCTCGACCTCATGCGCGAGCGCGCCGCGGCGGAAGCCGAGCGGCGCCTTCGCGCCGACCTGTTGGACGAGCTGCTCGCGGCGCGGGCCGGCACGACGGACGCCTCGCGGCTCGCGCGGAAAGCCGCGCGTCTCGGTCTGCGCATCCGCGGACGCGTCTGGGCGGTCGTCATCGCGCCCGATGATCCGGAGGGCGCGCGGGCGGTCGCGACGGACCCCATCGCCCAGCGCGTCAGCCGAACGCTCGCCGACGCCATCGACGTGCCCGGCGGACAGGTCGTCGCGCGTGGGACGACCTTCGTCCTGCTGGTTCCGGGTGAGGCGGACCTGGCGCGTGTCGAGCAGATCGCGCGGGCGGCCGCCGATGCCGCGCAGGCACGGACGGGCGGATACGGCTTTTCGGCCGGGATCGGAAGCGGCGCCGGGGGTCCTGGCGAGCTTCGCCGCCTGGTCTCCGAAGCGGAGCAGGCACTCGCTCTCGTGCAGCGGGGGAGCGGTCGCGGCGAGGTGCTGGCCTACACGCGTCTCGGGGTCGATCGGCTTCTCCTGGAGATCTCCGACAACGAGTGCCTGGGCGCGTATGTCGAGGAGTGGCTCGGGGATCTCGTCAGTCACGATGAGCGGGGACCGGCGGCGGCTCCCCTCATCGAGACTCTCGAGGCGGTCGTTGCGGAGGGCTGGAACCTGCGGGCCGCCGCGCGACGGCTCAGCCTCCACACCAACACGCTCCACTATCGCCTCGGGCGGGTTCAGGATGTCTCCGGGAGGGATCTCGACGACCCGACGACCCGTCTCGCGCTCGCGGTCGCCCTCCGGGGGTATCTCCTGCTCGGAGCGCTGCGCGGCGCCTCAGGCCACCCGCTGGGCGCCGAGGCCGGGCTGACGCCGCGGTCCGCCGCCGAGGGCTGACTCAGGACGCCGGCGCGGTGATCCACGCGTCGGTGACGCGACGCGGCCGCTCGCGCCGGCCACGAACCGGCGCCACGTTGCCGACGTCGACCACATGCACGGGAGTCGTGCGCGGTGCCCACGACAGGGGCGGGCCAAGAAGCCCGCCCCCTGTCGTCGATCTGAGCTGCGACGGGCGCAGGGCCCGAGGGGTGATCCCCCGAGACCCCTGCTCGTCAGATGGTTACGAGGTCCAGGCGTTGGTCGTCGGGCTCGTGGTTGCCGTCGCGCCAGCGGTCTCCGAGGCGGTCACGCCCGTGAGCGACGGCAGTGAGAAGTACGCCGCTTCACATGCTGCCGGCGCCGCTGCCGTCATGCTGGCGTCGTTGGTGAACGTCACGGTGAGGCTGGAGTTGGCGCCGATCACCAGCGGGGTGGTGAGGGTGTGCGGGTTCGACCCGGCCGAGTAGTTCCAGATGACGTCGGACTGGTTGACACCGACGGTCGAGGTGCATCCAGAGATCGCACGGTGAGGTTGGACGCCGTGTAGCCCGTCGCATAGGTCGTGGAGGACGGCAGGCTGAGGGCGGTGAGAGTCACCGCCACGGCGTTCGGGTTGGTGATCGTCGCGACGACGTCGCCGTTGCCGCCCGGGAAGAGCAGGTTCGTCGCCGCCGGCGATGCGACGGCGGAGATCGTGAGGTTGGAGACGGTGCCTGCCTGGGCTTCACCGCTCGAGCCGCCGGTGAGGCCCACGGTCCAGTTCGTGGCCGCGAATGCGACCGCCGCGGTGAGCACCGTGCCGGCCACGACCGATGCAACCCGTACCGCGCGAGGCCGCCGCTTGCGCAGATCCTGGTAGTACCAGGGGGTCTCCTCCCTGGCTTTCCGGAAGAACGAGAGGGGTGACTTGGGCATGGGGGTACCACTTTCCATTCATCGCGTGACAGTTGCTGCGTTGGGCGAAGGGGGGGGTGCATGCCCGCGCGGCGAGTGGCACCTGAGCGAACCACTCGCATGAGATATCGGCAGCACGCGCTGGCACTTGAGCCGCGTTCCCGGCCGATGACCGGCGAGATGCAGGTCCTGTTCGCCGCCGCCAGCCTCGGCCCGGGCCGCGGCGCGGTCGACGTCGTCGACATACAGATGCAACATCAGCGTCGCGGTGTCCGACGCGTCAGTCGCCACCGCACCGAGATTCGGGACGTCCACGCCGAGGATGATCAGCGGGTCGCCGATCGTCAGCTCGAAGCGCAATGCCGGTCGTTCGGGGGTTCGCGGGCGGCCGCCCCGTTCGGTTGGGCCGAAGACCGCGACGTCGAACGCGATTGCCGCGTTGACATTTGGCCATGGACACACGCCGTGGGTGATTGGCGGGGATGCGCGCGGTCAGGGGCGATTCCGGCCGTCGTGTCAGGTAACCGGTCCCAACCTCTGGCGTACGCCCGTGCCGGCGCGAGTGGCGGCTAGGCCTGCCCGAGTCGGTGGCCGCTCCACTCCCGCACCAGCAGGGCGAGCGCCGAGCTGTCCCGCGCGCCGTGGCGCATCACGACGCCCAGCTTGGGATGCGGGTGCAGGATCTCGGCACTGCGCGCCGGGTGCTGCGGGCTCGACTGGCCTTCGATGAAGATCCCCCCGTTGCAGCAGGAGCAGATGAACCGGGCGCGGGCGAAGCGCGTCGCGGGCAGGTAGGCCACGCAGGCGCCGTCGGGCGTGCTCTCCGGGAATGCGACGTCGCGGCCCGGGTCGAACTCCGTCCAGCCATGCACGTCCTCCAGGTGTGCCCGGATCTCCTCGAGCGCTGCACGGGTCGGTGCCTGCTGGCGCATCGTCTGGCCTCCTTGCTGAACGAGTGCGTGGCGCGATCTAGACAGGTTGTCGGCGGCCGCTGGGCCGCCCATAACCCCGCCCGAAACGGTTTGCGAAAAACTTCACATCTCGTGCCGTTTGACGCGATCTCGGCGTCGCTCAGCGCGCCGGACGCGCGCCACGAGGCGGTGGGGAGCGGGTCGGAATCGCGGCGGATCTGCCTACGGGGGCGGTAGATTCGCTGCCCGAAGCCGGGCTCGACGACGGGTCACGCGGCCGTTGCCCGCGCGAGCAGGTAATGTCCACCGTCGAGGTTGCCAAGCCGAGGAAGGTACATGGCCGAGCAAGAGGGCATCTTCGATGCCTTGGCGAGCAACGTAGACGGACTGACGGTCTCGGAGCTCGTCGGGCTGCTCGGCGCCTCCGACAGCCAGGTGCGGCGCAGGCTGTCGGCACTGGTCGCCGCTGGTGCCGTGACGACGCTCAAAGACGACCCCGCCGGCCCGGGGCGGCCGACGCTGCGCTTTCGCGTCTCGCCGACGACCAGTGGCTGGCCCGAGCTCGTCCGGATTCTCGTCGCGGTCGTCGGTACCGACACCGACCACGAAGCCGCGATGCTCACGCTCGCCCGGCGACGTGGCGCGGAAATGGCGAGCGGGGAGTTCCCGCACGGGGTCGTCGACACGATGGCTCGGCTCGGATTCGCCCCGCGCGATCGGTCCTCCCGGCACGATGCCCGCGAAGGCGTCTACCGCGTCAGCTTCCAAAGCTGCCCGTTTCGTGACGCGGTGACCGGCGAGGATGGCCGCACCGTGTGCACGCTGCATCGCGGTCTCGTTGAGGGCCTGAGCGCGGCGCTCGGCGGACGGCTCGACGACTTCGATCCGCGCGACCCGATCGTGGCCGGCTGCGAAGCGCAACTGCGGGCAGCCCCGGCCGGGTAGCCCGGCGCCGGAACTGCTCGGTCCGCAGGTGGATCCCGATGACCGGGAGCGACTGTGTCGGCTGTACCGGGACCGCGTGCGGTCGGGAATGGCCGACGAGGCCAACGACCGGATCAGCCGCTGCTCGCACGCACGCGTCGGCGTCCGCACGCTCGCCGGGACTCCGGTCGGGGCGTCGTCGGGATAGTCCGCGGACGGGTCAGGCCGGCATCGTTGCTCCTGCCGGACCCGCGTCAGGGTGACGGGCGGATCCACGTGTCCACGGCGGGGGCTGACGTTCTCACGTGGCCATCGGTGCGTGCGCCGACGCCCGAGAGCCTCGGCATCATGAAGTAGGTCGCCTCGCAGGCGGCCGGCGCGGTCGCCTTCATGTACACGCCGTGCGCCATGGTGACGGTGACGGTGTGGTGCGCGCCGATGACCACGGGCACCGCCAACCGGGCGGCGATCGTGCGGGCTCGCGCGGATCCGTTCCACACGACACCCGAGGTCGCCGCGGAGCATCCGGCGCGCCGGGCCGTCTGGGCGCTGCTCGTAAACCCGGTCGCGTATGTCGTATCGGGCGGCAAGTCGAGGGCCGTCACTCGGACGCTGACGGTGTTGGGGTTGGCGATCGCCACCACGACGTCCCCGGTGCCACCCGGATAGACGGCCCGCACGCCCGAAACATGCGCGGCCGTAATCGCCACGAGGATGCGAGGGCCGGTGTGGCCCGAGGCAGCGGCACCGATTCCAGGCGCGTGACCGGCGGCCCAGGCCACGCCGGCGATGCCCACGGCGCCCACCACCACTCCGGCGAGACCCGTCCCCCAACGGGTCTGTCCCCCACGCCGCTTGCCGGGGTGGCGGTGGACCGCCGAACGGACAGTCCGGCGACGATGTGCGAATGATGAAGCGGTCATCACTTCCACGGTCGGCCAGGCTGCCGGGGTCCCCTAGTTTCCACCAAAAAACCCCAGCAGAACGTACAAGATGATCGCCGCGCGTTCCAGTCGAGATGTCGGGAACCATCGGCGAATTAACGCGATGGGCGATCGTATCTCGCGGTGTCGACGCGGCGACTCACCGACGAGGCAATCCTCGACTCACGGGGAGCGCAGACCGTTCGTATGGCGGGCCTGCCGCACCGTCGCCGGTCGCCCGCGACCCCGCCGCCGCCCACGCGCCCGGTCTGCGCGACCGGGTCGCTGACCCGCCCGCGGTCGTTGTTCCGACGGACCCGAGGGCCACCACGTGACGTCGACGAGCAGCTGCAGGCGTCGGCGCCGAGTACGAACCGGCGCGTGGTCCGGTCGCCCTGTCCGGTCAAGGCGCGATCCATCGAGGGTACCCGGGGGGTCGCGCGGTGTCAGATACCCCGCGTGCTGGCACGCCGCCGGGACGTCCGGGGTTGGCGGGCGTCCGTGCGGCCGGCGTGCACCCCGCTGTTCCGACCGCACGGACCTGTCCGTGCGTACGTGGCGTGCCCCGGCCTGCCGCGCGATCCGAGGTGCGAATCCGCACGCAGTCGTCAGGCCCGCACTGGGGCGCCCTGACGTCCTCGGAGGGGTGGAACTCGGGCACGGTGGCCGCAGCGGGTGGCCCGTACCGGAGAACCGGGGTCGTGCGTCGTGCCGTTTACTTCTTCTCGGCCTCTCGGACCTCAGGGGTTGGGCCCTTGGTGATCTCCTCGCCCTCGTCCCCGTGCCCTTCCGCCGCGCGAATCTCGTGGGTGGGCCCGGACGCGAGTTCAGCCTCCTTGCGCCGGTCAGCCTCCCGTGATCCTTCGCTCATTCCGGTACCTACTTTTCTGACGTGTGTCCCGAATGCTCGGTGCCTCCGGTCTAGCACGTCGCTCTCACGCCCTCCCAGGGGATCCGGCACGCGTTACGGAAAATCACCGGTATTACTGACAAGCCTGGATTCCGTCCGCGTCCCGGTCGACACGTCGTCACACGCGGCGTCGACGGCGCCGGCGTTGGCGACGCGGATGGTGTGCGTCGCGCGATTGCTCCTTGGGCGGCGGCCGCAGCGACTCAGTGTGGGCTCGGGTTCGGTTGTGCGCCGTTCGCAGTCTTGGTGCTCACCTCGTTTCCCTCGTCGGCAGGTGGTCTCACGCGCGATGTCAGTCGCTGGACGAGTGCTGGTAATGAGACCCAGTCTCTCTATACTCTGTCCTCATGGTGCGTCGCGTACAGCTGCGCGGTCCGCTGCTCGTCACTGTCGTGCCGATGCTCGTGGCGCTGTGCGTGCTGCTCACCGGCTGTGGGGCCTCGTCGGCGAGCTTCTCGAAGCCCGGCGTGATCAACGCCGTCGGCGCCGAGAACGAGTACGCCGACGTACTCGCGCAAATCGGCGGCGCATACGTCCACGTGTCGTCGATCCTCAACAACCCGAATACCGACCCACACAGCTTTGAGGCCAGCCCGAGCGTCGCCGAGGAGGTGAGCCAGGCGCAGCTCATCGTCCAGAACGGGATCGGCTACGACACGTTCATGGACAAGATCGAGTCCGCGTCGCCCAATGCGCACCGGAAGGTCATCGTCGCGCAGCACGTACTCGGTCTTCCTGACAGCACGCCGAACCCGCACCTGTGGTACTCGCCGGCAACGATGCCCGCGGTGGCCAAGGCCATGGCGGGTGCGCTGTCCGCGCTCGCGCCGGGCCACGCCGGGTACTTCCAGGCCCGGCTGACGTCCTTCGACGCGTCCCTCCAGCCGTGGTTCCGCGCCATCGCGGCGTTCACGAGCGCCCACCCCGGTGCCACGGTCGCGACCACTGAGCCCGTAGCCGACTACCTGCTGGAGGCAATGGGCATGCAGAACCGCACGCCGTCGGTCTTCCAGGCGGACGTCATGAACGGCGTGGATCCCGCTCCCGAGGACATCACCCTCATCAACGGGCTGCTCGCCACGCACCAGGTCAAGGTGTTCTGCTACAACCAGCAGGTCGTCGACTCGCTGACGGGCTCCATCCGGCAGCACGCGCGGTCCGCGGGCATCCCGATCGTTGGCGTCTACGAGACGATGCCGACGCCCGGCTATGACTATCAGGGCTGGATGCTCGCCGAGGTCGCGGCGATCACGGCTGCCGTGACGCACGGGACCTCGACGGAGCACCTCTGATGGGGCGCGAGTCGTCAGTGGCGCGCGAGGTCCCCGTGCTTGAGGTCGAGGACGTCAGCGTGGCGTATTCGGGTCGGACGATCCTCGACGCCGTGAGCTTCGAGGTTCGCGCCGGTGAGTTCACGGGCCTGATCGGGTCAAACGGCGTCGGGAAGACGACCCTGCTGCGCGTCGTCCTCGGGCTCCAGCGTCCGGGCTCCGGCGGGGTCCGTGTGCTCGGCGCGCCGCGGGCGCGGCGCGGCCGAGCGCTCGGGTACGTCCCGCAGAAGGTCCTGCTGGATCCGGATGTGCCGATGCGCGCGCGCGACCTCGTCGCCCTCGGCATCGACGGGCACCGCTTCGGGGTCGGGCGACGCTCGAAGCACCAACGCGAGCGGGTCGACCAGATGCTCCACGCCGTCGACGCCGAGCGGTTCGCGAACAGCCGCGTCGGCCGTCTCTCCGGCGGTGAACAGCAGCGCGTGCTGATCGCCCACGCCCTGATCAGCCAGCCGAAGTTGCTGCTGCTCGATGAGCCACTGGCGAACCTCGATCCCAAGAGCGTGCAGGAGATCGTCGCATTGCTGCATCGCCTGTCCACCGACCAGGACGTCGCGATCCTTCTGTCTGCACATGAGATGAACGCGCTTCTCCCGGTCATGGATCGAATCGTCTATCTCTCCGGCGGTCGGGCGGCCAGCGGGACGACCGACGAGGTCGTCCGACCCGAGGTCCTCAGCAAGCTCTACGGCCACCACGTCGACGTGCTGCGGCTCCATGGACGCGTGCTGGTGGTGGCCGAGCCGGGCGCCGGCGGTCACGACATTCCCGACCATCCGCCGCTGACGGTCGTCTGACACGCATGCACGTCCTGTTCGAGCCCGGCTTCTTCGCCAGCGGTCCCGTGCATACGGCGGCGATCCTCGGCGCAGCCGTCGCGGTCGTGTCGGCGATCGTCGGTGTGTTCACCGTGATGCGCAGCCAGTCCTTCGCCGGGCATGCACTGACCGATGTCGCGACGACGGGGGGCTCAGGGGCGTTCCTGGTCGGGCTCAACCCACTGGCGGGATTCATCGGGGGTGGCGTGATCGGAGCCGGCGCGATGGATCTGATCGGTGTCCAACGGGTCCGCAGCCGGGACCTGGCGACCGGGATCGTGCTCGGCGTCGCGACCGGGCTCGCGGCGCTGTTTCTCTACCTCGACACGACGCAGCACGCGACGACCGGCGCGACCCAGCAGATCCTGTTCGGTTCGATCTTCACCGTCGACCCGTCGACGGTGCCCGTGGTCATCGCGCTCGGCGCGGTGACGCTCGCGGTGGTCGCGGTGATCTACCGACCGCTACTGCTGAGCACGGCGAGCCCGGAGATCGCCGCCGTGGCGGGCGTTCCGGTGCGTCTCACCGGCCTGCTGTTCATGCTGGCGCTCGCCGTGGCCGTCGGGCTCTCGTCGATCGCGATCGGGTCCATCCTCTCGACGGCACTGCTGATCGGGCCGCCGGCGACCGCGTTGCGCCTGTCGCGAAACGTTCATGCCGCAATGCTGCTCGCCTGCGCGCTGGGGATCGCAACGACCTGGCTCGGCATCCTGCTCGCCTATGACACCTACTACTGGGTCCCATCGCATCAGGCGCTGCCGGTGAGCTTCTTCATCGTCGCGATCGCCGTTGTCGTCTATCTCCTGTCGGGGCTGCCGGCGGTTCGCCGGCGGGCAGGGCGGGTCGATACGGCGACGACCGCGCAGCCCTTGACGCCGACCGTGCCCGCAGCGCCGAGGCGGCAGGCGGCTCGCTGATGTTCTCCGGGTTCATGACCAATGCGTGGGAGGTCGGGACCATCGTGGCAATCGTCGCGGGCGTGGTGGGCTTCTTCGTGGTGCTGCGCGGGGCCGCGTTCCCGGCGCATGCCATCCCCAACGGCGCATTCGCGGGCGCCGCGGGCGCCAACCTCATCGGCGTCAACCCGCTCGTTGGCCTCGGCGTCTTTGCGGTACTCGCGGCATTGGGCATCGGGACGCTGGGCCGACGTGGCAAGCCCGACGTCGCGACGGCGCTCACGCTGGTGATGATGCTGGCGCTCGGGGCGGCGTTTCTCAGTCAGAGCACCCAATACGAGCCGGAGATCTTCTCGTTGCTGTTCGGCGAGATTCTCGGGGTCAGCACGACGGAGACCCTGCCCGTCGCCGTACTCGGCCTGGTGTGCGTCGTTGTGGTGGGACTGCTCTATCGCCGGCTCATGATCACGTCACTGGTCCCCGAGGTTGCCGCGGCGCGGGGGATCTCTCCGTACCTCGTTGAACTTGCGTTTCTGCTCGTCCTGGCGTGCGCCACCACGATGACGGTGCCGGTCGTCGGTGCGCTGTTGGTCTTCACGTTGATGATCGGGCCGCCAGCGGCGGCGCGATGCCTGACCGACCGTCCCGGCCTGGCGATGCTCGGCTCGGTGCTCATCGCACTCGCCACGCTGTGGGCGGCGATCGCGTGCTCGTTCGAGTCCAACTGGCCCGTCGGATTCTTCGTCGCGACGATCAGCGCTGCATGGTTTGGCCTCGGGCGCGCGGTCGTCGCCGCCCGACAGCGGCGAGGTCCGTGGGGCGGCCGCCCCGCCGAGTCGGTGGGCTGAGGCGGCAGTAGCAGGTGGGTTCCCGGGTTCGCCAGCCCGCGCCGATCGGGGACACGGGTCCCCGGGGACCACGACGCGCCCGCGCCGCGCGCGCCGGCGGTCTCGACGTGCGGCGCGTGACGTCCCTCAGCTCAGCCAGGCAAGCAGCTCCGCGAGCGCGTCGGGGAGGACGTAGTAGTAGGCCCACAGGCCCGGTCGTTCGCTGGCGACGATCCCCGCGTCCCGCAGGACCTTGCGGTGATGGGAGACCGTCGGCTGCCCGACGTCGAACAGCGGCGTCAGCTCACACACGCAGACTTTCCCCGCGCGCCCAGTTCGTCAACTGCGGCTCGGTCGGCAAGCCGAACGACGGGACCCCGGGCCCCATCCTCGACTCATTGACGGTCGCTCGAGGCATCGATCGACGGTCCTACCGCTGCCGTCGTGCGAGGTCGAGTCGGTCGGATCGCCGAGCGCGATCCCCGATCTGCGCCCTGCGATCGCGGATGACCGGCTCGAGCTCTGGCTCGACGCCTGGCCGCCGAACTGTCGGGGCCTTCTGCCTGGATTCGCCGGCACCGGGGCCATCGTGATCAACGGCGTTTAGCTCGATGCCTGGGGCCCATCACCGGAGCCTCCATGAATCCGGCCCGGTCGCTGGCCCCCGCGCTCGTCACGGGCGACGCGACGAACCTGTGGATCTACATCGTTGGCCCGTTGGCGGGCGCCCTGGTGGGCGTCGCGATCCACGAGGCGCTCCGCGGCCCGGCGGGGCGAGCTGCGGATCCTGCCGACGCGCAGTTGCCGGCCATCGTCGAGCAGACGGATGCGGAGTCGCGCCCGTCCGATGTCCCAGCGCCCGGCTAGATCGGCCCGGCAAGGAGCTCCCCGTACTGCACGAGGTGCCGATCCCCGAGGTACTCGCTCGTGGCGCGCGCGTGGGCAGCGCGGCCGAGCCGGTCGGACAGCGGTGGATCCTGCAGCAACGAGCAGACGGCGCGCCCGAAGCTCGCGAGGTCGCCGGGGTCGTCGAGCAGCAGCCCGTGCTCGCCATCGACGATCTGGTCGACGATACCCCCGACCGCGCTCGCGACGATCGGCCGGGCCTTCCACATCGCCTCCGTGACGGTAAGCCCGAACCCCTCCGCCAGGCTCTTCTGCACGACGACCTGTGCGTGTCGCTGAAGGGCGTTGACGATCGCGGCCTGCTCGTCGGGATCGGCCATCGGCAGGCATGCCAGGTGCACCCTGGAGCGCTCCGAGTGCGGCAGTTGGCGCCATCGAACGATGCACCGCGCGAGGACCTCGCTCGCTTCGGGATCGTCGGCGATGCCGGTGACAATCGGTCCGGCAAGGACGAGGTGCGCGCCGAGGCGAGGGTCGACGTGTTCGGCAAAGCCCGCCATCACGCCCTCCATGTCCTTCATGCGATCCCAGCGCGAGACCTGCACCACAAGCGGGGCGTCCGGCGGCGGCGGGGGTCCGGTCTGGAGAATGTCGGCGTGCCGATTGATGCGTCCCGGCGATCCGTCACGTCGTGCAAACGGCACATCCGGGATCGCTCCACCGTCGCCGAGCAGACCGACGTAGCCGAGGGTCATGCGGACGGTGCGGTGCGACATCGGCTGGTTTTTCGGCGTGAAGGGGTCGATCGAGGGGGGGATGACCGTGACGTGGTGCGATTCCGTCCAGGGAGGGGCGAACGCCGCGCGGGAGACGACGAAGCTCTCGACCCATCGAGGTACGGACGAAGGAAGTCCCAGGCGCGGCGGGTCCACTCGTTGGGGGCGTCGCATCCGACGTGGCAACGCCAGATCACACGTGCGCCGGCACCGGCAAGGACGGTGGCAAGGCCGGCCGGCTGGGGATCGTGGAGCATGATGACGTCCCCCCGGCGGACGAGTGCGAGCAGCTCGTTCGCGTTCTCGTGCAGCACCCGCTCGTAGTGCGAACGTTCGGACTCGCCGAGCGGGCCACCGTCACCGGGCCCCCCGTAGAGCCCGTTGTGGATGCGCTTGGTGATCTGGAAGAAGGCGTCGTCGCCCTGGATGACCAGCCACCGTGCGTCGATGCCGACGCCGCGTACGTAGGCGAGCAGTGAGACCAACATCTCTGCGACGCCCCCACCTGCCGCAGTCGAGTTGATGTTGATGACGGCTCGCCCCGACAGCGCGGTCTGCACGGCGTCGGCGACGCGTTCCACCCTCGACATGCGTTCGGGCCCGATCAGGGGACCCAACCGCGCGATGTCGACGGCTTGGACCTGCACCTCATGCACTCGCGTCTGTGACGTGGTCGCTCCCTCTCGTCTCAGCGGGGCGCACGCGACGGTGCGTCGGTCGATGGGAGCGCACGGTCTCCTCATCCCTATCTTACGTGTTGCGGCTCGCCGGACCGTGGTCCGTCCGGCTGGCGTCGCCTGATCGCGGTCCCACGGGGATCACGGCCGCTGTCAGGTCACGTCGCCAGCTGGGGCGTCGGGGGTCAGTGCAGGATGGGCCGCCGCCCGTCGCTGTGATCACCGCCCGTGGGTGGTCGACACCCCGGATGCGTGCAGATCGAGCTCGATCAGCCGTCCCGCGGCGGCCTGGTCTGCGGCAACCCGAGGAGATCGAACCGCGGCCGTTGGAATCACCGAACCGCCTGCCACGGGCATATCGACCCTGACGTTGCTCGGTCACCGGGAGTCGGGTGCCTGGAACCTGCACGGCCGCGCTCCGGCGGACGACGGCGCCGGGTCGCGACCGATCGCGCCGACGACGGCAACAGTCGGATCCCAGGTTGAGTGGTCGGTGCGTGGGGCCCGGCTCGAGCGTGCGACGCAGCTAGCGATCCTCGACAACCATGAGTTGGTTCGCGTCGACGTCGCGGAAGAAGAACAGCAGGGGCACCCCTCCATCGCCGCCCATGAGCGCGGCGTCGACATCGACCCCGACGGCGCGCAGACCCTCGTGGTCGCCGCGCGGGTCCGATGAACCCAGCGCAATCCCGGTCATGCGACCGGTCGGATAGTGGTCCGTCGCCGGTACGAGCGCCAACGCGGCACCCCCGTCAGGCGGCGCGACTTCGACCCAGCGCTCGCTGTCCCCGAATGGAACGTCAGCGACAACTGTGAATCCGAGCTTGTCCACATAGAACGCGATGGCTCGGTCCTGATCGGCGACGGGGACCATTACCCGTCCTACCGCGTCAGTTGCGTCATCCTGGCTCCTCGAGTGCCGTCTGGACGTTGGGTCGAGGCTAGTCGGTCCTGCATTGACGCGCGAGTGCTCGAGCGGCGGAGTCGGCCCGTATGACCTATTGGGCGACAAAGCCTCCATCGACCGGCATGGCGACCCCTGTCACGAACGAGGCTGCGTCGGAGCACAGCCACGCGACGGCGGCGCCGATTTCTGCGGGCTCGCCCATTCGCCCCGCCGGCTCGCTCGCCACCATCGCTGCCTCGAGGTCAGGATCACCGTGGGTGAACCGCTCGATCATCTCGGTGTGGATGATCCCCGGACAGACCGCGTTGACGCGAATTCCAGCGGTCGCATAGTCAAGCGCGGCAGTCTTGGTGATGCCGACGATGCCGTGCTTGCTCGCAACGTAGGGTGCGATCCCGGCGAAGCCGACCAGCCCTGCCACGGAGGCGCAGTTGACGATGCTGCCGCCGCCCGTCGCCAGCATCACCGGGATCTCAGCGCGCATGCAGCGCCAAACGCCGCCGAGATTGACATCAAGCACGCGCTGCCAGTCCGCGGGGGTCTGTTCGGCCGCCAGCGCCTGGGTGCCCTCGATGCCGGCGTTGTTAAAGGCGCAGTCGATCCGGCCGAATTGCGAGACGGCGGTCTCGACCATCATCGCAACATCATCTTCAGAGGTGACATCGACGTGCACGTACACGGCCCGCGCACCGTCGCGACGCAGCGCCTCGGCGGCGGTCTCGCCGAGTTCGTCCTGGATATCTGCGATTAGGACCGCAGCGCCCTGGCTAGCCATCTCCTGCGCGGCGGCCAGGCCGATGCCCCCGCTGGCACCGGTGATGACGGCAACGCGCCCATCGAGCCGATTCATGTCTGCTGCTCCTCCGCGCGGTAGAAGTTGACGAGCCTATCATTGCGCCTCGCGTGCCGCGCGGCCATCAAGGCTGCGGCTGGCATCACCATTCACAGGGCGCGCCACCCCTACGCGCTCGAGCGACGCACAGATCGCCAAGCGGCTGCTCGGGGGCATGGACGCGCGTGACGCGCCCGAACGACGCGAGCGGGCCGTCGCCGAAGGAATCGAGCACACGGTGGCCCTCATCGCTGGACGTGGAGCCGACGTCCAGCCAGATCGGCATCCTCCCACCGCAGCCGAAACACTTCGCCGCGACGGACGTCCCGGCGAGGCCGCCGCCCGGACCATGGTCTCGATCCTGGCAGCGGCGCGCAGGTGGGGCAATCGACTTTGCGGCACCCAGGTCGCCTAGTACACGGCCGCGTCGTGGCAGGCGGTGTCGTCCTCCCCACCGCAATACCGGCGGTAGAGACGAGCCAGCTGCGCGTGCCGATCGGCGTAGAACTCGTCGGGCTCGATATCGAACCAACTCAAACTGCTCGGTGCGCTGCGTTTCCGGGCGGCACGCGCAGATACTGCGGCGACCGACGGCTTTGGAGCACCGTCGGCCCGCCACAATCCAAAGCTGCGTTCGTGGACCGCCACGTCCAGGGGAGCGCTCCCGAAGAGCGGGGTGGCGTAATCCGTGAAGCACCACAGCACGGCGCCCATGGCGCCCTGCGCCCAGAGGGCATCGATTACCGAGCCCGTGTACTCCGCAGCGAGGCGCTCGTCGACGGCCATCGAGCTGACCGGCCCAGCGACGGGGATGGTGGGGAGTCCGAACTCCTCGAAGAGCACGGCGGTGCCACCTGCCAACCAGCGCGTGAGGAGCTCAAGGAACGGCACCACTCGCGTGTCCGCCGGCATCCCTGACCATGTGGCGTAGATGGGATAGCCGTGCATCGACACAAAGTCGCACCAGCGGGCGACCTCTGCGGGACCGATACCGCGGTCTTCCTCGAGATCTTCCATGTGGATCCCGACCGTCAGCGGCCGACCGGGGTCGCCCCGCCGGATCGCCCCGGTCATACGCTGCAGCCAGGCGTCCGCGGTCGATCTGTCCGGCGGCAATGTGCAGTTGGAGTTCTCATTCCCGAGATCCCAGGCCCACACTGCCGGGTGGCCGGAGAGCGCGCTGGCCGCCGCGCCGGCGAGCCGCTCTTGGGCGGCGACCACGGCGGCATCCGAGTACCAGTTCCGCACGCCGCGTCCCGGCGCATGGACCCGGCCCCCCGACACGACACGAAAGCGCCGATCACCGGCGGTTGCACCGACCGCCCACGGCGGTATCCAGTTCACGCCGCTCATGTGCCCGGTGAAGAGGGTCACGATCAGCGCGACGCCTGCTTCGGTCGCGGCGTCGGCGGCGTCAACGAGGCGCCCGAGGGTGCGGCCGTCGATGCGTCTCTCCGCGGGCTGTGCATCCTCCCAGCGAAGAAACACCCTGATTGTGTCGATCCCCGCGCCGGCGATGCGCTGGAAGTCGCGTCTGGTGACCGCAGCGTCGTAGTCGGCGAGCCACGCCATCGCCGTGGTGGCGGGCCAATAGTTGACGCCGAGGCGGAACGGGCCCAGGTCAGCTCCCACCGTTGAGCACCCGTTCGTACACGCTGAGATAGGCATCGACCATCCGAGCGCGGCCGAATCGGCCAACGGCCTCCTCGCGAATCGTGGTGCGCTCGAGCGTTGCGACCCGGCCGACGGCGCGGACGGCCTCGTCCGAATTGTCGACCAGGATGCCGGTGTGCATGTCGTCGATCAGTTCCGGCATCGACCCGCGCCGCGTGGCGATGACCGGAGTCCCGCACGCCATGGCTTCGATGACGCTGAAACCAAATGGCTCCTCGAAGTTGACGAGGTGAAGGAGGGCGAGGGCTCCGCCGAGCAGCGCATCGCGGTCCTCCCGCCCGACGGAGCCCACATAGCGCACGTGCTCGTCATCGAGGCGGGGCGCGATCGACGTCTCGAAGTACTCGCGGTCCTGGATGATGCCGGCCATGACCAGCGGGAGGCCCACGCGGGCGGCGACGTCGATCGCCTCGACCGCCCCTTTGTCGGGATGGATACGGCCGAAGAACAGCAGATACTCCCCAGCCGACGCCCGCAAGGTGAACGCGTCGGTGTCGATCCCGTGGTGGATGGTGGCGAGATAGTCGAGGTCGGGATGTCGGTCGGAATCGCTAATCGCGACGTATCCCGAGCGGGTGTTGTACTTCTTGAACACCGGGAGGATGCGCGGCGATGAGAACCCGTGGATGGTCGTAAGCACCGGGGTCGACACGAGCCCGGAATAGGTCAGCGGGAGAAAATCGAAACTGTTGTGAATCAGGTCGAACTCGGCGGCGCGTTCGAAGACCTCGGCGATGTGCAGACATTCGACGACCTTTGGGTCTGCGCCCGAATCGTCCGAGTATCCGCGCGAGATGACCGAGACGAGGCGGGCAGCCGTCGCCGAGTCCCCGGTCGCGAAGAGCGTGACGTCCACGCCCCGCTCGACCAGACCCTCAGTCAGGAGGGACGCGAACTGCTCCCACGGCCCGTAGTGCCAGGGAGGGGTGCGCCAGGAGATCGGCGCCAATACGGCGACTCGCAGCGTTTCCCGGGTACGCTCCCTGGTCGTCAACGCGCACCAGTCAACCGGCCCAGGAGCTCTGGAAGATCGATGAGGGCGACACCGACGGCGATGTCGGCGAACGCGTAGGGGAGCACCAGCGTCTCGTCCGTGATCAGTGCCCCGCAGGAGTAGACGACGTTTGGTACGTAGCCGTCGCGTTCGTCATCGCTCGCGACAAGGAGCGGATGAGGAAGCGCTCCGATCACGTGACGAGGGTCGTCGAGGTCGAGAAGCAGCGCGCCGATCGCGTATTCACGCATGGCCCCCACGCCGTGGGTCAGGACAAGCCACCCCTCGCGGGTTTCGAGCGGTGACCCGCAGTTGCCGGCCTGGATCAGCTCCCAGGGCCGCAGCGTTGGAGCGAGGGTGGTGGCCTCCGCCCAGTCGGTGCCGTCATCGGAGATCGCGACGGCTGAGTGCTCGCGGTCCCAGCGCGACAAGGCCAGATACCGCCCTCCGACCTTGCGCGGGAACAGCGCCATGCCTTTGTTGGTGGCGAACGGTCCCGAGAGCTGGGAGATGGCAAAGGTGCGGAAGTCGGTGGTCGAGAGCAGTTGGGGGGCCACACGAGGGCGGTCGAATGCGGTGTACGCGGCGAGGTAGGTGACGGTGGCGTCGTCATCGACAAACCGCACAAACCGAGCATCCTCCATCCCGTGCAGCTCGGCTGGGCCGTTCGGCCACAGCACGCGCTCTGCGATGGCGGTGTCGGCGGAAAACGCGACGGTGTAGTTGTTCGCTGCGACCCAGCGGATGCACTCCAGCGCGTGGCTGGCGGCAGGCCCAAACGGCAGGTCGCGATGCATCGAGTCGATTGCGATCTCGAGCTCGTCAGGCCCGAATTGGGGTGGGAGATGGCCCAGGACGAGGGCAGCGGCCTCGCGATCGCATCCGCGTTCGGCCAGCTTTGCCCGGAACAGGCGCCGCTGGTAGGGACCTGGCGAGTGCGTGCCGGAATCGAGGAACGTTCCCGGGTCGTCGACGCGGACCTCGCCATGGCGGTCAACGACGCCCGTGCGGAACTCAATGGACGAGATGTGACCCTCGCCCACGGCTCGCAGGCTCATCACGAAGCGCGTCTCGCCGATCCCCATGCCGCTCTGGTCCGGATGGGTGACGATCGACGGGTTAAACAGGGCTGCGGCTTCCAGCGAGCACTCACGGGTGAAGTAGGCGCCGATGAGCAGTGCTCGGTCGGCGCTGACGCCCAAGCCGCGCCCAGCGCGGTGGACGGCCAAGTGGAAGTGACGTGACCATGTTGCGTCGAGGTGGCGGTGGCGGTGTGCGAAGCGCCGCCTGACTTCGGCGAGCGTGTTCGTGACCTCGACGTCATCCATCGCCAAGATGCGGTCGATCACCGACGCGGCGCGCGAGCCCCCATTGGGCATCTCCTCACCCGGGATGAACTGCATCGCGATGACGCGTCCGACGTCGGGGTGGAGTCGAAGCGAACTGTGGGTCAGGAACTGTCGTCCGGGCCCGTCGCTCATTTCCCGACCCCCATGCCACGGCAGCCGTGCTGCAGCGTCGAGATCAATGCGAGTGTGGATTCTGCGCCTTGATTGAGATTGGGGCCGTCGGCGCGGAGCCCGTCGTAGCCTCCGCCGCTGTCGGGGTCCCACATGGGCGCACCTGCATCATTGTCACCGAGAAACCAGGCCACCGCGCCGGTGACGCCGGCTGTCCATCGGCTGTTCCCGGTGTGATGCGCGGCGCGAGCGCAGGCGTCTGCGAGCGTGGCGACCTCGATGGGCTGCTGGTCGAACTCCGGGCGTCGGTCATCGGGCCCGCGCCCGCCGACCGGTGTGACAGAAAGGTGGCCGTCGCATGTCTCGGACGCAAGGAGCCACGCCAACAGGTGGAGCCCGTCGTCCACGAGGCTCGTGCGGTCGAGGGCCACGCCGGCGGCGATCATCGCGTCAGGGAGCACCGCGTTGGCGTACGCAAGGCGGGGTTCGGGCCATGGCCAGGCGGCGTTGGGCCGGCGGTCATCGACGATGACCTCGACGGCGTCGACCAGGAGATCCCGAGCGCCACGATGGTTCGGATGGGCCGTCAGGACCTCATCGGCGCCGAGGGCCGCAAATGCCATCGCCCGGGGCCACGGCGAGCGCTCCTGGGTTCCGCGCTCAAAGTGGGCGAGGGCGATCTGCCGGACCGCGTCATCTGGACTTCGGGCAGCGGCCGTGCCGAGGCCCCAAAGGCTCCGCCCCCAGCAGTCCTCGACGCCACGACGGCCGTGCCAGACGCCTCGGCTGCTCAGCCGGTTTCGGCAGTCGCCGCGCACGCCTTGGGCCTCAACCAGGAAGCGAAGCGCCGTCTCGGCCAGGCCAGTCACGAGCGAATCGGGATGCGGCTCACGACTGGTGACCACCAGGACGCGAGCCATGTCGTCGGTGCAGTAGCCGTGCTCCCGGCGGGGGGTCGTGTAATCGGCATGTTCGAAGGTCCCGTGCTCGTCGGTCATTCGCGCAAGGTGGTCAAAACGGGGCGCTTGGGCGATCACGCAGGGACCGGTTCGGGAGCACTGAGGATCCGCTCGGCGAGGCTGGCGAACTGGTCTGCAACCGCCGGCCATCCGAGCGTGGGAGCCAGGCGGGCCGCTTCGCCCGCCATCGCTGCGGCGAGGCCAGGCTCGGTGAGGACGCGGCGCAGCGCAGCCGCCAACGCCGCGGCGTCCCCATGGGGCACGACGATGCCTGCGCCGCTCGACAGAAGCTCCACGGCATGGGGAAAGGCCGTTGCCACGACAGGCCGACCGGCGGCGATCGCGTCGACGAGCACGCCAGACGTGACCTGGTCCCGCGAGTCGTACGGCAACACAACGACGGACGCGTCCTGGATCAGGTTCGTCAGCGAAGCCAGGTCCCGATATCCGGAGTCGAAGCTCACCGACGCGGCGACCCGGTTTGTCCGCGTTCGCTCAACGAGCATGTCACGGTAGACCTCTCCCTCGAAGGCAAGTACCTTCGGGTGCGTGCGACCTGCGACGACGTAGCGCGGCCGAGGCCGGAGATCTTGCAAGTCCACCATGGCGTCAATGGCCCACTCGATGCCCTTCCCCCGGCCGATCAGGCCCCACGTAAGCAACACCGGGCCGGTGGAGCCGTCGTACGGAACCCGGGCGGGTGGTGTTGCGGCACCGTGGGGGATCATCACAATCTTGGACGGGTCAACGTCGAAGCGGCTGCACAGCCGCTGCCGGGCCGCGTCTGTCATCACGACGACGAAGCTGGCTGCCTCGGTGACGGACTCCAACACCTGTTGCTGGTGCTCGGTCGGTGCCAGCAACACCGTGTGGGCAACGACGATCGACGGGACGGTGAGCCCGCACAAGATGTCGAGGACTTCGTCGCCGTCGCGACCGCCGTACAAGCCGTACTCGTGTTGGACAATCGCCATGTCGCATTCGTTCAAACTGGTGGCGGCCTGAGCCGCCGACGCCGGCACGTTGTTCTCCAGCTCGCTCACGATCCTGGCGTCTGACGCACTCGTCCCGTCGGCCACGCGCACAATGCCAACAGCCGCGCCGTTGGCCTCGAGCCCGCGGGTCAGAGCAGCAGTGAAGGTTGCGAGGCCGCACGGCGTCGGCGGGTACGTGCTGAGGATGCCGTAGGAGCGACCGGGATCTGCCGACGAGGCCGCGGACAGGACAGGCGTTGGGGTGACATGCATGGGAGAACTCCTCGATCTGGCTCAGTCGAGGCGTCGACCCTGCACCGGCCAGCTGTCGCCGTCCAGCCCCAGTGAGGCGACTCTCCCAAGAGGGTGTTCCTACACTGTACGCCTGAATCACGGCGACGCGATTCAGGGGCGTCGCGGTCACCTGTTGCCCGTGTTGCGGCGCACCGACTGACGATCGCCACGATACTCGCACCGCCGGGCGCGACGGACCCTCGATCGAGGTGATATTTGAACGAAGAACGCCAGGTAGCGCCGAGCGACCGACCGACCGATCGACCGACTCGTAGCACCTCCCGCTCAAGCTCGGCCACCCAGCTGCGACTCTTGCACGCGACCTACGGGTCGTAGATCGTCCCGTTCTCCTCCGCCTCCGTCTGCGAGGCCGGAACGAAGCCGTTGATTGGCTTCCCGTTGCCGGATTCTGTGCCACACTCCGGCCTCCGCCAGGGCTGGAGTCACGGTGCGCGCCGGCAGCGACGCTCAGCGTGGAGCCACGGCCTCGGCTCACTACGCCCAAATGCGGGTCGCTGCCGGTCAGACGATGCTGAGCCGAGCGAATGGCAACTCGCTAGCGCGGGATCTGTTCCCCAGTGTCAGGGTCGAGTCGAATGCCGTCGGTGATGCCATCACCGGGCGGCGCGCCGATGGTGACCCACACCGCGTCGCCGTCGCCCGCGTTGCGAATCCGCCGGGGCGTGTCCTTGGGTAGGCGAATCCAGTCGCCGTCATTGAGCGTGACGACCGCGCCGTCCACCACGACCTCCTGCGGACCGCCCGAGACCAGGCCATAGATCTCCTCTTGGGTCCGGTGGCGGTGGTACGCCATGGCGTGGCCGGGGCCGTATCGCCACATCCGAAGCATCATGTGTTCGGCCCCGAGCGCCCCCGACAGGTCCTGGGAGCTCGGGCCTCCACCGCGGCGTTCGCGGAACACCACCTCGTCAGCGCGGACCACGCGAAACCGCTCCGGGGAGCTCATTGCGCGACCCGAGAGGGGAACTCGCACGTGTCCGCGAGCTCGCCGTCGAGATCGTCGGCGAGCTCGCCTGCAGAGCGCCGAAATCGCTCGCCGCCATATTGCCTATACAGGTACCGCACGATCTGTCGTGAATCGACAACGACGGTCTCGCCGTCCACGAGGACGGGGACCTTGCGCTGCCCGCTGATCGCCTCGACCTCGTTGCGCTCCTCGCGCGGATACGGCACCTCGATCAGATCAACGTCGACCCCGACATTCTCGATTCCCTGGCGCGCAGCCGCGCACCATGGACATTTCCAGCGATGGTAGAGTCGCATGACAGTCCTTCATAGTTGGTATCGTTGTATGACTATTTAAAATATAGATCAGTGGATCCCGCGTGACAACTCAGCAGACGCCTGAGCGTGATCGTCTCCCGGTCACGACTTTTGCTGTCCTCGGCCAGGTCGCCGCGGCCCCCGCCACGGGGTACGAGATCAAGGCCCGGCTCGAAGCGGGAGCGGCGCAGTTCTGGCACGCGTCCTACTCGCAGATCTACGCCGAGTTGCGTCGACTCGAGGCGCTGGGATACGTGACTCAGGAGCACGTGGTCCAGGCCGACCGGCCCAACAAGCGCGTCTACTCGATTGCCTCCGCTGGGCAGGATGCGCTTCGTGACTGGGTCACAGAGCCGTGGGGTCTGGCACAGCTTCGCGACGAGACCCTGGTCAAACTCCTCGTGGCCGATGTCCTGCCGACCTCGGAGGTGATCGCCCATCTGGAGGCACTTCGTGATCTCCATGACCGACGACGCGAGGACTTTGAGCATCGGATCGCCGAACTACCCAACGAAGCCCCGAGGTACGTGCGCCTCGCGCTTCGGAAAGGTGTTCTCGCGCAAGCAGCGTTCGCTGCGTGGTGCACTGAAGTCATCGAGGAACTCACGGCGCCACAGTAGCCCGCAGTGGTCCTGGCGTGGAATCGCCGCAGGGGCGGCGTCGACCGACCGCGCGTGACGCACCGTGGCTAGAGCTCACTGTGCTCGGACGATCGGTCCACGCCGCCGCTCTGGCGCCCGAAGCCGTGGGCCGAGCGATCCGGTGCGCCTCGATCGGGAACATCGACATCGGCACCATGTGAGCGGCGACGAATCATGCGTCGGCGCTTGACCTATGCTTTTCGGATCCCCGCACCGTGGGTGACGCTCGTCGGTCGGACTCGCACGATTTCGGACCAATTCGGTGTGCTCTGGGCTCGGGGTGGCGGCGCAGTAGCAGCCCCGCTCGGGCGGGGCTCTTCGATATGGCGATTCCCAGACTCGAAGTGGGGACACCACGAATTTCAGCCATCCATGCAGGCGTCAGAGGCGCGGCCCTGTCAGGGCGTTCGACGGCACAGCCCCAAGCGTCTTCATGCCGATCGTCATGCCCGCTGCCAACTCCACCCGGCTCATGACGCATGTCGCCATGCTCGAGGTGGACGAACAGTGGAACGCAGCAACCTGGGGAGAGCACGTCACCGACGCCGAGTACGGTGCCGGGCCGGCTTTCGGGACATGAGTCCGGTCTGCAACCAACCCGAGAGGATCCCCGCAATTCGGTGGCTCGGCCCCGGCGTGGGCCGCTCGACCAGCCGCACCAGACCTGAGTCTGAGGAGATTGGCCATTGAACCGCTGGAGCGACGACGAGTTGAGGCGCATCGCGGATTCTGACGAGCTCCAGATCGCGTCGATGCGATCGGATGGCACATTGCGTCGTCCCGTGACGATTTGGGTCGTACGCGTCGGGGATGACGTCTACGTCCGGTCGGTGACCGGGCGCCCTGCGTCCTGGTTTCGCGGTGCCCAAGATCGCCATGAGGCCCGCGTCTTCGTGGGAGGAGTGACCAGGGACGTGCAACTGGTCGAGACCGAGGACGACGCCGTCGCGATCGATGCCGCCTACCGGACCAAGTACCGGCGATACGCCGCCCACATCATCGAATCCATCATCGCCCCGCAGGCTGGGGTCGCAACACTCAAACTGGTGCCCCGCGCGACAGCGTCGGGCGCGTGAGAGGAGACACAATGCAGACGCGAATGCTGGGAGCTAGCGGCCTTGAGGTGTCGGCAATCGGTCTCGGGTGCATGTCGATGAGCTTCGGTCTCGGCCCGGCTCGCGATCGGCGCGAGATGACTTCGCTGCTTGCGTCGGCCGTCGACCTGGGGGTGACCTTCTTCGATACCGCCGAGGCATACGGCCCGTTCGCGAACGAGGAGCTCCTTGGTGAAGCCTTAGTGCCGTTTAGAGACGACGTGGTGATCGCGACCAAGTTCGGGTGGAAGGTCGATCCCGGATTTGGCGGGAGTCAGCTCGACAGCCGACCGGAGACCATCAAGGCCACTGTCGAGGGATCACTGTCACGGCTGAGGGTCGAGGCTATCGACCTGTATTACCAGCATCGCGTCGATCCTGATGTCCCGATTGAAGAGGTTGCCGGGGCAATCAGAGACCTCATCCAAGAGGGAAAGGTCAAGCACTTCGGCCTGTCCGAACCGGGGGTGGAGACGGTGCGCCGCGCACACGCGGTCCAGCCGGTCACCGCCGTCGAGAGCGAGTACTCGCTGTGGTGGCGTCGGCCGGAGGATGAACTGTTGCCGACCCTCGAGGAACTTGGCATCGGGTTCGTTCCGTTCAGTCCGCTGGGGAAGGGGTTTCTGACCGGGAAGATCGATCAGACCACGACCTTCGAGAGCGCAGACTTCAGGAGCGTCCTTCCCCGATTCAGCCTGGAGGCCCGCAGGGCGAACCAGGCGTTTGTGGATCTGCTGGCGCGTGTCGCAGAGCAAAAGCAGGCGACTCCCGCTCAGATCGCCCTCGCGTGGCTCCTCGCCCAGAAGCCGTGGATTGTCCCGATTCCCGGCACGACGAAGCTGGAACGCCTCGAGGAGAACATCGGCGCGGCCGGTGTCGAGCTCACCGCCGAAGATCTCGGCGAGATCGATGGCGCCGCCGCGAAGATCGCGCCCGCTGGAGATCGATACCCGGACGAGCTCGAGCGACTGACCGGACGGTAGTCGTGCGTCCGCCGGAGCGTCGCTACTCCAGCTCATGGGATCGTGATGGATCCGCCGGAGCCGGCGCGGGTCGTTTCGAGTTGTTACGCGGGTTGTGTCCGCAGGCCCGTGCTAGTGGGCGCGCTGTTCCGTCACGAAGTCGTGCCCGTCCGGGCGCCGGCGTTCGTTTGGCACTTCGGCGCGGCGCCCGGACGGGCCGCCCGCGTGGGCGCCCCAGAGCAGGCGGACGCGAAAGCCGGGCAATTCCTCCGCAACGTCTCCCGCAACTTCTGAGGTCGATTTTCGGCCGATTGCGGTCACATCGGAGGCCGGCCAAACCAACAAGAAAGCCCTGCAATTTACCGGGCATCTTTGGATGGCGAGACCCAGACTCGAACTGGGGACACCACGATTTTCAGTCGTGTGCTCTACCAACTGAGCTATCCCGCCGTGACAGGTGCAAAACGCTAGGGCGAGCGAGCGCCCGATTCAACCCCTGGACGCGACGACCGGGTCGATCGCCCGGGGGCGTCGAGTGGCCGCATGCGGGCGCGCGTCACCTGCCGCCGGGGTTGCGTGCGCCGTCCTCCTCGGCGTCGAGCAGCGCGTCGTCATGCTCCTGGCGTTTGCGCCGCCGTCTGCCCATGTGCAAGCCGGTCAGGATGACGATTCCCAGCAGGATGTACGGGATCCCGAACAGCAGCTGGTTCTGGCTCAGGAGAACCAGGAACAGGATTCCGCCGACCAGAAAGATCAGCCCGATGGCGTAGGCGAAGATGAAGCCAGTTGTACCGCTCACCCGTAGAAGGCCTCGATCTGCTCGATGATCGCCGGCAGCAGCTCGTCCCAATCCATCCCGTCATCCTTCGTCACACTGACGAAGTTGGCGGTGAGAAAGACGTTGGTGACGCCGTCGAGCGCGAAGATCTCGGCGCCCAGCGGTGAATCGGCTGGGTCCGACCCCGCCCGGAACGCTTCGCTGCGCTTCTCGGTGGCGGGACGATCGAGGGTGAACTTGACCGCATTCGGGTTGGGGGTCCCCTCAGGGGTTACAACGACCACGGCACTCCTTTTTCGGACGGGCGTCGGCGGCAGGCTGGTGAACCTTCCAGACCTTAGCGCCCAGAGCGCGGCGGGCCGGGTAGCATCTAGTCGTGACCGATCTCGCGCAGTCCCGAACCCGGCTGGCCCGCCTGCTCGCGGACAACGCCGTCATCCGCGAATCCGTCCTCCTGGCCTCCGGGCGTCGTTCTCCGTACTACGTCGACTGCCGTCAGGTCCTCCTCGATCCCGAGGGAGCCGAGCTCGCCGGGGAGCTGTGCTGGGACGCGCTTGAGTCGACGGACGTGGCAGCGGTCGGCGGCCTGACGCTGGGCGCGGATCCCCTGGTGTGCGCGGTGTCGACGACGGCGTGGGGAGCCGGTCGCCGGGTCACGGGGTTCTTCATCCGCAAAGAGGCCAAGAAGCATGGTCTTCAGCAGTGGCTGGAGGGCCCCTTCATCGAAGAGGGCACTCCGGTGGCCGTCGTCGATGACGTCCTGACCTCGGGCGGCTCGCTGGCCACGGCGATCGAGAAGGCCCGCCAGGCGGGCGGCGTGGTAGTCGCTGCGGTTGTCGTGATCGATCGCGAGGAAGGCGGCCGCGAATTGATCGAGCCGCTGCTGGATGGCGCTCCGCTGCATGCCTTATTCACCGCACACGAGCTCCTCGCCGACGATTCCTGACCACACCGCCCAAGTCGTCCGCGTATCCGGGCCGACGGCGACCGTTGTCGCGGGTGGAGTGGAGCAGGAAGCCGGGATTCCTCCCCGCATCCCGGGCGGTCCGATCGTCGCGGGTGACTTCGTCGAGGTATCTGGCGACTCAGACTCTCCCCGGATTCGAGCCGTTGTCCCGCGAACGACCCTGCTCGCGAGGGGTGACTTCGGGACGCGCAACCGGGCGCGCCCGTTGGTGGCCAACGCCGATCTGCTGCTCGTCGTGGCGTCCATGGTCGATCCACCCTTCCGGACGCGGTTTGTCGATCGCTATCTCGCAGCGGGTGAGCTCGGCGGTCTTGAGTGCGCGGTCGTGATGACCAAGGCGGATCTGCCGCACGACATCGCGCAGATCGCCCGAGCCGTCGAGATCTACCGCGACGTCGGCTACACGGTGCTCGCCGGTTCGACGTTCGATCCCGGATTCGTGGACGCGGTGCGGCGCCTCATCGGCCGTCGCGTTGCCGCGCTCGCGGGCCACTCGGGCGTCGGGAAGTCGTCGCTGACAGCCGCGCTGACTGGCTTGCCGCGAACCGTCGGCGAGGTGTCCCGTGCCGGCTCCGGGCGTCACACCACCACAGACCCCCGCCTCATTCTGCTGCCGGACGGCGGCGCGGTCGTAGACACGGCGGGGGTACGGACCTTCTATCTGCCACCGACGCCGGCCGCCGAACTGGCACAGGCATTTCCGGAGATTGCCGCAGCCGCCCACAACTGTCGATTCCGCGGGTGCCGCCACCTGGGGGAGGCCGGGTGCGCGGTGGAAGGCGTGGTCAGCCCCGAGCGCTTGGACAGCTACCGCAGGCTCCTGGAAATCGTCTGATTTCCGGGGGAGCTCGCCTTGACCCGGCCCTACCGTGCAGCGTAAGTTTGTGCGGACACGCACGAGCAGTGCGCGTCCGCATCCGCACACTCGCATACCACGCAACCAGTCACGGAGTTGGAGATGCCGCAGGACTTTTCGGAGGGAACCCCGCCGACCACGCTTCACTTCAGGTTCCCGCCGCCCGCGGTTGGCGGAGCGCAGAAGACCGGCTGGGAAGCGCTCGAGAAGTGGGTCGGCGGCGGCGGCGGGGCCGGCGCGGCAGCGCCCGCGGCCTCGGGGCCATCGGGCAAGACCGGCTGGGAGGCCCTCGAGAAGTGGGTCCCAGGCGGAACCGCGGCCGACAAGCCCGTCGGTGGCGGGGGCAGCGACGCCGGTGTGCGCGCGGCCTCTGGGCCAAAGGGCACGACCGGCTGGGAGGCGCTCGAGAAGTGGGTCGGCGGGAGCGGCGCGGCCGGCGCGGCAGCGCCCGCGGCCTCGGGCCATCCGGCAAGACCGGCTGGGAAGCGCTCGACAAGTGGGTCGGCGGCAGCGGCGGGGCCGGCGCGGCAGCGCCCGCGGCCTCGGGGCCATCGGGCAAGACCGGCTGGGAAGCGCTCGACAAGTGGGTCGGCGGCAGCGGCGGGGCCGGTGCGGCAGCGCCCGCGGCCTCGGGGCCATCGGGCAAGACCGGCTGGGAAGCGCTCGACAAGTGGGTCGGCGGCGGCGGCGGGGCCGGTGCGGCAGCGCCCGCGGCCTCGGGGCCATCGGGCAAGACCGGCTGGGAAGCGCTCGACAAGTGGGTCGGCGGCAGCGGCGGGGCCGGTGCGGCAGCGCCCGCGGCCTCGGGGCCATCGGGCAAGACCGGCTGGGAAGCGCTCGACAAGTGGGTCGGCGGCAGCGGCGGGGCCGGTGCGGCAGCGCCCGCGGCCTCGGGGCCATCGGGCAAGACCGGCTGGGAAGCGCTCGATAAGTGGGTCGGCAGCGGCGGCGGCTCAGCATCTGCGGGCACCGCCGAGACCGCGGCTCCGGCAGCGGCGGCGGCGCCTGCGGCGTCCACCGCGCCTGCGCAGAGCGCGCCCGCGAGCGGCGGCTTCTGGGAATCCCTGAAGCGCTTCTTCGCCGGCAAGTGAGCTAGCAGATCGCGGTGCTCGGTCGGTCGCATCTGGCCGACCGATCCTGCGCAGCGTACGATTGCGCTCGGCGTCCAGCATCCTGGACCCGTCGCGGTCCGGTCCTGCACGCCTGTCGAGGGAGCAACCCGTGTTTGCGCTCAACTTTTACTCCCCGCTGTTTATCGATCAGCTCCGTAAGGGCCGCAAGACGGCGACCATCCGGCTCGGGGACAAGAGCCACAAGTACCGGCCCGGACAGATCGTCTGGATCACTGTCGGCCATCGCCAGGGGCCCAAGCAGCGCATCTTCACGGCGATGATCGATCAGGTCGACGTCAAGCCGTTGCGCGAGCTGAGCCAACGCGACATCGAGCGCGACACGCCGGAGTTCCGCCGCGTCGAGGACACCGTCAACTTCCTTTCGCAGATCTATTCTCGCGAGGTGAGTCTCGACGACACGGTCTCGGTGGTGCACTTCACCGAAGTGATCGAGTTCCCGCCGCTCGACTAGTTCAGACCGGTTCGCCTTGTGGGCCTCGCGGCGCTCGGATAGCCTTTTGGCACTCGCATTCAGAGAGTGCCAACAGCCAAGGGAGGCCTGGATGAAGCTACAACCGCTTGGAGATCGCCTTGTCGTGAAGGCGATCGAAGCCGAACAGACCACTGCGAGTGGCCTGGTGCTGCCGGACACGGCGCAGGAGAAGCCGTCACGTGGAATCGTCGTCGCCGTGGGTGAAGGTCGCTACGAGGACGGCAAGCGGATCCCCGTGGACGTCGCGATCGGCGACGAGGTGATCTACTCGAAGTACGGCGGGACCGAGATCAAGCTCGACGGCGAGGACCTGATCATCCTGCGTGAGGCCGACGTGCTCGCGAAGGCGGTGAGCTGAGATGGCAAAGGACATCTTGTTCGCCGAAGAAGCCCGCCGGGCGCTCGAGCGCGGGGTCAACACCCTGGCCGACGCGGTCAAGGTCACCCTGGGGCCCAAGGGCCGCTACGTGGTGCTCGACAAGCGCTTCGGGGCACCGACGATCACCAACGACGGGGTCACCATCGCCCGCGAGATCGAGCTGAGTGACCCGTTTGAAAACCAGGGCGCACAGCTGGTGCGCGAGGTCGCCACCGCCACCAACGACGTGGCCGGCGACGGCACCACCACCGCGACCTTGCTCGCCCAGGCGATCGTGCGCGAGGGACTCAAGAACGTCGCCGCGGGCGCCAACCCGATGGGGCTCAAGCGCGGCATCGAGGCCGCCGTGGAGAAGGTCGCCGCATCGGTGCTGGCCCAGTCCAAGGAGGTCTCCGGCAAGGAGGACATCGCCCGCGTGGCGACGATCTCGGCCCGCGACCGGGCCATCGGCGATGTGATCGCCGATGCGATCGAGAAAGTCGGCAAGGACGGCGTGGTCAACGTCGAGGAGGGCCAGACCTTCGGGATCGAGCTCGACTTTACCGAGGGCATGCAGTTCGACCGCGGCTACATGAGCCCGTACATGATCACCGACCCGGACCGCCAGGAGGCCGTATTGGAGGATCCCTACATCCTCATCCACAACGGCAAGATCTCCTCGGTGCAGGACCTGGTGCCGGTGCTCGAGCGGGTGATCCAGTCCAACAAGCCGCTGTTGATCATCGCCGAGGACGTCGAGGGCGAGGCGACTGCCACCTTGATCGTCAACAAGCTGCGCGGCACCTTTACCGGCATCGCGGTCAAGGCCCCCGGGTTCGGGGACCGCAGAAAGCGCATGCTCGAGGACATCGCGATCCTCACCGACGGCGAGGTCATCGCCGAGGAGATGGGCTTAAAGCTGGTCAACACCCAGGTCTCCCAGCTGGGTCGCGCCCGCAAGGTCGTGGTGACCAAAGACACCACCACGATCATCGACGGCGCAGGCGATGCGGCCGGCATCCAGGCGCGCATCAAGCAGATCCGCACCGAGATCGAATCCTCAGATTCGGATTTCGATCGCGAAAAGCTCCAGGAGCGCCTGGCCAAACTCGCCGGCGGGGTCGCGGTGGTCAAGGTCGGCGCGGCCACCGAGACCGAGATGAAAGAAAAAAAGCACCGTGTCGAGGACGCCTTGCAGGCAACCCGCGCGGCGCTGGAGGAAGGGGTCATCCCCGGCGGCGGGGTGGCGCTGGTCAACGCGGCATCCGCGCTGGATGAGCTTGCACTCGACGGCGACGAGGCCACCGGGGCGCGCATCGTGCGCCGGGCGCTGGAGGAGCCCTTGCGCCAGCTGGCCGACAACGCCGGCCTTGAGGGCTCGGTGGTGGTCGGCAAGGTGCGCGAGCTGCCCGAAGGCCACGGCTTGAACGTCGATACCGGCGAGTACGTGGACCTGATCCAAGCAGGCATCATCGACCCGGCCATGGTGACCCGCTCGGCGCTGGCCAACGCCGCCTCGATCGCCAAGAACATCATCACCACCGAAGCGCTGGTGGTCGAGACCCCAGAAGAGGGTGCCGGTGCCGGGGGCGGCATGATGAGCCCCAACATGGGCGGCATGGGCGGCATGGGCGGGATGATGTAGCCCCACCGCCCGATCCGGGCACACCCCACCAAGACAGCACACGCCACGGGGGCCCCGCGGGGCCCCCGTGGTCATGGTTGGCGACGATCAATCACCTTGTAACGATTGCTACATAGTCCGAAGACGACGGATTCCCTCGCAGAATGAGCTCCGAACCGTCATGATTGACGCAACATGATTGCCATTCGTGAAATGGCGGTTATGGACGAATCGCAGCAACCGGGGGCCCTTGGGCCCCCGTTTGTGTTCTGTGTCCAATCACCGCCCTGCGAGCTGGCCCCATCCTTGCACCCGTGGCCGCCGGTGAGAATGTGCCCCAGGGAGTAGCTTTGCAGCCTGGGTTTGTGCGCGCGGCCAATGTGGCCCCCTGGCGGCCTGCGTAACCTCCGTATGTTGTCGAATCCCACCAAACGCGGGCGGATGCATGCTGTTTCGTGACTACCGTGTGGATGAGGCGTTCGACGAGATGTTCGGGCCGGACGGCCAACCGCGGGCGCACTATGCCGACCTCTACGACGGGCTCGCGCGGCTGACGCCGGAGTCGTTTGCCGACAAGTCAGAGCTCGCGGGCGCGTGCTACTTGGCCGAGGGCATCACCTTTGCGCACCACGGCCACGAACAGACCTTCCCGTTCGACCTGCTGCCGCGCCTGGTGGCCGACCACGAGTGGCAGACGTTGGAGCAGGGCCTGCGCCAGCGTGTCCGGGCACTCGACATGTTCCTCGCCGACGTCTACGGCCCCCGTCGGGCCATCCACGACGGGGTCATCCCGAACTGGCTCGTGGTCTCGTGCGGCGGCTACATGCGTGAGATGGCCGGGGTCGAGCCGCCGCACGGGCGCTGGGTGCATTTCGCCGGGATCGACCTGATCCGTGACGACGCCGGGGCGTGGCGGGTGCTCGAGGACAACCTGCGGACCCCGTCGGGGCTCTCGTATGTCGTCCAGAATCGGGCCTTCATGCGGCGGGTCTTCCCGGAGGCCTTCGCCCACCACCACGTCGCCCAGGTCGATCAGGGTCCGCTGATGCTCCGCGAGGCGCTTGCGGCATGTGCTCCCGAGACCGGCGCCGAACCGTGCATCGTCGTCCTGAGCCCGGGATCGCTCAATTCGGCCTACTACGAGCATGCGTTCCTCGCCCAGCAGATGGGCGTGCAGCTGGTCGAAGGACGCGACCTGGTCGTGCGCGACCGGCGGGTGTTCCTCAAGACGACCTGCGGCTACGAACCGGTCGACGTGATCTACCGGCGCATCGACGACTGGTTCCTGGATCCGGTGTGCCTGCGCTCGGATTCGCTGCTCGGGGTGTCCGGCATGATGGCGGCCCTGCGCGCGGGTCGCGTCGCGATCTGCAACGCCCCCGGGGCCGGCGTCGCCGACGACAAGGCGATCTACGCCTACGTGCCCGACCTCGTGCGCTACTTCCTGGCCGAGGAGCCGCTGCTTGGAGCAAGTTCCGACGTATCTGCTCGAGCGCGAGGACGACCGCGAGTATCGTGCTCGCGCACCTGGATGAGCTCGTGGTCAAGGCCGTCGACGGGGCCGGCGGATACGACCTGCTGATCGGGCCCCACGCGACGCCGGCCGAACGGGAGCGGTTCGCCGCGCGCATCGTCGCCGACCCGCGCGCGTTCATCGCCCAGGAGACGATCACGCTCTCGCGGGCGCCGGTGTTCCTGAACGGGGCGTTCCGGCCACGACACGTCGACCTGCGGCCGTTCGTCACCTATGGCGAGGAGCCGCGGGTCGTGCCCGGCGGCCTCACCCGGGTCGCCCTGCGGGAGGGGTCGCTCGTGGTCAACTCGTCCCAGGGCGGGGGTAGCAAGGACACCTGGGTGCTGGCGGCCTGATGCTGGCGCGCGTCGCAGAGTCGATGTACTGGATCGCCCGTGACATCGAACGTGCCGACACCTACGCGCGGCTGCTGGAGGTCGCCCACGCGATGACCCTCGAGCGGGCGATGGCGGTCGGTGACGGGCGCCGGACCGTCTGGGAGCCGCTGGTCACGATCACTGGCGATCTCGATGGCTTCCTGGTCAACCACATCCGCGCCGACGAGCGCTCGGTCGTCTGGTTCTTGTCGCTGAACGCGTCGAATCCCAACAGCGTGCTCTCGTGCATTCGGCGCGCCCGCCGGAACGCGCGTGGGGTCCGGGACATGCTGCCAACCGAGCTTTGGGAGGCGCTCAACGCCATCTACCTCGAGTTGCGGGCCTGGCCGCCGGCGCGCATCACGACCGAGGGCGTCTATCCGTTCTGCCGGATCGTGCGTCGCTCGTCGCATCTGATTCAGGGCATGGCCGACCAGGCGATGCGCCGGGACGCACCCTGGCACTTCCTGCGCCTCGGTCGATTCCTGGAGCGGGCCGAGAAGACCTCACGGTTGCTGGAGGCCAAGTTCCACTTCGCCCGGCCGGCCGATCCGCTCTCGATCGCCCCGGTCGATCTCTACAACTGGCAGAGCCTGCTGCGCTCTGCTGGCGCCGACGAGGCCTACCTGCGCATGGAGCTCGGCGTGAGCTCCCCGCTGGAGATCGCGCGCTTCTTGATCGTCGACCCGGCGTTCCCGCGCTCGATCAACTTCTGCCTCGGGCAGGTGGTCGCCTCGCTGGAGGCGCTGACCGACGCCGAGCTCATGCCGCCCGAATCGCAGGCGCTTGGCCGTGCCCGTGCGGCGCGCGACGAGGTCGTCCGCGACGCGGGCCAGCTGGTCGGCAATCAGGTGGGTTCCCTGATGGACCGCGTCCAGGTCCGGTGCAACGCAATCCACGCGGCGCTCGACGCGAGCTGTTTTGCACTGTCCTCGCATGGGGAAGGAGGGGCCCAGTATGCGCAAGCTGCTCGCCAAGCACAGAACTGAGATGGTCTACGCGGGCCGGGCCCGCGAATCGGTGAACGAGCTGCGCTTGCTGCCGCGCTCGCATGCCCGCCAGACCGTCGAGCTGGCGCACATCGACGTCACGCCGTCAACGAGCGTCTACCTGCACCGCGACATCTTCGGCAACACGGTCGCCTGGCTCCAGCTCGATCAGCCACACGAGCGCCTGATCGTCGAGTCGCATGCCATCGTGACGGTCGCCGCCCGCGGGCTGACCGATGATGCGATCCCGCGCGTGTCGCTCGACGATCCGCGCCTGGTCGACCAGTTCGCCGAGTTCCTGCTGCCGTCGTCGATCGTCAGGTGGGGCGAGATGGTCAACGGATTCGCCGAGCGGGCCCAGCTCGGGGGCCCGGACAATGCTCTGGGCTGGCTGCGCGGCGCTCGAGCGGGCGGTCAACGAGAACATCGTCTACCAGCAGGGGGTCACCGACGTCGACACCTCGGTCGAGCACGTGGTGCGGACCGGGCGAGGGGGTGTGCCAGGACATGGCGCACCTGTTCATCGCGCTGTGCCGACGGCACGGCGTCCCCGCCCGGTACATCAGCGGCTGGATGCACCAGGCCGGGCGCGACGAGCCGTCGGAAAGCCATGCATGGTGCGAGGCGTGGGTGCCCGGTGTCGGCTGGGTGGAGTTCGACCCGACGCACCCGGAGCCCGACCTGTCGCACTACATCCGGGTCGCCGTGGGACGCGACTACGCGGACGTGCCGCCGTTTCGCGGGACCTACGTCGGGGACCCGACCGAGAGGATGATCGTCTCGGTCGAGATCGAGGAGCGGCCCATCGACGAGAGCGCGCTCGGCAGCTGCCAACACCCCGCCGGGCGGCCGACGATGGCCGCACCGACGGGCTGCAGAAGGTTGGTCGAGTCGGTCAGTGGTGGGTGATCACCCGGTCGATGAGCCCGTACGCCTTGGCTTCCTCTGAGCTCATGAAGTAGTCGCGCTCGGTGTCCTGGCTGACCTTCTCGAGGTCTTGGCCGGTGTGCAGCGCGAGGATCTCATCGAGCTTGCGTCGGATCGACAGCGCCTCGCGGGCGTGGATCTCGATGTCGGTCGCCTGACCGGAGAAGCCGCCGGAGACCTGGTGGATCATGATCTTGGCGTTGGGCAGCGCCATGCGCTTGCCCTTGGCGCCGCCGGCCAGCAACAGCGCCCCCATGCTCATCGCGATGCCCGACGCAGATGGTCTGCACGTCGGGCTTGATGAACTGCATCGTGTCGTAGATGGCGAGCCCCGCGTACACCGATCCGCCGGGCGAGTTGACGTAGATCGAGATGTCCTTGTCGGGGTCCTCGGATTCCAGGTGCAGCAGCTGGGCGACGATCAGGTTGGCGATCTGGTCGTCGACCGGCGTGCCCAAGAAGATGATCCGCTCGTTGAGCAGACGCGAGTAGATGTCGAACGAACGCTCGCCACGCGAGGTCTGCTCGATGACCATCGGGATGAGTGGGCTCATGTGGCGCAAGATCTCCTTGACTCAGGCGATGACTGCAAACGCGGGCCGGCGATCACGCGCCGGCCCGAAGCACGAGTACAACGTAGAGCACAACCACCACCGTAAGCCCGACAAGCGTCACGCGGCCCGGCGGATTCACACGCAGCCGGCCGCGCGTGCCGCCCTGGGGCGGGTTGCGCCGGAACATGCGCGCGCCGCCGATGGCGAGGCCGCCGGCGATCAGCGAGGCGCCCAGCAGCGACGGCATCTCGGCGAGCCCCCAGCGGGGCAAGAGGACCAGCAGCGACAGCCACAGCGGCAGGGTGATCAAGAACCCCTTGGCGTAGTGGACGAACGTGCGGGTGATCCGCTCGATATCGTCGAAGTCACGATCGGTCTCCTCCTCGAATCGGTTCCGCGGCTCAGAAGGCATAGCGCTCCTCCTTCCACGGATCGGCCGAGTTGGAGTACCCGCGACGCTCCCAGAATCCCGGCTGGTCGGAGGACCGGAACTCGAGGCCGCGCAGCCACTTGGCGCTCTTCCAGAAGTACAGCTGCGGCACCACGAGCCGCAGCGGGTAGCCGTGCTCCGGGTCGAGCGGCAGCCCGTCGTATTCGTAGGCCAGCAGGACGCCGGGCGCGCGCAGCGCCGTCAGCGGCACGTTGCTCGTATAGCCTGCTTCGGCGTGCGCGATGACGTGCGTCGCGGCGGGACCCGGCGCGACGGTCTCGAGCACCCAGGACATCGGCACCCCGTACCAGGGCGTGTCGAGCTTCGACCACGAGGTGACGCAGTGAATGTCGATGACCTCGGCGGCCGCGGGGAGCCGCAGCAGCTCGTCGAAGCTCCAGCGCTGGGGATTGGCGACCTCGCCCCAGATGCGCAGATCCCAGTCCGGAGGCACCTCGTGGTACGGAGGGCCCTGCACGTCGAGCACGGGGAAGTTGCGCACCAGGTGCTGCCCCGGCGGGATCCGGGCGCGCTCGTCATCGGTGAGTCCGCGGTTGCGGAAGAGACCCATCCTTGCGTCCTCCGGGCGCGGCGGGCCTTCGATGATAGCCGCGCGCGGCGCCAGCGCGCCGTCGCGGGACCGCCTGCGGTCAGTCGGAGGTCGCCTGCCGGTGCCCGGGGACGTAGAAGCGCTCGGTGTACTCGCGGACCATCCGCGCCGCGGAGAACTCTGCGCCGATGCGCGCAATCGATCGACGCATCATCGTCGTCCACGCGCGCGGCACCCCGTCGGCGTCGCGGTCGTAAAAGCGCGGCACGACCTCATCCTCGAGCAGTCCATGCAGCGATGCGTGATCGCGGAGGTCCTGGTCGGTCTCGCTGCCCGCCGACGAGCCATCGTCGATGGCCCAGCCGATCGTCGGGTCGTAGCCCTCGGCCCACCACCCGTCGAGGATGGAGAGGTTCAGCGCGCCGTTGAGCGCCGCCTTCATGCCGCTGGTGCCCGACGCCTCCATGCGGCAGGCGCGGCGTGTTGAGCCAGACGTCGGTGCCCTGGAGGATATGCGCGCCGATCGACATGTCGTAGTCGGGGACGAACACGACGCGGCCGGCCATGCGCGGGTCGGTGGCCAGTTCGGTGATCGTCGTGATCAGCGCCTTGCCGTCGCCGTCGGCCGGGTGCGCCTTGCCGGCGAGCACGACCTGCACCGGTGCGCCCGGTGCACTCAACAGGCGCGCCAGGCGGTCCGGGTCGCGGAACAGCAGGCCGGCGCGCTTGTAGGTGGCGAACCGTCGCGAGAAGCCGATCGTCAGTGCGTCAGGATCCAGGCGCGGCCGGACGCCGGCGACCGCGCCGCGCGCGTTGGCCAGATCCACCAGGCGCGCGACGTTGGCGCGGTGCGCCCGCCAGAGCGCGGCGTCCGGGATCTCGGTGGCGCGCTCGAAGCCCGTGGCGGCCGGGCGCGCGAGGTCGACGCCTGCCTCCCGCGACCAGTTCGGCGATGCCCGGCTCGAGCCAGGTCCGGATGTGGACGCCGTTGGTGACGGACCCGATCGGCACATGGGGCGTATCACGGTTGGGCCACAGGCCCCGCCACATCCCGCGGGCGACGTCGGCGTGCAGGCGGCTGACGCCGTTGGCACGGGCGGTCGTGCGCAGCGCCAGCGGCGTCAGGCCGAATCCGGGTTCGTCGGTGACCTTGCCGAGCTCGGCCAGCTCCTCCATCGACAATCCGATCGACGCGGCGGCGTGGGTCAGGTACTCGGCGGCAAGCTCATCGGTGAACACCTCGTTGCCGGCGGGAACGGGCGTGTGGGTGGTGAAGGTCGAATTGCGCCGCACGATCGCCATCGCCTCCGCGAGGGTTGCACCGGCGTCGATCAACAGCCGCAGCCGCTCCAGCTGCAGGAACACCGAGTGGCCCTCGTTGATGTGAAACGTCGGTCGGCGCTGATCCCGGCCGCATCCAGTGCGCGCAGCCCGCCGATGCCGAGCAGGAGCTCCTGACGGATGCGGGTCTCGCGGTCGCCGCCGTACAGGCGTGCGGTGATCTCGCGCTCGGCCGGTGCGTTGTCGGGGATGTTGGCGTCCAGCAGCAGCAGGGTGACCGAACCGACCATCAGGCGCCAGATGATCGCGGAGACGGGTCCGTTCGGAAGCTCGACGCTGATCCGCAGTGGCTCGCCTGCGGCATCGCGCAGCTGCTCCGCGCCGAGATCGGCGCCGGTGCGCTGGGTGTAGCGCTCGTGCTGTCCGGTCGCGTCGATGCGCTGCTGGAAGTACCCGTCGTAGTAGAAGAGCCCGATCCCGACAAGTGGTACGCCGAGGTCGGATGCGGCCTTGAGGTGGTCGCCGGCAAGGATGCCGAGGCCCGCCGGCGTAGATCGGGATGTCTGCCGCGAGGCCGAACTCGGCGCAGAAGTACGCGATCACCATGCCGTCGTCCGACGGGAAGGTGCCGGTAAACCAGGTCTCGTTAGTCACGGGACGGGACGCTAGCCCATGGCGCGGCGCGATGCCCAGTGCGAAGGGATAGAACTCAACCGCGTACGCTGGCACGAATGTCAGCTCCGGCGGCGGGGACCGGATGCAGCTGGCGGCAAATTCCGATTACGCTTACCCCGAGATGTCCGCCACCAATCATGTTGCGCGCACAGCCACCGACCCGGGCGGCGCGCACGTGCAGGCGGCGCCGTGGTAGCCGCGGCATCAGGCGGGACGACGGCACCGCGGACGGCGTTTGTATTCTGCGGTGGCGCCGGTCTGGGAGCCGTGCAGGTCGGCCAGCTGCGCGCCCTCGTCGAGCGGGGGATCCGCCCCGATGTCGTGACCGGTACGTCGTCGGGGGCGCTCAACGCACTGGTCTACGCGTCCGACCCAGGGATCGAGGCCGTCGACCGGCTTGAGCGCCTCTGGCTGTCGGTGCGCCGGCGCGACCTGTTCACCCTCCGGCCGTGGACGGTCGGCCGCGGGCTCGTGGGGTCATCGACGGCGTTTGCCGCGAATGCCGGCCTGCGTCGGCTGCTGGTGTCGTCGCTGCCGGTCACCACACTCGAGGACGCCAAGATCCCGGTCGCGATCGTACTTGCGGACACCGTGACGCGGCGACCCGTCGTGTTCCGGAGCGGTCCGGCCATGGAGATCCTCCTGGCCTCGAGCGCCGTGCCCGGGCTGTTCCCGCCCATCGAGCTCGACGGGCGCCAGTACATCGACGGCGGCCTGGTCGCCGATCCGCCGGTCGGACCCGCCGTCGAGATGGGCGCCACGGACGTGTACGTGCTGCCGGTCGGGTGGCCGCTCACCGAGCCATACACCGGCAACGCGATGATGCGGGTGGCCGATTCGGTCGACTGGCTGTGCTGGCGGATCGCGGAGTTCGAGATGGAGCGGTGGGCTTCGGAGTGCCGGATCGAGCTCGTGCCCTCACCCTCGACGCGCAACATCGCGCCCTTCGATCTGCGGTCGGCCAAATGGCTCATCGATCAGGCCTACGCGCTCACCACCACCTGGCTCGACGACCCGGACCACGACGCGCGACCGGTCCGGGTGCGCAGCAGGGCACCGGGCGCCTGGTCCCGTTGATCGGCGATGTGACTCGCCGGGGCCGGCGTTTGGTGATGCGCGTCCGGCGCGCCTAGCGGCCCGCGGCAGCGGCGCGGCGGCCGCGCTCGCGGCGTAGTACGTCGGGCGTTATTACGCACAACGTACTATAGTCGGCGCATGCCATCCGACCCGTCATCCCGCGGCGCCCATTCGGGCCGCCCAAACGATCCCCCGATCCTGATCCTCACGAGCCTCGCGTCGGGACCGAAGCACGGGTACGCGCTGCAGCGCGATATCGCCGCCTTCGCCGGCGTGCGCCTCGGCCCGGGGACCCTGTACGGGGCGATCGGTCGCCTCGAGGAGCGGGGGCTGATCGAGGCCGTCGCCGACCATGGCCGCGCGCGCCCCTACCGGCTGACCGACTCGGGCGGCGCGGTGCTCGAGGCTGCGCTCGTCGAGCTGCGCACGATTGTCGATGTCGGCACGCGCCGGCTGGCACGACGGGAGGGCATCGCGCTCGGAGCGACCGCGTGAACCGCCGGGTCATCGCCGTGCTCCTGCTGCTGTTTCCGCCCGGGTGGCGGGCGCGCTACGGCGAGGAGCTCTCCCAGCTGGTCGCCGACACGGTTGCTGCCGGGCAGTCACCGTGGCGCGTCGGCGGTGATCTGGCGCGTGCGGCTGCCGCGGAACGCGCACGGAGCCTCGGGCTCGTCGGTGACCCCGTGAGCCGCACCGACCGGGCGACCGGCGGGTGCCTGGCGGTGCTGTGGGCGTGGGTCGCGTTCGTCGTGGCGGGCGCCGCGGTGCAGAAGGCCTCCGAGTACTGGCAGGGCGCGGTACCGGCCGGCGATCGGGCGGTGCCGACAGTGGCGTTCTCCGTGCTGGTGGCCGGTGCGGTCGTTGCGAGCGTTGCCGTGCTTGCCGGGATCGCGCTGGCTGTGCCGCGGATCGGCGTCATGCTGGCCGCCGGCGGGTGGAGCGCGATCCGCGGTCCGGTGCGCCGCGCGGCCGGACTGACGCTCGTGGCGGCCGCCGGGACGGTCGGTCTGGCGGCATGGGCACACACACTCGGACCGGCCCAGCGCAACGGTGCCGATCACCTCTACGGGGCGGCCTTCGCTGCCGTGGGACTGGTCGGCGTCGCGACACTCCTTGCGTGGACTGCGGTCGCTGCCCGGATCGCCCGGCGGATCGGTCTGAGCAAGCGGCTGCTCGTGGCGGAAGCCGGGTTCGCCGTCACGACCACCGTCGCGATGGCGGCGATGAGCGCTGCGTCGCTGCTGTGGTGGCAAACGGTCGCCGGTACCGCGCCGGGGTTCTTCGCCGGCGGGCGAGTCGGCGGTCCGATGGCGGCCGCGGTCACCCTGATGTTCGCGGCGACCCTCGTGGGCGCCGCAGGGCTCGACGCGGGCGATACGGGAGCTCCGGCGCGCCTGACCGCGCCGCCGCACGGCCCTCGGCGGTCGCGGCGCGGCGCTGGTGACGGCCGGCTTCCGCGGACGCCGCACCGGGCGGGATCGGGCCGGAGGCACTGTCGTCAGGACGGCGGGTACGCACGACGCCATCGCGGGCGTCGGGTGCGCGCCGACGGGCGCGCACGATCTGGTCGTGAAGATCGACCAGGCGGTCCAGCTGGCCTTCGCCGGCGACGCGGTGACGTTGGGTGGCGACCGACTCCCGCAGCCGGGCTAGGTCGACCGGGCGCGGGCTGACGAGCTCGCCCGAGCGGCAGACGTCGATACCCCGCCCGTGCCACGGCTACCCGAGGGCCGCGGCGAAGGCGGCGAGCGCCGCGTCGTCGGCGTCTGCGCTGCGCAGCCCAACGAACCACGGTTCGGTGGGCGCGAGGTCGGAGACCGGGTAGATCTCGGCCAACCGCCCGGAGGCGAGCGCGTCTCTGCACACGAACTCCGGCAGCAGGCTGGCCCCGAGACCCAGGCACGCGGCCTCGGCGACCACGCGCAGGTCCGGGGCCACCAACCGCAGGTCGCCGTTGAAGGCACGTCCGAGGGCCGACTGCCAGAAGCGCCGGGTCAGCGGCAGCTCATGGCTGTAGCTGACCCACGGCACCCCCTCGAGCCACTCGCCCAGCGCGCCGATCGACCGCGGGCGGGCGGTTGGCTGCAGGGTCGGCGCGGCGACGAGCACGAATCGCTTCGTTCCGACCTCGGTGAAGGCCAGCCCCCGGCGGGGGGCGCTCGAGCTCGTCACGATCACGTCGATCTCACCCCGGGTCAGCAAGTCGATCAGCTGCGTGTCGTCACCAAACAGCGCGGTCACGCGCAGGCCGCGCCCCGCCAGGCGCGGCAGCAGCTCGTGGGCGAAGTATTCCGGGCTCGCGCCGGCCCGCAGGACCGCCCGCGGGCGTTCCAGGCGACCGGATTCGAGCTCCCGGACCACGGGTTCGAGCACGCCGAGCGGCGCGGCGACAAGCCCGTACAGCTCACGCGCCCGCGTGGTCGGCTCGACCCCGCGTCGCCCGCGTACGAACAGCGGCTCGCCGACACTGCGCTCGAGGGCGGCAAGCTGATGGCTCACGGCCGGCTGGGACAGGGATCGCTGTGCCGCGGCCGCCGTCAGCGACCCGCTGCGGTAGATGGCGATGAACGTCCGGAGCCAGTCGGTTTGTGCCATTGAATAATTCTATGGCAATAGTGCAGAGAATTCATTTGCGAATGGCACGACGGCGCCATCATGCTCATCGCATGACCCACGCCCAGCCGTACACCCACGGCCACCACGAGAGCGTCTTGCGTTCGCACCGGTGGCGCACCGCCGCAAACTCGGCGGCGTACCTGCTGCCCGTCCTCGCGCCGGGCATGAGCCTGCTCGATGTCGGCTGCGGACCGGGCACGATCACCGCCGACCTCGCCCGCCGCGTGGCGCCGGGCCCGGTGCTCGGGATCGATCGCGAGGAGGCACCGCTCGCTCGAGGCGCGCGCGGGCGCCGAAGGGCTGACCAACGTGCGGTTCGCCCGCGGGGACATGTTCGCCCTCGATGTCGCGCCGGGCAGCTTCGACGTCGTGCACGCGCACCAGGTGCTCCAGCACCTGGTCGATCCGGTCGCCGCACTGGTCGAACTGCGCCTGGTCTGCCGGCCCGGCGGGGTCGTCGCGGCGCGCGACGGCGACTACGCGAGCATGACCTGGTACCCCCATGATCCGCTGCTCGACCGGTGGCAGGACCTGTACCAGCGGGTGGCGCGCGCCAACGGCGGCGAACCGGACGCGGGGCGGCGACTGCTGGCGTGGGCACACGCCGCCGGCTTCGAGGACGTGCGCGCCTCGGCGAGTTCATGGTGCTTTGCGACACCGGAGGCGCGCGCCTGGTGGGCGGATCTCTGGGCCGACCGGGTCACGCAATCGCGATTCGCCCAGCAGGCCCTGGGCGAGGGTCACGCGACGCGCGCGGAACTCGAGGCGATCGCGGCCGCATTCCGGCGCTGGGCCGGGGAGCCCGATGCGTGGTTCGCGATGCTCCACGGCGAGGTGCTGTGCACCGCGCCCGGAGGCGACGCGCCAGCGACCGGGGCCTCCCGATGACCGTCACGGCGACCGTGCTCGACGAGCCCTACCAAACGCGGTTCACCGCCCGTGCGCACGCCGGGCTTGCCGACACGCACAAGGGCGGGGTCGGCGGGGCCGCAGGCATGCGGCCGCACGAGCTGCTCGAGGCGGCGCTGGCGACGTGCATGGCGATGACGGCCCGCATGGCGACGGAGGCCCTCGGCCTCGCCGACCCGCGGGCGAGCGTGGGTGTCCGTCTCGAGCGATGCCCGACGTCGACGATCATTCGGTACCGGCTGACCGTCGACCCGCGCCTCGACGATGCCCAACGCGCAGCCGTCATCGCCCGCGTCGAGCGCTCGCCCGTCATCGGTACGCTGCGCCTGCCCGTCGCCGCCGCCGATCCTGCGATCGCGCCGCCCGCGTCGGCCTGACCGACTGGGGGCGGCCGGAGCGCTAGGCGGCGTGCAGGACCGGCGAGAGCCCTGCTTGGTCGTACTGCTCGCCCATGAGCGGGCTCGACAACAGGAAGTCGGCGGTCGCGCGATTGCAGGCGATCGGACAGTTGTGGACGACCGCCACCCGCAGCAGCGCCTTGACGTCGACGTCGTGCGCCTGCGGCTCGAGCGGGTCCCAGAAGAAGAACACGACGTCGAGCCGGCCTTCGGCGATGCCGGCACCGACCTGCTGGTCGCCGCCGAGGGGGCCGAGAGGAAGCGCTTGACCGGCAGCCCGACCTCGCGGTAGACCAGCGCGCCGGTGGTGCCGGTCGCGTAGAGGGCGTGCTGGGCGAGCGTGTCCCGGTTGAACCGGACCCAGTCGAGCAGATCGAGCTTGCGGTTGTCGTGGGCGATCAGGGCGATGTGCTTGCAGGCGTCCATGAGAACCTCAACTATCGAATCGACACTCGCGGCGGCCGGCCCGAAGTCCTGGACCATGCGCCACGGCAACCTCCAGGGTAGCCAGGATCGTGCCGCACGGCCCACGACGCGTGTCACCGTCGGTTTACACCTGCTCCCGGCGCATTTTGCGTGCGGAGCGCGCGTTCCGAGACCGAGGCGCTACTGGAGTTGGACGTCCGGATCGACCGACGGGGGGCGACGGGCCGGGGCGGGCCAGGGGCTGATCGTCGTGCCGCTGGCCAGGCGCAGACCCGACGGACGCACACCCGGCCAGCCGGCCTCGTGCAGCAGCGCGAACAGCTCGGCCGCGAAGGCACCCGCCGACGCCGGTCCGACCGCCCCCGTGCGGCGCGCGAGTCCGATCGTGCGGACCAGGCGCGGGCGGTCGATCCGGATCGCGCGCAGGCCCGGCTGATGGATCGCGACGATGCTCGGAATCACCGCCGCGCCGAGCCCGCGGGCCACGAGCGCAATCACGCCCGCAAGCTCGCCGCCGTCGCAGGCCACGACCGGCTCGAAGCCGGCGTGTCGGCACGCCGCGAAGATCGTGGTGCGGATCGTGTAGCCGGCGCGCGGCACGACCAATGGCACCCCGTCGAGCTGCGCGATGCCGATGCGGGACCGGCTCGCCAGGGGATGCCCGGGTCCGACGACCACCATGAGGTCCTCTTCGGCGAGGGGCACCGTCTGCACCGCACGATGCGGCACCGGCAGGATCACGAGCGCGAGGTCCAGTTCGTCACGCTCGAGCCGTTCGATCAGGTCGTCCGAGCCTGCCTCGACGAACTCGAGCGCCACGCGTTGATGCTGGGTGTGAAAGGCCGTGAGCGCCGCCGGCAGCAGGACGCGCGACAGCGACGGGGTCGCGCCGACGCGCAGCGTGCCGCCGTCGGCGCTCGTCAGCTCGTTGGCGGTGCGCCGGATCTGTTCGACGTCGGCGAGCGCCTGGCGTGCGATCGGCAGCAGCGCCGCGCCCGCCCGCGTGAGCGCGACACCGCGCGGTGCGCGCTCGAACAGCTAGGTTCCGAGGTCGCGCTCGAGTCGTTTGAGCTGGGTGCACAGCGAGGGCTGGGCGAGGTGCAGCGCCGCCGCGGCGCGGGTCAGATTGCCGTGTTCGGCGACCGACGAAGTAGGTCAGCTGCTGGAGCGCAACAGCCATAGCGAAATACTATCGCATGTGCACGAAATCCCTATTAGACGCGCGGCGTCAGGGGCGGGAGGATCCATCCAAGTGAGAATCGCCACGAATGTCCCTCGCATCCAATCCGATCGAACGAATGCAGGGGCGAGCGTCTAGGCTGCTGCGGTCGGCGGACCGATCGGAGGAGTCGCCCAGCGTGCAACCGCGAGGGCCATCACTGATGCCGGCCGTGTCCGGCACCGCCGGTCTCGGCGGTGAGCATGCCTGCTTGCGCTCGCGGCGCGGTCCGCTTTGGGCTCTCGCCATCGTGCTCTTCGCCCTCGCGCTGTGCTGTCGCCGCCGGGGCCCGACCGGCGCATGCGGCGGGCGCGGCTGCGGACCCGTCCACGGAGCTCGCGCACAGGTACGCGCCGGTCCTTCGACTCAAGGAGGTCCCGGGCTCGTGCGGAATCGGTGAGCCGTACGTCCCGATCGACGTCAACCTGCTGATGGGCAACCCCGAGGTCGCCCTGCGCGGCCCGTGGGACACGACGAACATCGTCAAGGTCGGCCCGACCGCCGCGGACCTCGGCCGGGGGCTCTTCGGCTACAACCTGGACTTCCCCGGCAATGCGCTCCAGCCGGGCTGCACATACGAGGCAGTGGCAGCATCACCTGATCGCCCACAGCTCGCCGCTGATGTACTCCCGCGTGGTCACGCAAGCCGGTGTGCCGGGGAAGCTCGCGCTGCAGTACTGGTTCTACTACGTCTTCAACGACTGGCTGAATACCCACGAGGGCGACTGGGAGATGATCCAGCTGAACTTCGATGCGGCGACGCCGGCCGCCGCGCTGGCGACGCACCCGGTCGAGGTGGGATACAGCCAGCACTCGAGCGCGGAGCGCTCCGCCTGGGGTGCCGCGCCGCTGCAAATCGTCGACGGCACCCACCCGGTCGTGTACGTCGGCAACGGCTCGCAGGCGAACTTCTTCTCGTCGGACCTGTATCTGATGCGCAGTTCGGCAGAAGGCGTCGGCTGCGACGACACGACCGGGCCGTCGGTGACGATCAACCCGGCGCTCGCCGTCATCCCGACCGACACGGCCGCCTACCTGAAGGCCTACCCGTGGCTGGGCTTCCTCGGACGCTGGGGCGAACGGCAGGCCGCGTTCTTCAACGGCCCCACGGGCCCCAACCTGAAGGAGCAGTGGACCGAGCCGTTCACGTGGGCCGCGACCAGCTGGCGCGCCGAGACGTTCGCGGTGCCGGCGGCCGGGGTGATGCCGACGACGGCGACGGACTTCTTCTGCGGGGCCGTCGCCCGGGGTTCGACGGTACTCCGTGAGGCCAAGGCGAACCCGCTCCCGTGGCTGGTCGGACTGGCGGTGATCGTCCTCGCGGTCGTCTGGGGGATCTCGAAGACCGTCTGGCGGCCCGCCGATCCGCGGCGGCTGGCGCGCGCGCGGCACATCGGACAGGTGATCGCGTGCGGCGCGGTGCGGTTCTGGTCGCACCGGCGCCTGTTTCTGGGAATCGGGCTCGTCTTCGTCCCGATCGGCGTTGTCGTCGCGATCATCCAGGCCCTGGCGTTCGATGTGTGGGGCCTCACGCCGTTGATCGCCGACACCGGCAGGGCCAATGCGTTCGTGGCGGGCGCTCGCGCTGGCGCTCGGCGTGCTCGTGACCTTCCTGGGTCTGGCGGTCGTGCAGGCCGCCACCGCGAGGGCCGTCGTCAGACATCGATGCCGGCCGGCCCGTCGGGGTGTTCTCGGCGTACCAGGGCCTACGCGGCCGCCTGCGCCGGCTCGTGCGCGCACTCGCGTTCGTCGTGGTCGTGCAGATCGTGCTCGACCTGACGATCGTGCTTGTCCCGGTGGCGCTGTTCCTGCTGGTGCGCTGGTCGCTGCTGGGGGTCGTGGCCGGGCTCGAGGACGACCCGCAGCCCGGCGTGCTGCGCCGGAGTGTCGCCCTGACCCGACGGCACTGGTGGCGGACGGCGATCATGGCGCTGGGCATGACCGGCGGGGCCCTGCTCATCGGGCCGCTCGTCGGCGTCATCGTCCTTGTGGCGACCAGTGCCTCGTTCGCGGTCGTCAACCTGATCGCCGCGATCGTCAACGTTGCCGCGCTGCCGTTCGCTTCCGTTGCCATGACGTACCTCTACTACGACCTCGGTGCGCGTGAGCACGAGCGGGCAGCCGCCGCCGCTCCGGGCGGCGACGAGGCGGCCGCGCCGGCCTGAGGTCGGGCCGCGGGCGTTGGCATCGTCGCGCTGACGCCTTTAGTCGCACCACGTGCGCATGCAGATGCCGATCGGCGGGAGGCCCGCGCTGCAGCTGCCGGGGTCGCCGTCCGTCGCGGGTCAGCGGGGTTGCCAGGCCTCCGGCGGGGCCGCCAGCTCCCTGATCTCCGGGGGGAGCTGCCCACTGACCAGATCGGCCAGGGTCACACCTTCGAGGACCTCGCGCAGCCGGAACCGCAGGGCAACCCAGACGGTCGGCAGCGACTGGGCGGCGCCTCCGTACTCGAGTTCCTCGGGTCGTAGACCGCGGACGCTTGCCAGAGGACCTTCAAGCGTGCGGATCACATCGGCGACGGTGATCTGATCGGCGGCGCGTGCGAGGCGAAAGCCGCCTTGCTGCCCGCGCACGCTGCGGACGATCCCCCCGCGCTTCAGCTCGAGCAGGATGTTCTCGAGGAAGGCGATCGGGATCTCCTGGGCGCTCGCCATCTGGTCGCGCGTCACCGCGCGTTCGTGCTCCGCCTCGAGCGCCGCGAGTTCGGTCAACCCGCGGAGCGCGTAATCGACCTTGGCGGAGATTCGCATGCGCGTATTCTGCCCGTTCCGTCGGCGGCGGTGTCTCGGAACGCGAATGATTTTCCGAGAATGCCGACATGGGCGGATCGGCCACCGCAACGCGCCGCGGACTGCTGCCTGAAATCACCAGCCGCCGACGCGACACCGGACTGCAGCCGATCCGGGGGGACCCGTCGGGCGGTCATCCGAGTCGGACACCCGAACCCGGGCAATCCAACTGCGGTGTCACGGGTGCAGGATGTTGACCGCGCGCGCGGCGATGAAGAGCACCGCGACGATGGAGAGCGCCGACTCGACCGTCATGAGGGCTTTCGCAGGGTGGGTGAGGGGCATGGCGTCGGTCGGGCTGAACGCGATGGAGTTGGTGGTCGACAGGTAGAGGTAGTCGAACAGGTGCGGCCGCCAGCCGGGTCGCGCCAGGGCGGGGTTCTCGTCCTGGGGAAACTGGATGTCGGGGGTCTTGCGGGCGTCGGCCAGCGCGCGACGCACCGGGCCACCACCGTCGAGTTCCCAGAAGGCCAGCCCAAAGGCGATGACGTTCGCGACCCACAGGACCGCAGCGCTCATCAGCAGCTGTGGCCCGCTGATGTTCAGGTTCGTCGGCTGGATCAGGGATGCGATCAAGAGCACGGTCCCCACGACGCTGAAGCTCAGGATGATCGCCAACAGGACCGTGACGACCGCGCGCCGCTGTTCGGCCGTCCGGTCGCCGCCGAGCCCGGTCGCGAGGATCACCGCGAGCGCGACGTAGGGCAGCGCCTCGAGGAGCCACAGCCACCACCCGACGTGGATGAGCTCCCAGTTCGCGTTCAGGCTGACCAGCGCCAGCGCAATGAACCCGACGGCCACGAGGATCACGAAGGGCGCCGCCTCGGCGCGCGCTTCGCGGATCGCTTCTCGCATGGCGTCCGAACCCATGTCGGCCCTTTCGCAGCGGTCCGGGTGAATCCTGCCCTGCTCGGTCCACCGCCATGCGGCGACCGCGGCGACGTGGCGGTGCGCCGACGCAGCAGGCCACGACCACCGCCGGGCTGTCGAATCGCTTGCGTGAATGGTAACCACAGTGTTACGGTAGCTTGGTGGTTACCGTTCCAAAGGCCCTCGATGGCGATGTCGCGCCAGACGCGTCGCGTCCCGTCGCGCGGAGACGCGCCGTCGGGGGACACGTCGACCGGCCGATCGTGACGGCCCAGTCCGCCGCACCGCAGGGTGATCCCTTCGAGGCGATCGGCGACGGCAACCGGCGTGAGATCCTCCGGTTGCTGAGCCAGGGCGACAAGCCGGTGCATGAGATCGCGGCGGCGCTGCCGATCAGCAGGCCGGCCGTGTCCCGCCATCTCAAGCTGCTCAAGAACGCCGGGCTTGTCGCCGAGCACGCTGACGGCAACCGCCGCATCTATCACCTCGACGACGACGGTCTGCAAGTCGTGCAGGACTATCTTCAGCGTGTCTGGGGCGAGGCCGCAGTACGCTTCCGACTCGTCGCCGAGAACACCGCCGAGCCGCGCCGATGATCGCGCCGATCGCGATCGCGTTCGAGCTGGCCTGTTCTGCGGAACATGCCTTTGCGGTGTGGACATCCCGCATCGCCAGCTGGTGGCCGGCCGACCACACCGTGTCTGGAGATCCGGCTGCCGTCGTGCTCGAGGGAGGGATCGGCGGCCGCCTGTACGAGCGGGCCCGGGACGGCACCGAGTTCGAGTGGGGACGGGTCACGGCGTGGGACCCCCCGCACGAGCTGGCCTATACGTGGCACCTCAAGCGCGACCCGACCGACGCCACCCACGTGCGGGTGCGCTTCGTCCCCGTGGCGGAACGGCTGGACCCGCGTCGAGATCGAGCAGCACGGATGGGAGCATCTCGGCAGCGCGGCCGGCGCGCTGCGGGCGCGCAACGTCGCCGGCTGGGAGACGCTGCTCCCGCATTTTGTCAGGGCGATCGACCAGGAGGACATCTGATGGCCGCTGGGACCAGGGAGGACCCGTGGGTGCTCAGGACGCCGCCAGGGAAGTCCGAGTACACGATGTACCGCGACGAGGCGGGCGATCCGCCCGCCCTGGTGTGTCAGGTCGGCGCGACGACGCTCAAGTACCACCTCCGGGCGATCGAGGACCTGCACGCCTGGCTGGTCGCCGAGGTCGACTGGGTCCCGCTCGGTGCCGCTGACGAGCAGAAGCCGGCACCGGAGGGATCGGTGGAGGCGTGGGGGCGCTCGGTGGAGAATCCGGTGGGCGGGTGGTACGGGCTCCGCAAGGGCTATCGCGGACGCTTCGGGATGTACCTGCCGCCGCTGCTTGAGGAGCTCGGACTGGCCGAGCTCACCCACGACGCGCGCAACAACCGGATGCGGGCGGTGCAATAGGCGCCGCGCCGTGGGGCGCGCTGCGCGTTGCCGGGATGGCGGGGGGCTCCGGAAGGCCGTCGATCTTCAGCGGGTACCGCGCCTGCGGACTCGGTGGCGTCGATCGCCAGGGCCGCCGGGCGGGCCTCGGGTTCAGTCCGGGTCGGCGGGGCGGAACCGCAGTGCCGACCAGACGGCGTCGATCGCGACCTGCCTGACGGGTCGCAGGCCGCGCCGGGACGACCAGGCTGGCAAGACGGTCACGGTTCAGGTCTGTCTCGAGCTGCCCTGCCTTCGGGTAGGCGATCCAGGAGAGGCGATCGGCGCGCGCCGCGCCGATCGCGGCACCGCCGCGCCGAGCGAGTTCGTCTGCTGTCCTGACAAATACGATGACGGCATCCGCCTGGTCCGGGGACGGCGTGCGATGCGCCCCCGCGGGCAGGTCGATCTCGACGTCCGCGGGCGCGCCGAGGATCGCGACGGCGTGACCCGCCTTGAGCTGCAACTTTGCCCCGACGGTCATGTACCTGCCCTCGACCTCGCGTATCCCGCGGTGCGATTCATGGCACCCCCGTCCACGGAGCTGCCCACCTGAGCGTGGAGTCGAGCAGCGTAACGACGGCGCACCCTCAGCGGTACTCGGGGTTGACGAACTCGAATCGGCAGCCCGCGTCCCACGCCGAGCGCTGGTTGCCATGCGCCGGGATCCCGCCGGCGTCGGCGAGCATCCGCGCCAGATGCAGCAGGTTCCAGGTCATGAACGTCGTGTTCCGATTCGTGAACTCGTTCTGCGGGCCCCCGGAACCGGGCTCGAGGTAGCTCGGACCGGGCCCCGCCTCGCCGAGCCACGCAGCATCGGCCTGCGGCGGGATCACGAAGCCGAGGTGCTGGAGCGAGAAGAGGATATTCATCGCGCAGTGCTTGGCGCCGTCCTCGTTGCCGGTCACGATACAGCCCCCGACGCGGCCGTAGTACGCCCACTGGCCGGCGTCGTTGAGCAGGTGGCTGTTGCCGTAGAGACGCTCGATCACCCGCGTGCAGACCGACGACTTCTCGCCGAGCCAGATCGGCGTCGTGACGACGAGCACGTTCGCGGCCATCACCCGCTCGTAGATCGCGGGCCACTCGTCGTGCTCCCAGCCGTGCTCGGTCATGTCCGGGTAGACCCCGGTGGCGATCTCATGGTCGACCGCGCGGATCACCTCGACCGCGACCCCGAGTCGCCGCATGATCGCAATCGACAGGTCCGCCAGACCCTGGGTGTGGGAGACCTCCGGTGAGCGCTTGAGCGTGCAGTTGACGAAGACCGCGCGCAGGTCCGAGAAGTCCCAGGCGGACTGGTCGCAGAGCTCCCGTTGACGTGCGTCCAAAACGGTATCCATCGGCGGGCCCGCCTCCTGTCATGCGGTACGCGTTTGCGTGCTGATGGGTGCATCCAATCCCATTTGGCGTTACGCCGCGACGAGCGGAACCCGTCGGCGGAATCTCAACAAACCGTAAATTCGCACGCTCGACGGCATCGCGCAGCTTGCGTGACACGCGCGGCTGTGGTCGCATGGTCGGCGATGTCACTGGTCCGCAGCCCGGTTTGGCTCGTGCTCGGCCTCGTCTTGGGGGGATGGGCGGCGATGCCGGCCTTGGCCGCGGCCTCCGCAGTCAGCGCCATTCCGCTGCCCGCCCCGTCGGTGCTGACGCTCGCGCCGGGGGTCACCTACCAGCGCGCGGTGCTGGCCGGCGGCCAGGTCGTGCACATCATTCGCATCGCCCCCGACGGCTTGGCCACCATCGACCCCGTCGTGGTCTCGGGGGCGGTGGCGAGGCGGGGTGACCTCGCGCGCGCGACGCGCGCGCTTGCGCCAAGCGGCGCCGTAGCGAGCGTCAACGGTGACTTCTTCAACTTCAATCAGGCCTACCCGAGCGGGCTGACGATCACCCGGAGCGCCGGGCTCGTGAGCACGCCGGACGCACCGCGGTCGTCGCTGACGATTGCGCCCGCGGGCGGGCTGTCGCTCGTACGGCCGGTCCTGGACGGATCGTGGGTCCCGATCGCCGCCGACGGGTCGACATCGGCGTCCGCCGGCAAGATCGCCGGCATCGACCGCCCCGCAGTGCATGCGAGCGAGGTCATCCTGTTCACCCCAGGGTATGGGCCCGCCATCGCGCCACTGCCGGCGCACCTGCCCGCCGGCGTGAGTGGTCGGACGCCGACCACGGAGGATTCGACGACGATCGTCCCGGACGCGCCCGGTCCGCTGGAGCCCAACCAGACCGTCACCGGGACGGTCGTCGCCAACAGCGGCACCCGCGCGGTGCGCATTCCTGCGGGCGACCTCGTGCTGACCGGTATCGGGGCGGCGGCCGGGGCCATCGCCGCGAGACTTCCCGTGGGGACGCGCGTGTCCCTGGACGCCCGTATCGCCGGCATCGCTCCCGGGACGCTCGCCCTCGGCGGCGGTCCGGCGCTGGTCGTCGCCGGCCATGCGGTCCACAACGCGGGGGAAGGCTTCGTCGCCGGTCAGCTGCGTCCCGCGCTCGGAGCGGACCGCGATCGGGCAGGCGGCCGACGGCACCGAGCTGCTGGTGTCCGCCGAGGGCCACGGTCAGGGCAGCCCCGGCATCACGGTGCCCCAGCAGGCGGATCTGATGGCCCGGCTCGGCGCCCGCACCGCGATCGCGATGGACTCGGGCGGGAGCAGCCAGATGATCGTCAACGGTGCCGACGTGATGCCGTGGGCGCAGCCACGCGCCATCAGCACCGCGGCGGTCGTGCGCTACGCCGGTGTCCGAGTCAGCCCGCTCGCGGCCCGCTGTCGCCGAACGGCGACGGTGTGGACGACCGTGCGAGCGTCCCGGTCATCGTCCCAAGCCCCGGCACCCTGTCGGTGACGCTGTCGGCCGCCCGCCGGCCGATGATCACGCTGCTGGACCGCGCGGTTCCGGCGATCCCGGTCGCCCTGTCGATCGACCCTGTGCGACTCGGCATCCCGGACGGGACCTATCGCCTCACGGCATCGCTGACGACGCTGACGGGCGCCGTCTCGCGCGATTCGCAGGTCGTTGTGGTCGATCGTACGCTCGGGAGCCTCCGGACCCGCGCGCTGGTCCGTCGCCGCCAGCCGGAGGAGCAGGTCGGCTTCCGCCTGGCTCGCGCGGCCGCGGTGAGCGTTCGGGTGACCACGCGCTCGGGCCGTGTGCTCGCGGTGCTCCTGGGCACCCGTGGACTGGCCGCGGGATCCCATTCGCTCACGTGGAATCAGCACGAGGGCAAGCGGATCGTCTCGGGAGGTGTTGACATCGTCGTGCAGGCCACGACGCGGGCCGGCACGCACGGGCTGATCGCGGCCACCGGACTGCTGCGGCCCCCCCGCCGCACCACTGACCCGCGCGGTGGGCGCGTCGGCTGCCCGCGGTCGGCCACGTGGGGCCGCGTCGTGCCAGACTCCGGTGGGACCGTCGCAATCACCCGAGGAGAGGCGGACGTCAGATGGCGGATTTCTCCGAGCTCGACAAGCTCTCGACGAGCGAATTGCATCACCGGGCAGTGCGGGCCGCCAAGCACCATCTCGACATCAAGTTCTTCTGGAAGCTGATGGAGTACATCCCAACGGCCGAGGCGCTGGCGGGCCGCGAGGGCCGGGGCGACACCGATGTCGAGCACATCTCCGTCTGGATGCACGACTACGCCAACCGCAAGGGCGAGCTCGACGACGCACTGCGGCCCGTGTACATCGACTACCTCGAGCATCACTCCGAGCCCGGCGGAGCTGACGCCGGTCCCGTTTGGCGCGGACGCGTGGTCGGGCCGCGGGCGCGACCCTGCGCGGCGACGCGCCGCCGTCGCGGTTTTGGCCCGCCGGAACGGGGTACTGACTTGCGGTATTCGCGAACGGACCGGCCATCACAGCGAGCGGGGTCGATGCCGATCGCAAGCTCCCGGCACGGCGGTCGCCTCCAGACCGGTCGCCGTGTCTCGCGCGCCCCGACCAACATGCGGGACGCCCGGCGACGCCCGCGCAGGCCAGCGCCGGACGCCGGGCCCGCGGGTGGGCCAGACACGGCCGCAGCGGACATGTGGTGGTGATCGACGTCGGTCGGGGCCACGTGCGGCGACGAACGTGCGCCGCGCCCCGCTCGGCGGCACGCTGGTGACGGCGTTCGTCGCTGACCTCGCCGACGACGGCACGGCAATCCCGGGGTGCGATGGCCCGAGTGACCGAACGCAGGTCGCGCCGGCCCCGACGGCGTCCATCGGGTCACCGTCGTCGAGCACGCTGTTGAGCATCGCCGAGATGTCGCGACCGAGGGTGCGTGCGTGCCGCGCTCGATGAGGTCCTCGCACAGCAGCCGGTCCGCGTCGTCTTCGATCTCGCCGGCATCGAGTTCATCGACAGCTGTGGCCTGCTGCTGGTGGTCGCGACCGCCGCGGGTGCCGCGGCGTTCGAGGTTCGCAACCCATCTTGCGTCGTGCGGCGCGTCATCGAGCTGGCGGGTCTGGACTCGATGCTCAACCTGACGCCGTAGCGCTCGGCGACGGTTGCACGGTGGTGATGCCGTGCCGGGTGCGCGGACGATCCGTCCGCCCGGGCGGCTAGTTCCGCTCGGAGGCGGCGATGGCCGCCCGCAACGCCCGCCGTGGGGACTCCAGCTCCGTGGCAAGCGCGCGCAGCTCGCTGCGGGTGAACTCCAGCGTGCCGACGAGGATCTCGAGCGCCAAGACCTCCTCGCGAGCGCTCGCGAGGAGGTCGGTAAGTCCTTCGAGCGCGCGCTCCTGGGCCGCGAGGGCCTCGAGGCCGGGCGGCGGACCGGCCACCGCGCGAGAGATCGCCTGGAGTTCGGTCGCCAGGTTCCGCACCTGCTGGCGGGTGGCCGGCAGCAGGCTATGCGGGCTCGCTTCGACCGCACGTCGCGCGGACTCCAGCGCCGGCGCGAGGATTGCGATGCGTTCACGGACACTCGCGAAGCCCGCGTCGGCCGCCTTGAGCGCCCGCAGGCGCCGCCGCGCGTCGACGAGTCCAGGCTCGGCGTCGTGCAGCGCAGCCAGCCGTTGGCGGGCGGCGTCGAGGGCCGGGCGCAGGGATTCCAGCTGCCGGCGTGTGGCCTCGATGTCGGCGGCAAAGCGGTTGAGCTGGGCGTCGAGACCGGCCAACGTACGGCGCACGGCGTCGACTTCGCTCTGGGCGATCGCCGCGAGCACGAGCTCGATGTCTGCAGCGGTATCGGCCATCGACTTCAAGGATACTCCGGCGTCCGCGCGATGCTTCTTCTTGTGTTTCTTGCCCATGGGGATGCCCTTCCTGCCGGTAGCAGGACAGTACCCCAGGATGGGCGGCCTGAACGCCGGTCGCGGCGAGGTGCGCGCAGGCGCGCGGATTGACAATCGGGATCTGCGGTGGTGGCATCGCCAGTAGGACGCGCAATCCCCGCAGCGCACGATCCGCGGAGGCACGCGATGATCAACATCCATCGACCCGTCTTCGAGGATGCCGCGCGGCCGACCGGCGTACCGGCGCGCGGATCGCGCCGGGCACGGCTGGGCTGGCAGCTCGGGGCCGAGCGCATCGGGATGAGCCTGTGGGAAGTGCCGGCGGGCCAGCCCGCCTACGCCTACCACTACCACCTCGCCGCGGAGGAGATCGTCATCGTGCTCGTGGGCGGCTCCTGTTGCGGACGCCCTCGGGCGAGCGCTCACTGGTCGAGGGCGATGCGGTCTGCTTTCCGGCCGGCGAAGCGGGTGCGCACCGACTCACCAACCACGAGGACGAGCCGGCGCGCTTTCTCGCCGTCAGCAACTACGGCCTCTCCTGACGTGGTGGTCTGGCCGGAGTCGCAGAAGCTTGGGATCTTCGAACTGCGTGCCGGCGGTCCGGGGCTGCGCGCCATCTTCCGGCTCGCCGACGCGACGATGTACCTGGCGGCGGAGGGTCGCGAGTCGCCCTGACCTCGCGGGACCCGCGGGCACGGGCGCGGTTACGCCCCTGACGCCGGCCCGGGGGCGGGGCGATCGCTCGACGGGCGGTCCGTCATCAGGTACGCGGCCGTCGCGACGGAGACGCCCGCGGCACCGACCAGCGCCCAGCCGGTGCCGTGATGGAGATACAGGAACGGCGCCGACGAGGGCACCGGCGAACATCGTGATGACGGATGCGACGCGCCGACCGGCGTGCTGGGCTCGCGCCACCGGCGGCCGCCGAGTCTGCGGCCAGGCCCGTCAGGGTCATCGTGAGCACCGTCGTGGTCATGTCGGCCACGGCAAGGCGGCGCACGACGGAGTTCCGCGTCCCCATGGCAAACCCCAGCAGTGCGATCACCACGAATCGCGGCCATCCCGCGGACACCCCACCGTGGTGGACGAGCGCGAGCACCGCGGCGGTCCCGACCAGGACCGCTTCGACAGGCGATGGCGCCGAGCAGCCAGGTCCTGCGCGACCGCGCCGTCGTGAGTCGCCCGGCCAGTGCGGCGCCCAGCACGAACGCCGCCAGGGACACGAGACAGGCGGCGGCCGAGAAGCCTGGCGCTCCGGCCGCTGAGAACCCGAGGATCACCACGTTGCCGGTCATATTCGCGGTGAAGACGTGGCCCAGCCCGAGGTAGCTGGCGGCGTCCACGATGCCACTCACCGCGGTGAGTGCGACCAGCGCCGGCAACATCCCGCGCTCAGGGTCGGCGGCGGCGCCCGTGGCCGTCGGGGTCATCGACGGGCGCGGCGGCCCCGTCGGGCCGGCGGCGGCTCGGCATGCGGCGTCGACGGTGGACAGGCCCTCAGCGTGCACTCCACGCGTTCGCGTGCGTGCGCCGACAGCGCGCGCGGTGCACAATGCTTCCCCGCCGACCGGTGCCGCCGGCCAGCCTCGTGAGCGCGCCCGGCCGGTGCCCGCCCCGGCGCGCAGGTCCGCCGGGGCAGACGACCGGCGCGATGCCGCGCGCGGGCCGATCAAATCGTGCTCAGGTCCCGAACCTGCGTCAGCCGGATGTGGTTCCCCGACGGATCGCGGAACCCGGAGTCGATTCCGTAGGGCCGCTCCTCGGGCTCTTCGACGGGCTCCACGCCCCGCTCGACGAGCTCCCGGAATGCGGCCCGACAGTCGTCGGTGGTCAGGAACAGGGTCCCCGCGAAGCCACGTGAGACGAGCGAACGCACCTGATCGGCGGTCTCGGCATCCATCATGGGCGGTCCGGGGATCGCCATGAGCGCGATCGCGATGTCGGGCTGATCCGACAGGGCCGACGGTGAGCCAACGAAAGCCGCCCATTTCCGCCAGCGTCACGTCGGCGCGCACCTCGAAGCCGAGCTTGCGCGTGTAGAACTCCAGCGCGGCATCCTGATCGTGGACCCAAAGTTGCGTATTCGCCAGGCTGAACATGTGTCGCCTCCTCGCCGTGTGATGGTTCAGTGGTCCTTGACCCCAAGATAGGCCGGGTCCGGGGCCGCGTCCTCTCGAAACGTCCGGTGTTGCGGGCGGCCATAGGCCCGCACGACGCAGGCGGGCACGCGGGCGTAGGCCGACGCCGGCGGGAAGGCGGCGCGGTACTGGCTGGGTGAGGTCCCGTAGGCGCGGGTGAAGCTCGTCGTGAACGATCCGACGCTCTTGAGACCGACGTCGAGGCAGATCTCGGTGATCGAGCGATCCGTGGTGACCAGCAGGGCCGCCGCCCGCTCCAGCCGCCGGGTCAGCAGGTACGCGTGCGGCGACTGGCCGAACGCACGTCGGAACTCGTGGCTGAAGTGCGCGCGCGACAGCCGGGCGGCTCGCGCGAGGTCGGCGACCGTGAGGTCCTCGTAGTACCGCGCGTCGGCGAGGTCCTTGGCGCGCAGCAGGTGGCGTGCGGGGGGCACGTGGTTCACGGGGCCAGTATCGACCCGTCGGCCCCGAGCGGCAAATGCCGGCCCACCCGCGTCCCGACATCCGCGCATCCGCCCGGTGCGGCCGTCGACCGCGAATGGCCGCCGACCGCATGTGTCGGCGCGTCGCCCGGCCCACCGCGCGCGGCGGCCGTCTCAGCTCGTGGTCCGCCGGGGCGTCGTGCCCGCGGCGTTCGGCACGCTCCGCGAGCGCACCCTCGCCGAAATGGGTTGTCGCCGGAGGGCGCTCCCGGGCGACAGCGCCGTGCGGGACGGGCCGACGGGCTGAGGTGTGGCCGGCGCCTCGGGCGGTTGGCGAGGGGCGAAGGAGAACGCGAGCGGCGACTCCCAGGTCCGTCATGCCGAATTCGCGGCGTGCCTGCACCAGATCGGCGGCCGCTTCGTCCGGCTCCCCGGCGCGTCGGATCATCGGAACCCCTTCGGCGGTCGGCGCCGTGCGGCCCTGCGGGCGGCGACGCGCCGGCCCGCGCGGATCGTGCGCTTGTCAATGTGGCCAGCGCCCGCCCGACGCCGCCAGGCGGTGGACGGCGGTCAGCGCATTGGCCGGGCGCGGGGCGGGGTCGACGACCGATCCGTGGCCGCGGCGCCACGCCCGTGGCGTCGCGTCGGCAGCCCCGCGACGGGCCCTAGGCGGTCCGGATCCATGTCGGCAGGCCGTGCTCGACGGGCCGGAGGCGTATCCGTGCATCGACGACGCTGGCCCCGTCGGGATGCGCGATCAACGGGTTGCAGTCGAGCTCCGCGACCTCGGGAATATCCGCGGCCAGCTGTGAGACCCGGTGCAGCACGCTCGTGACCGCGGCGATATCCGCCGCCGGCTGTCCGCGGAAGCCGTCCAGCAGCCGCGCACCGCGCGGTGCGCGCACCAACTCGTCGGCCTGTCGGGTCGTCAGGGGCGCGAGTCGGGTGAGCTGATCGCGGAAGAGTTCCGCGTTCGTCCCGCCGCTGCCGTAGACGACCAGCGGCCCGAACGCGGGATCGTGGACGGCCCCGACGAGCAGCTCGACTCCCGGCGGGCTCATCTCCTGGACGATGACCCCGCGCAGGCCGTCCCCGAAGCTCTCCCGGAAGCGGCGCACCGTCTTGCGCACCGCGTCCACCGAGGTGAGCCCGAGCGCGACCGCGCCGGACTCGAGCTTGTGCACGACGCCGACGACATCGGCCTTGAGCGCGACCGGCAGCCCGATCTCGCGCGCGGCCGCGACGGCGGCCTTGGTGTCGCGCACGTATGCGGCGCGCGCGAGTGGGATGCCGTACGCCTCGAGCAGCTGACGCGTCTCGGACGGGTCGAGCCAGCGCCCGTCGGCGTCTTCGCCCAGGACGCGCTCGACGAGCTTCGCGGCGGCCCCGGCGCGGATGTCGGCGAACGTGGGCACCCTGCCCGGGTCTTGTGCGCGGATTTGGCCGTAGCGCACGACGCGGGCCAGGACGTGCATCGCCATCTCGGGGAACGCGAACCGCGCGACGTCCGCGTGTCCGCGCGGATGCACGCCGAGCGTCACCGCCAGGATCGGCACGGCCTCCCGCCAGGCGACCTCCGAGGCCAGCGCGACGAACTCGTCAGTGTCGAGTTCGGGAACCTCGGCGTGGATGGCGACGATGGCATCGATCTCGCCCGATTGGGCCAGTCGTTCAAGGGTGGCACTGAAGGCCGTCGGGTCCACCCCGGAGCCGAGGTCGATCGGGTTGTCGACGGCGGCCGCGCCGGGTGCCGCATCCCGCAGGGCCTGCTGGGTCTCGTCGTTCAGCCGAGTCACCGCGAGGCTGACCTCGTCGGCGGCGTCGGCCGCCAGCACGCCGGCGCCGCCGGCGTTGCTGACGATCGCGACGCGCGGTCCGGCGGGGACGGGCGAATGGTCGAGCAGCGTACCGAGCGCGAGCATCTCATCGAGGGTCGAGGCGCGGATCACCCCGGCCTGCTCGAAGAGCGTGTCCGCGGCGCGATCCGGTGTCGCGAGCGAGGCGGTGTGCGACGCGGCTGCCCGCGCACCGACGACGCTGCGCCCGCTCTTGAGCACGACGACCGGCTTGGTGCGGGTCACGACCCGGGCGACGTCGAAGAACTTCGGCGGGTCTCGAAACGCCTCGAGGTAGAGCAGGATCACCCGCGTGTTCGCATCCTGGTGCCAGTAGCGCAGCAGGTCATGGCTGCCGACGTCGGCGGTGTTGCCCATGGAGACGAACGAGGAGACCCCGACATCGAGCGTCTGGGACTGCTCGAGCAACGCGATCCCGAGCGCACCGGACTGGGAGCCGAGCGCGAGATGGCCATGCATGATCGCCCGCGTCGCGAAGGTGGCGTTCATCGACACCCCGGGGGCCGTATTGATGACCCCGAGACAGTTCGGACCGATGATCCGCATCGCGCCCCGGTGGGCCCGATCGACGATCTCGGCCTGGGCACGCGTGCCCTCCGGGCCGGCCTCGGCGAAGCCGGATGTCGCGATGATCAGCCCGCCGACGCTGGCCGCCGAGCAGCGGTCAACGACCTCGAGCACCGCTCGGGCGGGCACCGCCAGGACCGCGAGGCTGACCGGTCCGGGGCAGTCGGCGACGTCCCGGACCCAGTGCACACCGTCGGCGTCGTGCGGTCCGACGGACGTGTTGACGGCAAACAGCCGACCGCGGTATCCGCCGCCTTGGAGGTTGGCGAGGATTTCGCTGCCGACACCCGTACCGCTGCGGCTCGCCCCGATGACGGCGATCGAGGTCGGGGCGAGGATATGCCCGAGCGAGGCGACGCTGGCCTCCCAGGCGTGGGCATCGACCCGCTCGTGGACGGTCTTCGGTCAGCGACAGGTCGAGGACGACCCGGGTGACCTGCCCATCGGTCGAGGCCTCCTGGCGGAACCCGGCGCGGCGAAACACCGACACCATCGCGGCGTTGTAGGCGAGCGTGTCCGCCACAAAGCGCCGCACGCCGCGGGAGGTCGCATAGCCGACCAGATACTCCAGCAGCAGGGTCCCGATGCCGCGCCGCTGGGCGGCATCCTCGACGAGAAACGCGACCTCCGCCGTGGGCTGGCGCATCATGTCGTAGCGGCCGATGCCGAGGATCCGGCCGTGCTGCTCGATCACGAACGCCATGCGCGTGTCGTAGTCGACGGTGACGAAGTGCTCGACTTCGGCGTCGCTCGGATGCGGGTGCGGCCCGAAGAACCGCAGGTAGATGGACTGCTCGGACAACCGCGAGTAGAACTCCCGCCAGCCGCGGCGGTCCGTCGGGCGGATCGGCCGGATGCGCGCGACCGAGCCGTCTCTCAGCAGGACGTCACGGTCCCATTCGCGCGGCGGCTCGTGCAGTGCTGGCGGCGTGTCCACGCGCATACCGACGGCGCTAGCCGCGCTCGGAGACTGGCGGGCGTCCGGGGTCGACACGGCGCGCCGGCTCCGGCGCGCCCGCTGCGGACAGGTCCGCGGCGGGCGCCGGTCCCCGCAGGACCTCGACGACGGCCGCGACCGAGTCGGCGGTCGCCTGCAGGGAGTACCCGCCTTCCAGGAGCCAGGCGCTTGCACCGGTCGACGTCGCCCGGGCCAGCGTCTCGATCCGCTCGGCGATGTCGCCGAAATCGCGTGTGGTCAGATCGAAGTCGGCCAGCCCGTCGCGCGTGTGCGCATCGAAGCCTGCGCTGACCAGGAGCAGATCGGGCCCGAAGTCGGCCACCGCGGGCGCGAGCAGCGTGTCGAACGCTGCGAGCCAGGCGGCGCGTGCGGTGCCCGGCGGCAGGGGCACGTTGACCGTCGTCCCCTGGCCCGGTCCGCGGCCCTTCTGGGTCGAGGCGCCCGTGCCCGGATACAACGCGGCCTGGTGGATCGAGCAGTACAGGACCGTGGGGTCTTCGATGAACACGTCCTGGGTGCCGTTGCCGTGGTGCACGTCGATGTCGAGGATCGCGACCCGATCGACGTCGTCCCGGAGTTGGACCGCCCTGGCGGCGACCGCGACGTTGTTGAACAGGCAGAAGCCCATCGCCTGGCGTGGGCCAGCGTGGTGTCCGGGCGGGCGGATGAGCGCGAACCCGGGGACGTGCTCCTCGCATGTGCGGGCGGCGCAGGCCACGCCGGTGCCGACGGCTCGGCGCGCGACCTCATAGCTTTGCGCGGTGAAGTAGGTGTCCGCGTCCAGCCAGCCGCTGCCGGCCGCGCACGTGTCGCGCAGCGCCCGCCAGTAGTCGCCGGGATGGACGAGTTCGAGGACCTCATCGCTCACGGGGCCGGCGGCGCGGTGCCAGATCAGGTCGTGCTGGTCGAGGCCCTCGAGGCGCGCGGTGATGGCGACCAGGCGTTCGGGAGACTCGGGGTGCCCCTCGAGCCGGTGCTTCAGGAAGATCTCGTCGCGGTAGATCGTGACGCTCACGGGCTGGCTCGGTTCGGGACTCCGGTCACCACCGAGATTATCGATCCGGACCACCCCAGACCCGCCCATGCCGTTGTCACATCGACACGTGCCGGCCCGGCCGGACGCTGCCGTCCGGCGCCCGCGGTGCTCAGGCCCTGCCTTCTCCCTCGGCCTCCATGACCGCCAGGCGTGTGTAGTAGTCCGGGAACTCGCGCAGATGGGCGAGAGCGATCTTGCCGGTGAGGATGGGGTCGTCGCCGGTCACGTTGGTCTCTGGGTCACGCGCACCGTGCTCCAGTTCGACGTCGAGACCCATCCGGAACTGCTCGACGTCGAACGGTGCGGCGTCCCAGTCGATGTCGATCGTGCGCCCGATCTCGCGTGCCTCGTCGAGGGTGAACGTCTTGCCGCTGCTCATCGTGCCTCCGGTCAGGTTCGTGCGCACGAGCCGGTTGCGCGCGCAGGTTCGATCGTAGTGGCCGCAGCTCGGGGCGAGCGTCGGGGTGCCGCCGGATTGGCGATCGGGCCGGGTCCGTACGGCCGGCGGGGGCCAGGCGCGCTGGCGAGTCGGTGCCCGAACGCGCCCCGGGCCCTGTCAGTGGATCGAACGCGGGACGGCAGCTACGCTACCCGGTTGCATGTCGACTCCCTCAACATCGGATGCCACCAAGTCCCGCGCGCGCCGCCGCCGGCGCAGCGTCCGCCGCCGGCAAATCACGATGTTGGCCGTGGCCGGCCTGTTTGCTGCGGTCCTGATCGGGTGGGCGGTCGCGTCCGGGTCCGGCCCGGCGACGCGTGTCCCCGCCCGCGCGTCACGAACGACGACGTCGACGGCCGGGACCGTCGCGACGCCTGCGCCGACGGCCGTCGCGGCAAGCGCGCCGGCCGCCCCGGCCGGGGCTCGCTGGACCAACGTTGAGCCGTGGACCGGCACGTCGCCGGCGGTGCTCGTGACCCATCTCAGGACCGACGTGCAAGGGGACGTCGCGACTGTCGCCTGGTTCCGGTCCGGTGACACGCAGTTGGCGCTCTATCCGGGGACCGGCAACCCGGGTCCGTCGACCGTCAGCCGTGGTCCGGAGGCGGTCCCAGTCGCCGCGCGCAGGAACCTCGTGGCGACCTTCAACTCGGGCTTCTACGAGAAGGACGGAGCGGCGGGCTTCTATGTCCACAACACCCTCTACCACCCCATGCTCGACGGCCTGGCGACGGTCGTCGCGTATTCCGACGGCAGGATCGACATCATCCGCTGGACCGGTGGACGGCGCCCCGGCCCGGACATCGTCATGGCCCGGCAGAACCTCGCGCTGCTCGTGAACGGGGGCCACATCTCCCCGACCGCGGGCATCGTGTCGGACTGGGGCATCACCTGGCACGGCTGGCCTGCGGTCTGGCGCTCGGCGATCGGGGTCGATCGGAACGGCAACCTCATCTACGCCGCGGGGCCGGCCCAGACGGTGACCAGCATGGCGCGAGTCATGGTGCGGTCCGGCGCGGTCCGGGCCATGCAACTCGACATCAATCCCGAGTGGCCGATCCTCGTGACCTTCGGGCTCCCGGGCGCGCATCGGGCGACGCTGGCGACGCCGAACCCGAATCAGATCCCGTCGCGCTTCCTGTATACGAGCCTCAAGGACTTCTTCGCGGTCTACCTGCGGACGACGACCCCGGTACAGCCCCAACCCTGGTGAGCGGCGCGCACGGCTGTCGGCACGGCACCGCCGGTGCTCATCCGTCGTCCCCGCACCGATCGAGATCACGCGGCGGAGCGCGCGGCGCGTTGCGATCCGCGGCCCGGTCAGCAGCCCCCGCCGGGGCCCGGGACACCCGGGCCGAATCGGGGATCGTCGACCGTGCCGACGTTCGCCGGCCGGGGATTGGGTCCCAGGTGGACGACGTACCAGACGCCTCGCCATGAGATCAGTGAGGCGACCCTGACCGACTCGGTGCGGCCGCCCGATCGATAGACCAGGCGTGTTCCGGGCAGGTGCCAGTATCCGATCGTGTTCTCGCAGGCGCCGGGCGGAATCCACGCGGCGAGCGACGGGTTCGACTCCACGGCGACCAGCTCGGCCGCCGTCGGGTCGGTGCCGAGGTGGGCGTGGTAGGCGGCAAGGTCGAGATTGAAGAAGGCGATCAGCCGCCAGGTGTAGTCGCCGGCAGGGTCCGGCAAGACCCCGCTCTTCATCTTCAGGTAGGCCGACGCCGGGAAGAACACCCGGCGCCCCTGGCTCGCGGAGTCGGCCACGATCGCGCTCCAGAGCAGCCCCATACGTTGGCCGAGGGTCGCGCCGAATGCCGGCTCCGCGCCGGTCTGAGGACGGGTTCCCGGATCGATCCAAGGTCGCAGGCGCCGACGCGTGGCCAGCCGCCGCCTGGGTCGGGACGGTGACGGTCGGCCGGGCAGCCGTGGTCCGGTGTGACCCGCTTGCGCCGCAGCCGGCCGTCAGGAGCACGACCTGCGACGACGGCACCGAGCGCCCGGTATCTCTGCCGCCGGGCCATCGCGTCGGCGGAGCGCCGTCCGGTCTCGCGCGTCATGTCAGGGTCCCGTCGGCAGATGTCGCCGCCCATTGTCGCCCATCGGCCTAGTGCCACTCGGTCGTGCGCCAGTTGTCGGTCGCGGACTCGGTCGCCGTCCATTCGGGCAAGCGCAAGGCGAGCTTCGCTGCGAGGGCGTTGACGTACGGCTCGTAGATCGCGCGCATGCGGACCAGCCGGTCGAAGATCGTGCCGAGGTCCTGCTCGATACTGACACCATTCTCGCGGAGCTCGGCGACCAGTCGCTCGAGGGTTGGCATTGGCAATCGATCCACCGCCGGCGGCCTCGGCGCTGTGCGAAACGTGTAGCTGAGGTCCGCCACGGCGTGGCGCCCGATCGCGAACGTGAGTCGTGCGGCGTCGACGGTCCCGACCGGCGCGGCGGCCACGGTGAGCGCGCAGGAGTCAAGCACCGTGCACAGCGCCGCGAGCCAGCTCTGATTGACGTGCTGGGACCGGTAGTAGGCGAGGATCGGGTACGACAGGTGGGTCTCCATGAGCTCGGCAGTCCACGTCTCCCATTCACCGAGGTAGTCGTTCGGGGCAGGCCACCCGCCGCGGCGCGCCGATCGAATCACCAGGCGGCCCGCGGTGGGTGGGCTGCCGGCACGCGCATCGAGTTTTGAGACGGTGGCCTCGCGCCTGGAGTAGGCCTGAAACAGGGCGGGGAGGTATCCGATGACGACCGCGAGCGTCAGCAGGCCGCTGGCGGCATCGATGACCTGGATGACGCGCGCAAAGGCCGTCTGGGCGCTCAGGCCGCCGGTTCCGCTGGAGACGAGCGTGGCCGCGCTGAAGTACAGGTCCTGGCCGAACGCCACGCTGTGTCCGGGGGCCAACTGCGAGCCCCCGGCCCACTGCAGCGCGGCGTAGCCCAGCATCATCCCGAGGACCCAGAGCGTCAGGTTCATCACGAGGCCGAACGGGCCGTAGAGGCCGAGCATGGTGTCCGCGGCGCGGTCCGGGAGCTTACGGGCCAGCCAGCGCCAGGGTCGCCAGGCGATCTCACGCAGGACCCGCACGATGCGCGGACCGCGCCGCACGCGCTGGGGTACCAGGTACGTCAAGAAGATCTCGAGCAGCATCAGCGCGACGAGCGCGGCCCCGAGAACTCCAACGACGATCTGCACTCGGCGTGATCTCCTGTAGGGGGTGTCGCGGCGCGTGCGCGCCGCGCGATCGGTGACCTGGTGGCGATGATGCTTGTCACGGCACGCGGGGCTGTCAAGCCTGTGCGGTGCCGATCCCGGGCGGCGCGCCGCAGCGCGCATCACCGGCGTGCCCGCCGGCGGACTCCCTCGAGACATCACCAGCGTCGTCTCGCGCAGATCAAGGCCCACCCGTTGTGCCCCGGCGCGCTGGTCGATCACGGCAAGAAGGCGCATCTGCCTCGGGCATCGACCACGGGTCTCCGATCGATCCAGGCACGCGACGGTGTCGGCGACCCATCGAGGACTCGACGTCGTCACGACCTGCAGCGCAGCCGGCGTCTGAGCGACTGACATCGCTGTGCTCCCTTCGGGCGGACTGCGGTTCGCGCCCTCGTTGCACCACCCACCGACGGCGTGCTCGCGAGCGGCGACCGTGCCATCCGAGCGGGGCCTGCCGCATGCCGCGGGACCGCTGGTCACCGCCGCCCGGATCCGGTCCGGCCTCTCGACAACATCCCAGGATGGACTCGGGCCCTGGGGTGCGTGGCCGTCCGAGCCCGGGGTCAGCGGCGGACCAACGCCGCGCCGGACAGGATGGTCGCATGGGCTGCAGCGGCCGCGACAGGGCCCGTCGCTGGCGGTACCGTAGGACCCAATCGGCTCGCCGGTATTTCGGCAATCCTGGACGACGGGTCTGGCAGAGCGTGGACGATCGGAATCCAACCGAGTATGCCTCCGCCGCCGAGGCGCTGCGCTTGATGGTGCTGCGCGGCGATGGGCTGACGACCACGTCGCTCGAAATCCTGACCGGCGGCGAAATCGGCATCCGGCTGCTGGAGCAGCGAACGGTGCTCCTCACCGAGCCCACGCCGGTGCAGCCTGGCGCGGACAGCGCCCGTCCGGCGGTCTTCGACGATGCGGACGTCGCTTGGGCGGAGATGGGAGAACTCGAGCTTCGTCCCGGGGAGGAACTCCTGATCCGGCGGGTCAGCCTCACCGACCCCGGGGGCACGGTGTACGCGGTTGCGGAAGTCATCGCCGTCGTTGACCGGCTCCCCGCCGCCGTCGCAATGTTGCTCTTTACGACACCGACGCCGCTCGGCAAGGCGCTCGTCGCCGACGGCGTCGCGGTCACGCGAGAGCTACGGCGTTGGGGTGGGTACCGGGCTGGGCGGTTCGCGGCGATGCTCGGGCCGACGCTTGAGGCGGCGTCCGTCGTGGCAGGCCGGACCTACCGGATGCTGGCCAGCGAGACCGACGAGCCGTTGGCAGTGGTCACCGAGTGGTTCGCGCCGCGGTTGTTCGCACACGCCGAACCGACGACGCTGGCCTGCGCATCCACCGCGGACGCCATCACCCGCCGGGGCCGATAGCATCGCCCCGTGAGCCTCGAACACTCGCGCGTGCCCGCCGTGTCGGCGGTTCGGCGCCAGAGTGGCAGACCACCGCCGCCGCCCTGGCCTGACGAGCCCCGTCTCCCACATCGCCGCTCGGCCCGTCCATGAGGATCCGTGTCCCCCTTGGTCTGCTGTGGCGGCGCGAGGCACTGCGAACCAACCTGTGGTTGGTGCCGGCGATCGAGGTCTTGGTCGCGATCGCGCTGTTCGGGATCACGCACTGGGTCGACCGCGAGGCCTACGACGGTCGTATCGGCCTCCCGAGTTGGGTACTCAGCGGATCTGCAGATGCGGCCCGGCAGGTGCTGGCCGCGCTCGCCGGCGCGGAGATCACCGTCGTCGGCGTGGTGTTTTCGATCACGATCGTCGCCCTCACGCTCGCCTCGACCCAGTTCGGGCCGAGGATGCTGCGCACCTTCATCCGCGATCGCGGCACGCAGGTGACCCTCGGCACGTTCGTCGCGACCATGGTGTACACGGTGCTGGTGCTCGCGTCGATCGGTGCCGGACCGCACGGCGACTTCGTCCCGCATGTGTCGGTGACGATCTGCCTGGGGCTCGTGCTCCTGGACCTTGCGGTCCTGATCTACTTCATCAACCACACGGCCATCGCGATTCAGCTCCCGCACGTGATCGCGAACATCGCCGGGGATCTGTCCCGCGCCATCGACGCGGATGCGCGCGATGCGCGACGGCTCGCCGGTGAACCAGCGTCCGCATGCGAGGACGATCCGGCGACAACGGTGCTCCCGAGCGAACCCGGCGGTGTCGTGTTGGCGCGAGTCGCCGGATACCTCCAGCTCGTGCGCTACGACACCCTCGTGCGGATCGCCGAGCAAGAGGATGCGCTCATCGAACTGCGGTACCGACCGGGTCACTTCCTGGTCACGGGACAGCCCATGGCGACCGTGTGGCCAGCGTCAGCACAAGCGCGCGTCACCAGTCAGCTCGAGCGTGCGCACGTCACGGGTGCGATGCGCACATTGACACAGGACGTCACGTTTGCGGTCGACCAACTCGTCGAGATCGCGATCCGTGCCCTCTCACCCGCGGTCAATGACACGTTTACGGCGGTCACGTGCATCGACTGGCTCGGCGACGGGCTCTGTCAAGCTGCGACGCGCTGGCAGCCGGCGCGGGTCCATCGGGATCAGGCGGGGGCGGCCCGACTCATCACCGCACCGGTGAGTCACGACCGATTGATCGAGCGGGCGTTTGAAAAGATTCGCCAGGCCGGGCGAGGGATGCCGGCAATCATGATCCGCCAGCTGGACGCCCTCGCGGCGATCATGGAGCAGACGCGCACCGAGGACCAGCGGCTGGTGCTGATCGCGCAGGCGCGCATGATCCTGCACAGCAGCATCGAGTCCGTGCCGGAGCCATCCGATCGAGACGACGTCCGTCGTCGTTACGACAGGGTCATGGCCGCGTATCGCTCCGCCGATGACGAGCCGCGCCCGAAGGGTGCCGACGAGCGTGACGTTCTGAGGCGCGACCGACGCCTCACGTTGTTCCATCCGAGTACGGCATACCGTTCGATGTCCGCCTAGCCCGTGCGCCTGCGCATAGTGACGGCACCGAGGGCCAGCGCGGCCACGATCGAGGTCACCGTGACAGCGACGTCGATCGCGAACCGCGCGCCAAGCGGCCCCGGACGAGTGGCCCGGGCGAGCGCGTCGTAGGCGTAGGTCAGCGGGAGCAGCCAGGAAATCCAATACAGCAGCTGGGCCATCTGGTCGCGTGCGATGAACAGGCCACACAGAAACAGCTGCGGCATGATCACCGCCGGCATCATCTGCACCGCCTGGAACTCGGTCCGGGCAAAGGCGCTCGCGAACAGCCCAAGGGCCATACCCAGGATCGCGTTGCAGATCGCCAGCAGCCCGACCAGCCACGCACCGTGGGCCGAGTTCAGGCCGAGCACGAGAAACCCGGTCGCGCACACGACGATTGCCTGGATCGACGCGAGGACGCCGAAGGCCACGCCATAGCCGAGCAGCAGGTCGAGCTTCGTCATCGGCATCGTCATCAGGCGCTCCAGTGTTCCGCTGGTGCGTTCGCGAAGCATCGCGATCGATGTGAGCAGGAACATGATGATGAAGGGGAACAACCCGCACATCGGCGCCCCGATCGACTGAAACACCGACGGTTCGCCGTCGAAGACGAACCTGAGAAGGACGAGGAGCGCGACCGGGACGCCGAGCAGGAGCGCGATGGTGCGCGGGTCGCGCCGGATCTGCCACAGCACCCGCATGCCGATCGCGGACGTGACGCGCCAGCTCACCTCGGGCCCCGTTCGATCATCGCGAGGAACGCGGCGCTCAGATCGCGTTCCCCGGTATCCGCGCGCAGCCGATCCGGGGTGGTCTCCGTCAGCACCGCGCCGTCGCGCATGAGGATGAGCGACGTGCACTCTGCGGCCTCGTCCATGACGTGACTCGAGATCAGCAGTGTGGTGCCCGTCGCGGCGAGCTCGCGGAAGAGGCCCCAGAGCTCCTTCCTCAGCACGGGATCAAGGCCGACCGTCGGCTCGTCCAAGATCAGCACCTCGGGATCGCCGATCAGCGCGGTCGCCAGGGAGACCCGTGCGCGCTGCCCACCCGACAGGTTGTCGACCACGCGGTCCTCAAAGCCCGTCAGTCCGACCGCTTGGATCAGCCCACGGATCCGCGACTTCTCGCAGCCGAGCACTGCCGCGAAGAAGCGCAGGTTCTCCACGACCGTGAGGTCGCCGTAGACCGATGGTGCCTGCGTGACGTACCCGACGCGACGCCGCAGCGGTGGCGATCCGGCCGCCTCGCCGAGCACGGTCACGCGCCCTGCCGCGACGATCTGCACGCCCATGATCGCGCGCATCAGGGTCGACTTCCCGCACCCGCTCGGGCCCAGCAGGCCCGGCGACGGCACCTGCCGCGATCCGCAAGGAAATTCCAGCGAGGACGGTGCGGCCCCCGCGATCGACCCGAAGGTCGTCGACGACGATCACCGCGTCTTCGTCGTGGCCGTCCCGCACCGTGGCACCGTAGTGTCAGGGGCCGTGAAAGGCAATCGGCGGGCCGTCGCGCCCGCGGCACTCCAGCGGACGGTGCCCACAGGTGTGTCGCGGACGTACTCTGGCGACATGACGACCATCATCGACGCGGCGCCTACTTGCCCGGAGTCACTCCGCGTGGCGCCGGTGACAGACCGAGCTCATGGAGGTATGTTCGCCAAAACCAGCGGGAAGGGTGGCGCGATGGCGATCGGTCTCAGAATCAAATTCGTTGGGGCAACACAGAACCAGTACGACGCGCTTCACGGAGCGATGAACGTTGACGGCGATCCCCCCGAGGGGTTGATCTTTCACTCGGCTGGCCCGATCGAGGACGGTTGGGGCGTCATCGACTTTTGGGAGTCGCGCGGGGCGTTCGATCGGTTCGTCCAAACGCGGCTCGGGCCGACGGCCCAAGAACTGGGCGACAAGGCTCCATCAAGTCCGCCGGACATCAAGGAGTTTCCCGTGTACAACTTCGTGAAGCCGTAGCCGGATCCGCTCAGCGGGCCGCGCGCTGACGTCCGACGACCGCGCGGCCGGCGCGGCACGGACCCACTGTGCTTGTGGTTGCGGGTCCCGCCCGGCTAGGTGTCCCGAGCCGAGGAACGTGGCGTGGGCGCAGCCAGTCGACGCTTGAGGTTCGCAAACTGACGGGTCTGCATCAACCAGTGCACGGGTTCCCAGACGAGGAAGTCGGCGATGACCGTGAGGGCACGTGGACGCGACGCCGCGTAGCCGGAGACGATCAACCGCGTCATCCCCCCGGGGAGCTCCCGCAGCAAGAAACACCACGTCGAGTCGCTGTAGATCGCCGGACGCGGGCCCGCAGTGTCGAAGGGACGGCTCGCGTGTGCGAGATCGAGCGGCGCCCGGAGCGCCAGGAACCGACCCGGCTCAAGGGCGGCGACCTCGAACCAGTACGTGCCGTCCGGCGTTGAGGGACGGCGATCACCGACGGCGATCTGCTGCCATTCGGCGTGCAGGCGATCGGAGCTCGGACGTCCGCCATTGTCAAGCCGATCCCAGCTGTACCAGCCGGCGCGATCTGCGCCCATTTGGACGAGCCACGGCCAAACGTCTGACGGCGGCGCGTCAAGGGTGACCGACATCGTCGCGGTTCGTCGCCCGTTCGGCACCAGGTCGGCTCCGGGATATGGCTCGGCGAGCTCTTCGTCTGTGGCGCCCCAGCCGAGAAGTCGCGGGCGCACGACCGTCGCGTAGCTGGCCACGCCAGCGGCGAGAAGAACGACAAGACGCGTCAGCCGGCGAGGTCGCATGCGCCGAACCTACATGCAAACAAACGCCGATGACCCTCGAGTGCGCCATCCAGTCGGGGACCGGCGGCGGCGTGCTTTGCCGCGGGCGCACCTGGTCGTGCGCGAACCCGGTCACGCTGAGGTGGCGCACGAGCGGGACGGGGCGAGCCCGCGAGGCTCAGCGGGTCTCGCGTTCGCAGGTTGCACCTAGCGTCCCGCGCGTCTGCCACGTCCGCGCTGCGTCCGACCGCAGTGGTGCTGATCAGGGCGACGCCGCGCGCGCTGCGTCCTACCGGAGTTCGTAGATGCGATACGCAATCAGCGTCCGCCCGTCGGAGCGCCCTTTCTTTCGGGCGACCGTATGCGACGCTGTTCCCCGAGCGATTTCTGAGCCCGGATCACTTATGGAACAAGGGACCTGGGCGGCCTCATTTGCCCTGCCGAGCCCCAGTCGGGTACCGTTTCGTCCCTGTTGATGCGGGGCCGGGAGCTGGGCCTCGGCGGGGTCGAGTGGTTAGGGACTGGGCCGCCCGCATTCTGGCCGCCTTACTCCGACGCCGACAGCTCGTCGTTGACCTCGGCGCACCACGCAGCGAACGCTGCTTGGGCAAGGACGCCCTTTCGAAGGGCGAGGCGCGCGTAACGTGGTGAATCGTCGGGCAATGCGGCGATGCGTCGTTCGAAGTCGGCACGTCGCCGTTCATGAAGATCGCGGAGCGCCTCGATGTGGGCGATCACCTCCGACACTGGGAGAACGTCTGCCAACAGGAGCTTCACGAGGGCCTCGTCACGAAGCTGGGCGAGACCCCACGGCTCGGCGACCCAGTCACGAAGGGCCTTCTGGCCGGCCGCGGTGATCGTGTAGACGCGCTTGTTGGGCCGATCGGCCTGGACAACGTGCTCCTCGACCACGTATCCAAGTCCCTCGAGTCGACGCAACTCGGCATAGATCTGAGAGTAGGACGCATGCCAGAACTGGGCCGCGCCCGCCTCGAGCTGGGCCTTGATCTCGTACCCGGTCGTCGGGCCCGCTGCGACCTGGCCAAGGACCGCAAAGGTCGTGACCGGGAGGCGTCCACGCGCTGTTGCGCGCTCAGTTGTCACACGGGATCCATTGACGTATATTTCGAGTAGTCATACAACTCGTCAATATATGAAGGACTGTCATGCGACTCTACCATCGGTGGAAGTGCCCGTGGTGCGCCGCTGCGCGCCAGGGAATCGAGAACGTCGGCATCGGGGTCGAGCTGATCGAAGTGCCGTACCCTCGGGAAGAGCGCGACGAAGTCGCGGCGATCAGCGGGCAGCGAAAGGTTCCCGTGCTCGTGGACGGGGAGACGGTGGTGATCGATTCACGCCGGATCGTCCGGTACCTGTATGCGCAATACGGCGGCGAGCGGTTCGCGCGCTCCGCGGGCGAGCTCGCGGATGACCTCGATGGTGAACTCGCCGAGGCATGTGAACTCCCTGCCCGGGTCAGCCCATGAGCGCCCCTGAGCGGTTTCGCGTGGTCCAAGCCGACGAGGTGCCGTTTCGCGAACGTCGCGGCGGAGGCGCGAGCTCCCAAGACCTCTCAGGAGCCCTCGGAGCCGAACACATGACCCTCCGGATGTGGCGCTACGGGCCCGGCCAAGCGATGGCGTACCACCGCCATCGGACCCAAGAGGAGATCTACTGCCTGGTCTCCGGCGGTCCTCAGGAGGTTGTCGTCGATGGCGATGTCGTCGCCCTCAACGACGGCGACTGGATCCGTCTGCCCAAAGACACGCCCCGACAGATCCGCAACGCCGGGACTGACGGTGAGGCGGTGTGGCTCACCATCGGGGCGCCGCCTGGGGAGGGCATCACCGACGGCATCCGGCTCGATCCAGTCACCGGTGAAGAGATCCCGCGTTAGCGGAGGCCCCCGATTCGGCCTTCGTGGCGTCATCTGACCAGCAGTCGCATGTGAGCGCACATCGGGAGATCACGGGCCTCGCGCACGGCGGGCTGCGTCCATCTCTCTCGCGGCGGCATGAGAGCCGGGGGGGTCTGGCGCATGGACCGACTGCGCCGGGTGCTCGACGTGTGCGCTGGAACGTTGAGAATGCGACGGTCGCGGGCGCGATCCCGACGACGACGGGAAGGAACGGCTGATGGGCAAGTTTGGGGACCGCTTGTGGGCGGAGCTCATGTCCCGGTAACACAGAGTCAATTCGCGCGTCCGTGTCCAGCTGCGATCGCCCCGAGAGCGGCACGAGCCGTTGGGGTCGCTGGCTCGCTCACGTTTACGAAAGGAGCAACTTACTAGCCCATCACGCCGACCGACCCCACCCACAATCGAGGGCCAATTGGAAATGAGCGCAGTACTCGCCCAAGCTCAGGTCGGCGACACCAGGCTCATCGTGGCACCCCGGGCCAAGCGTTTCGGGCCTGTCGGCACCGGTAATGCACTTATCCCCGGCCAACGGGCCGCCGCAAGAGTTCGACCCAGCCGCGTCGAGGTACCAGTCTCCTGAATCAGGTCAGCAGGCCGCAAACTCGCTCCCACCGCGCGTCGTCCATGACGTCGATGAACCGCTCGCGTAGATCAGCCAGATCTGCGGGGCAGACCACGTCAAGCCAGAAATCATCTGGGCGAGTCTCGATGCCAGAGTGCATGTCGAACATCGCTCCTCCTTCGCCTTCGGTGGGGCCCACGTGAAATCCCCGCGGACCTGACCTAATAGCGTAGTGCATCCATATGCATTTCGCCCTTAGTCCTGATTTGCCCGGCAGGGCGTGCAGGGGGGTGTGTCGTGGCTGAGCCGGTGAGTAGCCCGAGAGCGCGCCTTCGTACTCCGAGCGTGGCGATCTTCTGCTCGTGAGAACTCCCCCCCCCTTAAGCGCACCGCGAGGGGCGGCGCCGACCATCGCCGGGGTTTCCGCGCTTCGACGGTGACCGAGGATCGCGAGCGGTCCCAGGCCGTAGCGGGCCGCAACGCGGGCCGACTCGAAGTAGCGTCGACCACGTACGAGGCTGAAGATAGCCGTCCGCGGTGGGTGTGGCGTCGGTGTCGGAGCCTCGGCGAGTGGGAGGCGACGCGATCGCGAGAGGAGGCCAACAGTCGCCACGAAGCCGAGTCCCGCGAGGGTTGACGTGACCGCGAGCGTCGCTGCGGCAGTCAATCCACCGAGTTGACCAACCGCCGTAGCGGGCAATTGCTCGAGCTCCTTGCGGGTGCGGGCGAACTCACACCGAGCAACACCCGGCGCTGCCGAGCCGCCAGCGGGTCACAGGGCGCTTCCGCGCGCTTTGCATGACGCGGGTCTGGGGGCGGCGCTCACGCCGAGATGGGCCGCGAGGAACGGATCAGTCGCGATCGGGTGAGCCGCGTCCTGGCGGCAGCGCACGAGGATCACCCCGTCCGGCTCACGTCTGGATGAAGAGATGGTGCGCAAGCTGCCCGAGGCGTCACGGATCAGCAGTTCTCCACGTAGTCGGATCGGACGCCGGAAGTGCCCGACCCTGCGCAGCTGCGCCAACCGGCGCTCGAGATCCACGTGGGAAGTTCGGGCGACCTCTGCGACCAGCCGTGCGCGCTCGGGCGGAGTTGCCTCCGCGACGCTCCTGTGAGGGTCGCGCACTACGCCGCCTCGTCGAGCCCGGTCCACTCCTCGTTCTCGCGGGCATACAACGCCGCGATGCGTGCGATCTCCGCGTCACTAATCCAGCTGGCGCGCACCCTGATCGGCTCGCGCGTCCCGTCGGTGCGCGCGAATCCCACGCCGGGAGCGCGTTCAGGGATCCGGTCGCAATCCGCGCCGAGCTCGCGCGCTGCGTCCCCCAGGACCATGTCGACTTGCGTGCGCTCGTCCAGCCGCAGGGCGATCTTGGTCGGAAACAGATCTCGCAATCCGAGGACCTCTTTGCGTGGGTCCTGCAGCGCCGCCACCACGCTGACCCCGACCGCGCGCCCTTGGGTCAGCAGCACGGCAAGGCTTTGCGTGATCCGCTCACGGAGTTTCCGGTCGGGTAGATGTGCGGTCAGGTTGGCGACCTCCTCGATGAGGACCACGACAAGCGGCTCGGTCGAGGTGGGTCGGTGCCGGCGCGTGTGGCCGGCAAGCCGGATGGCGCGGTTACGCATGAGCTCGACCGCTTCATCCAAGAGCTCAGCCATCTCGGCAACGTCCCCTGCGGCAAAGCGGGCAAACAGTGCCTTGCCCTCAGCAAGCTCCATCCCGCCCGCCGGGTCGATCGCCCAGACGTCGACCGTGCGGTCACGGATCGCCGGGGCCAGGCGCCGGATCAGCGACCAGACGACCGAACCCTTGCCACTGCCGGTGACCCCGGCGATAAGGATGTGCGATCCCAAAAGGCGCACCTGCCATGGCCAGGCGTCCTCGCGCATCCCGATCTCAAGGCCTTCGAGGTCGGGGTTGGCCATCAAGGGGGCTGGCTCGACGATTGCCTCGAGCGCGTCGGCATGCTGCAGATCGATTCGGACGAGGCCGGGACCCAGAGTGCGCACCCGACAGTGGCGAGCGCGGTACGCGTGGGCCAACTGCTCGGCCGCAGCATCGACATCGTCTGGGGTCTGCCCGGTCACCAGGCCAACCACGAGGTGATCGGTGTCGTGGCCCGCGACGACTGTGATCAGCCGCGGGACCGCGGCATGCCCGTCGAGCTTCCGTGACAGTCCGACCAGGCGCATGCGCGCACGCCAGCTGAGCTCGTACCGGAACACCCGGCGCCAGTGCGAGCGGTACTTGCTCCCGAGAGTCCGCTCGAAGCTCTCCGGGCCGATCACGCGCCAGGCCCAGAGTAGGCTCGCCGCGAGTGCGGCACAAAGCAACACCGGAGTGAATCCGATCAGAGGCGTGGCCCAGTAGACAAACAGCACCAGAATGAAGGCGCGCGGATGGCGCACGAGCCACCAGCCGGCACGAAACATCACACGCAAGGTCCACGTCATGATCTGCAGGAACGTCTCAAAGGACACGGGCTGCGCTCCCGATCGAGCGCGGCGCCGATCACGATCGACACCACGTCCCGCCTATGCAGCCGCCTTCTGCGGGACGGCCACCGGCGCGATCGCCTCGGCACGGAATGCGATGCCGCTGCGACCCTCCCGGCTCCATGGGGTGGCGATAAGGCCCGGGACCTTGATCTGCTGGCCAACGGCCACGCCACGGGGCTGACCGGAGATCTTGACCGGCCAGATCTGTGGGGCCTCGGCCCCGAAGGCGACGACATCGACCCCGTAGACCCGTTCGCCGTTCGCGTCTGCACGCGGTTGACGGGTCTCGAAATCGATGACCGGCTCCACTCGTCCGGCAAGAAGCGTGAGGTTTGAGGTGTCGATGGGTAGCTGCATGTGACGTCTCCTGAGAACGGGTGTGGGCGCGGGACGGCGATCGGCCGGTGGAGGGCGGTCGCCATTTGCCCGTTGAGGGGGGCGCGCCAATTGAGCAACGACGAACCGCGCGCATCCAGCAGAAGGCCGGAGCGGCGGGCGTCACCTGGTGGGCGGGCGCCTCACGGATGGAATGGGCGGTGTCGGACCGGGGAGGGGCCCCGGTGACCCACATTCTTCGCTCGCAGCGAGATTTCATGCCCCAGAAGAGACAGGAGGTCCGTCCAGGGCGCCGTGACACCACTGCGCGTCGCGCCGTTTGTCCTTCTGCTGAGTGTGTACGACCCACGGCGGACATCCGATGAGTCCTCGATGGCTGGCCGTACCAACGGCAAGCCGGCCGATCCGAGTCGGTCACGCACCGGAGCCGGTCGATGACGCCCGAGGCGCCGTCGATCCCGCTCGCACATCCCTGGCGTCGGGTCGTTCGCGCCGCCGGCTTGCAGCCACCGCTCCCAACGCTTCACCACCTTCGGCACACCCGGGCCGTTTGGTTGCTGCGATCCGGCATCGCACCAGAAGCGGTTCGCGCGCTCGGCGGGCGGTCGTCGACCGCGATGGTGCACGCACGGTACAGGCCTCAAGCACACCTTGAGGCTGGGACCAAGCCAAGGCCCCGGTTAGCCCCGATCGAAACGTGCTGAGAAGACCCCAGGAATCGGCATTCTCGGGGAGTGCCCCCAATGAGTTCGAATTGGAACCGGGTGGAGGAGTGGCTCCGGCGCACTGACGAGCTTCGTCGGATGCTGGAGTACCGGGAGAGGATCTCCCCGTTGAGGTCTCCGCTGCCGTCTGAGGTGGCCTCCGAGACACTTCCCAGTAGGACTGGAAACGCCACGGGGGAGCGTTGAGCGCCACGAGCCGACAAGTCGCTCCACGAACTCATTCGCACACAGCTCGCTGCCATCATGTGTTGATCGTCGGCGGAACCCACGAAGACGCGGCGCAGGCTGCGGGCGTACATCGGGTGACGGTGACGCGGTGGTCAATCATCATCCAGCGCTTGTAGCGCAGATGAACCAGGCGTAGCTCGATGTCGCCGTCGAGGGCGCACAGCAGCAGGGCGACCGCGATCCCAACCCTGCCGTCAACACGCTGATGCGTCGCATGGCACCCGACCCCTCCTTAGAGGACAACACCACCGGCGAGCAGCGTCAGCCAAGGTTGTCACGCCAGTACTGCCGAGGCAAAACGCCCGCAGTTCGCCAAGCATCGACGTGGGCATCGCCGGGCACGAGGGCTGCCGTGTCGGGCCATCGCGGGCCCGCCTGCGTGCGCTGAGGACCGGTCGGCGGTGAGGAGCCGGAATCTCGCGACCGGCTCAGCCGCGCGCGCAGGCCGTCGCGACCCCCCGAGGCCGTGCTCAGCCGGGCTTGCGGGCGACGACCGCGACCGCTTCGGCCGGCACGGCGATCCCGTCCGGGCCGCCCGTCGAGACGGCCGTCACGCGGGCGGTCATCTCATCCCACGCCGCGGCCTTGGCGTCGTCGGCGAGGCGGTTCTGGAATAGGCCCGCGAGGGGCCCGGCGAGGACGGCGGCGCTGACGGCTTCGTCCACGTCGGCGTATCGCATCGGCGTATCGAGCGTGACCGCCTCATCGGTGTCGAGCCCAACCTGCTCGAGCATCCGCGGTAGCACTCCCGGCAGGCCGTAGAAGAACATCATCGGGCACACCGACGAGTAGTACGCGGCGCGGCGCTCGATGATGTCGATCACCGGCGACCACCACACGTTCTGGTGCGGGCCCCACACCACCAGCAGGGCGCGACCCCCGGGACGCAGCACACGGGCGACGTGGCCGACGGCAGCGAGGGCGTCATAGCAGTACATCAGGGTGAACGTGGACGTGACGACGTCGATGCTGGCGTCCGGGCGGGAGAGGCGCTCGGCGTCGTCGAGGTCGAAGTCGAGGCGCGGGATGTCGGGCCAACGGTTGCGCGCCCGCTCGATCATCGACGGTGCGAAGTCTACGCCGGTTGTGGTGCCGTGCGTGAGGCGGCGGGCGAGCAGCACGGCGGTGTGGCCGGGGCCGCATCCGACGTCGAGGGCGGTGGCGTCGGTGGCCGGTGCCAGTAGGTCCAGCCCCGCCTCGGTGAACAGCGACGTCCGCTCGGCCCACATCTCGTCGTACGCAGCGGCCACCCGCCCCCACGCGTTGCGCATCCCGGTCTTCTCGACAGGCTCGATCACCGCTAGTCTCATCGTCGGTGACGCCAAGCTAACCATATCTCTTGCATAGCGTCATTCCTGGCGCCGGTGGGGTCGTGTGGCTTCCCCGATCGGGAGGGTGATGGCGTCCCAGGCATGGCCGTCCGTGCGGGTCGCGAACATCTGTTCGTGGCGCGAGCCTGGTCATTCCACCGCGACGATGGAGGTGACGCGTTGGCCGTCTTGCTCGCCGAGTACGAGGTGCAGGACCTGAACACGTTCCGGAGGGCGTTCGCCGAGTTCGCCGACGTGCGGAAGGAACTGGGCGCGACGGGGCACCGTTTGATGGCTCCGCCGGACAACCCGTCGGTCGTAGCGGTGGTGATCGAGTTCGTCTCCGCCGACGCCGCCGACGTGTTCTCCCGCGAGCCCCGCCGGCTGGAGGCGCTGCAGCGGGCCGGCGTGACGCAGCGCGCCGACATCGTGCTGGAGGAGATCGAGACGCAGGTGTACTGAGGCGCGACCGCCCGGTTGGTTCGATGCCCCGCTCCTGTTGACGCCTGGTGCTCGGAGTTCCTTCGAGATGGCATGCCGACCGCGGGCCTCTGCCGGGCCGCTTCGTGCCTCTCCCAGCGGCTGTAGATCTCAGTGGCCATCACCGATCTGAGGATATGCCCCCAACGGGATTCGAACCCGGGTTGCCGCCTTGAAAGGGCGGAGCGTGGGGTAAGCTGCTGGATGGCGGAATTCCGCTCGGGCACCGCACTATCAACCGAGACCCCAATTGCCAAGCTGGATCTCGCGATCCACGGTTAGCCCCGATAACCCCGGCTTCGGGCGGTCGGTACGGGGGCGAATTCAGGGGCGCGGGGGCGAATTAGGGGCGCGCTAGTGGAGAAAGAGCGGTGACCGCTCCGCAAGGTCTTTAAGCGAAATGACCCCCCGGGAGGTCATTTCAGCGACATCGCCCCCCCCGGGGGCGATTTCCTTCGGTCAGCCAGCGTCAAAATGGCGGTCCCGGCAACTCAGAATTGACGATGCGGCGAATCTGACAGCGTGGGCCACGGAGCGGCGGCTGGACCTCGTCGTGTTCGACTCCCAGCGGATGATCCTAACCGACGTGGGGCTGAGTGAGGACTCCGCGGACGACTACGCAAGGTTCATGGCGAAGATCGTCGACCCGCTCTTCAATGCGGGCGTGGGGACGATGATCCTCGACGACACGGGTCACAGCTCGCGATAGGCCTCACGTCGCTCCAAGCAAGTATGCAGAATGCCCACCCAGCTGTTGGCGAGCTGGCGGGTCGCCTGGGAGTGGGCTTTCCCTCGGGCGCGCAGCGTTGTCGTAGTAGCGGGGCTCGCCGGCCCGGGGGACTGGAGTGCTCACCTGCCATTTGGGTACCCGCCTGGGGCGGGGTCCCCCTAAGAGGGCCACGCCCGTGTCCGCCCTGGCATCGGGGCGCGGTCAGAACCGAGACGGGATCAGGGATCTCAGCCGTGGCGAAGGAAGCGCGCCCCGATGCGCCCGGGATTCGGGGCGTCTGAAGGCGCGCCGCGGTCAGGGCGCGGTCGTAAGACGCTATTTACGACATTTCCTCGCCGACCAGACCAGCGCCGATCCCGCCTCTTGCAAACGCCGGGCGGCGCTCGGCCTCGGCCGTGGTCCTGAAGGTCTTGCCGCGTCGATGTTGGCCGCCCATGTTCGTCCTAGTACCGCCAGCGGGCTTCGTTGCAGACCCGGCCGGTCGGACGCATGTGCTTGCGAATATCGCCCATCTCACCTCACGCCAGTTGCTATTCAACCGCTGGAGCCGCCAATAGTGCACCGGCCATCCACTACCACGCAACCTAGCGTTTGCAGGCAGATTATAGGCGCGGCGAGATTCTTGACGACGAGGATCTGGCGGAGGGCTTCCGCGGCATCATCCACGCGGGCCGCTGGGTCCGTCATTGCATGACATAGGCTGTCCGTAACCAGTGTCACGAGCGGGGGCCCTCGTGGCATCCGCTCCAGGAAAGGGCGGGGGAGATGGACAGAGATCGCAGGGTGCGCGTCGCCGCCTGGGTGGGTGGCGTGCTGGCATGCCTCATCCTCATAGGCGCAGGCATCGCGTACATCGTCGTCGGAATCAACGGCAGCAACGAGGTCAACAACCAAGTGTCGCGCGAGCAGATCGTGGGTTCGCCCGATATGACTCCCGCGGGGATCACTGCGGCGGCGGCCCAGGCCGGGCTGACCAATGTGCCCGACGTGCCGACGTGCAGCGTGGCCAACCAGAAGATCACCGACGGTGACCAGGCGCGCTGCTTCGCCAGCTACATGCGCATCCACGCCTTGGAGACGTCGGGTGGGCAGACCTACGCCGAGATGGGCATGTACCTCACCCCGGCTGGCACCGCCACCAGCGATAAGACGAAGGCCGCGATTGATCCGCAGACCAAGAAGCCGGTCCAAAATGCCGCGCGCCAGACGTGGGTCACCGAGACCGCGCTGACCACCGGTCTGAACATGGCCTACTTCGCCCAGCAGGTCTCCGTCTTCGCCATTGTCGTGGGCGCCTGCATGCTGGTGATCGGCATCGGTCTCGGCGTGCTCACGGTGTTCGCCTTCGGCCTGATGCCCTGGCGAACCGGGGAGATCCCGAGCGGGGTCAGCCCCGAGTAGTTGATCGCCGACACACGTTCCGAACGCCTGTGAGGTTGTGGGTGTCTGATGCCGACGACCTCCGGGAGGTCCGGATGCAGCACCCGCACGCCAGGCTCACCTTGCGCGGGCGTCCAGAGTTCGTGCCCTTCGTGGCAAACGAGGGCGCGTTCATGGCCGCCCCGTAGGTGCCCCGCCCGACGCATCCACCCGCGCCCGCCCGCGTGCGGCTTCCGCCGTCATCGAGGAATGCGGGCAGCAGCCGACGAATCGCGTTACTGCGCGGCTCACCGAGATCGACCCGACGCGCCAGCGCTTCCCCGTTTGCTCGGGATCTCAACCTTGCCGTCCATTTTCCGTCGCTTGCCGGCCAGGCGCCGACTGGGGCCGTCGTCGCCGCGGAGTTTGGAGGGTGTTGAACGGACTACTCCCGCATCACACCGCACACGGTCGACGAGCCCCAGCGGCAGTCGGCCAAGGCACCGAATCGGCCCGAGATACGGGGTCGGCCACCGCGCGAGACCGCCGCTGCCGCCTATTGAGGGCGGCGTGCTCCGATCTGCCTTGTGGGTGTGTTTGGAGCGGTGCCGTAGGGGCGATTAAGGGGCGAATCGGCTACACCGACCCTGCCATGCCTCCACCCAGCGGCCGTAGAGCCCAATGTCCAACAGCGATCTCACTTAGTGCCCCCAACGGGATTCGAACCCGTGTTGCCGCCTTGAAAGGGCGGAGTCCTAGGCCACTAGACGATGGGGACTGCGCCGGGGAGATTACCGAGCCACTGCTGCTCGTGCGGGACGGAAAAAAGGCCCGGAGCACGTCCGACGTCAGTCGAGGTGCTCCGGGCCCGGTGGCAGCAGTGGTTTGGCTAATGGGACGGATTACCCGCCCCCGTGCTGCCGAGGTGCGCAGGGGGACGCGTCCCCTAGCTACTGCCACCTCCACGTTGATCACGAATTGGGACCACCTCCTTTCTGTGGTAGCACGACATTAGTCGACCCCCAGGACGCAGCAAAGCCCCGTCGGCGGTGACGGCCGTCCCATCCCGAGCCACCGCTCCCAGGGCACCCGCCAGGACCTCGGACGAAGCTGCCAGATGGCCGCCAAGCATGCGCCGCCACGGCGTTCGGGCACACCGGGCGCTGCGGTCGGGCCGGCCGCACAGGCGAGAAGACCAACTCCGTCGTCGTCCGCCATCCGCGGCGACGGCCTGCTGTGAGAAGACACACGCCATGGTGCGATCAACCGGGAATCGGACGGCCATCGCCGAGTCAGATGCGACGGTGCAGTTCGAGGCCTAAGCCGGCACCGGCTCGGTGGCCGTCGCGGCCCCGGTCGGGCCGGCCAGGCGATCGTTGAACTTCCGCGCGAGCACGAGCTGGTAGTCGAGGATCGAACGGGCCCGGAAGGCTGCCTCGCAGGAGGCCAGGTAGAAGCGCCAGCCCCGGATGAACTGCTCATCGAAACCGAGCGCACGCGCGCCGGCGCGCTCAGCCGCGAAGCGCTCCCGCCAGAGCTCCAGCGTCCGGGCGTAATGGATCCCGATGTCCTCGGATCGCGTCGTCCGCACGATCGACCGGCTCTAGGTCGTGTGGCTCGTGCTCGGGCTCGCCCTGCCGTTCGCCGTCGCCTGGGCGATCACCGGGAGCGTCGATCGCGGCATCGAGGCGTTCGTGTGGGCGGGCCTGGTGCGCGTGTTCGTGTCCGACCAGGTGACCTGGAGCGTCAACTCGATCTGCCACACGTTCGGGCGACGCCAGTACGCGACCACTGATGAGAGCCGCAACGTCGGCGTGGTCGCGGTGCTGACCTTCGGGGAGGGGTGGCACAACAACCATCACGCGTTTCCGGGATCGGCTCGGCGCGGGCTCGGCCGCTACCAGGTCGACGTCAGTTGGATGCTGATCCGTGGCCTGGAACGGCTCGGTCTGGTCTGGAATGTCAAGCTGCCGACCCCCGAGCGGATCGCCCGCCGTCTGGCCTAGGGCACCTCACCGCGAGTGAACGCGCCCAGTTCGGCGCCGACGAGCTCGCGCCAGTCGCGGGCATGCGGCAGCCGCACGACGCGCCCGAACGGGCGGATCGCGATGCCGTGCACGGCACCGGGGATCACGGTGTGCGTCGCGTCGGCGCCGACGGCCCGTAGTCGCGCGACGCCCGCGCGCGAATGCTCGGGGTGCACCCCGAGCACACCGAGGCGGGTGCCGTCGCGGCTGCCGTGGATGACGCGGATCCGCGCACCGGCCAGGGGCGTCAGGTCAAGCTGCTCGGGGATCCAGGGTGCCAGGGCGATCACCTCACCGATACCCTGCTGGCCGGCGCAGACGAGGCTGGCCGCGCCGCCGGCCGAGAACCCCAGCAGGGCCAGGCGCCCGGCGCCCCGCGCGCGGACGAGCGCGACGGCCGCGACCGCGTCGGCCACGAGCGAGTCGAGCGCGCGCCAGGACTTGACGCGATAGCGCACCTCGGCGAAGCCGAGTTCGGGAAGACGCGGGGCCAGCTCGCCGACCAGCCACTCGATGCTGGGGCTCCAGTCGCCGGGGACCGACCGGGCAACCCCGCCGTTCATGCAGACGACGACCGGCCCATCGGGGGGCCCCACGAAGCGCACCGCACCGCCCGAGGTCAGCTGGATGGCGTTCACCGATGCGGCGGCGGCGGGGGCATCGGCCGATCGTACTGGCCGGCGCGCGGGCTACGCCGCGGGGTGCGGTGCCCCGCTGTGGACCAACAGCACCGCGCACGGAGCGATGGACACGAGCTTCTGGGCGAAGCTGCCGAGCACGGTCTTCTCGGGGCCGCCGTGGCGGGCGACGACGATGACGTCCGCGCCAAGCGCTTGCGCCCAGTCGGCGACCGAGTGGGTGGGGTTGCCCTCGAGTACCGTCGAGTCCTCGTCGTCGTTGGCGACCGCCGCGATCCATTCCTCGGCGATCTCGATCAAGCGGGGTCTGGTCCTGGATGATTCCCCCGCCCAGTCCGGCGGCAAGCTCGGTCAGAAACGTCGGCGGCGGGATCACGTGCACGAGGGTAAGCGTGCCGCCCTCGGCGCGAACGGAGCGCGCGACCTCGAGCGCGTCTTGGGCGCCGGGGGAGTCGTCCATGCACACGACGATGCGGGCGAAGCCGGCCATGGCCAGGCAGTACATGTGCCGGCAGATCGGACGTCGCGGGGCGTTAGGCGGGCCGGTGCTAGCCTCACACCCAGCGATGACCGGCCGCACGCCCCACGTCGACGCGCCGGTCGGCGACCACATCGTCTGGGGCGGCCACGCCACTGTGCGGATCGTGCTCGGCGGTCAGGCCCTGCTCACGGACCCCGTCCTGCGCCGCCGCGTGGTGCATCTGCAGCGGGTCGTGCCGCTGGTCGACGGGCTGGGGGCCGAGCTGTGCGTGGTGCTGATCTCCCACCTGCACCACGACCATCTCGACCTCGCCTCGCTGCGCATGCTGCCGGACGATGCCACGCTGGTGATCCCGGTCGGGGGCCGCGCGGCCCTCGGGCGGCGGACGCGCCAGCTGGTGATCGAGCTCGCGCCGGGGGAGTCGACCACGATCGGGGCCCTGGAGATCCTGGCCACACCGGCCAAGCACGACGGTGGTCGCTCCGGGCGCCGGGGGTGGGCTCGCCGGCGCTCGGCTACGTGGTCGGGCGCGGGGCGACGGCGGTCTACTTCGCCGGCGACACCGACATCTTCCCGGGCATGGCCAACATCGCCCCGCGGCTGGACCTGGCGCTCGTGCCCATCTGGGGCTGGGGACCGACGCTCGGACCCGGGCACCTGGATCCCGAACGGGCGGCCGAGGCGCTGACGCTGCTGCGCCCGCGGATCGCCGTGCCGATCCACTGGGGGACCTACCGCCCCGCGGTCGGCCGCGGCGGCCCGCACCCCCGCACCGGGGCACCGGAGCTGCGCTTCCTGCGCGCCGCGGCGCGCGCGCACCTGACGTCGCGGTGCGGATCCTCGCCCCGGGTCAGGCACTGGCGCTCGCCGACGCTGCTGCGAGCGGGCCCGTCCCGCTACCCTGAGCCCGTGCAGCTGCCCGCCTCCATCCTCGACCTGACGCCCGTACCCGCCGGCGTGGGCGCGCGCGGAGCGATCCAGAACTCGATCGTGCTCGCCCAAGCCGCCGAGTCGTTCGGGTACCACCGGTATTGGGTGGCCGAGCATCACAACAGTCCCACGATGGCCTGCCCCTCGCCGGAGCTGATGATCGCCCACATCGCGTGTGCCACCAGCTCGATCAGGGTCGGGTCTGGTGGGGTGATGCTCCCGAACCACAGCCCGCTCCGGGTGGCCGAGGCGTTTCGCGTGCTGGAGGCGCTGCACCCGGGCCGCATCGACCTGGGGCTCGGGCGCGCACCCGGCACCGACGGGCTGACCGCCTATGCGCTCCGCCGCGGCGCGGGTGCTGCCGAGGAGTTCCCGCAGCAGCTGGCGGAGCTGCTCGCCTACACCGAGACAGGGATTTCCGAGCGACCATCCCTTCGCGGGGATCGTCGCCGAGCCGAGCGAGGTGCCGCTGCCCCCGATCTGGATCCTCGGCTCGAGCGACTACGGTGCTCGGGTCGCGGCCGTCCTCGGGGTCGGGTTCGCGTTCGCGCGCCACCTCAACCCGCGCGGCGCCGCCGACGCGATCGCGCAGGTACCGGGACGAGTTCCAGCCGACCGGACACATCCCCGCGCCGCGGGTCATCTTGGCCACCTCGGCGATCTGCGCCGAGACCACCCAGCGGGCGCAGGACCTGGCGGCGTCGATGGCCCTCGGGGTGATCCGGCTGCGCTCGGGACGGCCTGCGCCGCTGCCGAGCCCCGAGGAGGCGCTCGCCTACGCCTACGACGCCGACGAGCTCGACCAGGTCCGCCGCTATCGGCGTGCGCAGGTCGTGGGCACTGCCGACGAGGTCCGCGACGAGCTCGCCGAGCTCGTGCGCCAGACCGGGGCCGACGAGCTCATGCTGATGGCGATGGTGCACAGCCACCAGGAGCGCGTGCACTCCTACCGACTCATCGCCGACGCGCTCGGACTCGGCGCCTCGCGCTCCCGTGCTGTCCGATAGCGGTGGCGAACATGTGGCCCCCGCGCCGGCGGCGCGGCTGCGTGACAGGAGAACCCCTACGCTCCGCGAAGCACCAGTGCACGATCATCAGGGCCGCCGCACGGGCGTGCCGCATCGACGTGTGACACCCCGGGGAGAGGCATGATTTCGTATTTCCAGTCGATCGTACTGGGCATCATCCAGGGCGTGACCGAGCCGTTTCCGGTCTCGAGTCTCGGCCACAGCGTGATCGTTCCGAAGCTGTTGGGCTGGAACCTGACGATGAGCAACGACAAGTTCGTCACGTTCCTGGTCGCGACGCACTTCGCGACGGCGTTGGTGTTCCTGGGGATCTTCTGGGACGACTGGGTACGCATCGTCAAGGGGCTCGTGCGCTCGATCGCGCAGCGCCGCCTGCCGCCCGGTGACACCGACGCGCGTCTGGGCTGGCTATTGGTGATCGGTACCGTGCCGGCCGGCCTCATCGGCCTGGCGCTGCAGCACTCGCTGGAGAAGCTGTTCGGCAACGGGCAGCTGGTCGCGACGGTCCTGATCCTCAATGGCCTGATGTTGCTGTACGCCGAGGGCCATCGTCGCCGGGCGCAGGTCGAGGAGCATGACGACGACGCACGCCTGGCGCGCAGCCTCAGCGCCAAGTCGGCTGCCGGAATCGGCGTCGCGCAGGCGCTGGCCCTGATCCCGGGTTTTTCACGCTCCGGCGCCACGATGAGCGGCGGCCTGTTGCAGGGGCTCTCGCACCGCGACGCGGCGCGCTTCTCGTTCCTGCTGGCGACGCCGATCATCCTGGCGGCGGCGCTGCTGAAGATGCCCGGTCTGCTTGGCTCTGCCGGCAACGGCATCCGCGGCCAATCGCTGGTCGGCGCGATCGCGGCGGCAATCGCGGCGTGGCTGAGCATCCGTTTCCTGCTGCGGTACTTCAGGACCAACCGGCTGACCCCGTTCGGGATCTACTGCATCGTGGCCGGCGCCGTCTCGCTGGTCTGGCTGTCGGTGTAGCGCGCGCGGGCGCACACACCGGCCGGGCCGGTGTGTGCGCGGGCGGGACCTAGTGGAGCGTGCCGACCTGCGACTTGGCGACGCTCAGGATCGAGGACGGCAGAGGGGCGTCTCCGAGGGGCGTCAGGGCGTTCTGGGCCGTGGAGCCGTAGGCGTAGTTCAGGAAGCTCTGGGTGCCCGCAAGGGCCTTGCTCATCCCGGCCTGCTGGTAGTTGCTGTAGGCGAGCACGAACGTCGTGATCGTGATCGGGTAGGCGCCCGCTGCGGTCGAGTTCAACAGGCTCGCTTGGAGGGTCGACGGGACGACCGGCGTGCTGATCTTGGCGGTGTTGCCCGCTGCGGTCACTGCGGCGACGGTCGGTGAGATATACGCGCCACCGGGCGCCTTGACCTTGGCGATCAGGCTCGTGTCGCCGGCGCTTGTCACGTCGGCCATGTCCGCGTAGCCGATCGAGTTCGAGTTGCTCTTGACGCACTGCAGCACCCCGCTGTTCTTAGGTGAGGCGCTCAGGTGCGGGGCGGTCCACGGCGGCTGCTTGGAGGCGGTGCCGACCTTCTGCAGGAACGTGGCACTCGCCTTGCCGAGGTAGCCGGAGAAGTTCGAGCTCGTGCCCGACGAATCGGCACGCACGCACACCGTGATCGGGGCGCTCGGGAGCGTGACGCCCGGGTTCTCGGCGGCGATCTCGGGGCTGTTCCAGGTGGTGACGGTGCCGTCGAAGATGTCGGCCAGCGTCTTGCCCGAGAACTGCAGCGCCGTCGCGCCGCTGACGTTGGTCGGCACGCCGATCGCGCCCAGGAAGGTCGGGAAGTAGATCGGGGTCACGCCGTTGCGCGTCTTGGCCAGCGTCGCCAGCTCCGACGGCTTGAGGGGGGAATCGGTCGCACCCCAGTCGACGACGCCGTTGGTGAAGTCGGTGATCCCGCCGCCCGAGCCCTTGGAGATGTAGGTGCACAGCTTGGAGTTGGTGCACCACGTGTTGTAGGGAAGCGCGGCGAACGTGCTGCCGGACCCCGTGCTCGAGGTCCCGGTCGTCGACGAGCTGCTGCTGCTGCTGCCACACCCTGCGACCGCGAGGGCGGCGCCCGCAATCGCAGCTGTCCCGAAAAGCATCGTGCGGCGGGTGCGCTTGGTTCGATCCATTCGGACGTTCCTCCATCAGCTGAGTCGGGCTTCGACGTGCGCAGCCGCCACCTGCCGGCTGCGGTTTCGGGTCGAGCGTAACCAGCGCACTTCCCGCAAATGTGAAAATGCACATCATCAATTGTGAAGTGTTGGTGAACGCGGGCGGTCCCACCGGCCACTAGTCTGCGAGCGCCCTGACCCACCCGAGCAGACCATCCCCGGACGACCGTCGAAGGAGGACCCGCATGGAACATCCGGTGCACGGCGGAGACGCGGCGGCGGACCACGGCGACGAGCAGCCGGCGACCGCCGCGCGGGCGTGCGCGTTGCTGTTGGAGGGCAACCGCTGGTTCGTGGGCCTTGCCGACGCGCCCGACGCGCACAGCGGCCGGTGGCACCTGGTGCGCCTGGACGCCGCGGACATCGGCATCTCCGCCGCGGACGATGCCGCACCCGCCCACACGCCCTTTGCCGCGGTGCTCGGTTGCTCGGACGCGCGCGTGCCCGCCGAGCTCGTGCTCGGCCGCGCCGCCGGCGACCTGTTCGTCGTGCGCGTGGCCGGCAACGTGCCGGGTACGTGGTCGATCGGCAGCATCGACTTCGCGGTCGACAAGCTCGCCACGATGCGGTTGCTGGCGGTCATCGGGCACACCAGTTGCCAGGCCGTCGGCGCCGCCGTCGACGCGTACCTTGCGCCGGCGAGCTACCTGGGCGTCGCCGCTCAACTGCCGCTGCGCGCGATCGTCGACAGCCTGCTGCCGGCGGTGGTCTGCGCCCAAGCGGCGATGGTCGAGGTCTACGGCGCGGCCGTTGCCGGCCGGCCCGGGTACCGGAATGCGCTGGTCGAGCTGTCGGTGATCATCAACTCGGCCTTTACGGCCAACGTGCTGCGCCAGACGTTCGCGCCGCGGCTCGGCGAGACGCTCGATGTCGTCTACGGGGTCTACCACCTGAAGAACCGCGTCGTTGGACTGCCCGCGGACGCCGACGGCGCCATCTGGGCGCCCGCCCTCGCGCCCCCGCCGCACCAGGAAGCCGACGTGGTTGCGCTCGGACGGGACACCGCCGCGAGCCGGTTCATCGCGGACCTGTTGGGTTAGGTCCGCGCCACCGTCGACGGGTTCGCCAACCCATAACGGACCTCACAGTGCACTCCCAGCAGCGCCTTGTTAGCGTCGCCGACATGCCGAGTCCTGTCGGCACGCGCGGCAGCGACAGGTGGGGTGCACCAGTGCGGGATCAGCCGACAAACCACGCGGGCCCCGGGGCCCGCTCATGAGCGTGACGAGCGCCGAGCGGATCTTCGAGGAGGCTCGTGGCCACGAGCCCGGTGACGGTCACGGCACCGACGGCAACGAACGCCTGACCGCGCTGACCGGGTCACTGTTGTTCGTGCTGCTGGCTGCCGAGGGCGTCACGATCCTTGCGCTGCACAACCTGCTGACCGCACACGTGTTCATCGGCGTACTGCTGATCCCGCCGATCCTGCTCAAGCTGGGCTCGACCGGGTACCGCTTCGCCCGCTACTACAGCCGCAACCCCGCCTATCGCGCGGCGGGGCCGCCGATCACGCCGATGCGGGTGCTGGCGCCGTTGCTCGTGCTGCTCACGGCGATCGTCCTGGCGAGCGGCATCGCGCTCGTGTTCGCCGGCACGCGTAACGGGAACCCCTTCCTGTTCATCCACAAGGCGAGCTTCATCCTCTGGCTGATCGTCGCGGCGATCCACATCCTCTACTACCTGGTGCGAGTTCCGCGCATCCTCGGCGCGGAGGTCCGCCCGCCGCGCCGTCGCCGCAGCGTCGCCAATCGGGGCCTGCGCTTTGCGGTGCTGGCGGGTGCGCTGGTGGCCGGGATCGGCCTGGGTTTCGCGTTCATCCCCGTCGCACACACCTGGGAGCACAAGAACCCGGCGGGCCACGACGGTCGCGCGGGCATCGTCCGGGTCGCCCGCACCGTCCGCGCCAGCCGGGCCTAAAGGCGCGGCAGGATCGCCGTTGCCAGCTGCTTTTCGGCGGCGAGCGAGGGCGGGGCGCCGGCCGGTGCGACCGCGACGCGAAGGTAGGTGTCGCCCTTCAAGACGCTCAGCGAGGCGTACCCGTCATAGAACGCCTGGTCGCCATAGCCCGAGATGGTCTGCGGCCGGACGGCCGGTGAGGACCTGATAGGCGTTGTACCACTTGACGGCGTTGGTCCCCTTGACGACGACCACGCGCACCGTGTCGGGCTGGGCGACGTTCGGGGTGTGCGGGGTCGGCGCCGACGGGCCGTAGAACACGCAGGCAAGGCCCCCCTTCGACCGTCGCGGTGCCGAGCACGCCCGAGGTCACCGATTGACCGAGTGCCGCGGCGGCCTCAGGGGTCGTCACGACCGTGCATGAATCGACGTTGCCCGACGTGGTCGTCGTGCCGCCGGCCGTGGCCGCGGTCGCCGGAGCGGTGGTCGCGGCGTGCGCGGTCGTGGCCGTCGTCGCCGACGAGGACGAGGACCCGCACCCGGTGAGGGCGACGGCGACGGCGACAGACGCGGCGCCGGCGAGTGCGGCAACGGCGGGGCGGGCCTTCATCGGTGGCTCCTCTGTGCGCGGCCTGGATGCGCTGCGTCAGGTCACGGTAGCCGACCCCGCCGTCAGCGTCGCGCGATGGCCGGCCAGGCGGTTGCCACACGGCGGGGAGTAGGCTCAGCAGCGGTCGCCTGCTCGCATTCCCAGCCAGTCGAGGAACCCGTTGGCGCTCGCCGTCCTCATCCTCAGGATCGTCCTGGCAGCCGTGTTCCTGCTGGCCGCGCTCGCCAAGCTCGCCAGCATGCGGCGCACGTGGGCACGCGTCCGGCTCTTCGGGATCCCGGATGCCCTCGCACGCCCGGTCGCCGTCGCGCTGCCGATCACCGAGCTCGTGATCGCGGTCCTGCTGATCCCCGAGGTCACCGCGCGCGCCGGCGGCGTGCTCGCGGCCGTCGCACTGCTCGTGTTCGCCGCGGCGATCGTTCGCCTCCTGGCGCGTGGCGAGGCCCCCGACTGCAACTGCTTCGGCCTGCTGCACGCCTCCCGTGTCGGGCCCGACGATGCTGGCACGCAACCTGGTCCTCGCGGCGCTGGGCGGGGTCGTCGCCATCGCGGGCCCCGGGGCGAGCCTCGGCATCACGCCGGCGGCCTGGACCGTGGCCGTCGCCCTCGCGGCGATCGGCGTCCTTGGCGGTGGCGGGCTGGCGCGACCGCACCCAGGCGCGCCGGCGGCTGGATGCGGTGGGCAAGTCGGCGACCGATTGATGTGACCGGCCCGGTCGTCCGGGACAAGGAGTGCGCATGAGACTCGGCGTGCACGTCGTCAGCTTCGATTTCCCGGGGGGGACCCCAGCGATCGGCCCGACCCTCGCGCGCGTCGGGGCGGCCGCCGAGGAGGGTGGGATCGCCGTCATCTCGGTGATGGACCACTACTTCCAGCTCGAGGGCATGGGTGCCGTCGACGCGCCGATGCTGGAGGGCTATACGACCCTCGGCTTCCTCGCAGGCCACACCTCGACGGTGCGCCTGCAGCTGCTGGTCACCGGAGTGACCTACCGGCATCCCGGCCTGCTGGCCAAGATCATCTCGAGCCTGGATGTGCTGTCCGGGGGGCGGGCCGCGCTCGGGATGGGCGCCGCGTGGTACGAGCGCGAGCACGAGGCGCTCGGGGTTCCATATCCGCCGATCGCCGAGCGGCTCGACGCCTCGAGGAGGCCCTGCAGATCGTCCGACAGATGTGGAGCGACGACAACGGCCCGTACGCGGGCCGGCACTACCGGTTGGCCGAGACGCTGAATTCGCCGCAGCCGCTGCAGGACCGGCCGCCGATCATGGTCGGCGGATCCGGCGAGAAGAAGACGCTGCGCCTGGTCGCCCGTTACGCCGACGCCTGCAACATGTTCGCCGGGCCGCAGATCGGCCCCGGCGAGATCGCCCGTAAGCTCGATGTCCTCGCGGCCCACTGCGCTCGGGAGGGAACCGATTTCGGGGCGATCGCCAAGACCGTCCTGTGGATCGCGCCGATCACCCCGGATGCTGCGGGCGGCGCGGCGTTCATCGCCGCGATGCGCGCGTACGCCGACCTCGGTGTCGAGCAGGTTCACGTCATGCCGTTTGGCGCCGATCCGGTCGCGTTCATCGAGGGGCTTGGCGCGCACGTCGTCGGCGGGCTCACCGCCCTCGGCTAGGCGCGCCATACGCGCGCGGCTGGCGTGTCCCTATGATCCCCGCACATGGAAGCCACAGGCAGACGCACCAAGATCCTCGCCACCGTCGGACCGGCGTCCGACAACGAGACGACCCTGCGCGGAATGATCGCCGCGGGAATGGACGCCGTGCGCCTGAATCTCTCCCACGGGACCGTGGAGGAGGCGCTCGTGGTGCACCGCAGGGTCCGCGCGCTGGCCAAGGAGGCCGGCCGCGACATCGGCACGCTGGTCGACCTGCCGGGTCCAAAGATCCGCGCCGCCTCGTTCGGGCGCGATGGGGTCGATCTCCCGGACGGGCACCGCATTCGCCTCGTTCCCGGTGACACCAAATCGACCGCGGAGGTGATCGAGGTCGGCTACGAGAGCCTGCTCGGCGGCATCGAGATCGGCGACCGGATCAGTTTCGGCGACGGCGCCATCGACATTGAGGTCGTCGACACGACCGGCGATCACCTGGGCGCCGTGGTCAGTCACGGGGGCCGGCTGTCGGGCCGCCCCGGCGTGCACATCCCCTCGGAGCGGCTGCGGGTGTCGACGCCGACGACCGAGGACCTGCGCATCCTCGACGCGTTCGTCGAGGCCGGGGTCGACATGGTCGCCGTCTCGTTCGTCCGCTCGGCGCACGACATCCGGCGTCTGGGCACCGAGCCGCATCCCCGCGGGCCGCTGGTGGTCGCCAAGATCGAGACGCGCAGTGCCGTCGACAACCTGGCCGGCATCCTCGAGGCGGCCGGGGCGATCATGATCGCCCGCGGCGATCTCGGCATCGAGTGCTCGATCGAGGACCTTCCGCACCTGCAAAAGCACATCATCCGCGAGTGCATCGCCCACGGCCGGCCCGCGATCACCGCGACCCAGATGCTCGAGTCGATGGCGCACGCGCCGACGCCGACCCGCGCCGAGGCCTCCGACGTCGCCAACGCGGTCTTCGACGGCTCCTCGGCGGTGATGCTCTCGGGCGAGACCGCCGTCGGCGCCGACCCGGTCAACGTCGTCGCGACCATGGCGCGTCTGTGCGCCCGGGCCGACGCCAACTTCGACGAGGATGCCTGGGCGCGACTGGTCACGCGCCTGCGCGTCAACGACCCGCACAACTCCGAGGGCCGGTACCGTCGCATCACCGACGCGATGACCGACGCGGCGCGCCGGGTCGCGCACGAAGTCGAGGCGAACGCGATCCTCTGCCTGACCCGATCGGGGTTCACCGTGCGGGCGATCGCGCGCTACCGGCCCCAGGTCCCGATCCTCGGGTTCACCCCCGACCACCGCGTGCGCCAACAGCTGTCGATCAGCTGGGGGGCGACGCCGCTGCCGCTGACGGCGTTCGCCGAGAACGAGGACATGGTCCAGGAGGCGGTCACGACCGCCCGGGACTGCGGCATGGTGCGCACCGGCGACATCGTCGTGGTGCTGGCCGGCATCGACGGGCGCTCCCGTACCACCGATGTGCTGCGGGTCATGCAGGTCACCTGAGGGGCCGGCGTCGTCCGCCGGGGATCACCCCGCGGCGGGGACGCCGCCGCGCAGGCGCACCGACATCTTGACCACGCGCGCCGAGGAGCTCGCGGCGACATGCGTCACGGTCGCGATCGCGACGACGCCGATGCCCACCCACCACAGCGGGCCGACGCTCAGCAACAGCAATCCGAGCCGGTTGAGCAGGTAGCCGGGGACGGCGGCGACGCCGCTCAATGCACCGGTGGTCAGACTCTGGAGGCCGCGCTCACGGCGTGAGCCGGTCTTGCGCAGGCGCAGCAGCCACGCCGGGAGCGCCACGAACAGGTAGATCTGGACCACGAACATCACGACCAGGGCGAGCCAGAACAGGCTCAGCCGCCAGTCCGGCAGCACGAGCCAGATGAACGCCTGGATTGCGCCGGTCACCAACGCCAGCCCGCTGATGGGCCGCCAGTGCGTCCTGGCCTCGTCGAACGCGGGCGCGATCTCGGGAATCCCTTCCTGGGTGAGCGTGTACGCGAACGTCGCATTGCACCAGTACGCCAGCTGCGGGGTGATCAGGGCGACCGCGGCAATGAGCTCGACGTGCGAGAGCGGCGGATGGCGACGCGCGAGCAGATGCGAGCGGATGTTCCAGGTCATCGCGTAGATCCACGCCGCCGGCACCAGCTGCAGAAGGGTCAGGCGCCAGGACTTGAACAGCAGCACGATGCCGTCGAACACCACCGCGAGGGTGCCCGCCACGTACGCCAGCGGGGTCAGCAAGCGCGACCGGCCGCTCAGGTCGGTCGCGAGCTGCTGGACCCGCGCCGGGTCCGTCGACCGTACGGCCTCGGTCGCGGCGACAAGTGTTGCCCACCTGCCCGGGTGCGTCGTGGATTCGGTGGCCGTCATCGCCCTAGATCATGCCCGCCCGGTGCCCCGGCCGAGGCGCGTGACCGGCTCTCCAGCAGGGTGTCCTGCGCGTGCTCATCTCGGACGGCGCGGACCTGCGCGCGGTGCCGCCGTACCCGCTGAGCGTCGCAACGGCCTTGTCGGGCGTGAACTTGTCGGCCGCCGTCAATGCCCGCATCGCGCCGTGACGCGCCGACCGCGCGGCCCGCGCCGCGCGCGGCTCTGCCGGACGTCGCGCCGCGGGATCCCAAACCAGGGCTGTCGGCAGATCTCAGTTGTACACGCACGAACCGCTCCCCGGGGACCTACGACGATCGAGGTGGCGGCCCTCGTCGGCGGCAGACCGGGCCAGCGCCCGCGGGGCACCGTCCGGCACCCGCGCTGACCCTGGGACGGGTCGGGCACCGGCGGCCAACCGTTGGGCGGGCGCTCGGGATCCGGCGGGGCGACGCCGGTGCGGGCCGGGCTCAGGCCACCGAATCGGCGCCCTCGTCATCGGCGTGGTATTCGGCCAGCAGCCGCTGTTCCTCATCGCGCGTCGGGAAGAAGTGAAAGACGATGATCGCCCCGAGCAGCACGGCCAGAATGCCGGCCGCATAGGCCCACTCGTCGCCCTGCAGGAACGAGGTCTTCGCCGCGCTGGTGATCTGCGCCGAGTACTGCGGGTATTCCTTGGCGATAGCCTGGGCCCCGGCGAACGACTTGGTCAGCTGCTCCTGGACGCTCGAGGAGACGTTCTTGCCGCTGGAGACGATCACCTGGGACGCCGCGGCCGCGTAACCGGCCGTGAGCAGGGCGCCGAAGATCGATTGCATGATCGCGCCGCCAAGGTCGCGCTGCAGGTCGGCGGTGCCCGAGGCCATGCCGACCCGGCGCACCGGGACCGAGCCGGTCAGTGAATGCGATGCCGGGGTGCCGGCGAGTCCCACGCCGATGCCCACCAGCGCGTAGCCCAAGCCAACCTTCCAATAGGCGGCGCTCTGATCCCAGAGGACGAGCATGACAAAGAAGCCGAGCAGCACGAACACGTAGCCGAACAGCAGCGTGAACCGTGCGCCGCGCGTCTCGACGAGTTTCGCCGAGCGCGGCGCGACGATCACCATGAGCGCCGCGGCGGGCAGGATCGCGAGCCCGGCATCCAGCGTCGAGTAGCCGAGGACGTTCTGCAGGTACTGCTGGCCGATGAACATCGCGCCCATCAGCGATCCGAAGACGATGACCCCGGCGCAGGCGGCGACCCAGAACGGGGGGCGTGCGGCGACCTTCAGGTCGTACAGGGGGTTGGCGGCGCGCCGCTGGCGCACGATAGAACGCGATCAGCGCCAGGACCGCGATGCAGCCCAGCACGATCGCCGCGGTGTGGGCATTCTGCACCGGCGCGAAGTTGATCGCGAGGATCAGCGCCGCGACCAGAATGAGCGACAGGATGCCGCCCAGGTTGTCGACCGGCTCGGTGCTCTCGTTGACGTGCGCCGGCACGAAGATCCACGACAGCACGATCGCCACGACCGCCAGCGGCACCGTGATCAAGAAGACCGATCCCCAGTAGAAGTGCTCGAGCAGCAGCCCAGACAGCAGCGGCCCGAGGGCGGCGATCGCCCCGCCGATCCCGGACCAAAGCGCGATGGACTTCGTGCGGCCCGCCCCGGGGGACCACAGGGCCGTGATCAACGCGAGCGTGGTCGGGTACGCCATGCCTGCCGTGATGCCACCGCCGAGGCGTGCGATGAACAGGACCGTGTCGGACGGCGCGTACGCGGCCAGCAGCGACATTGGGACCGCCAGCGCCGTGCCGGCGATCAGCAGCGTCTTGCGTCCGTACCGGTCGCCGAGCGCCCCCAGCCACAGAACCGAGCAGGCCAACCCGAGCGAGTACCCGACCGCGATGAGGTCGAGCGTCGTCTGGCTCGAATCGAAGTGCTCGCCGATCGACGGCAGGGCGACGTTGGCGACGGCGAGGTTCAGGTTCGCGACCGCGGCGACCAGAATCAGGCTGATCAGCACGAGGCCCGCGCGCGCCGGGCGGGTCTTGACGCGGCAGTGTCGTGGGCGGCCAGCGTCGTCATGGAGTGCTCCTGCTGCGCCCGGCGGACGCGTGCCGCCGTGCCTGCGGCGGCACGGGGCAGGCGGGCGAATGGGCGAACGGCCCGAACCCGGCACCTACCCTAACAGGGGCCTTTGCGCGCACTTTGCCGGTTCCGGCCGGCGGGGACCGGGGCGGCGGGTCGCAGGTCCGGGTGGCGCCGGATCGCGTCGACGAGCCCGCCGGCACGAGCACGACCAACGACCGGGTCCGCGGCGCCGGGCGGCCCTAGACCCCGGTCTCGGCCTGAATCCGCCCGCTGGCCACCGCGTCGCACAGGGCCGCGTGGTCGCGCTCGTTCTGGTCGGCGTAACGCGATGCGAAGCCGACGATGGCGCGGTCGAACACGTCGGACTTGCCGAGGTAGGCGGCGATCGCGATCCGGTCGCCGGAGTTCGCGTGGGCGCGGGCGAGGGTCCAGCCGCACAGCTGGGCGTAGTTGACCATGCCCGCGGGGATCATCTCCTCGATCTCGGCCGACCCCTTCCAGTCGCGCAGCTGGCGCACGTAGAAGTCCCGCTCGACGCCGTCGAGCCCGGCAACGCGGATCCATCCGAGCAGGATGTCGCCCGCGGCCTGCATCAGGCGCTGGCCCGCGACGACGCGATGGGCGTGGTTCTTGTAGGCGCTCGCCCCGCAGAAGCCCTCCAACACCGAGGCCTGGGCCTCCTTGAACTGCAGGAACAGCGGGTCGTGCTGGTCGCGTCCGAGCAGCAGCGCGATCCAGGCGCGCGTGCCCACGCTGCCGACCCCGACCACCTTGCGCGCGAGGTCGACGAACCGGTACTGCTCGAGCAGTTGGCGCCGATCCGTCTCGAGCGTGTTGCGGTAGGAGCGGAGGCCGTCGTGGACCCACTCGGTGAAACGCGCGGCGAATTCCGGCGTCATGAACGTCTCGGCGCGGATCACCAGCGGCGGATCGTTCTTGATGCGCGGCTCGCCGTCGATCCACTCGGTCATCTTCGCGAACGCGTGCATGCTGTCGCGGGTGCGGGCCTTGGCGATCGTGGCCTCGGTGCGGGCCATCATCGCCTTGGTCACCTTCGGGCGGTACGCCTCGAGCGTCCGGTCGACATCGAGGCTCGCGTAGTACACCTCGAGGTTCGTCTGGCGGGCGAACTCGGCCATCGCCGTGCGGTAGCCGGCGACCGCCGAGCGCACGGCCGCCGTCGCGTTCGAGCGCCGTGAAGCCGCGGTCCCGGCCGGCGATCTCGAGGCTCGCCGCCAGGCGCTTGATGTCCCACTCGAATGGGCCCGGCGCGGTCTCGTCGAAGTCGTTGATGTCGAACACCAGGCGGCGCTCCGGCGTGCCGAAGATGCCGAAGTTCGCAAGGTGCGCATCACCGCACAGCTGCACCCGCAGGCCGGTCGTCGGCGTCGAGGCGAGATCATTGGCCATCACCAGCGCCGCGCCGCGGAAGAACGTGAACGGGGAGACCAGCATGCGGCCGTAGCGAATCGGTACGAGGTCCTGGGCCCGCGAGACCGCCTGGGACTCCAGCAGCGCGATCGGGTCGGAACGGCGCACCGGCGGCGCGAAGTCGGCGTGCTTACTGCGCGGGATGGCCTTGCGCTCGGCCCGCCCGCGGGCCATGCGCGTCCTCGATGCCCGGGTGCTCGAGCGACCGACGGGCGCGGACTGGGGAGATTGGCTGCTCGCGATGACGTGCTCATGACACCCCGATCGAACGTGCGTGGTCGGCAGTAGCGCAGCTGGGCTGCGCCCGCACGGGGCCGCGGCCGGCGCGCACTGCCCATTACATCGGACCGGGCCACGAATGCCTAGCGCGTGACGCGAGGATCCGACGACCGGCGCGGCGGCTGCCATCGCACGCGCGGCCAGGTTATTGTGTAGGGGCCGCGCCGACACCCGCCAAGGAGGGCACATGTCGACCGCAACCGGGCATACCCCACCGCGTGCGCTGTTGTTCGACGTCTTCGGGACGTGCGTCGACTGGCGCACGAGCATCGCCCGCCAGGCCGCCGCGCTGGGGAGCCGCTACGGGCTCGACGAGATCGCGTGGGACGCATTCGCCGATGCGTGGCGGGCCCGGTACCAGCCGCAAATGAACACCGTGCGCAGCGGCATGCGCGAGTGGGCGACCCTCGATGTGCTCCACCGCGAGTCGCTCGACGAGCGTGCTGGCCGAGTTTGGGGTGGACCTGCGCCCGGATGATCGCGACGCGCTCACGCTCGCCTGGCACCGTCTGGACCCGTGGCCCGACACCGTCGCCGGGCTCGGCCGGCTGCGACACCGCTTCATCGTCGCGCCGGCGTCGAACGGGCACATCGCGTTGCAGGTCAACCTTGCCCGCCACGCGGGTCTGACCTGGGACGCCATCCTTGGCGCCGAGATCGCCCACGCCTACAAGCCCGATCCGCACGTCTACCTGCGCAGCGTCGCCGCGCTCGGCCTCGAACCCAGCCAGGTCATGATGGTCGCCGCGCACAACGGCGACCTGCACGCCGCGGCGCGCTGCGGGCTCCAGGTGGCGTTCGTGGCGCGCCCCCGCGAGTACGGGCCCGCGCAGGCGACGGATCTGGTCGCCGATCCGGGGATCGACATCGCGGTGTCCGATTTCGGCGCCCTCGCCACGGCGCTGTCGGCATGATGCGCCGAGCGGCCACGCAGGGCGCGCGTGCGACCCCGGGAACGCGGCGGAGGTCGCCGTGAGCCCGCGTCCGCCATCCCACGAGCACCCGTTGAGCGGCCGCTGCCTGTGCGGGGGGATCCGCTTCGAGATCACGGCCCCGTTCACGGTGGCGCTCTACTGCCACTGCACCCACTGCCAGCACCGCACCGGTACGGGCTACTCGGTCGGCGGCCGCGTCCCGCGCGACGGCTTCCGCCTGGTCGCCGGGCGCGATCTGATCTCCGGCTACACGCCGCCGAGCGGTGTCCCGAAGCTCTTCTGCGCGCGCTGCGGGGGACACGTGTTCTCGGGCGACCCGCTGAACGACGACGTGAGTCTCCGTCCGCTTCGGCGCGCTCGATGCCGACCCCGGGATTCGGCCCTCGTTTCATCAGTTCACGGCGTCGGCGCCTGCGTGGTCGCCGGTGCCCGACGACGGGCTGCCGCGCTATCCGCGAGCGGCCCCGGCGCGGTAGGCCGAGCCCCGACGCGCCGGAGTCCGCGCATGGGCCGCCGGGTGGCGGGCCCATGCGGACTAGACTGATTGCACCGACAAGGATGGGTGCGATGCGGCGTGCGAACGGCCTGATGTACTCCCCGGGACGGCGCGGCCGGTCGCAGGCGCCCCGGTGCGGGCGTCATCCGGCCCGGCGCCGCGCCGACGGCGTCCGTTGAGCGCGGTCCACACCGTTGCCGCGCAAGTGTTCGAGGCACGGCAGTGGCACCTGTTCGTCGCGCTCGGTATCGGGCTGCTGATCGGCCTCGAGCGGGAACGTCGCAAGGGGCAGGGACCGGAGCGCGAGGCGGCCGGCGTGCGGACATTCGCGCTGGTCGCCCTCGTCGGTGGGCTGGCCGCGGAGATCGGCGGCGCCATCGTGTTGGCGGTGTGCGGCGGGTTCATCGCGCTGGCGGCGATCGTGGCGTACGCGACGCGCCGGAACGAGGACCCCGGGCTCACGACCCAGATCGCGCTGATGACGACCTTCCTGCTCGGTGCGCTGACCTGGCGCAACCCGGCGCTGGCGGCCGGCCTTGCGGTGGTGGTCACGGTGCTGCTGGCCGCCCGCGGTCCGCTGCATCGCTTCGTCAGGGACTCGCTGTCGCCGCGCGAGCTGCACGACGGCCTGCTGTTCGCCGCCGCCGCGCTCGTGGTGTTGCCGCTGGTCCCCGACCACGCGGTCGGGCCGTACGGCGTGCTGAACCCCTTAGTCGTTTGGCGCTTGGTCGTGATCGTGATGGCGATCAGCGCGGCCGGGTATATCGCGATGCGCCTGGTCGGATCGCGTCTCGGGCTGGCCCTCGCCGGCTTCGCCGGCGGGTTTGTCTCGAGCACGATCACCGTCGCGGCGATGGGCGCGCGGGCCCGCGAGACGCCCGCCGTGCTGCGCACCGCCGTCGCCGGAGCCACGCTGGCCGGTCTGGCGAGCCTGATCGAGCTCGGCATCGTTGTCGGCGCGACCTACCCTGCCGCACTCCGCAGAGCTCTGGGTCCCGTTGGCGTTGGCGGGGCTCGCGGCACTCGTCTACGCGGGGGCCTTCGCGCTGCGTGCGCTGCGCGTCGACCGACCCGCACCATTCACCGAAGGCCGCGCCTTCGACCTGCGGACCGCGGTGCTGTTCGCGGTCTCGATCACGGCCATCATGCTGATCTCCGCGGCGCTGCGCGCGCACCTGGGCACCCCGGGGCTGGTCATCGGGGTCGGTGTCGCGGGACTTGTCGACATCCAGGCCGGCGCGATACCGTCGCCAGCCTGGTCGCCGTCGGCAAGCTCGCGCCGGCCGACGCGGTCGGGCCGATCCTCGCCGCGGTCTCGGCCAGCGCCGTGACCAAGGCCGTGTTGGCGATCGTCAGCGGCCGACTTCCGTACGCACGACGCGTCGTCCCCGGGCTCGTGCTGGTCGTCGCCTGCGGTTGGCTCGGCGGCTGGATCGCGGGCGTCGTCTGAGCGAACCCGCGCACGGTGTCCGGCCGGAGCCCGGCCGGCACACGCACGCACCTCGGTCCGGCCGCTGCGCGCTCGCGCACCTGGCGGGGGCCGCGTATCCGGCGGCGCTGCCCTAGGCGCCCTGCAACGCCGCGGTGATCGCCGCGATCGCCTCGGCTTCGGGTGGGCTGACGACCTGGCCATCCTCTCGGTGCGCGTCGGCGACCTTGTTGGCCACCGTGAGCACGAAGCCGCGATACCCCTCGAGCTCCTCCGGCGTGGCCTTGCTTGCGACGAGGCCGACCGCCTCGCGGATCAGCCCGAGCGAGTGCTCCCGCAGTTCCTCGGGGGAGTGGGCACGGGTGTGGTCGGCCTTCGGCCTCGTCGAGACGATCTCGTCGAGCAACTCGCTCTGGCCGTGCTCGGAACGTGCCTCGACGTAGGCCTTGGACATCGCGTACGTCTCGCGGAACGTCCCGCCATGCGAGGCCATCACGACCATCATGCCGGCGCTGGTCGGGCCCTCGGTTACCGTCGTCCACTCCTCGGGGGTGAAAGCGGCCTTCGTCGTCATCGGATCCGGCTCCTCGTCGTCGGTTTGACCGAGACCACTCTAGCGGCGGCGGCCGCGAGCGGGGCGCGGCGAACACGGCCGCCCGGGTCTTCGAGCAAGCGCTGCCGGTCGGATTGCGCCCGCTGCGGCTGCCGTTGGGCATTGCCGACGAGGTGCACAAGGTCCGTTTCGGCGACGGGAGCTCCATGCGCCTCAACGGCGGGCGCTCGGTCGCCGAGGTCGACGGGGGATGCCGCGCTCCTGGCGATCTCGCCGCGCAGCGCGGGCACCGGCTGGGTGCGATCCGCGACGCGGGCGATCCGGACCACGCCGCCCTGTGCAGCGCCATCGTCCCCGGGGGCTCATCGGCATCGACCTGCTCTGCGGCGACCGCGAGGCCGGACAGCGATCGATCAGCCGGTTCGTCCTCGAGCGTCCCGCCGGCGCACAGGAGTGGCCGACCTGGGTCGTGCGCCACTGGAGCATCGACGGGCCGCACATTGGCTCGGCCGGTGCGCTGTCAGGCCCGATAACTCGACGTTCCCCGAAATCTCAGAAGCCTCTCAGGAAGCCGACCTAGGGTCCCCGCTATCGCGGCGAGCAGCCGTGGTGAGGGGCCAACGATCCGGGGGGTCTGGATGAAGCGCTTCACGATGCGCAGTGCCCTGGCGACCGGCGTGGCGGCAGCAGCCATTGCCGGCGTGGGCACCGCGGCAGCCGTCGCGGCGTCGGGCGGCGGTTCGGGCGGTACACCAGCGTCGCACCAGACGGCGACGCTGGCCGCAGCACCCACCAACACGAGCACGAGCCCGAGTTCGGGGACGCCGCCCGCGGCGCACCCGGCCGGGCACAAGTGCCCGTAGCCGGCCATGCGCCGGTGCCCCGGAGCTTCTTGCCCGGCTCGGGGCACCGGTGTCATCCTGCGCGGATCCGCGCCTGACGCCGCCGCCGCGTGCCGCAGGCGAGATCCGGCCCTGCTCGGTTGACAGAACCGGTGTGGGGGACCACGTTCGATCCAGTGGCATCCGTCGAGGGAGGTAGCCATGCCAACGGTCGGCGTCGATGGTCTGACGATCAACTACGAGATCCAGGGGGAGGGTGAGCCGCTGGTGCTGATCCCGTACTTGGCGGCCGACAACGCGTGCTATGCGTTCCAGCTGCCCGAGTACACCAAGCACTTCACGTGCGTCTCGGTCGATTTGCCCGGCTCGGGCGAGAGCGACATGCCGCCGGGCCCGTACTCCACGGTGGGATACGCGGACCAGGTCGCCGCGTTGCTCGGTGCGATCGGGGTCGAATCGGCCCACTTCGCCGGCGTCTCGCTCGGTGCGGCGGTGGCGACCCATCTGGCCGCGCGCCACCCCGAACGCGTGCGCTCGCTGACGCTCAACAGCGCCTGGGACACCTCCGATCCGTTCCTGACGGTGTGCGTGGAGAACTGGCGAGCGTTGGCGCGCGGCCTGCCGACCGTCGCGGACGCGGTGATCCTCGGGATCTTCCCGTGGTGTTTCACCCCCGAGATGTACGCGGCGCGTCCGGAGTTCGTGCTCGCGCTTGAGGACTTCGTCAGGAGCCGCCCCGCCCAACCGGTCGAGGCGTTCTTGGCCCAGTCGCAGGCGGTCATCGATCACGACGGGGCGCCCGTGCTCGGCCAGATCACCGCGCCGACCCTGATCACGGTGGGGGCTCACGACCAGGTCTGCTCGACGCGGTTCGTCGAACCCCTCTCGACGGGGATCGCCACCAGCGAGGTCGTCGTGTTCGAGCACCTCTCGCACGCCGGACTGCACGAAGACCCGGAGACCTTCAACCGGGCCACGGTGGACTTCATGCTCCGGCATCGCGGCTAGCTGGGCGGGCGCGACGGGTGGCGGCAGCGCGCCGCCGCCCGGCCCGTCGGCCCCGCGCTCGCCGCAGCGCGCCCGCGGATCTGATTGGATCGGCGCATGACTGTGATCAAGATCAACGCGATTACCGTGCCCGAGGGCTCCGGCGATGAACTGGCCCAGCGCTTTGCCGCGCGGGCCGGAGCGGTCGACGGGCAGGACGGCTTCGAGGGGTTCGAGCTCTTGCGCCCGACCGATGACCGCAACCAGTGGCTGGTGATCACCCGCTGGCGGGACGAGGCCGCGTTCGAGGGATGGGTCAACTCCCCGGCGTTCGCCCACGGCCACGCTGGGGCGAGCCGGCCGGCCGCGCACGGCGGTCCGGTCTCGGTCGCATCCGAGCTTTGGTCCTACGAGGTCGCCGGGGGCTCACCGATCTAGGCACGTGCGCCGCGCCGGCGCGGCGCCGCAGACGGTCGGGCGCCCTGGGCGTCAGTCCCCGGGGGGCGGCCGCTTGAGGACGGTCGTGACCATCCTGACGCCGGTGCGGCCCGGCAGCAGCGCCAGATCCCAGACGGTGTTGGCGATGTTCGTGCCGGGGACCGCCTCGGCGAGATCCTCGATCATCTCCTCAGACTCCTCGACCATCTCGCTGTCCGACGTCCTCGACCTCGTCGGTCACGATCGTCGGCCAAGTCACTCGCCATCTCGATTGCCATGCGTGCGGCGACGCGGGCCGCGATCGGCGCGATGATGGCGATCGCACCGCTCAGCGAGCGGCGGGGTCAGCGCCGCGATGTCTGCCTGCAGGTCCTGCCAGGCACGATCGCGCGCGGCCTGCAGTCGCTCGGGTGAACCAGATTCGTCGCCGCGGACGCGCGCCAGCAGCGGCGCCGCTCGCGTTGCCGCGATCGCGGCCGCGACGCCCGCGACGACCAGCCACGCTCCTGCGAGGATCAGGGCCGCGGCCCAGCCCGGCACCACCGTCGCAAGCGCGAGCAGCACCGCGACGTTGATGAAGACCAACGCGGCGCCGAGCGCCAGCGCACAGGCGAGACCGCCGAGCGCGGCGGTCGCGGTCCGCCGCAATTCCGGCGCGCGCGCCGCCGCTTCGACCTGCACCTCGACGCGGACGAACTCGGCCAGGTCGCGACGGAACTTCTCGAGCTCGTCCCGCTGCGGTCCGGTGGACTCGCCCTCGCCCCCTTGGTCCTCCGGCTCGGCGTCGGCCACGTGGTCACCTCCTCGGTGCGGACCCTGCAATCGAGTCTAGATCAGCATCACGGCCCCGTCAGCGCCGCCGCGACCGCGACAGCGTCCCCCCTGGCGCAGGTACCACGATCGTTGTTGCATACGTGCTGACAGGCACAAGCGGACCAGGGGGCTGTGATGGGGAGTGTGTACAAGGTCATCGAGCTCGTCGGCACAAGTGACAACTCGTGGGAGGACGCCGCGCGTGCGGCGATTACGACGGCGAGCAGCACGCTGCGCGACCTGCGCGTCGCCGAGGTCATCCGTCAGGACGTCACGATCGGTGAAGACGGCGCGCCGGACGAATACCGGATCCGCTTGAGCGTGTCGTTCAAGTACGAATCCGAGTAGGGCGCTCGGAGGATCACGGGACGGGACCCGGCGCGCAGGGCCTTGTTCCGTGATCCGCGCGCGACGACGTCTCGCGGAGGTGTTGCCCGAACCGGAGCGATGCCTGTAGCGTCGGCGTACAGCAGGCACCCCGACCGGCGACCGAGCGGAGGCCCGCGATGCCTGGAGCACCCTCAGCGGGATCCGCGGCCGCGAATACCACCGCGGCCGTACCGGCGCCAAGCTCGTCGGCCTCGACCACCGCGACGGATCGCGCGACCGGACGCCGGACATCGTCAGCCATGCCGCCGCCGCGGTGGTCGACATACCGATCGTGCGCGAGGTCTGGCAATCGCAGGCCGCCGGGGCGGCGTTCGTCCCGTGCTCGGCGCCCGTGGTCGGGCGGACGCACGGTCCCCGCGGCGAGCATCGCTTGCCCCCGACGACGCCAGCCGTCATCTGCATCGCGTACATCGACAAGGAGCCCGAGATGGCATACGGAGTGATTCACCAGTTCCCCGGCGGTACCCGGGAGCAGTACGAAGCCTCGATCGCGGCCGTGCACCCGAGTGGGGGCGCGCTGCCGGAGGGCCAGATCCTCCATGTCGCCGGCCCGTCGGCTGACGGATGGACGATCGTGGCCGTCCACGACTCCCGGGAGAGCTGGGAGCGGTTCCGTAACGAGGTGCTGATGCCGCGCATGGGCGCCGGCATCGCCGGCGGCTTTACCGCGCCGCCGCAGGAGACGCTGTTCGAGGTGTACGCCGAGGTAACCGCCTAGCCTGGCCCCGACCGACGCCACGTCGTCGCAGATGCGCCGACCCATTGCTCGGGTGGGCAGCCGCGACGCGGGGCCCGGTCGTTGAGCGAGCCCGAACGGGCCGCGAGCGCGCAGTCGCGCAAGCTCGGCTTGGTGCCGGGCCGCAGCGTCGCGCTCGACGACCGCCCCTCCGGGTGGGCGCTGGCCGACCCACCGGACGGCCTCGTGGAGGCCGGAGCGGACGGGCCCGCGGACGTCGTGATCGGCTTCGTTCGAACGTTTGCCGCCCTTGAGCACCGGCTGCCTGGGCTCGCGGATCGGATCTTCCCGGCCGGCATGCTCTGGGTCGCCTGGCCACGGCGCGCGGCCGGGCACGCGAGCGATATCACCGACAGTCGTGTCCGGGCGGTCGCGCTGCCGCTCGGCCTCGTCGACACGAAGATCGCGGCGCTGGACGAGGACTGGTCGGCGCTGCGGCTGGTCTGGCGGCGCGAGCGGCGCTCGGCGTCACCCGGCAGGTAGTCCGCGGCGCCGACCAGGGGAACCTCGCACCGGCGGTGTCGGCGAACGCCCGACGGTCGCGGGGCTCCGCGTCGGTGTGTGCGGGCAAAACCGTCGCGCGCCGCTGCGCGATCCCCTCGGATTGCCCTGGCCGGGGCTCGCGTGACGTGCTACCTGTGAGTCCTCGACGTGAGTCTGCGCTCATCCCCGACGCGGAGCGGCTTGATGGACCTCGGGCACTGGGACTGGACCGGCGATGACGATCGCCCCGACTGGGACCGCCTGTGGGTGGGCCTGCGAGACGGTGCCTTTCTCGGGCCCGAGGAAGGCGTCTACCGCCGGGGGCTCGTGAGCATCAATGTCGGCTGGCTCGCCCGCGGCGGCCTGCTGCATCTGGAGATTCCCGGACTGCGCTTCGTGCCGAACCCGCTCGAACGGCTCATGTGGGCGCGCACAAAGTACTTCGCGTTCGCCGACATCACCCAGATCGAGCGCTGCCCGCCGACACGCGGCGGCGTGCTCCCGGGCGGCCTCGCACCGCGGATCCGTCTGCACTTCGCGGCGGGCCGCCCCGTCGACATCCTGCCGGCGGGTGAGACGCTCGACGACTGGCTGGTGGCGATGCGCGAACAGCACGCGACCTGGGAGCGCCGGTCCCGCTTCGAGCCGTCGGCGGACTGACCGTGGCCCGGCGACACGCCCCGCGCGCCACGGCGACGGGGCGCGGATTCGCCGATCGCAAGGTCCGGCAGCAGCCGCGGTGCGCGGGCCGGTGACGAGCATCGGACTCACCCTCGATCGGGCGGTCGGCAGGGCGGTCGGCGGCGTCTGGACGTGGCATCACCGGCGGCGTCTGCGACGCGTCGGCTGGGACCATGCGCTCGATGCCGCGACGGACGGATGGGTGGCCGGCGACCCGGCACCACGGGCAGGTTGCGCGCTCGAGGTCCTGGTCGACGGTGCGCAGGCCCTGCCGCGGATGGCGGCCGAGATCCGGGCCGCCCGCTCGCACGTGCACATCGCCGGCTGGTTCTTCTCGCCCGAGTTCGCGCTCGTGCGCGATCCGGCGCCGATCGTCCTGCGTAACCTGCTTGCCGAGGTCGCCGAACGGGCCCACGTGCGGCTGATCGCCTGGGCCGGTGCGCCCGTGCCGGTCTTCCGGCCTGCGCGGGGCACCGTGCGGCGGATGCGCGCGACGCTGACCGACGGCACCAAGATCCAATGCGTCCTGGACGCTCGTGAGCATCCGCTGCATTGCCACCATGAGAAGACGATCGTGGTCGACGACCGGATCGCCTTCGTCGGTGGCATCGACCTCACCCTGCTGGCCGGCGACCGCTACGACACGAACGCGCATCCCGACCGGGCGGCGGTCGGCTGGCACGATATCGCGGTGCGCCTCGAGGGGCCGGGGGTCGCCGACGTCGCCGCCCACTTCGCGATGCGCTGGCACGAACTGACCGGCGAGGACCTCGGCCCGCCGGATCCGGGCGCTCCCGCGGGGCCGCACGAGGTTCAGGTCGCGCGCACCGTCCCCGAGCGGATCTACCGCCGCGTGCCGCGTGGCGATTTCCGAATCCTGGCGGCGTATCTGGGGGCGTTGCGGACGGCCCGGCGCCTGGTGTACCTCGAGAACCAGTTTCTCTGGTCGTCAGAGGTGGCCGCCGTCTTGTGCGACAAGCTCGCCCGGCCGCCCGAGGACGGGTTCCGCATCGTCTGCGTGCTGCCCGCGAAGCCGAACAACGGCGGTGACGACACCCGCGGGATGCTCGGCGAGTTGATCGACGCCGACGCTGGGGCCGGCCGCATCCTCGCCTGCACGCTCTATGCACGCGCGGACGCGCACGCGGACCCGATCTACGTCCACGCCAAGGCCGCCGTCGTGGACGACACCTGGATGACCATCGGCTCGGCGAACCTGAACGAGCACTCGCTGTTCAACGATACGGAGATGAACATCGTCACCTGCGATCCCGGCGTGATCCGCCAGACGCGACTGCGCCTGTGGGCCGAGCACCTGGAGTCGTCCCCGGACCGGCTGGAGGGCGATGCGACCGAGATCATCGAGAATCTCTGGAAGCCGATCAGCGCCGAGCAACTGGCGCGCTGGAACGCGCACCAGCCGCTCACGCACCGGCTGATGCGCCTGCCCCAGCTCTCGCGGAGCTCGGAGCGGATCCTCGGGCCGTTCCAGGGATTTGTCGTCGACGCCTAGCACCGCCGCCTGGCGCCGGCGCCCTAGACGACCAGCTCAGCCGGCACCAGCCGCAGGCCGATGCGGCGGCCCTCGCGGATCACCTCGAGTGTGACCTCCGCGCCGATCCGGTCGCCGACCAGCAGGCGCTGGATCTCCTCGACCCGGGCGACCGGGCTGCCGTCGACCGACACGATCAGGTCCTCGGTCTGGAGTCCGGCGGCAGCGGCTGGGGAATCCGGCATGACCTCGACCACCTCGACACCCGCACGCAGTCCGAGCTCGCGTGCCAGGCGCGGCGGCAGGGGGCGGGGGCCGCCGGCAAACCCGAGGTAGGCGCGCCGAAAGTGCCCGTGGCGCATCAGTGCGGCGATGATCGAGCGGGTCGTGTCGTCGACGGGCACCGCGAGCCCGAGCCCGACGCCCGCGACGGCCGTGTTGATGCCGACCACGCGGGCAGACCCGTCGGCCAGGGCGCCACCGGAGTTGCCCGGGTTCAGCGCGGCGTCGGTCTGGATCACGTTGTCGACCACCCGCCCGGCGCGCGTCGGCAACGACCGCCCGAGCGCCGAGACGACGCCGGCGGTCACCGAGGCGTCGAACCCGCGCGGGTTGCCGACGGCGACGACGAGCTGGCCGACGCGCAGGGTCGACGCGTCGCCCAGCTCCGCCGGCGTGAGCCGCGCGGCGGCCGCGCGCAGGACGGCGAGGTCCGACAGCGGGTCGGAACCGACGATCTCGGCGTCGTATTCGGATCCGTCGACGAACGATGCGCGCACGTGCGCAGCGCGCGCAACGACGTGCGCGGAGGTGACGATGAAGCCGTCGTGGGAGAGGACCACGCCGCTGCCGCTGCCGTGATCCGTGCGCAGATGCGCGACCGAGGGCAGGAGCCGCTGGCTGGCGCTGACGACGACCCGTGAGTAGGCGTCGAGGGCGTCGCGCTCGTCGGCAATCAGGCGGATGGCCATGGCCCCGGACGGTAGCACCGAGCCCCGCGGCGGCGCCGCGGCACGCCGGTGCGTAAGGTCCGGCGGCATGACAATCACCGTCGTGTTCGCGTTGGCCGCGGCCTTCGCCAACGCGGTCAACATCATGACCCAGCACTCGGCAAGCGTGGCCGCGCCGGCTCGCCAGGGCGGCTGGCGGCTGGCGCTGTACTTGCTGCGGGACCCGCTCTGGCTGTTCGGCACGGCGGCCGCACTCGGTGGGTTTGTCTTTTATGCCATCGCCCTGCACGACGGCCAGCTGGCCGTCGTGCAGCCGTTGTTGATCTCCGAGCTCGTGTTCACGCTCGTGCTGCGGCGGGTATTCGTCCGCCAACGCGTGGTCGGCATCGCCTGGGCGTCGGCGGTCGCCATCGGCGTCGCCCTCGCGGTGTTCCTGGTCGCCGCGGACCCTCACGGCGGCATCTCGAGCCCCGACGCGCAGGCGTGGGTGTTGACGGTGGTGGTCGCCGGAGCGGTGATCGCCACCGCGGTCGCGGCAACCTGGCGCGGGTCGCCCGTGCGCAAGGCCGCCCTGTTCGGCACGGCGGCGGCGCTGACGTGGGCGCTGTGTGCGACCTTCATCAAGGCCGCCACGGACACGCTGGCGAGCTTCGGCGTATTGGGCATGTTCCTGCACTGGCCCGTCTACGCGCTGGCGGTGACGGGCCTGACCGGTGTCGTGGTGCAGCAGGCGGCGCTGCATGTGGGCCCCCTGAGCGTCTCACAGCCGTTGATCGTCGTCGTCGATCCTGTCGCCAGCATCTTCCTGAGCGTCTGGCTCTTCGACGAGCAGTTCAGCCACAGCCCGACGCGGCTGTTCATCGCGGCGGTCGCGTTCATCGTCATGGCCGCCGGGGTCGTCGAGTTGTCGCGCACGACGCCGATCCACCTCGAGGCCTCGCCGCCGGCTCGCCTCTGAGCGACCGGCACCGCGGGTAGCCGGCGGTTAGGCCGGGGTCTTCGACAGCACCGGGACCGCCGCGGGACGCCCGGCGGGCGCGCTCGGCTCGGCCGGCCGGTCCGCAGCGGGGTCGGTGCCACCTTCGACGTTGAGATGCGGCAGGACGCGATCGAGCTGACGGGGCATCCACCAATTCGCCCTGCCGCCGAGGAACATGAGCGCCGGGACCAGGGCCGACCGGACGACGAGCGCGTCGAGGAAGACCGCGCCCGCGAGCCCGAGTCCGAACAGCTCGATGACCCGATTACCGCCGAGGATGAACGCGGCGAACACGAGGACCATGATCGCGGCGGCAGCGGTGATCGTCCGGCCGGTCGCCGCGAGCCCGCGGGTGACGGCGACCCGGGTGTCCCCGGCACGGTGCCATTCCTCGTAGATGCGCGTCACCAGGAAGACCTGATAGTCCATCGACAGTCCGAAGACGATCGCGAACATCATCACCGGGACGAATGGCTCGATCGGCCCGGTGGTGCCGTTGGGGAAGATCGAATCGAGCCAGCCCCATTGGAAGACGGCGGTGATCAGGCCGAACGACGCACCGGCGGTCAGCAAGTTCATGAACGCCGCGATCGCGGGGATCATCAGGCTGCGGAACACGAGCATCAGCAAGAGAAACGACAAACCGAGCACGGCCCCGATGAACAACGGCAGCTTGGCGGCGATGGCGCCGGAGAAGTCATTGATCGTCGCGGTCTGGCCGCCGATCAGCACGTGCAGGCCATCGGTGCTCGCGGCGGGGATGACCCGGTCGCGCAGGGTGCTCAGCAGCGTGCTCGTCGACGCGTCCTGGGGCGCGCCCTGGGGGAAGACGCTCGCCGAGACGACATCCGGGGCACCGCCGGTGCCGCGCACCAGCGAGGTGGGGCTCACGCCGACCACACCTGCGGTCTGGGCGATCTCGGAGCGCACCTTGGCGAACGCCGGTTGCTGGCCGGCTCCGTCGACCTGCGCGACGAGCATCAAGGGTCCGTTGGCGCCGGGGCCAAAACCCTTGACGATCAGATCGTAGGCGGTCCGCGCGGGGGTGCCGATCGGGTCGGTGCCCGCGTCGGCGGCCCCGAGCCGCATCGCAAAGAACGGCGCGGCCAGCAGCACCATCAGGATGGCCGCGGCGGCGGCGATGGCCACGGGCCGCTCCCGGACGGTGCGCGCCCAGCGTGACCAGCGTGGTGAGGCGTCGGTGGCGGCGTGGCGCCCGGCGAGGTGGGCATGCCGCGCCTTTGGTCGCAGGACGCGCGCGCCGAAGAACCCGAGCAGCGCCGGCAGGAGGGTCAGCGTGGCGATCACGGTCAGCAACACCGCGATGCTCGCCGCGATGGCCACGCCGTACAGAAAGCCGATGCCGAGCGCGAACATGCCCATCAGCGCGATGCAGACCGTCAGCCCGGCGAACAGCACCGCCCGCCCGGACGTGTCGACCGCCTCGATGATCGCCTCGTTGACCGGCTTGCCGCGCTTGAGGCCCTGGCGGTAGCGCGTCACGACGAACAGCGCATAGTCGACGCCGACGCCGAGCCCAATCAGCAGCGAGAGCTGTGACGAGAACGAGGCCACTTCGATGATGCGCGACATTAGTGCGATCAGCGCCACCGAGATGCCGAGCGCGATCCCGGTGGTGATCAGCGGCAGCGTCGCCGCCAGCAGTGATCCGAAGACCAGAAACAGGACGACGAGCGCCGCCCCCGCGCCGATGGCGACGGTGGTGACCCCGCCTTGGCTGGAGGCCGAGGCGATGCCGCCCTTGATGCCGACGATGAGCCCGTGGCCTCCGGCCGCGGTCGCGGTGTTGAGGAAGACCTGACTCGCGTCGGCCGGCGTCTTGGCGCTCGAGGGCGCCATGGTGACCGTCGCGATCGCCACCTTGCCCGACGGCGAGACCTGGCCGCCCGAACCCGGCACGTAGGGCGACGCGACCGAGGCGACGTCCGTCAGTGCGGCGACGCGCCCGAGCATCGCCTCGATCCGCGCACGGGCCGCCGGGGACGTGACAGTCCCGCGGGTGGCGCCGATCACGATTTGCTCGTGGTCGGCGCGCGAGGGCGGCGAGGCCTCGGAGAGCAGTGCCTCGGCCTGGTAGCTCTGTGTGCCGTGAAGCGAGAGGTCGTTCGTGTATCCGCTGCCGACGAGCTGGCTGATCAGGGTGAGCCCGAGCAAGGCGACGATCCAGCCGGTCAGCACCCAGCGCCGGTGGTGGACGCACCACGCCGTCATCGCCCGCATCAGCGGCGGCTCCCCGCGCCGTAGGCGGTCGAGTGTCCTGCGCCTTGCGACAACGCTGCACCCGCGCGGACGGTGCCGCGCGTGACGGGGTGCGATCGTTCCAGGGCGTCGATGAGGGCGGTCTCTCTGGCTCGGTGAACTGTCCACGCGTCGGCCGAGCGATCACAGACGCCCGTGCGCCGGACCGCGGCACGCCGCCCCTCCGGTCGGCGGCAAGCGCCACCGGGGCCGCGAACCCATGGCCCGACACCCCAGATGCTGGGACTCGGCTGACGGACGGCACCTGCCGGGGGGAGACACAGCTGCCGGGCATCCAGACGAGACGGTAGCCGATCGACGTCCGAGATCCGCGGAACCGGGTCGCGAGACGACCGAGCGCCCAAGCACCGGTGGCCAGCTTCAGGCAGGGCGCCGGCTCCCGGCGCGGTCGCACGTCATCCGGAACATGAGCTTGGGCGCCGGGTTGTCGGTGTGCCGCTGCTCGTAGGACGAGCGTGCGCCACGCGTCGACCCTGACGGCGAGCGCGACGCCGGCGCGCCGGACGGCGAAGCGGCACGATGGGGCGCCTGTTGCCGCGCGCGGACCGCGACACCGACCGGGAGTCGGCGCGCACGGTGTCCGCGGGCGACCGGTCCCGACGATGCGCCGGTCTGCGCTACGCGGGAGGCGCCCGGGGGCTCGATGGCGCGCCGGGCTGGACCGTCGGGATGCCGCGAGTAAACAGCAGTGCGACGAGGCTGAACAGCGCGAGGATCGACACGGCCGAGCGCAAGCCGTCGATCCGCGCGGTCGCGTTGGCTGCCACGACGGCGTCGGCGGTGGCCGGGGCACGTGTGCGTCGGACAGCGCGACCTTGAGGTCGGCATCCGAGAGGAACGGGACGCCGCTTGCAAGCTCGGTCTGCGCCTTGGAGGCGACGCTGGCCGGCACGTTCGGGTTGCCCTGGATGCCCGTGAAAAATGAGGTGGTCAACGCGGAGATGAGTACGGCACCGGCGAGCGCGGTGCCGATCGAGGCGCCGAGCTGGGTCCCGGTGTTCTGGAGTCCGCCGACCTCGCCGGATTGCTCGTCCGGCACAGAGGACACGGTGACGGCCCCAAGCTGTGAGGCCATCGCGCCGAGCCCGGCGCCGGCGAGCAGCAGCGGCACGGTCACGATCTCCGGGCCGGCGCCGGAGTCGAGCAGGGCAACCAGCAGCACGAGCCCCGCGAACAATGCCATGAAACCGAGGTTGACCACCCGTCGTGGCGACGCGTTGGGGCGCAATCTGGGAACCCCAGCGGCGAACAGCAGCAACATCAGCGAGAGCGGCAGCAGCCGCACGCCCGTCTCGATCGCCGAGAGCCCGAGCGCGACCGACAAGAACAAGGGTACGACGAAGAACAGGCCGCCTGGACCAGGAACATGAACAGGAACGACAGGACTCCTGCGCGCAGGTGGATGTTGCGCAGCATCGCCGGGTCGATAAGCGCGCCCTCGCCGCGCGCAAGGCGCCGGCTCTCCCACCAAAGGAACAGTCCCAGCACCATCCCGCCCGCGAAGATCATCCAGATGACCGGTGAGAGCCCGAGCCACACCGGTGCGTCGGGTTTGGGCTGGACGAAGCCCCATGTTCCCGACCTTGAGGATGCCGAGGACCACGAGGCCCAGCCCGAGCGCGGACAGCGCCGTGCCGACCAGGTCGAGCCGCACGCCCTCCTCGGCGGGCGTGTCGGCGACCCTGCGAGCCAGCAGCAGGATCACCAGCACGATCAGCACCTCGCCCGCGAACACCCATCGCCACGACGCGTACGTGGTGAACAGTCCGCCGACGAGCGGCCCGAGTGCGGCGGCGATCGCGCCGCGCGGAGGCGACGAGCCCATACGCCCGCGGGCGTTCGGGCTTGCCGAAATTCGACGCGACCAGCGCCACGATCGCCGGCATGATCAGCACCGCCCCGAGGCCCTCGAGGAACGACCAGCCGATGATCAATACGGTCAGGTTCGGTGCCAGGGAGGTCGTCAGCGAGCCGCACGCGTAGATGACACAACCGAGGGAGAACGCGCGCTTGCGGCCAAGGATCTCGCCGACCTTGCCCCCGGTGATCATCAGCGACGCCATCACCAGGGTGTAGAGCGTGATCGCCGTCTGGATCCCGGTGACCGTCGTGCCGAGATCCTTGGCGACCGTGGCGATCGCGGTGTTCATGACGGTCGTATCCAGGGCCATGACGAACTGCCCTGCCGCCAGGGTCAGTAGGACGATGCCCGTCGCGCCGACCTGTCGTCCCGCCGCCTGCGTCATCGATGCTCCAGCACGGTGTGCGCTCCGCACCCTCTCATGCCGTGGCTGTCTCGGGCCCCGACTCTCGGCCGGACGGGCCAGCGTCGTCGGGCGCTGGAACCCGAACCAGTTGGTCGGTCCCGTGATCGTTCAGCGTCCAGCGCCAACCCGCAAGCACCCGGTGGAGCGCGGCGGCGCCGACGATCGGCGCAGCCGGCAGGGCCAGATGGCCGGGTACAGGAGGAACGGGCGCGTCTGGGGACCGCCCAAGCCACCGTGGAACGAGATCAGCTCCTCGAAGGCGCAGCCCTCCTCGAGCGCAGGCTCGAAGAAGCTCCCGACCATGATGTCGGCAACGTGGGCGAAGCCATCGGTGCGCAGCAGGTGGCGCGGCGCGTTGGGCGAGAACGGCGCGAGGGGGTCCTCGCCCTCGATCCGTCCGTCCTCGAGGTAGTGGGCACCGCGCGCGCCGAGGACCACGGCCCCCCGTTCGGCGGAATGCACCAGCACCCAGCCGATGTGCGGGTGCTCGCGCAACGCGGGGATGAGCCGCGGGTGTCGCGCGGTGATCTCCTCGAGGGTGAGGCGCTCGCGCTGCTCCATGAGGTAGACGAGGCCGAGATTGCCCGAGGCGAGCACGATCACATCGCGCCCGGAGAGGTCGTTGTTGGATGGCTTGCCCTTGCCGGTGCGTCCGGTCGCCTCGGCGAGGGCGTTGCCCAGCGTTGCGTCCTGCTCGTCGCCGCCGGCGAACTCCGTCGCGCCGGTGCGCGCGAGCGAGCGCTCCACCAGCTCGTCGAGTCCGTACCCGTTGCGCTGCTTGAAGGTGGCGCCTTGCGTCTGCCCGTGGTCGGACAGGACCACCAGCTCGTACGGGCGCGCCGCGTATGGGCGGGCTCGCTCGATACGGCCGAACTGCTGATCGAGCTTGCGCAGCGCCTCGAGGGTGTCCGCACGCTCCAGTCCGGAGTGGTGGGCGACCTCGTCGTAGCTGGCAAACGTCGCATAGACCGCCGGGCGCCCGCTCATCATGTCGGTGAGCACGCCGTAGACGACCAGATCGCGCACGACCACGCACATCGCCGCGCGCAGGAACGGGTAGATGCCGCCCCGGTGCCCGCGCGGGCGGATGTCGCGACGACGGGTCCGGAGTGCGGCGGTCCACTCGAGGATGACTTCCCACACGAACAGGACCAGCACCCGCGTGACGTTGAAGCCGCTGGCGAGAAACGCGCGGTAGCCGGGGTTCGCCTGCTTTTCGGCCGCCATTCGGCTGACGGTCAGAATCGACTGGTCGGCCTCCCCGGAGAGCAGGTTCCCGCGGCTCGCGCCCCCGTCGATGAGCAGGCCCTGACCCGAGGCGTGGCGGCGCTCGATCTCGGCACAGTCTGCGGGCGCGGAGCAGCTCATCATCGTGCCGGACTCTTTTTCCACCCACCGGAACGCCGGAATGTCGTCGTTGGAGCCGAGCAGGATCCCCGCTTGGGAGGCCCCGGTCTGTGAGGAGAGGTCGGTCTCCCATTCGGCGAGACGGTGTGAGCCCGCCGCGACCCAGCGCGCCATGTTCGGCGCGCTGCCGTCGCGCATCGCTCGCTGGAGGACCGGCAGCGCCAGCCCGTCGATCTCGAGGAACACGATCCCCGGTCGATCCGTCCGCAGGCTCCCGGGAGACCGGCGGGCGACCCGCTGGATCACCCGCAGCGAGTAGGTGTCGTCGTCGTTGGCGCCAAAGAGCACCTCAAGGGCAATGCCGACCGCCGCGGCCACAAGGGCGACGCCGAGCGCCGACCAGAATGAGTCCAATGCGAGCGCGCCGCCGGTGATGTCGTCGGCGGCGAGCAGCATCAGCGCGTCGAGCACGAGGGTGAGCACGAATCCGAGCACGAGCGTGAGCGGAAGGTGCAGCGCGGCCAACACCGGCGGAAGGACCGCGTTGAGGACCGCGATCACTAGTACGACGGCGAGCGTCTGGGCGTAGTCGTTGACCGCTGCGCCCGGCACGATCCCGGCAGCGATCGCGAGGGCGACCGCCGAGATCAGCCACTGCACCACGAGGCGCACCGGGTGGATGCGAGGACGCCCCGGCCGCCATGCCGGCGCCTGCCCGACGGCGGGCTCCGCGGGCTCGGTCACCCGACAGCCGTGCGCCCGCGCCGGCGCGGTCCGCAGCGACGGCTGGCGGATGCAGCCCCGCCCCCCGACAGCGCGGCCGCCGGCCAGGTGCGCCGACAATGCTCGCGACGTTGTTCGAGACCGGGATCACGCCGGCTGGATCGGGAACGATGTCATCGGATCCGGTCCAGCCTAGCGGGACAGGATCCTGCGTCGCGTTGCATCGCGCGCGCCGTCCACGCGGCGATCCTCCCGCAGACGCGCGATCCGGCGCGACCGGGCTCTCACTGGGGCGATTCCATGCGTTCCCGGACCGCGCCGATGCGCCGCAGCGGTTGTCGCGTGCGTCTGGTCGCCACGACCGCGGGGACCCGGCACCACACCCGGGGGTGCCCTAGAACTGCACCGACCGGGCGCGACGCGTGGCGCGCCGCCTGCGCCGCAACGCATCCCATCGGTCAGGCGCGCTGAGGAGCACCGCCTGCGCCTCATCCAACAGGCGTTCGCGCCACACGAGCCGCTGCAGCGCGGCCCACGTGCGTGCGCGGCGGGCATCGTCGGTGAGTCGCGCGTATCGCTCCAGCGTCCAGCCGGGTGCGTCACCCGCCGCCACCCGACGCGCGACCTGCTCGGCGAGGCGATCGAGGACGCGCTCGACGCGCGCGCGTGCGCGCCGGCGTTGCGCCCGCACCCAGAGGAGGACCGCCACAAGCGCAAGACCTGCGGTCACGAACATCATCAGGCTGAGGGCGGCGATGAGGTCGACGAGCTGGTGCACGGAAACGGTCCTTGTGGCGACGCGGTGCCCCTCAACCTACCGCGTCGGCGCCTCGGCCTCGCCTGCGCGCGGTCCGCGGTGGGCCTATGCGGCCACGAGATCGCGTCGGTCGAACGCGAGCTGGTCGACCAGCGTGGCGATCACACCGAGCCCGATCAGCCATGCGATCGCGGTCCAGTAAGGCCGGTCGCGGGACTGGGCCAAGATGGGAGAGCACTGCGGTGTCGAGCAGCAATGGTTGGTCGTGATGGTCGAGCCGACGAGCTGGATCAGGAACGACCATAGGATCAGGGCGTAGAGGATCGGCACCGCAACCGCGGGGGAGCCCGTACAGGAGGGTCCCGAGGCCGAGGATCAACAGGGCGGGGCGTGACGTTCATCCCCGCTTGCAGCATCGATGGAGCCCGATATTGCTGTTCGGGCGGCGACAAACCGATCCAGCCGCCAACGCCGGCGGCGAGGCCGGCGGCAGGACAGCACGATCCCGAACCCAAGGCGGCCGACGAGCCAGTGCCGCGGCCCAGGGGGCGGGCGAGCAGGTTGTCGAGCTGGCCGTAGGCCTCCTCGTCCGCATCGCGGAGATCTGGCCGGCGGCGGCGAAGGCGACGAGGGCGGCGATGAAGATGAACTCGTATCCGATCCATGCTGCCGCGGCGCTGGCGTCGCTGGCCGTCGAGACGACCGAACGCCGGTTCGATGGTCTTTTGACGCCGCAGCTTGCTCCCGCGGCAGAGCGGGCGACCATGCCGAAAATCACCGCGAGCAGCCCGAGCCCGCGATCCAGGCAAGGCCGACCCAGCGCTCGAGCCGCACGACCAGCAGGCGGGACCGCCAAGCAGCCGGGTGTCGGCTGTGCCGCCGCGTGGCGAATGAACACGGCCGCGCCAACATCCCGTTATCCGGCAAGGATCACCGCGGCCCGCGCGGCCGCAGCGACGAGTAGGCGATCGGTACGAGCGCGAGCGGCTGTGAGCCGGTCAGCGGGTGGAGGTTCTCGACCCAGCCGAGCGGGCTCGCCCAGCGCAGCCAGCCAGCCCGTTGACCGAATCGGCGACCATGCGGATCAGGAACGACACGGCGAGGATCGCCGCGGCGAGGCCGTTGGCCTGACGGCGCGTCGGGCGAGCTGGCTGGTCAGTGCCCCGATCGGCCAGGAACATCGCCGCGCTGGCCGTCGCCGCGGTCGCATAGAACAACGAGGCGGACGGTGGAGAAGCCGACACTCGAGCTCGAACCGGCGGCGAGCGTCAACGCGGCGGTCAGCGCCCACAGCACGATGAATCCGGCCGCGAGACCCCCGATGGCCTGCATCGTCGCCCGCGGCGGGTGGTCCTGCCGGACAGCAGCAGTTCCCAGCGGCCGGCGTCCTCTTCCCCGCGCAGCAGCCGCGTCGCGGTGAGCAGGCCCCAGATCGCACCGACGATGATCAGCAGACCGAACACGCGCCATGCGACGAAGCCACCGATCGTGTCGAGCCGCCGCGCCGAGCCGATGACCGCGGCGAAGCCGGCGTTGGCGCCGAATGCCTGCGCGAACTTCTCTCGCGAGGCGACCGTCGGAAAGTTCGTGTGGTAGCTGACCGCCTCGTTGAGCACCAGCAGGCCGAAGACCGCGCCCCAGACCGCGCCGGATCGGACCGCGCGCCTGGCCGTCATCACGGCGATCAGTGTCGCGGCGCGACGGCCGGCGGTGCCGCGCTCACGCGTCATGCGACGCCGTCGGGTCGCCGCCGTAGTGCGCGAGGAAGAGCTCCTCGAGTGACGGTTCACGGCTGAGCAGCTGGTGGACCCCGGACGCCGCGAGGACCCCGAGCAGCGGTTCGACGGAGCCGACGACCTGGCACCGAACCCGGTTGCCGTGCACCTCGACGACGGTGACACCCGGGACCCGCGAGAGGTCGGGCGGCGTCGTGTCGAAGCTTGCATCGACCGAGAGGGCGGACAGGTGGCGCATCTCGGCGAGCGTGCCGACCTCGACGAGCTCGCCGGCGCGGATGATCGCGACGCGGTCGCTGAGCGCCTCGACCTCGCTGAGGATGTGGGAGGACAGGAACACGGCCTGGCCGCGATCGCGCGCAGTCCCGACGCAATTCCGGAACTGCTGCTCCATCAGCGGATCGAGTCCGCTGGTCGGCTCGTCGAGGATCAGCAGGTCGGCGCGCGAGCTCAGCGCCGCGACCAGGAGCACCTTTTGGCGGTTGCCCTTCGAGTAGGTGCGCACCCGCTTCGACGTGTCGAGCTGGAACCGCTCGACCAGCTCGTCCCGATAGTCCGGGTCGACGCGCCCGTGCACGCGGCCGAGGAGATGCAGCGCCTCGGCGCCGGTCAGCCCGGGCCAGAGGTTCCCCTCACCGGGCACGTAGGCGATGCGCCGATGCGCCTCCGCCGGATGAGCCTGGGCATCAACGCCGAAGATCTCGGCACGGCCGGCGGTCACGCGGGCCAAGCCGAGCAGACATCGAATCGTCGTGGTCTTCCCGGCGCCGTTGGGGCCGAGGTAACCGACGACCTCGCCCTGGTGGACCTCGAGGTCCAGCGGGCGAAGCGCTGCGGTGGCGCCGAACGACTTGGCCAATCCCTCCGTGCGGATCGCTGGGACCATCACGGTCGTCCCCCTTTCCGGGTCAGCGAGGCTGATCGTCTGGGTCGACTCGCGCTCGGCCACCCGATGCGCCACCGGGGGCGGGGCGCTGACAGCAGCGTGGCGCGGCGAACGGTCCACGGCATCCGCGACCCCCCGGAACGCGGTCCGGCCAACCCCGATCATCGCCTGGCCTGGCGACCACGACTGACCCTGGGCACCACAGCGGCAGGCGCCCGGCGCCGCACCGGCGCCGACGAACTGTATCGCCCAAGGCAGCGCCATCACGTGCCGATCGATCGTCCGTTTGCGAGGAGTCCCGAGCATGACGCTGCTCTGGTTCATCATTTGGGTGATCGTCAACACATTTCGCGGTCACCAGCGCCTGCGGTTCGACCCAGTCAATGCGTGGACCGATACGCTCATCCTTGCCATCGCGCTGGACCTGGCGAGCGGCCACGCACCGACCGGGCGACGCCGAAAGTCGGCACGGCGGGCACGGCGGACGCGCCGCGGCCGGCCGACGGCGACCGCCGCTTCGATGGCGCCGCTGACCTACGATGGACCTCGGCATCGAGCAGGGTCAGACGAATGAGCGCATCAGTCCCAGCCAGGTCCGGCACCCAGTCTCCGGCGCGGCAGGCGCTGCTGGTCGGCACGTGGCGGCTGTGGCTACCGCTGGCGGTCGCCGTTGCGAGTCTCGGGCTCGGCGCTGCCGCGTGGATCGGCGGCCGTGGCGATGTCGCGGACATCGTCTGGGCCGTTGGCGTCGGGATCGTCCTGGTGCCGCTGACGATCAGCGTCGCTCGCGACCTCGTCCATGGCGATGTCGGCGTGGACTTGATCGCGTTGGCGGCCATGGCGGGAACGCTGGCCATCGGGGAGTATCTGGCCGGGGTGGTCGTGGCGATCATGCTGGCCGGCGGCAACGCGCTTGAGGCCGCTGCCGGGCATCGCGCGCGTCGCGAGCTGACGCGTTTGATCCAGCGTGCACCGCGGACGGCGCTGGTGCGGCACCCGGACGGCATCGTGGAGGTGCCCGTCGACGACGTGACGCCGGGGGATATCGTCGTCGTCCGCGCCGGCGAGATCGTTCCGGCCGACGGCGTTGCACTGGGCGGCCGAGCGGTCCTCGATGAGTCGGCGCTGACCGGTGAACCGCTCCCGGTGGTCGTCGAACCTGGCAGCGCGGTCTCGAGCGGGACGGCAAACGCCGGCGACTCGTTTGAGCTGCGCGTACTGCGTCCGGCCTCGGAGAGTGCCTATGCCGCGATCGTCCGGCTCGTTCAGTCCGCCGAATCGCAGCGCGCCCCGTTCGTGCGCCTCGCCGACCGGTTCGCGATCCTGATGCTGCCGTTTACCGCCATCGTCGCCGGGGCCGCCTGGGCCATCTCGGGCGATCCGGTGCGTGCGGTCGCCGTGCTCGTCGTCGCGACGCCGTGTCCCTTGATCCTCGCCGCGCCCATCGCGCTGATCTCCGGGGTCGCGCGGGCCGCGCGGATCGGGGTCATCGTCAAAGGCGGCGGCGTGATCGAGCAACTCGGCCGCGCGCGCACGGTGCTGTTTGACAAGACCGGCACGCTGACCCGCGGGGCCGTCGAGCTCGAGCGGGTCGTGCCGATCGACGGCTTCGCCGACGACGCGCTGCTTGCCATGGCCGCGTCGGTTGAGCAGTACTCGGTCCACGTCACCGCGGCCGCGGTGGTCCGCGCGGCACGCGAGCGCGGACTGCTACTGCTCGACGCGACGGACGTCGTTGAGCGTCCCGGGCGGGGGGTCCGTGGTCGGGTCGGGGCCGCGGTCGTCTCGGTCGGTGCCGCCCAGAATGGGGCGTCCGTCGCGCGCGATGACGGGGAACCCGGGCGCATGGTGATCGCGGTCTGGATTGACGATGCCCTCGCCGGCGAGATCATCATGTCCGACCCCGTCCGGCCGGAGGCTGCGGAACTCATCGGGCGCCTGCGCCGAGCCGGCGTGCGGCGTGTCGCGATGGTGTCCGGCGACCGGCAGGAGGTCGCCAACGCGCTGGGGGCCGTGCTCGGACTCGACGCCGTCTATGCCGACCAGACGCCTGAGGACAAGCTGACCGTCGTCCGCGGCATGCGCACCGCTCCCGATCTCGCGCCCGTGGTCATGGTGGGCGACGGCATCAACGATGCCCCAGCGCTAGCCGTTGCTGACTGCGGGATCGCCCTCGGGGCGGCCGGGGCGACCGTCTCCTCTGACGCCGCCGACGCGGTAATCGCCGTTGATCGCATCGACCGGGTCGCCGATGCGCTGGAGATCGGGCGCCGGTCGCTCCGAATCGCCCGCCAGAGCGTCATCGTCGGGATGGGCCTGAGTGGAACGGCGATGCTGATCGCCGCGTTCGGGTATCTCCCGCCGATCGCCGGTGCGCTCGTCCAGGAGGCCATCGACGTCGCGGTGATCCTCAACGCGCTCCGCGCCTTGGGCGGAGATCGCCTCCGGGACGCTGCGCGGGAGTCCTCGGCGCGATCACGCCGATAGCACCGGACGCTGAACGGCGACAGGTCAGGGGACGGGGCACCACGTGCGGTCGCCTGCTGCCGAAGCTGGGTCGGCGCTCGGGCGGCGTGACCTCGGCTGCCTGACAGGCGCCCATCCCGCGACGCCGACGCGACCCGTCCATGAGCAGCACGCCTCGTGGGCCCCGCCCGAGCGCCCTACTTGCTCGCGAGCGTTGCGGCGATCCGCCCCATGATGCGGGCGAGGTCAGCGACATCGCGGTCCGTGAGGACGTCCCCGAATCGGCGCTGCAGCAGGGCGTGATGGCCCTGGCGCGCATCATGGACCAGCGCCCGACCCCGCGGCGTGATCTGGGCGAAGCTTGAGCGTGCATCGTCCGGATCCGGTTCGCGCCGGACCAACCCGGACGCCGCCATCCGGTCGAGCAGCTTGGACAGTCCCGATGGCGAGAGCACGATCGCCGAGGCCAGATCGGTCAATCCCAAGCGACCCCCGGCCGTCTCCAGATTCGCGAGCACGTCATACCGCGCAATCGTAAGGCCGTGGTCGCGACGCAGCTGTGCCTCGACTTGGTCCCACAGCCGGGCGTGTGTGCGAACCAGCGCGAGCCATGCGGGCATCCATCGGTCTTCACGAACGCCATCCATCGGCACATTGTAGCGGATTACTTGACATGCCAAGGAAACGCGGGTAGAAACTTGGCATGCCAAGTTTCTACCCATTTCGGGAGGAGCGGACATGACGGCACGACTGCTGATCGCAGAGCCCGTGCCCGAGCAGCTGGCCGACGTGGTGGACTTCTGGGACGACGAGACCGTTGCCCAAATCGTGGAGCAGCACGGCAATCGCGGGTTCTGTTTGTTCCGCAATGATGTGACCGGCCGGGTCGTGGCGGTGTCCATGTGGGAGTCTGATGCAGATGCGGATGCGGCGGGGCTGACCTTCAAGAGCCATATGGAGCGTGTGTCCGGGTATCTCGCGTCCACGCCGCAGGTGGAGCGCCTGGACGTCGGGGTCGCCTCCAGCGCGGTGCTGAACACCGAATCGATCTGACCGGTCTGACGACACAGGAGGTGGACAATGCCATTCCACAGGAGAGTCTCGGCGGTCGTGTGCTCGACCGACTTGGACCGAAGCAAGGCGTTCTACGAGACGGTGGTTGGCCTCCGGCTGTCCCCGGACACCATCAAGAACCATCTCGTGTTCGAGTGCGGGGACGGGACGACGTTGCTCGTCTACGGGCGTGGGGCTCCGAACCTCGCCGACCACACGCAGGTTCGCTTCTGGACCGATGACGTGGAGGCCGACGTCAGGGAGCTGGCGCAGCGTGGCGTTGTGTTCGACGAGCTCGACCTCGGCGCGATTAAGACGCGTCAACGGTGTCGCGACCGTCCCGGGCATCGGAAGGTCGGCGTGGTTCAAGGATCCCGATGGCAACACCGTGGCGCTCTTCGAACCCGAGCCCGTCGGCGGCTGATCCGACGACGGTCGGGCCACGCGGGCGTCAGGTCCCGGAGCCGCGGCGTCATGCCTGGCGGGCCACGCGCCGCGATGCGGTCGGAATGCCCGGCGAGTGCGCGACGCGGGCGACGGGCGCCGCCCGGCTGGGCTACCGGTTCCTCAGTCGGCTGGTATCGACGACCTCGAAATCGGCGCCGGTGAGCCGGGCGAGCTGGTGAAGCTGGTCATCGTTCCATCGTGGGTCCGGGACGCCGCTGACGTAGAGGGGGCTGCCGTTGTCGGCAAGGACCATCCCGTAGTCACGCAGCGCGACGAGGATGGTCCGCACCTGCCGGGAGAATCCGGCCAAGGACACGGATCGCTTGAGTCGGATCCGCAGGCCCATTGGGGGTGCGCCGGCGCTGGTGGTCGCCCCGGCCTGGTGGCGAGCGGGGTAGATGAATGCTCGCCGGGTCAGTGGGGCGGTGAACCGGAGTGCATGCAGAATCGCCCCGCGGGCGACCTCGTCATATCTGACGAGGCCCGGGAGGATCGGCAGGCCGGCCGCATCGGCGGATGTCCAGCCGATCGGCCTGAGGGCGTTGCTCGCGAGATTCCAGATTGCTCCGGAGCCGGCCGTCCACTTGGCGCCCACGCGGTTGGCGGCATACAGCTCATACAGGCGACAGGCGTCGCGGTCGACCAGGATGAGGTGCCGATCCGAACCTCCCTCGATCTTCGGATGCGCGGGGATCGGATACGGGCCGGGATCGGACTCGGCGCGGTACTGAAACGCGACGCGATACCGCGGCGTTCGGGAGGTCACGACATTGAACGGGATCCCGTAGCGACCGTGGTTCGAGAAGTCGGGGTGCAGGTGGCTGCCCAGCCCGATGGACGCGAGCAGCTGACGGGAATCGCGAGCGACCGGGAGTCCGGTCACGCGCTGATTCCAGACGTTGCCGCTCGGAAAGATCGTGCAGTGCGGAGCCCAGGGTGGCGGCGCGGGTTGTCCCGCGAGGACCGCAACCGCGGAGAGCGCGACTGCTGCGGCCCCGGCGATCGAGAGCGCCAAAGGGGACAGACGGGTCATTCGCAGTGTTATCGGAATCCGGCGCCCAGACGTTGAGCGCCGGCCGTCGCGCGACGCTCAGCCCGCGAGCCAGGGATAGCGCGCGGTGTCCTTGCCAGCGTAGTCCGGGTCCAGGTAGATGAAGCACCGCTGGATCTTCCAGTCCCTGATCTCGAAGACGTCACACCAGCGCCCGGCGCCCCAGTCGGGGACGCCTGCCCGCCATGGGCCGTCACGATGCTCGCCGTAGCTCGTTCCCTCGGCGACCACCACATCGCTCCCGGAGAAGATCCAGTTGAAGGTGGCATAGTCGTGGCGGATGGCGCTGATTGTCCCGCCAACGTCGCCGAAGAGTCGGCCGATTTCGTCGGTGCCGGTGGCGAGGCCCCACTTGGGGAAGTAGACCTGCGCGTCGCTCGCGAACAGGTCGAGGATGCTCTCGCCGGTAGACGTCACGCCGCCAGTGTCGAATGCCTTCAGGTACTCGAGGGCGACCGACTTCCGTTGTTCATCGGTCATGGTCTCGCGAGTCAGGCTCATCGGGCAAACGCCTTTCGTTCGGAGGCTCGGCTTCTGCGCCCACGATACGACAACGTCGGCGGGGATCGGCGCACCGCATCGCCATCCTCCACGGCAACCACACGAATCACGGGATGTGCGCAGTCCAACGTCTGGCGGTCGTGATACCTCGAGCTCGCACTTGCAAGCACGTTGCGATGGGCGACCAGCGCATCCCGTTGTACGTCCGGCTTCCCGCTGACCAGGCGGCCGCGATCGATCGGATCGTTCAGACCACGGGCATCCGAAAGCAGCAACTGGTCAGCGACATGATCGCTGATCACCTGTCGGTGGGACGACTCGGGATCACGGAGACCCCGGCGTTCCCTGCCGGCGAGATCCTCACGGTGCTCGAGGCTGCCCAGCTCCGGCGGGTTGCACCGTCGGCAGTCGAAGCACGCATCGACGACGGCGGGATCCCGGCGCGTCGTCTCGGGATCGAGCGGCGCATCTCGCGGGTCGCGCTGACGGAGTGGCTTGCGCAGTTCGCCCCCTTCGTCCGCGATCGACACGAGCACGCCGCTGCGCGGTGCGTCGTGGACCCTTCGGGTGACCACCGTGTCTCGCCGCGAGCGCGATCCCGTCCGATCAACGGCGTCGTGGCGCGAGAGTGGGAGACACGTCCATCGCCTGCTGTGCCGGCAGCACCAAATATCGCACAATAGCAGGGAAAATCTTGATCCGGACCGCCCGAGGCCACGGGTGCTTGTCCGTGGTATAGTTACTTACGATTCGTTAGTGCATAAGGAGTTGATTGTCGTGAGCTCGCTGCGTCTCATCCCACTCGATGACGGTGTCGTGTTTCCGGGCATGAACATCACGCTGACCGCCCCGATCGGGGACGACGAGCGCGTTGTGCTGGTCCCGCGCCACGACGGCGAGTTTGCCGATGTCGGCGTGATTGCAACGGTGTCTGAGCGTGTGCGTCTGCCGGGCGGGGGCCAGGCCGTGGCCGTCGAGGCCCTGCACCGCGCGCTGATCGGTGCGGCGCACACGGGACCCGACGGGGAGTTGTTCGTCGGCGTCGAGGAGCGCCCGGACGAGGTGCCCGCCGACACACGGACGCGGACGCTGACGCGCGAGTACCGAGCGGTCGTCGAGGAGATCCTCGAGCTGCGCGGCGCCGACGCGCGCATCGCGGCATGGCTGCGCTCGATCACCGAGCCGGGCATGCTTGCGGACTCGGCGGGATACAGCCCGGACGCCACCTATGAACAGCGCCTGGATCTGCTCCGAACGATCGACGTCACCGACCGACTCGAGTTGGCGCTCACGCTCCAGCGCGAGCGGTTTGCGGAGCTCCAGATCCGTAAGCGGATCCGCGACGATGTGGAGCAGGGGGCCGACAAGCAGCAGCGCGAGTACTTCCTGCGCAAGCAGATGGACTCGATCCGCAAGGAACTCGGCGAGGACGACGCCTCGGTCGTCGACGAGTACCGCACCAAGATCGAGGCCGCGGAGATGCCCGAGAAGGCGCTCGAGCAGGCCCTCAAGGAACTTGGGCGGCTCGAGCGGATGGGCGAGCAGTCGGGCGAGGCGAGCATGATCCGCTCCTACCTGGACTGGCTGATCGCGATCCCGTGGAACAAGCGCTCCGAGGAGCGCCTCGACCCGGTGGTCGCGCGTGAGGTGCTCGACGCAGACCATGCCGGCCTCGACGACGTCAAGGAGCGGGTCACCGAGTACCTGGCCGTGCGCAAGCTGCGCCAGGACCGTGGCATTGAGGCCGACCCGCGATCGGGTGCGATCCTCACGTTGATCGGGCCGCCCGGAACCGGCAAGACCTCAGTCGGCGAATCGATCGCCCGTGCGACCGGGCGGGAATTCGTGCGCATGTCGCTCGGCGGCGTGCGCGACGAGGCCGAGATCCGCGGCCACCGGCGCACCTACATCGGCGCGCTGCCGGGTCGCCTGGTGCGCGCACTGCGCGACGCCGGCACGATCAATCCGGTGATCCTGCTTGACGAGGTCGACAAGATCGGCGCGGACTGGCGCGGCGACCCAAGCTCGGCACTGCTCGAGGTGCTGGACCCGGCGCAGAACCACAGCTTCCGTGACCACTACCTCGACGTCGAGCTCGACCTCAGCCAGGTCTTGTTCATCGCGACCGCCAACCAGGCCGACACAATCCCCGGCCCGTTGCTCGACCGCATGGAGGTCATCTCATTCGACGGCTACACCAGCGAGGAGAAGCTCGCCATCGCGAAAGGCTACTTGTGGCCGCGCCAGCGCGACCGCAACGGGCTGCGTGAGAACGAGGTCAGCATCTCCGACGAGCTGCTGCGCACGGTGATCGCCGAGTACACCCGCGAAGCGGGCGTGCGTAACCTGGAACGCGAGCTGGGCAAGCTCCTGCGCAAGACCGCGACCCTCGTCGTCTCGGGCAGGGCCACGGCGCCGTTGGCGATCGACATCGATGTGCTGCGCAACGCGCTCGGACGCCAGCGCTTCTTCCAGGAGTCCGCTGCGCGCACCGCGGTGCCCGGCGTGGCGACAGGCCTCGCGGTCACCGGAACGGGCGGCGACGTTCTCTTCGTCGAGGCCACATCGATGAAGTCACACGGCTCCTCGGCCGGGCTCGTCCTGACCGGCCAGTTGGGCGACGTGATGAAGGAATCGGCACGGATCGCGCTCTCGTATGTCCGCGGTCACGCGCACGAACTCGGGATTGCGGACGAGGCCTTCGAGGAGCATGAGTTTCACATCCACGTGCCCGCCGGCGCGATCCCCAAGGACGGGCCGAGCGCAGGCATCACCATGGTCACCGCACTCGCGTCGCTGCTCACTCGCCGTGCCGTCAAACACAGCGTCGGGATGACCGGTGAGGTCACCCTGCAGGGCCGCGTATTGCCGATCGGCGGACTCAAGCAGAAGGCACTGGCGGCCCATGCCGCGGGACTGACGGACGTCGTGATCCCGGAACGCAACCGGGCCGACTTGGACGAGCTTCCGATCGAGGTGCGCAACGCCGTGCGCTTTCACCCGGTGATGACCGTGGAGGAGGTGCTCGAGCTCGCGCTCGAGCCGGTGGCCCGTGATGTCGCGCTGTCGTAGCTGCGAGCCGGTCGCTCGGGAGGTCCGCGTCGCCGCGGACCTGCTCGAGCGACGCTGGCTGCTGCAGATGGTCGTCGCTGCGCATTCCGGCGCGGTGCGGTTCAACGAGTTCGGGGCGTCGGTCGTCGGGATCTCCCCGCGAATGCTCTCGTGTCGGCTGCGCGACCTCGAGCGCGCGGGGATCATTGAGCGGATCGTGATCCCCGACAGTCCGCCTCGCGTCGAGTACCGCCTGACCCAGCGTGGTCAGGCGCTCGGTCCGCTGGTGGACGCGCTGCGTCACTACGCCGCGGGGTAGTATCGCGCAGCGCCGCATTCATGTTTGAGCCGTGCTCAGGCGAGCGCACGACCGGGTGGGCACTCCGGAATCGACCGGACAGCACAAGGACGACTCCGACATGGTCCGGCGAGCGCTGCACGGTTCCTCAGGCGGGGACGACGTCAGGGGGTCTCCAGAACGCCGCGTGACTCCTTGCGCGGCGTGCGGGGTCGCGTCCGGGTGCTCGGATCGCGGAGCATCGGGCGCCGCGGGCGAGCTGTGACGTCATGCGGCCGGTCTCCCGCGCCCGGACCCGCACGATTCTGCGCGGACGAGTCGAGCAGCGCTGTCGGCAGAGGACTCGCGGCGCGACCGAGGCCAGAAACACACCGCTCGTAGGGCGCGTTTTCGTCAGGCAGCGACGGCGTCGCGTGAGATGGCAGTGGGAGAGTCGTCCCACGGCATGTCAACGCGGAACGAGGAGGGGGCATGACGCAGGCCAACGGCAATCTGCTCGACGTCAGCGGAAGAACCGCGATTGTGACTGGGGCGTCGTCCGGCTTGGGCGTGACATTCGCCGAGGCACTCTCGGCGGCCGGCGCGAATGTCGTCCTGGCGGCTCGCCGCGAGGACCGGCTGTCTGCGCTCGTGGATCGCCTTGCGGCGGCGGGCGGCAGCGCACTTGCCGTCAAATGCGATGTCACCGACCCCGACCAGGTCGAGGCGGTGGTCGAGGCCGCATGTCAGCGCTACGGGCGCGTGGACATCATGGTCAACAACGCCGGGACGGCCGGAGACGGCGGACCGCGGCCGGAGCGGTTGCCGCACGAACTGTTCGAGCACACGGTGCGCGTGAACCTGCTCGGTCTTTGGTACGGCTGTCAGGCCGCGGGGCGACGCATGCTCCGCGACGGCAAGGGCGGGTCGATCATCAACATCTCCTCCATCGCGGGTCTCGGAGGGGTGCAGGACTTCCCGCCCGCCTACCAGGCCACCAAGGCCGCGGCGATCAACCTCACCCGCAACCTGGCCGTCAGCTGGGGAGACCGCGGCGTGCGCACGAACGTACTCGCACCCGGATGGTTCCCCAGCGAGATGACCGACCCCTATTTTCAAGCGCCGCCGGTCATGAAGGAGGCCGTCCTCGCCCCGATCCCAAACGGTCGGGTGGGAGAGCTCTCGGAACTTGTGGGCCCGTTGCTGTTCTTGGCCTCAGACGCTTCGAGCTACGTCAATGGCCACACGCTCGTCGTCGACGGAGGCTTCTCGGCGTCCCTCGGCCAGGCCCGTCACAGCCAGGAGTACGTCGACCTGATCGCCGCGTTCATTCCCGACGGCCTCGGCGTCGCCATTACGCCGGAGACGCCGTAGGTCGACGGCACGTCTTGGACGAGTCGCGGACCTTCGCCGCCTTCGGGCATGGCGCGTCGGCGAACGCGGCAGGCTTGCGGGACGACTGCGCCTGAGTCATCAGATCCGTCCCATTCGGCGGGCGGGGTTCCGCGAAACGCCGTCCGCCCAGGACTATCGCGCATGTCGGCCGCGCTCTAGGGTCGGAGTCAATCGGGCCACCCGGCCCGGGTGGTCTCCGTCACGACGACCCCCCGAGGGACGACATGAGAATGCTTGTGCACGTCACGCTGGACACCGAGGCAGGCAACCGCGCGATCCTGGACGGCAGCATCGCCACGACGATCGGGCAGTTCGTGGAGAAGACCAAGCCCGAGGCGGCATATTTCGGACCGCACAACGGCAGGCGCTCCGCGATGTTCGTGTTCGACATGCAGGACAGCTCACAGATCCCCGCCATCGTGGAGCCGTTTTTCATCGGTTTGGGCGCCGATATCGAGATGACCCCGGTGATGAATCTTGACGACCTTCAGAGGGGACTTGCGGCTGTCGAACGGTAGATGAGCACCCGCGGGACCGGACGGGCCCCCCCGTCCGGGCCCGCGGTGCGTGCGCGGCCCCGCATGCGCGATGCACGTGCACGCGCCGCCCTGGAGGGGCACAGCCCAACTCCCTGGAGCGGGATCCCGACGAGCAGGTTGTGCCACCTGACCGAGGTCCAGGCCACTGGATGTCCCGGTTACCTCGGCGAGCTGGTGGGAGGGGTTGGAGGGATTTGAGGGGGCGCCTCGTGGTTGTCACAATCGGAACCGCCTCGCCCTGCCGCCGTCCGCCCCGCGAACGTTGCCCGCGGGCACCTCGCGCCGCATCAGATCGCAATCGTTCTCTGAGGGGGACCGAATGAACGAACCCACGTCCCGGAGCGACATTCGCGCCGCAGCCGGTCGGATTGAGCGCCCGCGTCGTGCGCTCGGAGCCGGCGTCAGGACGAGCACGACGCCGGGGAATTCGCACGCCTGCAGCCGAATCACTGCTGGCGGTGCCCAATCACGACACACAAGCTGGCGCGTCGGCTCGTGGCCCTGGTGCGTGGTGGCGATGATTGCAGCGGCATTCGCCGTACTCGCGAGTCCGCTCGTCGCGAGTGGACGACAGGTCACGATCGGGCGTTCGGTGCAACATCGCGCGATCTGGGCGGAGGTCGTCGGTCCGAACTCCGCACCGCGGAAGATCCTCGTCGTGGGCTGCATCCACGGCAATGAGTGTGCGGGCATCGCCATCCTTTCCGCGCTCGCCCGGCGGCCTGTCCCGAGTGGCGTGCAGCTGTGGCTCGTGCCGGAAATGAACCCGGACGGGACCGCTTCCCATACACGCCAAAACGCCCACGGCGTCGACTTGAACCGTAACTTTCCGTTCCGATGGAGGCGGATATCGACCGCGACCTACTTCGCGGGCCCGCATGCGCTCTCCGAGCCCGAGACTCGCGCCGCGGTGAAGCTGATCAGCGCGATTCATCCGGCAGTGACGGTCTGGTATCACCAGCACGAGGATCTCGTTGACATGGCAGGCGGCGATCGGGGTGTCGCCCGGCGGTACGCACACCTGGTGGGGCTCAGGGCCACGTGCCTGCCATTCCTGCCGGGCACTGCAACCGGCTGGTCGAATCACGCGTTCCCGGGAACGACATCCTTTGTGGTGGAGCTTCCCGCGGGTCGTGTCACCCGGAAGGCACTCACCTCGCACATCGCCGCGCTCGACGCCGTCGAGCGCGGCGAGCGCGTCGGGTCACGCTCCGGGTGCGGACCCTAGGCCGGCGATGATACTACGGCGTTCACGGGCGATCGGCGTTGGCGTCGGGCGAACATGCGTTGCTCGCGTCACACCTCGAACGAGCGAGACCCCCACCGATGCGGGGTCGCGACACTCATCGTGGGCAGCTTGGTGCACACCGTCATCCTGGGCGACCGGCGACGCCGGGGGCCGACGACCAGAACCCGTCCCACGCGCAGAGGTCGTCGCAGTACTCCCGAGCGTCGGTGAGCCGGCCGTCCTTGAGTTCGAAGACGATGCAACAGTAGACATCCAAATTGGAGGCGCTCGGCGCGGGTAGCGTCGCTCAGCGTTGTCGGCACGCGACGCTGGCACGGGTTCGAGCGTTTCGTCAGCCAGCGGCACTCGGACGGCGACGACGGTATCGACGTCGACTCCCGTATGCCGGTGCGCTACATCGCCAGGATTCCGCGGATCATCAGGACAGCTCCGAACACGAACGACACGACGAGAACCAGCTCGCGCATGTGGGCCTTCGTCCAGGCCTCGATCACTTCGACCGCGGAGCGTGCGGCCGCCGGATTCACGACGCAGATCGCGAGCGCCAGGATGGACACCGCATACCAGACCGCGTTGTAGATGAGGACGTCCACCACGGCACTCACCGCCGAGCCCTCGCTGGCCACGATCAGGCTGAGGGCAACGAGGTAGAAGACCCCGGGGATGTGGGTTGCCGGGCCTGCGAGCGCGGCGGTGCGGGGGGTCAGATGCCGCTCTCGGAGCTTCGCCCACCGACCCGGGGTGCGTACGACCTCGTCGGCCTGGCTGGGCTTCATTCGACGTCGGGAGATGTAGATCCCGAGGCCGAGCAGCACGAGCCCGGCGAGAATCTCCGCAGTTGCACTTGTGCGATCCGTTCCGGCTTTGATCTGGACGCCGGTGAACGTCCCGGTGACGACGAAGACGACGACGAGCCCGAACGCCACAGTAAACGCGAGGCCCACGAGGACGTAAACGGTCATCAGCCGGCGCGGCTCGTTGACCGACAGCAGGGCCAACACGGCGGCCATGCTCGTCGGCCGAATCGTGGTCGCGAGCGCGAGAACGATGATCTCGATGAGCACGATCACCAGGTGGGTTACTCTCGGCGTCGCGCACGCGACGGGGGGTCGTCGGGCTCGCGCGCGTCGGTCGGTGGGTGGGCTCGCAAGAGCGGTCTCTGTCCGGAGAAGGTCCGCGGGGGTCTGCTCGTCCATCGGGGCACGCGCCTCCGCGCCCACCGCATCGAAGTGGGTGCAACGCGACGCACAGCATGACCGATCGCCCTGTCGGAGGCGTGCAAGATTCGCTCCTCACGCCCTTGCGGGTGATCAGGCCGTGGGGTCACCCAACGATGCACCGGATGAGCGCTCCCGACAGTTCGTGACACGAGATCACGTCGACCACCTGCGAGAGCGACGTGGGTTCGACGGCGCGAATGGGCCGTGTCGCCGCTCCGGTGTCTGCGAGATTCGCGTCGAGATCGCAGGCGAGCCGCTCCCCACGGCCAGCGCAGCCCCTCCCGGCTGCCCCACCTGCTCGAGGGGCATCTACGCGTTGTACGTCCTCGACGACGGGCGCGAGCGTTTCATACGCGGACGTGAAGGGGTCTCGAGGGCAGGGTTCGTCGATAAGGTGGGCCCATGCTCCGCCGCGACTACGCCGACCAGAACTGCTCGATCGCGCGAGCACTCGAAGTTGTCGGGGAGCGATGGTCGTTCTTGATCGTGCGCGATGCGTTTCTCGGCGTGACGCGATTCGACAAGTTTGAGCGCCGCGCTTTCATCATCCCGATCATGCGGTCATGGAGCACGTCGAACGATTCAGCGACGTCGCGTCCGTTGCCTTCGCGCTGGAGAATCTCTTCATCGCGGCACGTGCGCTCGGGCTGGGAACAACTCCGACGAACTTCCACTTCTTCTTCGAAGAGGAGTATCGAGCACTGCTCGAGCTGCCGACGGACGTCGGGGTCCACTATTTGACACCCCTCGGGTACCCGCCCGAATTCCCGATCGGGCTCAGGCCGGCCCTGGCCAAGGCCCGTCGCCCCTGGCGCACGCTTGTCCATGAGGAGCGCTGGGGAGACCCGTTTGAGCGTCCATCCACCGAGTAGGCAGCGCGTGCGGGTTACTCATGCGCCGCGCGTTGGCGGATCTCCCGTGGGCCGGGTGAGTGCCGCTAGTCGGTCCGGCCGAACCAGCGGGCGCGGCGGCTCGCGCCGAAGCGCTGCTTTTCGGCCCGCAAGCCGCCGACGGCGCCTGAAAGGTGCCCGTCGGGTCCGGGCCGGAGAGGAAGTCCACGTCGACGCGGGCGATGCGTTCTGCGCCGAACTCGATATAGCAAGACCCTCGCCCGGTATGGCGCTGCGCGTCGCCGGTACCGGTAAATCCGGCGATCAACGCCGAGGCCACCGTGCGGGCCGCGCCTTCAGCGAATACGCCCGCCTTGGGCGTCCCCTGCGTGGCGACGTCGCCGACGGCGTAGACGCCGGGATACCGGGTCGCGAGCGTTTGCGGATCGACAGGGACGTACCCATGCTCGGTCATGCCGGCCGCGACGACGACATCGGGTGCGCGCTGGGCCGGGACGCCCATGAACACATCGAATGGGACCTCGGTGCCGTCGTCGAGCACCGCGGCCCGCGCGGACGTGTTGATCGCCGACACCTTCCGCTGGGGGATGAACGTGATCCCCCGCTCAGCGAATGCAGTCACGAGCGCGTCCGAGGTCTCAGGCGACGGCGGTACGGGCCGGCGAAACGGCAGGACGATCGTGATCTCGGAGATATCACGGACGCCGCGCGTCGTGAGCATGTCGTGAAGCATCAGGGCGGCCTCGCTCGGTGCGGGCGGGCACTTGAAGGGCGCGGTGCTCACGCCGATGACGACGCGCCCGCCGGAGAAGTCGGCCAGGACATCCCGAAGCCGAATCGCGCCGGGTACCGAATAGAACTCGTTGCCGCCCTCTGCGAGGCCAGGCGTGGCGTCGAAGTCGTAGTCGGACCCGAGCGCGATCACCAGGACATCCGCCTCGTAGGTGCCGCCGTCGGTGGTCACGACCCGTCGTTCCGGATCGATCGCCATGACAACCTCCTGACGAAACCGGACGCCGGGTTTGATGAACTCCCGATACGGCAGCCGCACGGCGTCGGGAGGCGCGTTGTGGAAGATCACATCGAGCTTGGAGAAGCCAAAGACGAACCCGTCGTTCTTGTCGATCAGGGTGACGTCGACGTCATCGCCAAGGGCCTCCGAGAGCATGGTGGTCAGCTCGAGGCCGCCGAAGCCGGCGCCGAGGACAACGATGCGGGGTGTCAATGGTGTGCCTCCGATTCGTTGGGTCGAACCCCCGCGCTGGTCAAGTGCGCGGGGGTACCGTCAGCACGTCATACCGTCGGGATAGCGGCCCCGTAGACCGCCCGAAACGGGAGGACACTCGCGCAAGCGAACGACCGCTTGCCAGGCATCAGGCAAGTTCGTTGAGACCTTGAGCGACCCCATGCCGTGATCTCGTCAGAGCGGGCGAAGGGCCCGTCGTCTGCTTTGGCACGCGCCCGCACGTCGTCAGCTTGAGCGCCGGCTTTGAGCCCGGAATAGAGGTAGACAAGGGCGGATGAGCGTGGGCGCGTGCGGCACGCGACGAGTGTCGGCCGAGGCAACCGGTCGAGCGCGGCAATGAGTTGTCGGGCCAGGTCAATGTCGAGGACCTTGGGAGGATCAGAGACGTCAAGGCCGTCTCGGCGACCGCGGCCTGGACACTTGCGTTCGACATCCCTCCCTCCACTGCCGCGAGATCATCGCCGCAGAGAAACGACCACGATGCGGCATCGGCATCAGTTGCGAAGGCCTCGGGATCAGGACAGGAGCCCCCGGTTGAACGTGAGGTCGGCAGAACTCTCGGAATCCGCCATGACGGCAACATACCGCCTCCTCGCTCCGGGTCATGCGTGCACTGCACTTCTGGCCGGGTGGACATACCGACGGTGCGTTGCACACCGGGGAGGCCCGCCCTGGGTGGACCTTCCCGGTGTGCAGTTCGGCTCGGCGTCCTTGTCCAGACGGTGATCCCGAAGCCGTCCGACGCCCGTGACGCCGTGCACCTTCCTCGCGATGGCGACGGCGGGCGTCCCGCACCGTCCGAGAGTCATCCCGCACCGTCTCGGCGCGCGCCAGACCGATCGCCCCAGCCCTTAACCTCGATCCGGTACGGCTCGTCGCCGTGACCTTCATCCGCGTCGAGGCTCTAGTCTTCACATCTTGCGTGAGATGCCTCGACCCTCGTGCACGCTTCAGACGGGAGGAGCGCGAGTGACCGAAACGACGTCTGCGACGCCGCCCGGCGCGCCGACTTGGTACATGCTCAGCAGTGATGAGGTTGCGGCGCGGCTCGGTGTCGATTTGGCGTCCGGGTTGCCATCGGCCGAGGCTGCCAGTCGCCTGAAATCGAACGGTCCGAACGAGCTCCCTGCTGAGAAGCCGGTGCCGGGTTGGCGACGCCTTCTCGACCAGTATCGCAGCTACATGCAGGTAATCCTGGTCGCGGCCGCGGCGCTGTCACTGGTGATCGGGCAGTACACGACCGCACTGGCCGTGTTCCTGATCACCGTCTTGAACGCTGTCGTCGGTCTGCGACAGCAGGGGAAGGCTGACAGCGCAATGAACGCGCTGAAGTCGATGATGCAGGAGTCAGCGCGGGTTCGGCGCGACGGAACCGAGGCGAGCATTCCGTCCCAACAGGTCGTCGTCGGCGACGTCGTTCTGCTCACGGCCGGTGACGAGGTGCCCGCCGACGGTCGCATCATCGACGCGATGTCGCTGCAGATCGATGAGTCGGCCCTGACGGGAGAGAGCACTCCGGCGGCCAAGAACGCCACGACATTGACCCAGTCGGGCGTCGGTGTGGGTGATCAGTCGAACATGGCGTTCAGCAGCACGCCGGTGACCCACGGCAGCGCGGCCATGGTTGTGACCGGAACCGGCGGCGACACGCAGGTTGGCGAGATTGCGGGGATGCTGGCTGCCAAGCCGGCGGAGAAGACCCCGCTGATGGCGCAGTTGGACACGCTGACACTGTGGATCGCCGGCGCGGCCGGCATCACGCTGGTGATCATGTTCGCGTTGGGCTTGTCGCGTGGTCAGTCACTCACGGTCGTGTTCACCACTGCGGTCGCCCTTGCCATTGCCGCGATCCCCGAGGCGATGCCCACGATCTTGCAGGCGATTCTGTCGGCCGGATCGACACAGCTCGCCAAGCACAACGCGGTGCTCAAAGACCTTGGCTCGGTCGAGACCCTCGGGTCGACGTCGGCCATCAACTCCGACAAGACCGGCACGCTGACCATGAACCAGGTGACCGCGGTCGAGGTGGTCGATCCCACGGATCGCTTTACGATCTCAGGCATCGGCTACGGGCTCGACGGGTCCGTGACGCACGCCGCCGGGTCCAGCAACTTGATTGACGACGCCATCGTGCCGTTCATCATCGCCAACGACGCGAAGCTGGTGAACGGCAAGGTCGTCGGTGATCCCACCGAAGGGGCGCTCCTGATTCTCGGGCACAAGGCGGGTCTGGACGTCGCGGCAACCCAGGCCCGACACCCGCGACTGGCCACACTGCCGTTCGACCCGACCTACAAGTTAATGGCCACCTTCCACCGGCTGACCGACGCGTCTGGACGCGCTGTCGTGCGGTGCTACGTCAAGGGCGCTGCGCCCGCGGTCATAGCGCGGGCCGCGACGGCATTGTCCGCTGGTGCGGGCGTGCCATGGGACGACGACCTCAAGCGCCACGCCGACGCCAACATCGAGCGGATGGGGGAGTCCGGGCTGCGCGTCATGGCGGCGGCCGTGAAGGACTTTTCTCCCGACACGTTCGACCCCGACGGAGACCTCCTTGGGCCCCTGCAGGACCTTCAGATGACGAGCCTGGTCGGAATGATCGACCCACCTCGCGACGAGTCGAAGGCGGCCGTAGCGGACGCACTGAGCGCCAACATCCAAGTTCGGATGGTGACCGGAGACGACGTCGTGACCGGCGCCGCCATCGCGAAGCAGCTTGGGATTCCCGGGGAGGCGGTCCTTGGTGCTGACTTTGCAGCCCTGTCCGAGGATGAGCAGCTGCGTCGGATCGACAGCATCGGGGTGATCGGGCGGGTCGCTCCCGAGCACAAGGTGCTCATCGTGCAGACCCTCCAGAAAAAGAACAACGTCGTTGCGATGACCGGTGACGGAGTCAACGACGCCCCAGCGATCAAAGCAGCCGATATCGGGATCGCCATGGGCACCGGTACCGAAGTGGCCAAGAACGCCGGGCGGATGATCCTCACCGACGACAACTTCGCGACGATCGTGCGGGCCGTTCATGTGGGGCGGGCCCTGTACGACGATCTTCTCAAGTACATCCGCTTCATGCTCACGGTCCTCGTCGCGTACGTGGTGACGTTCCTCATCGCCAGCGTGTTCAACATCGCGGCCGGCCAACCCCTCTCGGCGGTCCAGATTCTGTGGATCAACTTCGCGGTGACCGCCCCAATCGGTGTCACGCTTGGGATGGACAAGGAAGAGCCAGGGCTGATGCTCCGTCGGCCACGACCACGCGACACGGTGATCATGACCCCAGCGGTGATGATCACCGTGGGCCTCACCGGGCTGTTCATCGCCGGCTGCCTCGACGCCCTCGTCGCCTACGGCCACAGCGAATACGGCAGCTACTCGATCGGGTCGACCATGGCCCTCACCTCGTTCGCCTTGATGCTGTTCGTCGCCGCCTACCAGTCGCGCAGCCAGACCGCCTCGACCCTTCGCCAGAGCACGTTCGACAACCCAAGGTTGAATCTGGTGGTTGCGCTGGAGCTGTTCGTCGCCATTCTCGCGACTCGCGGCGGCGCCCTCTCGAGCCTGTTGGGCACCGAGCGGCTGACCTCGACACAGTGGTTCCTCGCGTTGGCGCCAGCTGCCCTGCTATTCATCTTGTGGGAGATTGGCAAACTGATCGCCCGGAATCGGGGCAGGCGACAAACGTCGGCTGAGATCGCATCTCCGGCTCCGGCAGTGACGCCGTGACCGGCTCACTGCCGTATTTGCGTGATGCGAACCATTCTCTTTGGCCTGGGCCACGTGGCTGTGCGGGTGCACTCGGACCCGCACCGTTGACGCGAACCCTCAGCCGGCTCACAGTAGTGGACCGACCATTCCCGCTCGGAAGCGGGTCGAGAGTCCCATGGAGTCGGAAATCCTTACACCCGGAGGAGCCGTGGCGAAGCACAGGAAGAGCAAGACGGCGCACGACGACGACCATGACGCGCCACTGACCCCGGCCATGGCGGGCTCGTCAGAAGAGCCCGGCGAAATGCCGCCGAAGATGAAGACCAAGGAGTACGAGGCCCACCTGCGCAAGCTTCACGCTGAGCTGGTCGCGATGCAGGAATGGGTGAAGGCCAGCGGAGCCAAACTGTGCATCGTGTTCGAGGGCCGGGACACGGCGGGCAAGGGTGGGACGATCAAGGCGATTACCGAGCGGGTCAGCCCACGAGTGTTCCGTGTCGTCGCCCTCCCCACGCCCACCGAACGCGAGAAATCGCAGATGTACGCGCAGCGTTACGTACCGCACTTCCCCGCGGGCGGCGAGGTCGTGATCTTCGACCGCAGCTGGTACAACCGGGCGGGCGTCGAACCCGTCATGGGCTTCTGCACGAAGGAAGAGTCGGACCGGTTCCTCGAGTTGGTCCCGGGAATCGAGCGAGCCATGGTGGACTCCGGGATCCGGCTCTTCAAGTACTGGCTGGAGGTCAGCCCCGACGAGCAAACCCGACGGCTCGAAGGCCGGATCGACGATCCGCGCAAGGTCTGGAAGTTGTCGGACATGGACCTCGAGTCCTACAGCCGCTGGTACGACTACTCGCGCGCCCGCGACAAGATGTTCGCGGCGACGGACACCGGCTGGGCACCCTGGTACGTCGCCCACACCGACGACAAAAAGCGCAGCCGTCTCAACATCATCTCGCACCTGCTCAGCCACGTCCCCTACGACCCCATCGTCCACCGCGACATCAAACTTCCGAAGCGTCAGCCGGCCGGTGATTATCGCGAACCAGACTTCCCGCTCCGTTACATCCCCACACCGTTCTGAAGCCCTGACCGCCGAGGTCGACCCGGCTCGACTCCCCACTGATCGCGGTGGGCGTCGATGAAGCGGACTACATCCTGCGCGGTCGCTCGCCCCGTGCCATGGGGTATCTGCGCTATCTGCACCCTGCGCGAGCGTCGTCCCGTGCGCTGAATGCCCCAAGCATGCTCGGGGCCTCGTCCCTCGGGGCTGTTCCGCTCGGCCTTGCGCGACGCGCACGGCGGGCTTCTTGAGGTCCACATGGTCCAGCACGCGCGGTGGGATCGAGGACAGGAGCGCTCAGTCAGCATGAAGGCCCGGCTATCGAGGCGTGCCAGTGATGGATGCGATCGCCGCCCGGTCGGGCCGAGTCGACGCGAGCGGCTCGCCGGTTTCGAGAAGCGTCTTCAGGCTGGACAGGAACACGGGCCAGCCGTTCCTCACCATGGTTGCTGCGGTGCTTCCGGGCTCGAAGTCATCATGAACGACGGTCAGTTTGACCATCTCCCCAACCGGCTCGATGTCGAATGCGACTCGTGATCGCCGCTCGCTGGCGAGCTTGGCGAACACCTCATCTCCGAGTTGCAGGCGCTCGTTCAGCTCCGGCGTGAAGGTGTGCCACGTGTACGCGAGCCTCCGATAGGGATCGGATTCGAGAACGACCTGCTCTGGATCGGCGATGATGATGCCGTTGTTGTCCCAGATCATGGGTGATCCCACCGTCCAGTCCGTTTCGAAGGTGGTCTGCCACCAGCGACGGGTGAACGACGGTTCGGTCAGTGCCTGCCACAGGCGTTCGGGTGTGGTCCTGATGTACGTCGTGTAGACGAATTGCGGTTTCTCCATGGGCGTTTCCTCCAGTGCTCGTTTGAGGTCCGACAGGGCTCGGACCCGTCTTGGTCGTAGCGATTGATCCAGCGTTCAGCGATCTCGTTGATTGGTGCAGCGTTGAGATAGTGGAGCTTCTCCCGACCCTGTCGGATGGTCGTCACGAGGTTGGCCGCCTCCAGGATCGCCAAGTGCTTGCTGACGGACTGACGGGCCATGTCCAAACCTTCGGAGAGTTCCCGAAGGCTCTGTCCGTTGCGAGCGTTCAGGCGATCCAGCAGGTGACGGCGACTCGGGTCTGCGAGCGCCTTGAAGACATCGACCATGATCGGCTCCACTCCAGCCGTCAGAACCTCAAGTCCTCCGGGAAGGGAGTGCCCTTGCCGGTCTCCAGGTAGCTCTTGAGGCTCAGGAGGAAGTAGGCCCACCTGGCGCTGCAATGGGCCATGAACTCGACCGGCTCGCGCCAGTCAGCGTGCGTGAACAACACCACCGTCTCGTCGTCTTTGTGGGTGAGGTCGAAGGCGAGCTTGCGTCCCGACCCACTCGTCGGGACCCTCGACGCAGTTCCAGCTCACGTGCCCGTCGGGATCCAGCCGAGTGACCTCCATGACGGCGGCTGGTTCCGGCTGACCGAAGAAGAACTGGAGTCTGGACCCCTCGCTCGACTCCCCTCGGACGCCGTCTCGGGTCCACCATTCGGAGATCCCCTCCGTGCGTGGCCACTGCCTCGTACACGCTTCCGAGCGGGGCTGAAATAGCCACACGATGTCTGATGTCTACCACGTGATCCTCCTCTGGATGTTCGCCGATCTGGCAGCGGACCAGGGATACGCAGCCATTCGGATGCCTAATAATAGGCAGCCAGATGGGTGCCTGTCAACCACGCGAACGTCGCGCCTGCGAGCCCCGTGCGCAGGCGCCGCCGCGTGCTGCTGGCCACGCCCGCATCCCACCACGTGGTGTCGTGGGGCGCCAGCGACTCGGGCGGCCGCGAAGGATCGCGACCGGCCGTGTCGGGGGGCAGGTCGGCCCACGGCGACGCGGGGCCTATCCCCGTGCGTGACTGTTGGGTATTCTCCAATAATACTCGCGAGATAGCCGCCTTTTATTCCGGTGTTGACAGACCACGGCGTTCCCGCTCCGCGGAACCGGAGCCGCCAGACCCCCTCAGGGCCGGCTGGGCGCGTCATCACCGGAGGGCGACCTCGGTCCTGATCCGGTGCCGAGGCCGTCGGTGCGGTGGCAGTCCCGTCCATGTACGACACCAACGGAGGATCCGTGACAACGAGCGAAATCCCCATCGACAACGGAGTCAACGTCCAAGCGCTCCTCGACGCACGCAATGCGCTGGCGGACGCCCCCGAGGGCGCCAAGTTCACGTGGCGTGCCAGCAACGAGTGGGTGCGGGGCACGCACAGCCAGACCTCCATCGTGGGGTTCTGGGGTCTCGGCGGTGAGCAGAGTCACCGCACGACCTGGTCCTTTGATGCCGACCACCCTGAGGTCTTCGCGGCCGCGGACCACGGCCCGACGCCCGTTGAGTATGTGCTGGTAGGATTGGCCAGCTGCTTGACGGCCGGGGTCGCTGCCGTCGCGCAGAATCGCGGGATCCGGCTCAACTCGGTGAGGGCGACCGTCGAAGGCGACATGGACATCCTCGGAATCCTTGGGGCCGATCCCGAGGTCCGCAACGGCTTCAACCACATCAATGTGCAGTTCGACATCGACGCCGACGCCACCCCCGAGGAAATCGAAGCAATCGTGGGCCAGTCCCAAAAGCGCTCGGCGGTCTTCGACGCCATCACCAACCCCACCAACATCTCGGTCGGGGTCAACTGAGACGCTCTGCATCGCCCGTGCGCACGACGACGGTCGTCATCGGGGCGGGACACTCCGGGCTCGCCACGAGTCGATTTCTCACGCAGCGCGCGATCGAGCACGTCGTGCTCGATCGCGGTGAGATCGCCAACTCGTGGCGGACCCAGCGTTGGGACAGCTTGCGGCTACTGACCCCAAACTGGTTGAGTCGCCTGCCGGGCTTTGCCTACGACGGTCCGGACCCCGACGGGTTCATGACCGTCCCCGAGGTCATCGCGTTCATCGAGCGCTACGCCGCCGTCGTTGAGGCACCGGTGCGCACGGGCACCACGGTGACCGACGTGAGTGCGATCGGCGGCGGGTATTGCGTCACGACCGACCGCGGCACCTGGGAGGCCCCGACCGTGGTGCTGGCCAGCGGCGGGTTCAACCTGCCGAACGTGCCCGCACTCGCCGCCGCGGTGCCCTCGTCGGTCACCACCATCAACGCGGCCAGCTATCGGCGCCCGGACCAGCTTCCCGATGGCGCGGTGCTCGTGGTCGGCGCGTCGGCCACCGGGATCCAGCTCGCCGACGAGCTGCACCGCTCGGGGCGCCCAGTGACGCTCTCGGTCGGCGAGCACGTCCGGATGCCGCGCGCGTACCGCGGACGCGACATCATGTGGTGGATGACCGCGGCCGGCATCCTCGACGAGCGCTACGACGAAGTCGACGACGTGGTGCGCGCCCGCAACGTCCCCTCGCCGCAACTGGTCGGTACCCCGGACCGTTCGGCGCGCGACCTGAACGCCCTCACCGACATCGGCGTCGCGCTGGTGGGGCGGCTCAGTGAGGTCCGCGACGGCGTCGCCCTGTTCTCTGGCGCGCTGCGCAACAAGTGCGCCCTCGCGGACCTTAAGCTGGGGCGGCTCCTGGACACGTTCGATGCCTGGGCACTTGCGAGCGGACTCGACCGCGATGATGTTGCCCCGCCGCATCGGCCCGCGCCGACGCGCGTCCCGGACGCGCCGCGGCTCGCCGTGGACCTCCGCTCCGGGGAGATCGCATCGATTGTCTGGGCGACCGGCTTTCGACCCGACTACTCCTGGCTCAGCGTGCCGGTCCTGGACCGGAAGGGGCGATTGCGACACGAGGGCGGCGTGGTGACCGGCGCCCCGGGCATGTACGCCGTGGGGCTCAACGTGCTGCGCCGGCGCAAGTCGAGCTTCATCCATGGGGCCGAGGACGACGCGCGCGAGCTGACCGATCACCTCGCGGCCCACCTCGCCGCGCGCTGCGCATGAGCCCGCAGTACGCAGGGGTGTCGGCCGGCGCCCCCTCGGACCGTGTGCGGGAGATCCTGCTGCGCTACCGGCGCATCGCGGTCGTTGGCCTGTCGCCGAACCCCGCGCGGCCGAGCTATCGCGCGATGGTGCACATGCGCGCCCACGGATACGAGATCTTGCCGGTGAACCCGACGGCCGACGAGGTGCTGGGCATTCCGACCTCGACGACGCTGGCGCATGCTGCCGAGCGGGGCCCGTTGGAGATCGTCGATATCTTCCGGCGCGAGGAGGAGATTCCCGGCATCGTCGATGAGGCCATCGGGCTAGGGGCCCGCGTCATCTGGATGCAGCTCGGGCTGTGGGACGAGGCGTCCGCCGGCCGGGCCCGCGCGGCAGGGCTCGAGGTCGTCCAGGACCGGTGCATCAAGATGGAGCACTGCCGCTTCTTTGGGGGCCTCAACGTCGTCGGTCTTTCGACCGGCGTGGTCTCGTCTCGGCGGATGGGGGCGGCAGTGAGCGACGCCCCGCACGAGTTCGGCTTCGACACCCTGGCGGTGCACTCGGGCCAGCGCGTCGATCCGGTGACCGGCGCCCGGGCGACGCCGGTGTATCAGACCGCTGCCTACGTCTTCGAGGATGCCCAGCACGCAGCGGATCTGTTCGACCTGAACCGCTTCGGCAACATCTACACCCGGATCATGAACCCGACTACCGCCGTGTTCGAGGAGCGCGTCGCGGCGCTGGAGGGCGGGGTCGGGGCGCTCGCCGCAGCGAGCGGCCTGGCCGCTCAGGCGCTGGCCGTGATGACGCTGCTGCAGGCCGGCGACGAGGTCGTCTCATCCGCGCATCTGTACGGTGGGACGCACAGCCAACTGGCCGGCACGCTGGCGCGATTCGGCGTGCATGCGACGTTCGTCGATCCCGGCGATCTGGGCGGCTGGCGAGCGGCGATCACGCCGCGGACCCGGCTGCTCTTTGCCGAGACGATCGGCAACCCGCGCCTGGACGTGTTGGACATCGCCGCGGTCGCCGCGGTCGCCGACGAGTACGGCCTGCCATTGATGGTCGACAACACCTTCGCGACGCCCTGGCTGTGTCGTCCGATCGAGCACGGCGCGCACCTGGTCAGCCACTCCGCGACGAAGTGGATCGGCGGGCACGGCACCAGTCTCGGCGGTGTGCTCGTCGATGCCGGCACCTACGACTGGGGCGGCGGGATGTTTCCGGCGCTCACCGAGCCGAGCGAGGGCTATCGCGGATTGCGCTTCGTCGAGACCTTCGGGAACTTCGCGTTCGTGATGAAGGCGCGTGTCGAGACGATGCGTGATCTCGGTCCGGCCCTCGCGCCATTCAACGCCTTTCTGCTCCTGCAGGGGCTCGAGACGATCTCGTTGCGCATGGATCGGCACGTGCACAACGCGCTGGCGCTGGCGCGTGTGCTGGAGGATCATCCCGAGCGTTGCCTGGGTTAACTACCCCGGGCTCGCGTCGAGCCCGTTCCATGCGTTGGCAACGCGCTACCTGCCAGCCGGCGCCGGGGCAGTGTTGACATTCGGTATCCGCGGGGGGCGGGACGCCGGCCGCCGCTTCATCGAGGCGACGCGAACTCTGCTCGCACCTGGCAAACGTGGGCGACGCCAAGACGCTCGTGATCCATCCCGCCTCGACCACCCATCGGCGGCTCGACGCCGGGGCGCTGGCGGCCGCAGGGGTGACCGAGGACATGATCCGGGTATCAGTGGGGATCGAAACGCTCGAGGACATCGTGTGGGACATCGAGCGCGCCCTCGCCACGGCCGCTCGCGACGCCTGAGCCAGCGGCCCTCAGCACCCGCCGCCACACGCTCCGGCCGGCGGTTCGCAAGGAGATTGCTGGGGAAGGCGCCTGGTTCGCGATGCGCGACGCCATGATCGGCTGCGCGCAGGGAGTTCATCCCGGCGCTCACGCACGCGGTCAGCGGCGAGTCCTCTTGCCGCAGCAGCCCTCAGGTGTCGCCGCCGGAGGCCGAGAACTGGCTGGAGATCACGGTGTTCAGGCGCGCGGACCATCTGCCCGTGGCGTGGCAGCAAGGTGGCAAGCGCCTGCGGCCCCCTGGGCTGGGGTCGCGCGCGGCCGGGCCGGTCGGCGGACGGCACGTGCCAGCTCCCACCCGGTCAAGGGGCAACAGCCTCGGCGCACGGAGAAGGGGATCCAACGTGGCGTTCGAAGTGGGCGCCGCCGTGGGATCCGGAGGCGCGCCGCACGTACCGACAGCTCGCCGTCTACGGACGCTTGCGGGGTGCCCGACGCCCTGCCTGAGCAGACACATCCTTTGTAGTGCGCGCTACGCGAGCCGGGTGTCCGCCATTCCAGGTGCTGGGCGTCGCGCCTTGCCTGCAGCTCAGATGGGCGCGACCTGTCCGTGGTGCAGGAACGAACGGAGGGGGGAGCCAAAACGGCTCCCCCCTCCGTGACCTGATTTGCGATTGGCAGTACCCGGATGTGCGTGCCGCCCGATGAAGCTCGGCCTGACGCACTTCGCCGCACCAACCCTCCGCGATGGTTCGCCAACTTGCGCATCGACGCTCCCCTTGCGAGAAGCGACGCCGACCGGTAACTTGACTAAATCAGTCGGATTTGGTCCGGGCGTCAGACAGCACCAGCGAGCGAGGTGACCGTGACGAGGTCCACGGCAGAAAATGCGAATCGACCGTCCGACGGAAGATACCTGCGAGGACGCCGTCCAATGTTCGTGGGCCATCCATGCCCCATTGTCCACGCTCCGCATCGTGGTGCCAGATGATCGACCTCGTCGATCGCGTGCGCAACCTCGTGCGTCGAGCTCCGGCGCGCTGGGAGGAGCCAACGCGCCGCGAGTACGTCGCACCCCGCTCGAGCTCCGAGGTCACCGCGGCGTCGAGGACCAGGACGGGCCGCAGCGAGCCCGACGCACAGGAAGTGCGTTCCGGGTCGCCGTGGGGCGACTGGCGGGCGGCCAGAATCGCGGACGCCGCACGGTGGGCAGACCAACCGTTGATCGACCCGCGCTCAGAGATGTGCGCTCACTGCTGGGGACAGCGATACGTCTTCGCGCCTGCCAGAAACGGGGAGGGCCTGGTGCCGCTTTCCTGCCAGGTATGCCTTGGGCTGGGTCGCCGACCCGTCGACGAGACCCACTAAAGGGCCCGTCACACCGATCGAGCCGCACGCCCCGATCTACGCGTAACCACCCGCCGCGCGAGTGACAGTCCCTTGACCGGGTGCAGACCCCGAGGCTGTTGTGGAGGTGTCGAAGCATCCGCATCTCGGAAGTCTGCATGTCGCACCCGAATTCGCGCCTGACGCCCCGAAAGCCATGCGCCGGTGCCGTTGGGGGAGGTGATCGGCCGCCGCCGATCACGCATGGCCGATATGCAGGCTGCGATCCTCGCATGATGCGGGCGGCACCCGCGTCGCAACGTGGTGTGCACGCCGTCGGGGGCGGCGTGCACACGGGCACCTCTACGCAACGGCTGCCGGTGCACCGAGCCCGGCTCCGGCGCGCGGACACCGTCGGCGGCGACGCCGAGCCCGGCCGCGACGATGAACTCGGCCAGTACGCTGCGGGTCCGGTGGTGAGCCGACACGCTCCAGGGCCAGAAGTCGCCGAGGGCGGGGCCCACGGGCGCGCCCGCGCAGGTCAGGCGCTCGTTGCCCGGCGCCTTCCTGGTGGGGACCATCGCGGTTGCGGAGTCCATCGCCCGCCTCGGGCATCGGTCGCGGTCGCTGTGCTGGTGCCCCATGATGTCACCGCCGCTCGGCGACCGGCGGCGCCGCCGATCGGCTACGGTGGAGCGGTCGCGACTCACCCCGCACACGAGGACGGCGGCGAATGGCGTTCCAGGTTCTACGAGCCGACGAACTGGATTGGCGCGTGACCAATCCGCTGGCTGTCGCCAACACGAACCTGACCGGTGCGTTCGGGTTTTCCGGCTTCACGGCGCGCGTCTGGCGGCTCGACCCGGGCCAGGCGATGCCCCGCCACCGCCACCGGTTCCAGACGGAGCTCTATGTCGTGCTCGAGGGCCAGGGGCGCCTGCGCGTCGAGGGCACGCTGCTCGAACTCGCCCCGCTGTCGGCCGTGCTCGTCGATCCGGACTCGCTGCGCCAGGTCTTCAACGACACCGACGCTGCGGCTACCTGGATGATCGTCGGCGCACCGCCCGAGCATTTTGCGATCTCCGACGAGCTCTATGCCGCCGAGCATCGGCACCTGTACCCGGACGGCATCACCGACCTGCCCCCCGAGCTGCGGGCCCGCGGCCGCGGGACCCGTAGGCCGGCGGGCGACAGCACACGCAGCCGACCGGTGGCAGACGACGAACGACTTGCCGGCCGCATGCGGGCGCTGCTCGCTGCGGACCCGAACGTGACCGAAGCGCGGATGTTCGGCGGGGTCGCCTACCTGGTCCGGGGCAACATGGCGATCTCGGCCAGCGGTCAGGGCGGCGCGTTGGTCAGGGTCGATCCGGACGAGTCGGACGCCCTGGTCGCCGCCACCCGCGCTGAAGAGGCCGTGATGCGGGGCCGCCCGATGCGCGGCTGGCTGCGCGTGACGGCCGATAATCTGGAGGTCCCGGGGGCGCTCGAGCGTTGGGTGGAGATCGGAGTGGCGTATGCCCGCACGCTGCCGGCGAAGTCGTGACGCCGCACAGGGCGGCAACGGCCTGGCGGTGCGGAGGTGAACTTCCGGCCGTCGGAGGTCGAGATACAGATGGAGTCAGCCGCCCCACGGTGGGTGGCACGGAACTGGCCACAGGGAGGGTCACATGAAGAAGCTCATCGCGATCGTGGTCGGGGCGGTGCTCGCCGTGCTGGCCGTCATCGGCATCAAGAAGGCCGCCCGCGGGTGAGCCGCTGGCCCGGCAGCGTCCTCGTGGCCGGGCCATGTGATCGGACGTACGGGTCGCGGTCTGTCCGCGTTCCGGCCCGCAGGCGCTGCGTGCACGTGCGGTGCTGGCGATTGTGCGCCTGGCGCGCGGGTCCGGCCGGGGCGCAGACCGCTAGAGCGTCAGCGCCAGGCCAGGTCGGGCCGGCACGTGCGCGTCGCCGAGCCCGACGGCGGCAAACGCGGCGTCGATGCCGGTGGGATCATCACTACTATCTGTGGGTGGGTGGGCGCCCTCGACCAGTGTTGTTGGCCCACCGAGGATGAGTGCGAGCTCGGCTGCCGCGGCCGCGTCGTGGGCCAGCCCGCGATCGCCGGCGCGCGCGCGCAGGGGGTCGCCAACCGCGACGACAATCGCGTCCGGGAGCGGCCAACGGGCGACGAGTTCCGTCGCGACATGTACCGCCGGACGGCCGCCAACGATGTAGACGGTCGGCAACCCGTGCCCGGCGAGTAGGAATCCGGTGGGCTGGTCATCACGGGCATCACCGTTGCCGTGTCCATCCCTGGCGGGAATGGCCGTGATCTCGAGCAGATTCCCGTCGGGCCGCGGGACGTAGGCCACCGCCCAAGGATCTAGCCCGATGGCAGGTTCGCCGAGCCGGCACGCGGCGGCGCGGGCGGTGAGGGCGATCGGGGCGTCGCGCAGCACCTGGCGGCCGGTCGCGTCGAGCCGGCCGGGGTCCCGGTCGTCGGTGACCAGGACGCAGGTCAGCGGGCCGAGCTCCTCGGGATCCCAGGCCGCCAAACGTGCATGCGCCATGGGAGCGGCGCCACCGCCGGCGTGCGCGGCCGGCCGGCCAAAGACGGGGTCGACAAGCAACCGTATGCCGCCGATGTCCAGGACGACCGTCGCCGCGCCGAGGGGCGTCAGGTAGGTCTCGGGAGAGTCGCCAGCGACGCCGCCGGACAGGTCGGTGCGGCGGGATCGGATGTGCGCGGAGGTCTGTGAGCTCATCGTCGGCAGGTCCTTCGGGTCATGCGGCACTGTGCCCGCCGGCGTCGGCGCGAGGCCGCCGACGCCGGCGAGTGGGGCGGCCGAGGCGTGTCATCGCCGCCTCGGCGAGGGGTGCGACCCGGGTCGCCGTGCCGTCCGATCGTCCCGTCGGCACCCGGAGGTTGCTCAGGAACGAACCGGCGGCCTGGGCGATCCCGGGCCGTGATGCGCGAGCGACCCGCCCTGGGGGCGGCTCCGGCCGTCGGGGGCGCGACGTGCCAGCCGATCGCGCACCCTCAGCGGCAACAGCGACGCGGGGCGTGTGCCTCCAGCCAATGCCGGTTGATGGGTCGGAGGAAGGCTGTCATGACCATACGGTAGCGTGGGGCCGGCCCAATAGTCAAGTAAAGCTATCGTATTTTTGGTATTAGACGTCTCTGTCCGCTGCGGAACGCGTCAATCGCTGCCGGTGTCACGGGCCGTCGGGCGGATGCTTGTCGCCGGTCGGGTGCGCCCGTGTTGACGCGTGGGTACCCGGGCAGCAGTTGATCTGCGTCACTGACGGCTTGGGCGCAGGGAGCGCGTCGGCTGGCCACGGACGCCGCGACGGGCGATGCGCGAGTCAGCGATGAGCAGCCCCTTGGGCCACGCTCGATCCTAGAGTGCGCCCCACCCCCGGCCGAATACCCGGTCAAGCGGTACCCAATCCGCGCATCTCAGTCTGACCGCGACCGTCGATGTGCCGCCCCGGCGCGCTCCCTGAGCCCACACAGATCGCCCGCTCTCGTGGGCTTTTCGGCGTGCCACTTGACAGGAGCGTCTCCATATCAGCTGAGCGTTTAGCGCACGTCGCTGCGGCGGGCCATGGGCTGGCAGTACCTTGATGCGGCCGCGTCTTATAGCCTCAGATTCCCTTCGCTCACCCGTTCACCGACGGTGAACGGGCGCCGGTTGCGAGGTCGCTCCCGCGGCCGTCCAGTGCGGAGGTATTCGCAGTCGGCGCCTTGGCGTGTTGCCGGCCGGTCGCGGTCATCGTCGGCTCGCCCCAGTCGCCCCGGGCCCCGGCGGGACCAAGCAACCCCAGCCGACTCCACCCCCTTCGAGGAACCGATGCACGCGACATTCCGCTACTACTCGGGCGCGTCCGGACTGGTTGACGGCCTTGTGCGCCACGCAGACGGGGTGCGCGAGGCGCTGCGAGAGATCGAAGGATTCCGTGCGTACTACCTGATCCGGACCGGCGCCGCCGAAGCCGTCTCGGTCACGGTCTACGACAGCGTCGACGGGACTGAGCGGTCCAGCCAGGTTGCCCGCGAGTGGATTGCCCGGGAGCTGCCCGACCTCAAGGTCGGCGCGCCCAGCATCGCCTCCGGCGAGGTCGCGATCAGCGGATGACCGCCGCACCGGTCGGCGGGCCTGGCGCGCCGGGAAGGGGTCTCGTGAGCGGCCAGAATTGGTCGTTGGAGTAGCTGGCGTCAGGGCCGGTGATACGGCAACGACGCCCGCGGTGTGGATCGGCACAGAGAACGTGGAGGGACGGGGCGGGCCTGCCCAGACGGCGCCGCTCGTCGGCCATGACTGCGACGTATGGATGCGGACCGAGGTGAACCGTCGCCTCGAACTGCTGGACGCGCGACTGATGGAGGCGTCCGCCGCGGCGTGGTGGTCTACCGACGACGGGTTCCACGAGGTCGCTCCGCACGACCAGGCGATGCCCGGCCACGGTCCACCTGGCGACGAGGTCAGAGCAGCGTCGGCAACCGTCGTCGGGGTACGCGGCCGAGCGGCACCGTCACCGTTGCGGGAACGTCGCGCGGCGATGGCAGCCGCGAGCGTGACGACAGCACTGCCCTCAGGGTTCGTGCAGCGCCGCGAACAACTGCCCGTACTGTGCCAGGTGCCGATCTCCGAGGTACTGGCTGAGGGCGCGCTCCCGGGCGTTGCGCCCGAGCCGCTCGGCTTCGGACGGATCCCGGAGCAGCGAGCTGACCGCGTCTCCGAATGCGGCGAGGTCGGTCGGGTCATCGACCAAGAGCCCGTGTTCCCGATGGCGGATCTGATCGACGATCCCCCCAACGGCACTTGCGACGATCGGCCGGCCCTTCCACATCGCCTCGGTGACCGTGAGGCCGAAACCCTCCGCAAGGCTCTTCTGCACGACCACGCGTGCGTGCCGCTGCAGCGCATTGACGATTGCGCCGTTCTCATCCTGATCGGCCATCGGCAAGCACGCCAGGTGGACTCTGGCGCGCTCGGAGTGGGGCAACTGGCGCCATTGGACGATGCAGTCGTTGAGGACCGCCGCTCGCCTCGGGATCATCGGCCACGCCGGTGACCGCGGGTCCGGCCAGCACCAGGTGCGCGCCAAGCCCAGGATCAACGTTGTCGGCAAATCCGGTCATCACGCCTGCCATGTCCTTCAAGCGATCCCAGCGCGACACCTGGACCACCAGCGGGGCGTCCGGGGGCGGCGGGGGGCCTGTCTGCAGGATGTCTGCGTGTCGGCTGATGTGACCCGGCGAGCCATCATGGCGGGTAAAGGGCAGGTCCGGCGCCCTCCCGCCACCTCCGAGGAGTCCCACAAACCCCAGCGTCATGAGCACGGTTCGGCGTGACATCGGCTGGTTCTTGGCCGAGAACGCGTCGATCGACGGCGGGATGACGTGGACCCGTGCCGGGTCCATCCCCGCAGGTGCGAATGAGGCGCGCGAGACGACGTAGCTCTCAACCCCGTCGAGATAGGTGCGGAGGAAACCCCAGGCGCGACGGGTCCACCCATTCGGGGCGTCGCACCCGATATGACAGCGCCAGATGACGTGTGCACCTGCGTCGGCGAGCACGCCCGCAAGGCCCGCGGTCTGGGGGTCGTGGAGCACCACGACATCTCCGGCACGCACGAGCGTCAGGAGCTCGCTTGCGTTCGCGCGCAGGACCCGCTCATAGTGCCGATGCTCTTGCGCGCCAAGCGGGCCACCGTCGCCGGGGACCCCGTGGATCCCGTTGTGGATTCGCTTGGTGATCTCGAAGAAGGTCGGGTCGCCCTGAATCACGAGCCATCGGGCGTCAATGCCCAGCCCGCGTTTGTAGGCCAGGAGCGGCACGAGCATCTCGGCGACCCCTCCCCCGGCCGCGGCCGAGTTGACGTGGATGAATGCACGCCCGGCCAGAGCAGCCCGGGCACCCTCGGCGAATTGTTTGAGCGACGCCAGCCGGTCGGCGCCGACAAGGGGTGCCAGTCGCGCAACATCGAACGCTTGGACGTGCACTTCCCGGAGTCGTATGGGTGGCGTGGCGATCCGGCCTTGTCCGTCCCGCGGGAGGGCGGGGAGCTTGGCATCGAACCCGTGAGGTCCCACGTGATGCTAGCGAGCGCAAGCATCGTCACGGCGCACTCCTTGGGCAAGAGCGGCTCAAAATCAGCTGACGTCTCGCCGCGCGTTGAGCACCATTCCCGCAGCACACAGCGCAGCGGTCCAGGCGATGAGCATGGCGGTGCCCTCGGCGGGCGACAGCAGGTGGCGCGTTGTGCCACCGACCATGGCGTTTCCGGCATGGACCGGGCCGAACCGGCCCACCGAGGGCTCGAACGCAAACAGCAGGTTCTCGGCGATGAAGCCCCAGGCAAGCAGCGTGATCACTGCCCCGATTTGGTTTTGCAGGATCGCTCCGAGGCCGACGCCGATCGCGCCCCAGAGGGCGACTCCGACCAGCGCACCGACCACGAGCACCGCGATGTCGCCGCCGTGCAGTGCGATCGGGATGCCTCGGCCGTCGAGGATCACGTACCCGATGCCGAACCCAAGCCCCTCGCCGAGAAAGCCGAACGCGAGCCCTGCGACGAGGCCGGCGACGATCTTGGCGGAGATCACGCGTCCGCGCCGGGGCGTGAACAGGAACGTGGGTCGGATCGTCCCGAAGCGGTATTCGCTCGTGACGAGCAAGATGCCCGCCAGGGCAGCGAAGATGCCGGCTAGGGTGCCGTCGCCGAGCAGATCGAGCTGGTTCTGCTTGTCCATGAGGGTTGAAGCCGTGCTCACAAGCCCCGTCAGGAGCACCGTCAGCAGCACGAGCCCGACCATGCCGAGCAGGAGCCCGACCGTCGTGCGGGTCGAACGGATCTTCAGGAGCTCTGCCCGGAGCTGTGCCATCACGGCGAGGCCTCTGCGGTCAGGCTGAGAAAGACGTCTTCGAGCGACGAGGATTCGCCGACCAGCTCGTGTACGGGAATTCCCGCGGCAAACGCGATGTCGCCGACCTGCTCGCTGGTGGCCCCATGCACCAGCAAGGCATGCTCGTTGGTCAGCGTCGTCGCGATGTCATGCTGCCGCAGCGCGGCCGCCAGCCCGGGAAGATCCGGGCTGCGCACGCGGACCGCGCCGCCCAGCCGGGCGGTGAGCTGGTCCAGGGACGACTCGACGACAAGCCGGCCGTGGCTGATGATGATGACCTGGTCGACCGTCTGGGCGACCTCCGCCAGGGCATGGCTCGAGACGAGCACCGAGCGGCCGTCGGCAGAAAACCCGCGCAGGAACTCGCGCAGCCAGCGGACCCCCTCCGGGTCGAGCCCGTTCGCCGGCTCGTCGAGCACCAGCAGCTCGGGGTCGCCCAGCAATGCCGCCGCGAGCCCAAGGCGCTGCCGCATCCCAAGCGAATAGCCCTTGACGCGCCGGTTGGCGGCGTCGGTCAGCTCGACCAGCGCGAGGACCTCGTCAACCCGCGCGTCCGGAAGCCCGACCGCGCGTCCGAGCGTTCGCAGATGGTCGCGACCAGAGCGCCCCGGGTGGAAGTCGGTCGCCTCGAGCACCGCGCCGACGCGGCGGGCCGGATCGTCGAGCTGGGCATACGGCCGGCCGAAAATCAGTGCCGTGCCGCGCGTGGGTGCCGCCAAGCCGAGCAAGACCCGCAGCGTGGTCGTCTTGCCGGCCCCGTTGGGGCCGAGGAAGCCGGTAATCGTGCCCGGCTCGATGGCGAACGACAAATCGTCGACCGCCGTGACTTCGCCGAAGCGCTTCGTCAATGACTCGCACACCACAGCCGGGGCCACGGTGATCTCCGTTCACGACCGAGCGACACTGTTTCACCACACTGAGACCCACCCAACGCCGGGCATCGTACACGCGATCGCCGCGTGGGCTCGCTCACCCGCCTGCCGTGGGTCCCCGGACGCCCGGGTGGCGCGTGGCGAACTCGGCGGCCGGGCGTGGCGTCCGCTCGGCCGATCCGACTCGATCAGTCCGATGAGGCCATCGACGATGTCCTCCGGTGCCGGCCGGTCGCTGCTGTCCTCGCCAGGAAAGGCCTCCTGGTGCATCCTGGTGGCCATGTCGCCGGGATCGACGCACCAGACTCGCAGCCACGGCTCCTCCATGGCAAGCACCCGCCCGAGTTGCTCGAGTGCGGCCTTCGATGATCCGTAGCCGCCCCAGCCCGCGTATGCCTCGATCGCCGCAGCCGAGGTGATGTTGAGCACGCGCGGGCAGGCCGACGCGCGCAGCACGGGGAGCGCGGCCTGGACGACCGCAAGCGGGGCGAGGGCGTTGGTCGCAAAGACCTCTCCGAGCCGGTCCATGGGGTAGTCGGCGAGCGCCGGCTGCGGACTCGGTCCAAGGATGCCGGCATTGTTGACCACAAGATCCAGCCCTCCGAGGCTCGTCGCCGACTGGATGAGCGCGTGGCGGTGGTCGGCATCGGTGACATCGCCGGCGATTGCGATCAACCGGACCCAAGGTGGGCGCCCGGCGCGCAGGTCGGCCGCCGCGGCTGAGAGCGCCCGCGCCCCCCGGGCGTCGATGACCACCGACCATCCGCGACTCAGCAGCGCGTCGGTGATGACTTTGCCGAGGCCCCTTGACCCTCCCGTGATCGCTGCGATGGGCATGCCGCTCCTTTCTAGGCCGTCCCGAGCCGGGGGGCGACACGCGTGCCCGCCGTGTCGTGGCGCGGTCGTAGTTCAGCCGCATCAGCGCGATCACGTCGACGACGTCGGCGTCGGTCTCGATCCTGCGCGCCGCGGGTCCGCGGGCATCGGGAAACACCGGGTGGGGCTCGATGCGGCCCTGCGCGATCAGCTCGTCCCAGACGGCCCTGGGGAAGACAAAGTGCGCGGCGCGGTCGCCGTGCAGGTGGCCGATCTCCCGCCCGCCGAGCGTGAATGCAAACTCCCCGCGTCGGCCAGGGCCAGCGACAACATCGGGCCAGGCGATCACCGCCTCGGTGATCCGCTGGCGCGCGCCTGGTGGGTGCGACATCTCGGCGTCCTTTGGGGTTCGGATCCGGTCTTGGCAAGAGGCTACAAGCTAAAGTGAGCTTGAAGTCAAGGGCCGTTCGTGATTTCCTTGGGGCTGTGGAGCCTGTGCTGACCATTGGGGAGGTCGCGCGGCGAAGCGGGGTTGCGGCCTCGGCGCTGCGCTACTACGAGGAGCGGGGCCTTATCACCTCGCGGCGGGCCGGGTCGGGTCACCGTCGCTATCCGCGCTCGGTGTTGCGTCGCGTCGCGTTTATCGTGTTCGCGCAGCACGTTGGGCTGACACTGGATGAGATCGGCGCCGAGCTTGCCAAGCTCCCCGCCCAGCATGCTCCGACGGGCGAGGACTGGTCACGTCTGTCGACGACGTGGACGGCGAGAATCGACCGGAGAATCGCCGAGCTCGAGCGGCTCAAGGACGGGCTCACCGGGTGCATCGGCTGTGGCTGCCTGTCGCTCGATCGCTGCAGGCTTGTCAACCCGAACGACCGCGCCGCCTGCCTCGGTGCTGGCCCGCGTTTTGGATCGGGGATGCCGCGTGATCTCACCGGGTCGGCGTCGTCTGAGCTCCCGCCTGACGACACCTTCGAGCGTCGTGCCACGCTCGGGTTCGTCGCAAGCGACACTGTGCTTGCGGATGGCGTCCCGGGCGAGGCCGACGACGCGACCGCTCTGGGGCCGATCCCCATCCCGTCGGCCGCCCGCGCCATGATCACGTCGGATCCCCCCGTCGCGCTCCTTGACGGCGGCCGCCGAACGTCGGTCGGCGTAGAACGACGCGCCACCGGCGTCCGGCGGTTGGCCTGGCAGGGTGGGGACTGCCACGAAGATGAACGCGCCGTCTGGCGGCACTGCACGGATTGGATCGAGTCGGGCCGTCGACGGCGAGCGCCACGGGCCGATCTCAAACAGGGGACGATTCCCATGCGGCATGCCAGTCGGAAGAAGGCAGTCCGCGCTGCGGTTGGTCTGGCGTGCGTGATCGCGCTCGTGGTCGGCGTGGCGTTGTTGGTCACGTCGGCGTTTTCCGACTCACGACCGGGCCGGCACTGCGTCCCGGCCCGGCTGGTCAGGATTACCTGGCACTGGGGGATTCGGTCACGTTCGGATACCGGGAGGCGGACACGTCGCCACCGCCGAACTACTCCGACGCATCGAGCTTCGTTGGCTTTCCCGAAGATGTCGGGGCGGCGTTGGGCTTCACCGTGGCCAACGCGGCGTGCACGGGCGAGAGTTCGGCGAGCTTCATCTCCAACAACGGCCAGAGCAACGGCTGCGAGAGCTTCCACGGCAGCGGGCCGGGGTACCGGACCACATACCCACTGCATGTCAGCTACCGCGGGACGCAGCTCCAATACGCCGTGCAGTTCCTCGAGGGCCACCCACACACGCGGCTGGTCTCCCTGATGATCGGCTACAACGATCTGTTTGTCTGTCAGGAGACGACCGCGGATCGATGTGCCAGCGAAGTCCCGGCAGTCCTCAAGCAGGTGTCGACCAACGTGGCGGACATCCTGGGCGCGATCCGCAACACGCCCGCTACGCGGGCAAGTGGTGATCGTCAAGTACTACTCATTCGACTACGCGAACGCCGCTGACAACGCATCGACTCAGGAAGTAAACGAGGCGCTGGACGGTGCCGCCAAGCCCTTCCACGTGCAGATCGCCGACGGCTTCTCGGCCTTCAAGGCGGCCGCTCGTCCATTCCGAGGCGACAGTTGCGCGGCCGGGCTGTTGACCCGACTGACCGGCGGGGGCTGCGGAATCCATCCAAGCGCGGCCGGCCAGGCGCTCCTCGCCGCGGCGGTCGAGCGGGTGGTCGACACGTAGCGGGAGCCTCCGCTGGAGCGAACGAGAGCGCAACAAGCAGGGTCTGGATCCTGACGAGCGCCAATGCCAGAACCAGCAGCGGCACGGAGATCGAGGTTACGTGACGCCACACATCCGCGATCCAGCCGGTCATTCGCCGGTATCCAGCGCTGAATCCCACATGCCGGATCGAGCCCTCGTGACGACTCCCCTCGAGATGCGGGCGAGCCTCGTCGCCCCGAGCTCGGCGTAATAGCCACCCCGCTCGCGATCGGCGCGTCGCTGACGGCCGTGGCGGCGCGGCCTGGCGAAGAGCCGCTGCTAGACCGCGCCATCGCGCGTGAGGCCCAGGGGTCTTTTGACGCTTAGCGGTCCGCTCATGCAGCCACGCGACCAGCGGGCTCTCGAGCTCACAGACCGGCGCGATCCTTGGCTGGGGACACCACCGCAGTCCGATGCCCACGGGCGCGCAGCGCATCGGCGCACGTACTGCGACGGCGGCTGGTGTGGGCGAATTGCGAGGGGCTACCGCCCAGGCCGAAGGGGATGCACGAGCTGAACTGGCGACGGCTGGCCCAGTGATCATCGGTGACGGAGTACGAGCCGACGAGCGGATTCGAACCGCTGACCCCTTCATTACGAGGACGCCGCGGCGTTTGTGGCTGGTTGCGGTCCGTGGCGCTGAGCGCCCAGGACAAGCCAATTTCGGCCGTTTCGCCCCCTAACGTTTTGCGGTTGGTGCAGGGTGGTGTGTTGCCACCCTGTTGCCACCTCGGGGAGGTGCGGGTGGACCACGGCCGCACGTTGACACGACTCACCACATGGGCAGACAACGTCGACGCGGTCACGAGATGACCCCGCGACCTGGCGCGGCCCGATTCGCGGGGCCCTGTGCTTTGTCGATGCTGTTCTTCTGATGCTTCCACGCTCAAGTTCGACGGATTCGTCCTCGCCTACCCCACACGCCCCGCAGCCCGGACGCTCGTGGGCCGGTGACGGGTGCCCGTGTGCGCGTGATCGCGGAGTGCCTGGCCCGCCGCTCAGCGTTCCTGATCTTCAGCGCGTACGTCTGCACGGCGATCTTCCCATCGCGGACGATGAACGTGTCTGAGCCCAAGACGATATCGACCTGTGCGCAGCGCGCATGCCAGACGAGGTATGCGGTCTCGCCCTCCACGGCGGTCAGGTCCATCGTGAACTCGTAGGTACCCGGGGCGAACGGTCCGGCAAAGATGCCGGCGAACGTGTCGCGAATCGCATCCCGACCTACGACGACGCCCTGCTGGTTAATCAGCACCGACGCGTCGGTGTAATCCTTGGCCATTTCATCTGCGTCGCCGGCACCGAACGCCGCGAGATGATGATCGAGGACGGCCTGCGTATCCATATGCGGTCTCCGTGTACGGGTGCGCCAAGGCGCACCGGTCGTCACTAATAGGTGTCCGCGGGGCGACGCCGGCACCCCGCGGTGGAGG
>CAWATR010000004.1:0-6029 GCA_963784985.1 uncultured Thermoleophilia bacterium
CGACGCCCTCGAGCGTGGCGGCGGCGTGGTCGCTCGAGAAACCGGCTTCGCGAGTACGCCAGGAGGACGTGCATTGACCCCGGGTGCGCGGACGAACGGACGCGGCAACCCCGATCGCTAGGCGCAGGTCGCGGTGGTGATCGTCCGCTTCGCGCTCGCCGTTGATTGCGTGCTCGCGCCCAGGCGGCGTCGGTGAGCGTCGTGGTGACGGCGAATAGTAGCCGGTGTCCCCGAGTCCCGGTGAGGGATGCGGTTAAACGGCGAGGTTCCGGTTCCGATCGACGTCCAGGGCCCGGTGGCCGACGTCGTCGAATCGTAGACCGTGTATTCTGGGCGCCGGTCTCGGCGGTCCACGTACGGTGACCTGCGTCCCCGTGCGCACGTGGCCGTCACGCCCGTGGGGCCGGCGTTGCCGACGGCGTCGGGCCTGTGCCTTGCTGCCCGCCGCCAGCGACACGGTCCACGCTGTGGCGACCGCGAGGACCGGCCCCGCCCAGAAGGACGCGGCGATCGCGAGTGCGGCGATGCGACGTGGGAGCGGGGACGGGTCACGATGCCGCGATCGCGTGATCATGGGAGACCGCCATGCACGCGGTCCAGGCATCGGTCGCGGGGCTCACCGTCGGCGTCCCGGAGCCGGCCGTTGCCGTGATGGCGGTGAAGGCCGGCATCGCGAAGTAGGTGCTCTTGCAGCCCGACGGGCGCCGCGTCCCCATCGTCACGTCGTTGGTGAACGTTACGGTGAGCGTCGAGCTCGCGCCGACGACTAAGCGCGGTCGTGAGCGTGTGCGAGGTTCCGCTCGTTGCTGTCGCGAATTGCCATGCGACGGTCCCCAGCGCCGCCGTGCAGCTGGCGTTGATCGTCGTCAAGCGACGAGTTGGTATATCCCGTTGCGTAGGTTGTGCTCGTCGGTAGGTTGACGGCGGTGATCGTGACCGGCGCGGTGCTCGGATTCGAGATGTCACAACGGCGTCCCCGAACGCGCCCGGGTACACAAGGTTGACCGGCGAGGGGATCGCGGACGCGGTGATCGTCAGGTTCGCGACGCTCGCCGCATGGCCTGGCCATTGGATCCCGCGTTGAGCCCGACGGTCCAGCTGGTTGCTCCGAACGCCACGCCCGCGACCAAGAGGATGCCCGCGATGGTCGCGAGACCCTCCACGCGGGCCCTGCGCGCGCGACGATATCCCTGAAACCAGGCAGAATTCCTCGCGTGATTTCCGCGAACGGGAGAGCGGTGGCGTGGGCATGGTCTCGAGGGAAAGCCTTCGGTACGTCGCGAACGACGTTCGTGCTCAGGGCGCGGGAGTCGGCCTGGAGGTGGGCGACATGGGGGGTCGCTCATCACACGTATCGGCATCAGGAGTTCGTTCTTGAGCTATCAATCCCTGCAAAAGGGCAGTTTTTTACGACTGCATCACATCTTGGGACCGCCGGCGTTGAGACCGCGGCGCCCTCGTCTCGAGGGTTCACACGTGGACCGGGGGGATCCCGCCTGGACCTGATCTTTGTCCAAGTGGCCAAGGAGCGCGAGCTGTCCGGGCCTTAGCCTGCCTTGGCGTGCGTGATGTCCCTGCAATTCGTGAAGTCCGCTTCCTTCAGCGTCTCGCCCTGGCGGCCGGCTCGACCCTTGATGCGGCGACACTGGTGAAGCTGGTGATCGCGGAGACCACCGAAGCGACTGAGACAGATGTCTGCTCGGTGTACCTTCTCGCGGCCTGACGGGGAGCATCTCGTGCTCGCCGCGACCAACGGGCTCTCCCAGGTGGTGTTGGCCGCGTCCGGCTGCGGTCGGCGACGGGGTGACGGGCTGGGCCGCGGAGGCGCGGGCACCGGTCGTCGTTCCGACGTTCGCGCGAGCCCCGGTTCCGTTGGCTGCCAGAAGTTGATCAGGACCGGTTCGTCTCGATGTGTTCGGTGCCGATCATCTCGGGAGATCGGCTCGTCGGGGTGCTCAACGTCCAGACCGACCATCCCCGCGACTTCGGCGAGGGCGAGGTCGGGCTCTGTCAGCGATCGCCGCCCATGTCGCCGGGGCGCTTGAGCGCACCGAGCTCCAGGGCCGCCTCGAGAGCCGCGTCACGGAGCTACATCGATCCGAGGAGATCCACAAGCGGTTTACGGACCTCGCGCTTGCTGGCGCCGGACTTGACGCGATTTGGCGGCTGTCGCCGCGCACGCGGGCGCGCCTGCTGCGGTGTTCGACGACGAGGGTGAGCGCCTCGGTGCCAGCCCAGGCGGCGGATTTCCCGACCGCCTGTCGGGGGTGTCGGCGCCTGGACGGCGCGACGACGGCACGCGGTCGTGCCGATCCGGGCGGGGCAGGAGACCCTCGGCTGGCTCGCTATCGGTCCCGGCGGCGGCGCGGACTCACACGGCCGCCGCATGGCGGTCGATCATGGCGCGACGGTGATCGCACTCGACCTCATGCGCGAGCGTGCCGCGGCGGAGGCCGAGCGGCGCCTACGCGCCGACCTGTTGGATGAGCTGCTCGCGGCTCGGGCCGGCACGACGGACGCCTCCCGGCTCGCGCGGAAAGCCTCGCGTCTCGGTCTGCGCACCGCGGACGCGTCTGGGCGGTCGTCATTGCGCCCGATGATCCCGAGGGCGCGCGGGCGGTCGCGACGGACCCCATCGCCCAGCGGGTCAGCCGAACGCTCGCTGACGCATCGAGTGCCCGGCGGACAGGTCGTCGCGCGTGGGACGACCTTCGTCCTGCTGGTTCCGGGTGACGCGGACCTGGCGCGCGTCGAGCAGATCGCGCGCGGGGCCGCCGATGCCGCGCAGGCACGGACGGGCGGATACGGGTTTTCGGCCGGGATCGGAAGTGGCGCCGGGGGTCCGGACGAGCTTCGCCGCCTGGTCTCTGAAGCAGAGCAGGCGCTCGCTCTCGTACAGCGAGGGAGCGGTCGCGGTGAGGTGCCGGCCTAAGGCGCTCGGGGTCGATCGGCTTCTTCTGGAGATCTCCGACAACAAGTGCCTGGGCGCGTATGTTGAAGAGTGGCTCGGGCAAATTGTCAGTCACGATGAGCGGGGACCCGCAGCGGCTCCACTCATCGAGACCCTCGAGGCGGTCGTCGCGGAGGGCTGGAACCTGCGGGCCGCCGCGCGACGGCTCAGGCTCCACACCAACACGATCGACTATCGCCTGGGGCGAGTTCAGGATGTCTCCGGGAGGGATTCGACCACCCGACGACCCGTCTCGCGCTCGCGGTCGCGGTCCGGGGTATCTCCTGCTCGGAGCGCTGCGCGGCGCCTCAGGCGACCCGCTGGGCGCCGAGGACGGGCTGACGCCGCGGTCGGTTGCCGAGGGCTGACTCAGGACGCCGGCGCGGCGATCGACGCGTCGGTGACCGACGCGGACGCTCGCGCCGGCTACGAGCCGGCGCCACATTGCCGACGTCGACCATATGCACGGGACTTCTGCACGGTGCCGGGCCCGAGGGTGATCCCCCGAGACCCGTGCTCATCAGATGGTTAGGAGGTCCAGGCGTCGGTCGTGGGGCTCGGGGTTGCCGTCGCGCCAGCGGTCTCCGAGGCGGTCACGCCCGTGAGCGACGGCAGTGAGAAGTACGCCGCTTCACATGCTGCCGGCGCCGCCACCGTCATGCTGGCGTCGTTCGTGAACGTCACCGTGAGGCTGGAGCTGGCGCCGATCACCAGCGGGGTGGTGAGGGTGTGCGGGTTCGATCCGGCAGAGAAGTTCCAGATGACGTCTGACTGATTGGCACCGACCGTCGAGGCGCACCCGGCGATCGCCCCGGTGAGGTTGGATGCCGTGTAGCCCGTCGCATAGGTCGTGGAGGACGGCAGGCTGAGGGCCGTGAGGGTCACCGCCACTGCGTTCGGGTTCGTGATCGTCGCGACGACGTCGCCGTTGCCCCCCGGGAAAAGCAGGTTGGTTGCCGCCGGCACCGCAACCGCGGTGATGCTCAGATTCGAGACGGTGCCTGCCTGGGCTTCACCGCTCGAGCCGCCGGTGAGGCCCACGGTCCAGTTCGTGGCCGCGAATGCGACTGCGGCGGTGAGCACCGTGCCGGCTACGACCGATGCAACCCGTGCCGCGCGGGGCCGCCGCTTGCGAAGGTCCTGTAGTACCAGGGGGTTTCTTCCCGTCCTTCCGGAAGAACGAGAAGGGTGACTTGGGCATGGGGGTACCACTTTCCATTCATCGCGTGACAGTTGCTGCGTTGGGCGAAGGGGGTTCATGCCCGCGCGGCGAGCGGCACCCGAGAGAGAACCACTCGCATGACATATCGGCAGCACGCGCTGGCACTTGAGCCGCAGACACGGGGCCGATGACCGGCGATGCACGCCCTATTCGCCGCCGCCGGCCGCGGCCCGAGCCGCGACGCCGTCGACGTACAGGTGCAGCATCACCGTCGTGGTGTCCGACGCGTCAGGCGCGACCGCACAGAGGTTTGGGGACGCCCACGACGACGATGATCAGCGGGTCGCCGATCGTCAGCTCGACGTGCAATACCCGTTCGCCGGGGGTTCGCAAGCAGCCGCTCCGTTCGGTTGGGCCGAAGACCGTGACGTCGAACGCGATCGCCGCGTTGACATTGGGCCACGGACACACCCGTGGGTGAGTGGCGGGGATGCGCGCGGCCAGGGGTCATTCCGGCCGTGGTGTCAGGTTTGGCCCGTCCCAACCTCTGCCGTACGCCCGTGCCGGCGAGGGTGGCGACTAGGCCTGCCCGAGTCGGTGGCCGCTCCACTCCCGCACCAGCAGGGCGAGCGCCGAGCTGTCCCGCGCCCCGTGGCGCATCACGACGCCAAGCTTGGGATGCGGGTGCAGGATCTCGGCGCTGCGCGCCGGGTGCTGCGGGCTCGGCTGGCCTTCGATGAAGATCCCCCCGTTGCAGCAGGAGCAGATGAAGCGGGCGCGGGCGAAGCGCGTCGCGGGCAGGTAGGCCACGCAAGCGCCGTCGGGCGTGCTCTCCGGAAACGCGATGTCGCGCCCCGGGTCGAACTCCGTCCAGCCATGCACGTCCTCCAGGTGTGCGCGGATCTCCTCGAGCGCTGCACGGGTCGGTGCCTGCTGGCGCATCGTCTGGCCTCCTTGCTGAACGAGTGCGTGGCGCGATCTAGACAGGTTGTCGGCGGCCGCTGGGCCGCCCATAACCCTGCCCGAAACGGTTTGCGAAAAACTTCACATCTCGTGCCGCTTGGCGCGATCTCGGCGTCGCGACAGCGCGCAGGACGCGCACGACGAGGCCGTCGGGAGCGGGTCGGAAGCGCAGCGGATCTGCCCACCAGGGCGGCAGATCCGCTGCCCGAAGCCCGTCTGGCCGACGGGCCAGATGGCCGTTGCCCGCGCGAGCAGGTAATGTCCACCATCGTGGTTGCCAAGCCGAGGAAGGTACATGGCCGAGCAAGAGGGCATCTTCGATGCCTTGGCAAGCAACGCGGAAGGACTGACGGTCTCGGAACTCGTCGGGCTGCTCGGCGCCTCTGACAGCCAAGTGCGGCGCAGGCTGTCGGCGCTGGTCGCCGCGGGTGCCGTGACGACGCTCAAGGACGACCCCGCCGGCCCGGGGCGGCCGACGCTGCGCTTTCGCCTCTCGCCGACGACCAGCGGCTGGCCCGAACTCGTCCGGATTCTCGTCGCGGTCGTCGGCACCGACGCCCACCACGAAGCCGCGATGCTCACACTCGCCCGGCGACGTGGCGCCGAAATGGCGAGCGGTGAGTTCCCGCACGGGGTCGTCGACACGATGGCTCGGCTCGGGTTCGCCCCGCGCGATCGGTCCTCACGCCACGATTCCCGCGAGGGCGTCTACCGCATCAGCTTCCAAAGCTGCCCGTTCCGCGACGCGGTGAACGGCGAGGATGGCCGTACCGTGTGCACGCTGCATCGCGGTCTCGTTGAGGGCATGAGCGCGGCGCTTGGCGGGCGGCTCGAGGACTTCGACCCGCGCGACCCGATTGTGGCCGGCTGCGAAGCGCGACTGCGGGAAGGCCCCGCCACGTAGCCCGGCGCCGCAACTGTTCGTTCGGCAGGCGCATCCCGACGAGCGGAAGG
>CAWATR010000005.1:0-6881 GCA_963784985.1 uncultured Thermoleophilia bacterium
CGCTGCTCTGGCACAGAGCGGCGGCCACGACCACACCAGGAGCAGGATGACGGTGTGCCAGCGCGGGCGCCGCGCCGGCGTGGCGCTGGGCGACGAACCGGGGGCAGCGACCGCCGGGATGACCAACGATCCGGGACGCCTGCGGACCGCGTTCGGCGCCGCCGCTCACGCGGGCTGATCAGACGTCTCGGGCTACGGTGCGCGCGGGACCGGTAGGCGCAGGGCGCGCGCGGTCGCATCGACTCTGGCCTGAATGGCGGCGAGTGGGCCGGCGCCCCATCGCATCAGCGCCCAGCCGACGCCGATGCCGATCACCGCTCCGGCCAGGACATCGCCGGGGTAGTGCAGGCCGTCGAACACACGCGCGTACGACATCAGGGCGGCCGCCGCCAGCGCGAGCGCGCCCCAGCGTCGATGGACGAGCACGAGGACCGTCGCGATCGCGAATCCGGCGGCGGCGTGGTCGCTCGGGAATCCGGCGTCGCGCGACGACGCCAGCAGGACGTGCACCGACCCCGGGTGTGCGACGAACGGACGCGGCCGGTCCCAGATGGTGCTGATGATCTGGTTGATCCCGAGCGCGATCACCGCACCCAGCAGCGCCGCCAGGGCGCCACGCCGGTCGGCGGCACCGCCGGCCAGCCAGGCGTACAGGAACCAGGCGACGACGATACCGCCGAAGATCCACTGACCCCAGTTGGCCGCGTCGCGCATGACGGCATCGAGGGCCGCAGAGTGCCCCGCAGGTGCGTTGATCCACTGCTCGAGCCGGTAATCCATCGCGGCGTCTCCCGACGAACCGTGTTACCGGTATGTAACAAATCCGCGCGATCGGCGTGCGAACCACCGGGGCGCCGCGACATGTCCCGTCGTCCGCCCGCCTGCGCTACTGGCAGCGCGTGCCTGAGGTGGCGATGATGCGTCCCGGTGTCGTGTTCGTCGACTGGACGCCAGTCCAGCCCGACCCAACGACCGCGGCGACCTTGAAGTAGTAGGTGCCCGCGCCGAGGCTGACCGTCGTGTAGGGGTTGGTCGTGACACCGGTCGCGAGCGTGTTGTAAGTCCCGGACGATCCGGTCGTCGAGTCGTAGACGGTGTACGTGGTCGCGTGGGTCACCGCGGTCCAGGTGATCTTCACGGTCTGGGTCGTGCTCGAGACGCAGACTGCGGTGGGGGTGCCGCTCGGGGCGGGCGGCTGGGCCTGGCTCCGGCCTTGGCCCTTGCTGCCCGAGTTGAGGCTCACCACCCACGAGGTGGCGACGGCGATACCGGTGAACCCGAGCAGGGCGACGGCGACCGCGGCGACGAAGGTGGATGTCCGGACGGGACGCTTCATGACGGCGGCGTTGCGGGCGAGATCGACGCTCGCAGCGCTAGCTCGTCCATGCGTCGGTGGCCGGGCTGACGGTCGCCGTGCCCGCCCCGGCCGTCGCGGTGATCGCGCTCAAGGCCGGCATCGAGAAGTACGTGCTCTCGCAGGCCGCCGGGGCCGTCGTGCCCATGACCGCGTCGTTGGTGAAGGTCACCGTCAGGGTCGAGCTGGCGCCGACGGTCAGCGTCGAGGTGAGGTTGTGGACGCCCGATGTCGCGGCGAACGCCCACGCGACGGTCGAGGTCCCAGACGTGCAGCTGGCGTTGGGTGTCGTCAGGCCGCTATTGGTATAGCCGGTCGCGTACGTCGACGCGCTCGGCAGCGTGACGCCGGTGATCGCCACCGGGATCGTGTTCGGGTTGGTGATCGTCAAGACCACGTCACCGCTGCCGCCCGGGTAGAGCAGGTTCGTCGGCGCGGGCACCGCGACGGCGGCGATCGTCAGGGCCGACACGCCGGCCGACTGGCCTTCGGCGCTGGAGCCCGAGTTGAGGCTCACGGTCCAGTTGGTCGCAGCGAACGCCAGGGTCGCCGTGAAGACGGCTCCGGCGAGCACCGATCCGAAGCGCACCGTCCGGTGGCGGCGCGAGCCGCGTCCCGCCCATGCGTTCAGACCCGCCCGGGCACGGCGAGCGAGCGTCTGAAGCAACCGGGGAGTGGGCAGGCGGTGTCGGTGCATCGGTGGCCGGGGGTGGGTGCCGGATCACGGGAGTGATCCCAGGTCGTGCGGTCTGGGGACGCCGCACAATGGATGTATCGGCATCAGGGATTCGTTCTTGAACTGTCCATCCCTGCAAATAGGGCTATTTCTAACCTGGCGCTTACATTCTTTCGGGCGGCATTTCGCCGGGCGCGAGCGCGCGGCACGTGGACACGGTGGATCCCAGCCGTGGCGGATCTTTGTCCAAGCGGCCAAGGAGCGCACGCGGCACGCGCCATAGCCTGCCCGGGCGTGCGTGATGTCCCAGCAATTCGCGAACTGCGCTTCCTGCAACGGCTTGCCCTGGCCGCCAGTTCGACCCTTGACGGGGCGGCGCTGGTCACCCTCGTGATCGCCGAGACGACCGAGGCCACCGAAACCGATGTGTGCTCGATCTACCTCCTCGCACCCGACGGCGAGCACCTGGTCCTCACGGCCACGAACGGGCTAGCGCAAGACGGGGTCGGACGAGTGCGCCTGCGGATCGGAGAGGGTGTCACCGGCTGGGCCGCCGCCGACCGCCGTCCGGTGGTCGTCCCGGACGTCACCGCCGAACCGCGCTTTCGCTGGCTGCCGGAAGTCGATCAGGCCCGGTTCGTCTCGATGTGCTCGGTGCCGGTGATCTCAGGTGATCGTTTGGTCGGGGTCTTGAACGTCCAGACCGACCATCCGCGCGATTTTGGCGAAGGGGACGTCGGGTTGCTGTCGGCCATCGCCGCGCACGTCGCCGGAGCGCTCGAGCGCAGCGAGTTGCAGGGGCGGCTCGAGACCCGGATCGCCGAGCTGCGCCGATCCGAGGAGATCCAGCGCCGGTTCACCGAACTGGCCGTCGCCGGTGCCGGCCTGGACGCGATTTGTGCGGCGATCGCCGCGTACACTGGCGCGGCGACGGGCGTCTTCGACGACGACGGCGAGCGCGCCGCGAGCGCCGGGACCGGTCTGCCGGAGCGTCTGGCGGACTTCTCGGTTGGAGCCCGGCGCGAGGACGGGCTGACGGTCGTGCCGATTCCCGCGGGCCAGGGGAACCTGGGCTGGCTCGCCGTGGCACCGTCCGCAGGGGCCGATCCCCACAGCCGCCGCCTCGCGATCGAACACGGGACGATGGTGATCGCGCTCGACCTCGTGCGCGCGCGGGCGGAAGCCGACGCCGAGCGGCGGTTGCGGGCCGACCTGCTCGACGAACTGCTCGCCGCCCGTGGCGGGGATGCCGAGGCGTCCCGGCTCGCGCGCAAGGCCTCGCGCCTGGGACTCCGGATTCGTGGGCGCGTCTGGGTGGTCGTGGTGGCACCCGACGATCCGGAGGGCGTGCGCGTGGTCGCGACCGATCCCGTGGCCCGCCGCGTGAGTCGTGCGCTTGCCGAGACGATCGGTGGGCCGGGCGCACAGGTCGTTGCACGCGGGACCGTGTTCGTCCTGCTGGTCCCCGGCGACGCCGAGCTGTCGCACGTCGAGCGCATCGCCCGTGCGGGGACCGAAGCCGCCCAGGCACGCTCGGGCGGATATGGGTTCTCGGCGGGCATCGGCAGCGGGCCCGGCGGACCGGCGGACCTGCGTCGCCTGATCACCGAGGCGGAGCAGGCCCTCAGCCTGGTCCAACGGACCCATGGCCAGAGCCAGGTGTCCGCCTACGCACGCCTTGGCGTCGATCGCCTACTGATGGAAATCGCCGACCAGGACCGCCTGGCTGCGTACGTCGTGGAGTGGATCGGGGAGCTGGTCCGCCACGACGAGCGCGGCCCGGCCGCGGCGCCGCTGGTCGAGACCCTCGAGGCCGTGGTCGCCGAGGGGTGGAATCTGCGTGCCGCCGCCCGGCGGCTGCATCTGCACACCAACACGCTCCACTACCGGCTGGGGCGCGTTCAGGACGTGTGCGGGCGGGATTTGGATGACCCGACGACGCGGCTCGCGCTTGCGGTCGCGCTGCGGGCGCACGTCCTGCTCGGCGTGCTGGGCGTCGCGGGGAGGTCCCCCCTCGGGGCGGACGCACAGCTGCCCCCGCCGTCCGTGGCCGAAGCGTAAGTCGCGACGGCAGTGGTGCCCACGGCAGCGATGCGCTGCCTGGTGCGCGACAGGTCGTGCGCCGGGGCGGCCAAGCGGTTGGAGCGTCGGGCGCAGCCCCGAGGCAGGGTCCCCGGGGCGTGCGCTCAGACGATCGCTAGCTGGTCCACCCGTTCGTGGTCGGGCTGACCGTGGCGGTTGCGCCGGCCGTCTCCGAGGCGGTTACCCCGGTGAGCGACGGCATCGAGAAGAACGTGTTCTCACAGGCCGCCGGGGCCGATGTCGTCATGCTGGCGTCGTTGGTCAGCGTAACGGTCAGCGATGAGTTGGCACCGATGACCAGCGGGGTGGTCAGCGTGTGCGAACTTCCCGACGTACCGGTCGCGAAGTTCCAGATCACGAAGGACGTCGTGTTCGAACACCCGGTCTGGGCGGTCGTGAGGGCGTTGGTCGTGAAGCCCGAGGCGTAGGTCGTGTTGGTCGGCAAGAGCACCGCGGTGAGGGTCACGGCGACCGCGTTGGGATTGTTGATCGTCGCGACGACGTCACCGTTGCTGCCCGGGAAGAGCAGGTTGGTTGCCGCCGGCACCGCGACTGCGGTGATGGTCAGATTCGAGACGGTGCCCGACTGGGCCTCGCCGCTGGACCCGCTTTGGAGGCTCACCGTCCAGTTGGTGGCCGCGAACGCAATCGCCGCGGTGAGCACGGTGCCGGCCACGATCGACGCAGCCCGTACCGCGCGGGGCCGCCGCTTGCGAAGGTCCTGGTAGTACCAGGGGGTCTCTTCCCTGTCCTTCCGGAAGAATGAGAGGGGTGACTTGGGCATGGGGGTACCACTTTCCGTTCATCGCGTGACAGTTGCTGCGTTGGGCGAAGGGGGTTCATGCCCGCGCGGCGAGCGGCACCCGAGAGAGAACCACTCGCATGACATATCGGCAGAACGCGCTGGCCCTTGAGCTGCAGACACGGGGCCGATGACCGGCGATATCCACGCCCTGTTCGTGACCGGCGGCCGAGCGGTGGCGTCGCGTGCCGACACGCCCGTCGGCCGACGCGGTCACGAGCATCGCCAACACGATCATCCGGTCAGGCGGATCCGGCGGCATCAGCTCGGTGACCCGCCCGCCGGGCCCAGGTTGCGGCGGCCGTCGTGTCACGGGCCCGTCCCAACCTGTTCCGTGCATTCCTGCTGGCAACAGGCCAGCACGGGTTGCGGCTAGGCCTGCCCGAGCCGGTGGCCGCTCCACTCGCGCACCAGCAGGGCGAGCGCCGAGCTGTCCCGCGCCCCGTGGCGCATCACGACGCCAAGCTTGGGATGCGGGTGCAGTATCTCGGCGCTGCGCGCCGGGTGCTGCGGGCTCGGCTGGCCTTCGATGAAGATTCCCCCGTTGCAGCAGGAGCAGATAAAGCGGGCGCGGGCGAAGCGCGTCGCGGGCAGGTAGGCCACGCAAGCGCCGTCGGGCGTGCTCTCCGGGAACGCGATGTCGCGCCCCGGGTCGAACTCCGTCCAGCCATGCACGTCCTCCAGGTGTGCGCGGATCTCCTCGAGCGCTGCACGGGTCGGTGCCTGCTGGCGCATCGTCTGGCCTCCTTGCTGAACGAGTGCGTGGCGCGATCTAGACAGGTTGTCGGCGGCCGCTGGGTCGCCCATAACCCCGCCCGAAACGGTTTGCGAAAAACTTCACATCTCGTGCTGCTTGGCACGATCTCGGCGTCGCGACAGCGCGCAGGACGCGCACGACGAGGCGGTCGGGGAGCGGGTCGGAAGTGCAGCGGATCGGCCCACCAAGGCGGCAGAGCCGCTGCCCGAAGCCCGTCTGGCCGCCGGGCCAGACGGCCGCGGCCCGCGCGAGCAGGTAATGTCCACCATCGTGGTTGCCAAGCCGAGGAAGGTACATGGCCGAGCAAGAGGGCATCTTCGATGCCTTGGCAAGCAACGCGGACGGACTGACGGTCTCGGAACTGGTCGGGCTGCTCGGCGCCTCTGACAGCCAGGTGCGGCGCAGGCTGTCGGCGCTGGTCGCCGCGGGTGCCGTGACGACGCTCAAGGACGACCCCGCCGGCCCGGGGCGGCCGACGCTGCGCTTTCGCCTCTCGCCGACGACCAGCGGCTGGCCCGAGCTCGTCCGGATTCTCGTCGCGGTCGTCGGCACCGACGCCGATCACGAAGCCGCGATGCTCGCACTCGCCCGGCGACGTGGCGCCGAAATGGCGAGCGGTGAGTTCCCGCACGGGGTCGTCGACACGATGGCTCGGCTCGGGTTCGCCCCACGCGATCGGTCCTCCCGCCACGATGCTCGCGAGGGCGTCTACCGCGTCAGTTTCCAAAGCTGCCCGTTCCGCGACGCGGTGAACGGCGAGGATGGCCGTACCGTGTGCACGCTGCATCGCGGTCTCGTTGAGGGCATGAGCGCGGCGCTTGGCGGGCGGCTCGACGACTTCGACCCGCGCGACCCGATCGTGGCCGGCTGCGAAGCGCGACTGCGGGCAGGCCCCGCCGCGTAGCCCGGCGCCGCGACTAGTTCGTTCGGCAGGCGCATCCCGACGAGCGGACGCGGCGGTGTCGGCCGCACTGGGACCGCGTGCGGTCGGGACTGGCCGACGAGGCCAACTCCCGCGGCTCGGCCGATCCGACGACGGCATGGTGCGCAACATGCGGGGCGCGGTCGAGTACGAACAGGACGCGTCCGGGACCCTGGTGCGGAGCGGCGGCAGCCCGCAGGACGTCACCGCGCCGCAGCCGGTCACCGGGCGCCCAGGCGAGCTGCCCGCGCTTGTTGGCGTCCACAGACACGCCGCGACTCTGGAAGG
>CAWATR010000006.1:0-178332 GCA_963784985.1 uncultured Thermoleophilia bacterium
GTTCGAGGCGTGGTTCGTCAGCGCGGCGCATTCAGACGAGGACCTCGCCCGGACGGGTGCCGCGCTCGCCGAAGCCGCGCAGGAGGCCGCGGCGTGAGGACGGACCTGATCGCCGAGCCGGCCCTCGCCGAGGGCCTCGGCACGGCCGCCGCCGAACCGCTGCTGGCACGGCTCGTCTCGCCGCCGCTGGCAGCCGAGCACGCGCTCGGCCTCGACCTGATCCTGGAGGGATTTCTCGCCCACCACGGGCGCCCGCGCGAACTGGTGCGTGCCGACGCCGCCGGACTCGTGCTGGCAGGCGACTACTGCTTTGCGGCCGGCCTGGTGCGCGTCGCCGGCGCACAGGACGTGTTCGTCGTCGACGCCCTGGCCCGCCTGGTGGCGCTCTCGGCGGGCGTCGTCGCGACCGGGCGCTCCGCCGAACTGCCCGCCCTGTGGCTGGGCACGGCGGCGGCGATCGCGGGCGCCGGCCAGCCGGCCGTGCGTGCCCGCTTCGCCGCGGCGGTGCGCAGGTCGACCGAGGAGGCCGATCCGTCGGGGTTCGAGGAGTTGGCGGCGGTATTGGAGGATCCGCCCGACCTGGGGCGGTGTTCGCGTGATCCGGGACCTGCGCGATTGGATCGAGCGACTGCGCAATGCGGGGGAACTCGTGGAGATCGCCGCGCCGGTCGACCCGTACCTGGAGATCACCGAGATCACCGACCGCGTCTCCAAGCGGTTCGGGCCGGCGCTGCTGTTCCGGAACGTGATCGGCAGTGAGTTCCCGGTCCTGATCAATCAGTTCGGCAGCGCTGCGCGCATGTGCATGGCCCTCGAGGTCGACTCGCTCGACGAGCCCGGTGCGCGCATCCAGGTGCTGATGGACCTGCAGCCGCCGCAGGGGCTCGTCGCGAAGGTGAAGGCGCTCGGCAAGCTGCGCGAGCTCGCGTCGTTCTCGCCGCGGATGGTCAAGAGTGCCCCGTGCCAGGAGGTCTGGATGGATGCGCCCGACCTGACCAAGCTGCCGATCCTCACGTGCTGGCCCGACGACGGGGGCCCGTACATCACCCTCCCGCTGGTCTTCAGCAGGGACCCGACAACCGGCGTGCGCAACTGCGGGATGTACCGCGTGCAGGTCATCGACGAGCGCACGGCGATGATGCACTGGCAGATCCATAAGGACGGTGCGGCCCACCTGCGTGATTCGGACGGCCGCGTCGAGGTCGCCATCGCGATCGGCACCGATCCGGCGGTCACCTACAGCGCGACGGCACCGCTGCCCCCCAACATCGACGAGATGCTGTTCGCGGGCTTCCTGCGCGGCGACAACGTCGACATGGTGCCGTGCCGCACGGTGGATGTGGAGGTTCCGGCCAACGCCGAATTCGTGATCGAGGGCTACGTCGATGCGACCGACGTGCGCCCGGAGGGGCCGTTCGGGGACCACACCGGCTTCTACACCCCGGTCGACGACTATCCGACGCTGCACATCACCGCGATCTCGCATCGACGGGAGCCGATCTATGCGACGACAATCGTCGGACCGCCACCGATGGAGGACTTCTTCCTCGGCAAGGCCACCGAGCGCATGTTCCTGCCGCTGATCCGGATGACGGTGCCGGACCTCTACGACATGAACCTGCCGCTGGAGGGCGTGTTCCACAATTGCGCGATCGTCTCGGTCAAGAAGCGCTACCCGGGGCACGCGAAGAAGCTCATGAACGCCGTCTGGGGCCTCGGGCTGCTGTCGCTGACGCGCTGCGTGATCGTCGTCGACCACGACATCGACGTGCACAACATCTCCCAGGTCGCCTTTACGGCGTTCAGCAACGTCGACCCTGCCCGCGATCATCTGATGGTCGACGGACCGGTCGACGCCCTCGACCACGCGGCGCCCTACTTTGCCTACGGGTCCAAGGTCGGTTTCGACGCCACGCGCAAGTGGCCCGGGGAGGGCCCGGTGCGGCCGTGGCCGGACGCCATCGTGATGTCGCCCGAGATCCGGGACCGCGTCGACGCGCGCTGGTCGGAGCTCGGCATCACGCTGCCCGAGCCCTGAACCGGTAAGTGACCCCGCCACGGCGGGGCACATGCCCCTAAAGCGGCCGCATACGGCGGAGATTCGCGAACCGGGCGGGCTCCGATGGTTATGATCGCATTGATCCGGGGACCGGGGGTCGCCTGCAGGATGTCGTGCGGTCGAACGCGAAGCGTCGACAGGGGGAATCGCCCGCGGTGATCGGATCCGAGTCCAAGCGCCCCGTCCGGCGGGACACTTGGCCCGTGGGTTGCGGCCTGTCTGAGGTCGGCGGTCTGGTTGAATCCCCATTCCGGCGCGAGGTCGTCATGCGTATTGCTCGAGGAGGTTGAACCAGGTGGCAGATAGCCAGGGGAACGACGCCCAGGACGGGCAGCAGCAGGGCCGGTACCACGGTCCCCGGGCGATCGATCCCGTCGTGGACGACGCCCACGCCGACGATCCGGAATTCGTCACCCGCACGAAGTTCCTGAGCAGCGTCGCCGTCGCCGGTGGCGTGGTGTTGACCGCCGCCATCCTGGTGCCGATCGTCGGCTTCGCGGTCTCGGACTCCGTGAAGTCGCCGCCACAACAGTGGGTCGACATCGGCCCGCTGAGCAGCTTCCCCGATAGCAAGACCACCTCCATCGCCGTCTCCGGCCAGTCGCAATGGTCGGACGCCCGCGTGTTCCTCCGCAACAAGGGCGGGCAGCTGATGGCGATCTGGAACCGCTGCTCGCACCTGGGGTGCCCGGTGGAGTACTCCAGGGGTGGCGACAACTACGCCTGCCCGTGCCACGCCAGCGCGTTCGACTCGATCGGTCTGGTGACGGGCGGACCCGCGCCGCGCCCGCTGGACCGGTTCGAGGTGAAGGTCGTCACTCCCAGCGGCCAGTCCAGCGGCAGCCCGGGCACCCAGCACGGCACGTGGTCCACGGCGGGCACCAGCCCGACCGACCACGTGCTGGTTGGCAGCGCGTTCTCGATCAACAGCTCGCAGCAGCCGTATTCGCTCCACGATCCGGGTGAGCCGGTGACCGGCACGTTGTCGAACCTCTACCCGTTCTCCTAGGGAGGCGCGTTGAGCACCACCGATATCGGGCCGAAGGGACCTGCCAAACAGGCGGGCGATTCGGTCATCAACTACGTCGACGATCGCACCGCGGCGACCACGGGCATCGGCTGGTTCCTGAAGCGCAACATTCCCGGCGAGACGAGCTGGTTCCAGACCCTCGGATTCGCGACGATGGCCGTCTTCGGCCTGCAGGCCGTGACCGGCATCGTCCTCGCGATGTACTACAAGCCCGAACCGACGACCGCGTACGCGAGCATCCAGAACATCACCAACCACGTGACCTGGGGCTGGTTGGTGCGCGGCATGCACAAATGGGGCGCCAGCGCGATGATCATCCTGGTGTTCCTGCATATGGCCCGCGTGTTCATCTTCGGGTCGTACAAGTACCCGCGCGAGCTGACGTGGCTGACCGGCGCGCTCCTGCTGATCATGACCATGTTCATGGGCCTGACCGGATACCTGCTGGTGTGGGACCAGAAGGCCTACTGGGCAACGGTGGTCGCCATGAACATCACCGCCAGCGCACCCATCATTGGCCCGTACATCGCCGACATCCTGCGCGGCGGCACGCAGTTTGGTCCAAGTACCCTCTCGCGCTTTTACGCCATCCATATGCTCGTGATACCAGGGGGGATCGCGACGTTCATCGGCTTGCACCTCTTCCTGGTGAGCAAGCTTGGCATCACCGAGCCGCCGTGGTCCAAGCGCTCAATGCGCGCCCGCCGGGCCGAAGAGGCCGCCGCCCGCGCCGCCGCGCGCGAGCGCGAGTCGCGGGGCCGCAGTGAGGTGACGGTCGAACCCGCGCCGCAAACGCTGACGGCGGAGGCCGGCAAGTGAATCGCGCAGACCAAGAGGCGTACAAGCGCGATTACGCGCAGGCGAAGAAGGAAGGCAAGCCGTTCTACCCCTACGCGATCTACAAGGACCACATCGTCGCGGTCGTGGTCTTCGCGGCCATCATCGGGATGGCGATCTGGCAGCGGGTCACGGTGGGCCCGCCGGTGTATTCGGCGACGTCGAGCTTCGAGCCGCGGCCGGAATGGTACTTCTTCTTCCTGTTCCAGATGCTCAAGATCTTCAAGAACCAGAACGCCCTGACGCCGGTCATCATGGCGACGTTCGTCGTTCCCAACGTCTTGATGGTCTTGCTGCTGGCGACGCCGTTCATCGACCGTCGTGCCGAGCGTCGCATCTCCAAGCGTCCGTTCGCGCTGTCGACGGCGATCCTCGTGTTCATTGGGCTGGCGTGGCTCACCTATCAGGGCGAGATCGGCACGGCGGCGCCCTCCAGCGCCACGTCGATCACGTTCACCGGGATCACCCCCGGCTCCGCGGCCGCGGCCGGTGAGACGCTGTTCCTCACCGAAGGCTGTACCGTTTGCCATATGGTCAAGGGCGTCGGCGGCCAGGTGGCCCCCAACCTCACCACCACCGGGACGAAGGGTTGGTCGAGCAACTACAGCGGCAAGCTCCCGGTCGCGGTCCCGGGGGTCGAACGGGCCGACGTACACGGGCGCGAACTGGTACATCCTGCATACCCAGTGCCCGACGTGCGCCACGCCCGGGTCCGCCATGCCGCCGTTTGCGAACTTCACCGCGGTGCAGTATCAGCAACTGGCGACGTTCCTCGCCGGGTTGGGCACGACCTATAAGTAGGTGCGGCCGCGTCACCGACGGTTGCGACGAGGCCCGGATGGCTCCGGGCCTCACGTGTCTTGCGCCTGGCCTCGCGCCGGGGCACCGACCGGTCGGATCCGGGGCGGACCGCAGCTCTGGGCGGCGGGAGGCGGGCTAGGATTGGCGGCGGTGACGCGGATCTTCCTCGGAGTAACCGGCGCCAGCGGCGCGGCGTACGCCATGACCGCCCTGCGGGCGCTGACCGATGCCGGCTGTGACGTGGGCCTGTGCGTGAGCCGCAATGGCGCCCACGTGATCAGCCACGAACTCCTGCAGGCCGGGCGCCACGCGCCAGAGGACCCCGACGCGGTGGTCCGGGAGTTCGTCGCGCGCGCTGCAGCCGCGCCCGGCAAGGTGACGATCCTCGGGCTCGACGACCTGACCGCGCCCTTCGCCTCCGGGTCGTCGCTGGCGCCCGCGGCGCTGATCTGCCCGTGCTCGGGCTCGACGCTGGCGACGATCGCGCATGGCATCACGCGCAACCTCATCCACCGCTGCGCGGACGTCATGCTCAAGGAGCGCCGCACGCTGGTCCTGATGACCCGGGAGACACCGCTCTCGCTTGTCCACATCGAAAACATGGCGGCCGTCACGCGAGCGGGGGCCGTCGTGATGCCCGCCTCGCCGGGCTTCTACAACCACCCCACCGAGGTCACCCAGCTCGTCGACTTCATGGTCGGTAAGGCGCTCGATCACCTGGGTGTGCCGCACGGGCTGCTTGCGCGCTGGGGCGAGGACGCGGACATGTCGGGACCGACGAATCCCGCGGACGTGCGCCCGTGAGCGACTCGTCGGCGGGCCAGGAGCGCGCGGGGCGTCTCCCGGCGGCGGAGGTGCAGGCGATGTTCGACCGTATCGCGCCACGCTACGACCTGCTCAATCGCGTCATGACCGCCGGCCTGGATCGGCGCTGGCGTGAGGCCGCCGCCGCCGCCGCCGACGTCGCGGCGGGCGAAGTCGGCGCTCGACGTGTGCACCGGCACCGGCGACCTCGCGTTTGCGCTGTCTCGGCGTGTCACCCCGAGCGGGCGGGCGGTCGGCGTCGATTTCGCGGAGAACATGCTGGACCGTGCCGCGAGCGAAGGCAGCGGAGCGGGGCGAGCCCGTCGAGTTCGTCGCAGGCCGACGCGCTTGCGCTGCCGTTCGCCGACGACGAGTTCGACGGCGCGACGGTCGCCTTCGGCATCCGCAACGTCAGCGATCTGGACGGCGGCATCGCCGAGATGGCGCGGGTGGTGCGCCCGGGCCGTCGCGTCGTCATCCTGGAGATCACGACGCCCCGTCACCTGCGCCGTTTCTACCAGCTCTGGTTCGATCGCGTCGTGCCACTGCTGGGCAACGCTGCTCGGTCGCGACGGCGCCGCGTACGGGTACCTGCCGGCGTCGGTCAAGCGGTTTCCGGAGCCGCCGGAGCTGGCGGGCGCGATGGTCCGCGCGGGGTTGGACGACGTGCGCTGGCAGCTGTTTGCCGGGGGCATCGTCGCCCTGCACTATGGGAGAGTACGCGTGTGAGCGCGACCGTCCAGCCCACCGCGGATGTGGTGACCGCCGGACTCAGAGACGCGCTGCGCGCCTGCGAGGCGCGGCTGGCCGCGGTGGTGGCCAACGGCATCACCGAGGTGGCGATGCCGGGCGCGGCGACGCTCGCAGCCGGGGGCAAGCGACTGCGCCCGCTGTTGGTGTTCGCCTGTGCGCGCGCGGGCGGTCCGCCGGCCGACGCCGTCGTCCGGGCCGCCGCCGCGGTCGAGCTCATCCACATGGCCACCCTCGTCCACGATGACCTCCTGGACGGGGCGACGATGCGCCGCGGTCGCCAGACGGTCGCGTCCTCGCACGGTGCCGACGCCGCGGTCCAGGTCGGCGATTACCTGTTCGCCCAGGCCTTCGCGGAGCTGGCCGGCGCCGACGACCCGGCGGCCATCGAGGTGCTGGCGCTCTCGGCGCTGGACCTGTCGCAGGGTGAACTCGCGCAGGGGCGCGCCGCGTTCGACGTGGCGCTCTCCGAGCCCGCGTACCTGGATCGCGTCCGCCGCAAGACCGCGTCCCTGTTCGCGGCCGCGTGCCGCCTGGGTGCGATGCTCGGCGGCGGCTCGGCCGAGGCCCAGCAACGGCTGACGGCCTACGGCGAGGCCGTGGGGATGGCCTTCCAGATCTTCGACGACATCCTGGATGTCACCGGCGCGTCGGCGGTGACCGGCAAACGGCGTGGAGCCGACCTGCGCGACGGCACCGTGACGCTCCCGATGATCTACGCCATCCAGGAGGAGCCCGCGCTGGCAGGAGCGATCCGGGGCATCGGCGACGACGACGCGGCGATCGAGCGACTGTGCGATCGGCTGGCCGCGCACCCGGGAGTCGTCCAGGCCCGCGACCGGGCGCTTGCGTACGTCAACGACGCCCGGGGCGTCCTCACGGGTGTGCTGGACGGCGCCGATCGACGCTCGCTGCAGTTGGTGGCCGACGGCGTCGTGGATCGGTACGCGTGAACCGGGACGCGCTGGTCGCGCTGCTCGCGACCCCGGATCCGTTGCGGGCCGCCGAGCTCGCCGGCATCGCTCCCGGCGGCATCGTCACCTATTCGCGCACGCCAGTCGCGGCCGACTGGTTCGTCGACACCGCCGGCGAGCAGCCGGTCCCTGCGCACCGGGCCGCCCACGCGACGGGGAGGGCCAGTGTCGCCGTCGTCGCCTACGGTGCCGCCGTCTCCGCCGCCCGGACCGTCGATCGGCTGATCGCCCTGGGCGCGTTGGCGCGCGAGACCGGCCTGCTGCGCGCGGTGTCTCCGACGCCTGCCGAGGGTGACGCCAGCCGCCCGGGCTCCTGGGGCGTTGAGGACCTCACGGTCATCGCGCTGGCACGCTACCTGCTGCCGGCCGACACGCAGGTGCGCCCGGACTGGATCCGACTCGGACCGGCGGCATCCCAGATTGCCGTCGCGTTCGGCGCCACCGACTGGCAGATCCCGGCCGACGACGCGACCGACGCGGAGTGGCTGGCCGGCGCGGTGGGCTATCGGGCGGTGGCGCGATGAGCCCGGCGCCGTCCGAGGTCTTGCGTGTCGGCCGCATCTCGGCGCTGAACATGTACCCCGTCTATCACCACCTCGAGCTGGCCGGCGGACCGCAGTTCGTCTTCACCGACGGCCTGCCGACGACGCTCAATCGGGCGGTGACCAACGGCGGCCTGGACGTCTCGGCGATGTCCTCGATCGCCTATGCCCGGCATGCCGAGGACCTCGAGCTGGTCCCAGTGGCGTGCATTTCCGCCGCGGGCACGGTCGATTCGATCCTGGTGTTCTCGCGTGTCCCCCTGCAAGAGATCCGCTCGGTGGCGGTCACGCCCCACAGCGCAACGTCGGTGGCGCTGCTGCGCGTACTGCTCGGTCCGGCGCCGGTGTTCCGCCTGTTGGAGACCTCGCCCAGGACGCCCTCACCGAGGGCGATGCGGTGCTGCTGATCGCCGATGAGGCCCTGTCGGGCGGCCGCGATCCGTTTGCCGAGTTCGTGTTCGACCTGGGCGAGTTGTGGCGTCGACGGACCGGGCTGCCGATGGTCTTTGCCGTCTGGGCGGCGCGAGCGGACCTGGCGCCGGCCCAGCACGCGATCCTCGGCGAACTGCGCCAACTGCTGACCGATGCCCAAGAGTGCTACGCGCGCGATCCGGAGGCCGTGGTGCGCGCAGCGGCGGTGCGGTTCCCGTTTCCCGAGGACTTTATCGCCGCGTACTTCCGGCGTCTCGGCTACGGTTTCGGGGCCGAGGAGCGTGCCGGGCTCAACGAGTTCTTGCGTTTGGCGCGCGAGGCGGGACAATTGGCACACGTTCCGGAGCTGCTCGCCGCGTAGCGGGCTCCGCGGGGATCCCACATCAAGGACGACCACGTCGCGATGACCACCGTTGTACCCAATAGTGTCACCACCATCGCCCTCGAGCGTGCGCTGGCCGGGGAGCGCCTGACCGACGGGGACGCCCTGGCGCTGCTGCGCAGCAACGACCTCGTGCGTGTCGGGGCCGCGGCACGCGCGGCGCGGGAACGCGTCACGGACCCGGACGAGGTGACCTTCATCATCGACCGGAACGTGAACTACACAAACTTCTGCGTGACCGACTGCGATTTCTGCGCGTTCTACCGTCACCCGCGCGATCCCGAAGGCTACGTCCTGCCGAAGGCGGTCATCTTTCGCAAGATCGAGGAGACTCTGGCGCTTGGGGGCACGGCGCTGCTGCTGCAGGGCGGCCATCATCCGGGCCTGCGCATCGACTACTACGAGGACCTCTTCCGCTCGATCAAGGCCCGCTACCCGATCCACCTGCACGCGCTCTCGCCGTCTGAGGTCATGCACGTCGCCCACTACTCCAGGCTCTCGCTGCCAGAGACGATCGACCGCCTGCGCCGCGCCGGCCTGGACTCGATTCCAGGCGGCGGCGCGGAGATCCTCGTCGACCGCGTCCGCGAGATCATCGCGCCGCGCAAGACGACCACGTCCGAATGGCTCGGCGTCATGCGTGAGGCCCACCGCCAGGGCATGTCGACCTCGGCCACGATGATGTACGGGACCGTGGACACGCTCGAGGATCGGGTCGAGCACCTACGCCGCCTGCGTGAGCTCCAGGACGAGCAGCCCGGGTTCCGCGCGTTCGTCTGCTGGAGCTACCAGTCCGGCGGCGGGTCCAAGCGCGGTGAGGACCACCGGCACACCACCGCGGCCGACTACCTGATGATGGTCGCCGTCAGCCGGCTCTACCTCGACAACTTCGCCCATCTGCAGTCATCTTGGGTCACCCAGGGGCTGCGCGTCGGACAGCTCGCCCTGGAGTTCGGCTGCGACGACATGGGCTCGATCATGATCGAGGAAAACGTCGTCCGCGCGGCGGGCACGGCGTTTCGGCTCGATACGCCCCGGATGGTGTCGGCGATCGCCGCGACGGGGCGCACCGCGGTGCAGCGCGACACCGGCTACCGGGTCGTCAAGCGCTTCGCGGGCTAGCTGGGCTCGCTGCCCTCGTACGGCAGGCCGTCCTCGGCCCAGGCGATGATCCCGCCGTCGAGGTTTGCCACCTCGCCGTGGGTGCCGAGGCTCGTCAGGTACTCGGCCAGGCGGCCGCTTCGTGCGCCGGATCGGCATAGCATCACCAGCGGCCCGTCGGGCAATTGGTCCAGGTGCTCGGCCAGGGTGCTCATCGGGATCAGCGCGACCCCCGGGATGCGCGTCCGCGCGTGCTCGCTCTCCTCGCGGATGTCGACGATCGTCACATCGCCGGCCTGCCAGGCGTCGTAGGCCTCAGACGGACTCAACTCCCACATAGGGCGGGACTCTAGTCGAGCGGCGATCGATCGTGTCCGAGGGTTGGTCGGGGACGGCCCGCCGGCATCAGAAGTCGATCGGCAGGATGAGATCCCGTTCGAGCGCGTCGATCAGCAGTTCGACGTCATCGTTCATGTTCGAGTACGCCCAGGTGCGCAGCTCGGTGAGCAGGATCTCCATGCCGACCTCGATCGCATCGTCGAAGGGCTCAATCTCGGCCTGCTGGAAGGTGTCCGTGTCGTGCCATTCGCAGTTCGGGCAGCGGCGCTGGATCGTCCAGATGCCGTCGCCGGTCTCCTGCCAGGCCAGCGGATAGACCAGGTCGCTGCCGCAGCCCGGGCAGTGGTGCAGGGGCAGGGCGTCGAGATGGGCAGCGTCGACGGGGTCGCGGTCGGCGGGGTCGGCCGCCGCATCCGGATCGATCAGGTAGATGATCTCGATCATCTGTCCGCTCGGCAGGGCGATCTTCTTGGTGCGGTAGTCGTGCATCACGCGTGTCCTTGTCCTGCCGTGTCTCCGCCGGCGCCCCGGCAGCGGCCATCGCAACCGGCACTCCAGGTATCGGCGTCCGCGGTGACGACTTAAGGTCCCCGACGCGGGTTCTGGGCGTGGTGACAACTCGCCGGACGATGCTCAGGCGCCCGCACCGCGGGCACGGGCGGCTAGGCCGCGACCGCTCCGTGTTCAGCGACGCGATCGGCCTCGAACGACGACCGCACGAGGGGACCGGCCTCCACGTGGGCGAGCCCGAGCTCGCGGCCCCGTTCGGCCAGTGCCGGATACTCGGACGGTGCGTAGAAACGCTCGACGGGCAGGTGCGCCGGTGTCGGGCGCAGGTACTGGCCGACGGTGACGAGCTCGCAGCCCACCGAGACCAGGTCCGAGAAGACCGTCGTGATCTCGGGAAGCCGCTCGCCCAGGCCGACCATCAGGCCGGTCTTGGTGCGCAGCCCGGCGGACACCGAGTGGGCCAGGAGCTCCAAGGTGCGCTCGTAGCGGGCCCCCGGCCGTACCCGCGCGTAGAGCCGCGGGATGGTCTCGGTGTTGTGGTTCAGCACGTCCGGCGCGGCGTCGATGACGATGTCGAGCGCGTCGCGGGAGCCGCGCAGGTCGGGGATCAGGACCTCGACCTTGATGCCCGGATTGCGCTCCCGGAGGGCACGAATCGTGTTGGCAAAGTGCGCGGCGCCGCCGTCGGCCAGGTCGTCGCGGGCGACGGCGGTCACGACGACAAAGCGCAGGTTCATCCGGGCGGCTGCCTCGGCCACCCGGGCCGGTTCATCGGGGTCCGGGGGGCCGATGGGCCGTGCGGTGGCGATGTTGCAGAACCGGCAGCCGCGGGTGCAGTTGCTGCCGGCGATCATGAACGTCGCGGTCAGACGCGACCAGCAGCGGCCGATGTTCGGGCAGGCCGGCCTCCTCGCAGACCGTGGCGAGGCCGCTGTTGCGCATCAGCGCCTTGGTCTCGACGTACCCGCCCGAGAGCGGATTCTTGGCGATCACCCAGCGTGGCAGGCGTCCGGCCCGCACGAGTTGCCCGAGTTCGGCGACCGAGACGTCGACGAGGTCGAGACGCTCGACCGGGCTGCTGCCGATGAACAGATCATCGGCGACGAAATCGGGGATGCGGCCCGCGGAGTGCGCGCTGCGCGCGGCGACTTCCAGCGGGGCGTCGAGGAGACCGTCGATGCGGAACCCACGATCAAAGTCCACGTTCGTGAGGGTAGCGGATGGCGGCGTCCGGTGGGTACGCTCAAGCGCACATGGTTCTCTCCGATCGCACGATCCGCGAATACCTGGCCTCGGGGCGGCTGGTGATCGATCCGTACGACCCGTCGCTGGTACAGCCATCCTCGGTCGACATCCGCGTGTCCTCGCAGTTCCGGGTGTTCCACAACAACCGGCAGCCCTACATCGACGTCCGCCGGCCCCTCGAGGATCTGACCGACGTGGTGGTGATGTCCGGCGACGAGCCGTTCATCCTCCACCCGGGTGAGTTCGTGCTGGGCTCGACGCTCGAGCGGGTTGCCATCCCGGACGATCTGGTGGCGCGCCTGGAGGGCAAGTCCAGCTTGGGTCGGCTGGGCCTGTTGATCCACTCGACCGCCGGCTATATCGACCCGGGCTGGGACGGCCAGATCACGCTCGAGCTCTCCAACGTGGCGCGCCTGCCGATCACGATCTATCCAGGGATGCCGATTGGCCAAATCTCGTTCCTGACCCTGACGACCCCGGTCGATCAGCCGTACCGCGGCAAGTACCAGGGTCAATCGGGTCCGACCGCCTCCGAGTACCACAAGAACTTCTCCGCTCAGGAGTAGTTCGACCGTCGGCTGGCGGGGCGCAGCAGCGAGTTGGCGATCACGCCGCCGAGAAGCGTCGCCACGAGGCTGATCAGCGTGATCGCCAGCCAGCGCGCGATCCCACCGGGGAAGAAGGCCGGTGCGTGCTGGCGCCCCGTGATCCAGTGGACGATGCTCGCCGCGACGACGAATGCGAAAAAGAACAGGTTGGCCACGACCCACGCGGCCGCTGCGTTCGCAACGCGGTGGCGGATCGCCCGCATGCCGGTGAGGAACCCGGACAGCACGCCCGCAATCAGGACGATCACGATGCGGATGGCGAGTTCGCGGGGTCCGGCGATGACCAGGCCGATTCCCCCGACGAGCCCGCCCCAGGCGGCCGCGATGGGGTCGATACGACGCGGGCGGGCGCTGAGATTCAGGGCGGTCACAGCGGTCATGCTACCCTGAGAACGTCTGCTGTCCGGTCCGTTGTGACACGCGTACGAACGAGGCGTCGTTGGACATCCAGCCGTGGCACATCATCGTGCTGCTCATCATCGTCCTGCTGTTGTTCGGGGCGAAGCGACTGCCCGAGATCGGGCGCAGTCTCGGGAGCAGCGCGCGCGAGTTCAAGAAGGGCATCTCGGGCGACGAGTCCCCCACCACCGCGGTACCGCCGCCGCCGGACGTGCCCAAGCAGCCCGTCGATAGCCCCCACGACGTCGAGCACCACTGACGTTCTTCTGAGCGCCGACTGGGTCGTCCGCGGGGACGGTCCGGTCATCAGTCCTGGCGCCATCGTCGTTCGCGACGGCCGGATCGAGCGGGTCGGTCCGCCCGCGACGCTGCGGCGGATGTATCCCGAGGCCCCGGAAGATGCACTCGGTGCGTCGATCCTGATGCCGGGGTTCGTCGATGCGCACTGCCACCTGGAGTGGGCCCTGACGGCCGGACTCGCCCCGGGCGGTGAATTCGGCCGTTGGCTCGGCGCGTTCCTGACCGCCGTGGCAGTCGCCGCGCCCGGCTTCACGGAGGCGGGCGCGGCGGCGGGCGCCGTGGTGGCGCTCCGGGCCGGCACGACGACCCTGTGCGACTCGGGACCGACGGGCGCGGGCGGAGCGGCGATGACGCGCCTCGGGCTCCAGGGACTCAGCTGCGTGGAGGCCTTCGGCAGCGGGCCCGCCGGCGCGCTCGGGCCGGCGATGGCCCGGGTGCGCGCCGCCTACACACGGGCCCGGATCGCCGCCGAGTCCGGCGTCGCGGTCGGCATCTCGCCGCACGCCCCGTATTCGGTCGGGCCGGAGTTCTGGACGCTCCTGCGGCGGGATCCCGAGTTCGCAGCGCGTCCGTGGAGCACGCACTTCGCGGAGTCTCCGGCCGAACTGGAGGCGATCAGCACCGGGGGCGGCACGATTGCCCAGGCGTTGTCCTCGCGGGGAGTGGCCCCCGCGACGTGGCCCGGGGAACGCGGCGAGGGCGTCATCACGCGCGTGGCGCGCGCGGGTGCCCTGCGGCCCGGGATGGTCGCCGCCCACTGCGTGCAGCTGACTGACAACGAGCCGCGACTGCTCGCTGCCGCAGGGGTGGGTGTCGCGCACTGTCCGATCTCGAACAGTTACCTCGGCTGCGGGGTTGCGCCGTTGGCGGCCTTGCGCGACGCGGGGGTGTCGGTGGGCCTCGGGACGGACAGCCCCGCGAGCGCCGGCAACTATGACGTCCGGGCCGAGGCCCGAGCCTGTGCGCTGATCCAACGCGACGCCGGTGGTGAGCTGACCCCGCGCGAGCTCGTGCGCCTCGCCACGCTCGGGGGTGCGGAGGCGCTTCGCCTCGACCACGAGATCGGATCCATCGTGGCCGGCAAGCGCGCCAACATCATCGCCTTGGCCCCGGCGTCGCACGCGCTCGGGGTCGATCCCCACATTGCCGCGATCGATCCCGAGACGCGCGTGACCCGCGTCTGGACCGACGGCGTGCTGCGACTCGTGGACGGCGATGTACCCGGGATTGACGTTGCGGGGATCGCAACGCGCGCGGCCGAGGCGCGTAAGTCCGTGTGTTAGCGTGACCCCCAGTGCTTCTCGACGAAAAGCGCACGAAGCGCCTCGCCCGCATCATGGCCGTGTTCACCGCCCTCGCGTTCGTCGGTGGCGGCATCGTGCTGATCCTCGTGTCGGCGTTCGGTGGCCCGTCGTCGTCGGCCAGCCAGCTGATCAGCGATGCGCAGGCCTCGGTGAAGGCGCAGCCCAACAGCGTCCAAGCCTGGGACACCCTTGCGACCGCATACCAAGCGGCCAACAAGAACACCCAGGCGATTAGCGCCGCACAGCATGCGCTGACGATCGATCCGGCCGACAAGACTTCGGCCTTCACGTTGGCAACCCTGTACTCGGGCGCCGGCCAATACACGCAGGGCGTCGACGTCATGAAGTCGTACACCGCAAAGGCGCCGACCGACCCCGATGGCTGGGTGCAGCTCGGACAGTTGGCCGATGACGCCGGTGAGCCGGCGCTGGCGTATTCGGCGTACGAGAAGTACCTGACGATCGCACCGCCCGGTGCGACTCCCACAGCGGTGAAGGCCCATCTCCCGTCGCTCGCAAAGGTGGTCCGCGCGCAGGCCCAGGCGACCGCGCACCCCAAGGACGCCGTGGCCTGGGACGCGCTGGCCGCCGCGTACCTCACCGAGCAGAATCTCACTGGCGCGCTGACCGCCGCGCTCAAGGCGACCGCCCTGGCGCCGACCAACGCGGCCTACATGAACCGCCTCGCGTCGGTGTACACCGCTGCCAGCCAGGCGGCCGCGGCCGTCGGACTCGCGACCGAGTTCACCAAGCGCAATCCCAAGGTGCCGCTTGGGTACTACTACCTTGGAACGCTCGCCGTGGCGGCCAGGCAGCGGCCGGTCGCGAAGGCCGCGTTCGAGAAGTACCTGCAGCTTGCGCCAAACGGTCCGAAGGCCGCTGAGGTTCGGTCCCGTCTGGCGACGCTGGGCTGAGGTCGGTCCGAGGTCCGCGTGAACCTCGGCGGCGGGTTGGTAGGATGTCCGCCCTCGGGCCGTTAGCTCAGCTGGTAGAGCAGGGGACTCTTAATCCCAAGGTCGTAGGTTCGATCCCTACACGGCCCATCGCACGAAGCGCCTGCAAATCGGTGTGTCTGGCCTCGGTGTTGGTCCCATCCGCAGCGCCTCGGACAGCCGGGGATCAACACATGGGTCAACACATTTCCCCGCGACCGCTGACGGGCAGTCTCCGCAGCTGGCCTGACGGGAGTGTCTTGGCCTGGCGGGCGGCAGAGGGCGCACGTGAGAAGCCTCGACCACAACTGCCGCGGGATGGCATGCAGCTACCCGTGGTGGACGCGCAACCGCATCGGATCAGGCGGCACCGTTTACGCTTGCCTTCGAGCCGTCATCAGGACCCGGACCAGCGACAACCACCGGCGCCCGGGTCGGCCTGAATCGGTCTCTACCGGTGGCGGTGTCTCAGGTGGTGTGGGACGCGGGGCTCGACCCCGCGACATTCAGCTTGGAAGGGCCGTTCCGGCACATAGCGGTGCGTACCGGCGCGAGAGAAAACGGCTCAACGGTACCGGATCTGGGGGTCTGGTCTCGCGCTGTTACGCATCGTTACGCAACCTGGTGCGACCACGGTGCGACCACGGGCCGCTACCTGCACCCGCCTCCGAGCGCCGGGCGGGCGTCGAGGAGCGCCGAGCCCGCGTCCAGGTGCCGTCGGATCTCGGCTGCGAGGCTGGGTGGGGCCATTCCAGGTCATGCCGGGTGTACTCACGCCGCCTCCTCAGCCGATTGGCCGATTGGGGTATCCATCAGCAGCTCGTGCAGAACGGCCCATGCGCGTCTGGTGGCGGCCCGCTCGCGCTTGGTCGCCTCCAGTTCGCGTTCGGCCTTCACGGCGCGCGCGCTCCGCGCGAGCCCGTCGACGCCGAAGTGTGTAGCTGCACCGCTTGCAGCATGGCGGACCGTGAGTTTGGCACGCTGCGAGCCGCTGCACGTCTGGCGGCATCAGGCGCACGGGTAGCCGCAGAGCAGGCAACCGCCGCGGGGTCGGGTGTGCTCTGCCACGCTACGGCCCCATCACGCGATCAAGGGGGACCGCAGGACCATGGCAGCTCAACGCGGGTACCGCACAATCTCGCTGGACCTACCCAAGGCCGGAACCGTGCCTGTCTACGCGAGTGCACGCGTGGCAGATGCAGTAGACGAGATCACCGATGACATGACTTTCTACGAGGGCGTTCGTTTGGTCCAGGTGCTGGAAGCCGTATACAAGCAGGGACAAAAGGACGGCGCGCGCGCTGCGTTCGATGCCGTGGACAAGGGAACGGCGGTCGCGAGGGCCTCGATTCCGCATCGGACGCCGGGTCGGCCGTTTTCGACGAAGTGACCAATCGCAGGGTAGGCTCGGCCGGTGAACGAGGCAAAGAACGAGGCCTCCCGCAACATCCGCTGAGTCGCTTCGCCGAGGTAGACCGGGGCGTTGGGGCGCACGTGGGGAACCATGCCCCAATGGTCCGGGTGCCCGTGCGAGATGACGATCCCAAGCAGCGATGGATCGTTGTTCGTTAGGCCGGAGATGCGCGGAAGCGACGGTACATTCCCGGGTCCAGCGGTGAGCGGCATGCCCAGGTCCAGGACGATGCGGCTGCCCTCGTGCTCGAGTTCGACGCAGTTGCCGCCGACCTCACGCGCGCCCCTATGGATACACGCACGCACCCTCAAGCACCCTGCGCCTTGAGGCCGCGGAGATCCACCTGCGCGAGCGCGTGGCGAAGCATGGTGATGTGGTCATCGTGATGTGCGACGACCGCCGCTTTGTTGAATGTGTAGCCACTCCGACCAGAGATGCGGTCCCGGTAGGTCTCGACTCGCATGTCGCGGTAGGGCCGCGGCAATGCATCGTCGGGACCGAACATTGCCTTGCTGCCCCCCTTTCCTCTGATGATGGCGAGCGCTTCCCCGGTGACCTCATAGTCGTCGGCTGCATTGAAGACGACGACTGCGGTTGGCGAGCCGCCTCCGGAGCCTAAGAGGAACGTGACCCAGTACGGGCGACCACCCTCTGGGCTCACGAGCCCGAGCGCGCAGAGTCGTCCATCAGGCGCTCGGTAGACCCAGTACCTGGCGTATTCGTCGACGCTCTTTGGCCACGTGTACGTCTTGTCAGCGCGCTCCTCGACGAAGGACCAGCCGCCCGCGCCGGATGTGACGTCGTCGTCCTCCTCCAGTTCACCGAGGCGGCGGCGGAGGCTCCCCTCGAACACCTTGCGAGCTTCCGCAATGGCGGCGTCAAACGCCGCCAAGATCGTGTCTGACGTCAATGTCGTGGTCATTTAGCCGCTTCTCCCGTCGGACCGTTCTCCATCTACAGTGGGTACCATGAACCTTTACATGGTGTCTTTCAATGTGCCCAAACCACTGTTGACGTGTTCCTCTGGGGCTCCGACTGCGGCAGGGGGTGGCCGCGCAGGGCAGCCCGCGCGCGGGAGATCTCCTCGGCGCAAGATCGTCGTGGCCGGTGGGCTCAGCGACCGCAGTGAGCAGTTACGGCTTGCGGTGGTCGATGCGCGCTCATCGACTGCGCAGGGTCAACACAGGGTCAACAGACACCACAGCACTCAGGCGTAGTCATACCGCGGTGCGCCCGCGCAGAACACGCTCGATTGCTGGGATTTCCGGACCGGGATGTACTCAGCGGTACTCGGCGCGCAGACCTTTTAATCCAATGGTCGTAGGTTCGACTCCTACACGGCCCATCATCGAAAGCCCTGTTCCCGCGGGGCTTTCGCCCTCTGGTTGGACTCCCCCGTCACCCGGGCCGGGTCGGTCTGAATCGGTCTCAGACGGTGCGGGAGATTCGCCGCGCCTGCCCCCGCATGCCCCGCCCGCCCTCAACCTTTGCAGCCAGGAGGAACCAAGGCATACGATCGGCCCCTGGTCCGACTCCGCTGGGCCCACGACGCAGAGGAGACATCATGCCCACTGTGATCGCTTATCACCAGGTGCAAGACACGGACCATTGGCGTGCCTCGCCGAAGCGCGAAGAGGCTTTCGGACCCCTGGGCGTCACCAACATCCGGACGTTCGTCGACCCGCAGAACCGGTCCCAGGTGGCGGTGCTCATGACGTTGCCGACATGGATGTCCTCATGGGCGCGATGGGAACGCGTCGATGGGCGAGGCGATGGCGTATGACGGCGTGCTTCCCGAGACCGTGGTGATCCTAATCGAGGCGTAGTCCCCTTTCAGAGACGCCGAGCGAGCAGATCGTTTCCGACCGTCTCGATCCGGCCGGACACGCGTCGCCCTTCCCTCGCGCGCGATCCGCTGCGCACGCCTTCGACGACGCGGAGGCCACACATTCTTTGACCGCCCGGCCCCGACGGACTCGGCCTGTCGGTCAGGCGCGCGGCGCTCCTCTCCGGCAGCTGCGGCACTCATCGGAGCGCTGTAGGCTCGCTCCATTCGAGCAGTCGTCGAACGCGGTGCGAGGGATGATGACGATGGGTGAGTCAGACTCAGGCGTTGCGAGCGTGGGACGTGAAGAGGCGGCCGAGCTCGCGGCCCAGGTCGCAGGACCAGTCTACGTGCCGGGTGACGACGGGTATGCGGCCGAGTGCGCCGTGTACAACCTCAACTTCGTCCTGGAGCCGGTCCTTGTCGTCGGTGCCACGAGCGCCGCGGACGTGCAGGTCGCGGTCCAGTTTGCGGCACAGCGTGGGCTGCCGGTCGCGGTGAATCACACCGGACACCAGGTCACCAGTGGCGCACGCGGGGCGGTGCTGATCAGCACGGCGCGTATGGGCGGGCTGTCCATTGACTCGAAGAATCGGACTGCTCGAATCGAGCCCGGTGTTCGCTGGGGGCAGGTGATCAACGACGCATCCGAGGTCGGGCTGGCGCCGATGAACGGCTCGAGCCCTACGGTAGGTGCGATCGGCTACAGCCTGGGTGGTGGTCACAGTGTGGCGTGGAGCCGCTCGAAGGGTTACGCCGCCGACCACCTCCGCTCGCTTGACGTGGTGACGGCCGACGGCCTGCTTCGGCACGCCACGGCCGACAGCGAACCGGAGCTATTCTGGGCGCTTCGCGGCGGGGGGGGCAACTTCGGCGTCGTGACCGCGATGGTGTGTGAACTGTTCCCGCAGACCCGGCTCTACGGCGGCGGCGTGTGGTTCGCCATCGATCACGTCCCGGAATTGATGGCCGCCTGGCGGGAGTGGGTAGACACCCTCCCGGAGGAGTCCGCGAGCTCGATCGCCGTGCAGCGGCTCCCCCCGCTTCCCGAGCTGCCGCCACCACTGCGGGGCGCGTCGGTGGTGCACGTGCGGTTCACGCACCTGGGCTCGGCCGCCGACGGTGCGCAGCTGATCGCGCCGATGCGCGCAGCCGCGCCATCGATCTTCGACACCGCTGCGGAGATGCCGTACACGTCCATCGGCATGGTCCACATGGACCCGCCAGAGCCGATTCCCTTCTGGGACCGGGCGATGACGTTCGCCGAGCTCCCAATGGAGGCCGTCAAGGAGTTTGTCGCACTCACCGGCCCGGACTCCGACTGCCCGCTCGTCAGCGTCGAGATCCGCCACATGGGTGGCGCGATGGACCGCGAACCAGCCGTGCCCAATGCGGTGCCCACTCGCGGACTCCCGTTCGTGTTGGTCGCCATCGGCGTGGGTGAACCGGGTCAGGCAGACCTCATGCGCGGCTATCTGGACAGGCTCATCGCCGGGCTGGAGCCATGGTCGGGCGGCCGCGCGATGGTTACCTTCCTGTCCGCGGACCAGGCGACCGCGCCGTCCGAACTGCGGGCTGGCTACGGCGACGAACGCTACGACCGCCTGGCCCGGGTCAAGACGACCTACGACCCGCACAACGTGTTCCGAATCAACCACAACATCGTGCCCGCTAGTCGCAGAGGCCCGAACGCTTCTCGGTGCATCTATCCTGCGCAGAACTTTGGCTGCTGGGGTTGGCTTGCCTCCACGCCCTACCTGATGCGCATATGGCTGGTTTGCGGGTCGTTTGCTTTATGCCCCCGCCTGGTCCCCCCGGTGACATTGAGCGAGGCTTGAGGCCGGCGCGCTTGCCTCCGAGTTCTCCAGGGTTGTCGCTTTGGGTTGAACTGGAAGACCCCGCTCGTCGTGGACTGCTGTGTCAGCCGAGCTCATGAACCCACAGACGCAGGTCAACTGGTTCTGGCCCATCGCTGACGTTGGGGGAAGGGTCAGTACCATCGACTACTCGTTGAAGGGGCCCACTAGCTGCTGACGCGCGGTTCGGCGGTTATCACTCCCAACGGCGCATCGAACAGCTTCGTCTACAGCCCGGCGGGCCTCAACCACTCCGACTAGGGTGGGGAATCTTCGCGAACGCATCTCGGAATTTCTCGCGATCGTTGACAGGGGGGAGAACCTTTGAGTTTCGCTGAGGACCTCGTTGACCAGTTGGCCGCAGCTTGGCCTTTCCCCCAAATGGCCGAGAGCGCTCGGGCCGATTACGTCGCCGTCTTTGAGCAGTTAGGAGAGGTGACGGCCAGGGGTGTGGTGGCCTCGGCTATTGCTGGAGGAGGGTTTCGCCCATCGCCTAACTATCTACTCGAGCTAGGGCCCCAACTGCCCGCCAAAAATGGTGGGGATTTCTGAAGGGGCTCGTCTATCCGTTCCAGTACCGGTCTCCCGCATAGTCTCAGCAGCTTTAGGAGGACGAAGACCGTGCGCCGCTCGCCTCTAAGACTCTCGCATATTCCATTAAAATTACCTGCAAACTAGCATCTTTCGTGACACTTTTTCGATGCCCCCTGGCAGGATTCGAACCTGCGACACCAGGTTTAGGAACTTGGTGCTGAGTACAGCTGAGTACATCCCGTCCAGAAATCCCAGTAATAGAGCGTATTCCACGCTGATGATGCCCGGTCTGACTACCGCCGAGTGCCGTGGTCTTGTTGACCGCCTGTTGACCCTGTCGCGGCGAGCTCGTATGCCGGACGGTCAGCCGCATCGGCACTCCACCCGCGGAGCATCTGGAGGGTCTCCCGCCCGTCGCGGAACGTCGGCAGCGGCACCGACCGTCCCGACTATCCGCAGAACTCAGGCCCGAGGTTCAGGCGAGGGTGGCAGGCGTCAACATTGGTCGGCGTGCGCCTCGTGGCCCAGCCAACGCTGGCCTGGTGCGGTACACGCGGCCACGTACGACCCCCCAACACGAGATTTAGTGCCGTGACGATGCCCAGCGTGCAGTCGATGCCGGAGGTATGACCGCAGCGTTTGAGCCGTTCGACTGCGCTTACAGCCGCGCGTCGGTCTGATTGGTCGAGCGCAACTAACAAGTCGCGCACCGCTCCGCTGAACCATCCGTGGCAGGCGTAGTAGGATCGTCCATTCCGTCGCGTAGGCTGCCGCCCATCTCCTCCACCAAGTTGCGTAGGGACGCTAGACGGCCGGAATCGACCACTCGGACGAACCACAGGGCCGCGATCATGCCCACCAGAATGTCGTCGCCGCTCGGGGTCAGACCTGGTCCGCGGCCGATCCAGTTGAGTACGCGCCGGTCGGGCACTCCCGCGACGAGTGCGTCGACGGTATCCGCGAGCTCAAGCACGCGGGCCAGATTCGCCCAGTCGCTCCCAAAACCGGTCCGGGCTCGCACACGGGTGAGGTAGGCGGTTAGCTCACGGGCTGCGGTGCTCAGGCGGGTGCTCTCGGAGTGGGGCAGGGTTGGGTCGAAGACCACCATCCAGGGTGTTGACCGATCACGCCGGTTCGACGGGCTGACAATCGCGAGGTCAGATGACCGCCACTCGAGAAATCACCGACCGTCACGCCTTGATGGCGCAGAAGGCGACCTAGGTCGACTGGCGCCATCCCAATGCCCAGGGATCGAGCTGACACCCGTCGAGCAGTTGATAAGCCGACGTCCTGCCCTCAGGTTCACCGCAGATTCAAAGACCGAGCGGGGACATCGAGACGGCGGTGCTCGGCAAGCACCTTCAGAGCTTGTGAACTAACGCGCTGATCGGCATCGGCTGTCGCTGATACTTGAGGCTAGGGTGCGGGCGTTGCGCCCTGAGCCTCTCCGAGGGCCTCGAGGGCCGCGGTGAAACATGGCATAGATGCCCGGACCTTCCCGACACCGACCTGCCCGATCCGGCCTTCTTGTGCATGACGGCCGTAGTGATCAATGGGGAGATGCCTGTCGAGACGACCTTTCGGATATCGACGCCTACGGGAACACCTTTGAAGTCCCAGTTGGGAATCGGCATGTTCGGGTTGTTGGTCACGACGATTTCGGCCTGCTCATCGCTCGAGGCAAGCCCGTCGGCGAAGCCCCCCTCGCCCGTTCCAACAAGCTGCTGTCGACCGCTGGGGCCGCGACCGCCACCAAGCCTCCGAAGCCGTAGGTCTCGATGATTGCGCTATCACCCGTGTCCGGGCAAGCATCCTCGTCTGTGAACCCGGGAAGTACAGCGTCTCCAGCGCGTCCAATGGCCCGGTGAACCATCGATCGCCGAGTCCGCTCACGCGGATGGCGAACTCGTATCCGTTGCGCGTCATGCAGGTGACGACGGAGCCCTCCCCGAGAGTGGCCGCGGCGTCCAGGACTGCCTTGCCGGATGCCATCCCGAGCGTGAGGAAGAAGTTGATGTTCCCGGAAAGGAAATCCAGAACGGACTCCAGATCCTTCTCTGCGGCATCTCGACTCGCGCGAGCTTCGGGGCCATTTCCCTAAAGAACAGACTCGATGCGGCGGTGATGCGCACGTGGAAGTCGTCTCCCATTGTGACTGCCAAGGCCAGGATGGGGTTGATCGGGAGCCCGCCGTCGGGGAACAACTTCAGCGCTCTCGACAAGCCGGTGCCGAGGACGTCACGCATCCAGACGAGATGGTCTCGACGATGGTCGTACACGCCGAAGCGCAAGACCTTGCCTTCTCCCTCGTGCATCGTCGTGTAGGAGCGATTGCCGTCGGTAGCGTTCTCCACGACAAAGACGGGGATACTCCCGGTCAGGATTCCTCCCATCGCCCCGACCGCTCCAAAGTGATGATTGGGGGCGAACTCAATCTCTTCGCAACTCGGCGCGCCTCTGCCTCGTCTTTGGCCCACCCCTCAAACAGGACAGCGCCGATGGCGGCACCCTGGACTGGGTCTGGCATGTTCTCGAATGCGATAGGTGGTCCCGCGTGCAAAATGAGCCTCTCGCTGAGCTCGGGAATCACCTCCTTGGCAGGCACAACGTCTACAAGACGGGGCTCAGCGTCGATGATCTTCTGAGCTACCGCTTGGTTTGCCTCTTCGATAGAGCTGTACTTCGACACCACAATCCTCCAATGTCATGGTCAAGACCAGTAGTCATGGATCAAGCATGAGGTCGGGCGGGGCGTCCTGCGCTGCTCGTCAGGGGCAGCACGTGCAACTGGACAGCACTCACTTCAGTGCGGCGATAAGCGCCGGAGCCTGCGATCACCTCCAGCGACGGGCGCCCAGTCGTAGTGGACAACCTGCGCTCCGTGCGCAAGCAACGTCTCGGCGAAATCACGAAGGCCGATGTTGATGACCCGCGGCGGTGCAGCCAAGAGTCGCTGGATGGGCTCGGACGGTGCCGGCGGAGACCCGGTCTTCCGGTCACGCCGCTGCAAGATGGCAAGGGCGTGCCGAACGGCGGCAGCGTTGTTCGGTAAGACAGTCACGCCGGCCTGCTCGAGCGTCGCCACCTGCGAACCCAGGGCCTGCGGGTCGTCCTCCGTACCGCACACCGAGGCCACCACCGCGAGGTCTCGACCGTCGGCATGGACCCTGGTCAGGCCGTCAACGATGGCTCGAGCGAGGGCTCCAGCCGGGTCGGCCGCCGCTCCATACCCGAGCACGACGTCCAAGAGCAGGACCGCATTCTCCGGGTCGTCGAAAACTGCCGATAGGCGCTCAGCGCGCAGGGACGCATCGATCATTGGATGCGGCCGCCCGCGCGTGTACACGTCGTCTCCGAGGTCGATGACCTCGTGACCACCGAACTTCAGAAGATACCCGGCCCCGGCCCAAGCCCGCCGCGCTCCGAGATCCCCAGCGGCCCCGCGAGCAGCATGGCGGCCTCGGCGGCCAGGGTCCCCCGGTGTAGAGCGCTTTGATCCACCGCTGCTCGGGGCGAAGGCTGACTGGCCTGGCGGCCCGGGTGCCAGCAAGCCCGACTGCGGTCCGGGCTGCCTCCTCCAGAGTCAGGACGTAGTGCACGTTGCCGTCGGCCTCTCTCTCGGGGAGCTCTCCGAGCAGAAGTGCAACCAGGGGCTTGGAGAGCTGATTCGCGACGCCAGCGAGCGCTTTGCGAACAGTGGGCGCCGGAGGCTTGCCGACGAGCACAATGACGCCGTGCGGCTATCGGCATCCAAGGCGCGCAACGCCTGCAGGCAAGTGATGCCTCCCACCTCGAGACTGAGATCCCGTCCGCCAGCGCCGATGGCATGTGATAGGCCACCACCGAGGCGATCGATTTGGACCATGACCTCTTGGAGCCCGGTACCGGAAGCCCCCACCAGACCGACCGACCCATCGTGCACGGCGTTACTGAAGGCCAATGGCAGTCCGCATATACGGCCTGTTCCGCAGTCCGGGCCCATCACGAGCAGTCCGCGGTCAAGCGCGTTCTTCTTGAGCGCAACCTCGACTTCGATGTCGACGTTGTCGCTGAAGACAAAGACGTGGATGTTTCGGCCGAGGAGCTGCTCCGCCTCTGCGGCCACGTATTCCCCGGGAATTGAGACCAGCGCGAGGTCTGCCCCACCAAGGATATTCAGTGCTCGCTCAGGGAACGTGCAGAACGCAGACGGGACCGGCTGGATGCCAAGGCCTGACCGGACAGGAACTCGTCGACTTTCGGCGACGAGGACATCGCCGACCGCGGTGTCCCTCACTTCCGCGGCGATGACGAGATCCGTCGGTTTGGCGGCATCAATGTCGGGAGTGTCGAGACCAGCACTCCGAAGGATCTCCTTGTTGGCGGGAATGCGTGATCATGACCGACAGCTCGTCGACGCCCTCAAGGCCAGCCAACGTCCGACTCAGCTGCAACAGCCTCAGTGAGTCCTGGTAGTAACCTGGCCCGATATGTGAGTAGCGCAAGGCGAATCGCCCCGTCGCGCGCCCGTGTCCATCCAGGCCGCTAGGACGAGAAGGGACTGATTGCAAATGCAGCAGGTCCATCCTGTCGGCGTTCACCGTCAGAGGTCAACAGGTGCCTCACGGATTCCGCGCACGAGGATGTCCCGACTGTCCCGAGGCCGGGCAAGCCATCGCGGCGTCCTCACTGGCGACCCGACCGTCTCGGCCAACGGCATCGAAATGGGGCGGTCCGCGTCGACGGCCGGAAGTTCCTGAAAGCCCTCCAAATGGGCGATCACGAAGCAGTGGCCCCGGCAAGATTCGAACCTGCGACCTTCGGGTTATGAGAAGCCGCGATATGAGTCATCTGAGTCCAGAACCGGATGGTTGAGGCGTGCTCGGTCGGGCGAGATCACGCCCAGCCCTGGCCGGAGCTGTGCCGCTGCGGTATCGGGCCGTGATCATGACCGCCGCGCACGGGCGCCTGCGGGCGGGTGAACTCTGGGGACTCAAGTGCCGCCGCGTTGGTCTCCTCCTGGCGCCAGGTCACCGTGGCGGAGTCGCTCGTCGCGGTGGATGAGCAAGGTCTGGTCTGGACAACGCCCAAGACGAGGGGGAGCCGGGTCATCTCGTGATAAGAGACCCTGCACGACGAACTGGACGCCCACCTCCGCGAGTTCACCGAGGGCGACACAGGTCCCGACGCGTTGGTCTTCACTACCCCCAGCGGCGGTCCGGTGGCTCACTCGCGGTTGACGCGTGACGTGTTCCGACCCGCGGTCCGCGCGGCGCTGCTCGAGCGCTTGCCGTTTCCGGTGGAGTCGATCCAAGCCGACAACGGGGCCGAGGTCCAGACGGGGTTCCACTGGCACGCGCTCGATCGCTGCAAGCGCCACGTCTACATCACGCCCGCGACCCCGCGGCTCAATGGCAAAGTTGAGCGCTCGCATCGCATCGATGCCGAGGAGTTCTATCGCCTGCTCGACGGTGTCGTGATCGACGACACCGGGCTATTTCGGCGACAAGCTGCGCGAGTGGGAGGACTTCTACAACTTCCCTCGCCCGGACGGCCCGCGTTGGAGGCGCGCCCGATGAGAGACTGCGCCAGGAGTCCACGGCTCGACGTAAACGCCGAGCGTCGGTCGCACAGCTAGCCGGCGTGCCACGCAGCGTCCGAAACACCGAGATCCCACTGCCCAACGGTACAGCGCATACGGGGTTCTAACCCGCCTGCAAATAGAGATGTCCGAGCCGTTGAGGGGGCACCCGGGGGGCACGATTCGTACGCGGCCGGTCACGTCTGGGCATTCCCAGGCCCGGGGGCGGCGCTTCGCTCCGGCGGATGCGGTGGCTCACATCGAGCTCGTGCTTGCGTATGCGCCATTCCGGTCGCCGCATGTGAACTGATCGTGCTCCCATCAGTAAGGGGAGGGGCTGCAGTTTGCCGGCGGCGTCCGGATCCTCATATACGGGCGCTGTGGTCGAACGCGGTGCCGGTGATCCGGTATTGGGCGTTCGTAGTCCTCCTGCCGCCGATGCAGTTCCCCGACACTGCGAAACTGGCCAAAACCGGCTGGCGATATAAGCTGGTCCCATTTCCCGTGATCATCGGCGCGTTCGCCGCGCTCTCGGGGGAAGACATTCCGTTGATCAAGGGGTGCATCGTCTTCGGCACCATCGTGGCGGTGGCTCGGCCATCGGATCATGCGCTCGGGCCTTGCAGGCCCGATGGGCAGTCGATTGACGACGCGATCCTGCTGTTTGTCGACCTTCGACCTCCCGTTGCGCTGTGCCGCGCCTGGCCCAGCCTGCCGCAGAAGACTCATTGGGTCGCTCGCGACCGAGCGTGGAGGCGCCATTCTGGCTGCGATGCTCGCCATCACGGTGGCTGTCGTGTCAAAGGGTATTTCGTAACGGACCGCGTTCGCGGCTCGTCTCGTCCTGAACATGCTGCTCCGTTTCTTCCTTGCAGTGCCGCCGGCACCACAGCAGCGCATCCAGACACAATCCACTCGGTAAGGATTGGGCAGGCCGATCGCAGCGCACCATGCCGCGGCCTAACGAAATGGTCCGAGAACCGACGCGCAGAACATCATTGGCACGTGTCCCCAGGCGGGCAATGGGGTCGGTACGTACTTCGTAGCCGACACCGCAGTGAGCCCGTGACTGGCCTCGGATCTAAATAAAGTGATGTATCTTCACGCAGCAGAGGGCGGTCACGGGCTTGCGCTGGTTCTTCTGGTGCTCTGCGGTGGCGTGCTGGTCGGTGCGGTGGGCGGGGGATTCTGGGCCCGGCGCAAGCGCCGGGGAGCCGCGGCCATGCTGGCGCCACGGGTCACGGCCGATATCGCCCCGGCCATCCTCACGCCCACGGTGACCGTCAGCAGCAAGACCTACGACGGGACGCATGCCGCCACGATCACCGGCTGCACGCTTGGCGGGGCCATCGGCGGCGATGTCGTCGGCTGCAGCACCGCCGAGGCCACGGCAACCTTCACTTCGGCCGACGCCGGCGATGGGATTCGCGTCGAGGTCACCGGCTTGGCCCTGACCGGCTGGGACGCGGATAACTACGTGCTCGCCAGCACCGCGGTGACCACGACGGCCGATATCGCCCCGGCCATCCTCACGCCCACGGTGACCGTCAGCAGCAAGACCTACGACGGGACGCACGCCGCCACGATCACCGGCTGCACGCTTGGCGGGGCCATCGGCGGCGATGTCGTCGGCTGCAGCACCGCCGGGGCCACGGCAACCTTCACTTCGCCCGACGCCGGCGATGCGATTCGCGTCGAGGTCACCGGCTTGGCCCTGACCGGCTGGGACGCAGGTAACTACGTGCTCGCCAGCACCGCGGTGACCACGACGCCGATATCGCCCCGGCCATCCTCACGCCCACGGTGACCGTCAGCAGCAAGACCTACGACGGGACGCACGCCGCCACGATCACCGGCTGCACGCTTGCCGGGGTCATCGGCGGCGATGTCGTCGGCTGCAGCACCGCCCGGGCCACGGCAACCTTCACTTCGGCCCGACGCCGGCGATGGGATCCGCGTCGAGGTCACCGGCTTGGCCCTGACCGGCTGGGACGCGCACAACTACGTGCTCTCAAGCACCGCGGTGACCACGAGCGCCGATATCGCCCCGGCCATCCTCACGCCCACGGTGACCGTCAGCAGCAAGACCTACGACGGGACGCACGCCGCCACGATCACCGGCTGCACGCTTGCCGGGGTCATCGGCGGCGATGTCGTCGGCTGCAGCACCGCCCGGGCCACGGCAACCTTCACTTCGGCCGACGCCGGCGATGCGATTCGCGTCGAGGTCACCGGCTTGGCCCTGACCGGCTGGGACGCGGGCAACTACGTGCTCTCAAGCACCGCGGTGACCACGACGCCGATATCGCCCCGGCCATCCTCACGCCCACGGTGACCGTCAGCAGCAAGACCTACGACGGGACGCACGCCGCCACGATCACCGGCTGCACGCTTGCCGGGGTCATCGGCGGCGATGTCGTCGGCTGCAGCACCGCCCAGGCCACGGCAACCTTCACTTCGGCCGACGCAGGCGATGGGATTCGCGTCGAGGTCACCGGCTTGGCCCTGACCGGCTGGGACGCGGGGAACTACGTGCTCTCAAGCACCGCGGTGACCACGAGCGCCGATATCGCCCCGGCCATCCTCACGCCCACGGTGACCGTCAGCAGCAAGACCTACGACGGGACGCACGCCGCCACGATCACCGGCTGCACGCTTGCCGGGGTCATCGGCGGCGATGTCGTCGGCTGCAGCACCGCCCAGGCCACGGCAACCTTCACTTCGGCCGACGCAGGCGATGGGATTCGCGTCGAGGTCACCGGCTTGGCCCTGACCGGCTGGGACGCGGGGAACTACGTGCTCGCAAGCACCGCGGTGACCACGAGCGGCCGATATCGCCCCGGCCATCCTCACGCCCACGGTGACCATGACGCCCGACCCCACACCGTCCCGCGACTCGGCGCCCAGCAGCACGAGCACCGACTTCGACACGACGCTCGTGGCATCGTCGCCGGCGCAGATGTCAATGGATCTGCATGTCGTGATCGTGGCGTTTCACGCTGCCGATCAGCTGGAGGTGTGCCTTGGTGCGCTGGAGCAGACCGCCCCGGTGACGGTGATCGACAACTCGAGTTCTGACGCCGTGCGTGCCGTTGCCGCTCACCACAACGCAACGTATTTCGATCCGGGGGGCAATCTCGGTTTCGCAGCAGGGGTCAACGTCGCGTTGCGCCAGATCGCAGAACGGGGCCCGTTTGATGTGCTGCTACTCAATCCGGATGCGGTGTTGCGCCCGCGTGAACTTTGGCAACTCCGCGAAGCTCTGCATCGTCCTGTGGACAACCGGGTGGCCGCGATCGCTCCACGACTTGTAGATGTCGATGGCCAACCCCAGCGCGTCGTTTGGCCGTTTCCGACTCCATCGCGCGCGTGGCTCGAAGCGAGCGGGCTCGGGCGACTTCCGTCGTCGAAGCACTTTGTGACCGGCGCCGTGCTGCTGTTGCGCGCGGAAGCCCTTCATGACATTGGACTGCTTGACGAGCGGTTCTTCTTGTATGCGGCAGAGACCGATTGGCAGCGTCGCGCGGACGCACTCGGGTGGACGTCCGACGTGTGTGACGAGGTCGTCGCGACCCACATTGGGGCGGGTGCGAGTCTTGATCCCATGCTCCGGGAATCGCTCTTTCATGTCGCCCATGAGAAATACATCCGCAAATGGTTCGGGACCAGCGGATGGGAGAGCTATCGCGCAGCGAGCGTTATTGGGTCAGTGGCGCGCGCGATCGTCCTGAGGGGCCCCCGTCGCTCGGAGGCGGCTCGTCGCGCGGGTATGTACCTCCACGGCCCCCAGCGTCGCGCTGCGCTGAGGGACTAGCTTTCGCGATGCCGAGCGTTGTGGACGTCGTGTTGACCGGGAACTGTGCCGGCGTCGAGACGGGACATCTGCACGACTGCGCGCGCAGCCGCCGCCCGCCGGTGGGACGTCGCGGTGATCAGGGGAGACCGGGACGGATGCACGACGGGCCCGATCCAGGGCCGCCTGGGTCATGGGGGTGCCTGAGACGTCTAGTTGAGGGCCTCGGATGCCTCCCGGATCCGGATCCAGATCGAAGCAAGTAGCAACAGTGAGAGGCAGAACGCCCAGATTCTCAGGCGATTTTTCGTTGCCCTGTCGAAGGAACGTCTGGCATAGCGCTCCTCAGCTGTGCGGACCGCCCAGCGATGGCGAACGAAGAGCAGGCCCACAGAACAAAAAGGGGGGAAGACGATCCCTTTGAACATCGCGGTAGAGCCTCCGGCGGCCGACGTGCCTTGCGGCGCTTTCGACTTGGAGACCGCCCAACGGATCGGTGCCAGAAAGGGTCTCGGTCACACCTTTGGTCATGATGGGTGTCCCACGCGAGCGAAGACGATCGCCGGAGCTAGTGGGACGCCCATGTGTGATCTTCTTCAGCGGTGCGGATTCTCCTGGGCCGCGTTCCAGAACTCGACGTGCGCGTTGCATGAGGCTCGCCAGCACGACGATTGCCGTGCCGTTCTGGTCGGTGTTAACGAGCAGGGCGTCGAGTCGATCCTCGGGCGCGTCCTGTACCTCAAAGCAAGCCCATCCCGCGGGCAGCCTGCTGCGGAGGTGCGCGACATCTGGTACAGGGGTGCTGCGCAGTTGCGATGCCGACGCCGCAAGCTGTCGGGCAAGACTCAGCACCCAGGCAGCAGACGCCCACTTGGGTGTCGACAGCATAGCCGCGCGCGAGTTCCCGGGTCGTCAGCAACTCGAGCACGACCTCGTCGACAATCGGCCGCAGCGGCTCCATAAGGTCGCTTGCGACCGATCCGCGACAGCGCGCACCGAGAAACTCCGCTGCGCTGGCGGTCACCGCAGTCGCATAGAACCACGAACCAGAGGTGGAGAACCCGCCGCTGGAGCGTGACCCGGCTGCGAGCGTGAACGCCGCGGTCACCGTCCACAAGACCACAAACCCGGCCGCCAGCCCGGCGATGGTCTGCAACGTCACCCGCCGGCGCGTCGTGGACGGCTAATCGCTATGCCACCTGCGTTAACGGCCTGCACGCGACGCACCGGGCCGCCGCACCGCGCGGCTTGACGGCGTGGCGGAGCGCCGGTGACCAGGGCGGCGTTAAGTCACGCCGATTGAGCACCGATGGGACGTGTGAGTTGATCTGACCGAAGGCTACCCACCGTGCTCAAGTTGTTCCGCCGACTCGCTGTTGCAGCAGCCATGCTCGCGTTGGCAAGCTCAGGCTCCGTGGGTGCTGCCCTCTTTGCATCGGCGGCGGCCCCGCAGGACGCGCCCGTACATAAGGCTGCGTGCCAGTCACGACTCACCAAGCGCCAGATGAACCACGCACTGATGGTCGTTCTGCTGCGTGACGTGACAAGCGCTACGCACCGGCAGTGGGGAGGCGCGTCTTTCGGAAGCTTGCGTCCCACCCCGCCGCCGCGTATCGCCTGGTCGAGAAGTGGTCCCCGGCGCAATTTCGCGCTGTGACCTGCGGGGCCGCGTATGGCCATCCGGTGCCGAACACCTCTCCGACGGCGACGCTCGCCCAAGGCCAGACGGCGACGCTCGCCCAAGGCCAGACGGCGACGCTCGCCCAAGGCCAGACGGCGACGCTCGCCCAAGGCCAGACGGCCGTGATCGCCCAAAGCCAGGTCGTGCAGCGCAGCGGTACGACACTGACGCTTGGACGGGCAGCCTTACCACTTCACAGGGATCAACATCTACATGGCCGCGAGTGGCGGAACCCCCTCAAGCTGCGGCGGCGAACTCTATCCCGATGTTGGGGTCCCTTTGTCAGACATGCCAAATGGCATCGTCATTCGCTTCTGGGCGTTTCAGAACTTCTTCGTATCCGACGGGTCATTCAACTGGACGAACTTTGACCAGGTTCTCACGATCGCGGCCGCTCACGGTGACAAGGTCATCCCAGTCTTGGCCAACCAATACAACTACTGCGACGGCACCGCGAAGGATCTCGCCTGGTACCAGAGCGGCTACAAGACTGCAGTTGGCCCGGCGACATTGTCGACCTACCGAGAATACGTGTCCAAGGTGGTGACGCGGTACGCAGGAAACCCAACCATCGCCATGTGGCAGTTAGTCAACGAAGGTGAGGCCGTCAACAGCGACGGGAGTTGCGACGAATCTGCTGCCTTGCCGGCGATGCTCGCGTTCTCAAACGACGTCGGGGGGATGGTTCATGCTCTTGACCCCAACCACCTGGTGAGCCTTGGCACCCTCGCGGGGTACTCCGGATCGGGCCGGCAATGGTGCGGTGCAGCCAATGGTGACTACCAGACGTTGATGGCGTCGCCCGGCACCGACGTCTGCGATTTCCACGATTATGGATACCCAACGCAGACCGATGGGAATGCCTTTCGCTCCCAACCTTGCTACGGCGATCCAGATGTGCCACGCGGACGGCAAGCCGATCATGGTGGGCGAGAGTGGAATCTACGCTACTAGCAGCGCAGACCTAGCGACGCGAGCGGCGCAGTTTAGTGCCAAGTTTCTGGCCCAGTTCCAGGCCGGGGTGGTCGGGGAACTGCTGTGGTGCATGGGCGGTCGAGCCCCGTTACGTTACTCCCGCAGGAGACCCGGATTACGGAATCTTTCCCGGCGACCCGTCACTAGGTGTGCTCGGGACATCGTGATCTGTGACTTGACCAACAACGCGGTGAATGAATCTGGCACTGCCGGTATTCGGGTGGGTAGCGCTCCGTCAGTCTAAGACTGATATGACGAGGCCAGCTGCTATTCGGGGCTCCCTGGTTCCTCCCGCACGATCCGGTTCTTCCGCTCCCGCTCCCGCAAATGGGCATCCCCATCCGACGACAACGCCGGGCCGTCACGCCGACAAACCCCGTTCTGGGCAAGTAGGCCGTTCGTCAACGCGTGTCGCGCGGCTACAAGCTCACAGGCAGGTGCTCTGATCGATCACTCGACCTCGTCAAGCGCACCGCTGCCGACCGGAGATTCGGCCGCTCCGGTGGCCTCATTCTTCCCTCCGTGGACTCCCACTTGGAGGCTCACGCCTCTTATCAGCAACATTCCGTCAAGCCGAGACAACTCCAGTGCCGCGACAGCGCTCGACCGTTCGTTGGGTAAGCAGGGGCGGCTTGCCTATTGCTTCTGGCACGAAGTGTCGTCAGGCAGCACTTTCGCATCGTGAAAGCTCGCATGCGGGTAACCGAGCTGTTCCATCAACTCTCCGTAACGGGCTACAGTCCGATCCCAGGAGTGTGGGTCTCGATAGCGCCGTCCACGCAGACTGGGAAGTCTGCGAATCGCGTCACGCAATGCCACGGGGTCGCGCGGTGGGACAAGGATGGCTCCCTCGTAACCGGCAACGGCCTCCGGTAGCCCGCCGACGGCCGTGATGACCAATGGCAGACCGTTGCTCATCGCGACGTGGGCCGGGGAACTGGCTGACGAGCGGTGATATGGCAGCACGACAGCGTCGGCGGCCGAGAAGTGGGCGATAACCTCGTCATCGTCGACGAAGCGGTTGACCAGCGTGATCCGAGCGCGGTGACGGCTGCTCTGAATCATCCTGACGGGCAAGTCCCAGCCTTCCCAGGTCTCGCCGACAATCGTCAGCCAGTAGCGCTTCACCTCTTGGTCATCGAGTAGCTCGAAAGCCCGGACGAGATCCTCGAGTCCTTTGTACGGACGAATGAGGCCGAAGAACAGAAGATTGATGGCGCCCGCGGGCGCGGTACGTCGAGGGGGTGGTGCTGAGCCGTCGGTCCGCTGGTTAGACGCGTGGTGATCGTGTGGACCGAGGGGAATGACGACACAAGGCCTGGTGCCGATGCGGTACCGCTTTGTCAGAGGTGTTCGGTCCGCCTCGGAATGGATCACGAACCCCGACGCCAACCGGAAGAAGGGCCGCCCCAGCGCCGACACCCATGCCCGCGCGATCGGGATTCGCTCCTCGCCGCTGTCGAGCCCCTCGTGAAACTCGACGATGATGGAGGCTCCCAGAAGCCGCGCGAGGAGCGCAACGGCGAGGTAGGTGTGGAGCACCGATCCCGTCCACCACTCGAAGACGACGACGTCCGGCTTCCACTTCCTGAGCCTGTTCAAGTCCCGAAAGAGGCTTGGCACCCAGTACCAATCGATGCCTTCCAGCACCTCGACACCGGGGTCGTAGTCCAGCCCAGGGGTGATTGACGCGACGCGTGCGCGCCCGGGATACAAGAAGGTGGGGAGGAGCCGACGCATCGGCATCACGGCGACCGGGAAACGGCCAGCGAGGGCGTTGGTGAGGCGGATGGTGTAGTAGCTCATCGCGCTAAGAAAGCGCGTCCCGGCACCGACAACGAGCACGCGCGGGGGCCGAAGTGAGCTCAAAGGCTAGTCATCTTCGACACTCGCTTGCCCATCCGTCGTCGTGGGAAGTCGTGAACGAAGCCCGGCATACAAGGACAAGAGAACCGTGATACCTCCCAGCGCGACTGCAAACGATTCCCGTGAGAGCCCGATCGGTGCGGCTGCAAGGAGGACGGCCGCACATACGGCCATCGCGAGACTGGTACCGAGAATGGCGACGATGTGCTCCTCAAAGGCGAGTCGGCCTTGGGGAAACACCGCACGGACGGCGGCGAACCCGGGCAGGATGAACACGATCAACACTCCGAAAACGATCCGCACAAACTGCGGGACGCCGACATACGCCGTCGCCACCGTCAACGCCGCGACGATGCACGTGATGGCGAGAGGCGCAAGCGGCTTGCGGATCATCGGGGCACCGCCTTCGTCGTGGGGACGACCGTGGCGAGCGGGGGAACACACGAACCGTTCTCGATTCTGGTGACGTCGTAGATCGTCACATCGCCGGCGCTATAGAGCAACTGAGTGCACGCGGAGGTCGTCGAACTTGTTCAGCGCAGCGACAGGAAACGCTTTCGTGTACTGCCCGGCGTTGGGTTCCTGAGAGCCGAAGTAGTAGCCCGGAGTCGCCGGTACGCCTCTTGTCATGCGCGAGTCAACGAGGAGGTACAGGACTCGATTCGCGCGGATGCTCTGCACGACGGTCTGGTTCATCGTCGGGGCGAAGAAGATCGGCCAGACGTCGGCCTCCTTGGCCGGGTTCTGCTCTCCGTACCCGCCGAGCGCGTAGGCGTCAAGCGCGTTCGCGCCGAACCGCTGATGGATCCCGAGGTGCTCGCGTGCCCACTTCGAAGCGGCGATCACATCCGGCTGCACCGACCATGGGTAGCCCTTGGGGTGCGGTGCCTCGGGCAGCAGTTCGTAGGAAGCGGTGCCGATGGTGACCTCGCCGATGAAGACCAGCGTTATGAGACCGGCGACCACCGGGGTCCGAAAGCGTTCACCGACGACCGCCGGCGCGGCAGGCTGCCCTTGCTGGCTTCGTCGTCGCCAAGCCATTGGTGCGACAAGCAGGCCGACCACGCACGCCAGCCCGGCGAATATGTATTCGGACGCGCGCCCGGAGATCGCAACACCGATGGGAGTAAGTCGCGGAACCAAGCTCAGCGGAAACACGACAGCCACCGCCATGGCAACCACCATCGGGGCACGGTCGCGACGGTGCCAGGCTTGATAGAGGGCCAGAGGCAGAGCCAGGAGAAGCACAGCGGTCGCGGTCACGCCGGCAACGGTCTCCCAGATGGGAGTTGCGTAGCCACCGCTGTTGTAGAGCGTCCGTCGCGCGGTGTCGCCGAGCAGAAAAGAACCGGTCTGACGCAAGGCGGGGAAGATATTGTCGGTGAAGAGGTACGAGGCGGCAGGTCGCGCCACGAAGACGAGCCAGACCAGCGTCGCGGCACCTGCGACGATGGTCATGAACCCGACGTGGCGCCGCGCCCTGCGGTCCGCGTAGCCAGGGGTTGACGTGCGTCGCTGCGTGTAGCCCGCAGCCAGCCACCACGCGCACAGCAGGGCCGCGAGGGCGAACCCGACGACGTGGTGAGTGACGACTACAGCAGCGATCGCGATGATCGTGACGGCGTGCGCCGGACCGCTTGTCGAACGGCGGGTGCGCGCGAGCCACCAAACAACGAACGCCGCGAGCGGCAGCGCCAGATTCTCATAGGAGAACGAGGCGCTCCAGAACAGGAACATCGGGTTGGCGGCATAGATGAGGCTGGCAGCGGCGGCTCCTCGGCTGGATCCCATCACTTTCTCTGCCACCAGGAAGAAGCACGCACACCAGAGAACGCGCGCGGCGGCGATGACGAGCACGCCCGCCGCGAAGATGCTCAGGCCGGTGAGGTCGACGAGACCGGCCGTGACAGCGGCCAGTCCCGGGTAATAGCTGGCGGTTGGCAGCAGCGGGTTGAGCGCGAAGAGATGCCCGGTGCGAAGGATGTCCTCGGTGTTCCGCAGATGAATCATCTCGTCGACAAAAAATGTGAACGCGGTGGGATAGGCGAAGAACTTCACGAGGTAGAGGGCAACGCCGAGAACGATGACCAACGCGAGCCGTTCGCGGCGGTGGGCGTGCTGTCGAAGCACGGCGAGGGCGATGGGAACGAAGATGAGAAGCAGGCCGAGCCAGAAGAGCACCGCCGTCGCGGAGTATCCGCGACGGCTACCGGCATAGGCGACCGCGACGCAGGCAAGGCCGGTGACAACCGCAAGGCCGAGCGCGGTCCATCTCAGTACACCCGACATCCTGCGGCGATCGAGATCGGAGTGCTTGCGTACGACCGGGCTGGCCAGCGTTTGCGTCATCGCATCGCGAATCCGTCGTTCAGGCTTCCCGGCGGGCCGAAACGGCGGCGCAAGGCAATACGTCTACGGGACCGCAAGGAGTGGAGCCCCATGGCACCGATCGGCCTTGACGGATGGAACCCTCGGGTAGGAGGCTCTACCCGCAGCGAAGAGCCTGTCAAGGCCATGACAGGCCATTCGCTGCGGGCCACGTACGCAGCTCGGCGAGCGCCCACGGGCCACGCCAACTGGTTCGACCCGCCTGACAGGCGTCCCAAACCTGACGGCGCCCCTTCGAGTGCAAGAACTCGCTGAGGGCGAGCTCGTCGCTGAGAATTGCCTCCCGCAGCATCTCGTTTAGCGAGGTGCGCAGCCAGTAATAGTCCGGGTTCTGCTCGTCCAGTCGGCTGTTGAGCAAGAGGACGCTGTGATCGTTGAGTGGCTTCTGCTTGGCTGGCCACGGTCCGTTCGACATCGCGGGGTTCAGTTTGTCGTGGTGACCAGAGTGAGATTGCCAAGCGTCTGCACGGCCGCGATACGTCCGGCGACCAGTACAGAAACGAGCGAGCGATCCCATGCGAGCGGCGCGATCGGCGCCCACAGGCTCACAGCCCCGCTCGGCCGGAGAACGCGACAGCACGTCTGAGGCGCGACACACCCGCCATGTCGAAGAACATAAAGATGCATCCGCCCACTTGCATCCAGAGAAATGCCCATCCGACGGCGTTAATGCCCAACACAGGTAGCAGGGCCCAGGAGAGAGCGAGAATGCCCATGCCGATGCCGACACTGAGCCCGGCAGCCACCATGAGCCGCCCCCGCACTCGCAACACGGAGATATATACGTTCAAGATGGCATCGGGGATTGAGGCAAGCAGCACGAGATGCAACAAGCCGATCGCGTGGTGCTCGTAGTCACTACCGAGTGCAGAGAGAAGCGTGCCACCCATCAGAAAAATAACCGTGACGAGCGGTGCAAGGATTACGGCAATGTATACCAATGCCGACCGCGTCCTTGCATGGAGATCCTGTGGATTGTTCACGCCCTCGGCGAACAGCGATTGCGATACCGCAGGCGCAATGATCAAGAAAATCCCGCCCATCATCCAGGTGGTGTAGAAGTACGCGTTCTCAGCCAGTGAGAGGCGCGCTGTAACGAGTAGTGGAAGCAGGTACGGAAGCAGCGCTGTTCCGATCCCAATGAGTTGGTTACCAGCCAGGCGAGAGCGAAGTTCGAAGGCCGTTCGCGCGACGACCGATGCCCGTGGTGGCCGCGGAAGTTTCATCCGCCTCACGAGGATATCCACTCCAAAGCCGAGTCCAACAATGGCGGCTGCGGCCCAAGCACCAAGCAGGCTCAGTGGCCTAGTGCCCGCCAGCATGGCCACCACGATGACCAACAGCACCTTACTGACAGCACTGACCGAGTTCCGGACGAACATGCTCCCAGCCGCTCGCTGGGCGATGAATGCGGAGTCAATGACGGATCCGGCGCCGAGAGCCACTGTTGCCACGATAAAGAACAGCATGTAGCCGGCATCATGCAGCGCGGAAAGCTGCTCGGAAATTAGCGGCAACAAGACAACCGTCACGCATCCGATAACTACGCTGGCCGCGACGGCGGTTGCGATCCCCGCCCAAAACGTCGACCACCTGCTCTCAGACTCGTGCCAGTGCGGAAGAGACTGAATGAGCGTGCCGCCGACTCCGATCGTGGCCAGAATGACGACGATGGTGCTGGCGGCTGTTATTGCCGCGGTCAAGCCAACGTCTCGAGGTGCGAATAGGCGTGCCGCGATGAACCAAAAGACGAACCCACAGGCCGAGTTCACCACCGTGGTCAACATGATGAACAGGCTGTTCCGCAGGAGTGAGTCACGGCGCACCCGACCGATCAGCGCTTGCAAAGGCTGTCGCCCGCGTGCGTGATGCCCTTTACCCGTGCGGTGGGAAGCCCCGGTGAAGGGCTGGGATTGAGATCTCCCCCTTTCCCCCGAAGAGATGTTCGAGGGCTTTGACTCCCGGACCGAATCCGCTCGGGCTTCGGGAGATGGAGCGAGCCATCCGCCTACGGTCTGGCGAAGGTCCATCAGCCGTGCGACCCCCAATCGGCAGATCGTTCCAACAGGGGGGAACGCGAGTGGGCAGTGCAGGTCGTCAGGGTCGTTGTCTCAGAGCCGATAGCGGGGCGAAGAGAACGCTGCTTGCGTCGCTTGCTACTCGACATCACTTACCGCGGTCACGGGTACTTGCCAGTGCGGCCTCGAAGGTGTCCGCGACGTTGGACGGCGAAAAGACAGTCTGGGCATGCTCGATGCGTGCCATCCGTCGGTCGAGTGTGTCATGTCGCCAAGCTTTGATCATCGCCCTTGCGACAGCGGAGGGCTCGTGTCATGGAACACCTCGGAGCATTCGTCGATGTAATCGGCTCCGCCGTTGGTCGGGCCCACCACCACTGGTAGGCCGGTGCAGAGTCCTTCCGGCACGGCCGTACCGAAGTTCTCGTTTTGGCTCGTCTGTACAAGGACATGAGCGCTCCTCAGAACGTCGGACATCTCTCGATGAGGTCGCCACGGGGTGTACTCCACACCACGTTCCCCTTCGAAGAGTTGAAGAATGCGAGGGAAGTATCCCGGGTTCCCGATCATCTTCAGTTGTGCCCCGGGGAGTTGCGAACGGACCGATCGGAAGGCAGCGACGAGGAGATCCAATCGCTTGCGGGGGTCGCACCGTCCGAGGTGGACGAACATTGGGGGCTCGGATGCTGGCTCCGACGAAGCTGGAGCGAACAGAGCCGTGTCAACTGGGTAAGGCACCGTCCAGATCGTGTCCGGCTGATATCCAGCACGGACAAACCGCTCTTTTGCCCAGGCAGAACCGCACAAGAGGACGTCTGGGGTGACATGGCCCCGCGTACGAATGATCGTGCTTACGGTCTGATAGGTACGCATCATGAGGTAGCGCGAGCGACCCCCCAGCTCGATCATGAGGGCCCGGATGCTCTTTAGGGCATCGACCTCACCACCCGGCGCCTCTTGCTCCCATGCCAAGATTGGGATACCGGGAACCCTCCACAGGGACATCATTCCCATGAACGCGAACGCGTCATAGCGGCGATGACGATGCTCGGCCTCGACGACCTTGGCGAATCGGCGCGCGGCAATCGACGCGGTGACCACATCCACTCCGTGAAGGACGGGCCCACTGGGATGGAGCCCGCCCATCGTGGTGACGAGGCGTCGGGGTAGCGGAACAACCCGGAAGGCGGGGTGATCCAGCGGTGGTTCGGTCAGCTCCGTGAAGAAGTCGACCTCGTGGCCCCGGAGGAGCAGCTCCTTGAGGACCAAGTAATGCCCCCCCTCGCAGCCTCCCAGGTCCTTCGCCAGCCACCCGTACATGCCGAGTCTCATCGGTGAACGCCTCCATGACGGCTACCACGCGTCGGGACGGCTACCCAGCTGATCGTCGACTCACGCGACGGTGCGCGCCGTCGCTGGCGGGCGGCAATCGCCGGCGGGAGGTCAGCGTCGCGGGGCTGGGGAGCTCGACGCCGCACACCGCCACAGGTTGCGCGCCTCGTGCGGACCATGCGGACCAACCCCTCGACGTCTTCGTCAAAGTCGGGGTCGATGACTTCGGCGACGTGCCTCTCTCCCACGAGGTCGTCCCACTCGCCATCGGACAGCGGACGAGAAGGGGGAAGCTTGCTGTCCACCTGCTCGCGGACTTCGCGCGCTGTGCGGACGATGCCCACCAACGGTTCGACGTACCGGCCAAGGTCGGGGTTGAAGGCTTCGCCGACGTATCTGTCCGAGAAGTAGTCCCATTCGCCGTCGGACAGCGGATGGGGGGACAACCTGCGGTCCATCTGCTCGCGGATCGATGCGGGGTTCCTCCTCATAGCGAGACGTTACAACGAGTGGCCAAAATTAGTGGCCCTACGCATTGAAGTGGGGAGCCCGGCCGCGGATGCGTGGTGTTGGGGGGTAGGCGGCGCCCCAGTTGACGCCCCCTGCGTGCAGCAGGATCCGCAGCCGGTAGTTGGCAAACGAACGGAACCCGTGGCCGGCGCGCTTGACCTTCTTCACCAGCAGGATTCAAGCCCTCGGTGGGCCCGTCTTGAGGCTCCGGGATGCGCGATCAGCGCGGAGCCTGAGGATCTGCTAACTCGCCAGGCGCGCGAGGAGTCATCCCGAGCGATCCGGCACCTCGCCGACCGTGCGCGTCCAGCCGACCGAGCCCTGGATCCGGCCCGCGGTGCACGGGAGTCTCCGGCGTTCGGTCGATGCCTCGCGGTCAAGGTTCCATCTACCGCGCCGGGTCGGGGACCCATCCGTCCATGCACCGCATCAGCCAGTCCCTGAAGGTAAGCTCGCGCGATCGCACGGCTCCTCGAGCGCAGGATTCTCCAGGCGTTGAAAGCCGCATATACCGTGAGGAGGCCGAGAATACGCGTAATTCTTCGGACGACCCCGTTCGTCTCAATTGCGAATCGCAACGGATTGCGGGCGAGGTAGTACGCCATATTCTCCGAGAGGCCCAGACTTCCGCGACGACCGCTACTCGCACTGACGGCGTGTTGGCAAAGAACTTCTCCGAGGTAGCGACACCTCCAACCCGCAGCGCGGGCCCGCTGGCACCATTCCGTCTCCTCGTAGTACATGAAGTAGTCCGCTCGAAAAGGGCCAACCGATCGCCAGGCGGCCGAGGAAATCAAGGCGCAGCATGCCGACACATAGCCGGTGTCTGAGCGTAGGAGGCAGGGCAGTCACGGGTTGGCGCAGTGCTCGATGGCGCGGGACAGCGAACCAGTCGCTCACCTCACCACCCGCGAACCACAGCAGATCGGGCCGGTCGGCGAATGTCACAGCCGGACCGAGTACAGCGATGCGCTCCGTTGCTGTCGCTTCGGCCATGCATCTATCCAGGCAATCTGGTTCGACTGTGGCGTCGTTATTCAGAAGGAGTGTCCATTCGACGTCGTGTGCAAGTGCGTATTCCATCCCGACATTGTTGGCCGCCGCGAAACCGGTGTTCTCGGCAAGCTCGAATCACGACCGTGTCCTTGGGCGCGCCCGTCAGCAGTTCAGACACTTGGTCGGCGCCGGACCCGTTATCTACGCAGATGATCAAATCGGGCCGCCTCGTCATGGACGCGAGGCTGAGAAGCGCCATTAGTGTGTCCTTCGGGGAACCCCAGTTCACCACGACGCTTGCTGTCTTCACCTTGCTCACTTTCATTCAGAGGCGACGGACTCTCTGTCACGTGTAATCTCCGCCCCGCCTGCGATGACCTCGCGGAAGACCCGCTCCCACGAACCCACAACAGCCTTTGCAGAGTAGGCCGCCGCCCTCTTGCGACCCTCGCCTCCCATCGTGGCGCGCAGAAGAGGGTCTGCGACCAGCGTTTGCATCGCCGTCCGCAAAGCTGCAGCGTCTCCCGGGGGGACCAGAATGCCCGTGGTGCCGTCCACAACCAGATCGGCCGATGCCGCCGACTGCCGAGGCGATCACCGGCCGACCGGCCGCCATCGCCTCCAAGACGACGGCGCCAAACGGCTCAGGCCAGACCGACGGCACCACGGCCGCGAGGCAATGGCCAAAGGCGCGGAGCACATCCTCGTGTGGGACCTCCTCGACCACGATGACACCAGCTGGAAAGCTGCGGGGGTATCCGGCCGCCTTATCCCCGCTAGAACCAGTGGGATTCGCGGCTCCAGTCCAGCCCATGCCTCTAAGTAGCACGTCGAGACCCTTATGCGGACCGAGCGCACCCGCAAACATGAGGTACGGGCCCTCTCGGGTACAAAGTCGGGCCGCCCCCCTTGGTCAGCGTGAAACGCTTCGTCCGGCACGAAGGGGGGAATTACCTCCATCGGTCCTTTCCCGGGCGCGATTAGCTCTTGCACCGCTCGGGCCGTGAACTTGCTGTTCGCGACATAGCGATCCACGCGGCCCAGCCAAGGCTTCATAATCGTCTGGCCAGTAGTGAGTGCCAGCGACCGCAGTGCCCCGTACTGCTCCTTGGCGCAGCCAACGCATTTCGCGTACTTCGGACCCGTGCACACGCCGCCGCGGTACACGAGGGTGCCCTTAGGGCAGATGAGGCCATAGTCATGAACCCAAACCACTAGCCTCGTCTCCTGCGAGGGCAGTAGCGGCAGGAGCGAGTAGAGCAGCCATGAGTGCGCGTGCACGATCTGGGGTCGGCTCTCCCTCAAGAGCCTGCCCAACACGCGAACTAGCCCTGGATCCGCGAGGGTCGGGTGGAACGGCTTCTCGGGGTTGGCGTAGAGCCGGCCAAGGAGTCGGCTCCACCCAGCGATTCGATGCACGCGCACTGCCCCGTCCAGCTCTATGCGTGGTCCACGCAGTCCAGCCAGCGACACAACCTCCACTTCGTGACCACGACGAACCAACTCATGCGAGAGCATCTGGACTTGGAGGTCACGCCCTCCGAGCAGGGGAGGCGGGTAGCAGTCCGTTACCTCAAGGATCCTCATCTCAGCTTCCTCGCGGCCCGAGCGGGCCGACTCCGCTGTAGGACGATGGCCCATAGCTAACGCCAGGATATGTCGGAGCGGCGCGCCTCCGGAGTCTCGCCGCCCTGGCGGGAGCAGGACCGCCCTTTCCAATGTAGGCTCGCCGCATGAGCAGGAGGTCCATGGCTTGGCACCGTACCAGGCCCGGAAGCCTGTGCTAGGCCTGATCGCGATGGGGTCGAGACACCCTTGAGTCGTTCGCCCGCGAGGGTGTCCGCCAGCTCGTTGCCGACGCATTGTGGGCCGAGGTACTTGCCGCGCATGAAGACCCTGTAGGACAGGGATCGTCGGGGGTGCTCTTTGGTCCCGAGACGTCTCGTGGGCCCGAGAGCCGTTGCGCCACGTGCGACCCGGGCTCCTCGTGCCCTCGCATCTTGTCAGGCGAAGCCTGGCGACGAGCACAGGATGCGAGCGGCACGCCTATTCAAGCGGTTGCTCGGCTTCGACGCGGTGAGCGTGATCGCGGTCGACGTGGTCGCCGAGAAAGGCGAGCAGATCGTGGTGGTGAATCTCGCGCGACCTTGCGTGCAGTTCGGGCGCGCCCACCGGCGGAGCCGGAGAGCGCGACAAGACCCGAGTTGACTCTCGGCGCGGGCCGCGCGGACGCTGCCAGCACGTCCACCTCGAAGTCTTCTGCCTGGGGGCGTCCACCGCACCTGCTTGCGGGCTCTCGACCGTCGCTGAGGCCGTTCGGGTCACAGGTGCTGCCGACGTTCGATGTTCCGGACTTCATCGCCGATTCAAACGAGACAATGTGGTTTACCCATCGGTCGCGACGATCGGCGCCAGCAATCCGAATCGATACGATCATACGATGGCCGTTGTCGTCGCCTCGTCTTCCCGACGCTCCTATGCGCCCTGCTCGGAGGGCTGCTGAGCACGACGGCTCTTGCTAGCGGACCCGCACTGCGAACACCGCCGACCAAGACTCCGGCGCCTGTTTCGCGAACCAGCGATGCACTCCACCGTGCTGACCTTCATCAATCCCGCAAGACCGGGGACGCGACGCGCCGGCGGGACTGTGCAGTTCGCCTTCAAGGTTGACAATCACACGGGCAGCACCCAGCGGTACCGCTACACCGCGACGACCCAGACGCCTGGTCGTGCGCCCGTGCGGGCGGCGGCCGGTACCGTCACCTTGGCCACTTATCACTTCGCGGTCGTGCGTCTGCACGTTCGCGTCGCTTGTGCGGGTACGCGATCGCGGATCAGCGTCTCGCTCGGAGGCGCCCACCCGCCGATCGGATTCTGGGTGTCCTGCCCCGCGCGGCGCGTATTACCGACGAAGGGGATCGTCAAGCCTTCGGCCCCCGGACGCCCGCCAACAACTCCTGCGCGGCCAAACGGCGCCTCAGCATCGGGCCACTCGCCGTCGGGTTCCACTGCAGACTCACTGACACGACCCTCATTCTTGTCCTCGGCAGCGTGTTCGCCCTCGGTCTCGGTCATCGGTGCGCTGGTCGTCACCTGGGGTGGGAGGCGGATGCACCCTCGCAACAGTGCGAGGAACGCTGACGTCAGCGTTACCAAAGGGAATCACGAGCCCCGCTCTCGTGGATGGCCCTTCACTCCTGCCATGAGCATGGGCGAGTCGCGCGTGGGCGAGCACGATGGGTACGGCGCATCGCCGTCAATCAATCGGCCAAGAAACGAATTGCCCGGCCACGTGCCGGAATTGCGCGCATCCCCTTGGTCGCACCTCCGCTCCCACCGAGCCGTGGGCGTTGGTCTCGCGCTCACCATCGTCGCCAGTATCGTCGCCACTGCCATGACGCCCTGGGGGCGGCGCCAGATCAGTCTCTCGTTTACGTACGCACCGTCGCCGAGGGTCGATCTGTCGTTCGCGAGCGCAGACCCGGTGAGTCAGCAACTGGTCAAAGGCGGCACCGAGCTCGTCGTCCGATTTGCGATTCAAACCTCTGATTCCCCGACGCGGCGTTACCCATATCGGCTCACGGTAGCGAGCAATCGAACGCCGCCCCTCGTCCGTCAAGGCGTCGTGGTGACGAGCGCGCACGGTGTCACGTACGCGTCCCGCAGCGTCGTCATTCCGACACGATCTCACTGGACCAGCGTGGAGATCCGGCTGCTGGGACGCGCCGAGTACGTGAGGTGGTTCAGCCCGACTGGCCTGACGATAGTGCAGGACGTGACCAGACAACAACACCAATCCCGGGTCATGGTGACAACCACCAGTTGGGACGACGAAGAGGCCCTCATAGTTGACCGGGCCCGCACGGCGTGGCCCCTTGATGATCAACAACTCTCGCATCGGCGCGACCGGCCCCTCCGTCCTGGACGTCGATCTGTCTACCGTCGAAGACGAACCGGTCAGTTGTGAGTTCAGGCGGCTGTAGCCACTCGTAGCCGGATCTTCTCGACGTTCATCGGAGGATGCATCCCGGGTGCGCCTCTGGCCGCTGGATCGGGTATGGACGACGTCTCGAACCCGGCGAAGATCTACATCGAGAGGGCGACCCGGGTCTTCCGTGCGCGGCGGTTGAGCAGTTGGGCCATATCCGAGCCGGGACGTTCTCAACGGCGGCGTTACTTGAACGCATCGCTGATCGGGCCGAAGGGCTGGACTACGTGCTGTCTCCCGGAGCGGTGTTGAGAAAATCCCGCCGCCGCAGGTGAGCCCCCGCCCGCCCGGGGTGGCGGTCGGTCGACCTTGCGTCTGGCGTGCCCGTCGCGGGTCTCGTCAAGGGTGTCGGCCACAAGCGCCCGGCAGGCCACTTCGGGGGGCCGACACAGCGTCGTCGAGGTAGTGGCCGAGCGGGACCGCGGGGGGGCGTTCCTATCGACGATGCCACTGTCCACGGTGCGAGATCATCGAAGAGCTACGTTCCTGGTCCCCGTTGTCTTGGTAGCGGTCAAGTGCGATTTGGCGCTGAGTGAAGGGCTGGCGGGGGAGGACCGGCTGGCCGAATCGCCTGGGTTCGATACCGAGCGCGTCGAGAACATCAACGTTCGGGACGACAGGCGCTGGATTGGCCAGTCCGAGGAGCGAATCGGCCCGGAACGGGAGGGATACGTGCAACTGCTCGCAGAGTTGCAGTGCTACATGGACGAGGTGCCAGTTGAGCGGGACTATCCTGCAGCGACGGCCGGCTTGGTGGGCGAGATCCTCAACGATCCGCCGGAATCGGACCGGATGGGGATTCGCTATGCCGATCGGATCGGAGGTTATGGCTTCGGCGGTGAGAAGCGCCGCGATCGAGTCGGCAAAATCGTCCTCGTGGATGGTGAACTGATGGGAGCGAGATGCGACGACCGGGATGACGGGTAGCTTCGCCAGAGCGGCGAGAGTTCCGGCCATGCCACCAGCCCTCGGTCCGTAGACAAGGCCTGGTCGCACCGATACTGCGCCGAAGCGCTTTGCATCGCGCTCGATCGCGAGCTTGGACAGCCCGTAGAGTTGGGTCGTCCCGTCGAAGGCCGACATGGAAGACAGCACGACTGTCCGACGGACGTTCGAGCAACTGGCCAGTTCGAGCAATCGGCGAGTCCCCTCGACATTGACCCGCCAGATCTCCGACCGCTTCGTGACCGTCATGTCGTAGGCACAGTGAACAAGCACGTCAACGCCGGCCAGGAGATCGGGCGCCGGCTTCTCGTCGAGGTGGTATCGACGGGAAAGATTGCCACTCGGCGTTCTGACGAGGTCGACGGTTTGCCAGCCAGCACGCGACACGCGCTCTCGGATCACGCCGCCCAGGTAGCCGCTGGCCCCGGTGATCGCGACTGTCGGTGCGGGACTTGTCCTCATGTGAGCGTCCCAATGGATTCGGTAGCGATTCTGTCAGCGATAGCCATCAGCGCCAGCGTAAAGATCGTTGCCGCCCCCGGTGATCGCGACTGTCCGCGCGGGACTCGTCCTTATTTGAGCGTCCCCATAGATTCGGTGGCGATTCTGTGAGCGTTGGCCATCAGTGTCAGCGTAAAGGTCGTTGCCGGCACGGTAGGGAATACAGATGCGTCGATCATGTGGACGCGTGACCACACGCGAAGTCGGCCATACCGGTCGGTGGTCAGTGGCCCGTCAGCAGGAGAGGTTCGGTGGGGAAAGCTCCCGCCGAAGTGGTAGCTCTGTCCCGGTGCCGAGAGGGAGGCCATCGGAAGCAGCGGCCACAGGTCGAGCTTGGGTGCTGCGCGCAGCATACGGCGAGCGACTCGTCGAAGCATCCAATTTCCGGCCGCTGTTCGTTCGTCTCCGGAGACCACGACGCCGGGCAAGTCGCTGCCACCGGATGGGGGCACGTACCCTAAGGTGAATGGTCGGCGATTCCCACGACGGAAGATAGCCAAGCCCAACGGTGATCCGCCGGAGCAACTGACTAGCGATCGGCTCACCGAGCCGCGTTCTCAGTGCCGCTGGCAGCGCATCGGCGACTGCGGGGTTGTACGGTAAAAGTGGATCTGGGATACGTCCAGCCAGTCATCATCGAGCGATACAACCATGTTGAACTGGCTGAGTGTGAAGGTCTCGTCGTCTCGAGGGTCGTTCGTGGGCCGCGTTGAGATCATGGGTGTGAGGAATTGAGCTGATTCACTCAGCTCGACGTCCTGGTCGAAGACCTTGAGAGAGCTGAGTACCAAGCGGGTGGTCCCGACTGCTCCGAGGGCGAGATATATTCGGTCGGATTCGAAGGTGTGATGGCTTCCTGTACGCATATCGCGGGCGATTACGTACGGGACGTCCCCGGTCTGGCCGACCCTTATGACAATCAGTCCGTCGTGGTAATCAACCCGTTCACTTGTTCGAAGCCGGTCGAAGGTTTGTGCCGACGAATAGATCAACGAGTACGGGCAACCCGTCATGCACAGGCCGCAGCGCACACAGGGACGAGGCTGAAGGCGAGCCGCGCTCTCCCGACGGTCACGCCGATACGCTCTAGCGCCGTTTGATGTCGCTCAAACGCGCTGAGTATCGCGGTCGTGCGAGGGGCGAGCGGGGGAAGATCCGCGGCCTCTCCAATGAGCGGAAATCGAGGAGCCAATGCATCTTCCTCGGCTGCAAACGGGATCTCGGACAGAATTGCCCGGTAGTGGCCCTCCATGACCGTTGAGTCGACGGGCCATTGCGAGAATGCAGCCGATGTGAACGGCATCACTTGTGAGCCCCACACATTGCTCAGGCCACCGTAGGCGCCAGAGACGATGAAGCGATTGGCATGATCGACGCCAGTCACTCCACGCAACTGCCCTACATCTTGAAACGGGAGTCCGACCCGTAGGAACGCTTTTGTGGGAGTCCCTTGGGCCCGACAGGTGACGGTTGGACCTGGATTGCATCGACATCCAGAGGGTGCCACTCCTCGGGGAGCCCCAAGGACATTCGCTCGACGATCTTCCGTCGGTCTGGCTCCAGTTGATTCCCGACATCGAGGACGGTGACCTGCTCCGAGCAATCCTGACTCAGTGCGAGCGCCGCACCGGCGGCGGCAGGACCGGATCCGACAATTAGAGATCTCGTCATAGGGTTAGTCGCGCCTGGCAGTAGCGGAGGCCGGCCGGGTCAGTCGCTCGCGAGCGCCGACGCTCCCAATCTCCGCGGTGATCTCTGCGAGCCCGCCGGTGAGGGCGGCCCACGCGGGCGCTGGCGGCGGTGCGGTCGCGCGGAAGCGCTCCCGGAGGATCGTGCGCATGATCCGCAGCCCGTCGCGGACCGGACGCAGGTTGCTCTCGCCATGGATCCGATCGCGCTCGACGCTCGGGACCTCGGCGATCGCAAAGTCGGCCCGCGCGGCCCGGAGGGTCAGCAGGGTCTCGACCTCGAACCCGGTGCAGTCCACGTTGAGCTGGGGCAGGCACCGACGCCAGAAGGCCATGTAGCCGTAGCACAGGTCGGTGTAGTCGACCCGGAACAGCGCGTTGACCGTGCCGGTCAGGAAGGTGTTGCCGAGCCGGCGGGTGAGGGTCAGGTCCTCGCTGCCGCCGCCGGGCATGTAGCGCGAGCCCTTGGCGAAGTCGGCGCCATCGATCAGCGCGTCCACGAAGGCGGGGATCTCGCTCGGGTCGGTCGAGCCGTCGGCGTCGAGCATGACGATGATGTCGCCGGTGGCGACCGCGAAGCCGCAGGCGAGCGCGTTGCCCTTGCCACGGTGGGTCTGGGTCACCACGCGCACGTCGGGACGCAGCCGGCGGGCGACCGCAACGGTGTCGTCCTTGGAGTGGCCGTCCACGAGGATGACCTCGTCGATGATCCTCGGCAGGCGGGCGAACACGTGCGGCAGGTTCTCGGCCTCGTTCATGGCCGGGATGACGGCGGTGATACGCGCGGCGCGGGCAGGTCGCCTGGCGAGAGGGACGATGCGCGCGGACTTCGATTCCCTGATAAGCGGTGATGCTGCCCCCTCGGACTTCTCTGTGCGCGAAATATGCGCTCGGTCGGCACCCTGAAAGTCCGAGGAGGTGTTCAAATGCGGGAACCCTTTTCGCGGTCGGCGAGACAAATACGGGGGGCGAGCTCGACGTCGGCTACGTCCGCCTCGCGTTCTCGGACTTGACGGTCGAGTGCTTGTCTGTCCGGAGCCACCCGGCGCAGACGTGATGAAGCCCCTTCCGGGCGGGCGCCCGGGCGCGGAGGGGCTTACGATCTATTCGCCGATTGGCGACCTCCTAACCTTCTCAGGCCCGACAGTGCGAGTCACCGGGGCAACCTCCTAGGGTGAGCCCCCCAATGGTCAAGCTGAAACCCCCCATACGGCTAGATATGCGCCCCCATCTGGCCAGACGAGCGACCCAACCTGGCAGATGAGCGCCTATCCGGACGAGTGAGGGCTGGGTGACTTCCCGGATGGCGCGCCCGCCGATCCGCAGCGTTTTTCTTTCGTCCTGGGCCACCTTCGGCGGCATGCTAGACGTACGCCGGGCGTGCCTTGTGCAATCCAGGTCTCGCGGGCTCGAGTCGGACCAGCGGGGCAACTTCTCTTGATCGGCACATCGGAACCGGGGTAGGCGTCTTCGAGCAGTGCAGCGCAGAGATCAGAAGTCAGAGCTGCTCGGCGCCTGGGACTGGCTGCCCGCGATCGACATTCGCGATGGACGTCCTCAGGCTTACGCTCGAGTTAACGGCCACGCGGCGACCCATAGCCCATCGCCGAACTAGGCGTTGGCCAAAATCGCCACGTAGTCGAGCTCGGTCTCGTCGATCATGACGTGGGTGTACGTCTTGGCGCTCGTGTAGGCATCGTGGCCGACCGCTTCGCCGATCCGGGCCCACGGGACGCCGCGCAGGTGCAGGAGCTGACCCGGCGGTGCCGCAGGTCGTGCGGGCTGAACAGTGGGACTCCGGCGGCCTTGCACGCCTTGGCCATCGCGGTCCGCAGGCGGTCGCCGGTGAGGTTTGCGAACACGCGGGCCTCGAGGTCGCGATCCTCGCGCGGGACCTGGGCAATGACGGCCTCGAACACGGCAGGCGGGGGAGTGACCCAGCGCGGCTGGCCGGTCTTTGACTTCAGGATCCGCCAACGGCCGCGGGCCTCGTCGACGTCGCCCCACTTGAGGCCGTCCAGCTCGCCGATGCGCATCCCGGTCGCGTCCAGCACGACGACAGCAAGGCGGTAGCGGGCGGGCATGAGCCGCGCGACGGCAGCGACATCGTCGGCATTGGGGGGGTTCGGGACGTCGGGGAGCTCGTGCGGCAGCTTGGGACGGCTCGCCGGGTTGGGGTCGATCCTCTCGTAGTCGAGGACCATCGCGAGGGTGCCGATCGTCTTCCTGATCGTGTGCTTCTTGTGACCGTCAGCGGCAAGTTCACCGATCCGGTCGGCGACCCACTCGCGCGTGATCGCAGTGATCGGCGTCTGTCCGTGCTCCGGCAGGATCCGGCCGAGCGCAACCTGGTAGGTGAGCCGCGTGCCCTCGGTGACGTCGATCCGCGTGGCCTGCCAGCGCTCAGCGGCCGCGGCGAGCGTCACGCCGGTCGCGGCCTCCGGCTCGAACGAGCAGTCCGGCACGCGCATCGCCGCCAGCTCGCCGATGATGTAGTCGCGCCGGAGCTTGGCGGCCTTCATGGTGGGAAAGACGCCGCCGTGCTGCTTCTCGGTCTCACGACCGCCGAGCCGATACCGGACCCGGAAGTGGACGCCCGAGCTCGTCTTGCGCCGCTCGATCCATGTCGAGGCCATCAGGTTCGCCTATCGGGTCGCCCGGCGTCGCCCGACCCTTCGCCGGGAGGCAGATACCCGAGCTCGCGCGCTTTCACGACCCATCCCGAGACGGTCGAATCGGTGGCGCCGGTGTCCGCGACGATCGCCTTCCGGGGGTTGAGCCCGAATGCGATGGCGCTCTGATAGGCGTAGGCAACATCCTTATAGAAGCCCTCGCCGAGCCGCTTGCCCGCCGGCCGCTTGAGGATGTATCGCTGGCTCGAGGGTCAGGCCGCCTTCCGGGGGCCCGCCCAACAGGCTGGCCGGCGGGTCCTCGTTGATTCCCATGGCGAGCATGAGCTGGACGAGGCCGGCGCCGCGCATGGTCGCGGCCGCCTGGATTCGCCCGAGCGGGATGCGCCGGATGCCGTCCGGGTCGCTGGTATGCACTTCGCTGATACGGGTGAGCCTGTCGTGCTCGTCCTGGCGAAGCGGACCCACGCGCGTCCGTCGCCCCAGTCGGCAAAGAGCCATCCGCCTGGTCGGGTGTGAGCGTGAGCGGCTCCACAGGGACCACCGTACAACTGGTACGGGGCTGTCGAGGCGTGCCGGTGACCAAGCCGTCCGCTGGGCGTAGCGGAAGTGATACGGTCACGTGAGCACCGTACTAGTTCAAGGGGTCGACGTGGCTGGCAGCGAGTTGTTGGACCGGCTTCGGGCACGCAAGGGGCTACCGCCAGCGGCCGAGCGCAGACGGATCCGGCTTGAGGCGGGCGCCTCTACGCGACGTACGCGAGGTGGCCGCGAGGTGGGCGTCTCGACGATGTCGGTTCAGCGCTGGGAGACCGGCGCCTGCGAGCCCGGGCAGGCGGCCGCGGCATACGCCACGACTGCTCGAGGAACTGGAGCGCATCGCGCGCGAGGCGGGCGACCCCATGACCAACAGCAAAGGGGCCCGCCAAGGCCCCCTCGCCACCAACCAACCGCCTGTTGTCGCCGATTCTAGCAACGGCGGTGACAAGCCCACCGCAGCGCAGTTGCTCGCGCCGGGCACAGGCTTCTTGACGCGGACCGACCTCGAGCAACTCGGCCTCTCGCGGCGGAGCGACGACGTGTTCCGCGCCTGCGATGTCATCGTGCTGCCGGGTCACAGCGACCGATGGTCACGGTCGAGGCGTTCCTGGCGGTGGTCGCTGACCGGACCTATCGCGGGGACCGAGTCCGATGAGCGGACCGTCCATGACGGACGTGGCGCTCGCCTACATCGAGGGCAAGGTCTTCGACCAACCGGTGAGCGTGTTCCCACTCGCGCCGCGCGGCAAGGCGCCGTTGACCAAGACCGGTTTCAAGGACGCCGCCACCATCCGCAACCAGGTGAGTCTATGGTGGAACGAGGACCCAACGCCAACGTCGGACTACCGCTCCAGCTACAACGGCCTCTGCGCTGTCGACCTGGATGGACGGGAAGGTCTCAAGACCTGGTCGGAGCTCGGCGCCGAGTATCCCGGGCCCGTCACCTGCGCCACGCAGACTGGAAGCGGAGGCGGTCATCTCATCTACGCGGTGCCGCTGCGGGCCGCCGGCCTCGTGGGACCGTCGGGGTGTTCGGCAACATCGACTTGCGGGGGCCCGGGTACATCGTCGCGCCCGGGAGCACGCATCCCAACGGCACCACCTACGTCGGGCGATGTCGCCGACGCGGCTGGCGCCGCAGCCGGCACCGGACTGGATATTGGAACCGCTCGAGGCCAAACGCGAGGTTATCGTACCGCTCCACGAGCCGATGGACGGCATCACGCCCTACGGTCGGGCTGCTCTCATCGGGCTGGCGACCGAGTTGGAGGGGCGCGCCGGTCGGGCAACGCAACCACACCCTCTATCGTGCAGCTCGGCGCGTGCTGGACCTGGTTGACGCCCGGGACCTCGAGTTCCGCAACGCCTGGGACATCCTGCGCCTGGCGGCCGGAGACGCTGGTCTGGGCGAGCGTGAGATTGAGACGACGCTTGCCAGTGCGGAAGGCGGTCACCGTGCCGCCGCGTGACTGGGAGAGCACCGTGCCGCCGGCAGTCCACAAGCCGCCGCTCAAGGGTGATCCGCGGGCCAACGGTGGCGGTATCAGAAACCTGGACAGGTACGTGGTCCGCAAGGTCAACTGGCTCGACAAGCCGTTTTGGCAGCAAGCCTGCTTCGAGCTCGTGGCCGGCAAAGAAGGGGGCGTCTGCAAGGGCACCTACCTCGCGGGGCTCTGGGCGCGCTGCAGCGTCGGCAAGCTCTACGACGTGCCGAAGCGGTGCTCCCTGGTCGTCACCTCCGAGGACTCCATCGAGCTGGACTGCACCTCTTCCCAGGTTCCTGGCTGCCGGCGGCGAGCCGTCGCAGGTGGAGATTGTCGTCAAGGACTTCCACGCCGGTCCCGCGCGACCACGACTGGCTCGAGCAGACCGCGCGGGACCTAGGCGACGTGGGGCTCGTCATCATCGATCCGGTCGGCAACCACATCGGCGCGGCGAACACCGACACCGAGGCGGGCATCCGGCCGGCCATCGCACCGCTCAACGATATGTCCTACTCCGTCCCGGACCGCCCGATTATCGGCGTGCGGCATCTGTCGAAGGATGCGAGCCGTGGCGCGCTCAGCAGCGTCCTCGGTGGCGGCGCCTGGGTGACGCGTCGGCGCGCGGTCATCATCATGGCGCGCGACGACGAAGACCCGATGACCTTCCACTACCAAGTGGTCGCCGGTAATCCGCGGACCCATTGCCGAGTCCGCGAGGAAGCTGCTGCTGGAGATTGTCCCGCAGGTCGATGTCGCCGAGGACATCACGCGCACCATTGAGCTCGGGATTCCCGAGAAGGACGTCGAGGAGCTGCTGTCCATCCGCGAGCGGCAGGAGAAGTCACCGAGCAGGAGCGCCGAGGCCCGCGCGCTGATCCTGGACATCCTCGAAGACGAAGGTGAGCAGGAGTCGGACTTACTGGACGCGCGGGTCGCCAGCAGCACCGGACTCAGCGCGCGCACCACCCGCGACGTGCGGATGAGCTTGCGCAAGGAAGGTCTAGTGCGGGCACGAAAGGCGACCGACGCGAACGGCAACGCACGGTGGTTCGTGGTGCGCACGAACGCTCCGCGGTTCACTGCATAACGTGATGGTCAAGGGTCGAAGAGTCGTGCCGAAGAGTCGTACCCAGTTCGTCGAATCGAAGGGTCGTATGCTCGTCTTCGCTCGTCCGCAAACGCCCTGCAAAACCGAACAGTCGTATCGTCGTGCCTGCCAGCTTGTAGATACGACCCTTGAAGACAGGCACGCAAGCGTCGTGGGCACCGCAGAGCGAAGGTCCCCGGACCGATTCTTGCGACTCTTGGACAGGTCGACCCTCCGCGATTCCAGCCCGGCGGGGATGTCGCCACGCCAGGCCAGACGATTACCGGATGCCGGGGGCAGTGGTCACGGCCACCTTCGCCGAGGGTCACCCGCCCGCCGAGGCCGTCCGTAGCGAGGCGCTAGGTGTCACAAACTCAAGGCCTTCTCACGAGCTCCGCCCCCCAAGGGGGAGGCAAATCTTCATTTGCAGGGCTTTAGTTGTCGACCCCGCCTGTTTTCGCGGGAGAAAATCTAAGTCGCAAGTCCGAATCAAACTTTGCAGAAATGCGTCTACGCAGGGAGTTTCGGCGTGGGAAAAGGCGATCACGACGTTTACTCGGAGACCGGTCACCAGGTGGTCTGGACCGTCGACGGCCCGCTGTGTCCGAAGTGCGCAGCGAAGCGCGAAGCCGACGTGCGGATCTGTGTCGACTGCGGGAAGTTCTTCATTCCGAATCGCGGCGCAGGGCTGCATGGCCGAGGACGCCCGCGCGCGCGCTGCTACCAAGGCTCAGCCCGAGCAAGCTGGGCTGACGTGCGTTTCCCCTAGTAGTCGGTGCGGGTCCGTTCGGAACCGGATGCCCCGGGTCTAGCATCGAGCCACCGTGGACGCGCGTGTCTGGGAGAGAACCGAACTTCCAAATGAGGCCATCGTCGTTCGCGGGGGCCTTTGCGCGTTGGAGGACCTCAGGAACATCGCCCGAAAGACGATGCGGGAAACAGAGCGGGCCGGATTGTCCGCCTGGACTCTTCCGGACGGGACTATCGAAGAGATCCTGCGTGTCGTGCCGTTTCGTCATTCCCAGTACCGAGAGTACGAGGATAGGCCGTCTTCGCGAGGCTGGCTTCGATGTTCGGCCCACAGGCAGGCGGAGACATGTCACGATCGATCTGCCGGATGCGTTTGCCGACGCCGAGCTCCGGGCTGTCCACCCGCGCCCGCCGCCCCGAGGCGGCCCGCATGATCACGTCCGCCACGCCCACAGAATTCCCACTCCGGGCCCCGCAATCGGCGCCGGACCAAACGTACAACCCCGCCTCCCGGAGCAGGCGCCGCGCGCACGCCTCCGGATCTGGCTCCGGACAGCCCCAGGGGTGCAATTCCATCACCACCGCACGCAAGGAGGTCTCGCGCAGCCGGGGGTCCTGGAGGATTGGCCAGCCGCCGCCCTCGATGTCCATTTTCACCAGATCGGCCGCTGCCAGATCACGAAAGACATCGCGAGCGGGCACCCGCACGGTGCCGGCTCCGCCGTCAGTGCTGACTCGCCCGTCCGTGGCACGCCCTGTCGTAAACGACACCTCGTCGTCCCGAGTAAAGGCAGCCGCCTCGATGATCCTCCAGCGAGCACCGGACGGGTCAGCAGCACGATTGCGCTCCAAAATGGCCAGATTTGACGCAACCGGCTCGTACGCTGTCACCGACCCATGGTGAGCTCCGCGTCGAAGAACCGCGCGCCAAGACCGATATTCGCTCCGAGATCAACCAAGCGGATCGGCCGGGCAAGGCCCTCAAGGGCATCCCGGGCCGCCGCAGGAATCGCGTACGCGCGCTGATCAAAGAGCTCCCAGATCAAGAACTGTATCGACCGTCCCGTGACGGATCACGATCTTGCGCCCATCGGCGCGCAGGCGGTAGGTAAACGCATTTCTCGAACCCCGCGTCAGCGCGGCCCACGCGTCGCCGGCATCGCCACCACGACGCCGGGCAATCAACGTCACGAAGGGACGCATGGATAGAAGAGCAGCTCCCGGGCAAGAAAGGTCGCCGGCGTCTCGACCTGCCGGAGCGCACCGCGGGCAGTCCGCAATCGGTTGCGGACCTGGATGCGCCGAACACGCTCGAGGGAACTGTCGATCCATTGGCGCATCAGGATGTGGAAGCTACTCTACGCATCGCCTCGCCGGGAGCGTGCGTCTGACACACGCATTGCGGCCCGCCAAAGTCCCGGGATGATGGTCATGCGCCGTCCACGAATCGAACCGACGACCCATCGTGGACGCTCATCGGAAACGGGAGCACCCGGCCATCCCCGGCGCTCGCTCGACCCGTCTCGCAGGCTTCTCGTCTGTCGGGGCGAGGAGAGGGAGAAGGGGTGCACACCGACATGCAGCTGTGGACAGAGATCCCGCGCACGGTGCTCGTGGGAGGATCGGCGCCGCGAACCCGAGACTCGATAGCGAGGGCCGCGCCCGCAGCGTGACGGGGCCCTCCGCTACTGCGGATCCCGGTCTCGCGCCGCCGGGTACATCGTCTTGTCGGTGGCCGACCTCGGTGGATACTCCGCCCGCCTGCGACGCCCGCCCGCCATCGAGGGGTCATGTCACCTAGGCACGTGACATGACCCCTGTGCTAGTCCCTGCTTTCTGTCCAGGAATGCGGTGAGGAGCCGGCGGAATCGCGCGATCGGGCGGTCCGCCCCGACGCACCCGACGCGCAAGCACGTGCCCGTGTACTCGCCATCTCGCCCTGGCACCCGTGCCCGCCGATGCCAGGCCAGCGTCTACTGGTGCCGTCGTCGTCGCGGAGGGTGGAGGGTGAGTGAAGGACGATTCTCGCATCAAACCCCGCACTGCCCACGCGCTCTACTGGGGTGACTTACCGGTGGATCACCACCCATGCCCCGGGTAGCTGGCCCCCCCAAGACGCAAGGCCCCGCGGGTGGCAGGGCCTTGCCTGATGGCGAGACCCAGGCTCGAACTGGGGGCGACCATTTCCAGATTCCAATGCGGTGGAGCGACATCTGGCGTGTGTCTCGGGGTCTTCGCCCCAGGGTCCGCGGTCGCTGGCCCAACCACATCGTGGTCCACATGGTCGGACGGGGTCCCACCCTGTCACGCCGCGCCACAGGGCCCCACACACGCCCGCGCGGGGTTGAGCAACACCAGGAGGGCGATGGCTGCGACGTCCTCGGCGCTGGCGGCACGGCGCGGTGTCGTCGACTTGAGCCACCGGCGTCGCCGGATGAGCTGAACACCGCGAGAGGTTCGTGCACCATTTCGCCGGCGCAGGGTCACCCGTCAATGGCCGTCGAGATTGTCTTGCCCGTGCCCAAGGCGCCGACCCCGGCCTGGCACGCCTACGGCACTGGGCCGTAGCACCACGAAACTGTCATTACCGACCCGTCACAAACGTGAACTCCTGGTCTTGACTTCAGGGCGGCCGACTCACAATCCCGGAGTGCTGCGGGTTCGTTTCCCGCCAAGCCTTCGTGATTGTGGAGTGTGCGACGCTCGTGCCCAAGCTCCTTCGGGTCCGCGGGTCGCACCATGCGGGGAGGAGGCGTCCATTGGATACCGCGTCGACTCCGGCGTGGGCTACGCACCAAGGTGGGCGAGAGGTGAAATGGCGGCGTCGTTGAGTGCTCGCTTGGACGGATGGAGCGCAGGCGTCAGCGGGAGACCCCCCATATCGGAAAGCATCTCGCCACGCGATCTGCGCGGTCTGACGATGGCGCCACCCGAACCCGCCTCGGCGGCCGCTGCGACCTCCCGTTCGGAGGCATATTCCGGTCGCGGCCACTCGCTGGGTCGGCTACGTTTTCTACGCGATGCCAACCTACGTCGTGACCGGTGGTGCCGGCTTTCTCGGTTCGCACTTGTGTGATCGCTTGCTCGCGGATGGCAATCGTGTGATTTGTGTCGACAACCTAGATACCGGCACGCTCGAGAACATCGCCCACATTCGGAGGCCAGCGTTTCGCTTCTGCCAACACAAGATGATCGACCATCTCGAGATCGACGAGCCGGTCGACTATGTGTTTCATCTCGCGTCACCGGCATCCCCGATTGACTACTTGCGTTTGCCGCTGCATACGCTGAAGGTAGGCGCGTACGGGACGCACAACGCGCTCGGACTCGCGAAGCGTCATCGGGCGCGGTTTCTACTGGCGTCGACTTCCGAGGTCTACGGCGACCCGCAGATTCACCCCCAACCCTAGTCCGTATTGGGGTCATGTCAACCCCATTGGACCGCGTGGTGTCTATGACGAGGCAAAGCGCTACGCCGAAGCGCTGACGCTGGCTTATCATCGCTCAGCAGGGTGTAATCATGCGGATTGTGCGGATCTTCAACACGTATGGTCCACGCATGCGCCCAAATGATGGTCGGGCGATTCCAACGTTCCTGGCACAAGCGCTCGCGAACGCGCCTCTGACTGTCTACGGGGATGGTTCGCAGACCCGGTCGTTCTGCTTTGTGAGCGATCTCGTTGACGGCCTAACGCGCTTGATGGCGTCCGACTATCACTTTCCCGTGAATATTGGCAACCCTGACGAGTACACGATTCTCCAGCTGGCGGAGGCTGTCCTCGGGGCGACCAGAAGTACGTCGGAGATCGTCTTTGCTGCCACTTCCAGTGGATGATCCACACGTGCGTCAGCCGGATATCACTCGTGCGCGAACAGTGCTCGGGTGGGAGCCGGTAGTTGGCCTAGCCGATGGGCTTGCTCGGACGATCGCGAGCCTCGCTGCTGGGGAGGCGGTCCCGTAACTCGCAAGGCGATGTTGAGGAGTCAGAGATCGGAAACCGACTTTCCTGATTGGCCGGCTCGCGCGCCGCCATCGGAGGAGATTGCTGCCCCTGCACGTTCCGAACGCCTGACGCCTGAGCGTCGGGACGAGGTGACGGTCTTGAGTCTCTAAGTACCAGTTCAAACGCGAAAGGGAAAGGAAAGCCAAGATGGGGAAGATCGTCCTAAGCGAGAACGTTTCGCCACGGGCCTCCAGGACCCGGGGAGGCGACGAGGGTTTCGGTCGCGGCGGGGTGGGTAGGGCTAATCGCGGCGCGAAGACGTGGCCGCGTCGCTCCGACGAAGGTGTTGGGGGCCGAGGCCTTCCTCGTCGGTCGGCGGCAAGCTACCAGCGGTTGGCCGCGCCGGCCATCCCGGAGTGGCGAGTTGGCGGAGAGGGCGAACAGTCTGCCGAAGTACGTCACGTTCCTCCACCCTCGAAGACCCCGACTGGAACAACTCAGAGCGTCCTCAAGGGCGACGTGGTGGAGGAGGTGGCAACGCTTAGGCAGACGTTGGACGGGGAGATCGTTGTCGCCGGCAGTTTCCAGCTCCTGCGCACGTTGGTCGAGCACGACCTCGTCGACGAGTTGCGGCTGAAGATCTTCCCGGTCGTGCTCGGCGCCGGCGAGCGACTCTTCGGCGAGACGAGCGACAAGAAACCCCTGCGCCTGGTCGACACCCAGACTCTCGGCGACGGTATCGCCTTGATCAGCTACGAGGTTGTCCGACATGCTTAGGGGCCGTCCGGCAGCACCATCCTTTCGAGAGATGGCGGGTGGTGCGTCGAGCATGGTCTTTAATGCCCACAATTCAGTTCGCTGGCTTCCTCCGCTTCCCGTCACTTTCTCCGACTGGTGAACAGAGGGAAGGCATGGGCGGTTTCTTATCGCGAAGTTGAACGTGTCCGGGTTCGGTCAACTCCCTTATCCCCCCAACACATGCGGGGAAGGAAGAAGCCCCTCTGAAACGTAGTAACCGGGGGTCCTGGTTTGGGCGGCGCCCCGCTCCCCGCGCACTGGCGCGGCTATCGCGCGACCGAATTCGACTCCGGCGTCAGAACGGTTTTATGGGTCGGGTCGGCTCGGCTGGTGCCGCCAGGAAGGGGTCTGGGTTGCCGCTCAGAGGCTCCCACGGCAGGCCCGACCGCCGGCACGAGCCATCGCCACCGGTCACTGATCCCAGTGCTGAGGTCGACTGCGCGCTTGCCCGCTGCTCGGTCGTCGGCCGCGCAGCTCCTGGAGGACCATCTGGAGCCCGGCGATCCTCGCGTTGCCTCCACACCCCGTGGTGCGAAGGATCTATGCGAACCGCGGAAGGCGCTGATCCTGGCGGAGGACCGGCTCGAAGAGATCGCCCTTCGCGGCGATCCGGTCGAGGATGGTCCGGATCGTGAAGCCGTCGGGCGCCAGCGACGGGTCATCGAGCTCGTCCCAGGCAATCGGCGCGGAGACCGGAGCACCCGGCGACGGGCGGGGACTGTACGGGGCGACGAGTGTCTTGTTGATGGCGTTTTGGGTGTAATCGAGGCGGGCGTGCCGCTGCCGGTCCTCCACCCGCCATTTCCAGCTCACCAGTTCAGGCACCACCGCACCGATCGCACGCGACAGCTCCTCGGCCCAGGCCCGCGTGTCGGCAAAGTCATAGCCGGACCCAATCGGTATCCAGATGTGTATGCCTCGGTGGCCAATTAACTTCGGTTGGCCGCGAACGCCCAGGTGCTCGAGGGCCGTTCGGTGAAGGCGCGCCAGCATCAGCATTGTGCCCCAGTCGGTGGTCGCGCCCGGGTCGAGGTCGATCAGCACGAACGTGGGCTGCTGCGGATGAACGCTCAGCGAGGTCCAGGCATGCCACTCGATCACGCCGAGGTTCACTGCCCACACCAGTGTGGCGGGCTCGTCGACGACGAGGTGGGTCCGCGCCTCACCGCGGGAGGCATCGGGATTGTCCCAGCGGGAGATCCACGGCGGCGCGGTGGTGGGCAACTGTTTCTGCCAGAACCCCTTCGACTCGACGCCGGAGGGAAAACGGTGCATGTTCAGCGCCCGCCCGGACAGGTACGGCAGCACGACTGGTGCGACCCGGGCCGCATAGCGGACGAGGTCTCGCTTGGTCGCGGGCTCCTCACCAAGACGCGCCGGAAAGATCACCTTGTCGAGATCGTGGTGCACCTTGACGAAGATCTCCCAGGTTCCCGACGACCGCAGCTCGTCCAGCCTGTGCAGCTCGTCGGCATCGGACCCGAGGGGTGCCGCGCTCACGAGTCTGATGGACGCCAGCCGTGACGGGAGGTCCGAGCGCCAGATCCAGCCGGGATCCTCGCGGACCTCGTCGTTGGTCCGACCCGAGAGCACTGAACGCGGATAGGCCTCCGGATCCCAGCCTGGAACAGCGTGGCGGTCGCGCTTGGGGACCAGCAGCCAGCGCTCAGTGCCGCGGCCGTTCGTGCCGGAGGAACCAGCGCGAAGCGCCTGGCGAGCTCTCGGCGGCAGAGATCGAAGTGGAGCTCGCCGGCCGTCAGGGCGGCGCGTGGGCCGGACCCGTCGGCGGCCCCGCGCGGGCGCCAGGTGCCCGTATCCCAGACGATGACGTCGCCGCCGCCGTACTGACCGGCTGGAATGCACCCTCGAAGTCCAGATACTCGAGCGGGTGGTCCTCGACATGAAACGCCGCCCGACGGACGGCCGGATCGAGTGTTGGGCCTTTGGGGATCGCCCAGCTGAGGAGCGCCCCATCGACCTCGAGTCGAAGATCGTAGTGCAGGCGTCGGGCTCGGTGCCGTTGGACCACGAACCGCGGCTCGGGGGGGGGCGACGCGTCGGCGTCACGCCCGGAGGGCTCGGTCGTGTGAGCGAATCCCGCTTGCTGCGGTACGGGCCGAGTCGTCTGCCACCGATGGAAATCCCAGGGTTGCCGATCGCCCGAGCGACGGCGGTGCCGTCCCGCATCCGGGACATGGTGCCCTGCGTAGCTTGGCAGATGGTGCGGGTGCCGGCCTGCTCGAGTTCGCCTCCCTAAAGACGCGGGGTGCGAACTGTTCTCGAGCTGGTCCGGCTGGCCTGCGACATGGACCTATTTGCCTAACCGCGTCCGGGTTTTGTCGACTCCCTTATCCCCTCAAACACATGCGGGGAAGGAAGAAATGGCCCCGCGAAATGTCGTAACCGGATTCGACAGAACACAGAGCCGGAACCCAGGAAGGCTCGCCGGGGGGGGCGGACCTTCCTGATGCGCAGTGCGGTTACGCGATGATGTTGTCCCGCGACCCTGCGGCAGTGTTGTTGTAGATGCGGTCCGCGCCCGGCCCCGCTGACGGGCGCCGGGCGGACTCAGGCGGCGGTTGGGCACAGTACGTGGTCCGGCGTGCGGCTTAGCGCTCGACCGGCACGTCGACGAGGCTGCCGTATTCGGTCCACGAGCCGTCGTAGTTGCGCACGTTCGGGTACTCGAGCAACTCGTGCAAGACAAACCACGTGTGCGAGCTGCGCTCACCGATGCGGCAGTAGGCCGTCACGAACTTGTCCGCGGTGATTCCGACGTTGCCATACAGCTCCCGCAACTCCTCGTCGCTCTTGAACGAGCCGTCCTCGCGGGCAGCCAACGCCCATGGCACGTTTGCCGAACCGGGGATGTGACCGGGGACCTGTGCCTGTTCTTGGGGAAGGTGTGCCGGGGCGACCAGCTCGCCGGTGTACTCCTGCGGGCTGCGGACGTCGACGCGCGCGTGCTCGACGCTGTCCAGCGAGGACAGCACGTAATCCCGAAAGGCGCGAAGCTCTGGACGGTCCAGGCGGAGGGCACCTGGGTCACTCGCGGCGATCAGGCGGACCTCAGCTGTCTGCGGTCGCCCTTCGATCTCCCACTTCTTGCGGCCGCCGTCAAGCATCTTCACGCGGTCAAAGCCGCGGTACTTGAGCGTCCAGTAGGCATACGCGGCGAACCAGTTGTTGTTGCCGCCGTAGAGCACGACGGTCGTCTCGCGACCAACCCCCGACCTTGCAAGCAGCTCGCGCACGCCGCCGTGCGAGATCAGCTCACGGCGCGGACGGGCGTGCAAATCGTCGCGCCAGTGCCAAGCGATCGAACCAGGGATATGGCTCGTGCCGTATGCCTGGGTGTCTTCGTCGACCTCGATGATGCGGATGTCGGCGGTATCACCATGCTCGGCAACCCAGTCGGTACTCACAAGTACTTCAGAGCGAATGCTCATGAGGTTCCTCCGGAATGCGTGCGGGCTCAGGGACGTGGTCCCCACTGGTGCCCTTAGCTCCTTGCTGCCTAGCCTTCCGATAGGCCGTTGGTGCAAGTCTGGACGACCCCCCAGTGTCTAGCCATGTCGACGATGTCTTGCGCCATGCGAATGATCTCTGTTGGGTCAGTAGGCCCAGGCGTGTCTATCACTTCGAGCGATTTTGCTTCTCGCATAACGCTCTTAGCCAGTTCAAGCTCTTCAGATGTCATCTAGCTTCTCTCTCCAGCTCTTGCTCGTTCAAGCTCCGTCGTACGAGACCATGCTCTCGTCGTCGATCTTCGAGCGCTCCTGCATAGCATGTTCGATCAGCTGGAACGTGTCACACGCGATGATGATCTCTGCTGGTTCACCCCTGTCTGTCATCGTATTGATAACTAGCGCGTACCCAAGCTTCGTGAGCTTGGGGTGAGTGTGCTTATTCACGTAAATGATAGCTGACGTCATAGTGCCGTAAGCTCCTCCTGACGGACCGAGCCCCAGGCGAGTTCAACCTGGCGCTGCGTCTAGGCAGAACCTAGTTCTTGGTCCAGTCTCTGGGAATAGAGAAATCCTGACGATAGGGCGTGTTACCGCGGTGTTTACGGACGTTGCGCGTGGCGGGCACCCATCAGGCAGACTGGGATGTCTGGAGCGCCCAAGGTGAGCTCGTCAACTTCACGGGCATCTCGGTCTACCGGGTTCAGGACGTACGCTTCACCCCAGGGCGGACGCTGGTGGTATTCGTCCAGCGTGGCGGGTGTTGATCGGTCACTCGGGGGCTGACGACGACCCGAATGCCTGGAGGATGCGCTCCTTCACAATCGTCGATGATGTGGGCCCGTCGAAGTCGATGATCTTCCATGCGTCAGCGGGCACAGGATCGTCGGGATCGGCGCACAACACGCAGACGTCATCGTCGACGGTGCGAAAGCCGATCATGATGCGGTTGTGGTCGACGCGCAGGAACCGAGCCGCGATTCGTTGCAGCGGATACGAGCCGCCGCGGTGGGTCAGGCTCCAACGCCACCGGCTGCCGACGCGCTCAACATAGATCCGCCGCTCGTCCTCGGTAGCAACGGAGACAGCCTCAGCCACGCTCTCCATCGACCGCTCAAGCATATCTAGGCCCGTCCAAGCCGTCGGCTCCGGGTGCTTGACTGTTGACGTGATCGCCGAGGCCCGGGAGGGAGAACCGCGTGCCGCCCTACCCGTCGCCTGGTTTCCGCAACCGGAACGCGATGAGCGCGCGCACCGCGCCTGCAGGTGCGGGCACCTTCACGATGCAGCGGGCCTCCACCAAGTAGTGCACCGCATCGCGCACCTGGTAATCGGCGCTGCCAGTGTCGGCGCACAGTTGAGCCACCGTCTGGATATCCAGGGCAGCCAGCAGACCCAGTATCTGCTCGCGCAGTAGCACGCTTGTGCTTGGCACGCGCAGAGGCACGTCGTCATGCACTGGCACGGCGGCATACGGTCATCCAGCAGCGCCTGTGTGCTGGCGCTCACCAGGTACAGGCCACGGCGCCGCCTTGGATCGTGCCAGTAGATGTCCACGTTGCGCACGCGCTCCTCGGGCGGCACCGCCCCAGCAGTTTCTCCGCCCCGTGCAACTGCTGGTCAAGGCTACTCACAGCGCCCCCTCGTGCCACAAATGCGCCACAGGCACACACGCGCGGGCGGATTGGCGGACTTCGGCGGATAATGCCCAGCGCGCAGCAGAACTGCCAGAAGGCCGCAAACCCGCTACACAAGCAGGTTATCGCGCAGTCGGGACGGGGGCGTCGAACCCCCACGGACTTTCACCCAACGGTGTTTGAGACCGTCGTGCGGGTTCCGAGATGCCACTATCCATGCGGGATCTCGGGATCAGACGCCGGATCTGGCACGCGATCTGGCACAGTAGCCCCGGAGATCGCACCGCGACGCGCATGGTCGGCAACGGTTCGGCCTCTCTGTGCAACACCCCTTAAACACGGCGATCGCCGTGGAATCAATCGTCTCGGTGGGCTAGGCCGCGGACAGGGTTGAGCATGAGCTGTCCCCGACATAACTCGCACGATGCGCATTCGAGCGGCCGAGACGCGGGGTTCCCCGATGGCGGCGCGGTGGCGTCCCTGGAACGCTGCTTGAACCGATCGAACGCCGGGCCTTGCGGGCGCCGCGCCTTTTCCTATCGGGTGATGCCCCCCCAAGTTTTCCCTGGGGGGTTTACTTGCATGGGCGCTGCGAATGAGAGGCGCGCGTCGGTCGAGGGTGTGCCGACGCTCGAGCCTTCCGCCACGGAAATCGTTCGCCCGTTGCCTCCCCTCAAGGACATGTCAGGCGAGCGAGGACGGAGGTGGCCGGCGTGCACGACAATTCGTTTCCTTCGGGCCTGCGCAAGGCCGAACGCGATGACGCGCGCAGGGGTGCCTCGCGGTGGCTTTCCCGAGGTTACTGGGGGCGCGTGGGTCTCCAGCGGAGGTCATCACGATGAGCACCCAGACTGTCCCGACCCGCGGGCGCAAGGGGTCACAGGGACTGGACGCGCGCAAGCAGGTGGCACGGCGCCGCGTGGCCGCTCAGATGATCGTGGACGCGCGCAAGCACGCGGCATTGCGCCGGGTGGCCGCTCCGATGATCGTGGACGCGCACGAGCAGGCGGCATTGCGCCGGGTGGCCGCTCCGATGATCGTGGACGCGCACGAGCAGGCGGCATTGCGTCGGCTGACCGCTCAGATGATCGCCGAGGCAGTCGAACTGCCGCCCACAACGTGGGTCGCGGGCGCCTGCACATCGAAGTCGATGGACCCGGATGCGGCGAGTGCTCCCCGAGCTAGCCTTGCTCATGGGCCGCTGACCGCAGGCAAAACTCGGCCTCAATCCTGGGTGCGCGTGCGCTCCGACCGCTGTCCGTTGACGTTGGAGGAAGAGGCGTGTCTTTCGCGAGTCGCGGCGCTCCTTCGGGCCGAAGCGGTCGAACTTGGGCCCGAGTCCTCAGTAGGGGCACGCTTGGATTCACGGGGCATCCGGCTTGCGCTGGAGTGCGAGAATCCCAACAGGCCGGGCGCTCGTGTAAGGCGGAGCCCCCGCGCGACCCGCGGGGGGGCAGCGGCCCGCCCAGCCCGGTAAACGCTCGCACTACGAGCGAGATGACCGACGCCCTGCCAGCTCCGTCGGTCGCTTACGACATTTCGCGAGGCCATTTCTTCCTTCCCCTCAAACACATGCGGGGTTAGGAGACCGAAGGGCCGCGGAGCGGTCAAGCTGTGGCGTCAGGGTGGTGAAGCAGATTGACTGAACCGGCCCGGTCCGGAAGCCGAATCCGTCACGCCGCTCTACTTGTTCGTCCCAGAATTTGCCCGCTCGTGATTTGACACCGGGCGACTCGAGGCTGCGGATTCCGCTTGGCCGCTCCTACGGAGTCAGGAGAGCCAGATGCACGAGCAATCTATCGGCCTGGCACTGCGCGCGGCTCGGCAGGAACGCAGTATGTCCCAGCTCCGGCTGGCCTACGACAACGGTCCTTCAATTCGAGACCGTCAGCAGACGCATCTACGGCACTAGTGCCGCTATCCCGACGACGCCGCTACCAAGCCGGCACGCACGGCACTAGGGTCTATCTACGCAGAACGTCGCGGCGAACGGGAATGCCTCTCCTGACGGGTAGCTGCTCCAAATACTTCGGCTCCGCCGGCCTGCCGGCTCCTCTTATGGGCGAGGAGCAACCGTAAGGTGCTCGCTCCGATTTTGCGTTCGTCCTCCGTCGGAGCCAGCGCCTCACGTCGAGATCGGCGTCGAGCGCTGAACTGCAAGCAAATAGGACTGGTCGCCGATGTGTCCGGTGGGCTTTGCGTATCCGATTGAACCCGCGAAGGTGACACCGCCCAGGGGTCCTTGATTCTGTGGCGGTACACACTGGTCTGCGAGGACGAGGCGACCCAGGTCCCTGCGGAGATTGGGACCTGCAGGACCGCCATCGTTCTGGCGCGGACCGATCCCGGTCGCTGCCGGCTGGATGTTGCCGAGGCAGTGGACTGTCGCAGTACACGCTGCTCTGCGACGACGAGAGTTGGATTGAGTCCGTGATCCGCGTCTCGAAGTCCGCCGCCCATCAGGCGGAGCACCATCCTACGTGTGCCGGCCGGAGGTCGCCGATGCGGTCTACTCCAAGGGTCAAACGGTGATCTGGGACAAGGTCCTAAACCGGGACGACCCTGGCTGCACTGGGTGGTGCAAATCGACGGGATCATCCAGGACGACTATGCGCTGGAAGGCTGATCCCGGGTACCACCGGGGTATGCACGGATGGACAGTGGCGTCCGGCGGGGTCAGACTGCTCGCCGATGCGACCAATCGTCTTCGTCTTTCCCGTCAGGCCTGAGCACACGTCCAGGTCCGACGCGCACATCTACGCCTGGAAGGTGCGCCTCGATAACGGAAAGAAAGAGCGGTGCGTGGTCCGCATCCCGAGGAACGGTCGCAGACCTCGCCTGGGACGAGCCCGGCTTCTGCGGCCCTGATGTCGTGGATGCAGTCAAGACCCACGGCATGTCGGTGGTCGAGGACATGGTCTTGCGACACGACGATCCGCCGATGAACTGGGTCGTCGACGCGACGGACGTCCACGCGGACAGCGGTCGACCGCCCGAAGTGAGTCTGCGCGGCGGGGTGACCCATGTCGAGGGGGCACCGGGGGGGCACCACTCGAACACGGGTGGTGTCCAGAGACACAGATGGCAAGCGGATAGCGGGAACAACCGCTTGTTTACGGCGATCTGATAGCGCATACGGGATTTGAACCCGTGTTACCGCCGTGAGAGGGCGGCGTCCTAGGCCCCTAGACGAATGCGCCGAGAACCAACCACGTGCCGATCTGGCCGAAGCTGGGGGAGGAGGATTCGAACCCCCGCTACCGGGGCCAGAACCCGGCGTCCTACCGCTAGACGATCCCCCACCGGCAGATCGAACGGGGGCACGTTAGCACACCGCCCTGCGGCGTTCGGGCTCCTATGTGATCGGCGCGTTGGTCGCCTCTTCCCAGTCCCCGTACAGGCTCGCATAGCGCCCGTCGTGGTCCAAAAGCTCCTCGTGGGAACCCTGCTCGACGATGCGTCCGTGGTCGAGTACGACGATCCGATCCGCGTTGCGGATCGTCGAGAGCCGGTGCGCGATCAGGATCGAGGTACGGCCCTCGAGCAGCACGTCCATGGCATGCTCGATCCGCTGTTCGCTGCGGATGTCGACCGACGACGTGGCCTCGTCGAGGATGAGCAGGCGTGGGTCCGCGACGAGGGCACGGGCGAAGGCGATCAGCTGACGCTGCCCGGCCGACAGGCCCGACCCGCGCTCGTTGACGACGGTCTCCAGACCGTCGGGGAGCGCCTCCAGGATGTCGTCACCGCCGACGGCCTGCAGCGCCGCGGTGATCTCGTCATCCGATGCGCCCGGGTGTCCGAAGATCAAGTTCTCGCGCAGGGTGCCGGCAAACAGGTGTCCCTCCTGGGGCACGATCCCGAGCTGCTCGCGCAACGAGGCCAGGCGCACCGAGCGCAGCTCGTGGCCGTCGATGCGGACCTCCCCCTCCTGCGGGTCGTACAGGCGGGCGATGAGCTTCGCGAGCGTGGACTTGCCGGCGCCGGTCGCACCGACCAACGCCACCGTCTCGCCGGCGTTGATGTGCAGCGTGACGTCATGGATCACCGGAACGCCGGGCGCGTACCCGAACGTGACGTGGTCGAGGTCGACGGTCCCCTGGACGTGCGGCAGCGCGGGGGCGTCCGGTGGGTCGGCGAGCGCCGGCGCGGTGTCGAAGACCGACTGGATCTTCTCGAGCGCGGCCATCGAGGACTGATAGTCGTCATACAGCTGCGAGAGCTGCTGGATCGGGTCGAAGAAGCTCGCCAGATAGCCGATGAAGGCAACCATCACGCCGATCTGGATCTGGTGGTCGAGGACGCCGATGCTGCCGAAATACAGGACGATGGCCAGGCCGATGCCCGACAGCAGCTCGATGCTCGGGAAGTAGATCCCCGACAGTCGGATCGTGTGCATGTTGGCCTCGCGGTAGTCGGCGTTGGCGCGTCGGAACGCCTCGCGGGCCGGCTCCTGACGGCCGAACCCCTGCACGACCCGCACGCCGGCCAGGTTCTCCTGCAGGACGGTCAGCACGTCGGCGACGGTCTCTCGGGTGCGCCGGTACGCCTTGGCCGAGGCGACCCGGAACCAGGCCGTGCCGACGGCAAGGAACGGGAACACCACGAACGACAGCAGCGCCAGGCGCCAGTCGTAGACGAACAGGATGATGACGACCCCGATGAAGGTCAGCCCGTTGACCACCACGGAGGTGAACCCGTCCGTGACGAGGTCGTTGAGCTGCTCGACGTCGCTGGTCAGGCGGCTGACACTCCGACCGGTCGATGCGCGCTCGTGGTAGCCGAGCTCGAGCGCCATGAAATGGGAAAACAGCTTGATGCGCAGGTCGTAGAGCATGCGCTCGCCGATCCAGCTGGACAGGTAGGTCTGCGCATAGCCGGTCGCCCAGCCGAGCACGCCGACCAGCACGAACGCCACGACGGTCAGCACGAGCACGGTCTCGTTGCCGACGGTGATGCCCTTGTCGATCCCGATCTGGGCCAGGGCAGGGCCGGCTAGGCCGGTGAGCCGCGAGGATGACCGTGAGGAACAGCGCGAGGACGATCCGGCCCTTGTAGGGCCGCGCGAACGGCGCCAGGCGCCGGATCTGTCGCCCCGAGGGGTGGGCGATCCCTTCCATGTCATCCTCGGGGTGCGGACCGCCCAACCGTCGCGGGCTGCCGCCACCGCGGCCGCCGCCGCCCATGCGCGTGGCCATCAGACGTCCCCCAAGACGAGGTCCGGCCGCGCCAGGCCGCTGTCGTGGATGTCGCGGTAGAGCGCGCTTTGGGCGTACAGCTCGGCGTGGCGACCGCGGGCGGCGATCGCGCCGTGGTCGAGCAGGATCAGCTCGTCGGCCAACCGGATCGTCGAGAGCCGGTGGGCGATGATGATCGTGGTCCGCCCGGCCATGACCGCGCGCAGTGCGTCCTGGATCTCGCGCTCGGTGCTGGCGTCGACCGATGCGGTCGCCTCGTCGAGGATCAGGATGCGCGGGTCGGTGATCATCGCCCGCGCGATCGCGAGGCGCTGGCGCTGACCGCCCGAGAGGGTGTAGCCGCGCTCCCCGACGATCGTGTCGTAGCCCATCGGCAGCGCGTCGATGAACGCATCCGCCCGCGCCTGCCGCGGCCGCCGCCCGCACCTCGTCATCGGTCGCCTCGGGCCGCCCGTAGGCGATGTTCTCGCGCACGCTCGCCGAGAACAGGAACGGCTCCTGCGAGACGACGCCGATCTGGCGCCGCAGGTCGTTGAGCGCGAGCTCGCGCACGTCGGCGCCGTCGACCAGGACGCGGCCCTCGGAGACCTCGTAGTAGCGCGGGATCAGCTCGGTCAGCGTGCTCTTGCCGGCGCCGGTCGTCCCGATCAGCGCGACCGTCGCCCCGCCCGGAATCGTCGAGGTCGATGCCGTGCAGGACCTCGCGTCCCGGCGTGTAGGCGAAGTGCACGTCCTCGAAGCGGACCTCGCCCGGCCCAGCGGGCAGCGGGACCGGGTGCGCTGGCTCGCCGACGTCGGGGGCCGCATCCATGATCTCGAAGATCCGCTGTCCGCCGGCTACGGCGCGCTGCGCGTTGCCCACCAACACGCCGATGATTCGAAACGGCCCCATCAACAGCGCCAGGTACAGGTAGAACTGCACGAACGCGCCGAGGCTCAGCTCGTGGTCGATGACCAGGGTGCCCCCGTAGATGATCACCACGGCGAGGCCGATGATGGGCAGGAAGCTCAACAGCGGGGAGTAGAACGACTCCAATCGCGCCGCATCCATGTTGCGCCGGAAGGCCCTGTAGGACACGTCGGAGAATTGATCAGTGCGGTAGTCCTCGCGACCGAAGGCCTTGATGACCCGGATCCCGACCACGCTCTCCTCGGCGGCCTGCGCGACCTCGCCCGCCTTCTGCTGGACGTCGAGCCGGACCGGTGCCGACCTGCGCGAGTACCGGGTCGCCACGACCAGCAGCGCCGGACCGACCAGCAGCGCAACCGCCGCGAGACCCGCATTGATCCAGAACAGCACGACGGTGATCAGAATGAGCTGGAACGTGTTCATGAACAGAAACACCAGCCCATACCCGAGGAAGAACCGCACGACCTGCAGGTCGTTGGTGGTGCGCGACATGAGCTGCCCGACGGGCATGCGGTCGAAGAAGCTGAACGACAGGCGCTGGATGTGGGCGAACACGGCATCCCGCAGGTCGTACTCGACCCCCAGGCTGATGCGCCCGGCAAAGATGCGCCGGCAGATGTTGAACACGAACCGCAGCGCGATGATCAGCAGCGTCCAGCCGATCAGCGGGGCCAGCTTGTCGCGCTGGCCCGCCTCGATGACATCGTTGATCACCAGCCGGGTGATGTACGGCAGGGTCAGCGTGCAGGCCATCAGGCCCGCCCCGAAGAACGCAGTCATCGCGATCGCGACGCGATACGGGCGCAGGAACGAAATGAGGCGGAGGAGCGTCGGCAAGGTGATTCACCGGTGAACGGTATCGCGCGAAACGGGCAGGCTCAACCGGGATCCGGGGCGCCCGAGACGTCCCCGCCCGCCCCGTCTCGGATGCTGTCGGTGCCCAACCTCAGCGAGGGCCGCGACGAGGAGCGCATCGCGGCGCTGACCGATGCCTGCAGGGTACCGGGTGCCGAGGTCATCAACCGCCACACCGACCACGACCACAACCGGACGGTGCTCAGCATCGCCGGGACCCCGGCGGGCCTGTGCGACGCGCTGGTCGGCTCTTGCCGGGGCGGCCCTGGAGCGGATCGATCTGCGCCGGTACCGCGGCGTGCACCCGTGTACCGGTGCCCTTGATGTCGCGCCGATCGTCGTCCTGGGTCCCGCGGATGCCGCGCCGGCGCGTGCGATCGCCGAGACCGTCGGCGAGCGCATCGGCGACGAGCTTGACCTGCCGGTCTTCTACTACGGCGAGATCGCGCGGACGCCCGGAGCTCGCCCGGCCGTACGGGTTGCGGGCCTACGGGTCCGACCGTCTCGCCGAGGCGATCGCCGCCGGCCAGCTGATCCCGGATGCCGGCCCGCGCCGGCTGCACCCGACGGCCGGGTGCGTCCTGGTCGGCGTGCGGCCGCCGCTGATCGCGTGGAACGTGGAGCTGCCGTACGCCTCGCTCGCCGAGGCCCGCGCCATCGCCGACCGTGTGCGGGAATCCAGCGGCGGGCTGCCCGGCGTGCGGGCGATGGGGCTGTACCTGCCCGAGGCAGGGATTGCACAGGTATCGATGAACCTGGAAGACTCACGCAGTACGCCGCCCTGGGTGGTCATGCAGGCGGTCCGCCGCGAGGCTGACCGGCTCGGGGTCGAGCTGGGAGCGAGCGAACTCGTGGGGCTCATGCCGCGTCATGCGCTGGGCGACGTGGACCCCGAGGAGCTCGGACTGCGCCGGTTCACCCCGTCGCTGCTGCTCGAGGAGTCCTGCCCGGCGCTCGCCCGTGACGAGAGCTAAGGAGTCAGTGATCGCAAAGCGCCGTAAGCCACGCCCGACCGGCCCACCGCCGGCGCGCAGCCCGAAGATCGAGCGCGAGGCCACCCAGGAGTCCAAGTCGGGGCCCAAGCGCAAGCCCGGTGAGCCGATCCCACCGTCGCCGCACGGCGTGTTCAAGCGCGCCGGGTTGATCGCGGCCGGCTACGTGCTGGTGCTCATCTTCCTGCTGCACCTCAACCCGATCCTGGCCATCGGGATCGGGGTGATCGGCTTCGGGCTCATGGTGGCCATGGGCCTGGTCATCGAGCGGTGGCGCTACCGGTCGCAGCTGCGCAAGTGGACGGGCTCGCGGGCGGGCGCCAAGTGAGCCACGGGCGCCTGGAGGCGCCTCGCGGGACCCGGGACGTCCTGCCCGCAGAGCACCGCATCCGGGATCGGATCCTCCGGGTCGCCGCCGAGACATTTGCCGCCTACGGGTTCGGCCAGCTGACGACGCCGACCTTCGAGCACACCGAGGTGTTCGCGCGCGGGGTCGGTGCGAGCACCGACATCGTGCGCAAGGAGATGTACACCTTCGAGGATCGGGGCGGGCGCTCGATCACCTTGCGGCCCGAAGGTACTGCCGGCGTCGTGCGTGCCTTCCTCGAGCACGGCATGCACAAGCTGCCGCTGCCGGTGAAGCTCTGGTACACGGAGCCGATGTTCCGCTACGAGGCGCCGCAGTCCGGACGCTTCCGGGAGCACACCCAGATCGGCGCCGAGGCGATCGGCTCCGGCGACCCGCTGCTGGATGCCGAGGTGATCGCGCTGCTGGCGGGGATCTATGCCGCCCTCGGCGTCCCGGACGTGCGGCTGCGGATCTCGAGCCTCGGGGACGCTGCGACCCGGGAGCCGTACCGCCGCGAGCTCCTCGACGTACCTGACCCGGCACGCCGACTGCGCTGCCCGCCGACGCCAGTCAGCGCATGCGCGAGAACCCGATGCGCCTGTTCGACAGCAAGGACCCGGCGGTGGCCGCGGTGATGGCCGACGCGCCGCGCATCGCCGACGCGCTCTCGGACACCGCCGCCGCGCACGCTGCCGCGGTTCGAGCAGGCGCTCGATGCGATCGGCGTCGCCTACGTGCAGGATCCGGGGCTCGTGCGCGGGCTGGACTACTACACCCACACCGTGTTCGAGTTCACCTGCGACCGCCTGGGCGCCCAGAGCGGCATCGGCGGCGGCGGGCGCTACGACGGCCTGGTCGCGGAACTCGGCGGGCCGGCGCTCGCCGGGGTCGGCTTCGGCACCGGCATCGAGCGCATCGTGCTGGCGCTCGATGCCGCCGGGCATCACCGCGCCGCCCGCCCCGGTCGATGTCTACTTCGCGGCCGTCGATGAGCAATCGCGTCTGGAGGCATTTGCGATGATGTCCCGGCTGCGGGCACGCGGGCGCTCGCTGCGAGGCCGACCGCGCCGGACGGAGCCTCAAAGGGATGATGCGACACGCCGCGAGCGTCGGGGCCCGGCGCACCGTCATCCTGGGGCCGCGCGAGCGCGAGCGGGGGATGGCGATGGTTCGTGACATGCAGTCCGGAGAACAGATCGAGGTGCGCTTGTCGGAGTTGGAGGGAGCCCTGTGATCGGGGCCGAGCGGTTCCGCACCCACAGCTGCCTTGCGGCGGCCGGGTCCCAAGGGCGCCGAGGTCCGCGTCGCCGGCTGGGTGCACCGGCGCCGCGATCACGGCGGGGTGGTGTTCATCGACCTGCGCGACCGCAGCGGCGTGCTGCAGCTGGTGATCCACCCCGACGCGGGCGCGGTACTCGAACGCGCGCAGCGGCTGTCGCCCGAGGACGTGGTCAGCGCGTCCGGCACGCTCGTCGCGCGCGACGCCGACACGGTCAACCCGCGCATCCCGACCGGACAGGTCGAGCTGCGGGTGACCGGGCTCGAGGTGCTCGCCGAGGCGGCGCCATTGCCCTTCTCGGTCGAGGACGAGCACACCCAGGCCGGCGAGGAGCTCCGGCTGACCTATCGCTACCTGGACTTGCGTCGTGCGCCGCGCCTGCAGGCACTCGAGCTGCGCGGTCGGGTCGTTCGCGCGATCCGCGACGTGCTCGAGGGCGAGGGCTTCCTTGAGGTCGAGACGCCGATGCTCACCCGCTCGACGCCCGAGGGCGCGCGCGACTTCCTGGTGCCGTCCCGGCTGCAGCAGGGGAGCTTCTACGCGCTGCCGCAGAGCCCGCAACTGTTCAAGCAGCTGCTGATGGTCGGCGGCATCGAGCGCTACTACCAGATCGTGCGCTGCTTCCGCGACGAGGACCTGCGCGCCGACCGGCAGCCGGAATTCACCCAGGTCGACATCGAGGCCTCGTTCGTCGAGCCGGCGGACATCCAGGCCCTGGTCGAACAGGTGCTCCTGGCGGCGTGGGCACAGGCCGGGATCGCACTCGAGGCGCCGTTCCCGCGCATGGGGTACCACGAGGCGATGCGGCGCTTCGGCACCGACCGCCCGGACCTGCGCTTCTGCCTGCGAGATCGCCGACTGGTCCCAGGCCGCCGCGACGTCGGGGCTGGGCGTGTTCGAGCGCGTCGTCGGCGCCGGCGGGGTCGTCCGGGCGATCGTGTTCCCGGGGGCGGGTGCCGGCCTCTCGCGCAAGGATCTCGACGGCCTGGTCGTCGAGGCGCAGGAGCTCGGCGCCAAGGGACTCGTCTGGGCGGTCCCCGGCGAGGCGGGGGCGCTGCGGGCCTCGGTGAAGGCCGAGTTCCTCGCGGGGCTCGCCGCGGCGGTCGGCGGCGGGAGCGGGCGACCTGATCGCGATCGTCGCCGACACCGAGCCCGTCGCGCAGCACGTGCTCGGCGCACTGCGCACGCGCTGGGCCGAGCGGTTCGGCCTCATCCCGGAGGGCGTCTGGGCGCCGCTGTGGGTCATCGATTTCCCGCTGGTCGAATGGAACGCCGACGAGCAGCGCTGGGACGCGCTGCATCATCCATTCACGGCCCCGCGACCGGAGGATGAAGATCGCCTACAATCGAAGCCTGGCGAGGTGCTCGCCCAGGCCTACGACGTCGTGATCGAACGGCCTCGAGCTGGGCGGTGGCAGCATCCGCATCAATCGCACCGATCTTCAGGAGCGGGTCTTTGCCGTGATTGGGCTGGATGCCGAGGAGGCACAGGAGCGGTTCGGGTTCCTGCTGCGCGCGCTGGAACTCGGCGCGCCGCCGCACGGCGGCGTGGCGCTCGGGACTGGATCGCCTGGTCATGCAGCTTGCCGGCGAGCGCTCGATCCGCGAGGTGATCGCGTTCCCGAAGACCGCGACCGGCAGCGACCCGCTGACCGGCGCACCCGCGGGTGTCGACGCGCCGCAGCTGCGCGAGCTCGGGATCCGCTCGATCGTAACGGCGGGCGAGGGGCCGTGCACGTGACGACGCCGCCGCCTGCTTGCCGCCGCCGTCGTGGCCGTGTGTGCCGTGGCGCCGCATCCTCGGCGACCGGCGTGCTCGGCTCGCGCGACCTGTCCACCTCCGCGGCCCCCGCGCACGTGGTGGTGGCCGCCAACGGACACGCCGGCGTGTTCACGCTCCGCGACGGTGCGCTCACGCGCCTGGACGTCCAGGCGCCGCCCGGGCGGCTCATGATCCCGCCGCCGGCCGCGACCCCGATCGCCACCGCCATCACCGTCGGGGCACATCGCGTCTGGATCGTGCGCGGGCGCACGGTCCTCGGCTACACGACCGACCAGACCAACCTCAACCAGGTCTGGACGACCACCCCGCAGCACCTGCCGCCCGGGAAACTGGTGCTCGCAAGCGCCGGGGGCTGGCTCTGGGTCGCCGACTCGGGCGGGCGTCAGGTCGAGCCGATCAACGTGCACGAGCCCAAGCTCTGGACCGCGGCCGACTTGTCGGTCGTGCCCGGGCAGCGCCAGGCGGTCGGCGTCAGCGATCCGATCCTCAGCCTCGCGGCGGTGCCCGGAGCGGTCTGGGCGCTGACCACGACGCCGGCCGGCGGCACCCAGCTGTCCCAGATCGTCTCGCGTGCCGGCACGGAACGGTCCCGGGACGTCCTGGAGAGCTCGCGCGCGCCGATCGGGATTGCCGCCTACGGGGGGATCCTGTGCGTGCTGGTGCGCGGTGAGATCCTGCACCTGAACGCCACCACCGGGCGCGTCCTGAGGAAGATCACCGTGCCGTCGACGATGCAGGCGATCTCGGTCAGCGACGGGCATGTGGTCGTCAGCGCGCCGGCGACCGGCGCCGTGCTCGACATCTCGCTCGTCGACCCGTCGATTCACCAGATCCAGCAGGTCAGCGCGCCGGCGCGCGCGCTGGTCGCGACGCCGGCGGGGTTCTGGGCGTCCGTCGGACCGGACGCGACGCCCACGAAGTACACCGGCCTCTAGAGCGGCGGCGGCTCGAAGGCGCGCCGCGCGTCGCGGCACAGGCTCGTCCGCCAGGCGCACCCGCGCCGGGGCGCCGGCGCTTGGCGCCCACTCGATCTGGACACGGTGCGCGTCTTCGAGCGTGCCGAGTGCGCGCATGATCTCCAGGAGCCCGCTGCGCCCGCCGCCGCAGCCGAGCTCCTCCGCGGCCGCCAGGACCTTGAAGGTCACGTTGCCGTCATCTGGCGCACCGGCCTCCAGCCACTGGGCGACCAGCAGCATCTCCAGGCGATCGGCAAGCGGCGTCCCGGTCATCTCGACCTGAGGGTACGGCACCTCGGCGCGATGGTCGAAGAGATCCGATCGGGCCGCGGCAGGCGCCGGCGGGTCGGGTTTCGGCCGGGGGTCTTGAGTTGCCGCTGCGGATTGTCGACACATGGGATGTCAACTACTCTCAAAGGACCCGACCGTGTGCGCCACCGGCGCGAGGCCTGAGCCAACACTTAATACCCGGGATGCGTTGTTTGGTCGCCGCACTGTGTGCCGCGGCTGCACGCGTCCCACCTGCTACGGCAGGTTCAGCACTCATCCCGGAACGGCACGGTGGGGTCTTTCTTTCACGGAGCTGTGCCGGTGAGCGGGGTGCGCGAGCGCCTCGCCGACCTGCCGCGTCGGCAGGTCATCCTCGGGGCGGCCATCGCGGTGCTGGTCATCGTGATGGCGTTCCGGTTCCTGGGATCCGGATCGGGAAGCACATCGAGCGCGCCCGTCTTGGGCACGCCGGTCGCCGCGCCGATCCACGTGGCCAGCCCGACGCCCGCCGGCGCGCGCGTGGTCACCGACGCCCAGACGCCGGCCGCGGTGACCGTCGCCCTGCGCAACCAGGAGATCGTCGTGGTCGGTTTCGTGATCCCGCGGACAGGCCGACGATGACGCGGTGTCGGCGGCCATCGCCGGCCTCGCGTCGCCCCAGCGGGCGATCGCCGGGGTGCGCTACCTGGTCTACAACGCCGCCAAGGCGGGCGCCTACGGCGACCTGGCCACGATCCTGGGCGTCACCAGCACCCCGAGCGTGGTGATCATCGGCTCGGACGGGCGGATCGCCAACACCTGGACCGGGTATGTCGACCAGGGCGTGCTCGCCGCCGCCCTCAGCCAGGCCATCTCGGCACCGGTGAGCTAGCGCCGGACGGCTCGCTGGCGCGGAGGTTGTGCGGGTCACCGTGCCGGGTCGCCGTCACGACGTTGGGACCTGGGAGGGCCCGCCGATCGGTTGACCTGAGCGCGCGCTGGCCACCGCATCCTGGATCCGCAGGCCCTCGTGCGTGTGCGGGGTACGGGGGCTCGGCGTGCCCCGGCGTAAGCGTGGCCTACCGGTCGCGGCCAGCAAGGACGTACCACAGCATCCAGAACATGATGACGACGCCCATGATGATCGCGATCCGGTCCATCCCCGGCGAGGCAAGGAGGCCGCTCACGACTCGGCCGTCGGTGTCGTCGATCGACGGGGACCGGTTTCGCTGGGCAGGGCGACAGTCATGCGTGATTGCGTATCGGCCGTTTGCGACGAATGCGCCAGCCTGAGATCGCTGACCGTGCACAATCAGCGGCGCCGGTCGACGCTGAAGACCGCTGGCGAGCCCGCGTCGATCGCGCGTCCACCAGGTTGTGCGATCCGGCGACACCACGGGACGGGCGGCCGACCAACGCACCATTCGCGGCACCGGCGTCGCGATGGTCGCTCTCAGCAGGGCCGACCGCTGCTGACCACAGGCCCGGTCGGCGATCAGCCCAATGACGATGGCGAGCACGACCGCCGCGAGGGCGACCGGTCTCCAGATTGGTCACCCCGCCGCCTCGTCGCCGGGCGTCGACGAGCGTCAGACGGGATCCGCTGGCGGAGATGTCGTCGGGCCCGTGCGTGCCAATCTCAGGTCGCACCACCGTCCAACGGCACCGCGCAGCGGCCTGGACCGGCGCGAATCGCACGCGCGGCGCAGCCGAGATCGCGCCAGTTCATGCGGATTGCCGGGGTGCCGCAGCTCATGGCCACCCGGCTCGAATACACTTGCCGGGTGCCTGCCTATCCGCCTGAGATCGTCCGCCACGTGGCGAGCCCCACGGGCGCCGGACCGCTGCCCTGACGCCAACGCGATCGGGGAATCCGGCGCGGTCGGCTGCGGGGACGTCATCCGGATCCAACTGCGGATCGAGGGCGAACGTGTCGCGGCGGCGCGCTTTCTGGCCTACGGGTGCCCGGCGGCGCTGGCGGCGGCGAGCGCGGCCTGCGCGCTCCTGGAGGGCGCCGGCGTACGCGAGGCGATGCTGCTGTCGGCCGATCGCCTGGACAGCGAACTCGGCGGCCTGGGCGCCGATCGCCGGCATGCGGCGGAGATCACCGCCGATGCGCGTCGCACGGGCGCTGGAGGCCCGGTACTCGGGCCGGCTCGGCGAGGAGGGCCTGGCGCCGGTCGCCGGGCGCGTCGCGGTCGCGATGAGCGGCGGGGTCGATTCGGCCGTCGCCGCGCAGCTGCTCCAGGAGGCCGGCTGGGACGTGGTCGGGGTCACGATGCGCCTCTGGCACGACCCGGCCGCGGTCGCGGCCGAGCGCTCCTGCTGCTCACCGGAGACCGTGCGGCTGGCCCGGGCGAGCGCGCATGCCCTGGGACTCCCGCACCTGACCATCGACGCCGCCGAGCCGTTCCGTCAGGGCGTGGTCGAGGCGTTCATGTCGGGCTACAAGGCCGGGCTGACGCCGAACCCGTGTGTCGTGTGCAACGGCAGCGTCCGCTTCGCGGTGCTGGCCGAGGCCGCGGCGCTCCTGGGCGCCGGCTCCCTGGCGACCGGGCACTACGCCCGCGTCGTGGACGGGGCGGGCGGTGCGCCCGTGCTCGCCGCGGCGGCCGACGCCGCCAAGGACCAGAGCTACATGCTCAGCATGCTCGGGGCCGACATGCTCGCCCGCCTGGTGTTCCCGCTCGGCGAGCTGACCAAGGCGGAGGTGCGGGCGCGGGCGCGGGCGGCCGCACTGCCGGCCGCCGAGGCGGTCGAGAGCCAGGAGATCTGCTTCGTCGGCGCCGATGGCTACGGGCCGTTTCTCGAGCGCAACGCGGGCCTTGCGCCGGAGTTCGGGCCGATCGTCGACCTCGACGGCACCCCGATCGGCGAGCACCAGGGCTACTGGCGCTTCACGGTCGGCCAGCGCAAGGGCATCGGGGTCGCCGCCGCGGAGCCCCTGTACGTGCTGGGCACCGATCCGGAGCGCAACGCGGTCGACGGTCGGGCCGCGCAGCGCGCTCGAGACGTGGGGGCTCGAGCTGCGGCCGGCGGTGGCCCACGACGTCCTCGACCTGGCGAGCCCGTTCGAGGTGCGCGTGCGCTACCGGGGTCGGCCGATCGCCGGCCGCGCGGTCGTCCCGATCGACGAATCCGGGGTGCGGATCGACCTCGCCGAGCCGGCTCCCGGCGTCGCCCCGGGGCAGACTGCGACGGTCTACCAGTCCGGACGACTCGTTCTAGCGGGTACGATCGCAGTGTCACATCCTTCGAGCGGGAGCCAGTAACTCGTGCAGTGGTCCGATGTCCTCAAGGCCGCACTCTCGTTGTTCCTCGTGCTGACCGGGCTCGGCCTGGCGTATCTGTTCCTGCGCATGGCCGGCGTCTTCGGCCGCCTGGGGACCTCGGTGAGCCGCGTCACCGACGAGGTCGTGCCGATCCTCAGCAAGGCCCAGACCACGGTGGACGGGGTCAACCGCGAGCTCGACCGCGTCGACGAGATCATGGTCACGGCGGTCAACGGCGCCAAGGGCGCCGAGCGCGCGATCCAGACGATCTCGAGCGCCGCCACGGCACCGGTCCGCGTCCTGACCGGGGTCGCCGCCGGGGTGAAGGAGGGGCTGGCCACCTTCGTCGCGCGCCGGGCCGCCGACGCCCAGCAGGCCAAGACCCAGGCGGAATCGCCGGTGCGTGAGGGGGCGTCGGCCGCCGCGAGCGCCGCCACGGCCGCCGCCACCGGGGAAGAGGAGGCCGTGACATGAAACTGCGCACCGTCGCGGCGCTCGGCGCGCTCGGGTACCTGTACTCGAAGCTGCCGCGCGACCCGCATGAATGGCCCGCCTATGCCGGCGAGCAGTACGCGGTCCTGCGCGAGCAGATCGAGGAGGCGGTCGAGGCGGGCAAGCGCGCCAGCGATCGCCGCATGGCGCAGCTCGACCGCGAGGTCGAGGAGGCCCTCCAGACCGCCAAGACCACGCGGCCCTGACACCGCGCTGACCGCCGGCTGCGGGGGCGCCGGGCGCCGAGTGGTGCTGGTACGATCGGCGCTCGGATGACGACACACCAGATCCGTCGTGCGTTTCGGGAGTACTTCGAGCGCCAGGGGCACCTCGGCTTGCCGTCGGCGTCGCTGGTGCCGTACGACGACGACCCGTCGGTGCTGTTGACGATCGCCGGCATGCAGCCCCTGAAGGCCTACTTCATGGGCACCGCCATCCCGCCGGCCCCGCGGCTGACCTCGTGCCAGAAATGCTTCCGGACGGTCGACATCGACCAGGTCGGCCACACCGCGCGGCACCTGACGTTCTTCGAGATGCTCGGCAATTTCTCGCTCGGCGACTACTTCAAAGACGATGCGATCCGCTTCGGGTTCGAGGTCTCCACCGAGGTGTTCGGGCTCGACATCGAGCGCATCTGGATCACGATCTTCGAGGGCAACGACAGCGTTCCGGGCGACGATGCGGCGCGGGCGCGCTGGATCGAGCTCGGCATCCCGCCCGAGCGCATCCAGGCCCTGGGCGAGGCCGACAACTTCTGGAAGGCCGGGCCGACCGGGCCGTGCGGCCCCAACACCGAGCTGTACTTCGACCGCGGGCCGGCGTTCGGGCCCGAGGGCGGTCCGCGGGTCGGTGGCGAGCGCTACCTGGAGTACTGGAACCTGGTGTTCATGCAGTACGAGCGCGCGGCCGACGGATCGCTGAGCCCGCTGCCGGCCAAGAACATCGATACCGGGGCCGGGCTCGAGCGGATCGCGGCGCTGCTGCAGGACACGCCGTCGGTCTTCGAGACCGACGCGTTCTGGCCGCTGATCGAATGGGCCGAGCGCGCGACCGGCGTGCGCTACGGCGCCGCCGCGCGCAGCGACCGCGCCCTGCGGGTACTCGCCGACCACGGCCGCGCGATGACGTTCCTCACCGCCGACGGCGTGCGCCCCTCCAACGAAGGGCGCGGCTACGTGCTGCGGCGGATCGTCCGGCGCGCCGTCGCCGAGGGGACCCAGTTGGGGCTGCCGGTCGACGCGGTCGTCGGACCTCTCGGAGCAGGTGTCCGCCGGCTGGGGCGACGCCTATCCGGAGCTGATCAGCGAGCGGACGGCGATCGCCGAGACCCTCGGCGCCGAGGCCGAACAGTTCGCGCGTACCCTCCAGCAGGGCCGGCGGCTGTTGGGGGAGGTCATCGCCCGCGCGGCCGCCACCGGCACCGTCGCCGGTGACGACGCGTTCCGACTGCATGACACGTACGGGTTCCCGCTCGACCTCACCGCCGAGGCCGCCCAGGATGCGGGGCTCGAGGTCGACACGGCGACCTTCGAGCGGCTGATGGACGAGCAGCGCGAGCGCTCCCGGGCCGGCGTCGGCGCGGCGACCGAGACGGAGCTGTCGGTGCGGGCCGCCGAGCTCGCCGCGCGGGGCCAGCGGACGCGCTTCGTGGGCTACGACCAGCTCGAAGTGGCCACCACGGTCACCGGCGTGGCCGACCTGGACGGCAGCCGGCACCTGGTCAAGCTCGCCGAATCGCCCTTCTACGCCCAGGGCGGGGGCAGATCTCGGATCGCGGCTGGGTCGCGACCGACGGCCACCGGCGCGAGGTCACCGATGTCCTGCGCGTGGGCGACGACCAGGTCCTGGTCGCTGGCGGGCGCGGTGCTCGCCGAGGGCGCCGCGGTCATCGCCCACGTCGACGTGGCGAGCCGGCGCGCGACGCAGGCCAACCACACCGGCACCCACGTGCTCAACTGGGCGCTGCGCGAGCGCCTCGGATCCGATGTCAAGCAGGCCGGATCGTACGTCGGGCCGGACAAACTGCGCTTCGACTTCACCCATCGCGGACGGGTCCCGCGCGAGGAACTCGAGCAGATCGAGCGCCTGGTCAACGCACGGGTGGCCGAGGACAGCCCGGTGACCTGGACCGAGATGCCCAAGCACGAGGCCGACGCGCTTGGGGCGGTCGGCCTGTTCGGGGAGAAATACGGCGAGGTCGTGCGGGTCGTCTCGGCCGGCGATTTCTCCAAGGAGCTCTGCGGGGGCACCCACGTGGCGCGGACGAGCGAGATCGGTCCGTTCAAGATCGTGACCGAGACGAGCGTCGGCTCCGGCGCACGCCGCATCGAGGCGCTCACCGGCGCCGCGCTGGCCGAGTGGCACGCCCAGCGCGCGCGGGAGCTCGAGCGCGAGCTCGCCGGCCGAGACGCCCGGATCGCCGAGCTCGAACGCGAGCTCAGGCGGGCCCGGCACGGACGCGTCGATCCGGGTGCGCTCGTCGCGGGCGCGATCGACGCCGGGGACGTGCGGGCCGTCGTGGCCGAGGTCGAGGCCGGCGATGCCGACGAGCTGCTGGAGATCTCGGACCAGGTCAAGCGCCTGCTCGGCGACCAGGCGGCCGTCGTGCTCGGCGCGCGCAGCGACGGGCGCGTGCTGCTGGTCGCCAACCTCGGCTCGGGCGCGGTGGCCGCGGGCCGCTCGGCAGCGGTGATCCTCAAGGAGATCGCGCCGCTGGTGGGCGGGGGCGGGGGCGGACGCGAGACGATGGCACGAGCCGGCGGCAAGGATCCGTCGCGCCTGCCGGCCGCACTCGCTGCGGCCCGCGGCACTCTTCGGCACACCGGGCGCGTGAAGCTGCTGGCGCTCGATCATGGGCGGGCCCGGACCGGCGTGGCGGTGACCGACCCCACCGGGAGCCTGGTCCGGCCGCTGCCGGCGATCGCCCGCATCGACAGCCCGTCGGGCATGCGTGCGCTCGGGTGACCTGCTCGCCCGCGAGCAGCCCGGGCGGATCATCGTCGGCGAACCGCTGCTGATGTCCGGCGAGCGCGGTGCGCAGGCGCGCGCGGCGGCGGGCTTCGCCGACCGCGTCAGGGGGCGCTTCGGCCTGCCGGTCGAGCTCGTCGACGAGCGGCTGTCGACCCGGGAGGCCGCTCGTCGCCTGGCCGAGGCCGGGAACCGGCGAGGGCAGGCGGACCTCGACAGCGCCGCCGCGTGCGTCCTGCTCGAGGCCGTCGTGGGCCGCGCCCGGCGGCTCACCCACTCGTGAGCACCCAGGCCCAGCGCCCGCCACGCCGGCGCCGCGCCCGCGTCTGGTGGCTCATCCTGCTCGTGCTCATCGTCGTCGGGGGCATCGCCTACGGTGTGCACCGGTCCCGCCAGCGCGCCGCGCCGCCGCCCCCGCCGACGCCGATCAACGTGACCTTTCCCGAGGGGCTGCGGCGCGAGCAGATCGCGGCGATCCTGGCGGCCAAGACCCACCTGTCGGCGAGCGCCTACCTCGCCCAGACCGGCGTCGGGGGCGAGGGCAAGGTGCTCGCCGGGACCACCACGCCGCGCTCGCTGGAGGGGTTCCTGTTTCCGGCGACCTATCCGATCCTGCCGTCGACGACGGTGCCGCAGTTCGTCGCTGCGCAGCTCACCGCCTACCAGCAACTACACGGCCGGCGTGAACTACGCGTACGCCGAGCGCAAGAACCTGACCCCCTATGACGTGCTGACGATCGCCTCGATGATCGAGCGCGAGGTCTCGGTGCCGGCCGAGCGGCCGATCGTCGCCGGGGTCATCTACAACCGCCTGCACGCGCACATGCTGCTCGGCATCGACGCGACGGTGCAGTACGCGCTCGGCTACTGGAAGACCAACCTCACCGAGGCCGATCTGCAGATCGACTCCCCCTACAACACCCGCAAGTACCCCGGCCTGCCGCCCGGGCCCATCTGCAACCCGGGCCTGGCGAGCATCCAGGCCGCCGCGCACCCGGCCCACGTCCCGTACCTGTACTACGTCGCGCGCAACGACGGCAGCGGCAGCCACTACTTCGCGACGTCGCTCGCACGGTTCAACCAGGACGTGGCCAAATCGCAGGCGAACCTGGCCAAGGCCGGCTGATGGTCTCGGGCGCGACGCAGGTGACGGGGATCATCGGCTGGCCGGTCGCGCACTCGCTCTCGCCGGCGATGCACAACGCCGCCTTTCGCGCACTCGGGCTCGATTGGACCTACGTGGCCTTTCCGGTGGACCCGGCCCGGGTCGCGCGAGGCGGTGCGCGGGCTGGCCGCGGCGGGTGTCGCGGGCCTGAACGTCACGATCCCGCACAAGCAGCGCGGTACTCGACCGAATGCAGCGCCGTCTCGGACGCCGTGGCGGCGATCGGGGCGGCCAACACCCTCGTCCCCGACGGGGCCGGCGGCTGGCGGGCCGACAACACCGACGCGCCCGGGTTCCTGCGCGCGCTCGACGAGGCCGCGCCGCTCGCGCTCGACGGGCGGACCGCACTGGTGATCGGCGCCGGCGGCGCCGCGCGGGCCGTGGTGTTCGCCCTCCGCCAGCGCGGCGCGCGGGTCCTGGTCGCCAACCGGACCCCGGCGCGGGCGGCGGCGCTCGGCGATCCGATCGGCTTCTCAGCGGACGCGCTCGAGGACGCCGCCGCACAGAGCGCACTCGTCGTCAACTGCACGAGCCTGGGCCTGCACGGCGACGGCATTCCGGACGAGCTGCCGCTCGCGGCGATCGGCCCGGGCCAGGTGGTCGTGGACGTCGTCTACCGGCCCGGCGGGACGGCCTGGCTGGCGGCCGCCGGCGCGCAGCGGTGCGCGCTGCGTCGACGGCCTCGGCATGCTCCTGCACCAGGGGGCGGCGGCCTTCGTCCAGTGGACCGGGCAGGAGCCGCCGATCGGCGTGATGCGGGACGCCCTGATGCGGTCGGGAAGGTAATGTCGGCGGCCGTTTCGGCCGATCAGACAAGGGGTGAGCACTCCCCCTGACAATCCCGCGCCCAAGCAGGACCAGCCGCCCGCGTCCGGTCACGCCGCGCGCGCAATCCGCGCAGCGCCGCCGATCGCCGCCGCGTCGACGACGTCCGGCTGCCCCGTTCGGGGATGCAGCGGCTGGACGCGGGCGCCGATCGCCGCCGCGGCGCCGCGGGCCGCGCGCCACGATCACCCCGCCGTCCCAGCCGCGCACCCAGTCGCTGACGCAGGTGTTGCTCGGGCTCGAGTACATCACCATCGAGCAGCTGCGCCTGGCCTTCCCGGACGGGCCCCCGCAGGGCGGGCGCCTCGGCGAGCTGCTGGTCGAACGTGGGGTCATCAGCCGCGAGCAGCTCGCGCACGCGAGCGCGGTCCGCGCCGGGGTGGGGCTGTTCGAGCCGGGGACGCCGATCGACTCGACCGTCACCGAGCTCATCGACGCGCGCACCGTCCGCCGCTACCAGGCCGTGCCGGTGCGCATCGATCCCGATGGGCGCCTGGTGGTGGCGATGGCCGACCCGTCCAACGTGCTTGCCCTCGACGACCTGCGCATCATCACCGGGCGGGAGATCCGGCCGATGCTCGCGCCGCCCGACGAGATCACCCACCTGCTCGGTGAGACCCGGCGCCTGGACAGCGTCCTGGCAGGCGTCGACGAGGGCACCAGCTTCGCCGACGTGCGCGTCACCGACTACATGGTCGACGACGGCGATGCGTCCAACGACGACGCGCCCGTCGTGCGGCTGGTCAACTCGATCCTGGCCCGCGGGGTCGACGAGGGCGCCTCGGACGTCCACTTCGAGCCGCAGGCGAGCGAGATGGTCGTGCGCTTCCGCGTCGACGGCGTGTTGCGCAACGTGACGACCGTGCCGTCGCGGTTCAGCCACGGGATCGCCAGCCGCATCAAGATCATGGCCGATCTGGACATCGCCGAGCGGCGTGCCCCGCAGGACGGCCGCGTGGGACTGTATGTGACCGGGCGCAACCTCGACCTGCGCGTGGCGACGCTGCCGACCGTGTACGGCGAGAAGATCGTCATCCGGATCCTCGACCGCACCAACCTGGTCATGGACCTGCGCGATCTCGGGTTCACCAACCAGGTGCTCGAGCAGTTCGAGTCGATCTACCGGCGCCCGCACGGCGCGCTGCTGGTGACCGGTCCGACCGGTTCTGGCAAGTCGACGACGCTCTACGGGACCCTCAACCAGCTCAACTCGGTCGAGCAGAACATCATCACCGTCGAGGACCCGGTCGAATACCGGCTGCCGGGCATCAACCAGGTGCAGGTCAACCCGAAGGCGGGGCTGACGTTTGCCGCCGGGCTGCGTTCGATCCTGCGATGCGACCCGGACGTGATCATGATCGGCGAGGTCCGCGACCCGGAGACCGCCAAGATCGCCATCGAGTCCGCGCTCACCGGCCACCTGGTCCTGGCGACCCTGCACACCAACGACTCGGCCGGGGCGCTGTCGCGCCTGACCGAGATGGGCGTCGAGGGCTTCCTGACCGCGAGCGCCGTGGCCGGGATCCTGGCCCAGCGGCTGGCCCGCCGGCTGTGCGTCGTTCTGCCGCGAGCCCCATCAGCTGCCGACCTCGGTGTTCTCGGACCTCGTCGACCCGACGCGCCTGCCGCAGGGGCTGGGCGACACCGCGCAGGTCTACCGGCCGGTCGGGTGCGCGCGCTGCGGCGGATCCGGCTACAAGGGCCGGCTGGGGGTCTACGAGCTCCTGGTCGTCAGCGAGGAGATCGCCGACATGATCGTCACCGGCGCCTCGGCCGACGCCATCACCCATCAGGCCCAGCGCGAGGGCATGCGCACGCTGCGCGAGGACGGGCTGGTCAAGGTGCTGCGCGGGGACACGAGCCTGGAAGAACTGGCGAGGGCGGTCGGCTGATGCCGTCCGTGCACCACGGCGCCCGCGTCCGCGGGCGGCGCACGCAACGCGAAGGCCGAGCGATGATGGAATTCAGCGAGATGATCACCACGGTGGTCACCAGCGGCGCCAGCGACCTGCACCTGGCGGTCGGGGCCCCGCCGGTGATGCGCGTCAGCGGCGAGCTCAAGGCGATCGGGCGCGAGGTGCTGACGCCCCAGGACACCCGCGAGCTGCTCTACGGGATCCTCACCCAGGACCAGCGCCGGCGCCTGGAGACCGACCTGGAGCTCGACTTCTCGTACCAGGCACCGGGGCTCGCCCGCTTCCGTGTCAACGCCTATCACCAGCGTGGCGTGCTGGGCGCGGCGCTGCGCGTCGTCCCGACCACGATCCGCTCGCTCGCAGGAGCTCAAGATCCCCGCGACGGTCGGGGAGTGGTCGACGACTCCGCGCGGCCTGGTGCTGGTTACCGGCGCGACCGGCTCCGGCAAGTCGACGACCCTCGCCGGGCTGATCGACCTGATCAACGAGACCCGCTCGGTCCACATCATGACCATCGAGGACCCGATCGAGTTCCTGCACAACCACAAGCGCTCGCTGATCAACCAGCGCGAGCTGGGCGGCGACACGCAGTCGTTCGCCAGCGCCCTGCGCAGCGCGCTGCGTCAGGACCCCGACGTGATCCTGGTCGGTGAGATGCGCGACCTGGAGACGATCCAGATCGCCCTGACGGCCGCCGAGACCGGCCACCTGGTGCTGGGGACCCTGCACACGTCCGACGCCCCGCAGACGATCGACCGCGTGATCGACGTGTTCCCGTCCGAGCAGCAGGAACAGGTGCGCGTGATGCTCGCCAACTCACTGCAGGGCGTGGTGTGCCAGCAGCTGTTGCCCTCGACCGAGGGCGGGCGCGTCGTGGCCTGCGAGGTGCTCGTGGCGACGTCTGCGGTCCGCAACCTGATTCGCGAGGGCAAGACCCACCAGATCTACTCGATCATGCAGACCGGCGCGCAGCACGGGATGCAATCGATGAATGCCGCCCTCGCGGAGCTGGTCCGCCAGGCACTGATCCGACGCGACCTCGCCCTCGAGCGGTCCAGCACGCCGGCCGAGCTACAGCGGCTGATGGAGAGCTCGGCGCTCGCGGGCATGGCGAACGGTCGCCCGGCGCGGGCCGCGGCCGGCGCGTGAGATGAGCAGCGCGACCTACACCTTCAAGGGCATCGACCCCAACGGGGCGCCGACCCACGGCGAGGTGCAGGGGGAGTCGGCGACCCAGGTCGCCGCGCAGCTGCGCGGGCGCGGCTTCACCGTGGTCGAGATCTCGCGCAAGCGCATGGCCTTCACCCTGCAGGACATCCGGGATCTGTATACGCCGGTCGGCTCGCGCGACCTGACGGTGATGGCCCGCCAGATGGCGACGATGGTCTCGGCCGGCCTGTCGCTGCTGCGCGCGCTGTACGTCCTGGAGGACCAGACCGAGTCGCCGAAGCTCGCACGCACGATCGTCGCCGTCCGCCAGGACGTCGAGACCGGCTTCTCGCTCTCGCAGGCCATGTCCAAGCATCCCGCGGTCTTCAATGACCTGTTCGTGTCGATGGTCGCCGCGGGCGAGGCCGGCGGAAACCTCGAGGAGGTGCTCGAGCGCCTGGCGACCCAGCTGGAAAAGGACGACCACCTCAAGCGCACGGTCCGCTCGGCGATGGTCTATCCGACGCTGATCGGGTGCTTCGCGCTGGCGGTGCTGGTGGCGATGGTCACCCTGATCGTCCCGGTGTTCGCGGGCATCTTCAAGAACCTGCATGGCCAGCTGCCCGCGCTGACCAAGGTCCTGATGGCGATCTCGAACGCGTTCCGCAGCGAGTGGTACCTGTTCGTGATCGTGCCGGTGGCGCTCGCGTGGGGCTTCCGCTGGGCCAAGCGCACCGACCGCGGCGAGATCATCTGGGACCGGATCAAGCTCAACCTCCCGATGCGCATCGGCGAGATCGTCCGCAAGGTCGCCATCGCGCGCTTCGCCCGTACGCTGGCGACGCTGACCTCCGCCGGCGTGCCGATCCTGCACGCGCTCGAGATCACCGCCAAGACGACGGGCAACCGGATCATCGGCGACCCGATGGCGGAGGTGGCCGAGCGGGTCAAGGACGGCGAATCGCTGGCGGTTCCGCTGGAGCAGTCGGGCGTGTTCCCCAAGATCGTCACGCAGATGCTGGCGGTCGGGGAGGAGACGGGCAATCTGGACGAGATGCTCCACAAGCTCGCCGACTTCTACGACGACGAGGTCGAGACGATGCTCAAGGCGCTCACCTCGATCATCGAGCCGGTGATGATGCTGGTCGTCGGCGCGATCGTCGGCCTGGTCGTCGTCGCGATGTACCTGCCGATGTTCGACGTCTACAACCTGGTCAAGTAGGGCCGCCCCGCGACGCCGAACCACCGGCTGGCGGGTTTGCATACAGACCTTTTACGTCTCGGCATTGAAGACGGCCGCACCCGTGGTCGATGGCAATCAGGATGGCATTTGCGCTGCATGCGTCGACATCCGCCGGCTAGCGCGACGGGCGCGGTGCCCCAGACGGCCGTACCCGGCATCGCTTGCGCGGCCGGGGTCAGCTGCAAGAATCGCCGGCAGGCACCCGAGCGTCAGCGCGAGGGTGCTTCATTCGTGATGGGAGTCAAGACACGCCGCCTGGCATGAACAACTTCCGCATCCGCCTCGCGTTCGCCGCCGCCGCACTGGCCGCCCTCGTGGCCGGCGTCGGTACCGCCGCAGCGAGCCCGGCGCTCAAGGTCATCCGTTATCACGGGTACCGCGTGACGGTCCCCGCCGCCTGGCCGGTGGTCGACCTGTCCGCGCACCCCACCGCGTGCGTGCGGTTCGACCGACATGCGCTGTATCTGGGCACGCCCGGCGCCCGCCAAGCGTGCCCGGGGTCGGCGATCGGCCGGACCGAGGCGGTGCTGGTCGAACCGGCGCCGCGCGGGGCCGCGGCGCTGCGCCTGGCCCGCGCCCAGGCGCCGGCATCCGGGACGGCGTTCGCGGTGCCGTCGGCCGGGGTAGTGGTCGTCGCCACGTGGTCCGCCCATCCGTCGACGATCGAGCAGGCCCTCGGTCGCCGCGTCAGCGCCACGCCGCCGGCACCGGCACCGCGCGCGGCGCTGGCCAACGGTGCGCTGCACCCGAGCCGCAATGCCGCGATCGCCCCGTCCACCGATGCTCGGGTTCGACACGTGCGCGGCGCCCTCGCTCGCCGCGATGGCGGCATGGGGGTCATCGCCGTACCGCACGATCGGCGTCTACCTGGGCGGCGCCAACAGCGCGTGCGCGCAGCCGAACCTGACCGCGGCCTGGGTGCAGACGGTCACCGGCGCCGGCTGGCGCCTGATCCCGACCTACGTCGGCCTGCAGGGCCCGGGATCGTGCGGCGGCGGCTGCGCGAACATCGTGGCGAGCAAGGCGACGGCCGAGGGGATCGCCGCGGCCAACGATGCTGCGGCGAAGGCGGCCGCACTGGGGATCCCGGCCGGGAATCCGATCTACGACGACATGGAGCAGTACACGACCGGCGGCGCCGGCTCCGCCGCGGTGATGGCCTTCCTGTCGGCGTGGACGAGCCAGCTGCACGCCGACGGGTACACCTCGGGGGTCTACAGCAGCGCCTCGTCCGGGATCACCGACCTGGTCCGCAACGTCGGGACGGCGATGGTCGAGCCGGACGAGCTGTGGATCGCGGACTGGAACAACCTCAAGTCGACCAGCGATCCGTATGTTCCCGGCGCGGACTGGCCGAACCACCAGCGCCTGCACCAGTACCAGGGCGGCCACAACGAGTCCTACGGCGGCACCACGCTCGATATCGACAACGACTACGTCGACGGGGCCACGGCGGGCACCGCCGCGTTCCCGCCCCCGGACGGATCGTTCGTCAGCTACCAGGGCAAGGCCTATGAGCTCGCCGGCGGGGCGCCGGTGTACGTCTCCAGCTGGGCCGCGGTCGGCGGACCGCACGCGACGCCTGGCGCTGACCACGCTCCAATGGCGTCAGCTGCGCGCGGTGCCCACGGACGGGACGCTCATCCGCGCCGGCGCTGCGGGTGCGGTGTTCGAGATCGTCGGCGGCGCGCCGCTGTACGTCCAGAGCCTCGGCGCGCTGGGCTCCACACGCACGCCGGTGGTGATCGACCCCTGGGATCTGACCAACCTCGCAAACCCGCTGTCCCACTGCGCACCGCCCCCGCCAACGGCACGTTCATCACCGCCGCCCAGACCGGGCGCACCTACCGCGTGGCCGGCGACGCGCCGTTTCCGATCACCTCATGGACCGGGTTCGGGGGCGTCGCAGCCGTCGGTGATCGTCGATGTCTGGGACGTCCTGCATCCGGCGAACCCGCTCTCGCGCCTGCGCGCCCGGCCGCTCAACGGCGCGCGCGTCGAGGCGGCCGTCGCGGGGACCTACTGGCTCTTCCAATCGGGATACCGCCTCGCGACCCGCCGGCCGTCGGTGCCGTCGCGATCGACGATGCCGGCCTGAGCGGCATTTCGGCTCGCGCCGCCGTGCCGCGTGCCGCACCTTGCGCACCTCACGCTCGCCCAGGCGCGCACCGCCCTGGCCAACGCGTTCTGCGGTCTCGGGTCCGTGCATCACCCGGTCGTGGTCCCCCGCAGGCACGTGCTGCGCGTCGTGCGCCAGTCGGTCTCGGCGGGCACGCGCCACGCCACGGGGTATCGCGTCACGGTGACGCTCGTGTAGCGGGCGACGCGCCTGGGGGTCGGCGCGGGCACAGGCAACCGGGCCGGGGTCGACCGCATGCCCCCGACGCGCCTACGATGCGCCGTACCGTGTCGAGCACGCCGCCCCCAGTCGATCCGTCGCTGACGCGCATGCAGGCGCGGCCGGAGAATACCCGCCACATCCGCCACGCCGACCTCATGCGGCGCTGGCCGGTACTCGCCGAGCCGTGGGCCCAGAAGATCGCCGCCGCCCACGACCCGGCCCCGCACGGCGCTCGGCGTGCGGACGGCTCGCCGCTCGCGCCCCGCATAGCGCCCCGCCCAGCCGCGGTCGGCGCCAGCGGTCGGGTGTCCGCGTCGCGGGGCTGGGCCCGCAGGCGGCCGCTAGGATCCTCCGCCTGACTCGGCGCCCCATTCGGGGTGCGACCGGCCTCGGGAAGGCGTCCCTGCGTGTTGGCCAAGCTGTTGCGCAACCTCGCGACCGACATTCGCCCGCTGCGGGCCTCGCGCAACTTCCGCCTGCTCATGTTGGGGGCGCTGATCACCGGCATCGGGACCCAGGCCACGCTCGTGGCGCTGCCGTACCAGATCTACGTCACGACCCATTCGGCGTTCCTGACCGGTCTGCTGGGGCTCGTCGAGCTCGGCCCGCTCATCTTGGCGTCGCTGTACGCCGGCGCCCTGGCGGACCGCGTCGACCGGCGGCGGCTGCTGTTGTGGTGCCAGATCGCCCTGACGGTGCTCGCCGCGACACTGGGCCTGGTGACCTGGCTGACGAGCCCCCGGGTCTGGGAGCTGTTCGTGCTGGCGGGGCTGATCGCCGGTGCAGCGGCGGTCGAGCGGGTCGCCCGTTCGGCAATCGTGCCCAACACGGTCAGTCCCGATCACCTCAAGGCGGCCCTGTCGATGAGCTTCGGGCTGATGCAGGTCACGATGGTCGTCGGGCCCGCCCTGGGTGGTCTGGTGATCGAGTACTTCGGCCTGGCCGTCCCGTACTTCATCGATGCGGTCAGCGTGCTCGGCATGGTCGTCGCGGCCTGGGCGCTGACCCCACAACCGCCGCCCGAACAGCCGCGCGCCGCGACCGTCAAGGCGATCCGCAGCGGGTTGCGCTTCGTCTCGCGCCTCCAGGGCCTGATGGCGAGCTTCGTGATCGACCTGCTGGCGATGACGTTCGGCATGCCGCGGGCGCTGTTTCCAATCCTGTCGATCAACGTGTTCCACACGGGTGCGTTCGGCGCCGGCATCCTCAACTCCGCCGTGGCCGCCGGGGCGACCGTGGCCGCGCTGACCACGGGCTGGATGTCACACGCGCGGCGGCTGGGGCGCATCGTGCTGGGCGCCGTCGCGGTCTGGGGCCTGGCGATCGCGACGGCCGGGTTCATGACCTCGCTGTGGCCGGCGGCCGTGCTGTTCGCCCTGGCGGGCGCGGCCGACAGCGTCAGCGCGGTGTGTCGCTCGACGATCACCCAGACCCTGACCCCGGACGCCATGCGCGGTCGGGTGTCGGCCGTGTTCAGCCTGGTGGTGGCGAGCGGCCCGCGCCTGGGCGATGTCGAATCGGGGACGGTGGCGGCCGTCACCTCGCCGAAGTTCTCGGTGGTCTCGGGCGGTCTGGCATGCCTGGTGTCGGTCGGTGCGATCGCGCTGTGGATGCCGGCGCTGGCGGCCTACGATACCGAGCGCGCCGAGCGGGACATGCTGGCCGCGCATCAGGCCCATCTCGACGCGGACGCGTCGCGGGCCGCCGTGCCCTAGTCGGAGGCGCGCACCGCGGTCAGGAGCGGCCACGGGTTGATCGCGACGCCGCCGTTCTCCCAGGCAAACGCCAGCGAGCCCGCGGACGTGCCGAGCGGCTGGCCGAGGGCCACGCTGGCACCGGGACCGATGCCGGGCGCGTACGGAGGTCAGCGGCCCGTAGCCGATGCGGCCGGAGGCCGCGGTGACGATCCAGAAGGCGATGCCCTGCGGCGCGTTCGGCCGATGTGGCGGCCTCGAGCGTACCCTGGGTCGCGGCCACGACGTCGGCGCCGGCGGGCGTGGCGATCTCGACCTGGCACGACGCGCCGACGGTGCAGGCCGGCGCCACGTAGCGGACCTGGCCACCGGCGGGCTGGGCGATCGGGAAGGCGAAGTGGGAGATGGTCGCCGGGGTGTCGGTGCCCGGCGTGCTGCCGCCGGCGGATCCCGGCCCGAGGGTCTGCGGCTGGTTGCCGCCCCAGACGGTGACGACCGGTGTTCCCGAGCCGGACGCGAGCGTCGCGGCGCTCGCGAGCTTCAGCTCGGCCGCCTGGACCGTCGGCGATGCCGCGGCCAGGAACGGCAGCGGGTTCAGGCCGTTTGACGGGCTGCCATCGGCGTAGCTGCGGCCGAGGGCGAAGTGCAGGTGCGCGACGCCGTTGGCCTCGCCGGTGGCGCCGAGCAGTTGACCCGCCACCACGCTCTGACCTGGTGTGACGTCGACCTGGCTGAGGTGCGCGTAGTAGGCGGCCAGCCCACGTCCCGAATCGAGGCCGACGCCGATGCCGGCAAAGCGTCCGGTCTCGCCGGAGTGCACGGTGACGATCGAGCCGGAGAACGACGGCATAGACCGGCGTGCCGATCGGCACGCCGACGTCGACGGCCCAGATGCTCTCCCAGTTGTACGACCCGTGGGCGAGGTTGAATTGGGGATCGTGCGTCCCGCCGGGAGCGGCCGGTCCCTGGATGAAGGTCCCGGTCACCGTCCCAAGGGGCTTGATCGTGATCAGCGGGGCCGCGGTCGTCGAGGTGGCGGCGGCGTCTACCGAGGTACCGCACACGGTCGTCTGGCTCGTCAGGGCCACCGGCGCCGACGGGTTGCCGCCGAGCGACTGGTAGTACTGGCTCACGTCGCCGGGCCAGTTGAGGTTGAGGCCCGACGGGTCGTTGCCGGCGCCGGGCGGGGCCCACTTGCCGGCGATCTGCGGGATCGTGGTGAGCCCGGCGGCGAGGTAGTTCGCGCCGAGGCTTTGCGCGGCGTAGGCGATGGCCGCCGCCTTCGGAGCCGAACGCCATGCCCGGCCCGAGGCCGAACGGGTTGTGGATCGGTTGGGCGGGGCCGTAGGTCTCCAGGATGGATTCCTGCGCGGCGATCGCCAGGAGCAGGCGAGGATCGATCCCGGCACGGACGCCCTCATTGACGAAGGTGGTCCCCTGGCCGGCGAGCGGGCTGCCGGCAGCGGTCAGGATCGCGTCGATGCCGGCGGCGTCGGTCGGCGCGATGCACCGGAGCGCGGAGTTCGGCGCACCGCCGACCGCGCCCGACGTCGTCACGGCGGCGCTGGCGGCAAGCGTAACGGCTCCGCTCGCGCCGAGGATGGTGGCGGAGGCGGCCAGCAGGACGAGTTTGCGACGCATCGGTGCCGAAGTAAATCGCACCTGGCGGCTAGATGCGTAACGATTTTGTGAAGTCCTTCACGTCGGGATAATCGGCAAGTTCCGGTTGCCAGTTGAGATCCGCGGTTCCGCGGGGCGGTGTGTCGGGGTTGCGCGGGTCTCGAACCCGCCGTCGAGGTGGTCTACGGTGCGGCGCGTGAGCCTGCAGCTATTCAAGTCAATCCGGCGCGCATGGTCGCGGCTCGGCACCCTCGGCCGGACCGCGCCCGCCGTCGCGGCGCTTGCGGCGGTGGGGATCGCCATCCCCGTACTGGCGCTCGGACAGACGCCCGGCATCGGATACGACGTCTCGTTCCCGCAGTGCAGCGGGTCGGGCGTGCAGGCGCTGCCGGCCGCGCCGTCGCTGGCGGTCGTCGGGGTCAACGACGGGACCCCGTTCACCTCCAATCCCTGTCTGGCGGCCGAGCTCAAGTGGGCCGGCGCGGCCGCGCAGGTCTACCTGAACGCCGACGACCCGGGCCCGTCGATCCGCGTCGTTCGGGGCCGGCTGGTCCAGCGCCGGACCCATTGGCCGAGCACGGCTCAGACGTCGCCCAAGCGCTGCGTGCTGACCCGCCCGCGCGGCACCACCGCCACGGTCGCGTGCGCGTACGACTACGGCTGGGGCGTGGCCAGGGACGCCTACGGGCGCGTCGCGGCGGCCCTGCGCACACTCGCCGCCGGGAACCCTGCACCCGGGTCGCTGCCGGTGACGCCCCTGCACTGGTGGTTGGACGTCGAGTCCGCAAACGTCTGGCTGCGCGGCACCGCGCTGAACACCGCCGCCATCAACGGCGCGCTGGGCTACCTGCAGTCCGTGCATGCGGCCAGCGTCGGGATCTACTCGAACCGCGCGGATGCCCACGGCATCTTCACGCCGGCCTCGCGCTTCCTGCCCGGTACCGAGCGCTGGCTGGCCACCGGCGCGGGCACCCTGGCCGGGGGCCTCAGCTACTGCGGGTACCCGGGCTTCGTCGGTGACACGCTCTCGATGGTCCAGTACTGGCCGTCCTCGCTCGACGCCGACGCCTCGTGCGTCGGGTACATCACCGGCGCGCTCGCGCCCGCCGCGGGCGTCCCGGCCACCATGCACGTCACCCTCTCGCATCCGGCGCCGGTCGGCGGCGCCCAGCTGACCCTGAGCTCGAGTTCGCCCGGGGGGCGCTTCACCGGCCCGAACCAGACCGTCCCCGCCGGCACGCTCGTCCTCGACATCGCGGCGGGCGCGACCAGCAGCGCGCCGTTCGCCTACACCGACGCGCGCGTCGGGACGCCGACCCTGACGGCCCTCGGGACGCTCGGCCGCATCGAGAACTTCGCATCGGTTGCGCCTGGTCCGCTGTTCGGGATCGTGATCGCCCCCAGCCAGCTGAGTGTTCCGGTCGGCGCGGCGGTCGCCCTCACCGCCACCGGCTACGACCGCTACGGCAACCGGGTCCGCCGAACGGTCGCCCCGACGTGGTCTGTGTCGCCCGGCGTCGCCGCGACGGTGACCCGGGGGCCGGCGCGGTCGGTCACGCTGCGGGCGATGGCGTCCGGCCCCGTCACGGTGACCGCTGCCCTCGGTGCGATCACCGGTACGCGCACGTACACGATCACTGTGCCCGCGGGCGGGACGCCGGGGACGATCACCGGTTCGGCGCGGCTGTCGGCCGGGGCGCCCTCCGGTCCGCAGCGGGTGCGCATCTGGACGCCGGCCGGCCCCGGGGGCTCGGCCTGGACGCTCGCCCCGAGCTCGCCGACGGGCCAGATCGCCACTGGCCCCAACGGGCCGTGGGTGCGCACGTTGACCGAGACCGTCGGCCCCGGCGCGATCTTCGGCCCGGTGTTCTACCTGCGCGAGACCGCGGCCGGCAACACGGCCATCACCGCCAGCCAGGGCACCCTGGCGATCACGCGGCCGGAGACGGTCGTGCTCGGGCCGGCCGTGCGCCTGGCCATCACCCCGTCGGCCGTCCGGGTGGGCGTCGGCGCGAGCGTGGTCCTGCGGGCGCTGGCGGGCGACGCGTTCGGCAACCTCGCGCCGGCGGTCGTGCGCTGGAGCGCGTCACCCGCGGCCGACGTGCGCCTGTCGGGGCGACGCGCCACCGCGGCGATCGTCGTGCGCGGGCTGCGGGCCGGGTCGGCGACGGTGCGCATCACGCTCGGCCGCCTGAGCGCCCGCGCCAAGGTCACCGTGCCGTAGTCGCGGGCGGCCGCGGGGCCCACGGGGCGATACTTCGGCCTCGGCACGACGGCAGCGAGAGGGGGAGTGGTGGCAACGCGGACCCTTGGCACCTCTGACGGCCCGATGGACGTGGACGTCTCCGAACCGACGAATCCCCGCGGCGCGGGCGCGGTCGTCATCCAGGAGGCGTTCGGGGTCAACCATCACATCCGCTCGGTCGCCGACAGGCTCGCCGAGGAGGGCTACGTGGCGCTCGTGCCGCATCTGTTCCACCGGACCGGTGACCCGCTGATCGACTACGGCGACATCGGCGCGGCGATGGGGCACATCGGCGCACTGACCCGGGACGGCCTCGCCGAGGACCTTGACCTGACGATCGGGCTCGCCGACGAGTACGGGATCGACACGCCGCACATGGGCATCGTCGGATTCTGCATGGGCGGTTCGGTGAGCCTCTTCGCCGCAACCCGTTATGCATTGGGCGCGGCCGTCGGCTTCTACGGCGGCGGCGTGATCCAGGGGCGCATGGGGCTGCCGCCGCTGCTCGAGCTGGCGCCCACGGTCATGGTGCCGTTCCTCGGCCAGTATGGGGACGTCGACCAGAGCATTCCCGTCGAGCAGGTCGAGCTGCTCCGGGCCGCGCTGGGCTCGGCCCCCGTGCCGACGGAGATCGTCCGCTACCCGGGCGCCGGGCACGCCTTCCACTGCGATGAGCGGCCACAGTCCTATCACGAGCCATCGGCCCGTGCGGCGTGGGCACGCACGCTCGACTGGTTCGATCGCTACCTGGACGCAGGCGCCTAAGCCGCGCGTCGGGAGCCTCAGGCGGCCGCGGGCGCGAGCCCGATCCGTGCACGCATGACCTGGAGGGCCGCCTGGAGGGCGGGACGGTCGATGATCGTCATCTCCATGTTGGCAATGCTCTGGATCGGTCCGTCGATCGGGTCGTCAGCGTTGGCCGCGTTGAGGATGAAGCGGATCGGTACGTCGTGTAACACGGCCAGCACCGCGTGCACATCAAGCTCAAGTAGACGTTGAGCCCCAACGACGTAGCGGGTCAGGGCGTCGATCCGGCTCTCGCCGCCGGCGGGCCGGTCGTCGGGGAGGCGTCCCGCCCGCCAGATCCGGTACTCGCCGACCGGACGGCCCTCGAAGACCCCAAGGCCCACGTCGCCGAGCTCGGGGATCGAGATGCGCGGCACGTCGCGTCCGGCCAGCAGGATGTCCAGCGACTCCTGGGTGCGTACAAACGCGGTGTGCACGGCGACAGCGAACGCGCGGTCGGCGAGTTCGGCGGCCCGTGCGGCGCACTGGGCACGCCCGATGGCATCGAGATGTACCGGTACCGCCGGGTCGCCGTTGAGGCGATGGACGGCGTTGTAGGTGGTCTGCCCGTGGCGGATCAGGGTGAACTGCATCGCGATCAGCAGGCGTCCAGTCGATCGCCGGGGCGACAGCGTCGTGCAGTATGGCCGATGCCGTCCGCCGGACGCATCAGGCCGGCCGGCCGCCGAGCGCCCCGCCGCCGCCGGCAAGCCGCGCGTTGGCGACGCGGATGGCCGTACGGATGCGCTCCGCGGCCTGCGCGGTGGCGGCCGGGCCCAGCGTCACCACGACCCGCTCGAGTTCGCCGAGGGCTTCCCGAGCGGACGGCGAGGCGTCGGCCAGCGCCGCACGTGTCAGCGCGTCCTCGATCAGGGTCGGGACGCCCATCATGCCGAGGGTCGGCGCGTCGGGCCCGACGCTGTCGCGCAGCGAGCGCACGACCGCCTCGACCCCGATCCGCGCGAGCGCCAAGTCCCGAGGCTCGAGCCGGACCAGCATGAAGAACCCGGTCATGGCCAATGCCACCTCGTCGTCCAGGAACGCGGGATCGCTGCTCCAGGCCTCGGCGTCCTCCTCGAAGGGGTCGCCGTTCACCGGCGGCCGCTGTCTGCGCCGGTCCAGGGCGGCGGTCCGGCGGCGGAGATCCGTAGGAGCAGGCCCCGGCAGGCGGCGTCGAGGATCTCGAAGACCTCCCGGTAGCGCTCCGGTCCGGCGCCATACGGGTCGGGTACCTCGCGGCCGGGAGGGCCGGAGGTGTCGAAGTCGCGGATGAGGTGCAGCTTGGCGCGCGCGGTCGCCGTTGGCGCGAGCGCGTCGAGATCTGCGAAGTTGCGGTGATCCATCGCCAGGATCAGGTCGAGGCCCGCGAAGCCGGCCGGATCGAAGCTGCGTGCCGCGTGGTCGCTGGGGATCCCCCGGGCGGTCAGCTCGGCGACGGTCGCCGGGTGTGCCGGCCTGCCGGCATGCCAGGCGGCCGTGCCGGCGCTCGAGACGCTCATCGACCGGCCTCCCGTGGCGGCGCGGTCCCGGAGGATGGCCGCAGCCATCGGCGAGCGGCAGATGTTGCCCAGGCACACGCAGCTGACGCAAACGGGCCGGTCGGCGGCGGGCGGTACGGGGACGGTACGCGGCATCGAGCGCAGGCTAGCGCGCCCCGGCGATCGGGCGAGGTCGGTCGCGCGCTCGGGGCAGTCACTAATCTAGAGCGGGTGAACGAACTCGAGCGGATCGCCGTGTACTGCGGGGCGCGCGACGGCGCAGACCCGGCCTACCGTGACGCGGCCGAGGCGATGGGGCGCGCCCTGGCGGCGCGCGGGATCGGCCTGGTCTACGGGGGTGGGGCCCTGGGGCTGATGGGGGCCCTCGCCGATGCGGCCCTGGCGGCCGGCGGCGAGGTGATCGGGGTGATCCCCGCCTTCATGGACGGACGCGAGACGATCCATCAGGGGCTCACGCAGTTGCGCGTGAGCCGGTCGATGCACGATCGCAAGGCGACGATGCTCGATTTGGCCGACGGCGTGATCGCGCTGCCCGGCGGCATCGGAACCCTCGACGAGCTGATCGAGGCCATGACCTGGGCCCAGCTGGGGTTGCACCAGATCCCCTGCGGGCTGCTCGATGTGAACGGGTTTTGGCAGCCGTTCGTCGACGTGCTCGAGCATTGCATCGCCCACGGGTTCCTCGAGGCCGGCCGACGCGATGCGTTCGTCCGGTCGGCGGATCCTGAGCGTCTGCTGGACGCGCTCGGGCAGGCGCCGCCGCCGCCCCGCAAGGCGGGGCTGGGCGGATCGGCCAGCCCGTCGGCGACCGCACGCGTGCGACGCACCGCTGGCCAAGGACGCGGGGAGTCGGGCCGGTGATCGGGTCGGACAGCGGCTATCACCCGCACCCCCGGCCCGAGCCGCACACCCTGCTCAGGCGCCGCGCAGCTCGCCCGGGGGGATGTCGTCCGGCAGGGGGATGTCCTGCGGGGCGGCCCCCGTGGCGTCCTGCCAGTCGGTGAACGCCACGCCGTCGCGCCCGTCATGGGTCACGGCACCACCGAGCGCGACGATCAGCACGGGGCCCGGCTCCAGGTTGGCGATCTGGCGGCGCACCTCTGGCGCGATCCGCACCAGCCCGCCGGCGGGGATGTCGGTCGGCTCGCCGTCGATGAACACCGTCAGCGTGCCGTCGATGACGAGGTACACCTCTTCCTGGCGCTCGTGGCGGTGGATGCGACCGCGCTCGCCGGGGCGCAGGATGATCTGGTTGATGCCGAACGACGTGACGCCGAGCTCACGGCGCAGCGAGACGAATCGCTCGGCCGCGGCGGGCTGAAGTTGGGTAACGCTGACTCCGGTTTCCATGGCGCAAGACCATAGCGCGCCACGGGCAGGTCCGGGATCGCCGCGCGGCAATCCCGTTGACAGGGCCCGCCCCGCTCCGTAGGATTCCCGATAAAGACAGTGGTATTTGGCGACAATAGCTTCCGGCTGCGATCGCGCAGGCCATCACGGAATCAATAGAATTGCCCCCAACTGCAACAGAGGATCCCGGAGGACGCGCGGGGCGGTTGGCCCGCGGTCTGTCGCGGCTCTTCAGCAAGCGCGCGCCGCATGCACAGGCCGCCCAACCGACGAGGAATCAATTGAGCGCTCAGCACCCTGAAACGATTGCCCTGCACGGCGGTCAGGCTCCCGACCCGACGACCAATGCACGCGCGGTGCCGATCTACCAGACAACGTCCTACGTGTTCAACGACACCGAGCACGCCGCGGACCTGTTCGCGCTGCGGACTCCGGGCAACATCTACACGCGGATCATGAATCCGACCTGGGACGTGCTCGAGCAGCGCATCGCGCAGCTCGAGGGCGGCCTGGCGGCGAACGTGGCCGCCTCCGGTCAGGCGGCCGTGACCTACTCGGTCCTCAACGTCTCACGGGCGGGCGACAACATCATCGCGCTCTCGACCCTCTACGGCGGGACCTACAACCTGTTTGCACACACCCTGCCGCAGTTCGGGATCGAGGTGCGGTTCGCGAACCCGGACGACCCGGGCGAGGTCGAGCGCCTTGCCGACGACAAGACCCGTGCGGTGTTCGCCGAGTCGATTGCCAACCCGCGCGTGAACGTGATCGACGTGGACGCGTGGGCGGACGCTGCGCACGCCAAGGGGCTGCCGCTGATCGTCGACAACACGGTGGCGACACCGATCCTGTGCCGCGTGTTCGACCACGGGGCCGACATCTCCGTGCACTCGCTCACCAAGTTCATCGGCGGCCACGGCAACTCGATCGGCGGCGTCGTTGTCGACTCGGGCAAGTTTGACTGGCCGGCGCACTCGGAACGGTTCCCGGGCCTAACCAAACCCGATCCGTCCTACCACGGGGTCGTCTGGTCAGACGCGCTCGGTCCGGCGGCCTACATCGGGCGCGTGCGGACGGTGCTGCTACGCAACATCGGTGCGGCGCTCTCGCCCTTCAATGCCTTCCTCATCCTGCAGGGTATCGAGACGCTGCCGCTGCGCATCGAGCGGCACTCGAGCAACGCCCTGGCCGTCGCCGAGCACCTGTCCGCGCACCCCAAGGTCCGCTGGGTCTCCTACCCGGGCCTGCCGAGCGCGCCGGACCACGCGATCGCCCAGCGCATCCTGGACGGCGGCTACGGTGCGATCTTGACCTTCGGCATCGACGGCGGTTCCGCCGCCGGACGGAACTTCATCGACAGCCTGAAGCTGATCTCGCACCTTGCCAACATCGGCGACGCGAAGTCGCTCGCCATCCATCCCGCGACGACCACCCACTCGCAGCTCAACGAGCGTGAGCTCGAGGACGCCGGCGTCAGCGCCGACATGGTCCGCCTGTCGGTCGGCATCGAACACATCGATGACATCCTGGCCGACATCGACCAGGCGCTGGCGGCGGCGACCGCGTAGGCGGCACGCCGCGCACGGCCGGACGCGGCACTCGGCGTGCCGCGTCCGGCCGTGGCATCACACGGGCAGGATGTGGGGCAGGTGACTGACGCCGTGCACAGCGGGCTCGGAGGCTCTGTGGGTCTCGCCACGACGCAGCGCGTCGGGCTGTTCGACGAGACGCGTCCGCTCGCGCTCGAGAGCGGGCACCAGCTGGCACCGGTCGAGGTGGCCTTCGAGACCTACGGCACCCTCGACGCCAATCGCTCGAACGCGATCTTCATCTGCCACGCGCTGACCGGTGACGCCCACGCCGCGGGCCACCATGGCGATCCCACGCGGCCCGGGTGGTGGGACAACTTCATCGGGCCCGGCAAGCCGGTCGACACCGACCGGTTCTTCGTGGTCTGCGCCAACCTGCTGGGGGGCTGCATGGGCACGACCGGGCCCTCGTCGCGCAACCCTGAGTCGGGCGAGCCCTACGGGCTGCGCTTCCCGTTGTTCACCGTCGGGGATCTGGTCAATGTCCAGCGCGCGTTGATGCGCCACCTCGGCGTCGGCCGCCTCCTGGCGGCGATCGGCGGGTCGCTCGGGCGGCATGCAGGTCCTGCAGTGGGCGATGGAATTCCCGGACGAACTCGCCGCCGCGGTCCTGGTGTGCGCGACCAGCCGCCTGTCGGCGCAGAACATCGCGTTCTCGGCGGTCGCCCGTGAGGCGATCATGCGCGACCCGAACTTCCACGGCGGCGACTACCAGCGCATCGGTGTGCGCCCCGACGCCGGGCTTGCGGTGGCCCGGATGATGGCCCACATCACGTACCTGTCCGAGGAGGGTATGCGCGAGAAGTTCGGCCGCCGGCTGCAGAACGGGAGCACGCCGCGGTTCGGGTTCGACGTCGACTTCCAGGTCGAGAGCTACCTGCACCACCAGGGCGAGGTGTTCCTGCGCCGCTTCGACGCCAACAGCTACCTGTATCTGACGCGGGCGATGGACTACTTCGATCCGTTCGGGGACATGGTGCAGGCCGGCCCGAAGCTGGAGGCGCTCGAGACGCCGTTCCTGGTGGTGAGCTTCGACTCGGATTGGCGATTCGATACCGCGCACTCACGCGCGATCGTGCAGGTCCTGGCCGCCCACCGGGTGCCGGTGAGCTTCCGCGAGATCACCTCGCCGCACGGGCACGACTCGTTCTTGCTGGTGGTTCCCGAATACCATCGGACCGTGGCGAACTTCCTGCAGCGCGTCGACACCGCGCCGGTGTTCTCGGACGCCGCGGGGATCTGATGCGGCTGGATCTCGGCGTCATCGCCGACATGGTCCCGCCCGGTTCGCGGGTCCTGGACCTCGGGTGCGGCGACGGCGCGCTGCTCGAGGAGCTGATTCGGCACCGCGGCTGCCAGGGCCAGGGCGTCGAGGTCTCCGCAGAGGCCTTCCACGCCTGCGTGGCGCGCGGCATCCCGGTCGTTGCCGCCGACATCGACGAGGGCCTGCCCGATTTCACCGACGGGTCGTTCGACGTCGTGGTGCTCTCGCTGACCCTGCAGGCGACCCGGCGCCCCTCGCTGGTGCTCCGCGAGATGATGCGCGTGGCCGACACGGGCATCGTCTCGTTCATCAACTACGGGCACATGAGCCTGCGCCTGCAACTGCTGCTGCGCGGCCGCATGCCGATCCCGCAGCGGGTCGGCGAGCGCTGGTTCGAGACCGCCAACATCCACCCCTGCAGCATTCGCGACTTCGAGGCGCTGGCCCGCGCGGAGGGCCTCGAGACCGGCGCACCGGTCGTGCTCGCCGCCGACGGCAGCCCGGCCGAGGGCCTGGCCGTGCGCCGGCCCAATGCGTTCGCGCGGGCCGCGGCCTACGTGGTGCGCCGCGCTCCGACCGGCGCGGCGCTAGGGGCCGGTGCTCAGACCGACAGCGGCTGGATGGCGAGGTCCTGTGCGCCGACGATGCCGACGAGGATGCCGTCGTCGACCACCAGGGCCCGTCCCCAGCGGTCGTGGGCGATTGCGCGCTGGGCGGCGCCGAGCGGGGTGTCCGGGGTGATGACCGTCAAGTCGGGTCGGCGGATCATCAGATCGGCCGCCTGTGCCGCAGGCCGGTGCTCGGCGGGGAGGGCGAGCACGATCTCGCGCAGCAGTAGCCCCTGCACCTCGCCGTCGGCGATGACCGGATAGGCCGTCCCGGGCGCGGCCGCGGCCAGCGGCGCGGCGACGGTGTCGATCGGCGTCGTGGGCGTGACGCTGGCGGTGAACGGGTGCATGACGTCGCGGATGCGCCGCGCATCGATCGTCTGCGGTGCGTTGTTGATCTGCGCCTCGATGGCGGCGGCCTGCAGGATGAAGAACCCGATGAACGCGATCCAGATCCCGCCGATCACGTCGCCCAGCCGAGACGGCGAGCACGATGCCGGCGGCGATGACGCCGATCGCCAGGATGCGTGAGACCTGCATCGCGATGTTGGTCGCCCGGCGCAGGTCGCCCGTGACCGCCCACGCGATGCCGCGCAGGGTCCGGCCGCCGTCGAGCGGCAGGGCCGGCAGCATGTTGAACACGGCGAGGATCAGGTTGATCATCCCCAGCCACCAGAACACGGTCTGGGCGGCGTGCGGCAGGCTGGTCAGGTTGGACACGCCGAACAGTCCGAGCCCCAGCACCAGCGACACCGCCGGCCCGGCCAGGGCGATCCGGATCTCGGCGGCACCGCTGGGGAAGAACCCCTCGAAGCGGGCGACCCCCCAAGAGACACAGCGTGATGCTGTGGACGCTCATGCCCTCGCGCCGGGCCTCGAACGCGTGGCCGAATTCGTGCAGCAGGATCGACAGCGCAAAAGCAACCGCCGAGATCATCCCCATCGCCAGAGAGGTACCCGCCGACAGCCCGGGTCGGCGGCCGGGTAGATCGTCTGGTCGAGCTGCAAGCCGAGCAACCCCAGCAGGATGATCAGGTTCCAGTTGGCGCTGATCGGGATGCCGGCGATACGACCGAGTGGGAAGGAGGACTGCATGCGACCAAGTGTTGCAGGGCGTGGGCCCGCGCGCCGCCCGTGTGGTCACTTGTCGAACGAAAAGCCGAGCTGGAGGTCCTCGCCCGGGATGCGGGCGGGTCTCGGCGCGGCCGGCATCGCCGGCCCGGAAGTCCTCGAGGGCGGCCTGCTGGGCGAGGCGATCGGCGCGCTCGTTGGCGTCGTGGCCGGCGTGGCCGCGTACGAGCGTCGTCCGCACCCGCGCGTGCCGGGCGAGCTCGCGGATCATGCGCTCCCAGAGCTCCCGGTTTGCGACCGGCTGCTTGGCAGCGGTGCGCCAGCCGCGCCGCTGCCAGCCCTCGAGCCAGCCCTGGGAGATGGCGTTCGCAAGGTATGTCGAGTCGGTGATCAGCTCGATATCTGTGCCCTCCGGAGCGGCCGCCAGCCCCTCGAGGGCGGCCATCAGCTCCATGCGGTTGTTGGTCGATGGCGCCTCGCCGCCGGTGGAGCACGAGCTCGTGTCCGGTCCCCGTCGACGAGGATCGCCGCCCATCCGCCCCGGGCGTCGGCGGTGCCGTTGCCCGAGCAGGCGCCGTCGGTGATGAGGGTGATCGGGGACGAAAGCGCGGGCGGCGGTCATGGGTCCCGAGACTACCGCGCGCGCCGGGGGAGGGCCGGGGCCGCGAGTTGTTAACAAATTCTTATGGGAGCCGTTGTAAGTCTGGGATGCGGCGGCCGATCTAAGTAGGGCCCGGTCATCCGCCCGGCCGGTCCGCCGGCCCATATCGGGCACCACCGCATTCCCAGAGGAGACACCCGATGATCAACAGACTCCGTAACCGCGCCGAGCGGCAGAGGGGTTTCACCCTGATCGAACTCCTCGTGGTCGTGATCATCATCGGCCTCCTGGCCGCGATTGCGATCCCGACGTTCCTCGGTCAGCAAAGCAAGGCCAACGACGCGGCAGCTGAGTCGCTCCTTCGCAACTCCGCGAGCGACATGGAAGCCGCCTACTCGAGCACGCAGAACTACTCGACGATCACCGTCGCCCAGCTCGCCGCGATTGAGCCGGCGGTCACGTTCCAGACCACGGCCGCCAACGCCGCGCAGAACCAGGTCCAGATGACCGTCAGAGCGAACGGCTACTCGCTGGACACCACCAGCAAGAGCGGCAACAGTTCGACTACACCAAGGACCTGACCAAGATCCCGCCGGTCGCCCGCACCTGCCAACCGGGCGGCCCAGCATCTGGTAGTCGCAACTCACGCGCCGCCACGCCGCCAGCACCCGAAGGGCCCGCCACGGCGGGCCCTTCGTCGTTGTGAGCCCGAGAGTCAGGTCGGGTCGCGAGGGGCACCGTCCGGCGGTCGGGGCCGGCCATCGTTAGCAATTTGTATGAAAGAGGTTATTAAGTCTTGAACTGCGCGGGCCGATGACAGGGGTGCCTGGACGGAACCATCGCCCCGGGGGCGCCGTCCAGAACAGGCATCACCGTATTCCCAGAGGAGACCCGATGATCAATAGACTCCGCAACCGCGCTAAGCGGCAAAAGGGTTTCACCCTGATCGAACTCCTCGTGGTCGTCATCATCATCGGTCTCCTGGCCGCGATTGCGATCCCGACGTTCCTCGGTCAGCAGGGCAAGGCCAACGACGCCGCAGCTGAGTCGCTGCTGCGTAACTCCGCAAGCGACATGGAAGCCGCCTTCTCGAGCACGCAGGACTACTCGACGATCACCGTCGCCCAGCTCGCCGCGATCGAGCCGGCCGTCACGTTCCAGACCACGGCCGCCAACGCCGCCCAGAACCAGATCCAGGTGACCGTCAACGCGAACGGCTACTCGCTGGACACCACCAGCAAGAGCGGCAACAAGTTCGACTACACCAAGGACCTGACCAAGATCCCGCCGGTCGCCCGCACATACACACGGGCGGTACCACCTGCGTCTGGTAAGACGACGCCCGGCGCCACCACGCACAGCGCGCGAAGGGCCCGCCACGGCGGGCCCTTCGTCGTTGGTGACCGCCCCGCGTGCCCGGGCCCGGCCGGCACGGGGCCGACCCGCCGCGAAAGCCCGGTCAAAAAACCCGGTCGAGGCCTCAGTGTTTCGCGTGGCCGCGCCGATAGGGACTGCGGGGCAGGCGCCCGCCGGACCCGCCAGGACCATCGCGCCGCGCAAGGACGCCGTCCGTGAACCATCCGCGTCAGTTCTACCGTGCACCGCGCCACGCCTCCGCGAGCGCGAGCACCGCTCGGCCTCCGGCGATGGGCGCGGGCCACGTGCTCGTCGCCCTCGCCGCGATCGCCGCGCGTCGCGGTGGGCGCCGGTGCCGCGCCGGCACAGACACCCGCCCGCAATGCGCCGCTGGTGCCGCCGACCAACGACGCGCCCTCGCCGTTCGCGGCCGATCCCGGCTCGAGCCTGCCGGTCGGCCTCGTCCCGAACCAGACGGTCAATCCGCTCGTGGCGCCGCAGCAGCCGGTCGTGCTGTCCTGGTACCCGGTGCCGGGTGCGGTGTCCTACGACGTCGAGGTCTCGGCGTCGCCGGGGTTCTCGAAGATCGTCTGGTCGCAGAACACCGACCAGGCCCAGGTCGCCCCCAACCTGATCCTGGCCGACGGGACGTACTGGTGGCGATCTCCGCCGGTGACAAGGCGGGAACGCACGGGATCACCAGCTCTGTCGCGACGTTCGCGAAAATGTGGAACGGCACTGTGACCGGCGGCGTTTTGTCGGACACCCCGGCGGGGCGCCGGCCAGCCTCATGCGCGTGACCCCCTACCTCAGCTGGAATGCGGTCCCGGGGCCGCCTATTACCAGGCCCAGATCGCGGCGGGAACCCAGTTCGCCTCGCCGGTGTTCGATCCGGGTTGGTGACCCAGACGGGTATCGCACCTGGCGCATCGGGGTCCTGCCGGACGGCAACTACGTCTGGCGCGTGCGGGCGTTCGACGCCGCCAGCAATCCGGGCCCGTGGACGGTCGAATCGAGCTACACCAAGTCCTGGGTGGCGCCGACTCCGACCGCCCCCGCAGACGGGGCGACGGTCGACAGCTTCGGGCTGGGTGGAACCCGGTCCCGGCCGCGCCGTCCTATGACGTCCAGGTGACCAACCAGCAATTCAACTTCACCGCCGGCCAGTTGGTGGTCAACGGCCCGACGGCGAGCACCGCCTATTTCCCCGACCTCGCCGAGACCCAGTCCCACGGGATCGGGCCGGGCAGTATTGGTGGCGGGTCCGGCCGGTCGTCGACGGTGTCCTGGGCAGCTGGAGGCGGTGGACACGTTCACCCACGCGACCTCGTCGACGACATCCGGGGTGCCGACGCTGGGCTCCGACACCGTCGCCACCACAAGCGCACTGACACCGGTCCTCAACTGGACGCCGGTGACCGGGGCGGCGGTCTATCGGGTCGATATCGCGACCGATAGCCAGTTCAACAACGTGGTCTACTCCGATCTGACGACCAACACCGACTGGGCGATGCGGAGCCCCCTGCCCGACAACCAGGTCAATGCCGGCTATTACTGGCGGGTCGTCTGGGGCGCTTGCCGACTCGACCAACCCCGACTACATGGTTGACGAGAACCTCGTGCCTGTGGCGACGTTTACCAAGCAGACCCAGCCGACGGTCGGTAGCGGCCACCGGTGTCGTCAGCGCCCCGCCCCTGTTTACGTGGTCGGATATCCCCGGTGCAGGGCGAGTATCAGCTGCAGGTCAGCCGCGACCAGCAGTTTGCGGACTCGACGACCGAGAGCATGACCGTGTAGGCCTGGGCACCTGGTGGAACTCCGGGCAGGGATCCCCGCTGACCTCGGGGACGTGGTACTGGCGGGTCCGTCCGAAGACGATGCCGGCAATAGCCTGACCTACAACTCCCCGGCCCAGAGCTTTGTCATCAGCCCGCCCGCCCCGACCCCGGCGCGCCGGGTAACGGTGCAACGGTGATCGCGTCCCCCAAGCTGTCGTGGGGTCCGGTCAACGGGGCCTGCAGCTATGACGTGCAGGTGTCGGACTCCTCGAACTTCCCCGCCGCGGGCGGCGGGGGGGATCCTCGATCCCCAACGGGACCAACACCTCCCAGACCGCGTGGGTGCCGACCGGCAACTCGTGACCACGCCGGTACCTGGTATTGGCGGGTCCGTGCGGAACTGTGCAATACCGACACCGGCGCCTGGAGCAACACCGCGGCGATTCACAGCCAGCTGCCGCCTCAGTTCAACCTGAACATCATCCCGACGCGGGTCACGTACGCCACGAGCATCACGGTCGTCGGACAGCTCGTCGCCAACGGGAGCCCTGTCGCGAACCCGACGCTCGTCCTCGAGCGGCGCCTGTACCCGAGTGACACTACACGCCGGTCGCGGCGATCCATGCCGATGCGGCGGGCGGTTCGCGTTCGCGCTGTCGATGACCCGCAGCGCCGCGTGGCAGCTGCGCTGGTCCGGGAACCTGCCCTTCGACCAGGGCATCGCTCGTTCGACGTCACCGTGGTGCCCCGGGTGTCGTTCGCGCTGAACCGCTCGCGGGTCGTCCACGGCCGCGATCTACGGCGCGAGCGGGTTCGTCTATCCGATCCGTCCGGCGTGGATCCAGGTCCAGACCGCCAACGGGTGGAGCAACCTCGTGCGCGTCCCGTCGGTACGCGTTTTGCGCTGAACCTCCGCGCGAAGCTCCCGCCGGGTACCCACCACCTGCGGCTGTACGTGCCGACCGATACCAACCAGACGATGGCCCCGGCTGGCTCGAGCTCCCGATCCCTGTTCGTCTACGACGTCATCGTGATCAAGTGATGGGCAGCGCAGACGACCGTCCCGCTGTGGTGGTGGACGCTGCTGGCCGGGGTCATCGGCCTCGCGGTCGGATCGTTCTGGACGGTCGTCGTCTCGCGCTGGCCGCGTGGGGAGTCGGTCGTCACCCCGCGTTCGCACTGCACCGGGTGCGAGCGCACGCTGGATGCCCACGAGCTCGTGCCCGTGGCCTCGTGGCTCTGGCAGCGGGGCCGTTGCCGTGGTTGCGGGAGCAGCATCCATTGGCGCTACTCCGGATCGAGGCGGCAACCGCGCTGCTGTCTGCGGGCGCGATCGCGGACTTCGGACCGACCCTTACGGGGCTTGCCGCCGCGCTCTTAGGGGTCGTGCTCGTGCCGGTCGTCGTCATCGACTGGAGTATAAGCTGATCCCCGATGTGATCGTCGTGCCGGCCGCCGTTCTCGGGCCTCGCGCTCGGGATTGCCGCGCATCCGGGTCGGTGTGGGTGCCGGTGTTGGCAGCGCTGGGGGCCGGCGGGTTCCTGTTTGTCATCTGGCTGGTCTTCCCGGCCGGCATGGGGCTGGGGGACGCCAAGTTCGCGCTGCTGCTGGGCGCCGTGCTCGGGCTGTCGGTGATCCCGGCGATGGGCGTGGCCTTTGCTGCCGGGGCGCTGATCGGGATCGCCATGATCGCCCGCCACGGGGCCGCGGCACGCAAGACGCGGTGCCGTTCGGTCCGTTCCTGGCCACCGGGGCCGTCGTGGGACTCGTCTGGGGCCCGACAATCGTCGACTGGTACACGAGCCGGCTCGCCTGAGCGGGGGTCTGAAATGCCGTACACGGGAGCCAGCCACCGATGAGCGGGGTCATCGCACTCGATCTGGGCTCGAGCGCCATCGCGGCGGTCGAGGTCACCACGACGCGTGAGCGCGTCAGCCTGACCCCGCCAACGTCGAGCCGATCCCGAGCGGGCTGATCCACGACGGCGAGATCCAGGAAACCGACGAGCTCGCCGAATGCGTCCGCCGGGTGTGGAAAGAGCGGGGACTTCTCGGGGCGCAGGTCCGGTTGGGGATCGCCAACCAGCGCGTCATGACGCGGGTCATCGACCTCCCGCTGCTCTCGGACCAGCGCGAGCGCACCGCGGCGGTGGCCTATGAGGCACAAGAGCACATTCCGATCCCGCTGGATCAGGCGGTGATGGATTTCCAGTCGATCGGGGAGTTCGCCAGCGATGCCGGTCAGCGCGAGCGCATGGTGGTCGTCGCGGCCCCGCGGGAGATGATCGATCAGCTGGTGCGCGTCGTGCGGAGCGCGCGCCTCCAGCCGGTCGGCATCGACCTGGAGGCCTTCGCCATCCTGCGCTCGGTGATGCCGCCGCCGTCGGTGCTCGACGAGGGCTCGCCCGACACCGACGCCCAGGTCGTGGTGCACGTCGGGGCCGAGGTGACCCACGTGATCGTCTCGGTCGACCGCAACTGCCATTTCACCCGGCAGGTCAACTTCGGCGGCGCCGGCATGACACAGGCGATCGCCCAGCGCCTGGAGTGCTCGACCGACCAGGCCGAAGCGCTCAAGATCACCTGTGGTCTGCTCGGGGAACCGCACGGCGCCTGGGACGCGGAGACGATCGCTGAGGTCCAGCACGCGCTGGCGCTCGCCACCCGTCCGCTCGTGCGGGAGATCGTCCGCTCGCTCGACTACTACCGGTCACAGCCGTTCGCCCGGCATATCGACCGGGTCGTGATCTCCGGGGGAACCGCGTTGTGTCCGGGCTCGACCGCTATCTCAGGCAGGGCCTTGGGATGCCGGTGGACATCGGTGACGCCGGGGGGCAGCTGGATGACCGCGGCGGGATGTCGACGGCGATGGCCCACCGGGCCTCGGTCGCGATCGGTCTGGCGCTCGACGGGCGGGCGGCCCGCGATGAAGGCGGTCAACCTCCTTCCGAGGAATCAGGGGATCGCCGGGAGCCTGACGGGCAACCGGCCGCGCCTGCTGGTCGCTGCGGCCGCGTGGCGATCGCCGCGATGGGCTTCTGGGGGTATTCGGCGACGCAGTCCGCCGATTCGGTGGCCGCCGAGCTTCAGCAGGCCCAGACGCAGAAGCTCGCCCTCGACCAGCAGGTCGCCGCGCTCAGCGTGTACAGCCAGCGCCAGCAGGCCACGGCGGCGCAGGCCGCGGTGGTCAACCAGCTCGCCTCGTCGCGTGTCGACTGGGAGCGGCTCATCCGTGACGTGATCACCGTCCTGCCGAGCGGAGTGTGGGTCAACACGATCAGCGGGTCGCTGCCGACGACGGCCACCAGCTCGCCGGGCGCCAACTCGGCCGCCGCGCCGGGTCGCTCCCGCAGGCCGACACGACCGCGCCGCAGGGCCTGCACGTCGTCGGTGACGCATTTACCCAGGCCGAGGTCGCCGACACGCTGGCCCGTCTGGCGACGGTGCCGGGACTCGGGGCGCCACGCCTCGCGTCGTCCCAGACCACCGACACCTCGAACAAGACCGTGATCGCCTTCACGATCGACATTCCGGTCAACGCGCAGGCGCAAGACGTGTCCGCCGCCGCGACCGGAGCGCCGGCGTCGACGACCGCGGCCGGGACCGGGGGCACCCCATGAAGCTCACACCGCAGCGGTGGCTCGTCCTTGGCGCGATCGCGACGGTGATCGTGATGATCGTCATCTACACCTCGGTCATCTCGCCGGCGCGCTCGCGGGAGGCCGCGAAGTCGGCGCTGCTCTCCAGCGAGCAGACCGCCATCGCGGGTGACCGTGCCCAGCTCGCACAGCTTCGGCGCTCGCCGCAAACCAGCCCGCCGAGCTGGCCAAGGCCTTTCGGCTCGCCCAGGCGGTCCCGTCGGGCCGCAGACGCCGGGGATGATCCTGGAGCTCCAGGCCCTGGCCAAGGCGTCCGCCGTGACCCTGACCGAGGTGCGGACGATCTCCACGACGCCGGTCAACAATCTGACGGCCACGCTGTACGAGATCGACGTCGTCGGGCGATTCTTCAACGTCGATGACTTCGTGTACCGGGTCCACCACCAGGTCAACGTGTCCACTAGCGGGGCGGTCGCCATCAAGGGGCGCCTGTTCGCGGTCACGAGCGTCCAGCTGAGCCTCGCCGGGTCCGCCGGCGGCCCGGCGGCCTCGTCGCCGCACACCGTCCACGCGACCCTGCAGCTGATGACCTTCTCCTCGGCGCAGTCGGGCGGCAGCTCCGGCAGCTCCGGGCGGCCGGCGCCACCGGTGCGACCGGTGCGACCGGCGCCACCGGTGCGACCGGCGCCGGCACCACGAGCTCACCGGGCACCACGACGACACCATCGAGCTCGGGGAGCCCGGGATGAACCGCCGCTACGTGATCGCCGGCGTCACGGCCGTCGCCGTCGCCGGACTCTGGTTCATGTACAACCAATCGCACTCCGGGGGCTCGAGCTCGGGCACGGTTGCCTCAAGCGCGGCCGGCGGTCCGCGGATCTCGGGCCAGGTTCAGGCCGGCACGGTCCCGACCTCGCAGCTGTACGGCGTGGTGACGGCGACGACGCCGATGCCGCCCAGCGGCACACTCGGCAGCCTGATCACCTTCGGCCAACCACGGGACGCGTTCATCCAAATCGTGGGTGCGTCAACGCCCGCCAACTCACCGAGCACGGCCGCGACCTCGACAACGAGCACCGCGCCAATCCAGCTCGGCAGCGGAGCCACCAGCGCGGTCCCCGGCGGCGGGGCGGCACGCCGACGACGCCCACGACGCCGGTCACACCGACGACACCGACCGGGCAGACCCTTGCGGCCGAGTTCGACATCAACGGCGAGCCGGTGGTCGCCTACGACGGCGATGCCATTCCGCCGGAGACCCAGCAGTTCAACGTCGAATTCGATGACGACCCTCACGTCGTGCTCGGGCTCAACGGGGCGCTGCTGGCAAACGGGGCGAGCACGGTGACGATCAAGGTGGGTCAGACGCTGACCCTCGACAACCAAACCGCCCATACGACGACGGTCATCCACCTGCTGAGCGTGCACCCGGCCTAGCCGGCCGACGCCCGCGGGCCGCCCGCCGCGACGCCGCCGCGGAGTGGCGGTGGCGGCGCGCCCCGTGGGTCGCGCCCTCGGACCTAGGCGGACCCGGCGGTCTGTTGCTCGACCTGGTGGGCGGCGGCGAGCGCAAGTTCCAGGCGCTCCCACGCACGGCGTTCGGCTTCCTCGTGGTCCGCGGGGGACGCGTACAGGTGCGCTCCGCGCGAGACGGCGAGGTAGTCGTCGCGTGCCCGCTCAAGCTCGGCGGTAACAGACTGCGGTGGTGTCTCAGTCATTCGGGTCACACCCCTTGTCGGAGTCGTTGTCGGAGTATGACGCGCAACGCGGCCGTTGTCTTCCGCTCCGGTGGGCGAGTTGTGCCGGCGCGGGCGGAAACCCCCCAAGCTGCGGGGAACTCTGGGGGTTCGCGGCCCGTGCAGATGGCGGGTCCGCAGGGGGCGCTCCCCGCACATCCCGACGGGCCGGTAGACTTTCGCGCCCATGGCCCTGATCTATCGCACAGCCGGAGAATCGCATGGGCCGGCGCTCTTCGCGATCATGGAGGGGCTGCCGGCGGGACTCGATTTGGTGCCCGCGGATATCGACACCGACCTGGCCCGTCGGCAGCTGGGCTACGGGCGCGGCGGGCGAATGAAGATCGAGACGGACCGGGTGACCGTCAAGAGCGGCCTGCGCCACGGCCGGACGATCGGGAGCCCGCTGACCCTGGAGATTCCGAACCTAGACTTCCCGAACTGGGCCGCGGACCGCATGGCGGTGTGGGAACCGAGCGGTCCGGTGGAGCCGATCACCCTGCCGCGACCCGGCCATGCCGATCTGGCCGGCATGATCAAGTACGAGGGTCAGGACCTGCGGCCGATCCTCGAGCGCGCCAGCGCCCGCGAGACCGCCGCGCGCGTCGCCGCCGGAGGGGTGGCCAAGGCGCTGCTGCGTCGCTACGGCACGGAGATCCGCAGCCACGTGGTGCGCATCGGTGACGTCGTGGTCCCGTACGGGCAGGACCTGCAGCTCGGGGACTTCGACGGCGTCGACGAGAGCCCGGTGCGCTGCCTGGACGCGGCGGCCTCGGCGGCCATGCGCGACGCGATCCAGGCCGCCGGCCAGGACCACGACACCCTCGGCGGCGTGTTCGAGGTGCTCGCCTTCGGCGTCATCCCGGGGCTGGGATCGCATGTGTCCGGCGACGCCCGGCTCGACGGCCGGATCGGGCAGGCGTTTCTCGGGCATCCAGGCCATCAAAGGGGTCGAGATCGGGGCAGGCTTCGAGCTCGGGGCGGCTCCCGGGCTCCCGCGGCCCACGACGAGATCTTCTGGGACCCCGAGCGGGGCTACCACCGCCACACCAATCGTTCCGGGGGGATCGAGGGCGGGATGACCCACGGCGCGCCGGTCGTCGTGCGGGCGGCGATGAAGCCGATCTCCACGCTGTCGCGGCCGCTGGCCTCGGTCGACGTGGCGACCAAGGAGGCCCGGGCGGCCTTCAAGGAGCGCTCGGACATCTGCGCCGTGCCGGCGGCCGCCGTCATCGGCGAGGCGATGCTGCGCGCTGGTGCTCGCCCAGGCGCTGTTGGAGAAGTTCGGCGGCGACGCGATCGGACAGCTGGACGAGAGCGTGGCGCGCTACCTGGCCACGGTTCGCGAGTAGGCGGGCCAGCGATGGCCTGGGTGGTGGTCAGCGGCTACATGGGCGCGGGCAAGAGCACGGTCGGCCGCGCGCTCGCGGGCCGCCTCGAGCGTGAGTTCATCGATGCCGATGAGCGGATCGAGCATGCGGCCGGCATCGACATCCCGAAGATCTTCGCCACCAAGGGCGAGTTGTGGTTCCGCCGCACCGAGGAGCGCACGATCCGGGAGATCGTCCAGTCCGAGCCCGGCGGAGTGCTGTCGATCGGCGGCGGTGCGCTGGAGAGCCCACGTACGCGCGAGCTGGTGCAGCGGGTCGCCTGTGTGGCGTGGTTGCGGGCCGACCCGGAGCGCCTCTGGGATCGGGTGACCGGTTCGAGCCGCCCGTTGGCCACCGACCGCGACCGCTTCCTGCGCCGCTATGCGCGCCGCGAGGCGGCCTATGCCGAGGCCGCACACATCACCGTCGATGCCGACCGGCCGGTCGAGGCGGTGCTCGACGAGCTCGACGCGGCGGTCAGGACCCGGCTCGGGCTCCGACTGCGGGCGGGATCGTGACGCCGCCGCGCGCCCCGGTCCCCCGGCGCGTGGTCTGGGGCGAGATCGGCCCGGCGAGGTTCCCGGTCTGCATCGGGCCGGGCGAGATCGCCAATCTCGGCGACCTGTGGACCGAGCGCGCCATCGGCCAGACGGCGCTGGTGGTGTTCGACGGGGCCGTCGCCGGGCATGCCCAGGCCGTCGAGGACCGGTTGCGGGCCGCCGGGGCGCGGGTCGTGCCCGTCGCGGTGCCGCCGGGTGAACCGTCCAAGTCCCTGGCCGAGCTTGAGCGCATCTGCCGGGTCGCCGCCCAGCGCGGGATCCGGCGCACCGACGCCGTCGTCGCCGTCGGCGGTGGGGTCATCGGCGACCTTGCCGGGTTCGTCGCCGCCAGCTACCAGCGCGGGATCGCGCTCGTGCACGTCCCGACAACGCTGTTGGCGATGGTCGATTCGGCGATCGGCGGCAAGACGGGCGTCGATCTTCCCGAGGCCAAGAACTACATCGGTGCCATCTGGCAGCCCGCGCTGGTGGTGATGGACACCGAGGTGTTGGCGACCCTGCCGGCGCGCGAGCTCGCCTGCGGCTTCGCCGAGGTCATCAAGTACGGCCTGCTGGACTCGTACGAGCTGTTCGCGCGCGTCGAGGCATGGCCGGCCCCGCTGCCCGGGCGAGCCCGGCGGCCCTGGTGGAGCTCATCCGCGACTGCGTCGCCCACAAGCTCAAGGTCGTCAGCCAGGACGAGCGCGAGCAGGGCCTGCGCGCGAGCCTGAACCTCGGCCACAGCGTCGGCCACGGCATCGAGGCGGCGGCCGGCTACGGGCGCTACCACCACGGCGAGGCGATCAGCCTGGGGCTGCTGGCCGCGCTGCGCATCGGTCACGAGATGCGCGGGGCGTCACTGGAGTGGCGCTCGCGGACCGCCGCGATCCTCGAGCGCCACGGGTTGCCGACCCGTCTGGCGGCCGACGTGCCGACCGACGACATCCTCACGGCCATGGGGCGCGACAAGAAGGCGAGCGCCACATCGTTCAATATGGTGCTGGTGGAGGAGCCCGGTACGGTGCTGCTCCGTCAGGATCCCCCCCGCGAGCTTGTTGTCGCGGCCATCGAGGAGTTGCGATGAGCGCCGACGTTCCACGCATTGCGCTGCTGCACGGGCCAAACCTGGGCATGCTGGGCCGCCGTCCGTCCGAGCACTACGGCCAGTTCACGCTGTTCGATCTCGAGCAGCAGGTGCGCGCGTGGGGGGTCGAGCGGGGCATGCGGGTCGGGTGCTTCCAGTCCGACCATGAGGGCGCGTTCCTCGAGCACATCCACGGCCTCGTCCGGGATCGTCGACGGCGCGATCGTCAACCCCGGCGCCTGGACGCACTACCAGTGGTCGATCCGGGACGCGCTGGAAGCGCTCGGGGCGCCGTTCGTCGAAGTCCATATCTCCGACGTCGAGGCGCGGGGCGCGCAGGAGCCGCACCGGCGCATCTCGGTCGTGCGCGCGCTTGCCCTGACGGCGATCTGGGGCCGGGGCCTCGAGGGTTATCGCGATGCGCTGGACGTGCTTGCCGCGGAGCTCGCGTGAGCGTGTTCGCCAGGCGCCGGGCCCGCCTGCGCGAGGTCCTCGTCGGCGCCGGGCTCGAGGCGCTCGTCGTCAGCCATCTGCCCAACGTCCGCTACCTGACCGGCTACGTCGGCTCGAATGCGATCATGGTCATCGGGCGCGCGGGCGAGCGCGTCCTGACCGACTCGCGCTACGCGGTCAGCGCGCGCGAGCAGGTCGACGACGACGTTGAGGTGGCGATCGGCCCCGGCGACCTGACCGGCGACCTGGCCCGGGCGGTCGCCGAGATCGCCCCGGGCGGACGCGTCGGGCTCGAGGCCGCACACCTGTCCATGGCACGCGGCGCGCAGATCACCGCACGCATCGGCGAGGCCGACGCCGGGGTCGCGGTGAGCGCCGAGGTCGGCCACGTGGAGGGGCTGCGCCTGATCAAGGACGACCAGGAGATCGCGGCGATCGCCCGCGCGGCCGACATGGTCGACGACGCGCTCGCCGACGTCCTGGCCGGCGGGTCTGGTCGGCCGCAGCGAGCGCGAGGTGGCCTTCGCGCTGCAGACGCGGCTGTTTGAGATCGGTGCCGAGGGCCCGAGCTTCGAGATCATCGTCGCCGCGGGAGTCAACGGGGCCAAGCCCCACGCCGTGCCGGGCCCGCGCGGGATCGGTACGGGAGAACTGGTGGTGATCGATCTCGGGGCGATTGCCGACGGCTACTGCTCGGACATGACACGCACGGTGCCCACCGGAGCGCTCCCCGACGAGCTGGCGCGCGCGTACGCGGTCTGCGCGGAGGCCCAGGCCGCGGCGCTGGCGGCCATCGGGCCCGGGATCGGGTGCGCGGCACTCGATGCGGTCGCGCGGGACATCATCACGGCCGCCGGGTTTGGCGAGGCATTCGGGCATGGGCTGGGCCACGGCGTCGGCCTGGAGATCCATGAGGCACCGCGCGTCGCGCGGGAGGGCACCGACACATTGCAGCCGGGCATGGTTGTCACGATTGAGCCCGGCATCTATCTGGAAGGTCTCGGTGGGGTCCGCATCGAGGATCTGGTCGTCGTCACCGAGGACGGGGGACGGGTGCTCTCGCATTCCCCGAAGGCATCGATAAGCTCGGCCACCGTCTGAGCGCGAAGGGGGGGGAGAACAATGGCGATCACCACCAACGACCTGAAAAACGGTTACGTGCTTGACCTGGACGGCGAGCTGTGGAGCGTCGTGCAGTTCCAGCACGTCAAGCCGGGCAAGGGCGGCGCGTTCGTGCGGACCAAGCTCAAGAACCTGGCCAAGGGCAACACGGTCGAGCGCACCTTCCGCGCCGGCGAGAAGGTCGAGCGGGTGACCACGAGCACCGCTGAGATGCAGTACCTGTACGACGACGGGGATCAGCTCGTGCTGATGAACAACGCGACCTACGAGCAGATCAGCGTCCCGTCGGAGGGCATCGAGAACGCCGACCTGCTGGCGCCGAACGCCGACGTGCAGGTGCTGTTCGTCCGTGACGCGCCGTTTCGCGTCGAGCTGCCGACGTTCGTCGAGCTGGCCGTCACACGGTGCGACCCCGGGGCGAAGGGCGACACGGTCTCGAACGTGATGAAGCCCGCCGAGCTCGAGACCGGGGCGACGGTCAACGTGCCGTTGTTCGTCAACGAGGGCGATCGCATCCGCATCGACACCCGCACCCGCGAATACACGGCCCGCGCGTGACCCGGGTCGCCTACATCGACACGACCCTCCGGGACCTCGCCACCTATCCGTGGGGCTCGTCGATCGACGCCAACGATCTCGCGGTCGCCGCGGGTGCCCTCGCCCAGGTCGGCGCGCAGGCGATCGAGGTCATGGACCCGCGCTGCGCGCGCGCGGCGCTCGAGTTGCGCACCGAGTCCCCCTGGGACCGCATCCGCGCGGTGGTCCGGCACGCCAGCCGCACGCCGGTCGGGATCGTCGTGCACGGCACGATGCTCTGGCACGACCGGCCCGTCGCGCCCGACGTCGTGCGCCAGTTCGTGCTCTCCGCCGTCGAGGCCGGCGTCGGACGCCTGCGGGCGCTCGACCCCCTCAACGACGCCGAGGCCATGGACGCCATCGCGCGCGCGGCGCACGAGGGCAGGGTGGAGTTCGTGCCGACGCTCGTCGCCGGCCCGGCCCCGGAGATCGGCGATGCGCGCTGGGAGCGCGAGGCGCGTGCCTTGGCGGGCCTCCTCGGGGCGAGCGCGCTGTGTGTCTCGGATGGCGGCGGGCACCTGTCGCCCGGACAGCTTGGGGCCCTCGTCGAGACCGCCGTACGGGTGGCCGACGTACCCGTCGAGGTCATCGTGCAGGCCCCGGGCGGACTCGCCCCGATCCTGGCCCAGTCGGCGATCGACGCCGGCGCGGTGGCGGTCTACTGCGCGGCGGGCCCCCTGGCGATGACGGCGGCCCGGCCGAGCGCCGAGACGCTGCGGGTCGCGTTGGCGGGCACCTCGAACGCGCTCAGTGTCGACCGCGATGCCCTGCACGCGGCCGCGCGCATCATCGGCCCGATGCTCACGCCGGATCGGCTCACGGTCGCCGCCGCCGACCTGTTTGGCCCCGCGGTGGCGCTGCCGCCCGACCTGGAGGCCGCGCTGGTCAGCCGGCTCGGTCGCCTGGGCATGTCGCGCAGCCTGCTCGAGGTCGCCGACGAGGTACGGCTGGTGGCGACCGAGATCGGGGCGGCGACGCTGGCCTACCCACTCGGCGACGCGATCGTGACCCAGGCGGCCGACCACGTCATCGACGGCGAACGCTGGACCGACATCGAGCCGATCCTGGCCGCCACCGCGCTGGGCCAGCTGGGCCCGCTGCGCGGCGCGGTCAGCGATGAGGTGCTGAGCGTGGCGCGATCCGCCACGCCGCTCGATGTCAACGCGGTGAGCCTGTCCGAGATCGCCCACGAGGCGCCGCGAGGGGTCTCTGAGGAGGACCTGGTCCTCTGGGCACAGTTCCCCGAGGCGGTCCAGCGGCTGGTCGCCCGGCGCCAATCGCTGCGTACCGAGGTGGCCGACGAAGAGGGCGCGGCAATCGATCGCGCGCTGCTCGAGACGCTGATCCAGGCCGTTGAGGGCTCCACCGAGGCCGAGGTGAGCGTCGAGCTGGGTGGCGCGCGGGTGACCGTGCGGCGGGCGGCTCCGGCACCGATCGCCGGAGCGCCGGCCGGTGGTGGCGGGCGAGGAGGCGGTCGACGACGGCCTGCACCACGTCACCAGCCCGATGGTGGGGACCTTCTACCGCGCACCGTCCCCCGACGCGGACCCCTTCATCAGCGAGGGTCAGCGCGTGGAGCTCGGCCAAACCCTCTGCCTGATCGAGGCCATGAAGCTGTTCAACGAGATCACCGCGGACGTCGCGGGCGTCGTGCGCAAGATCTGCGTGGAGAACGCCCAAGGGGTTGAGTTCGGGGATCTGCTCGTCCTGATCGACCCGGCCTAGCGGATGGCGATGAAGCTGCTGGTCGCAAATCGGGGCGAGATCGCCGTGCGGATCATCCGTACCGCGCGCGAGCTCGAGATCCCGACGGTCGTGGTGTACTCGACCGCCGACGCCGACACGCTGGCGGTCGAGCTGGCCGATGAGGCGGTCTGCATCGGGCCGCCGGCGCCCCGCGAGAGTTACCTGCGCATCTCCAACGTGGTGGCGGCGGGCGAGATCACCGGGTGCACCCATGTCCATCCGGGCTACGGCTTCCTGGCCGAGAACGCCGCGTTCGCCCGGGCCTGCGCGGATTCGGGGCTCGTCTTCGTGGGGCCCTCGCCCGAGGTCATGGAACGCATGGGCGACAAGGTCCAGGCCAAGCAGGCGGCCCGTGCGGCCGGGCTGCCCGTCCTCGAGGGCTCCGACGGCGCGGTGTCCGGACTGCCGGAGGCGATCGCGGCGGCCGAGCGGGCGGGCTTTCCGATCCTGCTCAAGGCGGCCGCCGGCGGCGGCGGACGGGGCATGCGGCGCGTCGGAATCCTCCGTCGAGCTGCCGGCCGCCTTCGATATCGCGCAACGCGAGGCGATCGCCGCCTTCGGCGACGGCGGCCTGTATGTCGAGCGGCTGCTCGACGGCGCACGCCACGTCGAGGTCCAGGTCCTCGCCGATGGCCTCGGCGGCGTGCTGGTCGCCGGCGACCGCGAGTGCTCGATCCAGCGCCGCCACCAGAAGCTGGTCGAGGAGGCTCCCGCCCCGCACCTGCCCGAGGCCACGCGCACCGCCATGCACGACGCCTGCGCTCGTGCCGCCCGGGCCTGGGGGTACCGCAGCGCCGGCACGTTCGAGTTCCTCGTCGACGCGGAGGCGAACTTCTTCTTCCTCGAGCTCAACGCACGGCTGCAGGTCGAACATCCGGTGACGGAGCTGGTCTCAGGCCTCGATCTGGTCGCCGAGCAACTGCGGGTCGCCCAGGGCCAGGTGCTCTCGCGGACCGGCGTCGCGCCGGCGAACGGCCACGCCATCGAGGTGCGGGTCAACGCCGAGGACCCATCGCACGGCTTCCGGCCGAGCGCGGGTCGCCTGCGCGAGTTCCGCATGCCCGGGGGGCCCGGGGTGCGGCTTGACACCTTCTGCGCCCCGGGCGTGAGCATTCCGCCCAACTACGACTCGCTGATCGCCAAGCTGTGCGTCTGGGCCGCCGATCGCCCGCGGGCCGTCGCCAGACTCCGGCGCGCGCTCGACGAGGCCGAGGTCGAGGGCGTGCCGACCACCCTCGCCCTGTTCCGCGACATCGTCCGCGAGCCGACCTTCATGGACGGGCGCTACACGACCGCATACCTGAGCGAGCGCGCGCGACCTGTTGCCGTCGCTCGACCACCTGGCGGTATGAGCGACGCGGGCCGCACGCCCGGCCAGGAGGGGCGCCGCGCCGGGCGCACGCAGGCGGTCGTGCTGCTGTACCAGCACGACGTGACCGGGCTGACGCTCGACGAGCTTGTCGAGAACCTCGAGCGCGACCGTGGCCGGCCGATCGACGCGTTCACCCGCGCCCTGATCGACGGCGTCAGCGTCGACGCCGTGGCGATCGATGCCCTGATCAGCGCCGCCGCGGAAGGCTGGACGACCGACCGGATCGCGCCGCTGGAGCGCAATATCCTGCGTGTCGCGGTGCACGAGCTGCTGGACTGGCCGGAGATTCCCGCCGCGGTGTCGATCAACGAGGCGGTCGAGCTGGCCAAGCTGTACTGCGGCGCCGAGGCGCCGCCGTTTGTCAACGGGATCCTCGGGCGCATCGCCCGGGACGCCCGGCCGTCGGAGGGCACCGCATGAGCCCGGCCGACCAGCCCGCCAGCCTCGCCGAGGAGGTCGCCCGCCTGGAGGAGCTGGCACGGGTACTCGAGACCGACGGGCTGACGCCGGAGCAGCTGCGCGATCTGGCCGACGAGGCGCTGGCGATCGCACAGCGGGTCTCCGGGCTGCTCGCCGACGCGCGCGGGACCGCGCCGGCGGAGGCCCCGCCAGGCACGTCGCCGGAGCGCCCGCAGTCCTAGTGGTCCGTCGCTGATATAACGACAGCTCCAGGCAGAATCGGGACGGTGGGGATGACCTCCAGCGCGCAACGACCCGGGACGACAAAGGCGAATCGGCCATGAACACGAGCGGGTCGCAGCGCGGCGAGTCTCCTGCCCAGCTGATCGACGCGAGAATCAGGGAGCTCGGCGACTGGCGGGGCACGATGCTCAGCCGGCTCCGTGCCCTCGTCAAGGAAGCCGATCCCGAAATCGTCGAAGAATGGAAGTGGCGAGGGGTTCCGGTGTGGTCGCACCAGGGATTGATCTGCACCGGCGAGACGTACAAGCACGTCGTGAAGATGACCTTCGCCAAAGGGGCGGCACTGGAGGATCCGTCCGGCCTGTTCAACGCCAGTCTTGACGGAAACACACGGCGTGCCATCGACTTCCACGAGGGCGAGCAGATCGACGAGGAGGCGTTGCGGACGCTCGTTCGCGCCGCCGTGACCCTGAACACGTCGAGAGCCCAACGCTAACCCACGAAATCACACATCGTCCGTGGGATCGTGCACGCAGTCACCGTCGTGGTTCCAGCATCGCGCCGGGTGACCGCATCGCCATCCCGCAGCCGGCGTATCACCTCGCCAGGCGCCGGCTGCCGCGAGGTCCGCGTACCTCCGTCGACGACCTCGTCACCGCGATCAAACTCTGGGCCGAGCACGGAACCACGGCCCCACGCCACGGTCACTCGGGGACCGGCCTCACCGGCGTCCCGCAACGCCGCGACGCACCACTAGCGGGGCTTCATCCAGGTCATCAGCTCGGCCAGCGGCACGGGCGAGCCGAGCAGGGCGCCCTGGGCGCGGTCGACGCCGAGGCTGCGGGCGGTATCGAACTGCTGGGCGTTCTGGATGCCCGTGGCGACGGTGACGACGCCGAGCGCGCGGGCCAGGCCGACGATCGAGGAAAGGGTCGCCCGGTCGTCGGCGTTGACCGGCGCGCCGTGGCAGATCTCGGGGGCGATGCGCAGCTCGCCGATGCGCAGCGTGCGCAGCTTGTTGATCGCCTCGGGTCCCATCGAAGACTCGTCGACCGCGAGCACGACGCCCATGGTGCGCAGCATCTGCAGGTTGGCCGCAACCTCGGGCGACTCGGCCTCCGGCGGGCGCGTCAGCTCGAGCACGAGCACGTCGGGGCTGACACCGGTCGAGGTGAGCGCTTCGGCAATCCGCGGGGCGAAGCCTGCGTCGGCGAGCTCCGGCATGGCGACCTTCACCGACAACCCGACGGGCCCCTCAGGGCGGGGCGTCTGCAGGATCTCGGCGAGTTCGTGGACGGCCTCACGGATCATCCAGGCGCCGATCGGCACGATCGCGTCGGTCTCCTCGGCGAGCTGCACCACGCGCTTGGGGGGTGCCTGGGCCAGGATCGGGTCGGTAAAGCGGATGCGCGCGGCAATGCTGGCGACCACGCCCGTGGTCAGCGTGACGATCGGCCGGTAATGGACGGCCAGCCGCTCGGTGAGCCCGGGCGCAGCGAGCGCGGCACGCAAGGCCGCGTCGTCCGGGCCCTTGTCGTCGGCGGAGTCGGAGGTGGCGGGCGGTGCGCTCACGAGTGGCTCCGGAGAAAGAACGCGTGCAACACGGTGCCGGGAACTCTAGTGTGCGCACCGGACGCATCTGTTGAGGATGTTCTGACGGGACCGGTCCGCCGCGCCCCACCGCACGTCTGGGGTGGCGTTGTGCGCCCGGTTGTCTAGGATCCCCGGAATGAGCGACGACCAACAAGACGAATATCCGATCCTCGCGGGGCTCGAAGGGCCCGAAGATCTGCGGGAGATGACCGACGAGCAGCTGGCGGCGCTGACCGGCCGAGATGCGCGAGGCGATCATCACGACCGTGTCGCGCACGGGAGGCCACCTGGGTGCAAGCCTGGGGACGGTCGAGCTGACCGTCGCGCTGCACTGTGAGCTGGAGAGCCCCCGCGACAAGATCATCTGGGACGTCGGCCACCAGGCGTACGGCCACAAGCTGTTGACCGGTCGCCTGTCCGCGTTCCCCACGCTGCGCCAGCATGGCGGCCTGTCGGGCTTCCTGAAGCGCAGCGAGAGCGAGCACGATGTCATGGGTGCCGGTCACGCGTCCACGTCGATCAGCTACGCGGTCGGCCTGGCGGAGGCCGAGCGGCGCAAGGGTGGCAGGCGCGGGGCCGTCGTGTGCGTCATCGGCGACGGCGCCATGACCGGCGGGATGGCCTACGAGGGGATGAACCAGGCCGGCGAGCTCGGTGCGCCGGTGGTCGTGGTGTTGAACGACAACGGGATGAGCATCTCCCAGAACGTCGGCGCGATGTCCCGCATGCTCCAGCGCGCACGGGTCGACTCGACGATCACGCGCGTGCGCGAGGAGCTTGAGCGCGGCCTGTCGCGCGTGCCCGGCGGTGACGCGTTCGGGACGAGCCTGCGCGATGCGACCAAGGCGCTGTGGTTCGAGTCCGGCGCGTTGTTCGAGGCGCTCGGGTTCGCCTACATGGGACCCTTCGACGGGCATGACGTCGAGGCGGTGCGCGGGGCGATCCGGTCTGCGCGGTCCGCCGCGACCGCCCGGTCCTGGTGCACGTCAAGACGACCAAGGGCAAGGGCTACGAGCCCGCCGAGGCCGATGGCGAGGCGATGCACGGCGCCTCGCCGTTCAATCCCGCCTCGGGCAAGGCCGCGCCGGCCAGCGCGCCGGCCCCGCCGACCTACACCGAGGTGTTCGGCAAGGCACTGGTCGCCGAGGCCGAGCGCGATCCGCGCATCGTCGGCATCACGGCGGCGATGCTCAAAGGCACGGGCATGCACCACATGATGGCCCGCTTCCCCGAGCGCACCTACGACGTCGGGATCGCCGAGCAGCACGGTGTGGTGTTCTCCTGCGGCCTGGCCATCGCCGGGCTGCGACCGGTGGTCGCCATGTACTCGACGTTCCTGCAGCGGGCGTTCGATCCGATCGTGCACGACGCGGCGCTGCAGAACCTGCCGATCGTGTTCGCCATCGACCGCGGTGGACTGGTCGGCGACGACGGCGCCGACCCACCACGGGACCCTCGATATCGCCTACCTGCGCAGCATCCCGAACATGACCGTGATGGCCCCGGAGGACGAGGCCGAACTGGTCTCGATGCTGCACACCGCGCTGCGCATCGACGGCCCGGTGGCGATCCGCTATCCGCGCGGGGCCGGCATCGGGGTGCAGCTGCCCGACTTTCCCGAGGTGCTTGCCGTTGGCACGGGGCAGGTCGTCGAATCCGGCGAGCGCGTGGCGCTCGTGGGCTACGGCTACGGCAGCCAACTGGCGCGCGCCGCCGCCGAACACCTGCGCGCGACATCCGGGATCACGCCGACCGTCGTCAACGCGCGCTTCGTCCGCCCGGTCGACGGTGCGCTGATGCGCCAGCTTGCCGCCCGGCACGAACTGGTCGTGACGATCGAGGACCATGCCGCCCACGGCGGCTTCGGGTCGGCGGTGCTCGAGGAGATCGCGGACATGCCCACGCGGACGCTCGTGCTCGGCCTGCCCGATCGGTTCATCGACCACGGCCGCGCGGGACATGCTGCTCGCGCAGGCCGGACTCGCGCCCGATGCGATCGCCGCGCGGGTGGTCGCCGAGCTCGCACAAACCGGGCGCGGCCTGGCGACGTCGGTCTAGACGCGGCGCCCGCGCGGGGCTCCGCGGGGGCGGGCCGCCGACACGGCTATCATCCGCAGGGATGCCGCGCTCGCGCCTAGATATCGCGCTCGTCGAGCGCGGGCTTGCGCCGACGCGCTCGCGTGCGCAGGCCGCGGTGCTGGCGGGCCGGGTGCGCGTCGACGGTCAGGTCAGCGATAAGCCCGGCATGGCCGTCGACGACGGACGCCGCGTGGAGATCGACGCGGCACCGGAGTTCGTCTCGCGGGGCGGGCGCAAGCTCAGCAACGCGCTCGACGCGTTCGGGGTCGATGTCACGGGTGCGCGGGCCCTCGATCTGGGCGCATCGACGGGCGGGTTCAGCGACTGCCTGTTGGCCCGCGGTGCGCGCGAGGTGGTCGCCCTCGATGTCGGCTACGGCCAGCTCGACTGGCGGCTGCGCAACGACGCGCGGGTGCACGTCATGGAGCGCACCAACGCCCGCAATCTCGTGCCCGAGATGCTGCCGTATGCCCCTGACCTGGTCGTGAGCGATCTGGCGTTCATCTCGACCGCGCTGGTGTGGGGCGCCGTCGGACCGTGCCTGGCGGCCGGGTGGCGCGCCGTGATCATGGTCAAGCCGCAGTTCGAGGCCGGACGCGAGCACGTCGGGTCCTCGGGCGTGGTGCGCGATCCGGTCGTCCGGGCGGCGGCCGTGCGGCGGGTCGCCGACACGATCGCCGCCAGCGGCGGCGTGGTCCTCGACGCCGCCGACAGCGGGCTGCCCGGGCCCAAGGGCAACCGGGAAGTGTTTCTGCTGGCGTGTGCATCCGGCGCCGCGTCGCCGGTGCCCGATCTCGACGAGCGGATTGCCGCGGCCGTGGCTGTCGGTCATCCTCGGGAGACGCCAATGACCGAAGCCAGCCGACCGATTCCGATCGTGCCCGCGGGCGCCCCCGTCGAGCGCGTGCTGCTGTTGACCCACCGCGCACCCGAGCACACCAGCGGGGCGCTTGACTCGGTGCTCGCGATCCTCGAGGAGTCGGGCGTCGAGGTGCTGGTCCCGCCGTCGAAGTGGCCAAGCACCCGCGCCTGGACCAGTACGTCTCCAGCGAGGGGGTGACCCTGCGCGCCGCCGGCGAGGACCTGATCATCGTGCTCGGCGGCGACGGCTCGATGCTGCGCGCACTGGCCCGCGAGGCGGGTGCGGGCACGCCGGTGCTCGGGGTGAACTTCGGCCGCGTCGGCTTCCTCTGCTCGGTCGAGCGGGACGACCTCGAGCACGGCCTGCGCCGGGCGCTGCGGGGGGAGTACTCGGTGCTGGCGCTGCCGTCGCTGACCGTGGACTGGAGTGACGGCACGGTGCGCGCGGTCAACGACCTGGCCCTGGTCCGCAGCGGCGAGACCCGCATCGCGGATCTGTCGTTCGCCATCGACGGCGAGAAGGTCGCCACCGTCCGCTGCGACGGGGTGGTCTGCTCGACGCCCGTCGGCTCGACCGCGTACAACCTGGCCGCCGGGGGGCCGACGGTCAGCTGGCGGGTCCGCTGCTTCGTGCTGAGCTTCCTGGCCGGGCACCACCTGGACACGCGTCCGCTGGTGATCGCCCCCGAGGAGCAGCTGGTGGTCACCAACTCGGCGATCTGGGGCGACTGCGATGTCCTCGCCGACGGCTCGAAGGTCGGGAGCCTCGCCCCGGGGCGCCAGATCACGCGTTGGCCTGGGCGGCTCGGATGTCCATCTGGCGATCTTCCCGGAGGCTTCGTTCTTCCGCCGGTACCGGGAGAAGTTCGGACGGGGGTAGGCGCGTGATCCGGTCGCTGGAAATCCACGGACTCGTCGTGATCGAGCAGGCCGAGCTTGAGTTCGGGGACGGCCTGACCGTGCTCACCGGCGAAACCGGCGCCGGCAAGACGGTGCTCACCAATGCACTCGGGCTCCTGGCCGGCGCGCCGGCCGATGCGGGCGTCGTGCGGCCCGGACACCGGCAGGCCCTCGTGCAGGCGACGTTCCGGGTGCCCGCGCAGTTCTGGAGTCAGCTCGACGATGACGATCCCGCCGCGGCGCTGCGCGAGCTGGTCGACGACACCGGAGCAGTTCACGATCACCCGGCGCATCCCCGCCGACGGTCGGGCGCGCTCGCTGGTCGACGGCACCGTCGCCCCGCGCGCCGCGGTCTCGGCACTGGTCGGGCATCTGGTGCGGTCATCCGGACAGGGCGACCAGCGCAGCCTTGACCGCGCCGCGTGCGCAGCTGGCGGCCCTGGATCGCTTCTGCGGCGCGGACGCGGTGGCGCGGGCCGAGGAGCTCGCCCGACTGCGACGTGCCATCCGGACCAACGAACGGGCGCGGGAGCGGGCGAGCGCCGACCAGGCCGCCCAGCAGCGCCGGCACGAGGAGCTCGCCGAGCTCGTCGCGACAATCGACGCGTTGGGCCCGGGCGAGGCCGAGTACGCGCAGCTGATCGCAGAGCGCGACCGCCTGCGCCACGCCGATCGCCTGGTCAGGGCCGCGGCCCTCGCCGCCGAGGCGCTCGCGCCTGCCGAGCAGGAGATCGGCGCCGCGGGAGCTGATCGGGCAGGCCGCGCGGGCCGTCGGCGACGTGGTCGAGATCGATCCGTTGCTGGCGCCTGCCCATCAGCTGCTGGGGGACGCCCAAGCGCTGGTGGGCGAGGCGGCGACGGCGCTGCGCGGATATCTCGACGGCCTCGACGCCGAGCCCGGGACGCCTCGATGCGCTCGAGGCGCGACTGGACCTGTTCGTGCGCGTCGCCCGGCGCGCCGGCTGCGACGCGGAGGCGCTCGCCGAGTGGGCCGAGCGCGCGCGCGGCGAGCTTGCTGGCCTGCTCGCCGCCGACGAGGGCCAGGAGCGCTCGACGGCCGAGCAGGCAGCGCTCGTGGGCCGCGTCCGGGAACTGGCGGCCGAGCTCGTACGCGATCCGCGCCGCGGGTGCACCGCGCCTGGCCGAGGCCCTCCGGCGACGCGCTCGCCGAGCTGGCGATGCCCGAGGCACGCGTGCGGATCTCAGTGAGCGCGTCCGCCGATCCGCTGATCTCCGATGCCGCCACGATCTTCGTCCAGCCGAACCCCGGCCTTCCCGAGGCGCCGATGTCGGAGGTCGCATCGGGCGGTGAGCTCTCGCGGGTCCTGCTGGCGCTGCACGGGCTGAGCGCGGGCGCGGAACCCGCGACGCTGGGTGTTCGACGAGATCGATGCGGGGATCGGCGGTGTGACCGCGACGGCGGTCGCCGCCCGCCTGGCGGCGCTGGGGCGCGTGACGCAGGTGCTGGCGATCACCCATCTGCCACAGGTCGCGGCCGCGGGCGAGACCCAATTCGTGCTGGACAAGCGCGTCACCGCCGAAGGCATGACCCGCACCGAGATCGCCGAGGTCAGCGGGGATGCGCGGATCGCCGAGCTCTGCCGGATGCTCGGCGTCGCCGAGGACGATCCGGGCGCGCGCGAGCACGTGGCACAGCTGTTGCGGGGCGTCGGCGGTCCGCTGACCCGCCCGCGCGGTGCTCGCCGACGGGCCGCAGGCCCGCACGGCGTGCTCACGGGGTCCAGTCGGCCTGCCAGATCTGCGAGCGGCTCGCGCCGCCCGCGACGAGCGCCGTCGTGCTCGTGCCGGCCGCATCGGAGATCTGGAGGGACTCGCCGATCTCGTGGAACCCCGGACCCGGAGGCCCGGCCAGCACGGTCCGGGCCGGCGCGAGACTGACAGGCGGTGTGCCGGTGCCGACCGCCACCCGCCGGAGCTGATACGAGACCGCGTCATCGGCGCGCCGGTGGACCGCGTAGAGCAGGCTCGCCGACGAGCCCGTGGGCCGCCGAGGGCCGGCAGCAGATCGTCGGTACCGAGGGCGGGCGCGATCGTCCGGACGACCCAGCCCTGGCCTCCGGGCGCCGGGAGCGCGAGCCGGATCACCGCGTGTCGCGCCGTCCAGGCCGCCCAGGCCAGCGCCGGACGGCCGTTCATGATCGTGATCGTCGGAATCGTGAAGGACGGGAAGACCGCCCCGGGCAGTTGTGCGGGCAACGGGATTCCGGTGCCCACGACGGTTGGCGTGCCGACGAGGGCCCCGTGTTGCACCTGCGCGAGCAGGATCCGGAACGTCCCCGTGGGCAGTGTCTGGGTCCACGCGACGTCGGCGGCGCCGGGGCCCGTCGGGGCGATCTGTACGCCGTAGTTGGCGCCCGGCGCGGGGATCGTCAGGCGGTTGGTGAACGTGCGGCCGCCGTCCGGTGAGCGCGCGAGATGGATCTGGTCGTCGGCGCCGATGAGGTCGCACGAGGATGGGCGGGTGCCCTGCGACCAGCCGACCCAGACCTCCGACCCGGCACCGGCGGACACCGTCGGCCGATCGTCGAAGTTGTCCGTGCCGCGCTGGTCGTCGACCACGACGGGCGTCGAGGGTCCGCTCGCGTTGACGCGCTGGATCGCCACCGATCCGGCGTCCAGGCACAACGGGCGCAAGTTCAAATCGACGCCCGAGGTGACCACGACCGTGCCGTCCGAGAGCGTTGCGATCGACGGGTCGTAGCCGCGGTGAAAACCGGCCGGGAGCAGTTGCCGGGGCGCGCTCCACGCCCCGCTGCCGGATCGCTGCCAGGTCTGCACGAGCATCATCGTCGGCAGCCACGTCGTGGCGGCGACAACCCGCAGCCCGCCGGAGCTGGCGCCGACCGACTCACCGAACGACGCGGACGGGCCCGTCGCGACGAGGGCGGTCGCGGGCACGGGTGTCGTGAGCGCCGGCGCGCTCGTCGCGGTGCCGGGTGCGGCGTGCCGGGATGCCGTGGTGTGCCGCACCACGAGCGCGACGCCGAGCACGACGAGGATCACCAGGCCCACGGCGAGCGCGGGGGCCGCGGAGCGGCCGCGCTGCGGTCGGCGCGCGCTCATCGCGCGCGGCGGCTAGGCGGGCCGGCGGGCAACCGCCATGCCGGTCTCATTGCCGAGTTCAGATGTGGAGATGTCGATGAACCCCGCTTCCGCAAGGAGTTCATGCCAGGCCTCGGGGCGTTCGGGATGTTCCCACGTGCCGGTGGCGACACGTCCGGCATTGCGCAGGATACGCATGACCCCGGCGGGCCCGCGACGCACCATCAGGCGAACCTTGTCGAGCATGATGCGGCGATCCCGCGGACGCAGCGACAGCGCGAACATCATGTCGCAGATCACCACCCGTCCGCCCGGCGCGAGGACGCGGAACACCTCCTGGAGCGCGGTGCGCTTGCCGGCGTGGTCAATGTGGTGATAGGCGTAGTTCGAGACGGCCAGCGTCCGCGAACCCGCGGGCAGCGTGAGCTCACGAAGGTCGGCGACGCGGCAGGTGACGTTGGTGAGCTCGTTGCGTGCACAGACCGAGCGCAGGTGCTCGACCATGGCAGGCGCGCCGTCGATCGCGATGACATCGGCGGCGACGCGCGCGAGCCGGAGCGTCAGCAGCCCGGTCCCGGCGCCGAGGTCGATGGCCGTGTCCTCGGGTGTCGGTTCCGCGGCGGCGATCACGCGATCGGCCATGCGCTGGAACGCCGGGCTCGCAGCGACGTCCTCCCACGCGGCGACGCGGGTGTTCCAGTCCATGAATCGGGCTCCTTCGGGTGATCGTCGGCGGCGGCGGCCGTGATGGCCAGCGGGGCAGCACCGCGCCGCTGGACGTTACGAGGCCGCGCTGGATGCCAGCTGTGAGCGATGTCCGAACGCGCTAAGCGCATGTTAAGGGACCGCATCGTCATGTGTCTGGTGCACGCCGCCGGGCGGCGGGGCCGTGACGGTCGCGGGCTGGTGTATCGTCCGTACAGCGTTGATCGACCGAGGAGATCTCGTGAGCGACCACCCCGTCAAGTACGTGTTCGTTACCGGGGGCGTGGTGTCCGGCCTTGGGAAGGGGATCACCGCCGCATCCCTCGGAACGCTGCTCAAGGCGCGCGGGCTGGAAGATCTTCTTCCAGAAGTGCGATCCGTACATCAACGTCGATCCCGGCACGATGAGCCCGTACCAGCACGGCGAGGTCTTCGTCACCGAAGACGGGGCCGAGACGGACCTGGATCTGGGCCACTACGAGCGCTTCACCGACGAGAGCCTGACGCGCGTGTCCAACACGACCACCGGCGCGGTCTACGACGCGGTGATCAAGCGTGAGCGTCGCGGCGACTACGACGGGGCCACCGTGCAGGTCGTCCCGCACGTGACCAACGAGATCAAGCGTCGGATCCGCCTCGCCGGGGAGAGCTCGGCCGCCGACGTGGTGATCGTGGAGATCGGCGGCACGGTCGGTGACATCGAGTCGCTGCCGTTCCTGGAGGCCATCCGGCAGCTGCGCAACGACGTCGGACGCGAGAACGTGGCGTTCGTGCATGTGACCCTGGTGCCGTACCTCGAGGCCAGCGGGGAACTCAAGACGAAGGCCACCCAGCACTCGGTCAACGAGCTGCGGCGCATCGGTATCGAGCCAGATGTCCTCGTGCTGCGCTCGAACCACGACATCACCGACGACCTGAAGGCGAAGATCGCGCTGCATGCGGGCATTCCCGAACGGGCGGTCATCTCGGCGGGCGACGCCCCGGACATCTACATGGTTCCGCTCGGCATGGAGCACGAAGGGTTCGACCGCGCCGTCTGCGAGCGGCTGGGCCTGCCGATTCGTCCGGCCGACCTCGGGGAATGGCGCGAGCTCGTCGAGCGCATCGGCCACTGCGACGGCGTCGTGCGGATCGCGCTGGTGGGCAAGTACGTGCAGCTGCGCGACGCCTACCTGTCGGTCGCCGAGGCGCTCAAGCACGCGGCGATCTCCCACGGCGTCGCGGTCGAGATCGAGTGGATCGACTCCGATCAGCCCGACCTCGACGCCGTGCTGGGCCGGGTCGACGGCATCCTTGTGCCCGGCGGGTTTGGGCAACGGGGGATCGAGGGCAAGATTGCCGCCGCCCGGTATGCGCGCGAGCGGCTGGTGCCGTACCTGGGGATCTGCCTGGGCATGCAGGTGGCCGTGATCGAGTATGCGCGCAACGTCTGTGGCATGCAACGCGCCAACAGCTCCGAGTTCGACGCCGCGACGCCATTCCCGGTCATCGACCTGCTGCCCGAGCAGCGTGAGATCGACGAGCGGGGAGGGACCATGCGCCTCGGCGCGGACCCCGTCGCGCTGATCTCCGGGACGCGCGTGGCCACCATCTACAACGACACCGTCATCTACGAGCGCCACCGCCATCGGTACGAGGTCAACCCTGCGCTGCGTCCGCAGATCGAAGATGCCGGGCTCGTCGTCTCGGGCACCTCACCCGACGGCCGACTGGTTGAGAGCATCGAGATCCGCGAGCACCCGTGGTTCTGCGCCTCGCAGTTTCACCCGGAGTTCAAGAGCCGTCCGACACGGCCGCAGCCGCTGTTCCGCGAGTTCGTCGGCGCGGCGCTCGCACACGCGACGGCCAAGCGCGGCCCGGCCGGCCCGGCCGGCGCGGAGGTGGACGAAACGGCGGTCGGCGGCGCGGCGGTTTCGGTCAGCCAGGCGTGAGCACCGCGCCGACTGAGCTGCCCGAGGTAGCTCAGCTGTTGGTCGAGCTGTGCGAGATCCCATCCCCCTCGTACCAGGAGGCGGACATCGCCGCGCGCGCGCGGCGCGAGCTCGCGGCGCTCGGCTGCGAGGTCATCGAAGACGACGTGGGCGCGCGCATCGGCGCCGGCTGCGGGAACCTGCTCGGGCGCCTGCCGGCGACCGCGCCCGGCACCCCGGTGCTGCTGTGCGCCCACCTGGACACGGTCCCGGTGGCTGCGCCGGTCGAGGTCGAGCTGCGCGAGGACGGCACGCTCGCCAACCGCCATGAGGCGATCCTGGGCGGGGACGACAAGGCCGCGATCGCGGCGATGCTCGTCGCTGTGCGCCAGCTGCTGCGCGACGGCGCGCCGCATGCGGGCATCGAGATCCTGCTGACCCCGTGCGAGGAGGTCGGGCTGCGGGGGGCGGCGGGCTTCGACGCCACGGTGCTCGCGGCGCGGCTGGGCTTCGTCTTCGACCATGCGGGCCCGATCGGGCAGATCATCATGTCGGCGCCCTGGCACAAGCGCATCACGGCGACCTTCTTCGGCGTCGCCGCACACGCCGGGATGCAGCCCGAGCACGGGCACAGCGCCATCGCGGCGGCCGCCCACGCGATCGCACAGATGCCGCTTGGCAGGATCGACGAGCAGACGACGGCGAACATCGGCATCATCGCGGGCGGCGAGGCGACCAATGTCGTGGCGGCGCAGTGCCAGGTGATCGCCGAGGCGCGCAGCCGCGAGCCGGAGCTGCTGGCCGGGCAGATCACGCGGATGGTGGATGCCATGACGGCCGCCGCGATCGCCGGCGGCTGCGATCTGGAGTGCCGGGTGGAGACCCAGTACGCGGGGTACCGGCTGCGCCGCAGCGATCCGCAGGTCGCATTGGCCGAGCGCGCGCTGCGGCGCGTGGGCATCACGCCCCGACATGTCCCGGGCGGCGGCGGGTCCGACGTCAACGCCCTCCTGCGCCAAGGACTGCCCGCGGTCAACCTGTGCAACGCCATGGTCGACGTGCACACCGCCGCCGAATCGATCGCCGTGCGCGACCTTGAGACGATGGTCGGGGTCACGCGCGCGATCCTCGCCGAGGCCGTCGAGCGATGACCGATCCGCGGACGCCCCCCGGAGCCCGGACGCAACCACCCGAGGGCCTGCTGCCCGGACCCGTCGCGAGCGAGCAGATCTACGACGGTGAGATCGTGCGGCTGCGGGTATCGCAGTACCGGCGGGCGAGCGGTCTGGTCGTGCGTCGGGAAGTGCTCGACCACTACGGCGCCGTGGTCGTGGTGCCGATCGAGGACGACCATCTGCTACTTGGTCCGCCAGCCGCGCGAGGCCGTCGAGGAGCTGACGCTCGAGCTGCCGGCCGGCAAGCTCGACGCGCCCGGCGAGGATCCCCAGGCCGCAGCGGTGCGCGAGCTGGCCGAAGAGGTCGGGCGCGAGGCCGGCCAGTGGAGGTCCCTGGGCGGGTTCTACACGGCCCCCGCGATGCTCACCGAATTCATCCACCTGTTCATCGCCGCCGACCTGCGCCCGAGCGATATCACGCCGATCGCCGAGGAGGAGATCGAGATCGTGCCGGTGCCGCTCTCCCAGCTCCCGACGCTCATCACGCGGGTCCGGGACGCCAAGACGCTCGTCGGCCTGCTGCACACGGCCCGTGCGCTCGGCATCTAGGTCGCGGGTACCCGCCGCCGGGGGTTGCCGATGATCGTCGTGCGCACGGGCGAGCAGATTCGGCTGGTCCGCCAGGTCGACCACCAGACCCAATGCGGGGTGATGGCGCGCGCCTGGGGCAACGCGGCGTTCACCCGACCCGAGCCGTACGAGCCGCTGATCGAGGCCGCCGAGTGCCACGACGAGGGCTGGCGCGGACAGGATGCGATGCCGCACGTCGACGCCGCCGGGAGTCCGGTCAACTTCACGAACCTGGACCGGGCCATCCACGCGCCGATGTACGAGCTCGGCATCGCCGAGGCGGTCGTTCGCGGCGCACACGTGGGGCTGCTTGCCAGCATGCACGGCCAGGGCCTGTACGAGAAGCGCATGGGCCTCGACGGGCCATGCCCTCCGCGGAACGACAGACCGGCCTACGAGCTGGCGTTCCTTCGGGACCAGGAACGGCTGCAGGCGGAGCTGCGCGCGCACATCGGCGGCGGTGCCGCGCTGGAGGCATGGGCCTGGGCGGCGTACCGCCTCCTGCAGGCCTGGGACGTGTTGTCGCTGTATCTGTGCTGGAACGGGCTCGCCGATCAGCGGGAGTGGGTGCTGCGGCAGGTGCCCCGCGCCGTCGGGGACGCGGGCGTCAGCATCCGGGTGCGTCCGCGCGGCACCGCTGCCTGCACCGTCGATCCATGGCCGTTTGCCGGCGACCGGCTCGATCTGTCGGTCCCGGCCCGGTGGATCGAGGCGCGCGTGTACGGCTCCGATGCCGAGTTGTCGGCCGCCATCGACGCCGCGGAGGTGCAGCCGCTCGAGGTCCGCGCCGTCCCCGGCTAGCCGCCGCGCGCGAGCCGGGCGAGGTGCAGGTCGGCGCGGGCCCGCAGGTTGGCGTCGGCCGGCACGGCAAGCGGGGCCGTCCGATCGCCGAGCAGCAGGGTGTGGTCCGGGTCGGCGAGGAGGCGCCAGCCGGTGTACGCGCACGCCAGGGCGTCGAGCCGGGCCGCGTCGGCGATCGCCTGCCAATCGTCCGGGTCGGCAACCGGCAGCCATCCGCCGAGGTCGATGACACCGGCCAGCAGCGCGGCGGCGGGGGCCCGGCCGGCCGGCCGCGCCCGGCCGCGGCCCTTGGGTCGGTAGCGGGGCGCGCGAACGCCCAGCCACGCCTCGCGGTATTCGGCGAGGGGGAGTTGGTGGCTCGGTTACCGGGTGGCCCGCCTCCCAGGCCAGCTCGCGCAGCACGAGCTCCGGGAGCGCCTCGACGACGTCGGCACCCCCTGCGGCGAGCCGTGCGCGCAGGCCGACCCCGCGGAGGCCGCCGTAGATCTGGGTCAGGCGGCTGACAGAGTTGGGGAACGCCGGAACGTCAAGCCACGACAGCAGCTGCTCGACCGGGCGCTGGCCGCTCGCGTTCTCGACGATCAGCGGCGCATCCACGGCAATCACCCGGGCGGTCGCCGGGACCCCGGCCAGCAGCTCGTCGTCGGTGTCGACGCAGGTCAACTCGACCAGCGCGCCGTCGGCGTCGAGTCCGGCCAGACAGGACGGTCGCGGGCTGCCGATCGCGTCCATGACGGGCATCAGGTGGATTCCGCAGGCGACGATCATGGGAAGGGACTGGGACCTCGGCGGCTAACAAATGACGGACGGACGTCCCGGCGCGCGTGTCGGCCGGGAAAGCTGACCTTCCAGAGTCCGGGGGGCGTGTACGTGGGAACGATTCTGATTCTGGTGATCGCGGTCCTGGCACCGTGGGTTGTACACCTTGCGCCCCCGCGGCAGCGGCCGCTGGCGTTGGTGTGCGCGATCGGGGTGCTGTTGATCGTCGGGATCTTCTTCCAGAATCCGCTTGTCACGTGGGAGTTCTGGCTCGGTCTGGTCATTGGGGTCGGAAGCGTCGTGGTGATGGCGCGGCGTGGGATGCGCGTGCGCGGGGCCCGTTCCCCACGCAGACGCCACGAAGGTGACCGCGACGATGACGAAGGCGAGACCCTGCACGGAGACTGAGCCTCGGGCCGCGGCCGGGTCGGCCTAGATCACCACGCGACCGCCCCGGGGCCGCGCGAGGACGTCCGCCAGCCGTTGTGCGGCCACTCGCCGCGCTCGCGTGTCGCTCGGCGGAGCTCGCAGACCGCCCGCGCACGCCCATCCGGCCCCATGAGCGTGATCCGAACGCTCACGGGACCGACGGCTCGAGGAACGTCCTGATCAGGAACTGGGCGCGCGCGGCGTCGTCGGTCAGCAGGAGCCCCCGCTCGAGCGTGGGGATGCCGACCAGCCGCCGACCGGTCTGGATCTGTGCGATGCCCTGGGCGGCGAGCGCGTCCGGGTCCGTCGGGTCGGCCGCCGCTGCCGCAGCGGCCGGGTCGATGGCCAGGAACGGCAGATGGCCCTGCTCGAGCGCGAGGGCCTGGTAGGCGGCGGCGGCGGCGCTGAACGGGTCCAGGGCGGCCGCGCGCGCAAACGCATTGGCTGCCGCCGGATCGTTGCCCATCGCGTCGTAGGCGATGCCCTGGCCGAAGGCCGCCTGCGCAAGCGCGCCGTCCCGGGCGAGTGCCCGAGACCAGAATGCGAGCGCGCGCGGCGGGTTGTGCTCGGCGGTCAGGAGCTGGGCGTGGGCGAGCTGGGCGGTCGCCGTCGCGGCACTGGCGCCCGACCACGATGCGATCACCTTCGCGGCGGCCTGGAGATTGCCGATCGCGACCTCGTACGACGCCAAGGCGTAGCCGTACCCGAACGCCTTCGCGGCGGCCGCGGCGCGCAGCTGCGGGGTCTCGTCGGCGACCGGGGTCCAGTCTGGGGGAGCGGTGAGGGTCGCGGTGACGAGGCTCAGGCCGCGCAGCAGTTCGATCGGGACGGGCGTGTTGGCCGGCAGCAGGCGCGTGGCGCGTGCGAATCCACCGGTCGTGGTGACGCTGATGCCGTTGACCTTCATGACGACGTCGCCGCGCATGATGCCGGCGGTGGCGACGCGCACTGCCGGGATGCACGGCGGCCACAAGCTGCCCGACCGAGGTGTGCAGGCCCAGGCTCGCCCGGATGTCGCCGTCGTTGGGCACCGTGTACCAGTCGAACACCCCGCGTGGGGCGGTGTAGCTCAGCGTGAGGGCGTAGCTGTGCCCACGCGCATTGCGACCACGTGCGCTGATCGCCCCGACGAAGACCGTGTACGCGCCGGGCGGCAGCTGGTAGCCCCGGCGGTCGGTCGCCTGGACCAGCACGAAGACGCGGCCGGCACGGTGGACGCCGGCGCTGGTGACCGTCTTCATCACGCGCCGGTCGGCGGCGCGGGCGATCCGCACGACGAACCGTGCCGGGATCGAGAGCCGGGCGCCCACCAGGAAGCGGGCATGCCCCTGCTGGGCGGTGACGACGCGGGGCGAGATCAGCGCCGACAGGACGGGCGTCGGCCCGCTCGCGGCGGCCAGCGGCGCGGCGGCTGACGCGGTCCCGGCGACACCCAGGACGCCGAGCGCGAGCGCCGTCTGGACAGATGTGCGCCGCATCGCCGGCCACGATACCAGCCGGCTGTAACATCGCCTGCAATGGCCGTACCATTGTCGCCTCTGGAGCTGCTCGAGCGCACCTGGCGCGGTGAGCATGTCGACGCCGACAACGTGCGGCGGTTCGTGCGGAGCTGGCTGAGCGACGGTGCCCCCGACGCCCAGATGGCCGCCTGGTGCGCGATCGCGCAGGCGCGCGGGCTGGACCGCGACAGTACGCAAGGGCTGATGTCCGCGCTGATCGCCTCCGGCGAGCGGCTCGATCTGACGTCCCTGGGCCATACCGGCGACCTGCATTCCACCGGCGGCGTCGGCGACAACGTGAGCCTCGTGGCCGTGCCGCTGGCCGCGGCACTCGGCGTCCGGGTGGCCAAGATGAGCCGCCGTGGTCTCGGGCACTGGGGCGGTACCGTCGACAAGCTCGAGGCCATCCCCGGGATACCGCACGACGATCGATCTGGGTGAGTTCATCGGGCAGGTGCAGCAGGTCGGGTGCGCCGTGATCGCCCAGAACCCGCGCCTGGTGCCCGGCGACGGGCGCCTGACCTCGCTGCGCGAGGCGACCGGGACGGTCGCCAACCGCGACCTCATCGCCGCGTCGGTGATGAGCAAGGCCCTGGCAGGCGGGGCCCAGGCGCTGGCGCTGGAGGTCACCTGGGGCGAGGGCGCGGCGTGCACGAGCCTCGAGGAGGCCCGTCGCACCGCGGAGTTGATGGCGTGGCTGGCCAGCGGCTGGGATCGCGACGTGCGCACCATCGTGACCGCGATCCGCGAGCCGCTCGGACGCATGATCGGGAATGCCCTCGAGGTGCGCGAGGCGGCCGAGGTGCTGCGCGGCGGCGGCCCGGGCGACCTTCGGCGCGTGGCGACGCGGATCGCCGGTGAGCTGGCCGAGGCGGCCGGGGTCGTCCCGGCCGGCGAGGGCGCCGCGCGCGCGGAGGCGGCGCTCGCGGACGGCTCGGCCTTGGTCGGTGGCCGAAGGCTGGGTCGAGGCCCAGGGCGGCAACCCGGCGGTCTGGACGGCGCCGAGTGTGCTTGCGATCGCGCCCGGTCGGTCTGCCCGTGATCGGTGAGCGCGACGGGGTCGTCGAGGCGATCGACGCACGGGCCATCGGGAATGCGGTCCGACGTCTCGGCGCCGGCCGGCTGCACCCGGCCCAACAGGTCGACCACGCCGTCGGCGTCGAGCTGATGGCCAAGGTCGGCGAGCCGGTGGCGATCCGGTGCGCCGATCGCGATGATCCATGCGCGCGACGCATGGCTCGCCGAGGGCTGCGCCGCTGAGCTTCGCGACGCGATCCGGATCGGGGCGGCGCCGGACGGCGGCGAGACCGCAGCCGCCTCGGAGCGCTGATGCCCGAGCTTCCCGAAGTCGAGACGATCCGATCCCAGCTCGCGCCGCGGCTGGTCGGTCAGCGCATCAGCGGCGTCGAGATCGCCGACCCACTGCTCGTCGCACCGGGCGACGCGGATGCGTTCGCGGCGGCACTCGTCGGTCGGCGCGATCGACACGATCGGACGCCGCGGCAAGTACCTGCTGCATCCAGCTCGACTCCGGTGCGGTACTGGCCCTGCACCTGCGGATGACCGGACGCCTGCACTGGCGGCCGGGTGCTCCGGGACCCGGGGAGGAGCGCTTCATGCGCGCGCTGGTGCGCTTCGACGACGGCGCGACGCTCACCTTCGGGGACGTGCGTCGGTTCGGGAGGGCGTGGGTGGTGCCCGCCGGCACCGACATGGGCGCCTATTGGGCGGGCCGCGTGGGCGTCGAGCCGCTCGGGCACGCGTTCACGGCACGCGCGCTGGCGGCCCTCATGCGCGGCCGGCGCGTCGCGATCAAGACCGCGCTGCTCAACCAGGCCCTCATCGCGGGCCTGGGGAACATGTACGTCGACGAAGCGCTCTTCGGCGCGCGGGTGCACCCGCGGCGTGCCGCCGGTGGGCTCTCGGCGCGCGAGTACCGCGCGCTGCACCGGGCGATCCGTGACCGGCTGAGGGTCGCCATCGACGCCGGCGGGGCCTCGATCGACACGTACCGCGACGGCCTCGGTCAGCGCGGGCGCATGCAGGGGCTCTTGCGGGTCCACCTGCATGAGGGCGAGCCGTGTCCCCGGTGTGGGACGATCATCGTCAAGACGGTCGTCGGACAGCGCGGGACGTACTGGTGCCCCCGCTGTCAGCCGGATCCGGCGGGTGGGCCCGCGCCGACCGGATCCCGGCGTCCGCGGCGCGTGCGGCAGGAGGATCTCGGCATGAGTGATGCGACGGCGTGGCCGGCAGGGTTCCGCGTCGGGCACTGGACCGATACCGCGGCCGGGACCGGCTGCACGGTGCTCGTCCCGCCGCCGGCGACGGTGTGTGCGGTCGACATCCGGGGGGGCGGCCCGAGCACGCGGGAGACCGAGTTGCTGGCGCCGCACGCGCCCCTGGCCGAGGTCACGGCCGTGCTGCTGTCGGGGGGCAGTGCGTTCGGGCTCGATGCCGCCGCCGGCGTCGTGCGCTGGTGCCTTGAGGAGGGGATCGGGTACGACGTGGGCGTCGCCCGCATCCCGATCGTGCCCGCGGCGGTCGTGTTCGATCTGGGGATCTCGGGCAACCTGCGCCACCCGGGGCCGGAGGATGCCTATGCCGCCTGCCGCGCCGCGGCGGACGGGCTGCCGGCCTGCGGGAGCGTCGGCGCCGGCACGGGTGCGACCGTCGGGAAGCTGTTCGGCCGCGAGGGCTGGTGCAAAGGGCGGATTCGGCGCGGCGGCCACCCGCACGCTCGAGGGCGCCTGCGTCGCGGTGCGTCGTCGTGGTGAACGCCTTCGGCGACATCCTCGACGAACAGGGCCGCGTACTGGCCGGGGCATGGCGTGAGGGCGAGGGATTCGTGGACGCCCGTCGCGCCGGCAGCGAGGTGGCCCCGGGCCACCCCCGGCTGGCGAGCAACACGACGCTCGCCGCGGTGCTCACCGACGCCCGGCTCACCAAGCCCGAGGCCGGTCAGGTTGCGCGACTGGCGTCGTCCGGGATCGCCCGCGTCATCGCGCCGGTGCACACGCCGCTCGACGGCGACGTCACCTTCGTGCTTGGCGAGCGGGTCGCAGCCGTCGAGCGCGTTCAGCGTCGGAACGGTCGCGGCACTGCTCGCCGAGCGCGCGGTGCGCACGGCCGTGCGAACGGCGACGCGCGTCCGGGATGTCCCGACCGCGGCCGAACGCCGCGGGTGAGGTCGCGCTAGACCGCGAGCATCCGGTCGAGCTCGCCGGATCGGTTGAGCGCCGACAGCTCATCGAAGCCGCCGATCGCGGTGTCATCGATCAGGATCTGCGGCACGGTGTAGCGGCCCGTCAGGTCGACCAGGAACTGACGGCCCTCGGGCGTCAGATCGACCGCGCGCTCCTCGTAGTCGATGCCCTTGGCGCCGAGCAGCGCCTTGGCGCGGCTGCAGTAGGGGCAGACCCGTGTGGTGTACATCACGACGTGCGGCATACCCCAGAGGGTACATCAGCGGGCCCTCGCCACGCCCCGGAGTCGTCGCTGGGACCTGTCACGATGGAGCGGTGCCCAGCATCGACACCGAGGCGGTCATCCTGCGCAGCATCCGCTTCTCGGAGGCCGACGTCGTGCTGTCGATCTACTCGCCGACGGCCGGGCGCATCTCGGGGATCGCCAAGGGCGCGCGACGGGCGACGTCGAAGCTCGGCGGCCGCCTGCAGCCCGGCGTCTGGGTGCACCTGGGGATCGTGCAGGGGCGCGGAGACCTCGGCACCGTGCGCAGCGCATCGATCATCGAGGCCCATGCGGGCCTGTGGCTGGAGGGCTACCGGCTTCGCGCGGCGAGTTCCGTTCTGGAGACGGTGCTCCGGGCCGTGCCCGAGCACGAGGCGAGCCCGGAGATCTTCCACCTGCTCACCCGGACGCTCGCGCTGCTGAGCCAGGCGCCGCCGCAGGCCGGGCCGCCGCGGCTCGATCCGATCGTGCTCGGGTTTCCAGGCGAAACTGCTGGTGGTCAGCGGCCTGCTGCCACGGTTCGGGCGCATGTGCGCGCTGCGATGCGCCGGGTCCGCTGGTGGCGTTCTCGGCCCACGCCGGCGGGGCGCTGTGCACGGCGTGCGCCCGCACCGGCGAACCACTCGAGCCAGCGGCGCTCGCCGGCTTCGCCGCGCTCGTCGGCCATCCGCTGGCGGAGGCGCGGGCCCGGTTTCCCGAGGGCGCAGGCTTCGGGGTGGAGCGCATGATCGGGCTCGTCCTGCAGGAGTACCTCGGGGTGACGCTGCGGTCCGCCACGCCGGTGTGAGCGGCCCCGGCGGCGGGCGCAAGGATCCGGTGCCGGTCCGGCCGGGGCGGTATGCTCCGCAGCGCCCGGACGACGCGCCCGGGCCGGGGGAGACCGTGCCCGCGATGCTGCTCATCCCAGATCAAGGTGCCGACCGGTTGTGCCGATGGGATGCGGCCGTATGCGGGCGAAATTCGAGGCGGCAGGCCGGCGTGCTGACGTCGTGGCGTCAGCGGCGGGCGTGCGAGGGGGCAGTCTGGACGTGGCACTGACGTTTCAACAGGTCATCCTGCGGTTGCACGCCTACTGGGGCGAGCGCGAGTGCCTGATCATGAACCCGTACCACACCGAGGTGGGCGCGGGCACCTTCAATCCGGCGACGCTGCTGCGCAGCCTCGGTCCGGCGCCGTGGCGGACCGCGTACGTCGAGCCGTCGATCCGGCCGACCGACGGTCGCTACGGCGAGAACCCCTTCAGGCTGCAGCACTACTTCCAGTACCAGGTCCTGCTCAAGCCGTCGCCCGAGGACGCCCAGGACCTGTACCTGGGATCGCTGGTCGCGCTGGGGATCCGCCCGGAAGAACACGACGTCCGCTTCGTGGAGGACGACTGGGAGGGCCCGACCCTCGGCGCGTGGGGGCTCGGCTGGGAAGTCTGGATGGACGGGATGGAGATCACCCAGTTCACCTACTTTCAGCAGGCGGGCGGCATCGATCTGACGCCCATTTCGGTCGAGCTGACCTACGGGCTCGAGCGGATCGCGATGTACCTGCAGGGCGTGCGGTCGGTGTACGACCTGACCTGGACCCAGGGGGTCACCTACGGCGACGTCTACCGCGAGAACGAGCGCGCAGTGGAGTGCCTACAACTTCGAGGTGGCCGACACCGGGGCCCTGTTCGCGCAGTTCGCCGCGCATGAGTCCGAATGTCTGCGCTGCCTCGAGGCGGACCTGGTGCTGCCGGCCTACGACCAGGTCCTCAAGTGCAGTCACAACTTCAACCTGCTCGACGCCCGCGGGGTCATCAGCGTGACCGAGCGGGGCGCCTACATCTGGCGCGTGCGGGCGCTGGCCGCCAAGGTGGCGGCCGCGTACCTCGCCCAGCAGACCGAGGCCGCCGATGCCTGACGTCCTGGTGGAGATCGGCTGCGAGGAACTCCCCGCGTCGGCCTGTCGCGAGGCCATCGCGCAGGTGCCGGGGCTGGTCGCCGATGCCCTCGCGGCCCAGCGCCTGCCCGACGCGCCGGTCGAGGTCCTGGTCGGCCCGCGTCGTATCGCGATGCTGATTGCCGGGCTGCCGGCCGAGCGCGAGGGCCGCACGCGCGAGGTGCGCGGACCCGCAGCACAGGCCGCGTTCGGTCCGGACGGCGCCCCGACGCCGGCCGCCACCGGCTTCGCGCGGTCCCAGGGGGTGTCCGTCGGCGCGCTGGTCCTGCGCGAGGACGGCGGGCGTCAGTTCGTGTTCGCCGAGATCGCCGAGCCCGCCGTCGCGACGGCGGAGCTCGTGCCGGAGATCGCGCGCGCGGTCCTCAACGGCATCCGCTTTTCCAAGAACATGCGCTGGGGCGAGGGGACCGGTCTGCGCTTCTCGCGTCCGGTGCGCTGGATCGTCGCCAAGATCGGCTCCGAGACGGTCCGGTTCGAGGTCCACGGACTCACCGCCGGCGACGTCAGCCGGGGCCACCGCTTCCTGGGCGGGCCGACGGCGGTGGCATCACCGGAGGCGTACCGAAGCGCCCTGCGCGCGGTCGGCGTCATCGCCGACCACCAGGAACGGCGCAGGGAGATCGTCGCCGAGCTCAACGCGGCCGCCGCGGCGGCGGGATGCAGCTGGCGCGATCCCGGCGGCAAGCTGGAAGAGGTGCTGTTCCTGGTCGAGCACCCGAGCGCGATCGTCGGCGACATCCGCCCCGAGCACCTGCGCCTGCCCGAGCGCGTCCTGGTGACCGCCATGCAGTCGCACCAGCGCTACTTCCCGCTGACCCGGGCGGACGGCGCGCTGGAACCGCGGTTCCTGGCGATCTCCAACGGCGACCCCGCGCATGCCGAGACGATCACCCGGGGCAACTCCGACGTCCTCGATGCCCGCCTCCAGGACGCCGCATTCAGCTTCGACCGCGACCGCGAAGCGGGTCTGGCCGCCCTCGACGCCCGGCTGGATGCGATCGTGTTCCACAAGCGGCTCGGATCGATGGCCGACAAGCGGGACCGGCTGGCGGACGGTGCCGGTGATCTGGCCCGCGCCGTCGGACTGAGCGCGGACGCGATCGCCGCGGCGGAGCGCGCCGGGCGTTTGGCCAAGGTCGACCAGGGAGCGGTGCTCGTCGCCGAATTCCCCGATCTGCAGGGGTACGTCGGCGCCGAATACGCCGCCCTGGAGGGCGAGGACGAGGCGGTCGTGGTCGCCGTGCGCGAGCACTACCTGCCCGAGGGCCCCGACTCGCCGTTGCCCTCCACCGAGGTGGCCGCCTGCGTGGCCCTCGCCGACAAGCTCGACAACCTGGTCGGCGCCTTCCTGGTCGGGGAGATCCCGACCGGGTCCAAGGACCCCTACGGCCTGCGGCGGGCCGCGGCGGGCCTCGTGCGGGTCGTCAGCGATCGCGGCTGGGACGTCGATCTGGCGCCGGTGATCGGCGCCGCCGCCGCACGTCTGCGTGGCCGATGGCAGCGACATGCCGACGCGACACGGCCGAGGCACTCGCCGAGCTGGATGCCTTTCTCGCCGATCGCGTCGCGTTCCAGCTGTCCGAGGAGGGCGTGAGCCCGGAGTGCGCGGCGGCGGCCCAGGGCGCGCGCCTGGGCAGCATCGTGGCCACGATGGCCTGGGCGCGTGCCCTCGACGCGGCCCGCGCGGAGCGCGCGTTCTGGGAGGTCTGGACCGCAAGCGTGCGGCTCGTGCGGATTGCGGCCCGCGGCGAGGAGGCCGCGGGGACATTCGTCTCGGCGGGCGACCCCGGCGAGGATGCCCTCGCGGACGCATGCCGCGAGGCGGCCGCAGGGATCGGCGCTGCGCGCACCCGCCGGGACCTGGCGGGGGCGCTCGCCGCGGCACGGCCGCTGGCGGCCGCGGTCGACCGGTTCTTCACCGACGTGCTGGTCAACGCGGACGACGCGGCCGTTCGGGCGCGCCGGTATGCGCTGGTGCGCGAGACGGCCGAGGTCCTCGGTGGCATCGCCGATTTCACGAAGGTGACCGATCAGGGGGGCCAGCAGATGAGCGCGACGGCAGCCAGCAAGCGGGTCTACGACTTCTCGGAGGGCTCGCGCGACATGCGGATGCTCCTCGGGGGCAAGGGTGCCAACGTCGCCGAGATGACCCGGCTGGGCCTGCCGGTCCCGGGCGGGTTCACCATCACCACGCGCGCCTGCATCGATTACCTGTCGGACGGCCACGCGATGCCGCGGGGCCTCGACGAGGAGATCACCCGGCACCTGGAGGCCCTCGAGGCGCGGACGGGCAAGCGCCTCGGCGATCACGACGACCCGTTGCTGGTCTCGGTGCGGTCCGGGGCCCCGGAATCAATGCCGGGAATGATGGACACGGTCCTGAACCTCGGACTCAACGACGACTCGGTCGAGGGCCTGGCCCGGCGGACGCACAACGCCCGGTTCGCCTACGACTCCTACCGGCGCTTCATCCAGATGTTCGGCGATGTGGTCGCCGGCGTGGAGCGCAAGTCCTTCGAGGATGCGCTGTCGGAGCTCAAGGCCGCGCGCGGTGTCGAGCAGGACGTCGAGCTCGGGGCCGAGGACCTGCGGGGGCTGGTGGAGACGTTCAAGGCGATCTACCGCACCGAGAAGGGTGAGGACTTCCCCCAGGAGCCGCGGGTACAGCTGAACGCGGCGATCCGCGCGGTCTTCGAGAGCTGGGACAACCGGCGCGCCCGCGACTACCGGCGCGTGCACCGCATCCCTGACGATCTGGGCACCGCCGTCAACGTCCAGCAGATGGTCTTCGGCAACACCGGCCCGCGCTCGGCCACCGGTGTCGCGTTCACCCGCAACAACACGACCGGCGAGGCCGGCGAGCCCTTCGGCGAGTTCCTGATCAACGCTCAAGGGGAAGATGTCGTGGCCGGCATCCGGACCCCCGAACCGCTGGTCGAGCTGCGCCAGCACCTGCCCGAGGCCTACGCGCAGTTGGTGCGCACGATGACCCTGCTTGAAAAGACCTATCGCAACATGCAGGACGTCGAGTTTACGATCGAGGACGGGCAGCTGTACATGCTGCAGACCCGCAACGGGATGCGCAGCGCCGAGGCCATGCTGCGCATCGCGGTGGACATGGTCGATGAGGGCCTGCTGGCGCCGGGGGAGGCGATGACCTCGCTGGTGGCCGCGGACCAGGTTCGACAGCTGCTGCTGCCCCGTCTGGATCTCTCGGCGAGCCCCGTCGTCGCCGCCACCGGGGTGCAGGCGTCCCCGGGCGCGGCCACCGGCATCGTGGTGTTCTCGGCCGACGAGGCCGAACGGCAGGCGCGAGCGGGGGAGAGCGTGATCCTCGTACGCGACGAGACCACCCCGGACGATTTCCACGGCATGGTGGCGGCCAAGGGCATCCTGACCTCCCGCGGGGGCAAGACGAGTCACGCGGCGATCGTGGCGGTGGGCATGGGCACCCCGGCGGTGACCGGGGTCACCGAGCTGGTCGTCGACGAGGCAGCGGGCGCGCTGACGATCCGCGACGAGTACACCGTGCGCGAGGGGGAGTGGATCACCATCGACGGCGCTCGCGGAACCGTCTACGTCGGGCAGCTGCCGCTGCTGCCGCCCGATCCGCACAACCCCTACCTCGAGCGCGTGCTCACCTGGGCCGACGCCTTTCGGACGATGAAGGTGCGCACCAACGCCGACACGCCCGAGGATGCCCGCAAGGCGCGGGAGTTCGGCGCCGAGGGCATCGGGCTGTGCCGCACCGAGCACATGTTCGGCGGCGAGGACCGTCTGCCGCACGTCCAGGCGATGATCATGGCCGAGGACTACGCGGACCTGGTGGAGTCGCTGGACGCGCTGCGGCGGTTCCAGATCGAGGACTTCGTCGGCATCTTCGAGGCGATGGAAGGGCTGCCGGTCACCATTCGGCTGCTGGACCCGCCGCTGCACGAGTTCCTGCCGGACTACACGGACCTGCGCATCCGCATGGCGCGCGCCGAGGCGACCGGGATCCCGGATCCCGAGGCGGCGACGCAGCTGCCCAGGGTCGAGCGTCTCAAGGAGGTCAACCCGATGCTCGGCACCCGCGGGTGCCGGCTCGGGATCGAGATCCCCGACCTGTACCGCATGCAGGTGGCGGCGGTGCTGACGGCCGCCTGCGACGTCAAGAATCGCACCGGTGTCGAGCCGATCGTCGAGATCATGATCCCGCTCGTCGGGTTCGAGGACGAACTGCGCTGGCTGCGCGAGCACATCCTCGACGTGGCCGAGTCGGTGTTCGATGAGCAGGGCACGAGCGTCGAGTATCACGTCGGCACGATGATCGAGCTGCCGCGGGCGGCCCTGGTGGCGGACGAGATCGCCCGCCAGGCCGATTTCTTTTCCTTCGGGACCAACGATCTCACCCAGACCACGCTCGGGTTCTCCCGGGACGACGCGGAGACCAAGTTCCTCGGGGACTACCTGGCCAAGGGGATCCTGCGCAGCAACCCGTTCGAGCATGTCGATCGCGCGGGCGTCGGCCAGCTGGTGCGGATGGCCAGCGAGAGCGCCCGCGAGGTCAAGCCCAAGATCAAGCTCGGGGTCTGCGGTGAGCACGGCGGCGACCCCGACTCGATCCACTTCTTCGGAGCAATCGGCCTGGACTACGTGTCCTGTTCGCCGTACCGCGTCCAGACCGCACGCATCGCCGCCGCGCAGGCGGCGCTGCGCACCCGCACAGGCTAGTCCGCGCCCGCCCGCGTTGCCCTGGCGGTCCGAATCCGCCGGATCAGGGCGTTGGTCGAGCTGTCATGGGCGAGCTTGGGGTCCGCCGGCGCCACGATCTGGTCGGCGATCGTCGTGGCGAGCTGCTTGCCGAGCTCGACGCCCCACTGGTCGAAGGCGTCGATGCCCCAAATCACCGACTGCGTGAACACGCTGTGCTCATACAGCGCGACGAGCGTCCCCAGAGCTGCGCGGGCGTCAGCGCGTCGGCGAGGATCACGCTGCTCGGCCGGTTGCCGGCCATGAGCTTGTGCGGGATGAGCTCGGGCGGCGACGCCCGCGGCGCGCAGGTCCGCCTCGGTGCGCCCGAACGCCAGCGCCTGGGCCTGGGCGACGAGGTTGGCCATCAGGAACTCGTGGTGGTCGCCGAGCGGCTCGGTCGGGTGCAGGAACCCAATCAGATCGGCCGGCACGATCGTCGTGCCCTGGTGCAGGAGCTGGTAGAAGCTGTGCTGGCCGTTGGTGCCCGGCTCGCCCCAGAAGATGGCCCCGGTGTCGTAGTCGACCGGCTGCCCGGAGGCGGTCACGTGCTTGCCGTTGGACTCCATCGTGAGCTGCTGGAGGTAGGCCGGGAAACGGTGCATGTGTTCGCTGTAGGGCAGGACCGCGGTCGTGGCCGCGCCCAGGAAGTTGCGGTTCCAGACGGCCAGGAGGCCCATCAGGACGGGCAGGTTGGCCTCGAACGGCGCCTCGAGGAAGTGCTGATCCATCTCGTGGAACCCGGCCAGCAGCTCGGCGAACTCGCCAGGGCCGATCGCGATCATCGTCGACAGGCCGATCGCCGAGTCCATCGAGTAGCGCCCGCCGACCCAGTCCCAGAACCCGAACATGTTCTCCGGGGCGATGCCGAACGCGGCCACCGCCTCGGCGTTGGTCGAGACCGCCACCGCATGGCGGGCGACGGCCGACTCGTCGCCGAGCCCGTCGATCAGCCAGCGCCGGGCCGAATGGGCGTTGGTCATCGTCTCGCGGGTGGTGAACGTCTTGGAGGAGACGATCACCAGTGTCTCGGCCGGATCGAGATCGCGCGTCGCATCGAGGATCGCGTCGCCGTCGACATTCGAGACGAACCGGCACTCGAGCCCGGGCTTCACGAACGGCCGCAGGGCGGCGTAGGCCATGACCGGGCCGAGGTCGGACCCGCCGATGCCGATGTTGATGACCGTGGTGATTGGCTTGCCGGTATGTCCGCGCCAGGCGCCGGCGCGGACCGCCTCGGAAAAGCGCGCCATGCGGTCGAGGACGCCATGGACCTCGGCGACGACGTCGTTGCCGCCGACCTCGAGGCGCATCGCGCGCGGCATCCGGAGCGCCACGTGCAGCACGGAGCGGTCTTCGGAGACGTTGATGTGTGCGCCGCTGAACATCCGGGCCCGGTGCTCGGCCAACCGGCACTGCTCCGCGAGGGCGACCAGGTGCCTGAGGGTCTCGTCGCTGACGCGCTGCTTGGAGTAGTCGAGCTCGAGACCGGCCCCGGTGGCGCGCAGTCGCGCACCGCGGTCCGGGTCGGCCCCGAACAGCTCGCGAAGATGCACGCGACCGGTGCGCTCGCGGTCGGCATCGAGCGCGTGCCAGGCGGGGTGGCGGCGCGGGCCATCGTGGGGGCTGGCGGCCTGATCGGTCATCGGCGGTTCCGTGAGGTCGCGGGGAGGATCGGTCCTGGCGAAGCCTACGGCCTCGCGGGTCGTCCGCCTACGGGCGCCGTGCAACGGTGCACCGGGCACGTCGCGGCCGGTAGCCTGTGCGCATGGCCGGTCAGGGCGATGGCGCCGAACACCCCCGCGAGAGCTTCGATCGCAGCGCGCACATCTATGACGACCATGTCGCGTTCAACCATGCCGGAGCCCAGCGCCTGATCGGCGCCTTGCCGGACCGCCCCTACGGCGTCGTGCTCGATGTCGCCTGCGGTACCGGGTTCGCAACCATGCAGCTGATCGCTCGGCGCGGCGCGGCGAGCGTGATCGGCATCGACGCATCGGCGGGGATGCTCGAGCAGTTCCGCGCCAAGTTGGACCGATACCCGGAGATCCATGCGAGCCTGCGGGTCGCCGACGTCCTCGACATGGGCGTCGCCCCGGCCAGCGTCGACCTGGTGCTGTGCACGATGGCGCTGCACTGGTTCGACGATCGCCGTGCGGCGATCATCGAGATGGCGAAGACGCTGCGGCCGGGCGGCGTCCTCGGCCTGCTTGGACCCGGACCTGGGCATGACGCCGAGTTCGTGGCGCTCTCGCGGGCGAGCGACCCGCCGATCCTGCCCGAGCTGGCGGACTCGATCGTCAGCAACGAGATCTACCCCGAGGAGATGCGGGGCTATCTCGCCGACGGCCGGGCTCGAAGAACTCGACATCTGGGTCGAGGCGCGCGAGCGGCGCCTGCCCGCCGAACGTTACCTTGACCGCATGCGCGCGGTGGGATCCCACCTGTGGGCGCACCGGACCCCGGAGGACCGCGATCGGCAGCTCGCCCGCGCCGAGGGCGCGCTGCGCGCCGCCAGCCCGGACGGGACCTTCGTCTACACGTTCACCAAGCTGCTGGTGATCGCGCGCGCGCCGGGCGGCTGAGGCCGTCCGCGTCCGGCTACCCGGCGACCCCGTGCGCCAGACGGCGCACGATGGCGTCCTGGAAGTTGTGCGCGGCGGTGATCTGGCGTCCGGTGAGCCCGTTGCAGATGATCGAGAAGGTGTAGGTCTTGCCGTCGGCGGCATGGACGATGCCGCTCAGGGCCGACACGTCGTCGAGGGTGCCGGTCTTGGCGTGCACCCGCTTGGTCAGGCCGGCCAGGCGGGTCTTGAGCGTGCCCTGGCCCGGCGAGGGCAAGGAGGCGATCAGGGGGGCGCCCCAGGACGGGTTGCGCTGGGCAGCCAGCAGCAGCAGCCCGAGGGTGGTCGTGGTCTCGCGGTCGCCGCGGGCGAGGCCCGAGCCGTCCACCATGCGATCGCCGGGCTGAATGATCCCGAGGGCGCGCAGCTGCGCGATCACGCGCGCGACGCCCGCAGTCGAGGTCCCCGGCGTCCGCACCTGTGCGGCGACGGCCTTGATGAGCTGCTCGGCGATGAAGTCGTCGCTCGGGACGTTCATGATCCGCAGGATCGTGCTGAGCGAGGGCGAGCTGACCTCGCGCGAGCGTGATCGGCGCATCGGGGACGGGACCGGAGCCCGCGGGGCCGCTGGTCGCGACGTGGACACCGCGCAGGGCGGCCTTCAGGCGCTGGGCCGTCGCCAGGACCGGATTCGCCACGACGGCGTTCTGGGCGTCGCCGGCGAAGTCCTCGTTGGATGCGGCCCCGGACAGCGGCTGGATCGATCCGAGGTCATCGCGGCGTCCAGGCCGGGGGCACGCTGCGCGCATCGAAGACGCTCGCGTTGACGCGCAGGGCGCCGGTGATCTTGCGGATCGCCGGCCGCGTCCCATCGGCGTGTCCGAGCCCTGCCGCCAGTGCGTTGAGGGTGTCGCCGCGGGGGCCGAGGTACCGGTGCGCGTACGCCGCGGTCGCAAACAGCGGATCGCCGCTGCCCACGAGGGTGATCGGGGCCGTGAGCGTTCCGCCGACCAGGTGGGTCACGTCGGCGGTGTCGGCGGCCACCAGGCGCGTGGTGAAGCGGTAGGACGGGCCAAGGGTCAGCAAGGCGCCGGTGCTGGTCAGCAACTTCTCGTTGGACGCCGGCAGCAGCGGGGTCTCGGCGTTGTCGCTGGCGATCCCGATCGGGCACGGCGTGCCGGTGCGCCAGACGGTGACCGCGCTGGCGGGGTGCTGGGCGGACCATGCGCCAATCAGCGCCCGCAGCACCGGATCGGGCGGACCGGCCACGACCCGGGTGCACGGCTTGGGTGCAACGACCGCCGCGGCGGCGGGGGGCCGGCCCGGCGCGCTGGCGGCAGCCTGCGAGGTCACGCCCTGCCCCGTGGTGCTGGTGCAGGTAGAACCACGCGCCCGCGCCGATGCCGCCGATGACGATCGCCCGCGAGTGCGGCCTGAGCAATCCGGCGGGTGCGCCGACGTGGAGGATTGGCCGCAGGCTCTGGGCTACTGGACGTCAACGAGCGTGCCGATCGGCGTGTACGGCCACACGGCGCCGGCCGCCGCGAAAGGCATCTCGACGCAGCCGAGGCTCTGCGGGTATCCGTAGGAACCGCGGATGAATCCGTGGAGGGCGTCGCCGCCGTTGAAATAGCTGATCCACGGAATGCCCGGGTCGTGGTAGGTGGTCCCGTCCGGGTTCTTGCCCGACATCGTGCCGACCTTCTCGCGCAGGTAGACCGGGTAGACGCCGGTGGCCGTCGGCGACGACGGGGATACCGGTGTTGACCAGCGGGGTCATCAGGACGTGGCCGTTGTGCCAGAGCGACAGGCGCTCGGGGGAGGACATGCTGACCGAGACGAAGCTGTAGCCGAACGTGCTGCGCTGGCCGGCGAGCGTGGCCTGCACGAGCGCCTGCCAGACCTGTGGCCCGAGCGTGCCGTCGGTGGTCATGTTGTGCTGGTCCTCGAAGGCCATGATCGCGCCGCGCAGCACGGTCGCCGGGTCAGAGGTCCAGGTCGTGCGCAATCCCTGGGGCACCGACTTCCAGCGCCAGGTGAACCGGCCGCTCGGCGGCGCGAAGACGGCCTGCACCTGGGCCTGCTGGGTCAGCGCCACCGGCGCGGCGGCCGTGAAGGTGAGCGGCATGTAGCCGAGCTGGGCCAGGAGCTGCTCGGCGCGGATGGGCGACGGCTGTGCGACGGTCCAGGTGAACGACGCGCGACGGCGCCCCGGCGACCTCGGTGCGGACGGGCAGCGTCACATGCACCTGACTGTCCGGTGCGAAGCCGGAGCCGGCCGGGACGAAGGCGACGGTGTGCGCGTCGAGCGCGTGCCAAGCGGCCTGGGACGCGCGGGCTCACCTGCGCGTGCAACGCGCCCGGGATGGCGGCGATGGGTGCCGAGTAGGTGAGCTCGAGCGGGGTGTACGGGGTGATCGGTGCGGCGACGTTCGGCGAGCCGATGACCTGCGTCTTGGGGTCCGGTGCGAACCAGGCGATCTGGACCGCCGCCGGCAGCGTCTCCCAGACGCGCGGCGCGGCCGCGATCTGCGCGGTGCCAGTACGCGCCGGGGTTGGGGATCGCCAGGTGGTCGACTCCGGCCGTCGAGTGCACCGACGTGGTGTGCGTGTTGTTGGTCGTGATCGCCGCGCGGGCGACGGGTGTGCTGAAGCTCACCAGTCACCGGGTGTCCGGCCACGAGCGTCTGCACGGCCGGGGTGAGCACCGAGGCGACCGGGGCCGTGACCGTCGTCGTGATGTGGGTGGTCGAGCCGAACAGCCAGCTCGCCGGCTGCCCGTAGTCGCACCGTCGCGTGGACGGTGATCGGGGTGCCGGGTGCCATCGGATGGATCGGGACGATCGACGAGCCGGAACGGCTGACCGCGACCGGTTCGCCGTGTGCGTCGGTGGCGGTGATGGCGGCGACCGACGCGCCGGGCGGCGCGCTGACGTCGGCCAGCGCGGCACCTCCGGAGTCGATCGAGGTCCGCGATTCGACGAATGCCAGTGCGCCCACGCCTACGACGACACGAGCACCGACACGCCCGCAATCAGCGCGGCGCGCTTCCAACGACGACGTCCGCCACCGTCCGTGGTCGGCGCGTCGTCGAGCCTCCGGCATTGCGGCGCCGGCGTCTGGTGAGTTGTCAGGATCGGCCATGGTCCCGTCTGACATGTTCGGGGCTGTGGGGGAGTGTGCGCCTCATACCATAGAGCCTCTCGTCACGGAAACGCCCAATTTGGGCAGGCGGGAACGATCGGGCGCCGCTCCGGCGCGTCTGCGTTCCGTTCGACACGGCGCGCGGAGTCCCTTGCCTGGCTGGCCCTACCCGACGGTCCCGTTGTCGGCATACCCCCTGCATCGGCTCGTTAAGGTGCAGCCATGAACGGCCCTGATCCCCTGTCGGAGCGGCTGGTCCGTTACCTCTCCGACGAGCGACCCGCGCTCGAGGCGCTCATGGCCCAGGAGAGCTCGCGTGCCCTGCACGAAGAGTTCCTGCTCGCCGAGGGCGGCACGCTGCCGGATCGCCAGGCGCGCCTGGAGCGGATTCGGGCCGTCGGCGCCCGGGCGTGGCTGCGCCACGTGGCCGCGGCCCTGCAGTCCGAGTGGGCGCGCGCCCCGGACGGGATGCAAGCGCGGCTGGAGCGCTGGGTCGGCGCGCAACCGCGACCGGCTCGAGGCCCTCGAACTCGAGGAGGGCGCCGCGCTCGAGCGCGACGGGATCTCCGGGGACGTCGATGCCGACCGGCGCCGCGTCACCCTGGGGGCCTACGTGCGGCTGTTCGCCGAGGGCGTGGGCGAGATCGCGGCACCGGACGGCCGCCTCGGCCCGGAGTTCGGACGCGAGATCACCGCGATCATGCGACGCGAGGCGCCCCACCGGCGGGCCGTCGAGCGGGCAACCTTCGAAGCGTGGTCCGGCAGCCCCCTGGAGGGCGTGCTCGAGCAGGCGCGCCTGACGGCCGCCCCGCCCGAGCCGGAGGTGGTGCGGATGCTGGAGGCCGCGGGGGTGTGGTCGTACATCCGCACCCTGTGCATCGCGCTCGGCGAGGCGCTCGAGCCCGCACCCGCCGTGACAGGCGACGGGTGAGCGGTGGCGCCGGCGATGGGCCGGCCAGGCTCGTCGACGAACTACCGGGGATCGGTTTCGGGTGGATCGCCCCCACACCGGCGTTCATTGAGCGCGCCTCCCACGCCATCCTGAGCGGCGGCGGGGTGTGGTTCACCGATCCGGTCTATGACGCGGCGATGCTGGCACGCGCGGGTCGGCTCGGGCCGCCGGCCGGCGTCGTCCAGCAGCTGGACCGCCATGCGCGCGACGGGGCTCGGGTCGCCGGTGAGCTCGGGATCCCGCTGTTCACGGTGCCCTCTCGTGCGCCCGAGGGCGCGCCGTTCCAGGTGCTGCCCGTCATCGCGTCTCGCGCGGCCCGGTGGCATGAGATCGCGCTCTGGTTTCCGGTCGAGCGCCTGCTGAGCGTCGCCGAGGCCGTCGGCGGCGCCCCGTACTTCCGTGCACCCGGCGAAGCGATCGGCCCCCATCCGCTGTTGCGCCTGGTGCACCCGCCCGGGTCGCTGGTCGGGCTGGCGCCCGAACACGTCGTCTGCGGGCACGGGGCGGGCCTGCACGGCCCGAACGCCGGCCGGCAGCTGGACGATGCGATTCGGTCGTCACGCGGGCGAACGCCGCGCTGGCTGCTGGGTCTGGCCGGCGTCGGGCGCGACCAACCGTCGCCGCAACGTGCGCCGTCCGCCTAGGGTGTCGTGCCCTCCAGCGACGCGTTGGGCCGCGGACCCATAGGCGATGGCACACCGACCGGTGCCGGCACACACCTCACACTCGTCGACCTCGCCCGCGACGTGCGCCAGGCAGTGGGCCACCCGTGATTCGACCACGCGGGCCATCAGCGGGTGCAGCCCGAGCGGGGCCGCCACCAGGAAGGGGACGTCCGGATGCCGCCTGGCGGCCTCGGCCGCCAAGCCGGGGATGTCCTGGTCCCAGTGGCGGCCCGGCAGCAGGAAGTAGGGGCTGACCACCACCAGCTTGGCGCCGCGCTGCACGCAGCGCTCGAAGGCGGTCTGGATGGACGGCTCGGCGATCTCCATGTGGGCGGGTTCGACGATGCCGTACGGGACGACCTCGGCGACCATTCCCGCCATGACTTCGAGCATGTCATTTGATGCGCCGCGACGGGAACCGTGGTCGACGACAATCAGGCCGATCTCACGCGGATCGGGGGTCTGCATGCAGCGCATCGTACCCGGTCCGGACGCGGCGGTCGCCGGGAGCGGTCGGCGCGCCCGCCGGCGTGGTCGGTGTACCATCGGGACTGGCGGGCATCGGCCCAAAGGACGACCGATCGACCTCGATACCAATCCGTATGAGCTCAGCAGCCTGACCGACCTTGTCGGGCTGCTGATGGACGGCTGGCAGATCTCGCACCTGCGGTACGCCGACCATTGCGATGCACCCGGCGCAGTGGTCTCCCCGGCGGCGTTCCTCGGGCTCGAACGCGCGGACCAGCAGGCCTGGATCTACATCCTCGACGACGGGCGCAGCCTGTCGCACAGAAGCCTGATCGCCCTGTTCCGGGAGCATCCGAACGTCTGGAAGCACCGCTCGGGCGCGCAGATCGACCGCGCCATGCCTGCGCCGGAGGCGCCGCCGGTGCCGGCCGAGCAGTGGAGCACGCTCCGGGACGCCCTGCCTGGCGAGGTCGACCTGTCGCCGACCGGCCTGCGCGGGGTGATCTGCGTCAACCAGTCGCAGGCGATCGACGGGGTGACCGTCGCCGTGACCAGCCTGGAGCGCTTCGCCGACGGTGCCCGGGCGCACTACCTGTGTCATGCCCCCGGGCGGCGGTTCCGGGAGCAGGCCGGCGCGCTCGACGCCATCGCGGTCGACGATGCGGCGCGAATGTACCGCGTCGCCTCCCTGACGCGCCGGCAGCGGGGGAACCGGATCGAGGGATCGCTCGCGCTCGCGCCGGCGATCCCGCTGGATGCCCGGACGCTCACCATCACGATCGGCAACCTCGGCCCGAGCGCCAGCGGTGATCCGCAGCCCGGTCCGTGGGTCTTTCCGATCTCCCTCGACGCATCCGCATGAGCATCGAGCTCGGCAGCGAGTTCGCGCTTGACCCGCGCGCGGCCCGGGCGGCCGATGCGGTGCGCGATGTCCCCGAGGAGCCCTGCCCATATCGGACCGCCTTCCAGCGCGACCGCGACCGGATCCTCCACACCAAGGCCTTCCGGCGGCTCAAGCACAAGACCCAGGTGTTCGTGACCCCGGAGGGCGATCATTACCGCACGCGGCTCGACGCACACCTTGGAGGTCTCGGCGCTCGCGCGCACGGTCGCCCGGGCGCTGCGCCTCAACGAGGATCTGGTCGAGGCCATCGCGATGGGCCATGACCTCGGCCACGCACCGTTCGGGCACGCCGGGGAACACGCGCTCGACGACCTGCTGCAGGAGCGGCTCGACCGGCGCTTTCACCACAACGAGCAGAGCGTGCGCGTCGTCGAGGTCCTCGAGCGCGACGGCCGCGGGCTCAATCTGACCCGCGAGGTGCGCGACGGCATTCTGCACCACACCGGGTCGGGCACGCCGGCGACGCGTGAAGGCCAGATCGTGCGGCTCGTGGACCGGATCGCCTATGTCAACCACGACATCGAGGATGCCGTCCGCGCGGGCATCATCTCGAACGAGGACCTCCCGTCCGACGAGGTCGCGGTGCTCGGCGACGACGACCTCCGAGCGCCTCACCCGCCTGGTTGGCGACATCGTCACCGAGAGCCGCGACGCCGACCGGATCCGGCAGTCGCCAGAGGTCGGGCAGGCGTTCCTGCGCTTGCGCAAGTTCATGTTCACGCGGGTCTACCTGGCGCCGCCGGCAAGCATCGAGTCCGAACGGGCGCGCGGGGTCGTGCAGCACCTGTTCGAGTGGTACATGGCCAACCCCGATGAGCTGCCCGACTCCCCGAGCCGGACCTCGTCCGCCGGGTGACCGACCATGTCGCCGGCATGACCGACCGGTACGCGCTGCGCGAGTTCCGACTGCGGTTCATGCCCCGCGAGGGCCCCCTGTAGGTGGGCGCGCCGTGCCGCTGATCGCGCCGGACAGCGTCACCGAGATCCTCGACCGCGCCGACCTGGTCGAGCTCATCCGGGGCCGGGTCAACCTGGTCAGGCGGGGCAACCGCTGGGTCGGGCGGTGTCCGTTCCACGACGAGCGCACGCCGTCGTTCAGTCTGATTCCGCCGGACAATCGGCGCTACTACTGCCACGGGTGCGGCGCGACCGGCGACGCGGTGCGCTGGATGATGGAAAAGGAAGGTGCGGCGTCGTTTCCCGATGCCATCGAGGCGCTCGCCGAGCGGTTCGGCCTCGAGGTGCGCTACGAGCAGGCGTCTCCGGAGGAGGAGCGCCGCCGCAAAGCCGATCAGCGCCGACTCGAGCTGCTCGAGCGCGCGGCCGTGTTCTATGCGGCGTACTTGTGGCGCGCCGACGAGGCGGCTCCGGCGCGGGCCTATCTGCTCGAGCGCGGGTTCGAGGAGGAGCTCCTGCGCGGCTTTCGCGTCGGCTACGCACCCGGCGGCGGCGCGATCCTCGCCAATCGCGCCCTCAAGCAGGGCTTCACCCAGGAGCAGCTCGTCGAGGCCGGTCTCGGGAGGGTCCGTGGGAGCAGGGTCACCGACTTCTTCGTGAGCCGGATCACCTTCCCGATCACCGACCTGCGCGGACGCGTGCTGGGATTCGGCGCCCGGACCATGGACCCCACAGGAACGCGCCAAGTACGTCAACTCACCCGAAGGACCGCGCTTCTCCAAGCGCCGGCTGCTGTTCGGGCTGGCGCAGGCGCGCCAGCCCGCAGCGACGGCCGGGTGGATCGTCGTGGTCGAGGGGTACACGGACGTCATGGCGCTCGCCAAGGCAGGCATTCCCCAGGCCGTTGCGTGCATGGGAACCTCGTTGACCACCGAGCAGGTGCACGAGCTGCGCCGCGCCGCGCCGCGGATCCGTCTGTGCTTCGACGGGGATGCCGCGGGCCAGCGCGCCGCCTGGCGCACGGCCCAGGCGGCGGGCGAATACCTGACCGACCTCGAAGCGGTGGTGCTGCCGGCCGGGACCGACCCCGGTGATCTGGCCCGCACGGGCGACCTCGACCGGCTGCACGACATCGCGACCGCGCACACCCCGCTGGCGACGTATCTGATCGACTCGCGGGCGCGCCGGGCCGGGCCGTCGCCCGCCGAGCGGCGAGCAGGCGCTCAGGGAGATCGCCGATCTGCTGCGGGTGCTGCCCGAATCGGTCGAAAAGGACGAGGCGATCCGCCTTGCCGCCGGGCTGCTGCAGCTCTCGCGCGGGATGGAGGAACACTTGCGCGCAGCGGCGCGGCACGGTGCGGCGTCGCCCGCTACCGGGACGCCGCTGGCGGAGCTGCCCTCGCTCGGGGCCGCCTGGGAGCGCGAGCGGCGCCTGTTGGTCCTCGCCGCCGCCCTGCCCGAGGCGGCGGCCGTCGAACTGACGACCGCTGCCCGATGAGGCCCTCACCGATCCCGTGCACCGCGAGGCGCTCGGGCTGCTGCGGCGGGCGTGCCGCCTCGCCGAGTGGCCGGACGCGCTCCAGCCGCTGGCCAGCGCCCTGCGGGCGGATCCGGGCGTCGAGCTCGCGACCGCAGAGCAGTTGCGCGAGGTCGTCTACCGCGTGCAGCTGCCCGCGCTCGAGCGGCGCGCGCAGGTGCTGCGTGACGCGGGCGACACCGAGGCAGCACTGCGCATGATCGACCTCGTGCAGCGCCTGCGGGCGGCGCTGCGCGGCGAGGCCTAGTCCGCGGCCCCCCGCGGGGCCGGCCGGATCAGCGCCAGCGCCCGGGCGGTACGGCGGGACCCGTCCACGAGCCCCACGCACGCCGCATGGATCTCGATGCCGGTGGCGTCGGCGGGACGCCGTTGCTCGGGTCCGATCCAGACGATCGTTGGGGTGGTTCCAAGCAGCGCGGCGCGCTGTGCCCACACCAGCAGGCGCGCGATCGCCAGCGCGCCGAGGCTGGCACCGTCCGGAGCACCGCGCGCGGACACGTACGCCTGATGCGCGGCCCGGATGGCGGCGAGGCTCAGTCCGTCGGGCTCGCCCTCGGCGGCGAGCGTGAGGGAGGTGACCTCGACGTCGGGCGCGGCGGCGGGATCGGTCCCCTGCGACAAGGCCGGACGCAGCCGCCCCAGCTGCGCGCCGAGTCCCAACCCGATCGCGTGGGCGGCGCCCCGCAGGTCGGGATCGATTTCCTCGAGCGTCTCCTGGAGAGCAGGTGCGAAGCGCAGGCTCATCCGGGAGACGCTCGTATGAGGCTTAGTACGCGGTGTTGGCGGGCTGGTCCGTGCTCGTCGAGTCGGCGACCGGGGCTTCGGTGAACACGAACTCGTCGGGCTCGCTGCCGAGACGGTCCTTGAGCAACCAGTAGGCGAGCGCGGCAACGGCAATCAGCACCAGAAGCTTCTTCATCTGGTCCCTTTCTCGGAAAAGTAGTTGAACCACCCCGAACGGTAGCGGATGGCTCGGCGGGACGCGTCGCCAGCCGGGCGGGCGCACCTACATCTCGATCAGCCCGTCCGCGGAGATTGCGAGGACTACTTTGCCCACCGATTCGTCGCGCTCGACCTCCCGATGCGCATCGGCGACGCGGGTCAGCGGCAGCATGTCGTGCACGACGGGGCGCAGGCGGCCGTCGGCCAGGCGCGGAAGTCCCCACTCGCGAAAGCTCGCCACAAGCTCAGATTTCTGGTCGACGCTGCGCGCGCGCAAGGTCGAGGCGACGATCGTGGCCCGCCGCGCGAGCAGCGTCCCGAGGTCGAGGTCGGTGCGTGCGCCGCCGACCAGGCCGATCAGCGCGATCGCACCGTCGGCGGCGAGGGCGCGCACGTTCTCGGCCCAGTAGGACGCGCCGACAAGATCGATGATCACGTCGGCGCCATGGCCGGCCGTCAGTTCGGTGACGCGGTCCGCGAAGTTCGGCGCCGGCCGGGACCAGCACCTGGTCGGCAAGGTCGGTGATCTGCTCGGCCTTGTCGGCGGATCGTGTGGTCGCGATCGTCCGCGCGCCCAGCTCCCGGGCCACCTGCAGGGCGGCCGTCCCGACGCCGCTGGCTCCGGCGTGGACGAGCACCCAGTCGCCCGCGGCGACCGGCGTCTGGCGCCCGAGGGCCTGCCACGCGGTGAGGAACACCTCGGGCACGGCCGCGGCGAGGATCCAATTGAGGTTCGGCGGGATCGGCAGTACCTGTCCGGCCGGCACGGCGACATACTCGGCGTAACCGCCGTCGGTGAGCAGGGCCATGGCGCGATCGCCGATCGCCCACCCCGAGACCCCGTCCGCGATGGCGTCGATCGTGCCGGCGGCCTCGAGGCCGAGGACGGGTCCCGCGCCGGGTGGCACCGGATAGCGCCCCTGGCGCTGCAGGATGTCGGCGCGATTGACCGCGCTGGTGCGCACCTTGATGCGGACCTCGCCCGGAGCCGGTTCCGGGACCGGCAGCTCGACGATCTCGAGGACCGCGGCATCCCCGGGTGTGCGGGCGACGATGGCCTTCACGGCCGCGGCCGATCCGGCCCCTCGAACAGGGCCTTGGTCTTGCGATGGCGTTCGGCGAACATCTGCTCCAGCTGACGGCGCCCGACGAGCCGGTCGGCGAGGCGTCCGAGCGGCCCGAGGGGAAGCGCATAGGTCACGTGGTCGGTCATGCGCGTGCCGCCGCCCGGCAGGGGGCGAAGCGGTGTTCGTGGCGCCAATATGCGAACGGCGACCGCTCGGCGACGTCGACGACCCGCCGGTCGACCTCGATCTCGGCGATGCGGATCCGCCAGGTTTGCGTCACCGGGAGCGGCGGCTGCTTGACCCGGAGCACCACCCGCGAGCCGAGCTCGACCGGGAACGAGCCGTCGATCGCCCGGAATTCGGCGGCGTCGGGCGAGATGAGCGGCGCGTTGCGGGTGTCGAGGTGGAAGCGGTAGAGCTCCGGGACCGGAGCATCGATGTCCACCGACCGCGAATAGGTGCTGGCGCGAGGCATGCTGGGAGGGTACCGCCGCCGCGGACCCCGGGGGTCGATGATCCGCCGCGGCCGCTCAGTCGAGCAATGCCCGCAGACGCACCAGCTCACTCGGCGAGGTCGGCCGGCACGATCTCGAGATGGTCGACCAGGACATGTCCGACGCCCAGCTCGCGCAGCCTGGGGAGCCGTGGTTCCAGCTCCCGCGCCGTCGTGCGCACCCGCACCGAGATCGCACACGACGCCCGGCTCCGGCCGGTGGCCTCGAGCGCCGCGTCCAGTGCGGTCAGGCGCTCAGACAGCGCGGTCGGCTCGGAGATCGTCGTGTGCCATCCGTCGCCCAACCGGGCGGTGCGACGGATGGCGGCGTCGGAGTTGCCCCCGACCCAGATCGGCGGCCCGCCGGGCCGGGACGGCAGGCGGCGCGATGCCGGCATCTCGGATCAGGTGGCCGTCGATGCGGTATTCGGTGGCGCCCGACCACAGCGCACGGCAGATCCGCGATCGCCTCGTCGGTGCGCCTGGCGCGGTGCCGGAAGGGGACGTTAAGCGCAGTCGAACTCGGGCGAGAGCCATCCGGATGCCAGGCCGGCGATCACCCTGCCGCCGCTCAAGCGGTCGAGGCTGGCCAGCGACTTGGCGAGCACGACGGGGTTCCGGTAGGGCGCGACGAGCACGCTCGTCCCCAACCCCAGACGCTCGGTCGCCGCCGCCGCCCAGGTCAGGACCGTCAGGGCATCGTGGAAGTCGGCCGGTGGGCGGCGACTGCCGGGCGCCAGGACGATGTGATCCGAGACCCAGACGTCATCGACCCCGGCGTCCTCGGCAGCGCGGGCGAAGGCCGCGATCGCCGGACCGGTTGTCGGGAGGCGGAACTGGGGAAGATGCAGCCCAAGGCGCACGCGGGCAGCCTAGCCGCGCACTGGCGCGCGCACGGAGGGAGATCGGTCTGCGGTATACGGTCGGAAGCCGAACACGTAGGCTAGGCGCAGTATTTCCCAGGAGCGCAGATGGCAAACGACTTCGAGGTCTTCGTTGACACGGCCGTATCGGCGGACGCCGCATGGGCGCTGGCTGGGCGACCCGGCACGCATCGCGGAGTGGTTCGGTCCGGTCAAGTCCGTGAACATCGACGGCGACACACGGCGTGCCGTGATGGGCAACGGTGCCGAGATCGTCGAGCGCCTGGTCGAGCGCGACGACGCGGCGAGGCATTACTCGTACGTGGTCGTGTCCGGGATCCCCGACCTGACCAGTCACCGCGCCACCATTCGCGTCGAGCCGACACCGGGCGGGTCGCGCATCTTCTGGCGACAAACCGCGACGTCGAGCAAACCCGACTACGACATCGAGGCCCGGCTCCGCGGGGTGATGACCGCCGGGCTCGAGCGCATGCGCGAGATCCTGGAGTCGTCTGCGCACGGCTGACGAGACCAGCGGCTCCGGGGTGACCGGGGGCGGTGACGAGCGCGCTCGAGCGGTTGCGCCGGTTGGTTCACAGCAGTCCCCCGTGATCTGCGCGTGCGCCACGGACGGGATCCGCGGCGCACGGATGGTGCTAACGGGGTTCCTCGCCCATGTCCGGCAGCTCGCCTTCGCCCGGGTCGGCGCGGATCATCCAGTACACGAAGCCGCCGATGATGGCGCCGGCGAACGGGCCGACGATGTAGATCCACTGATCGAACGGGTTGGAGGCGAACAGCGCCGGTGCAAGCGAGCGAGCCGGGTTGAAGGAGCCGCCGGAGGCGGGCCCGATGACCATCGCCGCGGCGGCGATGAAGCCGCCGATGGCCACCGGGGCGAGCGTGCCGCTCCATGGGGCGCGGTCGGTCGCCACCGCGCTGATGACGATGACAAACAGCGCCGTGGCGACGGTCTCCAGCACGAGCGCGACGATCTTCGAGATCCCTGGGCCGGGCTCGGTGACCAGGTGGTTGGTGACGGTGTCGCCGAAGGTCGCGATGACGGTGGCCGCCGCAATGGAGCCGCCGACCAGCTGGGCGAGCCAGTACCCGACGACCTCGCGGGCCGGAAACTGGCGCCCGACGACGAGTCCGACCGTGACCGCCGGATTGAAGTGGCCGCCCGAGATATGCCCGAAGGCGAAGATCATCAAGGCAAGACCGAGCCCGAACCCGATCGCGACGGCGACCGAACCGATTTGCGTCGGCTGGGTGACCGAGAGCGCGATACCGGCAAAGCCGATAAAGAAGAAGCCGAACGTCCCGATGGCTTCGGCGACGCAGCGCTTCCAGTACGAAAAGGTCATGCTGTGGTGTCCTCCTGATCGGGAATCAGCTGCGTGGTACTTCCACGCGCCGACGGTCGAGGCCTGCGCATCGACGGCACGACCTGGCAGCCTGTGCCGCGGGCCGGGCGAAGGCCGGCCCGCACGGCCCCACGGCACGCGTCCGCAGCACGGCTGCGGTGCCACACATCCGCGTCAACGGAGCCGAGATGCGGCACGCTGTGAGTGATGAGCGTGACGTCCGGCCCACCTGACACCGCGGGCACACCGGTCCTCCGGGCCGGCCGGGCCGACGACGTCGAGGCGATCATCCGGCTCATCGCCGAGGAGAATCACCGTCCGGCGGACCCGGACCGGATCCGCCGCCGGCTTGCGCAGCTGCCGTCGGTCGTCGCGGAGCTCGATGGGCGCCTGGTGGCGTTCCTGTACTGCCGACGCTTCTCGCCGGACATGGTCGAGCTGTCGAACATGGTCGTCGCATCGTGGATCCGGCGCGGCGGGCTCGGCGCGCGCATGGTCGGCACCCTCGAGCCCCAGTTGATCGAACTCGGTTTCCGCGCCGCGATCTTCGTCAACTGCCGTCTTCACGTCGGCGCCAGCGACGCGGGCGCGGCGGCCGCCCGCGCGTTCTGGCTGCATCAGGGCTACCGGATCGTGTTCTCGACCCACGGATCGGCGGTCTTCACGAAGCTCCTCGATGCGGGCGGCCGGCCGCCGCCGGCGTGACGAGCGCAGCGGTCGGCGTCGTCGCCCACCGCCGACCGCATGACCAGTTCGCCCGCTCCCCCGGCGTACCCGGCGGGCTCGGCTCGACGCCGACCACTCCCGCCGGCAGGTCGATGGCCTACGAGCAGCGGCCCGGAGACCGCCGCCCGTTAGTCGACGGGTTGCGTCCCAGTCGCGCCGGCGCCGGCGTCGGCGTCCGCGCCGGTGAGATGCGGTGCGACCTTGTGGGCGTGCTCAGGGCTCACATAGAGGGCGGCGATCTGCGCGTTCGTCGACGCCTGTTGCTGGGCCTTGATTGCCGTCGAGGTGCCATCGGTGCCGATCTTCACCCCGAAATACGCGCCGACAACGGCTCCGATGGCCGTCACGCACGCCGTGACGATCGGGGTGGTCGTCGAATCCTGCACCACGAAGGCCAGGCAGGCGATCAGCGCGAGGGCGAGCACGCCGACGGCGACGGCGAACAGGCCGCCGATGGCTTTGATCCCGAGGGCCCACGTTGGCGTCCGGTCGTCGGGAACGGCCTTCTTCGACGCCGCCAGGTCGTCCTTGGCCAGATCGGCCGAGGTCTTGCCTCCTGCGGGCAGCTCCGCGCCATCGCCGAGGTCGTCTCCCGCAGTGTGCTGGTCATCCGTGCCCATGGCGCCGACGATACGCAAGCGACCTCGCGAGCGTCAAGGCGACGACGACGCCCCCCGATCCCTGGCACGCCGCGCCGTTGATCCGGCCCCGAGACACCAGGAGCCGCCCCTCGGGCGGCTCCTGTTGGCGACATAGACGCGTGCGACGATCCGGGTGTCGCGGTGACGCGGGGTCCCGAGACGTCGGCGGCACGGCCGGTCCAGTCGTCCTCCCGATCGTCGGTCGACCTACGGACCGAAGGCGCAGACCGCCTCGACACTTACTTGGATGGCGCTCGCGCCGTTGTTGAAGACCTGTGCCTTCCAGCCGTTGCCGGCCTCGTCGAGGGCGTCGACCTGCACGGTGGTCGTGTTCGTGGCGTTGGGGATCAGGTACCCCCCGCTGATCGGAATCGCAACCGACGGGCAGTGCGCCTCGACCACCGAGGTGGCTCCGGCGCCGACGGTGCCGGTTGTGCCGACGGGCTCGAAGTATGTCAGCCCATCCCGCACGAGGGTGGACAGGTTGGCCGGGACAATGGCGCCGTTGGCCAGCTTCGGACCGGTGACCGTGCGGTTGGCGAGCTTCGCACCCGTGATCGTGCCGTTGCGGATGGACTTGCCGTTGACCAGGCCGCTCGCGTAGGCGCTACCCGTGAGGGCGACGACCAGCGCAACGATTGCGATGAGCGTCGCCGGATGCCTGAGGGATCGCATGGCATACGTCCTTTGGTAGGGATGGGATCATTAGAGGCCACCCGGGACACCGCGCTCAATGCTGCCCGGGTGATGTGACGGGGATTCCGCCGGTACTTGCGCTCGGCAGCGACCCGAGGTCTGCGCCAGGGGTCTGACGGACCGCGCTCCGCGGCGCACGATCGGCGCGATGACGCATCCTGGAATTCCAGCGCCGCACCCGGCACGCCACGCACGGTCCCGCGGCGCAGTGTGCCGGGGGGCCATGATCGCCCGTGCTGCGCGCGGAGCCGGTCCGCGCTGCCGGCCTCGATTTCGGGAGCCCGCGAGGCCGCGGGTGACCGCCGTACCGTCCAGGTGTCCAGGTGCCGTTCACCCAATGGTCGGCGCCGGGACGGCACGGGCGGGCGAGAGCGAGATCGGGGCGTCACGGGCTCTCGAGCGGCTCGTCGGTAGCCCGGGCGGACGCTCGTCGATGGCGCACTCATCCTTGGCGGCCACCGGGACAGCATCGACCCTGCGACGACTCGGACGTCTGCCGCACGGGCCGCTGTCCGAACACGCACGGGGACGCGCGAGGACATCGGGCGACCGGCGCCCCTCCGGGCGCACCACTGGATTCCGGAGGGGTGCGGGGGTCGGCGACGGACACATCGCATTCAGAGAGTCGCCACCTTGCAGGCGAGCTCGTCGCGGTCGCATCGCCTCGCCGTGCTCACCGTAGCGCCTGCGATCACGAGTGCGAAGCCCGCTTGGCAAACGCGCTGGGCACCGCCACCGGGATTCCGACCAATACATGCCGGCGCCTGGCGGTACCCGACCGACGGACGAGTGTCAGTTATTTGGCGAAAACCCGTTTGGGTCCGTAGACTGATGGTCGAAGCCATTGCCGCATGCGGGCGTTGAGTCGACCGACGTTGACTCCGCCGCGAGGACGGGAGGCGCTCCTTGTGACAGGGGACCGCCTCCCGTCCGCTGTCTCAAGCGGGCAATGAGGGTTGTCAGGACTCCGGCCACCGGTGCATGCGCAACACGGGACGGGAGGGCACGACGCCGACGGTCCTGCCCGGAGGGCGGATGGGGCGCGAGGAAGACTCCGGGCGCTGCGGCCGTTCGCGTGCCACGCTGGTGCGCACGTCGCGAACGCGCGGTGTGGCGTGAGTCGGACGGCCGACCGCCCAACGCTGGACCGGCGTGGTGAGCGCGCGCTGCACCGACGGCCGTCAGAGCGCGATCGCCTTGCCTGGCCATCCCGACACAGGACTGCGGGCGGGCGGCGGATCTGCGTCGGTCCATCCTCGATGCTCGGGGGCAGCCATCGCCGATGCAACAGCGACTGACAGCCGCGCCATCGCACGTCCCACCCCATCGCCTAGTCGGGTCGGCGGGCTTCGGCAGAGTAGTAGATGGCGAGGCTCGCGTGGACTCCGGCTTTGAGCACGGAAGTGATCCATCCCCATCGGCCAGAGAGGAGCCGCTCGGCCTCGTTCGCGTGACGGTCCGCGAGCTGACGTAGATCTTGCTGAGTGGTCATCGTTCGTGTGCCTCCAGTCGGGTCGCGTGGCCCGCGGTGACCACCACCAAAGCGTGGATGGCATGGTCCAGCCCAAGCCAGCGTTGTCCGCCGTCCATGTGGTCGGAGCACGTCAGGCCGACCGCGAGCGCCTGCCAGTCCGACCATAGACCTGCCGCAGGCGGATCTGCGGTCGCGGTCGGACACGCGCCCTGAGGGCGAGTTTGGAGAGGTCCCCGACGACGACCGCTTGATGCATCAGGCCGACGTGGGGGACATGCTGGGCGCGATGACCAGACGCCCGGCGCGCGCAGTTCGTGAACGACAGCCTCGGCCGTGCGACGGGGGCGATCTGCGGACTGAACCCCTATCCGAGGCTCGGTCCGCTTGGTTTGGGGCGCCAGGTGCACTGAGCGGGAGGCTGAATCGCGATTGCGCTCGATGGAAGACGTCAGGGCAGGGTGCCCAAGTGGGACTCTCGTCCCACCGTGTGCGACGATGGGGTGGCCGACGATGGGCGAGCGTGTGGGCCCGTAGGTCGCCCAGCGATGCGCAACGCGGGTGGAGATCTGATCGCGTTCGAGAGTGTCCCGCACGACGTCGTACAAGCAGCGCGCCAGTGGGCGCTGGAACGAGGCCCAGGCCGAACAAGGACAGGAGAGCGTAAATGAGAGGACGCAGAGGTCCCGGATTGATCGGGACAGCGGTCGTTGTGGGCGGTGCGGCCCACATGGGTGCGAAGAGTGCGCAGAAGAGTCAGGCCGCCGCACAGCAGGAAGCCGCCCAGAACGCGCAGATCGCCGACCTTCAGGCCCAGCAGGCCGCGGCCGCGCCGCAGCAGGCAGCCCCGGCCGCGCCGGCCGAGCTCGACGACGCCGCGCAGATCCAGAAGTACGCAGCGTTGAAGGGGCAGGGTCTGATCACCGAGGAAGAGTTCGAGGCAAAGAAGAAGCAGATCCTCGGGATCTGAGCGGGACCGCGAATGGGAGCGCCCGGTAGGCCGCTCCCATTCGCTTGCCCCAGGTCTCGGCGCGCAAGCTGGACGCCCGCGTGGCTCGATTGGCGCAGCGCCCCCTGGGTGGGACGCATTGATCGTGCGCGAGAACGCCCCGACCCGAGGCGTGGGCGCGACGCGGGTTCGGACGCCTTCACAGCTAGCACCCAGCGGTAGCTGCTAGGACGACAGTTAACCGGCGGCAAATTGCGGTCGTCGCGCCGTCCGGGAACAACGCCATACAGGGGCGTCTGGCAGATCACCCGGCGGAGGACGGCCGCCGGGTGATCACCGCGCGATCGGTCTCCGCGCCAGGTCCGATCCACGCCGGTTTCTTGCGGTGTCGCAGACCAAGGATGGGACGGGCAATGCCGACATATCTGACGTACTTCACCTACACACGGGCCGCCTGGCACGAGATGGTCGAGCGCCCCGAAGATCGTGAGGGCGCCGCGCGTCACGCGATCGAATCCAATGGCGGGAAGCTCGTCTCCTTCTATTGGATGTTCGGGAACCATGACGGGCTGGCGATCTACGAAACATCCGATGCCGTCGTCGCCGCCACCGTCCTCGCCGGGATTCGGGCGTCCGGTCGGATCGAGCAGCTGGAGACCTGTTCGCTGCTCACCGGCGACGAAGCGCAGCGAGTGCTGGAGCTGGCCAAGTTCGCCGCAACCGCCTACGTACCGCCTGGCGGACGGACCGACTGGCACAGCGACTTCGACACGGTGGCATAGCCCGTCGGTCGGGAGGGCGCCAAGCGGGCGGGTCACCTGCACGGCGCATGCGCCTTACTCACCACGCAGGCAACGCGATCTTTTGCCTGGGTGGCGGCGCCAAGCAACAACTGCTCACTGATGCCGGCGGCCTCGCGCGCGCTGCGCCCACAGGAGTATTCGTCTAATGGGAGAGCGTGGCCGACGGTGGCGCCGAGATGCCAGAGGTCGGTCGCCGTGTCTGCTGCAACAACGGTTGCATCAGCTGGATGGGCTCGCGCTGCAGCGGCGGCGAAGAGCTCTTTGATCGCAGCGCGCTTCGGTCGGGGTCACGGTAGTCAGGCCGGGCCTCACGATGGCTCGATTCCCCAGCCACTCACGCCGGGACGAAGTGCACCGCCGCAATCGGACTTCGTCCTCGTCCTTCCACGGAATCGGGACGAGGGACGCGATCGCGTGAGTTCGTCCGAACGCGGCGGGGACGAAGCCGAGACGAGGTTGCGAGTAGTGACGGGGGGTGGAGTCGAACCCCCCACAGGCTGACACCCGACGGTGTTTGAGACCGCGACGATTCCGCTTGTTAATGCGGTGTCCGAGGCCCGTGCCACAGTCCGTGGCAACGTCGCGCGTCGCCAGGGCTCAGGGATTCACCGTCACAACCACGGGCGCGGAGCCTGGCTTCTGACCGCGGCACAACGTGGCCGAGGCGGTGTGCTGCACCGGCACACTCCGTCCAGGGCGAGGGGCGGGTAGGCAACCGATCAGGCGGTTGCCGGGGACCGTCATTTCGCCGATCTGTCCCGTCCCGTCGGACTCGTTCCAGACGTCCGTCGCCGATTCACCGGGGCCAAGACTCCTGCCGATTCCATTGATGCGCTCGGTACAGTTGTCGTTGTGGCAATCGAAGAAGTGCAGTCGGGCGCTGGTGTCGTTCACGACCGTGACGCTCGTTCGGGGGTCGGAGGTGAAGAACAGCAAGTGAACGATGCTGAAGCAGATCACCACGCCGAGTGTCAAAAGCGGCCAGGCCCACAGCGGACCTCCCGCAACTTCCGGCGGGTCTTGTTTCCACTCTCACCGGTCACCATGGTCTGAACTAGTAGGGCCGTTCGGCCGCCAAGTCAATCGGTGCTGGCCGCGGCGGCCCGTTCGTCGTAGGCGTCGATCAGCACCAGGGCCTCGCATACGCCGCCTGGCATCAGGTGCCCGAACAGATCGACCGTCGTGGAGATGTACGCGTCGATCAGCATCCGCGCTTCGTCCTCAGTTCGTCATGGTTGACGCCCTGACGCAGTTGGCAGAGACTTGTGAAGGACCCAGGGGGCGACGGTGGACCAAACAAAGGAACGCGCGCGCGGGGCGATTGCCGGGCTCATCGTGGTCGCGATCGCGATCGCTGCTGTCGGGGCCTACGCGGCGAGCAAACCCCAAGCAGCACCGCGTATCTCAGACCGAGCCACGCAATCGTGTTCTACGCGGTGGCTTTGCGGTCCTGATTGTCGGCCTACTTGTCGTGTGGGCGGCGGCCGCCGGACAGCAGGATCCGACCGGGTCGTAGGTCGAGGCCCGCGTATCGGTCCGATACGGATTCAGGCGGTCTTGCGCGGTCTTAACCTGAGCCCGCGAGCCTAGACCCAGAAGGACGGAAACCCTCCAACCAAGCGGGTTCCAAGTCGGAGGGACCGGGGGGAGCAACGGCGTTTGCGACCGTTGAGCGATCCGTGAGATCCCGATCGGCGAACAGGATCTCGGGAGCGCCGCCCGGACTTGTCGCACAATTTGTCACAGCCAGCCGCTGCGGAGCCGCGCGCGTGGGAACATCGACAGATGCCGACTACAGCCCGTCAGGCCGAGCAGCCGTTCGTAGTACCCGCTCGGCAAGCGGTGTTCGCTGCATAGGGACCGGGGGGGCGGGGGGTCGAACCCCCACGAGGTTTCCCTAGACGGTGTTTGAGACCGTCGTGCGGATCGCGAGAGCCCTCTAGAAGGCTGGGCTTTCGCGGTCGGCGTCCGTGCCCGCCAGCCGAGAGCGCGCGTGCCGTACGGGCCGGTGTACTGCGGGCCAAGCGGGGGAAGGCCCGCCAGGCGGCGGACCTTCCCGATGCACGGTCCGGTCAGGGGGCGATGTTGTTCGGCGTGTTGTTGAACACGTCACCCGGCGGAGCGATGAGCGCGCCCGTATTGAAGATCCCGCCGCCGTTGGTGGCGGTGTTGGCGTTGATACTCACCGACGTGGTGAGCGTGACGCTGAACGTGTTGTAGATGCCGCCCCCCAGGCCCGCGCTCGCGCCGTTGTGCCTGATGTCCGTGTTGGTGGCATGGAGAGTGCCCTGGTTGTCGATGCCGCCGCCGTTCCCTGTGGTGGCGGTGTTGCGGTTGACGCTCGCATTCGTGAGGTTGAGCGTCTGGTTGTTCCAGATGCCGCCGCCGTCGGGGGCGGTGTGCTGCCGTTGACGCTGGTGCCGCTCTTGGGGCCGCCCGGGCTCCCGAGCGTGACCGCACCGCCCAGGTTCACGAGTCCGCCTCCGGCGCCTTGGACGCCGAGGCCCGCTGGGTCACCGATGCTCATCACCGTATTGCGGCTGACGCTCGCGTTGGTGGAGGTGGTCGTGCCCCCGAAGTTGAAGATCCCGCCGCCGTCGAAGGTGGCCGTGTTGGCGATGACGCTCGTACCGCTGGTGCCGCCGAGGGCGAGCATGCCCTGATTCACGATGCCGCCGCCGTACGGCGGCTGTTGCCCTTCACGTCGTCGTTGTTGAGGGTCACCGAGCCGAGCGCGCTGGGGGCCATGGGATTGGTCAGGTTGCCAATGCCACCGCCTGCGCCGGAGGCCGTGTTGTCACGCAACTCGCTTCTATTGACCGTCAGGATGCCGCTGCCCGGGACTCCGGCATTCGCGTTGCCGATGCCGCCGCCGAAGCCGAGATTGGGGGTGACAGCGGTGTCCGATGGCGCCGAGTTTCCAATGACGTCGGTTCGTGTGATGGTCATCGTGCCGTGGTTGAAGATCCCGCCGCCCAGACCGCCGACGCCGGTGTTGCCGTTCACCTCGCTGTTGGTGATCGTGGCAAGGTCGCCGTTGGCGATGCCCCCGGCAGCAGGCCCGCCAGCGCCACCGGTTGCGGTGTTGTCGTCCACGCTGCTACGGGTCACGACTATGGTGCTGTTGCTCCCCGGGGCTCCGCCCTGGCCGTTGCCGCTCGCGATGCCGCCGCCGTTGAGCGAGGTGTTGTGGTCCACCCGACTGTTGATCACGGTGAGCGTGCCCGCGCGGTTGAGGATCCCCCCGCCACCGCCGGTGGGGGCTACGTTGCCGTCGACTTTGCTGTGGTTCTCGATCGTGGTCGTGCCGTGCATGCCAGCCGGCACCATCTTGGCACTGCCGCTGAAGACGCCACCGCCGCCCAGGACCGCGGTGTTGCCCACCACGTCGGTGTCGTTGAGCGTCAGCGTCGCCTCGGCGTTGGCGATGCCGCCGCCAGCCCCGGCGCTATTGCCCACGACGGTCACGTCACTAAGGGTGAGTGTGCCCAGGTCGAAGACGCCGCCGCCGCCCTGTATGGCGTTGCCACCCGTGATGACGAGGTCCCTGATGGTGACCGTCACCCCGCCGGGGATGGTGACGACGCTGCCGGGATTCAACGAGGTGTTGCCGCCGTTCAGGTGGCGTGGCGACGTCCGCGGATCGTCAAGTTCTTGCCGACGGTCGTGTCGCCCTTGCAGACGCCCGACACCTTGAGCGTGTCGCCTGCTTTCACAGAGGAGTTGCTGACCGCGCTCTGTAGCGAGCTAAAGCTCGACGGGATTGTCGCCCGCGTCGTGTCGCGGACCACGCACGCAGATGGCGATGCCGCCGCCATCGGCGCCAGCGTGGCGACCGGCACCGCGGCAAGCCCGAGCGCAACTGACAGCACGATCCCTTTCGGGGACCCGACCGCCCTGGCCGCGTCGGCCGCGCCCGTACGGTGATGTCTCATGTGGAGACCTTTCTCCGGGGCGGGAGTGACACGAACAGACCCAGTCCTGGTACCGGACGGACTCAACCATTCACGCGCTCAACCTGGCGCACCGGATAGGCCCACCGTAGTCCGCCGCGCGGAAGCCGGGCGTGGACGACGAGTACTGTCGCGGGCGTTACAGCGCTCTTTGCGAAGTTTTCGCGTGGCGACCGACGCAGTACATTTGTCTGCGAAATCCCGCGATACCCGCGCCGATCATCGGGCACGGCATGCTGCCGATCGGCACTTTGTGAGATGGCTCAGCTGCCGCTGGAATCACCAAGGATGGTGTCTCTACGGGTTGCAGACACGACCAGGCGCGCCGGGTCGGTAGCCCGTGCGGAACACTCGACTGTTCCACCAGGCGGTTTCCAGCGGAGCGAACTCGACGGTTCCAACAGGCACAAACCCGCCACATGACGGGTTTCCGCTGCATAGGGACGGGGGGAGTCGAACCCCCTCGGGCTTTCACCCAACGGTGTTTTGAGACCGTAACGATTCCCCTTGTCGATGTGGTTTCCGGGGAGCGTGTATCTGTGCCCGTATCAGTTGGACGCTTCTACAACGCCATTTGGAGCCGTCAACGGGTGTACCGTTGCTCTACGAGGCCACCCTGGAGAGCCGGGGCCGCCATGTACCACGTCACCCGCTGCCGTCGTTGTAAGGACACGCCCGTCCCGATATCGGGTTTGCTCTGCGCCTCCTGCCAGGTGGAGGAGGAGCGGGCTACACCGGGGCAGCGGGCGGAGTTCGAGGAGGTGTACATGTGGATCTTCCTCGGCGCATGGGCTCTCGGGGGCCTGCTGGTCATAACGCTCGGTCTTTCTGGTGAGTGGACTTGGTTCGTTTGATGACGGTCGTTCAACGGACTCTCGGATAGCGGCTCGTGAATCGTCACGGGGTTCCCACGCCGAGTCGCGGGGCCATGTTCGCCCGCTTGTAGTACGCGTCGATGAGCACCAGGGCCTCGTCCTCGCTGCCGGGCATCAGGTGCCCGTAGAGATCGAACGTCGTAGAGATGTTGGCGTGCCCCATGAACGTCGTGATCGCCTTCGCTTTGACCCCCGCGGCGATCCACACCAACGCGCAGGCGTGCCGGCCTGCTGGTCGAGCCGGAGGTCGACGCCACATTCGTCCGTATCGGACCCGACGTCGCGCGCCGCGGTGACAGTCTCCGGTACTGGCTCGCCTACGACGCCGAGCGCTGGCCCGTGTAGCGCCCCCGTCTATCAGTCAGACACCGGTTCAGGCGGTCTTGAGCGGTCCTGACCGGATGCCTTAAACAAACACTGCGGCTAGGCCAAGACACACGGAAACCCGCCAGCCAAGCGGGTTTCCAGTAGGTAGGGACGGGGGGAGTCGAACCCCTGCGAGGTTTCCCTCAACGGTGTGTGAGACCGTCGCGCACCCGCATGGCTATGCGGCTGCCGGGGTGTGCGGATGACTGTGCGGACGAGTCGCGGTCATCCTCGCCGGCAGCTCGTTGGCGCGCTCCGGGTAGGCGTCGACCAGGGCGGCCGTGCGTCGCCGTCAGGTATTCGTTCGAGGTGTT
>CAWATR010000007.1:0-132500 GCA_963784985.1 uncultured Thermoleophilia bacterium
CCCAGGGGCTCGACCATACGCGCGCGCTGTACTTCACCATCACGGTGTTCTCGACGGTCGGCTTTGGCGACATCACCCCGGCGACCGACACGGCGCGTCTGGTGGTGTCTGCGCAGATGATCCTGGGCCTGATCCTCATCGGCGGAGTCGTACGTGTTCTATTTGGCGCGGCCAAGCAGGCCGTTGCGCGAGCGGGCGCAACCGAATCCGGCGACGCCTAGCGGGCGTGATGATCTCGCCCGGACGTACTCGGGATCGCCCAGCATGCCTCCGGTGACCGCGAACATGGCCCCGGAGACGCCGCTGAGCGTCCGCCATCCGATCCTTACCCGCACCGCACGGCCGACGGACCAACGGCTCATCACGGGGGATGGGCCACAGCAGCCTCGAGCCAGCCAGGCCCTCACTGGGGGCGCCCATAGGTTCCGGGACGCGACCTTCCCAACGCCTGACGGACTGCCCACCGGCTCAGGAGCGGACGCAGCAGCCTACCCCAGCCACCGATCGTAGTAGACCTGGGTCATCGGTCAGCGGCAGCCAGTCCGGCCGCTCAGCCGGGAGCACCTGCGGTGGGCTGTGCAGGTCGTGAGGATCGCGGTAATAGGTCACTGCCGTGCGCCCCTACTGGGGTGATCCTGATTGGTTGCGAATACGAAGACTACCAGGGGTTTCTCTGGACGCCCTGCTACCGTTCAGTTGTGGCAACGAGACTTATCGACCCAGATCGCCTCCCCGATGTCAACGAGGTCGCCGCGCTGTTCGGAGTCTCGGTGGTGCGCGTCGGTCAGATGACGAAGGCGGGGGAGCTGATGCCGGTCATCCGCCGCCAGCGCTGCGCACTCTACGATCTCGCCGCCATCGAGGCCGAGGCCGACGCCAGGCGCCACAACGCACGGACGCGCCAACCCGCGCTAGGCGTTAGCGCTCGGCGCGACACTGTCCCAGACGACGACTGGGCGAGGAATCTGGTCGCGCTCGACTCCCGGCGCTAGAAGCACGAAATGCCCGTTCATACGGGCATTCCTGGGTAGCACGCGCGGCAGGATTCGAACCTGCGACCCTTGGCTCCGGAGGCCAATCCTGCAGGGCATTTGCGGGACGATGGGGGACATCTGAAAACCGCCTGAGCAGGCTGTTCTCTTCCCGCATCGTCCCGCGCGTAGCCATACCGATGTACGGATTCTTTGTACGGAGCAGGGCCGATTTTTTTTAAAAAAAAAAAAAAAAAAAAAAAAAAAGGGGGGAAGGTCTGCTGCGCGGTGTCATTTCGAGAGACATGTTGTCGGGGGACGCGATCTGACCCGGCGCACAAGGCGTCAGGACCGAATGATGTTAGGTCTACCCGACAGCCTTCACGTGGTACGGCGCACAGGCCACACTGGCGGTGTCCGTGGCGGCTACCGGACCCGCCGAACGAATAGCCGGGATGGGATCGAATCGGCTCCGACGCCTGGGTCGATCAGATCAACAGCCAGAACTCAAGTAGCGCCAGTAGGAGGCGTGCAAGATGAGAATTGGGATCGTCGGGTCGGGCCTGATCGGCGGCACCTTGGCGCGTGCGCTTTCGCCGCTCGGACACCAGGTCGCCATCGCCAACAGTCGAGGACCGGAGTCCTTGGCGGATCTCGTCGAAAAGGTCGTCGGGTTGCGGGCCGTCACCGTCAGTGACGCCATCGCCTTCGGCGACCTGGCCATCATCGCCGTTCCCTTCAAGGCGGTCTCAAGCCTTCCGATGACCGGCACAACCGGCAAGGTGATCGTGGACGCTACGAACTACTACGTGCGACGGGACGGTCACATCGCTCCACTCGTCGACGGGACGATGACGTCCAGTGCAGTTCTCGCCGAGTATTTCGCGGGTGCGCGCGTCGTCAAGGCGTTCAACACTATGTACTTCACGACGCTCGCTGGAGGCGGGGCTTCCGGAGGGTGACCCGAAGCGTCTTGTCATCTTCGTTGCGGGAGACGACGCCGACGCCAAGGCATCCGTGTCGTCCCTGATCGACCAGCTGGGTTTCGACGCGATCGACACAGGCGGGTTGCACAGCGGTGGTCACCTTCAAGAGCCCGGCAGCCCGATCTACAACGTTCCACTGACGGTTGAACAGGCCGAGGACATCCTGGCTGAGATTCGCTGACTGCGTTGGCAGCCGCAGACATCGGCAGTCGCCGACGTGTTCGACAAAGACGCCGACGAGGTCACATTCCTGCGATCTATCCGAGGTCCTGCGTCCGCGGTCGGGCCTAGGCTCGCGCCAAACGCGAATCGGGGAAGCTGTGCCGAAGGGCAGGATCTATCCGGGCGTCGCGGCTTTCGTGGCCGCCGGCATCGGGGCCATCGGCGCGTATCAGTGCTTCAGCGTCTACAACGGCGAGAAGACCCCGCTGCGATCGGCGCGGGAACCCGGTGACGATTCACGAGCCGCTATCCGACAGCCCGTTGAACGACCGCCATCAAACGAACCAAGTCCACTCACCGTCAAGACCGAGCGTTATGACCAGCAGGACCCCGAGAGCCGATACGCCGAGGACGATCCACATGTACAACTCCTGGAACTCCTCCCGCTGCACCGATGTAGCCCGCTCCTCCTCCACCTGGCAGGCGGCGCAGAGCCAACCCGACATCGGGACGGGCGTTTCCTTACAACGACGGCAGCGGGTGATCTGGTAATCGCGACCCCGGCTCTCCAGGGTGGCCTCGTGTAGCAAAGGTACGCCCGTGGGCTGCTCCGAATGGCGTTGCAGAAGCGCACGACGTTGCCACGGACTGTGCCACGGAGCCCGAAACCGCATAAGCAAGCGGTTTTACGACGGTCTCAACGCATGCCGCGCCGCGCACGGACGCGAAAGCGCCCGGACGCCGTCGGAACGTTCACCGAACTTGCGCGCGACGGTAGTAGGACTAGGTCATGAGCGCCGGAGCATCGCTTCCTGAATCATTACTCGCTACGCTTTCCGCACGTGTTCAAGACACAGGAAGGCACACGATGGGGGACACCAACCGCACGCAGGAGAACCGCGTCAGACGCGCCGCCGATCGTCAAGGGCTGGCCCTAAGCAAGAACCGGCGGCGCGATCCGCTGGCGCGGGATTATGGCGAGATCTACATCCTTGATGAACACGGTACGAGGATGGGGACGTTTCACAGCCTCGACGACGCCGAGGCATGGTTGGCCAACCCTGAGCGCCGCCGATGAGCATCGCCAAACGAACGAACGCATCCGGCGCGGTCTCGTGGCACGTCCGGTGGCGCGAATCTGGCGCGACTCGCGCGCGCGCAGCCGGTCGTTCAAGACCAAACGCGAGGCACAGGATTTCGAGGGCGAGATCCGCCGGGTGCAACGCCTGGGGGCGCACGCACCGGGCGAGGTGTCATCGGACCGACTCGATGACTGGCTGAAGGCGTGGTTCACGTCCAACCGCGTCATCTGGGCACCGTCGACGACGACCAACCGGGCCAGCGCATCTCGACAAGTGGGTCGTCCCGTATATCGGCGGTGTCAGGCTGCGCGATCTCGGGCCGGCGCGCCTGTATGAGTGGCGCGATCAGATGATCGCGGACAAGGCCGAGCCCGTCCGACTGTCTCGAATGTCATGCGCACGCTTTCATCGGCGCTCGGGAACGCCGTCGATCACGGCAAGATCCCCGCGAACCCGCTGCGTGGACTGCAACGCCCGAAGGTCATCAGGGAGCAGCGTCAGGCGCTCTCTGCCGAGCAGGCGGAGCGGATCAGGGTAGAATTGCCGACGCAGGCTGATCGCGTCTTCTGGGGCCTGCTGTACGCGGCTGGATTGCGGACCGAGGAAGCGCTTGCGGTGCGCTGGAGCGATCTTCTCGAGCTCTCACGCGCCGGATGCACACTCAAAGTCGACCGGGTGTTCGTCTCGGGGAAGATCCGCAACACGACGAAGACCGGCCGCGGGCGGGACGTCGAGATCGTCGCGCCGCTGGCCGAGGATCTCGTCGCGTTAACAAACATACGATGGATAAAGCTGTGGACAACCCCGTCTGTGCGTCACGTCGCGGGACGCCGCTCAACCTGAACAACTGGCGCAACCGCACCTTCAACCCGGCCAAGAAGGCCGCCGGGGTGGAGTGGGCGACGCCGTACACCGGGCGGCGCGACATACATCTCGCTCCAGATTCACGCCGGGATTATCCGGTCTCCGTTGCGGCGCTTGGCGGGGAACTCGTCGGACATCATCTGGAAGCACTACGCGCGTGAGTTCCAGCGGTCGCGGAGCACCAAAGCCGTCCCGTTGGCGGGTGCGATCCGGGCCGCACGGCGCCTGGTCGCGCGATCTGGTGGGCGAGATGTGTGCGAACGGGGCAACGTCATCGAACTGCCCCGCGGGCATAGCAACACAAAAGGCCCGCTTAAACGGACCTTTTTTCAGCACGCGCGGCAGGATTCGAACCTGCGACCTTTGGCTCCGGAAGGCTAAACTCACCGGCCACTGGCGCATCACGGCGCGACCGACACCGCCGGGAAATGGCGCAATCTGGGCTCTGGCTATCGCATGGTCATGCACGGACGAGCATCCCGGTGATGCAACGACGACGGTCGCACCAGCGCCGATCTCTGGGTGCTCCAGGACCCCGGCCTTGACCAGGCGCTCTAGCTCGGCGTGGCAACAGTCGCACGCCCAGGCGAGGTCCGCATCCTGGGGAACCATCCTGACGCGGACTCGGCCCGAAGAGGTGCTCGCGGCCGAGTACAACGCGCGCGTGACGGTGCGGCTTATTCCGGGCCTATCGCCGCGTAAGCCTGTCTGACGATTCGCTGCCTGCAAGTCACCGCTCCAACGCGCCGGGCCGGTCACGAAGATCCGGGTCCGAGAGACTCACAACGCAGGGGAGGTCGTCTGAGCGTCATCTGGGTTGCCAACCAGTGCAAGTGCCCAGGGGTCGTCGTCACTCCCGTCGGTGGAACGGGGTGCGCGCGATCCAGTTGTGGACGTCGTGGTCGCCTCAGGTGGCCAACATCTCGGTTCCGGTTCCCAACGGACGACGGCTCGGGCCCGCCACCGGCACCGCCGACGGCCAGCGAGCAGGAGCCGTGCGTCGGCCCCTGCTGAGGATGTAGGGCAGGCCGCGCCCCACCATGCCGAAGGTGCCGCCAATTCGGCGGGGCCATGATGGATCCGGCAGCGAGTCGAGCGGCGCGGTGATCTCCTCGACGCTCAGGAAATAGGTGCGCACAGGCCCGATGCCCTCAAGGTCCTGCTGGATCTCCTGCATCGGCGGCCCCGGCGGGGTTGTCCCGCCCTCGCGGTAGAGATCATCTGAGATCAGGACGTATTCGGGCACGTCGACGGGGTTCTTGAGCAGGCGATGGACGTAGATGACATCCACGCCGACGAGCTTGCGTCGGCGCTTGATGGTCTGTGTCGCGACCTCGCCGACGTGCGCGACGAACTTCAGCTTCAGGGCGCTCGTCTGCTTGCAGCTCCCACACGGGCACATGTTGAGCTCGATCAGACGACGCTTTTCATGAAATGCGCGGTGCATGGCGCCCGCGGCCTGCGTGACCGAAGCGAGCGTCGCGTGGCCGTTCGACCCGTCAACCTCGCGCGAGAGAAAGGCCGCGTCGCCCTCGATCTCGATCAAATCGAAGCCCCGCGCCGCCCGTACCACACTGTCGAGCATCTGACGCGTCGCGGCTTCCGCGTGTCCGAGAATGCTGCGGTGGAACTGCATGTACTCCGTGTAGCCACCGATATCGGCGATGAGAAGGAGCGCGCGGCGGGGGGCCATGGGGCGACGCTAGCAGGGATGGGAAGCCCGGCGACAGTGGCGGCCCCAAAGGCGGGCGAGAGCCCTTTCCCGGCGGATATCCTGGAGGGGTGTCCGATGCGCGTCGCGACCCCCTCGAACCCGCGAGGCACGCCGAAGCCACGTACTCGCGCGTCGCAGAGCTGCCCCTCCGGGTCGATCGGTGCGAGCTCGCGCCCTTGGTCCGCGACACCACGAGCGGGTTCACGAAGGTCTCGATCGTGGTCCGGCTCATCGGCGACGGGCACGTGGGTGAGGGCGAGGACATCACCTGGGATCAGATCGATCAGATCGAGCAGCTCCGCCGCGCGGGTGACCTCTCCTGGCTACGCGGGCGGCGGACGCTCGACGCGTTCTCCACGCTGCTTGGGTTGGCCGACCTCTTCCCGGTCGAGCCGATCCGCGAGAGCGCGCGCGAATACCGCAGGTGGGCGTTCGAGAGCGCAGCGCTCGACCTGGCCCTGCGCCAGAGCGGCCTCTCACTCCAGGACGCCCTCGGCCGGGAGGCAAGACCCGTGACCTTCGTCGTCTCGACGCGAGTCGCGGACGCCGCCGACCTCGCCACGCTGCGGGCGCTGCGCCGCGTCGACCCGACGCTGCGGTTCAAGCTCGATCCCGCCCCGGGCTGGAATAGTGACTTCCTGGCGGAGCTGGCATCGCTCGGCGGCGTCGAGGTCATCGACATGAAAGGGCTCTACCGCAACGCGACGGTGGCCATGGATCCGGATCCCGACCTGTACCGCAGCGTGTTCGCCGCCTTGCCGCAGGCGTGGATCGAGGATCCCGCCATTGCCGACGACACCGCGGAGCTGATCGACCGAAACCGTGACCGGATCACCTGGGATGTGCCGATCGGTTCGGTCGGCGACGTCGAGGATCTGCCCTGGCCGCCCCGCCTCCTGAACCTCAAGCCTGCCCGATTTGGAAGCATCCGCCGTCTGTTCGCGACCTACGATTACTGCGAGGCGCAGGGGATCCGCGCCTACGGCGGCGGCATGTTCGAACAGGGTCCGGGACGCGGGCAGCTCCAGTACCTCGCGTCGCTGTTCCATCCCGACGGGCCGAACGACCTTGCGCCCGTCGGATACAACCTCCCCGCAAACGTGGACCCGCTGCCACGGTCACCGCTCCCCCGGAGCCGCACGAGACCGGGTTCCGTCTGGGGGAGCTACGACGCGCGCCGAAGCGTTCGCGAGGGACCGTAGGCACCGCAGTACACGACGGTCATGGCGCGATTCAAGTTGAACCGTAAAGGGATCCCACGAGCACGCGCGGCAGGATTCGAACCTGCGACCTTTGGCTCCGGAGGCCAACGCTCTATCCACTGAGCTACGCGCGCGGGCCGACGCATAGTAGCGACGATCACTCGCCCGCGAGGTGCCCGGGTCGTCGGTGACCGTCACGGCCGAACCGTGCCCAGGACGGCAGCGAGCGCCTTCGGACGGTCAGAATGCGCGGTATGCGGATCGCGGTCATCTCCGACACCCACTTCCCCGCGCGTGGACGTGTGCTGCCGGACGCGTGCCGGGCACGGCTCGTCGCAGCCGACCTGATTCTGCACGCCGGAGATCACTGCGACGCCGAGGCGCTGTCGACGCTGCGACACCTCGGGCCGCCGCTCATCAGCGTCCATGGCAACGTCGACGACGCCGACGTGCGCGCGGCGCTTGCCGCGCCAGACTGCCTTCGACGCCGACGGGGTGCGCATCGGCATGATCCACGATGCCGGTCCGGCAGCGGGCCGCAGCACCCGCCTGCGGCGACTGTTCCCAGGTGCGGACGTCGTCGTCTTCGGCCACAGCCACATCCCGCTGGTCGAGCGCGCCGCGGACGGCTTTCTGATCGTCAATCCCGGAAGCCCGACCGATCGGCGACGCCAGCCGGTGCACACGATGGCGGAGCTGCTGATCGCGCCGGGAGCGCCCGTCGACGCCGCGATCATCCCCCTCGATGGGCCGGACGGGGCCGGGAGCGAAAACGAATAGGATCGCCCGATGGATCTCTGGGTGACCTTCATCGGCACCGCGGCGTCGGTGCCGACCGCGTCGCGCGGAACCTCGGCGACGCTGGTGGTCCGCGGCGGCTCGCGCGTGCTGGTCGACTGCGGCGAGGGGACGCAGCGCCAGTTCCTGCGTTCGGGACTCGGGCTGATCGATCTCGATGCGATCCTGCTGACGCATTTGCACGGGGACCACTATCTCGGCCTGCCCGGGCTCCTGAAGACCTACGCCCTGCGCGGCCGCACGGAGCCGCTGGCCATCGTCGGCCCGCCGGGGCTTGCCGCGTTGCTCGGTGCGCTCCAAGCCGTCGTCGGGCGCCTGCCGTTCCCGCTCGACGTTGAGGAGGCACAACCGGGGCGGGTACTCGCACTCGATGGGGCGTCCTGGGAAGCGTTTCCGACTCGCCACTCGGTCCGCTCGCTCGGGTTTGCCCTGATCGAGGATCCTCGCCCAGGCATGTTCGACGTCGCCGCGGCGCGTGCGCTCGGCGTGCCGGCGGGCCCATTGTTCGGGCGGTTGCAGCACGGCGAGACGATCCGGGTCGGCGATGCCGAGGTCCGGCCGGAGCAGGTCCTCGGGCCGCCGCGGGCCGGGCGCAGCGTCGTCATCACCGGCGACACGGAGCCGTGCGAGGCGACGATCGTGGCGGCGACCGGGGCCGAGCTCCTGGTGCACGAGGCCACCTTCCTGGACGACGAGCGCGAGCGCGCGCGCGAGACCAGGCACTCGACTGCACGGGAGGCCGCCGATGTCGCGCGCAGCGCCGGCGTGCAGTTGCTCGCACTGACGCATCTCTCGAGCCGGTTCCTGCCCCGAGAAATCCGCAAGGAGGCCGCCGCCGTGTTTGGGGAGACCGTCGTCCCGCGGGATTTCGATCAGGTCGAGGTCCCGTTCGCCGAGCGCGGGGTCCCGATCCTCCACCCCGGCGGAGTCACCAGGCGCGGCCCTGACGGGGTGCCCCAGGCGGCCGCGGGCCCTGGTACAGTCAGTCCAGAACCCGACCTTTAAGTCCGGCCCCGCGAGGCCGGGAAGGAGCGGCAAATGTACGAGCCCTGCGCCCAGACACAACTGTTTCGGGCACCGTGATCGGCGACGCGGTCACGCGCCTGGTCGACGAGGACCAGGTCCGGCGGACCGTCGCCCGCATCGCCCACGAGATTCTCGAGCGCCACGCCGACCCGAGCCGGATCGCCCTGGTCGGCATCCGCACCCGCGGCGTCCCGCTCGCCACGCGCCTCGCGGCGCTCATCGAGGAGTTCTCCGGCGTTCGGCCCGCCCTCGGCAGCGTGGACATCGCGCTCTACCGGGATGACGTGGCCGCCGGGACGATGCCGATCGTCGGCGAGACCGAGCTCCCGTTCCCCGTGTCTGAACGGACCGTCGTGCTCGTCGATGACGTGCTGTTTACCGGGCGTACCATCCGCGCGGCGATCGACGCCGTCTTCGACTACGGGCGCCCGCCACGCGTGCAGCTCGCGGTGCTTGTCGACCGCGGCCATCGCGAACTGCCGATCCGGCCCGACTTTGTCGGCCGCAATCTGCCCACCGCAGCATCCGACCGCGTCCGCGTGCGCCTGGCCGAGATCGACGGCGCAGACGAAATCCTGCTGTTCACCAAGGAGCGTTCATGAGCCCGCGACGATCACTCATCGGGATCGGCGACCTCTCGCGCGATGAGATCACCCGGTTGCTGGACTTGGGCGAGCGGTTCGCCGAGGTGATGGGCCGGGACATCAAGAAGGTCCCGACCCTACGAGGCCGGACGATCATCAATCTGTTCTTCGAATCATCGACTCGGACGGCGACGAGCTTCGAGCTCGCCGGCAAGCGCCTGTCGGCCGACGTGATCAACGTCAAGGCATCCGGTTCGTCGGTGGAGAAGGGGGAGACCCTCAAGGACACCGTGCTCACGCTTGGCGCCTATCAGCCCGACGTGCTGGTGATCCGGCACGCGGCCGCCGGCGCGGTCGCCGCGGCCGCCCGCTACACCGACGCCGCAGTGGTCAACGCGGGCGACGGCAAGCACGAGCATCCTACGCAGGCTCTGCTCGACCTCTACACGATGCGCAAGGCGATGGGGCGCCTCGAGGGCCTGCACGTCGCCTTCGTCGGCGACGTATTGCACTCCCGCGTCGCCCGGTCCGGCGCCATCGCCCTTCAGACCATGGGCGCCACCGTCAGCTTCATCGCCCCGCCGACACTGCTGCCGCGCGGCTCAGCGGAGGGCCTGGGCGTGCACGCCTCGCACGACATCGCCGACATCGCGGATGCCGACGTGGTCTACGCGTTGCGCATGCAGCACGAGCGCATGGGCGCAGGCGGATTCGTGCCGTCGCTGCGCGAGTACGCCACCCAGTACGGCATCGGCCACCATCGCCTGCGCGCCGGCCAGCGCGTCATGCACGCCGGCCCGATGAACCGGGGCGTCGAGATTACCGATCAACTTGCGGATGACCCCACGGCGCTGGTGACGGCGCAGGTCGAGGGCGGCATGGTGGTGCGCATGGCGGTGCTGTATGACCTGCTCAGCGACCCGCAGGCGGTGCGCGGCGCCGATGTGGTCACCGAAATGGTGGCCGCGTGACTCGCGACAACGTGCTCGTGCAGCGGCCCGGGCCGGCGGCATCCCTGGTCATCCGCAACGCACGGCTGCTCGATCCGGACGCGGGCATCGACACCGTCGCCGACCTGGTGATCCGCGATGGGCGCCTCGGCGGGGTCGCCAACGGGCTGCCCGAGCTCGATGGCGCTGGCCTATTGGTCGTGCCGGGCTTCGTGGATCCGCACGTCCACTTGCGCACACCCGGGCGAGAGGACACCGAGGACATCGCGTCGGGCTCGCGCGCGGCCGCCGCCGGCGGGTACGTGGCGATCGCCGCGATGCCGAACACCGACCCGCCCGTCGATGACGCGCAGGATCTCGCGGCCCTGCGCGACCTCGCCGCCGAACAGGCGATCGTGGGCGTCGGATTCATCTGCGCGATCACCAAGGGCCAGAAGGGGACCGAGCTCACCGAAGCCGCCGAGCTGGCCGAACTCGGGGCGGTCGCGCTCTCCGACGACGGGCACCCGGTCAGCAACGCGGCCGTCTTCCGTCGCGCGCTGCAGTATCAACGCCTGGCCAAGCTGCCGCTCACGCTCCACGAGGAGGATGTCGACCTGTCCGCGGGAGGGGCAATGCACGAAGGCGCCGTGTCCGCGCGCTTGGGCGTCGGCGGGATTCCGGCGGTGTCCGAGAGCGTCGCGGTGGCCCGTGACGTCGCGCTCGCCAGCTACGAGGGCGCCCGCATCCACATCTGCCACGTCTCGGCCCGCGAGACCGTCGAGGAGGTCCGACTCGGGAAGGCGCGCGGGGTGCACGTCACCGCCGAAGTGAGCCCACACCATCTCCTGCTGGTCGACGAGGACTGCGAGGACCTCGACGCGGCGACCCGCAAGATGAACCCGCCGCTGCGCGGCACCGCAGACCGCGAGGCACTGCTGAGCGCCCTGATCGAGGGCACGCTCGATTGCATCGCCACCGACCACGCGCCGCACGGCGCCAGCGAGAAGGAACAGCCGTTCGAGGACGCGCCGTTCGGAGTCACCGGGCTCGAGACCGCGTTCGCGTCCCTGTATACCCACCTGGTCCTGCCCGGCAAGCTTCCGCTGGAGGTGCTGGTCAGGCGCATGAGCGCCGATGCGGCGCGGGTCCTCGATCTGCCGGTGCCCACGCTCATCGAGGGCGCCCCGGCGAACCTGGCCGTCCTCGATCTCGACGCAACATGGGTCGTCGGCGCCGACGAGTTCCAGAGCAAGTCGCGCAACTCGGCGTTCCTGGGCGCCGAGCTCGCCGGGCAGGTCCGGCTGACGATCGCCGGAGGGCAGGTGGCATGGCAGCGCTAGAGACCCGCCATCCGGCGCTGCTGCGCGCCAACCAGACCGCGCTGCTGGTCGTCGACGTCCAGGAGGCCTTCCGCCCGGCCATCGACCGCTTCGACGAGATGGTCCACAACTGCCGCATCCTGATTGAGGGCTTTCGGACACTGGGTGCGCCGATCATCGTCAGCGAGCAGTATCCGAAGGGCCTTGGTCACACGGTCAGCGAGCTGACCGGGGTGCTTCCGGAGGCGACCCCGGTGGTCGAGAAGCTCCGGTTTTCGGTCGTCGGCGTGCCCGAGCTGGATGCCGCGATCACGGGCGCCGGCCTGCGCCGCTGGGTCGTGTGCGGCATCGAGGCCCACGTGTGCGTCAACCAGAGCGTCCACGACATGCTGGCCGCCGGCCACGAGGTCGTGCTCGCCGCGGATGCGATCAGCTCCCGTACGCCGCTCAACCGCCGGATCGGCATCGACAAGTGCGTCGCCGCCGGCGCAGTGGTCTCCAGCACCGAGACGGTGCTGTTCGAGATGCTCGAGCAGGCCGGGTCCGACCAGTTCAAGGCGATCAGCAGGCTCGTGCGCTGATGGGGGGCGCGGCGGCGTGGATCGTCACCGAGGACGGCCTGGTGCTTCGTGGCCACTCGGTCGGCGCGCCGGGCACGGTCTTCGGCGAGATGGTGTTCACGACGGGCATGACCGGTTACCAGGAGGCGGTCACCGATCCCTCCTACCACGGGCAGATCCTGACCTTCGCCGCGCCGATGGTCGGCAACTACGGCACCGGGCCGCAGCGCATGGAGAGCGGCCGCGCATGGCCGCCCGCCGTGCTGATGGCCCGGGCCGGGAACATGGGCGGAGCCGCCGGGTCGGTCGGGTGGTGCGACTGGCTGACCGCCAACGGCGTCATCGCCCTGGCCGACGTCGACACCCGACGGCTGGTCCGTCACCTGCGCGACCGCGGGGCGATGCGCGGCGGGGTGAGCACCGAGCTCGCGCCCGAGGACTCGAGGCGCGGGTGCTCGCACACCCACCGCTCGACGGGCGCGACCTGACCCCGGAAGTGGCCGGCCCGGCACGCTCGCTCGGCCACCGCGGGCCCCGTGTGGTCGCGATCGACTGCGGGATCAAGCGCTCGATCGTCGATGGCCTGGTGGCCGCTGGGTGCCGTCTCGAGATCCTGCCCGCGGGCGTGAGCGCAGAACGGATCCGGGCGCTCGACCCCGACGCGGTGTTCGTGTCCAACGGGCCCGGGGATCCCGCCGCGGTCACCCCGGTGATCGATGCCGTGCGCGACCTGCTCGGCCAGATCCCGATCTTCGGGATCTGCCTCGGCCACCAGATGCTTGCCCAGGCTGCCGGCCTGCGCACCGAGAAGCTGCCGTTCGGCCACCGCGGCGCCAACCATCCGGTTCGACGGGCCGCCGACGACCGCGTCGAAGTCACGGTCCAAAACCACGGCTACGCAGTGGTGGCGGATGCCCTGCCCGACGGCGTGCAGGTCACGCACACCAGCTTGTTCGACGGGTCGGTCGAGGGCGTCGCGATCCCCGAGCTGCGTGCCTTCTCGGTCCAGTACCACCCGGAGGCGAGTCCCGGGCCACACGATGCGCGCTACCTGTTTGCCCGCTTCGTGGACGACCATCGCCGACTAGTGCCGCGCCGCGACGACATCTCGACGATCCTCGTGCTGGGCAGCGGGCCGATCGTGATCGGACAGGCCGGCGAGTTCGACTACTCGGGTACCCAGGCCTGCCGTGCGCTCCGCGAGGAGGGGTACCGGGTCGTGCTGGTCAACTCGAACCCGGCGACGATCATGACCGATCCGGCGGTGGCCGACCGCACCTACGTCGAGCCGCTTGACGTCATCGCGATCGAGCGCGTCATCGCGCGCGAGCGTCCCGACGCGCTGCTGCCGACCCTGGGCGGCCAGACCGCCCTCAACTTGGCGATGGAGCTCCATTACGCCGGCATCCTCGCCCGCGAGGGCGTCGAGCTGATCGGGGCGACCGCCGACGCCATCCACCGCGCCGAGGACCGTCAGGCCTTCCGCGAGACGATGGCCTCGGTGGGGCTGGAGATGGCGGCCAGCGTGATCGTCACCGACCTCGAGGCGGGGCTCGCCGCGGCCGAGCAGATCGGGTTCCCGGTCATCCTGCGGCCCGGGTTCACGCTTGGGGGAGAAGGGGGCGGGGTGGCCCACGACGCCGACGAGCTGCGCGACCGGCTGCGGCGCGCCCTGGATGCGAGCCCGATCGGGCAGGTCCTGCTCGAGCAGTCGGTGCTCGGCTGGGGCGAGTTCGAGCTCGAGGTCATGCGCGACCGCAACGACAACGCGGTCATCATCTGCTCGATCGAGAACCTCGACCCGATGGGCGTCCATACCGGCGACTCGGTCACGGTCGCCCCGGCGATGACCCTCACCGACCCGGAGCTGCAGGCGCTGCGCGACGCCGCCCTCACGGTCATCCGCGCGGTCGGCGTCGAGACCGGTGGGTCGAACGTGCAGTTCGCCCTCAACCGCGAGACCGGCCAGCTCTTGGTCATCGAGATGAACCCGCGCGTCTCTCGCTCCTCGGCGCTCGCCTCCAAGGCGACGGGCTTCCCGATCGCCAAGATCGCCGCCCGCCTGGCGGTCGGCTACACGCTCGACGAGCTGCCCAACGACATCACCAAGGTGACGCCGGCCAGCTTCGAGCCGACACTCGATTACGTGGCGGTCAAGGTCCCGAGATTCGCGTTCGAGAAGGTGCCCGGGCGCCTCCGACGAGCTGACCACCCACATGAAGAGCGTCGGTGAGGTCCTGGCGATCGGCCGGACCTTCGGCGAGGCCTTCGGCAAGGCGATGTCGGCACGCGAGCTCGACATCAAGCCCGCGATCCCGGTGACGCTCGGCGAGGCGCTGCGCCAGATCCGGCGTCCCACCTGGGACCGGTTCGATGTGATGCTCTGGGCCGCTGGCGAGGGCGCGGGCGCGGATGAGCTCTCCGCCGCGTCCCAGGTCCACCCGTGGTTCTGCGACCAACTGGTCGAGCTTGCCGACGCACAGCGGATGCTCGGGGATGACCTGGCCGTCCTCGACGCCGGCGCGCTGCGCGCCGCTCGGCGCGCCGGGGCGACCGATCGGCATGATCGCGGTCGGCACCGCGAGCACCGAGCTGGCGGTCGGCGTACGCCGGCGTGCGCTCGGGGTTCGGCCGACCTACCACGCCGTCGACACGTGTGCGGCCGAGTTCGCGGCCCAGACCCCCTACTACTACGCGGCCTTCGACACCGACACCGAGTCGCGGGTCACCGGCGCCCAGAGCATCGTGGTGCTGGGATCGGGGCCGAACCGGATTGGCCAAGGCGTCGAGTTCGACTACTGCTGCGTCCACGCGGTCACCGGCGCCCGTGAGCTCGGGTTCTCCGCCGTCATGGTCAACTGCAACCCCGAGACCGTCAGCACCGATCACGGGGTCTCCGACCGGCTCTACATGGAGCCGGTCACGCTCGACAGCGTGCTCGACATCTGCGCGATCGAGCAGCCGCTTGGGGTGATCACCCAGCTCGGGGGCCAGACGCCGCTGCGCCTGGCGCAAGCGCTCGCCGACCACGGCGTGCCGATCCTCGGGACCTCCCCGGAGGCAATCGACCTCGCCGAGGATCGCGGGCGCTTCGGGGACTTGCTGGCCCGGCTCGGGCTCAGCGCCCCGCCGTGGCGCATCGCCACGACCCCTGACGAGGTCGAAGCCGCGGCACGGGACATCGGGTACCCGGTACTCGTGCGCCCGTCCTACGTGCTGGGCGGACGTGCGATGGCGATCTGCGATTCGCCCGAGGAGATCCGTTCCTACCTGCTCCGGGAGCGGCCGGAGGGCGTGATCCTCGTCGACCGGTTCCTCGAAGGTGCGCTCGAGTTCGACGTCGACGCACTGTGCGATGGCTCGACGTGCTGGATCGCGGCCGTGATGGAGCATGTCGAGGCGGCCGGAATCCACTCCGGCGACTCGGCCTGCGTCCTCCCGCCGCAGCAGATCGCGCCGGAGATCATCCGGGATCTCGAGGTCCAGACCGCCGCGATCGCGACCGCCCTCGGTGTCGTCGGACTCATCAACGTCCAGTACGCGCTGGCGGACGGCCGGCTGTATGTCATCGAGGCCAATCCCCGCGCCTCGCGAACGATCCCGTTCGTCGCCAAGGCGACCGGCGTCCCGCTGGTGCGCCACGCGCTGCGGGTCATGCTGGGCGAGCCGATCGCCGAACTCGGCCTGCCGCGGTCCCGCACGTCCAAGTACGTCGCCGTCAAGGAGGCGGTGTTGCCGTTCTCGCGCTTCACCGGGTCCGATCCGCTGCTGGGCCCGGAGATGCGCGCCACCGGCGAGGTCATGGGCCTCGCACCGACCTTCGGCGCCGCCTTCGCGAAGGCCCAGCGGGGCGCGGGCGTGCCGTTGCCGAAGTCCGGACGGGTCTTCGTGTCGACGCGCGACGCCGACAAGCCACGCGCGGTGGCCATCGCGGCGATCCTCGCCGCGCATGGGCTGAGCATCTGCGCAACCCGCGGCACGGCGGCGGACATTGGCGCGGCCGGTGTGCCGGTCGAGGCGGTCCGCAAGGTGTCCGAGGGCGCGGACAACATCACCGACGCCATCCTGGCCGGCGAGATCGCGATGGTGATCAATACCCCCAGCGGCGGCGGGGACCGGACCGACGGCGCCGCCATCCGGCACGCGGCCATCCGTGCCGGGATCCCCTGCATCACGACGATCGAAGCCGCCGAGGCCGTCGCGACTGCGCTCGGGACCGACGATGTCGAGCCGGTGGCGCTGCAGGACATCGGCTAGGCGCCGGACACCCGATCGCAACCGACGTGCGCAGGTGGTGCCCAAAAGCGCGCACTTTGGTTAAACTGCTCCACTACGCGGCGGGGCACCGGATTCCTACGTGTCGCCAGGGATGTGTTGTGGCAGGATGTTGCTCAGCCTGTCGCGGCGGCTCTCGCCAGGACTGACATTCGACGTTGAGGCTCGCAGCACGATGAACAAGTCCACATCCCAAGCACCAGAGCGTTCGCTGGACCAGCGAATGGAGGCCCTGCGCCGAGCGAATGAGATCCGGAGCCTGCGCGCGCAGCTCAAGCGGGATCTCAAGGAGGGCAACGTGCAGATCGCCAGCGTGATCTCGGATCCTCCCGAGTACGTGCAGACGGCAAAGGTGTTCGACATGCTGATCGCGGTGCCCAAGTACGGGAAGGTCAAGGCCACCCGCTTCTTGAACCACTGCCGCATTTCCCAAGGCAAGACCATCGGCGGGCTCTCCGAGCGGCAGCGCTCCGAGCTGGTCGATCTGCTCGACCACTGACCCGGTCGGTCGACCCCGGCGCTCGCCGGGCCCGCGTGATCATCGTGTCCGGCCCCTCCGGCGCGGGCAAGGGCACGCTGATCCGGCGGATGCAGGACCGGTTTCCGTTCCTGCGCACGGCGATCTCCGCCACGACGCGCCCGATGCGCCCGGGCGAGCAGCACGGACGCGAGTACTACTTCCTCAGCGAGGCGGAGTTCCTTGCGGCACGTGGCCGAGGGCGACTTCCTCGAGCACGTCATCTACGCGGGCAACCGCTACGGCACGCTTCGCGAGGAAGTCGAGCGCCACCTGCGCGTCGGCGATTCGGTGATCCTGGAGATCGAGCTGCGCGGGGCCCGTGCCCTGCGCGAGGCGCTGCCCGACGCGGTCACGATCTTCATCGAACCGCCCTCGATGGACGAGCTCATCCGGCGCCTGCGCGCCCGCAACACCGAGGCCGAGGCCGATATCCAGGCACGACTGGCCGAGAGTCTGGTTGAGCTCGACGCACGCCAGGAGTTCAATTACCGAATCCGCAACGACGACCTCGACACCGCGACCGCCGAGATGGCACGCATCGTGGACGCGGTCACCCGGAGCGTCTAATGGCCAACATCGTCCTCGGCGTCAGCAGTGGCATTGCTGCCTACAAGTCCGTCGAGCTCATGCGGATGCTCCAGCGCGCCGGCCACGACGTTCGGGTGGTCATGACCGCGAACGCGACCCGCTTCGTGGGTCCGGAGACGTTTGCCGCGCTCTCGGGCCACCAGGTCGGCATCGACGTGTTCGGCAGGGAGTACGACCCGGGGTTCGACCACCTGGATTTCGCCCGCTTCGCGGACGTGATGCTGATCTGCCCGGCCTCGGCCAACACGCTCGCCGCGATCACGGCGGGCTTTGCCGACGGCCTGCTGACGACCTCGGTACTGGCCTTTGACGGTCCGCTGGTGATCGCGCCGGCCATGAACACCAAGATGTGGGAGCACCCGGCGACCCAGGCGAACCTGGCGAGCCTGATCGCACGCGGGGTGCACGTGATCCCGCCGTCGGTCGGGCTGTTGGCCGACGGCGACGTCGGCCAGGGACGCCTGCCGGAGCTCGAGGTCATCTTCGGAGAGCTCGAGCGGGTCATCGCCGCCGACCGGCCGCTGCAGGGCGTCTCGGTGCTGATCACCGCCGGCGGCACCCGCGAGCCGATCGACGCCGTGCGCTTCGTCGGCAACCGCTCCAGCGGCAAAATGGCGTGGGCGCTCGCCGAGGAGGCGTCGCGTCGCGGGGCCGAGGTCACCGTCATCGCGGCCAACGTCGACCTGCCGCGCCGGCCCGAGATCGTCTACGTCGACACGCCCACCGCGCACGAGATGCACATCGCCTGCCGCGCCTACCACCGCGATGCCGACATCGTGATCATGGCCGCCGCAGTCGCCGACTACCGGCCTGCCGCACGCGTGCAGGGCAAGATCGACAAGGCCCAGGCCGAGCGCCTGGACATCCCGCTCGAGCGGACCACCGACATCTTGAGCGAGCTGGGGGCGAGCCGGCGCCAGGGACAGGTCCTGGTGGGGTTCGCCGCCGAGGCCGGCGCCCAGGGGCTCGAGCGCGCCCGTGCCAAGCGCGAGCGAAAAGGGGTCGATCTGATCGTCTTCAACGACATCGCCGCCGAGGGTGTCGGGTTCGGCAGCGACGAGAACAGCATCACGATCATCGGCCCGGACGACCGCGAGGACGCGCTCCCGCGTGCATCCAAGCGCGAATGTGCCAAGCACATCCTCGATGCGGCACTTGCCGCTCGGCATCCGTCCCGTCCGCGGGTCACTCCATGAGCGAGTTCGAGGCCTACGAGGCATTCACCCGCGGACACGAGCTCTTGCGCAGCCGTGATTTCCACCAGGCGGCGACCGCCCTGGAGCGCGCTCGGCGGCTCGAGCCCGACAAGGCCTCGGTGCGGGAAGCGCTCGGGCGCGCGTACATGGGCTGCCGGGACTTCGACCGCGCCCGCGAGGAGTTCGAGGCCGCGGTCGAGCTCGGCCCCACCGACGGTTACGCGCACTTCGGGCTCGCCAAGGCGCTCGAGCGTCTCGGCGATCGCAAGCTCGCCGAGCGCCACTACATGCTCGCCCGCTGCTTCCAGCTGGGGCTCGCCTAACCCTCGGCGCCTGCCGGGGTCGTCGGCGCCCGGCGGCGGACCGCCGACCCTGATGTGGGCCGGGATGTCGAACCCCAGCCGGACGAGCCCCTCGTAGGTCTCGTCCACGTAGGTCACCAGGAGCCCCAGCGCCGCGTCCAGACGCGCCGCGAGCTCATCCTCGTCCAGATGCGCCGCCAGGAACAGGTCGCCGTCAGGATCCAGGCCGAAGCGCCAGTAGGCCATCTGCAGGTTGCGCTCGAGCATGCGCCGATACACCGCCGCATGGTCGCGGTCCGGCGCGCGCATGACGAAGCTCGCCATCCGCACCGTGCGCTCGTGGGCGCGGAACCCGACCCCGATCACGCCGCGCTTGATCGACGGCAGCTCGACCGACCACCCACCGCCGCGGCGCGCGGCGGGCGCCAGGTCCAGGTCCTTCAGGTAGGCGCCGATGCGCGCGTTCAGCAGGATCGCCTGGGCGGACATGCGCCCATCCTAGCCCGGAGGCCTAGAATCTCGCGTCGTGCGCATCGTGTTGCAACGGGTCACGAGCGCCCGCGTGCGGCGTGGGTGACGAGGTCGTCGGCGCGATCGGGGCGGGCCTGCTGGCGCTCGTCGGGCGTCGCCGACGGCGACGCGCCCGCCGACGCCCAGCGGCTCGCCGACAAGACCGCGTCGCTGCGCATCTTCGCGGCCGGTGAGCGTCCGTTCGACCGCAGCGTCATCGATATCGGTGGCAGCATGCTCTGCGTCAGCCAGTTCACCCTGCTCGGGGACCTGCGCCGCGGCAATCGGCCGTCCTGGACCGAGGCGGCCGCACCCGAGCCCGCCCGTGGGGCCATCGACGCCTACATCGGGCGCCTGCGCCATCACGGGCTCGAGGTGGCGACGGGGGTCTTCGGTGCGCACATGCATGTCGCGCTCGACAACGACGGGCCGGTCACGATGATTCTCGACAGCCGGGAGCTGGTGCGGCCCCGCAGTCGGCCCGACCGCGAGGGGCCCGGGGGATGACCACGACGCAGGCAAGAGTGCTATCTTTGAGGGAGTTCTTGTCGTGACATGCAGGTTCGTTCGGATGGGCAGGGAGTGGGCGTGACGGCCCGCTCTTTTTTGTTTCCGGCGAAAGGACGGGTTCGCTCGACGACGTGAAGGGGGTGACGAGTGCAGGTCCGCGAATCGCTGGAACGCGAGGTCGAGGCATGCCTGGAGCGCCAACTCCCCGACGTCGATCTGCGCGAGGTTACCCTGATCGGTCCGGATCGTTCGGGAACCCTGCGCGTCGTCGTCGATCATCCGGACGGCGTCGATCATGCGATCTGCGAGCAGGTGACGCGCGCGCTGCAGTCGGTCGGACTCAACGACCGGTACGGCATCGAGGTCTGGTCGCCCGGGCCTGAGCCGCCGCTGCGCACCCGTGCACATTTCGAGCAGGCCCGCGGCCACCGAGTCGCGTTGCGGGTCGACGAGGACGGTAAGCGACGCTCGCGCGAAGGAGTGCTCCAGGCAGTCACACCCACGGGCGTGCAGCTGGAGACCGCGTCGGGCGTCATCGAAGTTGCGTTTCCCGCCATCCGGCGCGCGTGCGACCGGGATGGCGCTCTCAGGTGTTAGACCACGGGACGTCCGCAGGAATGGCCACTGCGGTGGCCCGCTGGGCGAAGCGTCAGACCAGGAGTTTGAGTTGAACCGCGAGATCATCGAGGCGATCAAGCAGATTGAGCGAGAGAAGGGGATCGAAGCCGAAACCCTGCTTGTCGCGCTGGAGGACGCGTTGCTTGCCGCCTACAAGAAGACCCCCGACGCCGCCGAGCACGCGCGCGTCGAGATCGACCGCGACAGCGGTGACATCCGGGTCTTCCAGCTGCTGCCGCCCGAAGGCGAGCCCCTGCGCACCCTGCCCCAACCCGAATTCGAGATTCCCGAGGGCGTCGACCCCGAGGAGTTCGTCCCGCCGGAGCCCGAGATCGACTGGGACGCCTACGCCGACGAGGAGATCGACGCAATCGACGTCACGCCCGACAACTTCGGTCGGATCGCCGCGATGACGGCCAAGCAGGTCATCTACCAGCGCATCCGCGAGGCCGAGCGCGAGCTGATGTACGACGAGTACGTCGACCGCGTCGGCGATGTCGTGACCGGCATCGTGCAGCAGTCGGACCATCGCTACACGCTGGTGGACCTGGGCCGCGTCGAGGCACTGCTGCCCGAGAGCGAGCAGGTCGCCGGTGAGCGGTACGACCATGGCTCGCGGGTCAAGGCCGTGATCACCGAGGTCCGCAGCTCCGCCAAGGGTCCGCAGGTGATCGTGTCCCGCCGGGCGGACCAGCTGGTCAAGGAGCTGTTCAAGCTCGAGGTTCCGGAGATGGCCGACGGCCTCGTCGAGATCCGCAACGTGGCCCGCGAGCCCGGCTGGCGCTCGAAGATCGCCGTGATCTCGAACGTGCAGGGCGTCGATCCCGTCGGCGCGTGCGTGGGGCCGCGCGGATCACGCGTGCGCATGGTCGTCAGCGAACTGCGCGGCGAGAAGATCGACATCATCCCGTTCAACGACGAACCCGCCCGCTACATCGCCAAGGCGCTCTCGCCGGCGCGCGTGCGCGAGGTGCTCGTCGACGACGAGAACCGCCAGGCGACGGTCATCGTTCCGGACGACCAGCTCTCGTTGGCCATCGGTCGCGAGGGCATGAACGCCAAGCTGGCCGCGCGGCTGACCGGCTGGCGGATCGACATCAAGAACGAATCGACGTTCGCGTCCGAGGGCACGGAGACCTTCGAGGACGAGGCCGTGGGCGGGATGGCCCGCTGTGTGGCCGTCCTGCGCAACGGGCGCCGTTGCCCGAACGCCGCCGAGGAGGGCACGCGCTACTGCGCGATCCCCACGCACTCCCAGCTGGCGGGGCTCGAAGCGGCCCTCGATCGCGAGCTGACTTCCGAGGAGGTCCAGGAGGCCGTCACCCCGAAGGGCTTCGCGCGGATCTCCGAGATGGCCGAAGAGGCGGGCGACCCCGCAGCGACGGCCGGGGAGGGCAGCTGACCGCGGCCGCGGACATCCGGGCACGTGCCGATCCGTCGCTGCATCGCCTGCGGGCGCCGCGCGCCGCAGCGTGAGCTGCTGCGCTTTGTCGCGGTGGGCGAGTACAGTCCCCGCACGTTGGCCTTCGACCCGGCGATACCGTGCACCAGGGCGGGGGGCCTATGTGTGCGCGGGATCGGCGTGCTTCGAGCTCGCCCGCTCGCGGCGCGCGTTTCACCGGGCCACGCGCACGCGCGGCGCAGAGTTGTTCATCGGCCAGGGGCTCATTCCGAGCCTCGCGGCGTAGTCTGTCCAGGGAGAGCGATGGCGAAGAAGCGGGTCTACGAGATCGCGAAGGATGAGGGGCTGCCCAGCGGCTTCGTGCTGCAGCGGCTTCAGCGTGCCGGGATGCCGGTCAAGACCGCCTCGTCGACGGTCGACGTCGACTGGGCCCTGCACCTGCTCAATCCGAATCGCCACCCGCAGCCCGCGACGCCGCTGGAGGTCGAACCGGAGCGTCCGGCCAAGCCTGCCCCGGCTCCCGCGCCGGAGCCGGAGGCCGAGGAGCCCTCCCGCCCGAAGCCGACGCGTCCACGGCCCCGCCCGCGTCCGCGGACCGAGACGGCCGCCGAGCCGCAGGTCGCACCGGCCGCCGCACCCGAGGTCCCTGCCCCGGTCGCGGCCGAGCCCGCGCCCGTCGCCGCGGCGCCCGCCCAGCCCGTACCCGCCGCACCCGCCGAGGAGCCCGCGCCGGCCGCCGAGACGCCCACTGTCGAACCCGCCCCCACCGAGGCCGAGGCCCCGGCCGCCGAGGCGCCGCCCGCAGCCGCCGAGCCGGCACCTGCCGAGCCGAGGAGACCGCCCGCGCCCGCCCCGGTCGAGCAGGAGAAGCCCAAGCGCATCGGTCCGCGCAAGATCATGCGCGCCGACGGAACCCGGCCGGAAGACGATGTCGCGCGTCCCGCGGCGCCCGCGGCCGAACACTGCACCGGCCGTGTCGGCCCGACGGCAACGGGGGCCCCGCACCACGGCCGGGCCGGCCGGCTCCGACGGAGGCCCGCGACCAGGATGGGACGGGCCGCGCGAACCGGGCGGTACCCCAGGGCGCGGTCCCGGCAACGGCCGCGGCGCGGGACCCGCTGCGCCCGGCGGCGGCACCGGCGGCGCCAACCGCCGCGGACGGCCGCGTCGGGTGGTCATCGACGCCCAGGCCAACCGCCGCGGCGGCGCGGGCCCGGGCCAGACCGGCCGCAGCGGCGGCCGTGGCGGCACGAGGGCTCCGGAGCGCGAGGGCGTGCCGGCGGTGCCCGTGGCGCCGGACCTGACCCCGGTCGACGTGCCGTCGGGTGCGACGGTCAAGGACTTGGCCGAGGCACTCGCGATCTCGTCGGCGCAGATCATCAAGCTCATGATGGTCGCCGGCGAGCTGGTCACGCTGACCCAGTCCCTGTCGGACGACGCGATCGAGTTGGTCGCTGAGGAGCTCGGGCGCGTCGTCAACATCATCCACGCCGAAGAGGAGGACGAGCGGCCCGAGACGTTCGACGACGCGCCGGAGGACCTGGTCTCCCGCGCGCCGGTCGTCACCGTGATGGGCCATGTCGACCACGGCAAGACCTCCCTGCTGGACGCGGTCCGCAAGACCGAGGTCGCCGCGGGCGAGGCCGGCGGCATCACCCAGCACATCGGCGCCTACCAGGTCCACCACGGCGACCGCAACGTCACGTTCCTCGACACGCCTGGCCATGAGGCATTCACCGCCATGCGTGCCCGCGGGGCCAAGATCACCGACGTCGCCATCATCGTCGTCGCCGCCGATGACGGCGTCATGCCGCAGACCGTCGAGGCGATCGACCACGCCCGGGCGGCCGAGGTCCCGTTCGTCGTCGCGATCAACAAGATCGACAAGGAGAACGCGAACCCCGACCGGGTGCGCCAGGAGTTGTCGACCCACGAGGTCATCCCGTCCGACTGGGGCGGCAGCCAGGAGTTCGTCAATGTGTCCGCGCACACCGGCGAGGGGCTCGACGACCTGCTCGAGACGGTGCTGCTGGTCGCCGATGCCGATGCCGAACCGAAGGCGAACCCGAACGCGCCGGCATCCGGCACGGTCATCGAATCGCGCCTGGACCCCGGCCGGGGCCCAGTGTGCACCGTCCTGGTCCAGCGCGGCACGCTGCATGTCGGCGACGTCATCCTGGCCGGCGAGCAGCACGGCCGCGTTCGGGCGATGAACAGTTTCAACGGGCGAGTCGATGACCGCGGCGACCCCGTCGATGCCCGCCGAGGTGCTGGGTCTGTCCGGCGTGCCGGACGCAGGCGACAAGTTCCGGATCGTCGACAACGAGCGGACCGCGCGCCAGTTGGCCAGCGAGCGCAGCCAGCGCCTGCGGGCCGAAGAGCTGGCCAACCGCCGCGCACCCGTGTCGCTCGATGACCTGTTCTCCCGCATCAAGGAAGGCGGGCTCAAAGAGCTCAACCTCATCGTCAAGGGCGACGTCCAGGGCTCGGTGGGTGCGCTGGTCGACGCGCTCGAGAAGGTCGAGCAGACCGAGGTGCGGCTGCGGATCATCCACACCGGCGTGGGCGCGATCACCGAATCGGACGTCAACCTGGCCGCGGCATCGCAGGCGATCATCATCGGCTTCAACGTGCGCGCCACGTCCGGAGGCGAAGGTGCTCGCCGAACGCGAGGGCGTCGACATCCGCACCTACCGGGTCATCTACCGCGCCATCGAGGACGTTCGCGATGCGCTCGTGGGCCTTCTGGAGCCCGACATCGTCGAGGACACCATCGGTCAGGCCGAGGTGCGCACGACCTTCCGTGCCAGCCGCCTGGGCACGATCGCCGGCTGCTACATCCTCGACGGCACCGTCCGTCGGGGCGCGCAGGCGCGCCTGCTGCGCGACGGGACCGTCGTCTACGAGGGGCGCATCGGCTCGCTGCGCCGCTTCAACGAGGACGTCCGCGAGGTCTCGCAGGGCTTTGAATGCGGGATCCTGCTGGACGACTTCAACGACGTCAAGGACGGCGACGTCATCGAGGTCTTCGAGCTGCGCGAGGTCGCCCGGACCGCCCAGGTTGCGGCGGAGCCGGCCGAGTAGGCAGGATCGGCGACCCATGGGTGCGGGCTACGTCGGCACCGTCAGCGCGGATCTGCACCTGCCGGTCAGCAGCTCACTCAAGGACAAGCGCCGTGAGCTGCGCCGGCTGGTCGCCCGGCTGCGCGACCGCCACCGCTGCGCGGTCGCTGAGGTCGACTTCCACGACCTGTGGCAGCGCGCCCAGGTCACCGTCGCCCTGGTGGGCCCGGACGCCGCCGAACTCGGCAGCCGGCTCGAGGCGGTCAGCAGATCGATCCACACCGACGAGGCCTTCGTCGTCGTCGACGAACTGCGCGACCTGCGCCCGGTCGACGGCGCGCCCGGGTACCTGGAGCGGCTGACATGACCCCGCCGGGCAACCGCCAGCGGCGCGGCGGCGAGTTGATCAAGGACGTGCTCGCCGAGAGCCTGAACCGGGATCTGTCGGATCCCCGGCTGGGATTCGTCACGATCACCGATGTCGTCCCGTCGCCCGACTTCGCGGCGGCGACCGTCTACTTCACGACGCTCACCCGGAGTCAGCGCGAGCCCAGCCTGCGCGCGCTCGAATCGGCCCGAGGGCTCCTGCAGGCCCGGGTCGGGCGGGCGATGCGGACCCGCAACACCCCGCAGCTGGAGTTCGTCTACGACACCCAGCCCGATGAGGCGCGGCGCATCGCGCGGATCCTCGAGCAGGTCGCCCCGCCGCCGGAGACGCCCGGCGGGCCGACCGGGGAGCCCGGCGCGTGAGCCCACACCCGACCGACCTTGACGCGCGCCCGGCCGGGGTCGACGTGTCGCCCGCCGAGATCGCCGCCCGGCTGAGCGAGGGCCCGCTGCGGCTTGGCGGTCGCGACCCACCGCAACCCGGACGGGGACGCGATCGGCACGATGCTCGGACTCACCCGCGCGCTGCGGGCGGCAGGGCACGACGTGGTCATGCACCATCCCGATCCGCACCCTGTCCCGGACGAGTTCGCGTTCCTGATCGCCGAGGGGGAGGTGGTCGTCCCGGGCCCACCCGCGGCCGAGGAGCGGCGGATCCTGATCGCGGTCGACTGCGCCAGCGAGGGTCGCCTGTGGGCCGACGAGGACCCCCACGCGGGCGTGACCGAGGTCTTCAACCTGGATCACCACCACGACAACTCGCGCTTCGGCGACCTCAACCTGGTCGAGGATCAGGCCTCGAGCAGCGCCGAGGTCGTCGTGCACGTCCTCGAGGCGGCGGGACTGCGAGATCAGCGCGTGAGGTCGCGGTGCCGCTGTACGTCGGTCTGGTGACCGACACCGGGCGCTTTTGCTACTCCAACACCGGCATCGAGGCACATCGCATCGCCGGCGTGCTGCTGGCGGCGGGCGTCGATCCGCATGAGATCGCCCAGCATCTGTACGAGGAGCAGCCGGAGTCGCGGCTGCGGCTGCTCGGCCGGGCCGCCGAGAAGGCCGAGATGCGCTGCGACGGCCGCCTGATGCTGGCCGCGCTCGGGCCCGACGACTTCCACGCGGCCGGCGGCGACGACACCGAGGGCATCGTCGAGGCGATGCGCAGCGTCAACGGCGTCGAGGTCGCAGGGCTGGCGCGCCAAGCCGGGCACAAGGGCTGGCGGGTTTCGCTGCGGTCCGGTGACGGGGAGCCCGACGTCTCGGCGATCGCGCGCGAGCAGGGCGGTGGCGGGCACCGCTCGGCGGCCGGCTTCTCGACGGCGATGCCGATCGATCGAGCTGTTCGCATGGCTGGAGGCCCGCGTGGCCGGGCACTTCGCCGGTGAGCGCTAAGCGCCTCGAGCCGCGGGCATGGCTGGTCGACAAGCCGGCGGGCCCGACCTCGCACGACATCGTGCACGGCATCCGCCGCAGGCTGCCGCGCGGGACCAAGGTCGGACATGCCGGAACCCTCGATCCATTCGCGACGGGCTTGCTGGTCATCCTGGTCGGCCGCGCGACACGCCTAGCCGACCGGATCAGCGCCCATAGCAAGTCCTACCGGGCGACCATCCGACTGGGCGCTCGCTCGGTGACCGGCGATCCCGAAGGGCCGATCACCCCGGGCGGCCCGGTGCCCGAGCCCGCCGTCGTCGCGGCCGCGCTCGGCGAGCTCGCGGGCCGCACCTCCCAGCGGGTGCCCCTCTACTCGGCGGTACACGTCGACGGCCAGCGGCTCTACGAGCATGCACGCCGCGGCGACACCGTCGAGCGCCCCGAGCGGCAGATGCAGATCCTTGGGCTCGACCTGGTCGAGTACCGTCCCGAGGCGGGGCGCTCACCATCGACCTCGAGGTCAGCAAGGGCACCTACATCCGCCAGATCGCGGTCGACCTCGGCGAGGCACTCGGCTGCGGTGCATACTGCCTGGCACTGCGTCGCACCGCGGTCGGCCGGCTCCGGGTCGCCGATGCGGTCACGCCGGACAAGGTCCCTCACGTCGCGCCGGTGCCGTTGAACCTGCTGCTTGCCGATATGCCGACCGTCCAGGTGACACCCGACGAGGTGCGCGCGCTCGCCCACGGCCGCGTCGTGCCGCACCCGGCGGCGGCCGGGGAGGTCGCCGTCCTGGATGCGACGGGCGCGCTGGTCGCGATCGCGGCGGCCGACGGCGAGTGCCTGCGGCCCCGGAACGTGTTCGTCGACACCCCGCCGACGTGAAGACGTACGCCTCGCTCGGGGAGTTGCCGGTCGGTGACCGGCGTCGGGCCGTCGCGATCGGGACCTTCGACGGGGTCCACCTCGGGCACCGCCAGATCATCGCCGAGGCGCGGGCGCTCGGGCGCGAACGCGGCATTCCGGTCATGGTCATGACCTTCGAGCCGCACCCGATCGCGGTGTTGCGGCCCGAATTCAAGACGACCGTGCTGACGCCGATCGACCTCAAAGCCGATCTGATCTCGTCGCTGGACGTCGACGAGCTGCTGATCGTGCCGTTCACGCGGGCGTTCTCGCGCATCCGCGCCGACCGCTTCGTCGACATGATCGCCTCGCCGCCGCTGGGGGCGCAGATCGTCGTGGTGGGCGAGAACTTCCGCTTCGGCAGCGGCGGCTCCGGTACGGCGTCGGGGATGCAGACCTACGGTCGCGCCCGCGGCGTCGAGGTCATCTCGCCGACGATCGTGGTCAGCCACGACGGCAAGCCGATCTCCTCGACGCGCATCCGGCGCTTGATCACCGAGGGGCGGCTCGACGAGGCGGCCGAGCTGCTGGGTCGGCCGCACATCGTCGAGGGTGTGGTCGTACCCGGCGTAGAGCGCGGGCGGGCCCTCGGCTTCCCGACGGCGAACCTCCAGGCGCTCGCCAGCGCCGCCATTCCCGGCAAGGGCGTGTACGCCGGGCGGGCGATCACCCGCTACGGACGGGCGGTGGCGGCCATCAACGTCGGCGTGGCTCCAACGTTCCACTCCAACCAGGACCGGGCGCCGGTGCGCATCGAGGCATTCCTGCTCGACTGGGTCGGCCCGGACCTCTACGGCGAGGCCATGCGGGTCGAATTCGTCAGCAGGCTGCGCGACGAGCGCCGGTTTGCCGAGCCCTCCGAGTTGGTCGCCCAGATCCGCGACGACATCGCCGAGACGCGCGCGCGCGTCCCGGCTGCGCGGCCCGGCTAACCCAGACCGGAGGCGACCTGGCCGGAGGCCTCGCCCTGGTCGGGTTTGCTAACCTGCAGGCCGAGTTGACCGCTGCGAGCCGTCCGCGCACGTGATCGTGCGACGGAGGGAGACGACCGACACTCCGTCGGCCGCACGCAGCCGGTCCCCATATGACCCGGCGCGGCCGTAGGGCGGCGCCGAGGCCGAATCAGGAGAACCAGCAGTTTGCTGACACGAGAGCAAAAGCTCGAGATCATGGGCACGCATGCACGCCACGAGGGCGACACTGGGTCGGCTCAAGTGCAGGTCGCGATGCTCACCACGCGCATCAACGAGCTCACCGAGCACCTGCGCGTGCACAAGAAGGACCACCACTCGCGCCGCGGCCTGCTGAAGATGGTCGGTCGCCGCCGCCGGTTGCTGAACTACCTGCAGCGGACCGACCTCGAGGGGTACCGCGCGCTGGTCGCGCAGCTGGGACTGCGCCGTTAAGTCCCAGGCGTGCATCCGGACCGGCGGGCGGGCGAGCTGCCCGCGCCTGCGGTCCGTCAGGAAGTTGAACGGCACCGAGACATTGACGCTGGTCGCCGGCATCGGTCGATGCTGGGACCCAACTGGAGCGCTGGGGCCAGGGGGTCCCAGCAGAGACGAGGAATGAGATGGCACTAGCTGTCGTGAAGGCAGACGTCGGGGGCACCCCGATTACGTTCGAGACGGGCAAGCTCGCCAAGCAGGCGAACGGCGCCGTAGTGGTCCGGGCAGGCGACAACCTGGTCCTGGTGACCGCCGTCGGCACACGGACGCCGCGGGAGGGGGTCGACTTCTTCCCGCTGACCGTCGATGTTGAAGAGCGCATGTACGCCGCCGGCAAGATCCCCGGCGGGTTCATCAAGCGCGAGAGCCGCCCGAGCGAGCGGGCGATCCTCACCGCGCGGATGACCGACCGGCCGGTCCGGCCGCTCTGGCCCAAGGGCTTCCGCAACGAGATCCAGGTCATCGCGACGGTCATGAGCGTCGACCAGGTCAACGCGTACGACATCCTGTGCATCAACGGGGCATCGGCCGCACTGACGATCTCCGACCTGCCGTTCCTGGGGCCGATCGGCGCCGTGCGCATCGGGCTGATCGGGGATGACTTCATCATCAACCCGACCCTGCAGGAGGTCGAGGAGTCCGACCTGGACCTCATCGTCGCCGGCACGTCCGAGGCGATCTCCATGGTCGAGGCCGGCGCAAGCGAGGTCGACGAGGAAGCGCTGCTGGAAGCCTTGGCGATCGCGCACGACGAGATCAAGAAGGTGTGCGCCGCACAGCTCGAGCTCGCGCGCATCGCCGGCAAGGAGAAGTGGGAAGTCACCTCCGTCGACGTCGACCCGGACATGCTCGGCCGGGTGCAGGCCGCCGTGCTCGCCCAGCTCGAGGAGGCGACCATGGAACAGGGCAAGCTCGAACGCCGCGACAAGGTCGCCGACGTGCGCGCCGCCGCGGTACAGACCGTGCTGGGCGACGAGGCCAGCCCCGAGGACCGCGCGTCGCTCAACCGCGCCTTCGACAGCCTCCAGAAGACGATCATCCGCCGGCGTATCGCCATCGACAAGCACCGGCCCGACGGACGCTCGAGCGACGAGATCCGTCCGATCTCGGTGGAGGTGGGGGTGACCCCGCGCACCCACGGGTCCGGGCTGTTCACCCGCGGCGAGACGCAGGTACTGACCGTCGTGGCCCTGGGCACCCTCAAGGACGCCCAGCGGATCGATGGGCTGGGCATCGAGACCACCAAGCGCTACATCCACCACTACAACTTCCCGCCGTTCTCGGTGGGCGAATCCGGTCCGATGCGCGGACCCAAGCGGCGCGACATCGGCCACGGCGCCCTCGCCGAGCGCGCGCTGGTGCCGATGATCCCCGACGAGACCGCGTTCCCGTACACGCTGCGGTTGGTCTCGGAGACCCTCGAGTCCAACGGCTCGTCATCCATGGCATCGGTGTGCGGTTCGACCCTGGCGCTGCTGGACGCCGGCGTGAACATCACGCGTCCGGTGGCCGGCATCGCGATGGGCCTGATTCGCGAGGGTGACGACTACGTCATCCTCACCGACATCCAGGGCGACGAGGACCACCTCGGCGACATGGACTTCAAGGTCGCCGGCACCGAGTCCGGCATCACGGCGCTGCAGATGGACATCAAGATCAGCGGCGTGACCTTCCAGATCCTGCGCGATGCCCTCGAGCAGGCCCGCCGCGGCCGGCTGCACATCCTCGGGATCATGGGCACCGCGATCTCCGCGCCGCGCGAGGAGCTGTCGGACTTCGCGCCGCGCATCACCGCGATCAAGATCGATCCCGAGCGGATCGGCACGGTCATCGGCAAGGGCGGCGAGACGATCCGCGGCCTCGAGGCCGAGTACAACGTCGAGATCTCGATCGAAGACGACGGCACGGTCAGCGTCTACGGGGTCGAGGGTGCCAAGGCCAAGGCCTGCATCGAGCAGATCCGTGCAATGACCAAGGATGTCGAGGTCGGCGACGTGTTCAACAGCGCCAAGGTGGTCAAGACGACGACCTTCGGCGCGTTCGTCGAGCTGACCAAGGGCGTGGACGGCCTGCTGCACATCTCGAACCTGTCGACCGGACGGGTCGACAAGGTCGAGGACGTCATCAACCGCGGCGACGTGGTTGACGTGCGGGTCGTGGAGGTCGACAAGGGCCGCGGCCGCGTCGGTCTGCGCATCGTCGGGCTCGAGGACGTCGGCGAGCCGGTGCCCGGCGACGGCCTGGACGCCGGCGAGGAAGACGCGGTCATCGAGGCCGGCGCGGGTGCCCGCCCGCCGCGGCGCCGGCGCCGCCGTCTGAGCGACGAGGACTAGCCATGGCTGGCGACCGCCCCCGTCTGGATACGACATCCCGCGGTCTGCGCGTCGTCAGCGAGCCGATGTCGGGTGTCCGCTCGGTGGCATTCGGCATCTGGATCGGCGTGGGTTCCCGGTTCGAGACGCCCGCCCAGGCGGGCGTCTCGCACTTCCTTGAGCATCTGCTGTTCAAGGGCACGCCGCAGTACACCGCCGAGCAGATCGCGCAGATCTTCGACGGGTTCGGCGGTGAGGTGAACGCCGCCACCGGCCGCGATTACACCGTGGTCTATATCCGCGTGCTCGACGAGATCCTCGAGCGTGGCGTCCCGGTCATCGCGGACATGCTGGTCCGGCCGATCTTCGCCGAGCTCGATCAGGAGCGGGAGGTCGTCTGCGAGGAGATCGCGATGTACGCCGACGATCCCGAGGACCAGGTCCACGATCTGCTGGCCCGTGCGATCTTTCCCGAACAGCCCCTGGGCCGTCCGGTGATCGGCACCGCCGAGGTCGTCGCCAACATCCCCAAGGCGGAGATCGCCGCGTACCATGCGGCCCACTACCGCGCGCCCAACATGGTCGTCGCCGCGGCGGGCAACGTCGACCACGACGCCCTGCTGGCGCTCGCGGATGCGTTGCTGGCCGAGCTTCCCGGCGGTGGCCCGCCAGCCGCCGCCGGTCCCGGCGCGCGCGGGTGAATCCCAATTGGCACTGCTCACCAAGCCGACCGAACAGATCCACCTGTGCATCGGCGGTCGGGGGCTGACCCGATCCGACCCGCGCCGGCACGCCCAGGCGGTGCTCGACACGATGCTGGGCGGCCTGATGAGCAGCCGCCTCTTCCAGGAAGTGCGCGAGAAGCGCGGCCTGGCCTACTCGGTCGGCAGCTACACGGCCGGCTACGCGGATGCGGGGCAGGTCGTCGTCCATCTCGGAACGCGCGAAGACAACCTGGGCACCTGCTGCGCGATCATCCAGACCGAACTGCGCCGGCTGCGCGACGAGCGCATCCCGGAGGCGGAGCTGCGCCGCGCCAAGGACCACCTCAAAGGGCGCCTGGTATTGGGCACCGAGTCGCCCGGTACGCGCATGAACCGCCTCGGGCGGGCGGTGGTGACCGACACGGAGCTGCTGACGATCGACGAGATCATCGAGCTCGTCGAGGCCGTCGAGGCGCCGGACATCCAGGCGCTGGCGTCCGAGTTCTGGCAGCCTGACGCCATGAGCGTGGCAGCGGTGGGACCCAACCCCGACCGGATCCGCGCCGGCATCGCCAACGTGACCCCGCACCTTGCCGACGTCGTGCCGCTCGATCTCGCCCAGGAGGCCCTCGCCCGATGATCCGGGTGATGGTGACCGGGGCCGCCGGACGCATGGGCGGTACTGTCGTCGAGGCCGTCACGGCGGCCGAGGGCATGCGGGTCGCCGCACGGGTCGACCCGGCGCTCGAGGCCGGTCCGGGCGCGTTCGCCGACGTCGGCGTCGGCGCTGGCGGCCGGCGGGATCGACGTGGCCGTCGATTTCACCCAGCCGGCGTTCGTGTTCGACAACACCTGCGCCTACCTCGCGGCCGGTGTGCACGCGGTGGTCGGGACGACCGGACTCACCGACGCCCAACTCGAGGACATCCGAACGCGCGCCGAGGCACGGCCCGGCCAACGCGGTGATCGCCCCCAACTTCGCCGTCGGCGCGGTGCTCATGATGCGCTTCGCCGCCGAGGCGTCGCGCCACATGCCGGCCGCCGAGATCATCGAGCTCCACCACGACCGAAAGCTCGACGCGCCGTCGGGTACGGCCTTGCGTACCGCGGCACAGATGCAGGGCGACCCGGTGATCCATTCGGTCCGGCTGCCCGGGCTGGTGGCCCATCAGGAGGTCATCCTGGGCGGGTTGGGGGAGACGCTCACCATCCGCCACGACTCGCTCTCGCGCGAGAGCTTCATGCCCGGGGTCCTGCGCGCGGTGCGCGAGGTCGCCGGGCGGCCGGGCCTCACCGTCGGCCTGGAGGCACTGCTGTTCACGACGGAGGAACCATGAGTACTCCCCTGGGTGCGACGCCGGGCGCTCGGCGGGTCCGGCCTCGATGTTTCGCCGATCTGTCTGGGCGGCAACGTGTTCGGCTGGACGGCCGACCTCGACGCGTCGTTCGCCGTGCTCGACCGGTTCGTCGAGCTGGGCGGGAACTTCATCGACACCGCCAACGTGTACTCCGGTTGGGTGCCGGGCAACCAGGGCGGCGAGTCGGAGACGATCATCGGGCGCTGGCTCACCGAGCGCGGCACCCGCGGCCAGCTCGTGATCGCGACCAAGGTCGGCATGGGCTCCGGCAAGTTCGACAAGGGGCTCTCGCGCGATCACATCCGCCGCGGCGTCGAGGAGTCGCCTGGCACGGCTGCAGGTCGAGGTGATCGACCTCTTCTACGCCCACGAGGACGATCCGGGCACCCCGCTCGGCGAGACGATGGCCGCGTTCGACGAATTGGTCCGCGAAGGCCTCGTCCGCGCGGTGGGCTCGTCGAACTACACCGCCGACCGTCTGCGCCAGGCGCTGGATGTCAGCGCGGCCAACGGTGTGGTGGCGTTCACGGCCCATCAGCCACACTTCAACCTGCTTGACCGCGACGGCTACGAGGGCCCGCTTGAGGAGCTGTGCCGCGAGCGGGGGCTCGGCGTGGCGCCGTACTTCGCATTGGCGCGCGGGTTCCTGTCGGGCAAGTACCGCCCGGACCAGCCGCTGCCGGCAAGCGGCCGCGCCGCCGGTGTGGAGCGCGACTACATGAACCCGCGCGGCTGGAGGGTGCTCGAGACCGTCGACCGGATCGCGGCAGGGCACGGCGTCTCGCAGACCCAGGTCGCCATCGCGTGGCTGCTGCACCGTCCGGGGATCACCGCGCCGATCGTCAGCGCCACCTCGCCGGCCCAGGTGATCGAACTGGCCGAGGCGGCGGCGGTCGAGCTCTCCGACGACGACGTCGCCGCACTCGATGCCGCGGGGGCGCGCTAGCACGATGCGCGCCGCGGTGCCGTCCCGGCAGCGCCCATGACCGAGGCGCTCGTGCGCCTGGTCCGGCGTGTCGCCGCGCAGCTCGGGGCCGATGCCGCCGACGCCCTGGCGCGCGCCGCCCGCGCCTGGCTGGCCGATCCCGCCAACGCCGCCGACCGGGCGCGCCTGGTGGCCGCGCTCGCCGAGATCTCCCGCCGGGCCGGCGGGCTCACCGCGGCCATGGCGACGACGGCCGCCGCCGGCGTGCGGCGGTATCGGCACAGCGTCGGATCATGGGAGCGCGAGCTCATGGCCGCCCGCGATGCGATTCCCCAGCACCCGTCTGGGCCGGAGCGCGCGGCGGCGCTCGAGGCCTACCTGGGTCTGACCGACGCGGGACCGGGCACGTGGCGACCGCCAAGGATCCGCGGCGGGCACGGCGCGAGGTCATCGCCGCACTCGAGCTCGAGGCGCGGATGCTGCGCACCGAGGCGCTCGGTCCGGGGGAGCGGCAGGCCGCACTGGCGGCAAATGCCCGGGCGCACGCCATCCTGGCGTCCCGACCCGACCGCCCGATGTCCGCTACGAGCGCGCAGGAGGCCGCGGGGCCATAAGGGTTTTTCGGGGGGGTGCCGATGCAATTGTCGAGACCGACCTCGAGGAGCCCGTCCGATGTTTGACCGCCAGCCCGCACCTCGCCGTTACTCCCGGCGGCGGATGGTCGTCATCGCCAGCTCGCTGGCGGTCATCGGCGTGCCGCTGGCCGTCGTCGGGTCGGGGGCGACCGCACTCGCCAAGGCCAAGCCGAAGCCGAAGCCGGTCAAGTACGCGCCCATGTCGACGGTCACCTCGCTGCAGTCGCAGATCAAGACGCTGACGCGCCAGCTCTCGACCGCGTCGTCGCAAGTCCGGTCGCTCAGCGCGCAGCTGGGGTCGGTGAACCAGCAGCTGGGCGCCGAGTCGGGGCTGTTGACCGATCTCCAGACGCAGGTCCTCACCTTGGGCCAGTCCTCGGGCGGGTCGGGCGGCGGCGGCGGTGGCGGTGGCGGCGGTGGTGGTCGGCGGCCTGGTCGGTCCGACGGGGCCGGCGGGCCCCCAGGGCGCCCCCGGGCTACCGGGGAGCACAGGTCCGCCCGGAGCGCACGGCAACACCGGGCCGGCGGGGCCCACGGGGAGCAGCGGGCCGACCGGACCGGCGGGTCCGACCGGACCGGCGGGATCCGGATCGGCGGCCGTGACCACGCACCTGGTGAGCTCCTCGTTTGAAGCAGCCAGGCCGCCGGGCTCGAGGTCAGCCAGTCGATCGTCTGTCCGGCAGGCGCGCGCGACCGGCGGCGGCGGTCGCATCCTCGACCAGTCCCAGGGCGTCGTGATCGGGGCCGAGCCGTACCCGTCGACCGATGACACGACGCCGACCGGCTGGACCGTGCACTTCCTGCCGTCGGGGGCCGGGACGGTCTCCTACGAGATCTTCGTCGAGTGCATCACCTGACCCGGCCCAGCACGTAGCAGGCCACCGCGGCGGCCGCGCCGACGTTCAGCGAATCGACCCCGGCGCGCATCGGGATGGTCGCGCGACGGTCCGCGGCAGCCAGGCCGGCCGCGGAGATCCCGTGCCCTTCGGCGCCGAGCAGCAGCGCCACCCGCGGCCCGGCCGCCCGCAGCGCGTCCTCGAGCGGATCGGCATCACGATCGGTCACGAGGGCCACGACCGCAAATCCGGACGCCGCGAGGGGCGCGAGCCCGTCGGGCAGCGCCGCGAGCCGCGCCCAGGGGTGGGTGAGCACCGCGCCCATCGATCCGCGGACCGCGCGCCGGTAGAGCGGATCGGCGCAGCCGCTGTCGCACAGCGTGGCGTCCACGCCGAGCGCGGCCGCGCTGCGGATGATCACGCCGAGATTGGCGGGGTTCGCGACACCCTCCAGCACGAGCACGCGCCGGGCGCCGGCCAGCACTGCCGCCAGGGAGTGCTCGGGCGGCCGGGCAAAGATGCCGATCGCCCCGCGAATGACCGCGAGCCCGGTCACCTGCCGGATGAGATCCCGATCGGCGGCCACGACCGGGCAGCGCCGCGTCGTCCGCCCACGCCAGCTCGGCCGACGCCCCGGCGTCGACCAGGATCGCCAGCGGCGCACACCCCGATGCCAGCGCGCGGCCGACCACGCGCGCGCCTTCGGCGACGAAGCACGGGACCTCGCGGGTGCCGGCAGGCGGCGGGCGCAGCAGATGCCGCTCGCTCGCGCGCAGCCCCCGGAACGGGTCCAGCCGGGGGTCGTCGGGTGCGGAGATCGGCGCGCGCGTCACCCGGTCATCCTGCCCAACTGGCCGCCGACCGCAACTCCGGGGGCGCCTGTAAGATGAGTGGGTGTTCGGCCCGATCCTGACCGCGATGGTGACGCCGTTCGACGCCGAACTGCGCGTCGACGAATCGGCCGCCGTCGCGCTGATGCACCACCTCTTGGAGCATGGCTCGGACGGGCTGGTGATGGCCGGCACCACCGGCGAGGCCTCGACGCTCACCGACGACGAGAAGCTTGGCCTGTTCAGGCTCGCCAAGCGCGAGATCGGACAACACGCGCCGGTCGTCGCGAACACCGGCAGCAACGACACCGCGCATTCGGTGCACCTGACCGAGCGGGCCGCCGAGCTCGGCTGCGACGCCGTGCTGGCCGTCACGCCCTACTACAACAAGCCGCCGCGGGAGGGCATCGTCGCCCATTTCGCGGCCATCGCGGCCGTCGGGATCCCGGTGATCATCTACAACATCCCCGGCCGGTCGGTCCTCAACCTGGATCCGACCGTCCTGTCTGAGCTCGCCGGCATTCCTCAGGTCGTCGGGGTCAAGCAGGCCCACGACGACCTCGATGAGCTGCGGGCAATCTGCGCGGCCGGCGAGCTGGTGGTCTACGCCGGCAACGACGATCTGCTGCTCGCGGTCACGGAGCTCGGAGGCGCCGGGGTGATCTCGGTGGCATCGCACCTGGTCGGGCGCGAGATGGGGGAGATCTACGCCGCCGGGACCTCCGGTGACCTCGAACGGGCCCGTGCGATCGATGCCGACCTGCAGGATCTCTATGCTGCCCTGTTTGTGACCGCCAACCCGATCCTCATCAAGGGCGCCCTCGAGATGCTCGGCCTGATCCCATCCGACCGCATGCGGCTCCCGATGGTCCCGGCGAGCCCGGTGCAGCGGCACATCCTGCAGAGCGTGCTGGAGCAACACGGCATCCTCGCCCGTGACTGATCCCGTCCGCGTCATCGCCCTCGGCGGGACCGGCGAGATCGGCCGCAACATGTACGTGGTCGAGCACCAGGGGCGCCTCGTGGTGATCGACTGCGGCGTGAGCTTCCCCAAGCCCGACCAGCTCGGGGTCGACCTGGTCCTGCCGGACTTCAGCTATGTCGAGGAGCGCGCCGACCGGCTCGAGGCGGTGATCCTGACCCACGGTCACGAGGATCACATCGGCGCCCTGCCATACCTGCTGCGCGCGCTCGGTACCACGCGCGTGCTCGGTCCGCGGTTCGCGCTGGGCCTCGTGCGCGCCAAGCTCGACGAGCACCGTGTGCTCGAGCACGCCCAGCTCATCGAGGTCGAGGCCGGGCCGGGGCCGGAGCTCGGGCCGTTCCGCACCGAGTTCATCCCGCTGACCCACAGCATCCCCGACTGCCTGGCGGTCGCCCTGCACACGTCGGTCGGGACGATCGTGCACACCGGCGACTTCAAGTTCGACCACACCCCGGTCGCCGGGGCGCCTGCCGCCGACATCCCCGACGCTGGCGCGGCTCGGCGCCGAGGGGGTCACCCTCCTGCTCGCGGACTCGACCAACGCCGAGGAGCCGCCGGAGCCGCAGACCGAACAATCGGTCGGCCAGCAGATGCGGCGGGTCATGGCGACGTGCCCCGGGCGGGTCATCGTCACGACCTTCAGCTCACACATCCACCGGATCCAGCAGGTCATGGAAGCGGCATACGAGGATGGCCGCGTGGTCGCGCTGGTCGGGCGGTCGATGGCGCGCAATGTGGCCATCGCGACCAACCTGCAGTGCCTGCGTACGCCGCCCGAGACGCTCCTGCGCCTCAGCGACCTGAGGAGTACCGGCCCGACGAGCAGGTGATCATCTGCACCGGGTCGCAGGGCGAGCCGCTGGCCGCGCTGTCGCGCATGGCGCGCGGCGAGCACCACCAGGTCACCATCCAGCCGTCGGACACGATCATCTACAGCTCCCGCACCGTCCCGGGCAACGAGCTGGCGGTCAACGACACGATCAACCGGCTGACGCGCATCGGCGCCACGGTGATCACCAGCAAGTCGGATCCGCGCATCCACGTCTCCGGACACGGGACCTCGGGCGACCTGCTGTGGATGCTCCAGTTGTTGCGCCCGACCTATTTCGCCCCCATCCATGGCGAGCGGCGCCACCAACGCGCCCACGGGGACCTCGCGCGCTCGCTCGGGACGCTCGCCGACAACATCTTCATGCTCGACAACGGTGACGTCCTGGAGATCGCCGCCGACCACGCCGCGGTCGTCGATCACGTCGCCGCGGGCGTGACCTACGTCGACGGGACCGGTGTCGGCGACGTCGGGGACGAGGTGCTGCGCGACCGCCGCCACCTCGCCGACGACGGTGTGATCGTGATCGTGGCGAGCATCGAGTCCGATACCGGGCGTCTGATCGGCGAGCCGGAGATCATCACCCGTGGCCTGTCATTCGCCGACGACGAGTTGGTCGAGCTCGCGCGCCTGGAGATCGAGCGGAGCGTCAGCGAGTCGTCGTCGAATCGCGTGACCGAGATGTCGGTGCTCCAGCACCAGTTGCACGACGTCGTTGCGTCGGTGGTGCGACGCCAGAGCGGGCACCGGCCGATGGTGCTGCCGGTGATCGTCGAGGCCTAGATGCGATGTCCGGGTAGCTGACGGGCGGCCCACCAACTGCGGTGTGGTCGCGGTGATTGGTTGTCAGCGTGCAGGAACCCGTCACGGGCCCGTGTCTACGCTCGGCCTCTGCGCCGTCAAAGCGCTGATACGCCCACTCCTCCGGCAGGGTGCGGTTCCCGCGCCGCATTGCCATCGGTGGCCGGTCGGTCGGGCCGGGTGTGCGTCGTGAGCCCACCGGATGAGTGCTGAGCTGGCCACGGTGGGGCCGGCGATCGCAGCCATCTCTGGGCACAGCGCTGCGCCCAGCTCGGGATCAACAACGCTCCGGGATACCGCACCGAGCCCCGCACGGGCACGGCGCCCGGCCCGCTGCCGGATGCGCCGCGCCCGCGGTGCGCTCGGTGCCGGGCGGGCTACTTGGCGGCCGCGTACTTGGCGGCGACCGCGTCCCAGTTGACGACGTTCCACCAGGCGGCCAAGTAGTCCGGACGCCGGTTCTGGTAGTTCAGGTAGTACGCGTGCTCCCAGACGTCGATGCCCAGGATCGGCGTCTTGCCGGCGGAGATGGGGGAGTCCTGGTTGGGGGTCGAGATCACGGCGAGCTTGTCCCCGTCGACGACCAGCCAGCTCCAGCCGGACCCGAAGCGGCCGACGCCGGCGGCGTTCATCTGCTTTCTCAGCTCGTCGACGCTTCCGAAGTCGCGCTCGATTGCGCTCAGCAGCTCGCCGGTCGGGTCGCCGCCCCCGTTGGGGCCCATGATCTCCCAGAACAGGGTGTGGTTGTAGTGGCCACCGGCGTTGTTGCGCACCGGTGCCTGCTTTTCCGCGGGAAGGGTGTCCAGCTTGCGCAGCACTTCCTCGACGGGCGCATCGGCAAGCGGGGTGCCCTCGAGTGCGGCGTTGGCGTTGGTCACGTACGCCTGATGATGCTTGCCGTGATGAATCTCCATCGTGCGTGCATCGATGTGCGGCTCGAGAGCGTCGAAGCTGTACGGCAGCGGGGGGAGCTCAAACGGCATGCCTGGCGTCTCCTTGATGGGTGTGCATGAACTCAGCGGTACCGCGAACGCTAGCGCGCCGCGCCGGCCGAGGCGTTGAGATCCTGCAAATCATGCATTCCCGCGATCGCCGCCAGGCAATCCGCGCCCATCGCACGGACCCTTCGGCGCGGCCGGCGACGGCAGGAATACCGCCCTCGCCGGCCAAAATGAATTCGGGTAAGCCGCCACCATCGCCGCACCATCCGAACCACGGAGGAGTTCCCGTGCCCCCGGCCAAGACCAAGCGCCGTTCTGCCAGTCCTCGCCCCGCCCCGCGGCGCGCGTCGTCGGCCGGTCCCAACCACCAGCGGCGCGAGCTCGTCGGCCTGGCGCTGTTGGCCGTCGCGGCGCTCCTGGCCGCCCAGATCTACCTCGGCTTCGGCGTTGGGCCCTTCGGCGGCGCGGTCGAGCAGCTGCTGCGCCTGTTCGTGGGCCGCCTCGTCTTGATCCTCCCGCCGCTGCTGGCGGTGCTCGGGGGCATGCTGATCTTTGACGATGACGTCCTGCGGATGTCGGCGCTGCGCATCGGCGTACTGGTGTTGGCGGTCAGCCTCTGCACCGCGCTTGCGGCTGGGCTGTTCGGGCTCAACGGCGCCGCCCACACCGGGTGGTTCCACACGCGGATCATGCAGATGCGCGGCGGCATGGCTGGGGGAGACCGTCTGGTACGGGACCGCGCACAGCGTCGGCTCCGTCGGCACCGCCATCCTCGTGGTGCTCGGAGTCATCGTCGGCCTGGTGATGATCACGGGGGCCTCACTCGGGCGCGGCCTGCGCCGATCCGGGAGCGGCGCCGCGACGGCGAGCCGCCAAGTCGGCAAGGGGGTGGCCACCGCCACTGCCGGCGCCTACCGCGGCAGCCAGCACATCACCCGCCACGTCCGCGGCGCGTTCGAGTACTCGTACCTCGACCCCGGGCCCGCGCTCGAGCGCGACGTCTTCGTCGGTCGCCGTCGTCGAGCATCCGTTGATCGATGGCGCCGACTATTACCCGGACGTCTTCGACCTGCCGTCCGAGCTGCCGCCCTCGCCGGCGCTCGTCATGCACGACGACGACGCGCGGGCCGAGCCGGCCGAGCCCGCACCGCAGGCTCGCGCCACCTCCGGCCGGCTCCGCCTGCCGCCTCGCGACCGTTACCGGTCGAGGTCGGTCACGCGATCGACGATGAGGTCGACGGCGACGCGGCCGCCCCCGGCGCCCGCGTCCGGGCCGCCAACCACGCCGCCGCAGCACGAAATCCGCGGCCGAACTACCGCGTGCCGAGCCGGCGCCTGCTGACCCGCACCGGCGGCCCCGGCAAGGTCCCGCACACGCTCGATCCAGGAAACCTCCCGCAAGCTCGAGGAGGCGCTGTCGCACTTCGGCGTCACCGCCAGAGGTCACGGCGGCGGTCAGCGGTCCGCGCGTCACCCGCTACGAGCTGCAGCTCGCGCCGGGGACCAAGGTCGGCCGGATTACCGCGCTGCGCGACGACCTTGCCTATGCACTCGCCGCCCGCGAGGAGCTTCGCATCCTCGCCCCGATCCCCGGCAAGCAGGCCGTCGGGGTCGAGGTGCCGAATCCTGAGGCCGCGCTGATCACCCTCGGCGACATCTACCGGGAGTTCCCGCCGGACGCCGGTCCGCTGATGGCGTGGCTCGGCCTCGATATCTCGGGCAAGTCGGTCTACATCGACCTGTCAAAGATGCCGCATCTGCTGATCGCCGGCTCGACGGGCACCGGCAAGAGCGTGTGCCTGAACGTGCTGCTCGCCTCGCTGCTGCTGCGCTCGAGCCCCAACGAGGTGCGGATGATCCTGATCGACCCCAAGAAGGTCGAGCTCAACCACTACGAGTCGATCCCGCAGCTGCTGACGCCGGTGGTCACCAATATGCGCGACGCCTCGGCCGTCCTGTCGAACGTCGTGCGTGAGATGGAGACCCGTTACGAGCTGATGGGCCTGGCCCGCGCACGCAATCTCCGCGACTGGAACGCCGCCCGGGCACTCGCGGGCGAGTCGCCGATGCCGTACATGCTGGTGGTGATTGACGAGCTCGCCGACCTGATGATGGTCGCCCCGGCCGAGGTGGAGGACGCCATCATCCGGCTCGCCCAGAAGAGCCGCGCGGTCGGCATCCACCTGCTGCTGGCCACCCAGCGCCCGTCAGCCGACGTCATCACCGGCATGATCAAGGCCAACGTGCCCTCACGGATCGCGTTCGCCGTGTCCTCGCAGGTCGACTCGCGGGTCATCCTCGATGCCGGCGGCGCCGAGAGCCTGTTGGGCAGCGGCGACATGCTGTTCCGGCCGGTCGGGACCTCCCGCCTACAGCGCGTCCAGGGCGCCTACGTCAGCGAGGACGAGATCTTGGCCATCACCAATCACTGGCGCGCCCAGGGCAAGCCCCAGCTGCGAACCGAACTGATGGAGCGGCCCCCGGAGGTCGCCCGCAACGAGCCGGACCCCGGCGACGAGATGCTGATGCGCGCGATCGAGATGGTGGTCCAGCAGGGCACCGCGTCGGTCTCGCTGCTGCAGCGGCGCCTGGGCGTCGGCTACGCGCGCGCCGGCCGCCTTGTCGATCAGATGGAGCGCCTGGGCGTCGTGTCGGGCCACGAGGGCTCCAAGCCCCGGAGCGTCCTGATCGGGGAGGCCGACGTCTCGCGCATCCTCAGCCGCGCCGGTTCCGCGGAGGCGCCGCCCGAAGACGCCGCGGACCACGAGGAGCAGCTGGTCCTGGACGAATAGACTCCGCGGCCCGGGGCACGTTCCGGGCCGCTGCCTGATCCCTGCGGCTGCCGGGCTTGACGGCGGCCGTTGCAAATCAGTTAGCATGCGGCCTCCCGATGGCGACACCAACGGGGAGGCTCGCCTATGTTCGAAATCGGAAACACACTGCTCGAGGCGCGATCGCGCCGCGATCTCGACATCCCGACCTGTGAGGCCGGGACCAAGATCCGGGCCAAGTACCTGCGGGCGATGGAGGAGGAGCAGTTCGACGTCCTCCCGTCGCCGACGTACGTGCGCGGCTTTCTGCGGACCTACGGCGCATTCCTCGGGCTCGACGGCGGGCTGCTGGTCGACGAGTACGAATCGCGCTTTGCGCGCCCCGAAGAGCGCATCGGCGACCACCGTGCCCGTGCCCAGCACGGGCGCCCCCGCGGCGGCGCAGCTCCGCGGGGCCGCCGCAAGCGCCGCACCGAGGCGCAGCTGCTGTGGCTGGCGATCGGGGGCGTCATGGGCGTCGCCCTGCTGGTCTGGCTGGGCGCCGGCGGCGGACCCTCTACGTCGCAGCCGATCGGCAACGGCCTGCCGTCAGGGCCGGTCACGCCGGCCACCCAGAACCCCACGCTGGCGACGCCTGAGCAATCCCAGCCGATCAAGGTCCAGTTGATCGGGGTCGGGCCCTACGGGTCGTATGTCGACGTCCGCGAGCAGAGCGCCGCCGGGCACCAGTTGTTCACCGGGCTCGTCGCGCCCGGCGCCGACCAGAAGTACGACACGCTCTCGACGATTTGGCTGCTGGTATCGAACCCGACCGGCCTGCAGGTCAATGTCGACGGCAAGGTCTCGAACCTGCCCGTCAACCAGACGACGTTCCTCGTCACCAAGTCCGGGGTCCAGCCCGCGCCCAAGACCTGACCCCATGGCCCGCGCCCCGCGAGCCGCGATCATCGTCACCGGTGATGAGGTCCTGCGGGGCCGGATCGCCGACCGCAACGGGGGCTATCTTGCCGCCTGGTGCGATGCCGGCGGCATCGAGGTCGCACGGCTGACGATCGTCGGCGACGACCCGGCGGCGATCGCCGACGCCGTGCGGGCCGAGCTCGGAGCCGGCACCGAGCTGGTGATCACCACCGGCGGGCTCGGGGTGACCCACGACGATCTCACCATGGCCGCCGTGGCCGCCGCCACCGGGCTGCCGCTCGAGCTCGATCCGCCGCGCTGGAGGCCGTCCACGCCGCAACCGCAACGGCGACACACCTGGACAGCGTGCCCGCCCACATTCGTGACGCCACCGAGCGCAAGCAGGCGATGCTGCCGCGCGGCGCCGACATGCTGGCGCCCGATCGGCACCGCGCCGGGCTGCATCGTGCGGGTCGGGGCCAGCGGGTCGTCGTGCTGCCCGGACCGCCCTACGAGACCGAGCGAATGTGGCCCGCCGCGGTCGGTCATCCCGCCCTCGCCGAGGTCGTCGCGCACGCCGGCGGACCGCCGCGCCTGGTGCTGCGGCTGCACGGCGTCGTCGAGAGCCAGCTGGTGGCCGCGCTCGACCGCATCCCCGCACTCGGTCCAATACGGTGCGCGCCTGGGGATCTGCGCCAAGGCCGGCGAGGTCGAGCTCACGCTCGCCGACCTGGCAGACGGCGGCTCGGCGCGTCTCGCCGCGGCGATCGACGCCGCCTTCCCCGGGGCGACCTTCACCCGCACCGGGGAGCCCGTCGAGGCCGTCGTCGGCAGGCTCCTGCTCGAGCAGGGCGCCCGGCTGGTCGTCGCGGAGTCCTGCACCGGCGGGCTCCTCGGGGGCCGCCTGACGGCGCTCGCGGGCGCCTCGCGCTGGTTCCTGGGCGGCGTCATCGCGTACGACAACGCCGTCAAGCAGTCCGAGCTGGGGGTGCCCGAGCACGTGCTCGCCACCGCCGGCGCGGTGTCGGCTCCCGCGGCGCGGGCCATGGCCGAGGGGGCCCGGGTGCGGCTCGGCGCCGACTGGGGCCTCTCGGTCACCGGGATCGCCGGACCCGATGGCGGCACGCCCGACAAGCCGGTCGGCACCGTCTTCCTGGGCTGCGCTGGCCCGGATGGTGTCACTGTCGAGGCACACCGCTTCCGCGGCGACCGCGCGCTCGTCCGCGAGCGCTCGTGCGTGTACGCGCTGCATCTGTTGCGCCGGCGTCTGACCGATCCGCCGGGGTGAGCGGACGCGAGTCAGCGGGAGCACGACGAGCCCGCGACTGGGGTTCGTCGCCTGATCCCGAGAAACCCCGCTAAGCAAGCGGGCTCTCAGCGACGGCGCCCAGAATGGTCGCAGTCGGTGTCGCAGTCGCCGCCCTTACCAGAGCATGTGCACGCTCTGGGTACGCGTCGGCGGGTGCCGCGGCCTCAGCCTCGGAACTCGGCATCAGGTGGCCGTAGCAGTCCATCGTGATGCTCAGAGCGCGACAACCGCCGGACGTCTAGGCCGTGGCGTCCTGTTACAGGGAACGCGGCGTGGGCGCGTCAGGACTCCGCGCGATACCGATCGCAGGCAGACCCCGGCGCGTGTCGCCCCTCCGTCGACCCATGGTGCCTTCGGAGGGGCGCCGCTCGACCCAGACGCGACGCCTCGTGAGTGGGTCAGTCTGGGAATCGTCACCCAACAACTTTTTGGCAGTTTGGGCAAGTTTCCTTACGGCATTGCGGCGCTAGACCGACGCATCGAGCCGCTGTTGCGCTAAGCCACGCTCAGAAGAGGCGCGATCGCGGTTGCGTCTGCGGAGGGCGCAACCACGGGTAGCGAGGACCACAAGGCCGAGCCCGGTGGCGCGGTTCTTGACGGGGCCAGCGCGCTCGGGACGGATAAGGAGTCCGGAGCAGCGGTCTCCCAAGACCCGCCGCGATCGCAGTCCCGAACACGGCGGTCGCGTCTCTTCCCCGCGTCCGAGAGGGGTTGGTCGCCGGTGACGTCCCTCCGGCGCGGGTCCCGCGATGGCCCTGCCGAAGGGACGCCGACGGCAGACGGAACGACGTCAGGACATCCGCCGACGTGTCCCAGGGAATCGCTTTTCGGCAACGTGGGCAAGTTTCTCGGGGTGCCTTCCCGGAGCGATGGGTTCAGGGACCGGGCCATCGGCTACAAAGGAGGCGGAGAAGGCGCGACCGGGGTTGCGAACGCACGCACGCGCGCAACCCGGACGCGGGGACCACTCCGGCGGCCACTTACCCAGACCCGACTCCGGAGAGGACAGACGGCAGGGCACCGGTCCACCGGTCGATCTGTGGTCCCTTCGCGGCAGTGCCAGTCACCGCCGCACTCGCAGACCCGATGACGGCGGCCGCGTCTCCTCCACCATCGGGTGCGGCGCCGGACCAGGCCGCACCGGATGGATGGTGTCGGTCCATGTAACACCGTGCGAACCTCATCGAGCGGGGAGTTCCGCTTCCAGCAATTTGGGAGTTGGCTAGCCGCTACGAGCGACCGATCACGCAACCGCGGTCGATCGAGCCGGTGCGGTGCAAGGGGTTGGACCCGCACCGGCGCGCTCGTTCGGGTCCCGTGTCACAGTCATGTCGCCGTCAAACACGGATTCAGGACGGTCCCCAGCGGACATCGAGAGTCGCTCGCGTCCTGGCGAAACCCCACTCATGAACGGGGTATTGCTGCTCAGGGATAGATTTGATGCATGTGTGCCACACCGGACGCGACCGAGCGCCTGTTCGTCGCCTGCGAGCTCGATGACGCGGCCCGAGCGCACCTGGCCCAGCAGGCCCTCGCGATCGGGCATACCCTGCGCGGTGCTCCGGTACCGGCGGCGAACCTGCACATGACGCTGGTGTTTGTCGGTGCCACGCCGGCGACCGAGCTCGAGGCCGTCGGCGCCGTCCTGCAGCGCGCCTGCCGGCACCTGCCGCCGACCCGCGCGCGGCAGCTGACGACCGCCGGAACACCCGGCCGCCGTACCTCCCGGATCGTCGCCGCGGTCTTCGAGGATCCCGGAGGACCGCTTCGCCATGATGGCGACGACGATCGCCACGGCGCTTGCACCGCACTGGCCGCTGACGCCCGTCCCCCTGCCGTTCTGGCCGCACGTGACGCTCATGCGCCTGCGCACGCCCGAGCCCGTCCGACGATCCCGCGGAGAGCGAACAAACGTTCGCTTTCGACCGCGTCACACTCTATGCTTCCCGAAGTACCCCGAGCGGACCCGCGCGCTACGACCCGCTGGCCCGCATCGCGCTGACCGCGAACGACCGACCACACTGAGGAGATCCATCGTGGAGAAGGCCCAGGCCCTGGGTGCCGCCCTCGCCCAGATCGAGCGCCAATTCGGCAAGGGCTCAATCATGAGAATGGGCGATCCCGCCATGCAGATCGACAGTTCGGTGGTGCCGACCGGCGCCCTGGCGCTGGATCTGGCCCTCGGCATCGGCGGGCTCCCGCGCGGCCGGATCGTGGAGATCTACGGCCCGGAGAGTTCGGGGCAAGACGACGCTGCTCTACCACATCATCGCCGAGGCCCAGAAGCAGGGCGGGATGGCGGCGTTCATCGACGCCGAGCACGCCATGGACCCGACTTACGCCAAGCGGATCGGCGTCAACATCGACGAACTGCTGGTGTCCCAGCCCGATCACGGCGAGCAGGCGCTGGAGATCGCCGAGATGCTCGTGCGATGCGGTGCACTCGATGTGGTCGCCATCGACTCGGTCGCGGCGCTCGTGCCGAAGGCCGAGATCGAGGGGGAGATGGGCGACTCCCACGTCGGGCTGCAGGCACGCCTGATGTCCCAGGCGCTGCGCAAGCTCGCCGGGACGATCAACCGCAGCCGGCACGATCTGCATCTTCACCAACCAGCTCCGCGAGAAGATCGGCGTGATGTTCGGCTAGCCCGGAGACCACGCCCGGCGGGCGCGCACTGAAGTTCTACGCATCGGTACGCCTGGACATCCGCCGCATCGAGACGCTGAAGGAAGGCACCGAGAGCGTCGGCAACCGGACGCGCGTCAAGGTCGTCAAGAACAAGGTCGCTCCGCCGTTCCAGCAGGCCGAGTTCGACATCATGTATGGCGAGGGCATCTCCCACGAGGGCAACCTGATCGACCTCGGGGTCGACCGCGGCATCGTGACCAAGAGCGGGGCCTACTTCTCCTATGGGGAGGAGCGCCTCGGCCAGGGCAAGAACGCGGCACGCGCCTTCCTGCGCGAGCACACCGACATCGCCGAGTCGATCGAGCTGCGCATCCGCGAAGACGCCGGCCTGGTCGCACCGGATGGCACCCGTGTCGACCCGGTCACCGGGGAGGTCGTCGAGATCTCCACGACCTCGGCCGCGACCGAGGTCGCCGCCAGCTCCTAGCCGTCCGGGCTGCGGCGGGCACCGTTTGGGGTGTCCGCCGCAGCCCGCGCCCCGACGCCGACCGCCCCGCACGCGGCTATCATCCGGGCCGTGAACTACCACCTGACCTCGTTCGGCTGCCAGATGAACGACCACGACGCCGAGCGCATGCGCGGCCTGTTGGAATCGCTCGGCTACCGCGAGGCGGCCGTCCGTGACGACGCCGACCTCATCCTGTTCAACACCTGCACGATCCGCGGGAGCGCCGACGAGCGGTTCCTCGGGAACCTCGGCGAGGCCCGGCGCATCAAGCGCGCGAACCCGGAAGTCGTGGTCGCCGTCGGCGGGTGCTGGGCCCAATCGCAAAAAGAGCAGGTGTTCACCCAATTCCCGTTCGTCGACATCGCCTTTGGACCGGGAGAGATCAGCCGGCTCGGGGAGTTGATCGCGCGCGAGCGCATCGAGGCGGTCGGCGCCTTCAGCTTCGACGGCGCGTTCTCGGGCACGCTGCCGGCCAAGCGCGAGCGGCCCCACCACGCCTGGGTGCAGATCTCGGTCGGATGCAACTGCGTCTGCTCCTACTGCATCGTCCCCTCGGTGCGCGGACGCGAGCGCTCCCGGACCGCGGCCGAGGTCGTCGCCGAGGTCGAGCGGCTCGCCGCCGACGGGGTCCGCGAGGTGACGCTGCTCGGCCAGAACGTGAATTCCTACGGGCGCGACCTCGCTCGCGAGACGCGCGCGTCGTTCGCCGAACTCCTGCGCGCAGTCGGCAGCGTGCCCGGCATCTGGCGCGTGCGTTACACCAGCCCGCATCCAAAGGACATGCGCGACGACGTGATCGCCGCCATGGCGGAGACGCCGGCCCTGTGCGAGCACGTCCACCTGCCCGCCCAGAGCGGGTCCACGCGGGTGCTCAAGCGGATGCGGCGGACCTACTCGCGCGAGCGCTACCTCGATCTGGTCGCGCGCATCCGGGAGGGCATCCCGAACGTCTCGATCACCACCGATCTGATCGTCGGATTCCCCGGCGAGACCGACGAGGACTTCGCCGACACGCTCAGCCTGGTCGCCGAGGCCCGCTACGACGGCGCGTTCACGTTCGTGTACTCCGAGCGGCCGGGCACCGAGGCCGCGACCGCCATGCCCGACGACATCCCGGCGGCGATCAAAAGCGCGCGCATCCAGGCTCTCGTGGCGACGGTCCAGACGACCGCCCGGGAACGTGCACGGCGCTTCGTCGATGAGGATCACGAGGTCCTTGTCGAGGGTCCCTCGCGCAACGATCCCGACCGCTTGCGCGGGCGCCTGCGACAGAACATCACGGTGAACTTCACTGGCGACGCCGCGCCCGGCACCCTGGCGATGGTCCGAATCACCGGCGCGAGCTCGACGACGCTCGCCGGCGAGCAGATCGGGGTCCACGCCGCCGCCTAACCCAGGGACGGTCCTCGCAGCGCTTCGCCGCACCGTGCGTAGACCTTGGACGCAACAGGTGCGTGGGGGACTGGCTTCCGGGGTGCACGGGGGCACCCCACGGCAGTACCGTCGACCTGGGCCGCTGCCCGGAGCACCCCTGGACATCGACGACGTGAAATCCGCCAGGGACTATCGGTTCGCAGACGTATCATCCGGTCGTTGCCAGCCGCGAACCGCCCCAAGATTGGAGTGCCAGCGATGTCGAACGATCCGCATCCGCTGAAGTGGGTTCCAGCTGCAGCGAGCATCGTGCGCGGCCGACATCCGCACTGCTCGAGCCGGCACCGGGCGCACGAGCGCGTGCGGGGCACGCGCGGCCCCGACGTCGCGAACGCGTCGGTGGAACGCCACCATAGCCGGCGCAACGCGTGGGTCGATTCATGAGCACCGCCTCGCCAGGATCGGAACGAGCCCCGCAGAGCGCGTCCGCCCGGTCGCCGTTTCCCCCGATCGCGGACTACGCATTCCTGTCCAACTGCCACACCGGTGCACTGGTGGCCCCGGACGGGTCGATCGACTGGCTCTGCGTGCCTCGATTCGACTCGCCCAGCGTGTTCGCGAGCCTCCTGGATCGCCAAGCGGGGTTCTTCCAATTTTCGCCGTTCGGCATCAACCATCCGTCGGCGCGGAGCGTACGAGCCGGGGACGAATGTGCTCGTGACCACGTGGAAGACGCCGTCCGGATGGGTCGTCGTTCGCGATGCGTTGACCATGGGCTCCGGCGAGCACGAGGATTCGGTGACTCCGCACACGCGGCCACCCGCCGACGACGACGCCGAGCACGTGTTGGTGCGTACCGTGGAATGCATCGACGGTGAGGTCGAGGTCGATCTCGTCTGCGAACCGGTCTTCGACTACGGACGCAGCGCCGCCGAATGGACCTTGGTCGGCGGTGATCGGCACGTCGCCGACGCAACGGGCGCCGGCCAGGCAGTCCGGCTGACGACGGACCTCGCCCTTGGCATCGAAGGGGGTCGCGCGAGCGGGCAGGCATGTCCTCGGCCTCGGCGAGCGCGCGTACTGCGCGCTGTCGTGGGCCGCCGAGCTCGACGCCCCGCGGGATGTGGCCGACGCGGAGGCGAGGATCGCGCGCACCACCGGCTTCTGGCGCGCATGGCTGGATCGGGCCCGGATGCCCGATCACCGGTTTCGCGACCCGATCCAGCGCTCGGCGCTCGCGATCAAGGGCCTCACCTACATGCCCACCGGGGCGACGGTCGCCGCGCTCACGACCTCGTTGCCCGAGACCCCAGGCGGTGAGCGCAACTGGGACTACCGCTACACCTGGATGCGCGACGCCACATTCACGCTGCAGGCGCTCCACTGGCTCAACCTCGACTGGGAGGCCGAGGAGTTCATGCAGTTCGTCGCCGACCTCGAGCCGACCGAAGACGGCTCCCTGCAGATCATGTACGGCATCGACGGCCGGCGCGATCTGACCGAGTCCACGCGGGAGGACCTGTCCGGATACGCCGGAGCACGCCCGGTGCGCATCGGCAACGGCGCGTTCGACCAGCGCCAGAACGACGTCTACGGCGCGGTGCTGGATTCGATCCTGCTGCACTCGCGCCGCAGCGCGCGCCTGCCGCGCCGGCTCTGGCCGATCGTCGAGACCCAGGCCGAGTGCGCGACCAAGGTCTGGGCACACCGGACCAGGGCATCTGGGAGGCCCGGGGCGAGCCGCAGCACTACGTGTCGTCGAAGCTCATGTGCTGGGTCGCGCTCGACCGAGCCGCGAAGATCGCCGCGATCCGCGGCGACCCACAACTGGAGGCGACGTGGCGCGCGACGGCCGAGGAGATCCGCGCTGACATCCTCGAACACGGGATCTCGGAGCGCGGTGTGCTGCGCCAGCACTACGCGACCGATTCGCTGGACGCCTCGACGCTGCTGGCGGCGATCTTCGGCTTCCTGCCTGGGAGCGATGAGCGCATTCGCAGGACCGTGGAGGCGATCGCCGAGGAACTGACCGAGCACGGTTTCGTGCTGCGCTATCGCACCGACGAGACCGATGACGGGCTTTCCGGCAAGGAGGGGACCTTCCTGATCTGCTCGTTCTGGCTCGTCTCGGCGCTGGCGATCGTTGGCGAGCAGTCGCGGGCCCGCGATCTGATGGAGCGACTGCTGCGGATCGCGTCGCCGCTCGGCCTGTACGCCGAGGAGTTCGAGACCGAAAGCGCGCGCCACCTCGGCAACTTCCCGCAGGCGTTCTCCCATCTCGCGCTGATCGAAGCGGCAGGCCGGATCATTCTGGGTGAGCGGCTCGAGGAGGTCACCTAGGCCGCGGCAGCGCTTCCAAGCGCACGCGTGTGCACACCGTGGATGATCCGACCGGCAACCCCTGGGTCATCCCATTAGACCGATCACGGAGCCCACTAGATGAAGATCTTGAAGATCGAGAGCGACGAGACCCTCTCTCGCGAGGCTGCGGCGGCCCGCCTTCATGAGATTGCGGATCACCTGGCTTCCAACAACGACATCGAGATGGAATGGTCCGGCAAGCATCTTCGCCTGCACGTCCCGGATGACGTTCAGATCGAGATCGAGATCGAGATCGAGGACGACAAGACGGAGTTCGAGATCGAACTCAAATGGCGTCATCACGACTGAATCGACGGCTCGTGCGCGTCGTCGCAGGTGAGGAGGGGCGACTTAATAGCCCCTACGCACCCGTCCTGCCGACGACCTCAGGATGCCCGGAGCGCGGTCCGCGCGCCGGTGAGCGGAGACCGGGTCATTGCGCCGGACTACGTCTCACTATGTCGCTCCTCATCCCCACCGGCGCCACGGGTCGAAAGGCAATCCAAGTCGGCTTCCCACAGGGGTAGGCCCAGGCTCGTGAACCCTGTGACGTGACCCCTGACGGTCGCCGCCTTGAGTTGGAGGTCGATCGCGCGAGCGTCAGAGTCGGCCCGCCGGGAATCAGTGCGCACGCTGTCGACCGCGGCAGGGCTACCGGGATCCTCCGCTACGGCTTGAACGGCCCGCAACGCCTCCTGCCCCAAGGGCCCTTGACGGAGCATCCCGGATTCGTTAGCCGACATCGCACGGGCCCGACGACCGACGTACCGCGATGCTATTGCGGGCGGCTCACGCTCCCGCTCCTCGACTGGCCGAATGGCGAGGCACCGTTTCCGCAAATTGGTGGCTGGCTCGCGGCTCTACGAGCGACCGCCAGACACATCCTGCGTCGTCGGAGCTGGTGTGTCCGCTCGGGTCGGATCCCCAGCCCGGTGCCGAGCGGTACACGCGCGGTCGTACGCAGCGCACGGCAGGGGACCACCAACACTCCTGTGGCGGCACAGCGACTGCGGGGGGGGTGCTCGTTGTGGATGCAGTCGGCCCGGCTCCACGGCTTCGCTCAGTCCACGCGCCGTGAGCCGAGTGACCGTGGCCTTTCGAGCGCCGTGCGGGTCGTCACACGCTGCCTCGCCACGCTACGTCGAGTCGCTCCCGGGTTCTCTGGACACGCCGATTGTGTTCAGGCGCTTGCGGTACCAGAGGGCCTCCGCACCTGATGGGAAGCCCTCGACTCGGCCCACCACTTCGTACCCGGCCCGCTCATAGAGGGCTCGGGCCTGGAAGTCGTAGGTGAAGTGGACCGTCTGGGTGCATCCGCGCGCCGCAGCCTCAGCCTCGGCGGCGGCGAGGAGCCGAGCGCCGAGCCATCGGCCTCGCAGACTCGGGTCCACCCAGAGGCTCTGCAGCTCACAGCAGTCGCCCCAGGTCCACCCGCTGATGCCGGCCACGACCTTGCCGGCGTCGCGCACGAAGATCGCGAGCTCGACCTCGTCACCGAGCCCCATCGCGGCAGACGCTGCATGGCGGATCTGCGTTTCGAGGAACTCGATGTCGAGCGGATCCGGATCGTCCTCGACGTGGAACTCCACGGCGCCCGGCTGGTCAGGCGACGATCTGCTCGAGGAGTGAGAAGTCGTCGAAATACGTCCGGTAGGACCGAATCTTCCCCGCGCGGAAGTCGGCCACGGTGACGCCGGCCAGCCGGACGCGCCGTCCGGTGGGGTCGAGCACGGAATCCGCGTCGAGGACGAGTGGCCCCGTGTGATCGGCTTCGATGACCCATTCGGCGAACGCCTTGTTACCGACTTCGTCGAGACCTCGAAACATGATGACGACGTTGGAGAACGCCACTTCACGGAGGGCGGCGAGCGCGGAGACCGCGGCGAGCCCCGACACGGTCGCGTACGGCGACCACCCGACGACATCGTCGGTAAAGAGGGTGTCCAGATCAACCGATGCGCCGCCAACCTCGGCCTCGAGCGCGCTCAACAGCACGTCCTTGCGCGATTTAGTCATTGCAACTCCTTGGTCCCGTCGTTACCGACCTGTTCGGCGTCGTCTGGCGGTCCGACGTGTCGTCAGGACCCGAGGACCTTCGCCTTGGCCGCCGCGAACTCGTCGTCGGAAAGCGCGCCCGAGGCGTGCAACTGTGCGAGGTGCTCGATCTCGTCGGCTGGGTCCGCCGGAGGCGGCACAGCTTGCGCTTGTTCCTGGACGTCGTCGGCAGGCGCGTAGTCGTCGGCCTGCTGCTTCGTAGCCCTTCTTCGTCTCATGGTGAGCGACCGCTCCTCCGACAACCGCTCCAGCAACGAGCGCCCGGCGCCTCGTCCGTCGCCTGAATCCCATAGTGAGACTCCTTCCCGTTTGTTCGGCCCACCCGAACCCGGCAGTCGGCGTCCGAAGGGAGACGCCAATGACTAACGTACACTACGGTGATGATCAGTTCGGCGGGCGCGTTCACCAGCTCAGCGACGTTCCAGGACGACCAGCTGGCGCGACCATACGCTGTGCCGAGCATCGACGTCGGACGACTGCCGCAGCGGTGGGGCGGGAACCGCGAGATCCGCCACACCGTCGCCGCGGCGCGCAGGCTCGGCGGCGTTGCCCTGGTGACCATTGGCGTCGCGGCACCCGTGATCGAACATGGCGGCGCCCCGACGGGCACAGTGCCGGCAGGGATGTCTTCGTGTCGACCTCACCGTCGACGGCGCGCGTGGAGGCAGCTGACCGGTGCGGACGCCGATCAAGACCTCGCCGGACCCGATGTACGCCGAGTTCGAGGTCCACCGGACGATGATTCGCGATCGCATCCGCACGGACGCCTTCCGGCGTGCGATCGACTCCGTGGTGCGCCCCGGCGACATCGTTCTCGATGTCGGGGCGGGGAGCGGCATCCTGAGCCTGTTCGCCGCGCGAGCGGGAGCCGCGCGCGTGTACGCGGTGGAACAGACCTCGATCGCGGTCCTGGCGCAGGAGCTGGCCACGGCGAACAGGGTCGCGGACATCGTCCGGGTGATCCAGGGCGACGTCACGGAAATCGAGCTGCCGGAGCGGGTCGACGTGATCGTTTCGGAGTGGCTTGGTGGGTTCGGTATCGACGAGGGAATGCTCGCGCCGGTCATCACCGCCCGCAACCGCTGGCTCAAGCCTGGTGGGGTCATGGTCCCTGACTCGGTCACCGCGTGGGTCGCGCTGGTGCACGACCGGTACTTGGGGGAGACGGTGGAGTTTCTGGCAGAACAACCCCTACGGCCTCGAACTCGGCGACTTGGTTGAGAAGACCGTCAATGAGATCTCCTATTCGGGCGGCTTCCGCCACCTCGCCGCAGGTGACCGGCGCTCCGAGGCGGCTCGGCTGTGGACGACGAACGCCGGTCTGATCCCGCTCGAGGAGGCGCAGGCGCCGTTCGAAGCCGAGGGGCTCCTCTCCGTCCGCGAGCACGGAATGGCCAACGCGCTCGCGCTCTGGTTCAGTGCCGGGCTCGCCCCAGGCATCTCACTCTCCGTGGGACCCGGCGATCCACCGACGCACTGGGGGATGACGACCGCGCCGCTCCGGTCGCCCGTGGGGCTCACGCCCGGCATCCGCGTCCGGGTCAAAGTCAGGACCGCTCCGGCGCGCCCCGTCGGGACATGGACGAGCTGGGCCATCGCGATGCCGGGCGCGGACGTGGGAGGAGCACGACGAGCAGTCGATCTGGGAGGAGATCGACACCTGAGCAGCCGCCCAGGCAGGACTCCTCCCGCGCCACCGCGTCCCGCACGATCCGAGTCGACGCGCCGGGTGGTTGACCGCCTCCGGCGCCTCGAGCCGGAGGCGAATCGGGGGCGTTCGAACGCCGCGAAACGAACGTCACCAGTCGGGGCCCGCGGGGTTGAGTTGGGCCTCGATCACGCGGGCATCAGCGAGCGCATTGCCCACCGCAGCGTTGCTCGTCGGGTCATTGGCCACGGCGTGAACGGGCGACGAGCGTTTCGCGCGGTCGTTCTGCCCGCCGAGTTCTCGACCTGCTACGAGGTGGACAGGTAGTAGATGCTGCTCCCCACCAGATAGAGGCCGATTGCCAAGAACAGGATGACGATCGCCTGATCACTGTGGGCCGTGATCCACGCCCTGATGCGCGCAATGAACTCCTGGGCGCGCTCGGGTCTGAAGCTCGCAAACAGCTCCAGCGTGATGATGATCGACGTCGCGATCAGGGCAAACAGGACGAGCGCAAACACGTCCTGCCCCGAGGCGAGGTCGGCTTGGGTGATCGACCGTGACGCCGGCGGCGATCAACCCCCAGGGCTGGGTCAACGGTGCGAGGATGGCCGCGAACCACAGGGACATGTTGTCGATCCCCGTCTGCCATTTCGGGGTCTTCTTGGGTGGCTTCGGCTGGCCCATCTTGCGGCGCTGCCGTATGGCGTAGTAGATCAGGCCGAGGCCGATCACCAGCTTGACCACGAGCGCCGCGATCGAGGGCGCCGAGCTGGGCGCGGGCGGATTGCTCTGGGTGACCAGCAGCGTGCCGGCGATGATGATCGCGATCGACGCCAGCCAGCCCAACATGAAGGCCGCGCCCTTCCGGACGCCGCGTTTGGACGCCAGGATCAACAGGAACGGCGTCAGCGAAATCGGGTCCAGCGCGATCGCCAGGCCGATAACGATGAGGTCGAGGAGCATCAGGCGGGTCGATCAGTCATGTCTGCGGACCACCCTACCCGGGGAGGCATGACAATCCGCGGAACCCGTCGAGGTCGAGCGCGTTCGGCGTGGCGCAATATCCGTTGTTCTTGCCCGCCACCCCACCGCGTCGCCGTCCGGCATGACCACCCGGCTCATTGCGGATCACAACCGTGGACCGCGCAATGGCCGAGCGGAGACTGACCTGGGCAGCCCTGCGTCGCCGCGTGCCGCGGAGGTGATTGTCGCTGGAGCAGTGACAGAGCAGGGGTTGCGTACCGACGACGGCAAGGCCACGAGGCGGCCGCGCGCGAGCGTCGTAACGCCTCGCCTGCGTTCGAGAACTCCCCGACGTTCGGTACCGAGCCCCCCGCCCGCCGGACCAACCTCACAGACCTTCGACCGCTTCCAGGCGACCCGAGGCGATGGCCTCGCCAAACGCCTTGTAGTCCAGATCGTTTTGATCCGCGTAGCGGTTGGAGAAATCGGTGATCGCCTGATCGAACTCGTCGGTCTTGCCGAGGTAGGCGGCCAACGCGATGGCGTCGCCCGATCTGGCGTGCGCCCGCGCGAGGGTCCAGCCGCAGAAGCCCGCATAGAGCTTGAGCGTCCCCGGGGCCATCGTCTCGACAAGGGCCGAGCCCTTCATGTCGCGCAGCTGGCGCCAATACAGGTAGCGATTGGCCTCGACACCCTTGGTCCAGCCCAGGAAGATGTCGCTTGCGGCCTGCATCATCCGCTGCCCTTGCACGACCCGTTCGCCCGGGGTCCTGAATTGGCTCTTGGGAAGGTAATCCTCGAGCACCGACGCGGTCGCCTCCTTGACCTGCAGGAACAGTGGATCGCCATCGTCGCGGCCCTGCAACAAGACGATGAACGCGCGGGTGCCCACGCTGCCGACGCCGACCACCTTGCGGGCCATGTCGACGAGCTCAAAGCGCTCGAGCAGGTGCCGGCGATCGAACTGCAGCGTCTCCCGGTACGCCTGGAGCTGGCCGTGGACGATGTCCACGAGCTGGTCGGCGGTGATGCCGTACATCTTCTCGAACTCCCGCGCCGGGACGACGATCGGCGGCTGGCTGACGATGCGGTAGCGACCGTCGACGATCTCGGCGAGCTTCGAGAGCGCCTGCAGGCTGTCGCGGGTGTGGGCCTTGCGAGCGTTCTTTTCGGCCAGCTTCTGCGCCTTGGTGACCTGCTTGGCGTCCTTCTTTTTGGTCACTCCTGCAGATGCCGCTTGGACCGCGGCCATGATCTCCTGCTCAGACAGGCGCGCGTACCAGATGTCCAGGTTGCGCATCTCGGCGAACTCGGCCATGGCCTCCCGGTACGCCGTCACCGAGGCGCGCGTGGCGGCGTCGCCGTCGGCCTTGGCGAAGCCGTTGTTGCGTGCCGCGATCGTGAAGCTCGCCGCCATGCGCTTGACGTCGAATTCGAACGGGCCCGGCAGCGTCTCGTCGAAGTCGTTGAGATCGAACAGCAGGGTCCGCTCGGGCGATGCGAACACGCCGAAGTTCGACAGGTGCGCATCGCCGCAGAGCTGAACATTCAGTCCGGCGGTCGGCGTGGCGGCCAAGTCGGCGGCCATGATCTTCGCCGCGCCGCGGTAGAAGGTAAACGGCGAGACCATCATCCGGCCGTGGCGAACGGGCACCAGGTCCTGTTCACGGGTCAGATTCTGCGCGGCGAGCAAGGCGACCGGGTCGGGACGGTCCGCGGCCGGTGCCCATCCCGCGTGGCTCGTCGGGGGCGTCTGCTTGCGTGCTGCCTTGCCGACTGCTCGCCGTTCGTCCACGCTGTGGTGCGCGATCGCGGAGACCGCCATTGGAACCGCCCTTCGCTTGGATGCCCGTGCCCCTCGGGCATCAGTGAACACCTTCACCGCCGACGGCGCTACGCCTCCGGCGTCGCAGCATCGCACGGGCGCTCGCAACCTCAGGGCGCTGCCGTCCGGAGCGCTGTGGGATCTGTCGCGGCGGGCAGACCGCCCGAACGTCAGCTCCCGCCGGGCTGCGCGGCGACCGCCGCCGCCCCGGGGAGCCTCGGCATCAGTCGCGCCCGGGCGACATAGGCCGCCACGACGGCGACGATGATCAATGGCAGCAGGTCCGGTCCGGCGTTGACCATGAACACGCTCGCCAGGAGCACCGAGACCAGGGGCAGCCCCAACATCGCACACACCATCGCGCCGATGCCCATGCCGACCCCGGCGACCATCGACAGGCCGGCCAGGTGCGACAGGGCGATCCCGCCGGCCGCCCCGATGAACATCGCCGGGAAGATCGGGCCGCCGCGAAAACCGGCGAGCGAGACCCCGTAGGCAAGCCCCTTGCACGACGAGCAACAGCACCAGGGCCCCGGCCGAGTAGGTGGCGGCGTTCCCGACCAGGGGACCCAGGGCGCTCTGGCCCGAGAACAAGACATCCGATGAGGGGTGGCCGGTCTGCTCGGTGTAGGCGATCGCAAGCCCGGCGATCAGGAGCCCAAGCACGGGGGTCAGCACGCAGGATCCGCCGTTCGACGTGGGGCCGGATGCTCAGCGCCAACCAGCGGATCCCAAAGCACACCAGCGCCGCGGCGATGCCGATGGCGATCGCCCAGAAGAACTCGGCCACGGTGATCTTGCTCATCGGCGCGACCTCGGGGATCGCCAGCGAGAACGTGCCCAGGCCGGTCAGCGAATCCAGCCCGATGAAGATCAGGTAGCCGATCGCCGGCTGCAAGCAGCCCCGGCAACAACACGACCCCCAGCATGGCGCCCCCGAGCCCCGAGGCCTCCATCATCAAGAACGCCGCCACAAGCGGCGAGCCAAGCAGCGTGCTGATCGCGGCAAAACTGCCGGCGGCAGCCACCACCATCAAGGGTCTGGTCGGTGGCATCGTGCTTGGCGCGCTTGACCGCAAACGCGGCCAGACCGCCGCCGAGGGCGATCAAGGGGGCCTCGGGCCCGATGACCGCACCCAGCGCCAGGCCGGCGAGCGCCGCGAACGCGATGCCGGGAAGCGCATTTGGCATGGCCGGCCCGCCGCCGACCTGCAGGCCGTCGGCCGGTGAGTGGCCACCGCGCCCGGGCAGGCGCATGATCGCCAGTGCCACCAGGATGCCGGCGAGCGTCAGCGGCAACAGCGGCCACCAGGCCGGCTCACTGGAAAACCCGAGGCGCTCGGGCAGGTCCTCAAAGACCCAGGTCTGCAGGTGGCTGACCAGCGCCAGGAAGAAGTACGCCAGCACCGCGATCGGCGCGCCCAGGATGGCGGCCAGCACCAGCAGCCGCACATAGGCCGACGACTGGACAAGTGCTGCAGGGTCGGGTCGCTCGGTGACGGTTGTTCCCCCAGGTCGACCGGCCACTCGCCGCGGGAGACTACCGGATCCGGCCGGGCGGGCGATCGCTGTCAGGACGCTGGTCCGCTCACAGCAGCCCTAGAGGGTGGTTCGTCGCAGGCCAGCGAGTCGCGGCCCGCCTGTGCGAGCACAGCGGCGCTCGGCATTCAGGTCGCAGCGTCCCGGCCGTCAGTCGGTGCGGCCCGCGCGGACTTCGTCCGTCGAGCAATTCGATTTGGTGTCGGAGCGCGCGCATTTCGACTGCGAGCGGATCGTCGGTGTCGGCCGTCCGGCGTCGCCGGGCGGACTCGAGAAAGGCGCTCGTGATGCCGGCGGTCGAGACGGTGATGAACCCGATCCCGACGAGCATGACGAGCGCGGCGATTGCTCGGCCGGCGACGGACGTCGGCACGACGTCGCCGTAGCCCACGGTTGTCGTCGTCTGGACGGCCCACCACAAGCCCAACCCGAGACGTCGGGAAAGTTGACGGGTCGGTAAGACGCATGAGCAGTCCGGCGATGACGGTGACCGTCAGCGTGACGACCGCCGCAGCGGTCCACGCGCCCCGGAGCGGCTGGCGCGTGATCCGCTCGAGCCGCACATCAATCCAGCGCTCCAATTTCGATGGCACAGATGTCCCCTTTCTCGGCGGTGCACGCGGAAGCGCGGTGCAACGCCGCACCGTGTACGTCCACTGCTCAGCTCACAGGATCCCGCCGGCGAGGACAAACGTCGTTGTTGTTGTTGTTGTTGTCACGTGGCGGACCCCCGAGGCGCACCGCCGCGGACGGCATCGATGCCCGTTTCGAGCTGCCGCGCGCACAGGGCGTGACGGCCGCGCGCCAACTTTCGGGTAGATAGGAAGGTCGAGTCGGACGACACGGGACCGTCTCCACTGATTCCAGGGCTCGCCGAATCGCCGGTACGTCGAGCTGACACGAAGGGCCGCGAATGCGTCGGGCGGCCCCTGCTCATCCCACGGCCCGACCCGGCGGATCGGAGGCGTACCGGCAAGCGTTGTTATCGCTCTCCGCATGTGATGCGCGCCTCGCCGGTCATCCGGCGACCTGCTGGTCCTCAGATGTTTTGTCCGCACCGTGCGTGATATGTGGCATTGCCGGACGGGCTCGGGGGTCCTACCCCGGATGCGCCCCGGCTTCGCACGGCAGCAACTGCCGGTGCGCCGCCGCCCCGAGTACCATTTGGCCACCGATCGTGTCATCCACCGGGGTATGCGGCTGCCGATACGCAGGCGGTCGTGGCGAGCCGCAACAAATCCGAACAATGGAGCACCAGCGATGTCAACAGACCCGTATCAAGATGAAGGCTCTGCGTGGACCGGATGGGTCATTTTTGCCGGTTTCGTCCTTATTGTCGTGGGCTGCATCAACATCATCCAAGGCCTCGTGGCCATCCTGAAGCACACCGTTTATGTGCTGCCGAATTCCCAGCTGACGGTGACCACCAGCTACAAGACGTGGGGTTGGGCGCTGCTGATCTGGGGCATCATCATGGCCCTCGCAGGGTCGGGCTGTTCTCGGCCAAAAGCTGGGCGCGGTGGTTCGCCATCTTCGTGGTGTTCATCAACCTGATCGGCCAGTTCGCCTGGTTCCCGGCCTTCCCGTTGTGGAGCATGGTCGCGATCGCGCTGGACATCTTCGTCCTGTTCGCCCTGACGGTTCGCTGGCAGGAGGCACGCTCGGTGTTGCGAATGTAGTTCGCTGACCGGCTTCCACCTGTTGATCTCAACGCTCCTCGGCCTGTCGAGAGGTTCTGCGCCCTTGACAGGCCGAGAGCCACGACCGGGGAGAGCGGGGTCGCCGTCAACGAGCACGAGGGCGTCACGGACAGCAACCTCGGTGGCTCTCCGCTCGTCACGATGGAGATGACGCGCGCGCGCCACCAGACGAACGTGCGAGTCGCGGACAACGCCATGCGCCCGCGGACCATCGCACGCGTCCCGCCGCCCCGGCAGTGGATGACCACCGCGGTGGCGGTGGATCCCCGGCGGTGCGGACGACAAGCTTCCGCCGGTGACGAACATCGGGCGACTCCACACAACACAAGGAGCAGGAACGTGAAACTTCACGCCAAGCTGCCGAAGGATGACGCCGGCGCGAGGTTCATGCGCTTCGATGGGGTCCTTGGGCAGCGGTACACGGAGATCTTCATCATCGGGGGCAACCCGCTGCACCTGGTCGCCGGGGTCTACAACACCCTCGGGCTGAACGACCCTGAGGCAACCGGCGACACGTGCCCCCAGGCGATGCTTGACGCGGTCGATGTGGATGCCCTCACGCAGGACTACCACGCGCTGGGCGCGTTCAAGAACGGCCCCAGGCTCTGGAGCCTGGATTGGATCGAGGCCACGGTCGGCACCGAGCGCGACTTCAACGGCCTCAAGGCACGCTGGGTAACGTGGCTCGAGGTGCCCAAGGAGATGCGCAAGCACCAGAGCGTCGCCTACAAGCAGATCCACGTGAAGCGGGACACGAAGTTCGGCATCAACGCGGGCTCACCCGCGTTCCTGCTCGACGATCCGGCGGGCAACACCTGGTGCATGAAGTCCGCCAGCCTCATCGTGGATCCCAACCAGACCTTCGAGAGCCTCAGGGATCTCGGTAGTCGCCTGAATCCGGCGCCGGGCTGGAGGTTCCGCACCGTCGTGCTCGAGCACGATCTGGTCCTCACACCGGACGACGGCGCTGCCCAGATCACCCAGGACGAACTGGGCAACACCTACGATCGGGTCGGCGGCGCGTTCAGCAACTACGGGCCGTAGCGGGCCGAAGGGGAGCATGCCCTCAACGTGGGATGTTCTGGCCCTGTTCGGGCTGTCAGAACCCCGTAAACAAGCGGTTTCTCGGGCTTACCGCATGCTATGCGTGCCAGTCGGTACCGCGGATGTCCGTCGCGTGCATACCTCGGTGCATACCTCGAAAAGGTCGCTCAGGAGGCGGGGGTGATGTCCTCGAGGATGTCGAGTTCGTAGACCACCCAGTTCAGCGGCGGGTCGTCCTGCTTCAGGACTTTCTGCTCGACCACCGACCGGCCTTCGGTCTTGACGGCCTTCACGACCCCGGGCCCGCAGGTGTCGGGTTCGTTGTGTGCGCGGTCGCGGACGGTCCTAGGGATGCGGACCACGCACGGCTCCGTCCCACCGTCAGCAAGCATCACCTGCCACTCGTAGAAGTGGGCGTCGGACGTTGCGGTGTGGGCCGGTCCGGACTGAACGGCCAAGGAGATAGGTCGCATCGGCGACCAGTCTGACTCTCGCGCCCAGCGCTGTCCATCTCCGCAAGTCCGACCCGGAGTGCGTCGGGTTTGACCGGCGCGTGCCCCGCTCACCCAGACCTCCGACGCGACGCACGACGACGGCCCGCGCCGGTTCCGACGGGGTCACGCGAACGCTCGACTAGCGTTCATGCATGCGCGTAGTCATTCGCTATTTCGACGGGTGCCCCAGCTGGCGAGTGGCTGAAGAGCGGATCCGCGCCGTGCTCGGCGACCTTGGTTCGTCCGAGGTAACCATTGACCGCGAACGCGTTGAGACCGTGGAGCACGCTCGGGAGCTCGAGTTCCGCGGCTCCCCGACCATGCTCATCGATGGCGCGGACCCATTCCTCGACGAGACCGCTCGAATCGGGCTTTCATGCCGCCTCTACCGCTCCGGAGCCGCGGCGGAGGGTGCCCCAAGCCTCGCGGAGCTTCGTAGCGTGCTAGAGGACCTGAGCCGCTGATCGCATCGAGCGCCATACTGGTGCTCGCTAACTTCTCGGGGGCGGGAGCGCGTCAGTGCGGGACAGGGCGACCGACGCCCCTCCAGAGCCCCAGAGAGCGCCGAAGGGACGCCGTGACAGCGCGATCCGGAGCCTGGCGAGGGACGTTCACCGCCCCGGTGGTGGCCCCACGACAGCATCGCTTTGCCAGCAATCACCCTATCCGCCCCGTTCGTGGCGGGATACGAGACGATCGGGGAGGTTGTGGCGGGTTGTTACAAGGGCGACGCCCCTCCAATCGGACCCGTCGCAGGGCTGGAGGGGACGCCACCGGCAGGCGGGACGCGCCGTCAGGACCCCGCCCGCACTGAGCCCACCCAACAGCTTCGCTGGAGTTTGGGCAAGTTTTCGAACGTGTTCGATGTCTCCACGGCGCGGATGCGACGGGGCCGCGCGCTAGGCCTGGATCAGAAGAGGCGCGGTCGTGATTGCGTCTGCGAAAGGCGCACTCACGGGAGCGGGGACCATTAGCGCCCTCATCGCCTGCGTCGATCCGATCCGCCGTGGCGGGGGATCGGACGGCGACAGCGGTCAAGGGCGACACGCGTGGTCCTTATGTGGCGGTCTCCCAAGACCCGCCGCGATCGCAGTCCCGTGATCGCGCCTCTTCGCTCATCAGGGGGCGCCGGTGACGCCCCTCCGGCATTGGTCCCGCGATGGCCCTGCCGAAGGGACGCCGACCGCAGACGGAAAAACGTCGGGTCATCCGTCTTCATGTCCCAGGGAATCGCTTTTCGGCAACGTGGGCAAATTTCACAACGGCAGCAACGCGGCAAATGTGTTGTTCGGTCGCGGCATCGGGGAGAGTTGCGGGTCTTTGCGGGTCGCCGGCCAGTTTTGACTCGACGGCGAGTTGAGTTGTTAGACGGCGCGGCGCGGCATGGCTTCGCCATGAGCGACGAATGCGATTGGGGGCAACCCGCCGATGTCGGGTAGCAGCCGCTTCAGAGTCATCAGCGCTCCGGGTGTCCCTCGCCACCTGGACCAAGCTCCGAGTCGGATCTTCACGTTGATCGATACCGCAAACGATCGCCACGACCTGACGCTCTATGCGTGGCCGTCGGGCGAATGTCGTTGGTATTTGCATCACAGCGACGATCGCGCAGATGCGCTCAGCGAGCTGCGCGAGGGCTTGGACGTCCTGCTACGCAGCGTCGACGACTGGCTCCGCAGCGCCTAGTCCGGCGGGGCGTATTCGTCTGGAAGCCCAAGCGGCGCCCCTCCTCAACTTCCCCCAAACTGCCGATCGAGCGGCGCCGCAGCGCAGACGAACCGCCGCCCAGGGGGCCCCCTGCGGGTTTTCCCACAGACGCAATCGGCGCCACGGGGGAGTTTCATGACAATAAATCGTAGCGGCGCAGCATGGCCGCGGCTGTGCCCCGAGCGGAGGGACCGTATTGGGCGCGAAAACAGCCTCGGAGTGGGAGCAACGGATGGATCACCCAGGCGGCGAGTACTCGATGATCCCGTCCCTGTGGACCATCCATCGCATCGGCGGGTCGTGCTTCATCAGGACGTTGTGTTCAATCACCGACCGACCGTCGGTGTCCACTGCCTCGGCAACATCCAGCCGGCAGCGACCGGGATCGGTCTGCGCGAGACCGATGGCGGTTCTGTAGATCCCTACTTCCGCCGGGACCTCGGTCGCGTCATCGCAGACCAGTGTGTACCGCCACAGAATGAAGGACCCCCCGGGCAGTGCCATCTTCTCGGGTTCACTCGGATACGCGAAGCTCACCGGACGCATCGGCGACCAGTCCTATTTGCTTGCAGTTCAGCGCTCGACGCCGATCTCGACGTAAGGCGCTGGCTCCGACGGAGGACGACCGCAAATCGGAGCGAGCGCCTTTACGGTTGCTCCTCGCCCGTCGGAGGAGCCGGCAGGCCGGCGAAGCCGAAGTATTTGGAGCAGCTATCCGTCAGGAGAGGCATTCCCGTTCAGCGCGACGATCTGCGTGGATCGACCCTAGTGCCGTGCGCGCCAGCGTGGTAGCGGCGTCGGCGTGATAGAGGCGCTAGCGCGGTAGATGCGTCCGGCCAAGTGAGGGCCTCGGCGGCGGCGCAGGCTAATGTTTGGACGCATGAGCAGCCGCGGACGGCTGTGGCGGGTTAGCCGCCCGCACGACAGCCAGGTCCGGAGTGTCTTGGCACTCACGCCGGCCAGCTCGGCGGCCTGGGGCGGCCGGCCGGTAGGGGAGATCACCACCGCGGACGTTGCCGGCGTGGTGGCCCAACTGACCGCCGACGGCATTGCACTGGAGTCGATCCGCAAATCCATCACCGCCGCGGCGATGGTGCTGGACTTCGCGGGGATCAAGGAGAACCCGGCCCGCGATCGCGTGCAGGTGCGCTTGCCGCGCAAGGAATCCGACGCAATGGAGCCGTCCCTGGCCGAGCACCTCGAGGCGGTGGGGTGGATGTTGCCCGTGCGCTACATGCTGGCGCTGCTGGTGCTGGGCGCCCACCGGCGCCAGGGTAGGGGAGCTGTGCGCGGCCACGGTCGGCGATCTGGATGAGGGCCGCAAGGCGTGGCTCCTGCGCGCCGCCGTCGCCAAGACGCGCCGCCCGCGCTGGGTGCAGCTGCCCGATGATTTGTACGCTGCCGTGGTGGCGCAGCTACAGCCCCCCACGAGGACCGCGACCCGTCGGCCCAGTTGTTCGCCGGGGTCATCGCAAGCAACCCGCGCATGGCGCTCCTTCGGGCTTGCCGCGATACCGGGGTGCCGGCGTTCGCCCCGCACGCGCTCAGGCACCGGCGCATCAGCCTGTGGCACCTTGCAGGGCATCTCGTGGGCCGAAATCGGCGAGCGGGTAGGGCAGCGCAGCAAACTGGTGACCGCCGACACCTACAGCCACGCTCTGATGGCCACAGAACGCGAGGTAGATCGCGCGGATCTGCTCGGACGTGTCCGCGGGGTGCATACCCCGGTGCATACCTCGGGTACCAAATAGTGCCGTTTTCCAGCCATGTGCTGGCCCTGTTCGGGCCGACGGCGGCGGGCAAGAGCACCCTCGCGCATGCCGCCGCCCGCGAACTGGACGCCGAGATCGTCGTCGCCGATCCGTTCCAGCGCTATCGGGGACTGGAGATCGCCGCCGATGCTCCCTCCGCCCACCAGCGGGCAGAGGTGCCGTACCACTTCGTCGGGGACCTCGCGCTCGCCGAATCATCGAGCGCCGGTGCGTTCGGGCGGTCGGCCCACGCGACGATCGACGCCATCCACGCCCGCGGGCGGATCGCGATCGTCACCGGCGGGACGGCCCTCTACCTGCGCGCGGCGTTGACCGATCTCGGGTTCCCGCCGCCCGTGGCGGCCGCGACGCGCGCCTGGGCGGAGGCGCTCGTCGCCACCGACAGGCACCCGGGCCGCGGCCGAACTGGCACGCCGCGACCCGGAGGCCGCCGCCCGCGTCGATCGTCGCCAACCCGCGGCGCCTGACGCGCGCACTGGAGATCGCCGCCACGCCCGGGGGCCGCCCGGCACCCGACCGGCCGGCTCTGGGACGAATCGATGCGCGTTCCGACCTTGCTTGCGTGGTGATGCGGCCGCGGGGGGTGCTCGACGAGATGATCGGGCTCCGCGTCCGGCGCGAGCTCGACGACGGCCTGGTCGGCGAGCTCGAACGGGCCCTCGATACGCCGGGCGTCAGCCGCGAGGCGCTGCAGATCATCGGCGCGCGCGAGGTTGCCGACCTGCGCGCCGGGCAGGCTCACGGCCGATGAGCTGCCGGACCTGCTGGCCGCGCGCACGCGCCGGCTCGCGCGGCGCCAGTTGGCCTGGGCCCGGCGCTGGCCGCACGCGCACGTCATCGACCTGGGCGACGGGCCGCCGGGCGACGCGCTGCCGGAGCTGCTGGCCGCGTGGCGGCAGGCGGCGTTGCCCGCCGGTTGAAGTACCCTGTGCCCATGCGCTTTGAGAAATGGCATGGCACCGGCAATCACCACATCGTCGTCGAGCAGGCCGAGCTGGACGCCCCGATGAGCCCGGAGCGGGCCATCGAGCTCTGCAACGCGCAGTTCGGCGTCGGCGCCGATGGCGTGCTGGAGGTCAGCTTCGACGCCGAGGGACCCCGCATGACCGTCTGGAACGCGGACGGCAGCCAGGCGGAGAATTGCGGCAACGGCATCCGCATCGTGGCGGCCTACCTCGCGCGCGAGGGACGACTGCCCGCCGACGGGCTGGTGCTGACCGGTCGCGAGCGGACCCACGTCGAGCTGCTGGGCGACGGCCTGGTCCGGGTCCGCATGGGGCAGGCCGTCCTGCCCAAGGGCCCGGCAGTCGACAACCCTGCGCACGAGCATGGGGCCGGTCGAGTTCCTGGAGGTCTCGATGGGCAACCCGCACGCCGTCATCCAGGATCCCGAGCCCGGCGTCCGCGTCGCGCAACTCGGATCCGAACTCGAGACCCATGCCCACTTTCCCGCATCGCACCAACGTCGAGTTCGTGCGCACCGACGGCCCCTCCGAGCTCACGATGCGCGTCTGGGAGCGGGGCGTCGGGGAGACCCTCAGTTGCGGGACCGGGGCCTGCGCCACCGCGGTTGCCGCCGTGGTCGCACACGGGGCCATGAGCCCCCTGACCGTGCATGTCGGCGGGCGGATCCCTGGTGATCGACGTGGACGAGGACCTCGCCGTCACCATGACCGGCCCGGTCGAGCACGTGTATTCCGGCGAGCTGAGCCCGGGCTTCGCGGCCTCGCTGACCGGCGTCTACTAGACCGCCACGCCGTAGCTCCGCAGGGCGTCGTTGAGGGTCGTCTTGCGGTCCGTCGAGGCCGTTCGCTGCCCGATGATCAGGGCACACGGCAGGTGGAAGCTTCCGGCGGGAAACGCCTTCTCGCGAGTCCCTGGCACGACCACCGAGCGCGGCGGCACATAGCCGCGCATCTCGACCGGTGCGGCGCCGGTCACGTCGATGATCGGGGTCGACGCGGTGAGCACCACATTGGCGCCAAGCACGGCCTCCGCGCCGATCCGCACGCCCTCGACGACGATCGCGCGCGATCCGAGAAACGCGCCATCCTCGATGATGACCGGGCTCGCCTGGGGCGGTTCGAGCACGCCGCCGATGCCTACCCCGCCCGACAGGTGCACGTCGGCGCCGACCTGTGCGCATGAGCCGACCGTCGCCCAGGTGTCGACCATCGTCCCGGCGCCCACCCAGGCGCCGATATTCACGTAGCTGGGCATCATCACCACCCCCGGTGCCAGGTAGCTGCCGTAGCGCGCGACCGCCGGCGGGACCACGCGCACGCCGTCCTCCGGCCGGACCGCCTTCACGGGGATCTTGTCGAAGTAGGCAAACGGCCCGATCTCGATTGGCGCCGAGACGGTGATCCGGAAGTAGATCAGGATCGCCTTCTTGACCCATTCGTTGACCCGCCAGCCGTCACCGTCGGGCTCGGCCACGCGGATGGCGCCCGCGTCGAGCAGCGCGATCGCCCGCTCGACGGTGTCCGCCTCCGCCGCGGCCTGCTCGGCGGGCAACTCGTAGAGCCGCGCGATGTCGGCGGCCAGCGTCTCGGTCTGGGTCACAGCACCTCCTTGAGGATCGCCGCGGCGCGGCGACAGTCGTCGATCGTCGGAACCAGCGCGAAGCGGACGTACCCCTCGCCCGTGGGACCGAGAAACGCCCCTGGCGCCACGACGATCCCGTGCTCGAGCAGGCGCGCGGCGAATTCTGCCGAGGGCACGTCCTCGGGAATCCTGACCCACAGGTACATGCCGGCCACGCTCCCGTGGATCGCGAGCCCGCGAGATTCGATCACCTCGGCCAGGATCGCCCGTTTGGCGCGATAGCGTGCACGGGCCTCGACGACGTGCGCCTCGTCGGCCCAGGCCGCGATCGCCGCACGCTGCACGAACTCCTGTGGGGCGGTGCCGACCGTCGGCCGGAACAGCTTGAGCGCGGCGACGAGCTCGGGCGGGCCGGCGATGAACCCCGACCGATACCCGGTCATCGACGAGCGCTTGCTCAAGGTGTTGATCACCACGACGTGGCTGCGGTCGGCGAGCTCAAGTGCCGAGACGGGCAGCTCGTCGGCGTAGGTCAGCTCCGAGTACGCCTCGTCGGAGGCGATCCAGAACCCATGACGGGCCGCCAGGGCGCCCAGTCGCGCATAGAAGGCGCGCGGCGCGACCGCGCCGGTGGGGTTGTTGGGGTAGTTCACCCAGAACAGCGCGAGCCGGGGCCAGGCCTCGCGCGGGACGGCATCCAGGTCCGGCAGGAAGCCGTTGGCGTGCGTCAGCGGCAGGCTCAGGACCTGCGCGCCGGCAAACCGCGCGCCCCGGCCCGGGACGGGATAGCCCGGCTCGGTGACCGCGACCAGGTCCTTACCGGCCGCCGGATCGACGACGATCTGCGCGAGGCTGAACACGGCCTCCTTGGCGCCGAGGGTCGGGATGATCTCTCGATCCGGATCGAGCGTCACGCCGAAGCGGCGCGCGACCCACGCGGCGATGGCGCTCCGCAGCTCCGGCAGCCCGACGGCCTTGGGGTACTCCATCGTCTCCCGGACCCCCTCGACCAACGCCTGGCGGATCGCCGGTGCCGTCGGCTCGCGGGGGTCGCCGACACCGAAGTCGATCAGCTCCACGCCACGGGCCTGCACGCTGCGCTTGGCCTCGTCGAGGCGCGCGAACGGATAGGTCCCGACCTCGCGCAGCACCGGCGAGATCGGACCGGCAGCGGGGCCGGTCACGCGGCGCCGTCCGCGCCCACGAACCTCGCAAGCGCGTCATAGGTGCGCACCAACTCGCCGACGGCGATCCGCTCCTCGCGCGTATGGGCCATCGCCGTCGCGCCGGGGCCGAGGTTGACGGCGTCGATGCCGATCTCGGTGAACTGCGCGACCGGCGTCCAGGCCTGTTTGGGCCCGACCCGGAATCCGCCGCCGGCGATCAGGCGCTCGAGCAACGGGGTCCGAGGCGCCACGCGCCCCGACGGCGAGATCCCAGTGATCTCGAGCTCCCCGACAGGGCCGACGAGCGCCCGGAGCGCGGCCTCCGCCTCGGCGGCGCTCCGGTCCGGGGTGAACCGGAAGTTCACGTGGCATTCGACCAGGTCCGGGATGACGTTGTCGGCCACGCCGCCGCGGATGCGGGTGACGCTCACGACCTCGGTGAACTCCAGCCCCTCGATCGTCACCGCGCGGGGCGCCGTGACGACGAGCTCGGCCAAGCCCGCCACGGCGCGGGTGATCGCGTTGTCGCCGGTCCAGGGACGGGCGGAGTGCGCGCTGCGGCCGCGGAACCGCAGCGTGGCGTTCAGGTTGCCCATGCACCCGAGCTGGATCGTGTTGTCGGTCGGCTCCAGGACGACCGCGAGCACCGCCTCGCCCAGCTGCGGGCAGGCCGCGAACGCGGCCGGCAGCGGGCTCTCGGCCACCGAGAGCTCCTCGCGCGTGAAGATCACCAGGGCGAGGTCGAGCCCCAGGGCGGTGGGCTCGCGCGCGACCCGCGCGGCGAGCTCGAGCATCACCGCGATCCCGCCTTTCATGTCGCTGGCTCCGAGGCCGACGACCTCGGACCCCTCGAGCCGGCCGGGGAAGTTGTCTTGGGCAGGCACCGTGTCCACATGGCCCGCCAGCAGCACCAACGGGACCCCCGGGCGCCGCGGTGTGCCCACCACCAGGGCCTCGCCATCGGCAAACCATTCCGCAAACCCCGCCGGGATCGCCGCCCGGACGTGGCGCATGATCGCCGCCTCGTCGCGGGAGACCGAGGCGATGTTGACCAGCTCGAGGGTCCGGTCGGCCAGCCGGCGGGCGAGAGGGGCGTCAGTGCTCACGGCGCGACATGCTAGATGTCATGATCGTCCCGCGCATGCCCGAGCCCGTCCCGCAGCCAGAGTTCCTGCCCGTCCAGCGCCTGCGCGCGGACGCCGAGCTGCCCGTGCGCGCCCACACCTGGGATGCGGGGCTCGACCTGGTCGCCGTCGAGGCCGTGCACCTGGAGCCCGGTGGGCGCGCGGTCGTGCCCACCGGCATCGCCGTCGCGATTCCGCCCGGCTGGGCGGGGCTCGTCGTACCGCGCTCGGGCCTTGCGCGGCGGCAGGGGATCACCCTGACCAACAGCCCGGGGCTCATCGACGCCGGGTACCGCGGCGAGGTGCAGGTGCTGGTCATCAACCACGACGAGGCGGCCCACACGATCGCGGTGGGCGAGCGGATCGCACAGCTCGTGGTGGTGCCGGTGCTGGTGCGTGACGCGCTCGAGGTCGACGAGCTGCCGGACTCCGACGGGCGCGGCGCCGGCGGCTTCGGCTCGAGCGGTCGGTAGCCGTTCGCGCAGGGACACCTAGGCCGAGCCCCGCTCGCTGACCCGGGCGATGGCGGCGCGGTGCGCCTGCAGCTCCAGGGCGTCGTCGAGCGGCGCGAGCGCCACGGGTGCACCCATGGCGTGCTCGAGCGCCCACCCGATCAGCACGTCCGCCAGGCGCGGGTTCTTGGGCAGCAGGGGCCCGTGCAGGTAGGTCCCGATCACGCGCCGGGTCATGGCCCCCTCGGTGCGGTCCACGTCGTTGTTGCCGTGCCCGTGGCGGACCCTGCCGAACGGCACGCTGCCCGGCCCCAGCGTCGTGCGGCCGGCGTGGTTCTCGAAGCCCACGACGGTCACCGGGGCCCCGGCGATCTCGACGGTGATCACCACGTCCCCGATGAGCCGCGTCGGACCGGCGACGGTGTCGGCGTCGAGCACGCCGATGCCCGGCATGCGCGTGCCGTCGACGCCGGTGTAGCCGTGACCGGCCAGTTGGTAGCCGCCGCAGACGGCCAGGAGCACCGAGCCCTCCGCGACCGCCTGGTGCAGCGCGTCCGCCTTGGTCGCCGCGAGGTCGTCGGCGACGATGACCTGGTCGCGGTCCTGGCCCCCGCCCAGGTAGTACATGTCCGCGTCGTCGGGAATGGGGTCCCCGATCCCGGCCTCGATGACCTCGAGCGCGTGCCCGCGCCACTCCAGCCGCCGTCGCAGCACCGCGATGTTGCCGCGATCGGCGTAGATGTTGAGCTCACCCGGATACAGGTGGCAGACCCGAATGGTGCTCATGCCGCCACCCGGCAGCGGTAGACCTGCCGCTCGGCGCCGGCCTCGAGCGGGGCGCCAGCGAAGTCCCCCCAGGCCTGCACGACCTCGAGCCCGGCCCGCGCCAGGAGGTGGCGAAGCTCGACCGGCGTGAACAGGTGCACCTCGTGGTGGCGCAGGTACGCACGCGCGGGCCCGTCCGGTGCGACCTCGTCCACCCGGTGCGTGAACTGGGCGGTCTGGGTGATGGGGTCGACCCAGTCGAACCAGAACGCGTGGGCCAGCCGCATGCCCGTCTCAGGCTCGGTGTAGATGTCCCCGGCCCGCACGACGCCGATCGCCCCCTGAACTTCGACCACGTCCGGCATGGCGACGTCGAACCAGAACTCGCCCGCAGGGCCGAGGCCGGCGCGGACCCGCGCGAGACACGCCAGCTGGTCCTCTGGGGTGAGCAGCACCTGCAGGGTATTCATCGCGGCGATCGCCAGCGCGACCGGACGCTCGAGGGTGAACTCGCGCATATCCGCGCACAAGGTCGTAATCCGCGCCGCGACCTCGGGCGCCTCGCGAGCGGCGCTGTCGGCAAGCGCATGGAGCATCCTCGGATCGGCGTCGAGCGCGATGACCTCGTGCCCCTCGCGCGCAAGCGCGAGCGCCAGTCGCCCCGCGGCGGCACCGAGATCGAGTACCGGACCCTCGACCTGGGCGGCGATCGCGCGCCACAGCACCAGATCCTCGGTGTAGTGGGCGTGCTCGCGCAGGTAGCGGGTGGCTTCGGAGGCGTCAGTCATGTTCCCAATACGCGCTGGCCGCACCGCGGTCGACGAGGATACTGCGCAGCCCGAGCATCGCCGTGTAGGTCGGCAGGACATAGAGTGCGCGCTCGTGCGGCAGGTGCGCCAGGGCGGCGTCGAGCGCCCGCTCCGGGTCCGGCTCGATGCGGATCCGCTGCCGGTCGAGCCCGGCATACACGAAGCGCAGCGCCATGTCGTAGGCGCGGTCGCCCGTCACGACCAGATCGCCGAGCCGCTCCAGGAGCGGCTCGTAGTCGACGTCCCAGATCCAGCTGACGTCCTTGCCGTCGGCGGTGCGGTCGTTGAGCGCGATCAGCAAGTGCAACGGCGCAGGGTCGAGCTCGACCGTCTGCACGGTCACGTTGGCGCCGGCGGGATTCTTGGCCAACAGCAGTACGATCTCATGCCCGTCGAGCCGGACCCGTTCGGCACGGCCGAAGGCGGCCTCGGCGGCCGCCAGCGCCGGGCCGATCACCTGGCGGGGAATCCGCAGGGCAACCGCGGCCGCGACGGCGGCCGTCGCGTTGTAGGCGTTGTGCATGCCCGGCAGCGCGACGTGCGCGGCGACCTCACCCTCGGGCGTGGCGATCTCCAGGTCGAGCCCGGTCGTGCCGACGAGCGCCACGCGCCGCGCCGCCACGTCGGGGATCGGCCGCCGCGAGCCGCAGTTCGGACACCGCCAGTCGCCCATGTGCCCCAGCGTGACGCGCTCGTAGACCAGCGAGCTCGCACAGACCCGGCAGCGCATGGAATCGGCCGCGTGGGGGAGGGCAGCCAGCGCCGCAGTGGGATCCTCGATGCCGAAGAACACGGTCCGGTGCGCGTCGTCGGCCAGGGCTGCGACAGCCGGATCGTCGGCGTTAAGGACCAGCGTGGTCGTCGCCGGCAGCCGGGCGATCATCCGCGCCCACGAGTCGGCGATCGCCTCGAGCTCCCCGTAGCGGTCGAGCTGGTCCCGAAACAGGTTCATCAGCACGAGCACCCGCGGCGACAGGCGCGCCGCGACCTCCGGCAGCGCGAACTCGTCGACCTCGAACAGGCCGAACTCCGGCCGCGGGTGCTCCGCCGCCCCGTCGAGCAGCGCGGTCGCGACCCCGAAGACCAGGTTCGCCCCGGCACGGTTGGCGACCATCCGCCAGCCCTCGGTGGCCACGCAGCTGGCGATCAGCCGCGCCGTGGTCGTCTTGCCGTTGGTCGCGGAGATCACCAGCGAGCCGCGCGGCAGGGCGGCGCCGAGCTCCTGGATCGCCTGTGGGCGCAAGCGCAGCAGGACCCGGCCGGGGGCGCTGGTGCCCCCGCCGCGCCCGAGGCGCCGCGAGAGCGATCCGACGCCGCGCGCGAGCACCTGCGACGGACGGCGGGGGACGATGCTCATGCGGGACTCACCCGGTGCGCAGGAACTCGGGCAGGGTCCGCACCGACCCGTCCGGGGCGCCGACCAGCACGTCGTCCGGCACGACCCGTACCAGGCCGGTGTCGACGACCCCGGCGACCCCACGGACATGGGCGTGGAGGTCTTCCCAGTCCGTCCCGGCGGGAATCGTCAGATCGAGGATCGCCAGGCCGTCGTCGGATCGGCCGGGCCGGCGCACCGGCGACAGCTCGGCGAGGGCCAGCGCCACGTACTCGGCGGCGAACGGCACGGCGGCGACCGGGAGCACGCCCCACGCGTCGAGGCTCGTCGCGACCTTGGGCGCGTCGATCAGCACCACAAAGCGCCCGGCCGATCCGTCCACGATCCGCTCACGCACCAGCGCACCGCCGCCGCCCTTGATCGCCAGCCCCTCCGGGGTCACCAGGTCGGCACCGTCAAGGGCGATCCGCACCGGTGCGCGCATCCGGGCAATCGGAATCCCGACCTCCCGACCCAGGGCCGCGCTCGCGCGCGACGTCGGGACCCCGACGCAGCGCAACCCGCCCGCGACGCGGACCCCGAGCGCCCGGATGCCCGCGGCGGCCGCTCGGCCGGTACCCAGCCCGACCCGGTCGCCGTCGCTGACCAGGGCGGCGGCGGCCCGCCCGGCTGCTTCCCAGGCCCGGGTGCGTCCGTCATCATGTGATCCCATATCCCTAAGGCTATGCGAGCGAGACGACGATGACCGAGATCGCCTCCGGAGTACAGATGATCGACACCCAGCTCGGGGGGCGTCGGGGGCTCACCAGCGCGTACCTGATCCATGGCACCCGGCCAGCCCTGGTCGATCCCGGGCCTGAGACATCGGCCTCGCTGCTCATCGGCCAGCTGCACGAACTCGGCATCGGCCCGGATGACCTGGCCTGGATCGTGCTCACGCATGTCCACCTCGATCACTGCGGCGGGACCGGCGCGCTCGCGGCGGCGTTTCCCCGTGCGCAGGTGGTGGTCCACGAGCGCGGCGCCCGGCACCTGGCCGAGCCGGCGCGCCTGGTGGCCGCCTCGCATGAGGTCTACGGGCCGACCGCACCGCTGCACGGGGGCCTGACCGCGACCGCCGCCGAGCGGATCGTCGTGGCCCCGGATGGGCATCGGGTACCGGTCAGCGACGACGAGGCGCTCGAGATGATCGCGACGCCCGGACACGCGCGCCACCACATGTCCGTGCTGCATCAGTCGAGCGGCACGCTGATCATCGGCGACGCGGCGGGCACGCAGCTCAAGGGAGGCAACCTCTACCCAAACGTGCCGCCGTCAGATTGCGACATCGCCGCCGGGCGCACGAGCATCGGCCGGCTGGGGGAGCGCCAGCCGGTGCTGATCACGCTGTCGCACTTCGGCCCGACCGACGACGCGGAAGCGACCCTTGCCGAGGCCGACGACGCGCTCGAGCGGATCGGGCATGCCGCCCTGGAGGGCTACCGGCAGGGCGGGCGTGCGGGGATCGCCGCCGCGCTGGATCGGTACCTGCCGATCGACGAGACCATCGGCGACGCCGACGTCCTGGCGCTGTGGCGGTGGCTTTCGTGGGATCAGAACAACATCTTGGGCCTGGAGATCTGGGCCGAGCGCCAGGAAGCCCACAAGGCCACCGCATGACCCAGGTCAGCGTCGAGCTCGTCGTGATGACGGTTCAGCACGGCGCGCTCGAGGTGCTCCTGGTGCGCCGTCCAGGCAACGTGTGGTCGCTGCCCGCCGGCCCGACCTACGGATCGCCCCTGGCGACCGACGCGGCCCGCACGCTGTTCGAGCAGACCGGCATCTCGGGCATCCGCCTCGAGCAGCTGTTCAGCTTCGACCGCAGCGGCGACACGCAGGTGGCGGTGAGCTACCTGGCGCTGATCGCCGCCGACCGGTACCCGCTCGCCCCGGGACCGGACATCGTCGAGGTGCGCTGGTTCGCGCTCGACGATCTGCCGGCGTTGGTCACCGGCCACACGGATGCCATCGCCTACGGGCACGTTGCGGCTGCGCGCCAAGACCGCCTACGCCCCGATCGCGGTCCAGTTGCTGCCCGAGACGTTCTCCCTGCGCGAGCTGCAAGCCGTCTACGAGGTGGTGCTCGGCGAGCGCCTGGACACGCGCAACTTCCGACGCGACGTCCTGGCCGCGGGCATCGTCGAGGAGGCCGGCACCGCGCGTCGTGCGGGCCCGGGCCGCCCGGCGCGGCTGTACCGATCTCGTGGCACGGAGTTCGCGGTGATCGCCCGCGAGCGACGCATCGCGGGCCGCATCGGGCGGACCGATACGCCCGACGCGGCCCCGGAGTGACGTCCTGCCCAGAATCGACGGGCAAATGCGTCCGTATGATGTCCGAGGCCACCGCGATCCTATGCGCGGCGCTCGGACACCGGCGTGCGGCATGGTACGGTCCGGGAGGTACCGAAGGGCGAAAGGGACGGGCATGGCGTCAAGCAACCACGGCAACCACGAGCAAGAGAACGAGCTGCTGCCGGTCACGTGGCCGTTCCGTGCCGCCGGGACAGTCATGATCTTCGCGACGATCTGGTTCTGCATGGGATGGGCGATCCTGGGTCAGGACAACGGCCACACACTGCCCGCGCACATGACCGTGTTCTGGATCGCGATCTACGCGACCATCGTCCTCGTCGTCGCCGGCGGCATCTACAATTTCTTCCGTGAGCGCAAGCGGCGCCGTCTGCTGGAGCACCAGTAGGGCATGAGCCATGAGGCCGGCGCCCGTCTGACCGATGCGGCGGCCCGCCTGGCAGGCATCGCGGACGCCCTCGGGGAGTCCGACTGGTGCGATGAACTGCGCCGCGCCGGCGCCGTGCCGATCCGGCCCGACGGTCCTCCCACATGGGGCCAGATCGCAATGACGGGGCTCGACGTCGTCGAGGGTCTCGCGGCCGCGGGGCGCTGGGACGACGCGCGCCACCAGGCGGCGTTTCTGGCGGACTTCTTCACCCGGCGGCGCAAGCAATTGCACGGGGTGGCCGGCGTCGCGTTCGAGGGGCTCGCACTCGCCGCGCGCGGACGGGATCGCGAGGATCTCGACGAGCACGCCGAGCTGATCCGCGCGCTCTTCGGCGCCGACGCCGACCACGTGACGAAGGCCGCCTGATGAGTGCACCCGAACCCGGCGGCGGCCGGACCGCGCTTTCGACAGGGGCGCCTGCTGGTCGCCGCGCCGACGCTGATGGACCCGCATTTTCAGCGCGCCGTCGTCGTGCTGCTCGAGCACACCGACGACGGCGCGCTCGGGCTGGTGCTCAACCAGCCGACCGAGATCCAGGCCGCCGACGCGCTGCCCGAGCCGCTGTGCGATCTGGTCCCCCAGGAACAGGTGATCCATTGCGGGGGTCCGGTGCAGCCCGCGGCGGTCATCATCCTGGCCGAGTTCGACGCGCCGGATCGTGCGGCCGGGATCGTGGTCGACCGGATCGGCATCGTGGATCCCGAGGAGGCCGTCGACGACCTGGCCGAACACGTCGGCCGACTGCGCGTCTTCGGCGGCTACACGGGGTGGGCCCCGGGCCAGCTCGAGGGCGAGATCGCCGAAGGCGCATGGATCGATGTGCCCGCGCAGGCCGAGGACATCTTCACCGCGACGCCCGAGCGCCTGTGGAGTTCTGCCCTCGAACGCAAGGGCGGCGTGTTTCGCCTGGTCGCACGCATGCCCGAGGACCCGTCGGTCAACTAGTCCGGGCGCATGACGGGCGCGCGCGGGTCCCGCAGGACCCGTCGCGCGCGCCCGCGCGCGGCTAGGACAGCCGGGCGGAGTCGGGGAGGGAGGACAGCTTCTGCAGCGACTGGCTCTCGACCTGCCTGATCCGCTCGCGGGTGACGTTGAACATCCGGCCGAGCTCGTCGAGGGTGCGGGGCTTCTCGCCGCGCAGGCCGTAGCGCAACTCGAGCACGCGACGCTCGCGGTAGCTGAGCTGGTCCAACAGCTCGCGCAGCGCCTGCTCGCGCAGCGAGACCTCGGCGGACAGCTCCGGCGCAACGGAGGTCTCGTCAGCCAGGAAGCGGCCGAGCTCGGACTCTTCCTCCTCACCGACGGGCTTCTCGAGCGAGACCGTCGGCTGGGCCGAGCGCAGGATCTCCTCGACCTCGTCCGCCGGCAGGCCGGCTGCCTCGCCGATCTCCTCGACGGTGGGCTCGCGCCCGAGCTGGCCGATGAGCACGCGCTCGGCACGGCTGATCTGATTCAGCTTCTCCACGACGTGGACCGGGATGCGGATCGTGCGGCCCTTGTCGGCCAGGGCGCGCGTGACGGCCTGGCGGATCCACCACGTGGCGTAGGTCGAGAACTTGAACCCGCGCCGCCAGTCGAACTTCTCGACCGCGCGCACGAGCCCGAGCGTGCCCTCCTGGATCAGATCCAGGAACGGCAGGCCGCGGCCGCGGTAGCCCTTGGCGATCGACACGACCAGGCGCAGGTTGGCCTCGACCATCTGGCGCTTGGCCTCCTGGTCGCCGGCCTCGATCCGCTTGGCGAGGCGCACCTCGTCGGCGGCGGTCAGCAGCGGCACGCGGCCGATGTCCTTCAGGAACAGCTGCAGGGCGTCGGTCGTCTGCTCGACCGCGGCGGTGGGGCGGCGGGGTCGCTCGGATTCGTCGATCAGCTCGGCGGCACGGGTCAGCGCCTCGGATTGCTCGAGCAGTTCGATCCCGGCTTCCTCGAGCTGCTGATACACCAGCTCCGCGGCGTCAGCGTCGAGCCCCAGCCCGTCGAGTACCTCAGCAACCTCTTCGAGACCGAGGAACCCCAGTTCCTGGCCGCGCACGATGAGCGCCCGCAGCTCCCCATCGTTCTTGAGTACGCCCAGCTGCTGCGTAGACATCCGCCTCCCGTTTCCATCCTCGCGACACTCGCGTGCCGATCCCGGCAGCGCGCTGGGGAATCCCTGTGTCAATTCCGTGACAGCCCTCGGTACTGCTGATTGCGAATCGAAGTCTCGGGGGTCGTCCGAACCGCACTCAATGACCCGCACACAAGCGGCGCGTCACCCGAAGGTTCGCGTCCACTGCGCGCCGCAGCGAGTCCCACTATTAGCGCATTCCGTACTCCCGTCAAGACTTTCGGGCCGGCGGGGGCACAGATACTGACGTTAGGCCCCGCAGACCGGCCACTGCCCGGGGCCGGAGCGCTCGTAGAGGATCGCCGCCCGCTGGATCTGCTCGGCCGCCGACGCCTGCGCGGGATCCCCGTGACCGCCCACCCCGGCCCAGGTGGCAAACGTGAACTGGAACATCCCCCGGTACTGGCCGCTGGGCGAGACGGCATGCGGATTGCCGCCGGACTCGCACTGGGCGATCTTCATGAGGATCGCCGTCAGCCCGCCGGACACCGAACCCGACCCCGCGGACGATCCGGTGCCGGTCCCGCCGCTCGGCGTCGATCCGGGAGTGCTGACGGCGGTCGTCGACCCCGTCGCGCCGCCGCCTGTTTGCGGCGTGGCGCTGACGACCTGACTCGCCGGCGCCTGCGCACGTGCGGCCGCCGCGGCGCGCGCCTGTTCGGCGCGCAAGGCGGCCAGCTGCGCCGCGGACGCCTCCGCGTGCGAGAGGGAGGACGTCGCCGCGACAAGCAGCACGCTGCGCTCGCCGGCGAGGGTCCGCAGCTGGCCGAGCCGCTGGGCGACCTCGTTGCGGTTGACCACCGCGGCGGTCTTGTCCTTCTGCAGGGTCACATTCAGCGACTGCAACCGATGGTGGTCAGCGCGAAAACCCTTGACGAGGGCGTTGTCCTCGTCAGCGATGTGTTGCATGAGGTCGTAGCTGTCGAGCGCCGAGGAGATACTCCCCGAGGAGATCAGGACCTGCATCATCGACGGCGGCGGATTGGTGTACAGACCCACGATGCGCTTGGCCAGGGCGGTCTGGGCGGACGCAAGTTCGGCTTTCGTGAGCGCCAGCTGCGCTTGGTTGACCCGGATCGAGTCGCTGAGCACCGCGACCTGGGAGCTCGCCGTGGCGTAGTCGTTCGCGCTCTGGCTGGCGGCGGTCTGGACGTTGATCAGCTGCTGCTCGACGCTGCGCACCCGCTGGCGTGCGACGGCAACGCTGCTGGTGGGGCCCGGCGTCGCCGGCGAGCTCGCACTCGTGGCCAGCCCGGGCACGACGACGCACGCGGCACCAGCCACGCACAAGGATGTGAGTGCGGCGGCCAGGACGCATTTCCTCCCGGCCCGCGCATCTGGAACGTGAAGACGCGCCATAGTCAGGCGTGTGTCCCAGAACTGGGACACAACGCGAGGACGCTACCACGGCCGGCGTGCGCGCGATGAGTCGCCCCGACCCTCGCAAATCCTCCGACCCGCACGACCCGCCGGGTCGCATTTTGGGCGCGGGGCACTGAATGCCCTGCTCAGCCGCGACGTTCCGGGGTGCGGAAGCCCCTGCCCCGGGGTAGTGACATTCGTCCCAGAAACTCTGTCAAAAATCATGTCGCGCCGCGACACGACCGGCCGCCGCAACCTGTGGAAAGTGGGGTGTTCGCCTGTGGATAACTTGCGGGGCGGGGCTCACTCGGGCCCGGTGGGATCCGACCAGGCGAACCCCGTCGGCGCCGCGGCGACCGGCAGCGGACCGTCTGGCAGTCCCGGCGGGGTCACGGCGGCGTGGTAGCCGCGCGGCGCGACGTCATTGGGCGCATCGGGGTGGAACAGCGAGGCCAGGTATTGGATCTGGCCGCGACCGGGGCCGAGCTCGAAGAACCCGCCGCCATACATGGCGACGCCGTTGGCCTCGCAGTAGTCGTAGGCCGCGCAGAGGGCTCGCAGGCTCCCGAAGCGCACCGGCTTGATGTTGATGATCCGCGGCGGTCGGGCCAAGGCGCGGATGTCGTCGACCCGGTGGATCGGCGCATCCCAGCTGACGCGATCCCAGTGGCCCTCCAACAGCGGCAGGATCTGCGGGTCGGTGGACGGGTCCTCGATGACCGCGTCGGGCCATGCCGCCAGACAGCGTTCGTAGAGGGCCGGATCCGGGCGCGTATCGACGCTGGTGCCGTGATAGTGCGCCTTGAAGTCCAGCGATGTGACCCGGCCCGGCGCGATGCGCTGCAGCTCGGCGACCAGTGCGTCATCCCAATCCTCGACCGCGTCGAGCTTGAAGTGCAGCCCGGGCGAGACGGCGAGGCGGTCGACCAGCGGCGCGATCGACGAGGGCTCGCCGGGCGTCGCCAGACGCAGTGAGAGCACCCAGCGCACCGGCGCGGGCACGCGACCCAGGACGTCCGCGAGCGACCGGCCGGCCTGCCGCAGCGCCAGATCGAGGGCGGCCGCCTCGAACCCCCAGCGCCGGAAATCGGCCCCGAGCGGGCTCGGGGCGTCCGGGAACAGGGCGATCCCGTCGAGGTGCCGAGAGAAGGATTCGAGCGTCCAGCTGCCGGCCAGCTCGAGCACGGGACCGGCGGCCACGAAGCGACGCTGCTCGTCGCTGTCGATCCAGACGTCCTCGCCCTCACCGACGGCCCCGGGGCCGGCGAGCCGAATCACCGTCGTCAGGCGTTCCCAGCCGCTGGAGACCGCCAACGAGCGGCCCTCGAGGGCGTAGTCCGAGATCCTCACCGGCAGATCGGCGAGCAGGCGGTAGGTCGGGGACCCGGTGCCGTCGGATCCGGCACCCACGACGCGACTCAGCCGCCCAGACCGGCCAGTGCGCGGGTCAACCCCGCCACTGCCGCGTCGCCGGCCGTGCGCAGCGCCCGGCCAGCGAAGGGCGCACCGATCTTCATCAGCCCTTTGAGCGACAACTCGGCCCGGTAGGTGACCTGCGAGCCATCCCCGTCCGGCGCGACCGTGATCTCATCATGTGAGACAAACTTGCTGCCGTCGGCGACCAGGACCACGCGACGTGGCGGGTCGTACTCGGTGATCTCGTAGATGAGTTCCTCGGCGCCGCCGCCGAGTTCCACGGTTACGGCATAACGGGATCCGAGGGCCGGCGGCCCGTCGCCGAGGGGGCGCGCCAACGAGACGCCGGGATCCCAGTGCTGGGTGTTGTCGAATTGGGCCAGGTAGGCGAACGCCTGATCGGCGGATGCCGGCGTCGTGAGTTGCGCGGTGTAGGTCGGCACCAAGGACTCCTCGGGACGGGGTGGCGACATCGTCGCAGACAGCCCGGCGCCCAGGTCGGTGGCATCCGTCGGGTCCCGGGCGTGTCCACGCGGGTGCACCGGCGGTCCGGCCCGCGCACGGCCACATGCCCCCTCCCGTCCCGCACGCACGAGAAGTATTGTTCTGTGACTTTGTGGTTTCCCGCTCCTGCACGGGGCCTTCGAGACCGGGTCCCCCGCCGCCGACCGGTGCGCAGGGCCCGCACCCGCCGCGCCTGCGCGGCCGCGGCAGGTGCGGGCCAGGGTGTATCGGTCACAGCGGCAGCCAGCACCATCGGCCAGCGGACGGCACCCGCCAGCCGGCATGTGCCGGCACTCGCTGGCGCGGCACCCGCCACGCCACTCCCCCGGGACGACCCCTGCGGCAGTGCGCCCAGGCAGGCCGCTCCCCGCTCGCGATGCCCGGGCCGTCCGAGGCCCCCCTCGGGGCGGCGGCGCGGCGCCGCGCGCCCGGGCTCTCGCCCTGGGACGGTCGGCCCGCCAAAAAGTAAGTAACTTTGGCCACAAGGCCAATGACCGCCGCCGAGGGTCGGACCTACGCTGCGCCCATGTTCACCATCCCCTCGCCATTTCGTCCCAGCATGGTTCGGCTCCGGCGCACCATGGGCGAAATGCGCGCCATCAAATCCTCGTTCGGCCTGTAGAACTCCGCGCCGGCGCGTCGCATGCGCGCGTCGGCCGGAATCACGCGTCCGCGTAGGCGCAGGCTGGTGCCGGCCGGCCGGCACTCCGCCTGATCCGCGCGACAGACGGTCGCGTCGCGTCGCCGGCACCCTCACAGCCCGGCCACAGCCAGGGCTCGCAGACCCTTAACGCCGCTCATAGCTTGCCTTCAGGCTGCCGCGCAACACTCCTCCCATGAGTAGCAGCCGCAAGCACCTCCGGCCGCATGCAAACGCGGGGTCAGATGGCATCGTCTCGCGCGAGCACGGCCGGCGCCGACTGCGCAAGGCGACCACGCTGACCATCGCCGGAGCCATCGCCGTGACCGGTGTGACGACGGCCCTCGCGAGCCAGGTGCCGAGTCATCACTCGGCGTCACGGGCCTCCAGCGGCGGAGTTGCCAGCAGCGCGGCCGCCATTGCCGCTGCGCAGCAGGCCGCCAGCAGCGCCTCGGGGTCCAACGCCACCAGCAGCGGCTCCAACTCCGGCTCGACCTACGTGCCGTCGAGCGCGCAGAGCGCACCGGTCGCGTCGTCCGGCGGTTCCTAGCCCGAGGAATGCTCTTGCGGGGCCGGCGCCTCGCCGAAGGCGACACGTGTGGCAGGCCGCGTCAGCCACCAGAGCCCGATCAGCGGCAGCACCAGCGGCACGAACCCATAGCCGACGCCGAACTTGGACCAGACGCTCGCGTCCTTGAACAGGCTCGTATCGAGGACGCTAAGCAGACCCACACCCACCACGCCGATGAACTCGATGCACAGCGCGACCACGGCAGTGCGCCAGGCTCCGGCCGACGGGAACGTGAAGCAGATCGCCGCCAGCAGGTAGATCACAGTGGCGATCGCGCTCAGCACGTATGCCAGCGGCGCATGCGAGAACTTCGTCGCGATCTGAAACAGCGCCCGCGCGCCGGCCGAGAGCGCGAACAGCGCGTAGATCGCCGCGATCAGTCGGCCCGGGCCCTGCACGGGACGTCGTGTGGTGGAGCTCATGCGCCGTGGTCTACCAGAGCGCAAGCAGTCGCAGGACGGCAACGGCGACCGCGAACGTCACGACAGCGATGACGGCCGAGTCCCAGTGGTTCGCGTGCGGTGACCGCCCCCTGACGATGCCGTAGGGCAACAGGATCACCGTCGCGGCGAGGTAGCCCAGATATTCGCCCATCGATGGCGGTCGATGCCCGCCTGCGATCACCACGAGGGCGACGAGCGCCTGGAGCACCAGCTCCACCTCGCCGATCGCCACGGCGGCGAGATAGGTGCGATTAGGCGGGCGCCGGGTGACCGCGAGGACCAGTCCCCAGCGCTCAGCGCCAGGAGAAACACGAAGATAGCCAACGCGACGATTGCGTTCATCGCGGCAGAAGATACCCGCCCCCGCCCCGGCCCGGGCGGGGCCTTCGACCGGGGCCGGCCGGGTCGCCGGCCCTCTAGGATCACGGTCAGCCCGCGTCCCGGCGCGGACCGCCATCGCCGATGATCGCACCCCTCACCCACGACCCGCTCGAGGCCGCCCACAGGCTGGCGGACGGCGGCATCGTCGCGTTTCCGACCGAGACGGTCTACGGGCTTGGCGCCCACGCCGAGCGCGCGGACGCCGTACGGCGGATCTTCGCCATCAAGGGCCGGCCGGCCGGCCACCCGCTGATCGTGCACGGGGCCGATGGCGACGTGCTCGACCGCTACGCGGGCCGGATCTGTCCGGATGCACGCGCCCTCGCGGACGCGTTCTGGCCGGGTCCGCTGACGTTGGTCGTCCCGCGCGCGGCGCACGGTCCCGGACGCCGTCACCGGCGGCCTGGACACCGTCGGGTTGCGGGTCCCGGACCAGCAATTGGCCCGCAGCGATGCTCGCCGAGCTGGGTGCGGGCGTCGCCGCCCCGTCGGCCAACCTCTTCGGGCGCACCAGCCCGACGACCGCCGAGCACGTGCGCGGCGACCTCGGCGCGCAGGATCGACCTCATCCTTGACGGCGGCCCGTGCACGGTCGGCGTCGAGTCGACGATCCTCGACCTGACCGGCGACCGCGCCGACGATCCTGCGGTCCGGCGCGGTATCGCCAGAGGCCATCGAGCACGTGCTCGGGCGGCCGGTGGTGCGGACCGCGACGGGCCCGCCGCGAGCGCCCGGCATGCTCGCCTCGCACTATGCCCCGCAGGCGACGGTCATCCTCACCGCGCACAACGAGCTCACCACGCGGTTGGCCGAGTTCCGGCGCGCCGGGACCAGGACGGCGGTGATCGGGACCTCCGACATCGACGCCGCGGAAGATCCGCAAGCGATCGTGCTCCATCCGGCCGGCGACCGGCCGGAGGACTTCGCCCATGACCTCTACCGCCTGCTGCGCGAGGCCGATGCCGCCGGCGCCGGGACGATCGTGGTCGTGCCGCCGCCGGGCGAGGGCATCGCCGTGGCGGTGCGGGATCGTCTCAGCCGCGCCGCGCGGGCCGGAGGGCCTGACGGCACCTGACCGGGCTCGTCGCGGGCGGGCGCGCGCCCGAATCGAGGCCACGCGCGGGTCGCCGGCGAGCCTCGCGCGCGACGCGGACCGGGCCGGCGACAACCCTTTGGCGGGGCGCGTCACCGGCGCCGGGGCGCGCGGGCTAGGCTGGGGACACTCCGGGGGACCGCGGCCCGCCCCCCAACTCCTCCCGTCCAGCGAGGGCGAATGGCACCTGCGACACGCGTCCACCTCGTGGACGGCACCTGGGAACTGTTCCGCCACCATTTCGGGATGCCCAGCGGCGTTCGCTCGGGCGAGCTCGCGGCCGTGCGATCGGTCGTGCGATCAATGGTGGGGCTGCTCGAATCGGGCGTCACGCACCTCGGGGTCGCGACAGACCACGTGGTTGAATCGTTCCGCAACGCGCTCTGGCCGGGGTACAAGACCGGCGCGGGCGTCGATCCGCACCTGCTGGCCCAGTTCGTCCCCCTCGAGGACGCGCTGCGGGCGTGCGGGATCATCGTCTGGCCGATGACCGAGTTCGAGGCCGACGACGCCCTCGCGAGCGCCGCGGCCGTGGCCGCCGCGGACCGCTCGGTCGCTCAAGTCGTGATCTGCTCGCCCGACAAGGATCTGGCCCAGTGCGTCGAGGGCACGCGCGTGATCCAGTGGGATCGGCGCGCCGACCGGTACCGCGACGAGGCGGGCGTACGCGACCACTTCGGCGTCGCGCCGGCCGAGATCGCCGATTGGCTGGCGCTCGTCGGTGACAGCGCCGACGGGTTTCCGGGCATCCCTGGCTGGGGGTCGCGGTCCGCGGCGGCGGTGCTGGCCCGATACGGGTCGATCGACGCGATCCCCCCCGCGAGCACCCAATGGGACGTGCCGGTGCGAGGCGCGCAACGCCTGGCGAGCGCACTCGCGGCCGAGCGCGAGCGCGCGGACCTGTTCCGGACGCTCGCACGGCTCCGCCGCGACGTTCCGGTGCTGCCCGATGGAATCGACGCGCTGCGCTGGCGCACCGCGACCGACCGCATCGACGCGGTCGCCGGTGCGATCGGGGCCGACGAGGTGCCCGAGCGACTCGCGCGGCTGGCGTCCGCGCGGAGCCTGGCGTAGCTAACCGGCGAGCGTGCGGAGATCGCCCGCCAGCGCTGGCACGCTGATCGGGATGGCGCCGGCGTAGCTGCCGACCTGCTGGCCCTGTTTGTCGACGAGGACCACGAGCGCGGTGTGCGTTGAGCTGATCGCGTTCGTCGGCTGGGCGCGGATGCCCCAGGCCTGCCAGAGCGGGGCGAGCTCGGCGCGGGAGCCGATGATGTAGCTCATCCGGCCGGTCAGGTGGTGGACGGCGAGGAAGGTGTTGACCTCGGCCGGGGTGTCACCGCTGGGATCCACCGAGATCGCGACCGTGTCGATCTTGGACGCGGTGCCGGTCCCGACGGCATCAAGCGCCGCGGCGATCTCCCCCGCGATCAGTGGGCACGAGGTCGTGCAGTGCGCGTAGAGGAACGTCACCAGGGCGGGCCGGCCGCCCTCGGGGACGCTGACCAGGTTTCCCGCCGAATCGCGCCCGGCCGTCGGCGGTGCCGCCACAGGCGGACTGATGGGGACGGCGTTCAGCGGCGGGGCCCCCCCGGTCCCGTTGACCAGGATGACGATCACCACCGCGAGGGCGCCAACGGCCGCCACGAGGATGGCACTCAGAACCCAGACGCGGCGCCTCACGCGCGCATCGTACTAGACCCCATCCGCGGCCCGGGCCCGTCCGGGGCGCCCGGACCCGGCCTATGCGGCCGGGCGCACGGCCGCGCCGTCGCGGGTGCCCTGGTTCGGCCCGACGACACGCGACGACCTGCTCGGTCGGCACGGTGACCGAGCCGCGCATCGCCGACACGGCGGCGCCGAGCAGGGAGAACCCGCAGAGGATCCACAACGCCAAGTGCATCCCGCTCATGAACGGCGCCAACCGCGCCGCCGAGAGGCCGGTGGTCAGCCCCGAGAAGATCGAGAACAACAGCAGGGTCGGGACCGTGGCGGTCACGATCATCAGCATCAGTGCGATCGAGATCACCGCGCCGGTGTTCTGGAGCATCACGCGGGTGCCCGAAGCGATCCCGCGCCGCCACGGCGGGACGGCCGCCATCATCGCGCTGGTGTTGGGCGAGTTGAAGACGCCCGATCCGATGCCCGCGATCGACAGCCAGATCGCCGACATCCAGTACGGGCTGTCGACCTGCAGTGTGGTCATGCCGGCCAGACCGGCCGCGGTCAGCAACATGCCCAGCACCGCGGGCGTGCGCGAGCCGTGACGGTCCGCCCAGGCCCCGGCCAACGGCGAGGCGATCAGCATGCCGATCGCCAGCGGCGCCAGCATCAGGCCGGCGGTGATCGGGTCCTGCTGCTGCGGGCCCTGGAAGTAGAAGACAAACAGGAACATCAGCGCGAATCGCGCCAGCCCGTTGAGGAACGCGGCGGCGGCGGCGGCCGAGTACACGCGGATCCTGAACAGCGACAGGTCGAGCATCGGGGCGGGGACGCGCGACTCGACCCAGACGAAGATCGGCAGGCAGATCACGCCCAGCGTCATGCCGATGATCACCATCGGGGCGGACCATCCATCGAGCCCCGCATCCGAGAGCGCCAGCACGAGCCCGGTCAGCCCCACGAGCATCAGGATGTTGCCCGCCCAGTCCAACTGCTGCTGCACGTCGCGCCGAACGGTCTCGTGCAGGATCAGCCACGCCCAGACGGTCCCGATCAGGCCGAGCGGCACGTTGAACCAGAACACCCACTGCCACCCGTAGGTGACCAGCCAGCCGCCCAGGACCGGTCCGATCACGAGCCCGACGGCGGCGACCATCACGTTGGTCCCCATCGCCAGCCCGAGGCGCTCGCGCGGGAACACGTCGGTCACCAGCGCACCGGCATTGGCGAAGATCAGGGCGCCGCCTACCCCCTGGACCACTCGCCACACGATCAGCGACGTGCCCGAACTGGCAAAGCCGGCACCGAAGCGAGGCCAGCGTGAACAGCGCGGTCCCCAGCACGTACAGCCGCTTGCGGCCGATCTGATCGGCCAGCCGGCCCGCCGGCAGCAGCAGCACCGTGCTGGACACCATGTACGCCAGGATGACCCACACCAGGGTCAGCAGCGACGTGTGCAGTGCGCGCTCGAGGTTCGGAAGGGCGATCAGCAGCGTGCCGCTGTTGACCGTCGCCAGGAACATGCCCAGGCTCGTGACCGACAGCACCCACCAGCAGTAGTTTGGGTGCTCCGCGTGAACGCCCGGCCGGCGTCGGCGCGCAGGCGCCGCCGAATGAGACGGGGAACTCATAATCGTTAGTGTACTACCGAATTGGGCGCACGTCCCGCCGAACCTACCCCGCCGTCACCTCGCGTTGGCGGGCGCCGCGCAGATGCCCGACATACGGGCGCCGGGCGACGAGAATGACCGCGCCGAAGCGGCCCTGCTGCTCGGCCAGGATCTTCTGTGCCCGCGCCGCCGGCGAGCCGCCGCCGCGCGCGCGCCGCAGGAGCGCCACGCCCTTGCGGGGACCGAACTGGCGCAGGATGCCGAAGACCCCGGGCAACACCAGGGGCTCCTGGGCGACCTGTTCCACGCGCAGGCCTGCGTCGGTCACCAACGCACGCCATTCGGACTCGGTGAGTGGGTGCACTCCCCCGTTCTCCGGCGCGGCCAGCCGGGCGCGGACCGCGCTGCGGTCGACTCGCTCGACAGGCCGGCGTCGCGCACGCACAGCTCATGGAGGCCGAGACGGCCGTTGGGCCGCAACAGCCGTACGGCCTCGGCGACGACGGCCCGCTTGTCCTCGGCGGGGAGCGCGAACAGTAGGCCCTCGCTGATCACCACCGTGGCGGCCTCGTCCGGCAGGCCGGTTGCGGCGGGTGCGCCGAGCTGTGCGATCGTCACCGGGCTCGGCACCGCCGCCCACAGTTGATCCGCGTCGTCCTGATCGCGGCAGATCCCGGTCCATCCGTACAGGTTCTGTTCGGTCGCGAGCAGCCCGGTCTCACCAGTGCCCGGGCCCAAATCCACGGCGCGGTCGCCGGGGACCAGGGCGAGTGCGTCGATCAGGGCGGCGGACCCGGCGGAGCCCCCAGGCTGCAGGGCCCAGACGCCGTACTGGCGCGCCGGCGGCCACGGCGGTGCCGCGGCGGGGCCGGAGTCGTGCCCGGGCGCGTCGGGTGTGCCAGTCGTCGTCATGCGCCTCCCGCCGCTCACTCCAGGACGCCGACACGATAGCCGCCCGTCGCGGTCGCAGGCAGGTCGGCGTCCGTGCAGCTGGACGCGCTAGGCACCCGGCGGATCGCGGTCGCCGGCGGCGGCGTCCGCCTTGGCAGCGGTCTCAGCGGTCGCGCTGGCCTGCGCGGTGTCGCGCGTGATCCTGGCCTTCTCGGCGGCGGCCTGGGCGTGCAGCCGTCGCGCGCGCTCGGCGCGCGTCGCCCCGACGAGGGCAAAGGTCAGCATCGCACCCCAGAAGATTCCGTACGCGATGGCGCGTCCGGTAGAAATATTTGGGACGAAAAGCCAAATGTGGATGAGTGACATGCCGATGATGCATATCGGAGCCACTACCGCGATCTGCACGACGACGCTGAGCTCCTCCCACCACACCACGATGCGAGGGCGTTTTTGCGGCGCGGAATCCACACACGCACAATAGCGACAGCACAGCCGCAGAGCCGATAGGTCCAGGAGTGCCTTCAGAATCGGAGATGTTTCGCGTCTGGGCAGGGACACTTGCCGACATCAGCGGCGCGATGGAGCTGCTCGACTGGGATCGCGACACGCTGATGCCGCCCTCGGCGGCCGAGACCCGCGGCCGACAGTTGGGCACCCTCGCCGCCCTGTATCACCGCGAGCTCGTTCGGCCCGAATTCGGCCAGGTGCTGGCGGCGCTCACGCAGCAGACCCGACGTCGACGCGCGGACCCGTCGCGAGGCCAGCTGCTCGCCCACCGGCGCGAGCGGGCCGAGCGCGTCCCGGAGTCTCTGGTGCGCGAGGTCAGCGAAGCCTCCTCGGAGGCGCTGGCGGTGTGGAACGGCGCGCGTGATCGCGGCGACTGGAGTGCACTGCGCGGGCCGCTGAGCCGAGTGGTCGGACTCAAGCGTCGCGAGGCGGACGCGATCAGCGACGGACACGAACCCTACGACGCGCTGCTTGATCAGTACGAGCCGGGCGCCCGCGGTGCCGACCTCGCTCCGTCGTTCGCGGAGCTGACCGACCAGCTCGGCCCGCTGGTCGCGGCCGGCACCGCGCGGTCGCCAGAGCCGCTGCCCGACCGCCACTGGCCTCGCGCCGGCGCAACTGCAGCTGGCGCATGACATCGCCGAGTTGGTCGGCTTCAACTTCGCCGAGGGACGGATCGGCGAATCCGCCCACCCGTTCTCGAGCTCATCCGGATTCGGCGATGTCCGGTTCGCGACGCGGATCGACGAGCGCAACCCGATCAGCAACGTGCTGAGCGTGCTCCACGAGGCCGGCCACGCGATGTACGAGCAGGGGTTCGGGGCGGGGTTCGCGCGGTCGCCGCTCCGGGATGCGCCCGTCACTCGGATCCCACGAAGCCCAGGCCCGCTTCTGGGAGAACCACGTCGGTGGCACGCTGGCGTTCTGGCAGGTCATCGAGCCGCGCATGCGCGAGCTGTTTCCCGAGTCGATGCGCGGCCTCGGGGCCCGCGACTTCCACGCGGCGACCGCGACGGTGCGCCCCTCGTTGATCCGCGTCGAGGCCGACGAGGTCACCTACAACCTGCACATCGTGCTCCGCTTCGAGCTCGAGCGCGCCCTCATCGCCGGCGATCTCGAGGTCGCCGACTTGCCCGAGGCGTGGAACGCGCGCATGAAGGAGCTGCTCGGCATCGTCCCGTCCGCGCCGGCCGACGGCGTCATGCAGGACGTGCACTGGCCGTCGGGGCTGTTCGGCTACTTCCCGACCTACACGCTGGGCAACCTGTACGCCGCCCAGCTGGCCGCGGCCGTCGACAGCGAACTCGGTGGACTCGAGGCCGCGATCGCACACGGGGCCTTCGATCGGATCCTCCGGTTCATGCGCGATCGGGTCCACCGCCACGGCGCGCTGTATCCGACCGCCGAGCTGATGACCCGCGCCACCGGCGTCCCGCTCGAGCGCGGACATGCTGATCGCACACCTGGAGCGTCGCATGACGACGCCCGGCGCAATCGCCGCAGCCCGCTAGGCCATCGACGTCGGGCGCCCGCGCCCTTCGGCCCGACCGTCCGCATGCCGATACCACTCACTGATGCGACGGACACGCACAGCACTCGCCGGCCGCGCGCCGCCGCCGCCGCCACGATCCTGGCGGGCTCGATCACGGCTGCGGCGCCGGCCGCGCACCGCACGGTACCCGCCGCGGCGAGCGTGGACTCCGCGAACGCCGAGGCACAGCTGCTCGCCGCACTGCAGACGCGTCTCAGCGCGGCCCGGGCACTTGAGTCGGCGACCCTCGCCGCCGTCGACCAGCGCCTGCGGGCGATCTACGCCGAGCCCACGCTTCGACCCCATGATCGCCCTGCTGGCAGGGGACATCCAGCAGGCCGAGGCGCTCGGAGAGCTCGAGGCGGCGCTGACGCGCTCGGACGCAGCCCTGCTGGCCGGGTACACGACGTCATTGACGAACCTCCAGACCGCCCAGGCGGAGCTCGCCCAAAACGTCTGCGCCTCACCGCCGCCCGGCGCATCGCCGCCGCGCGGCGCGCCGCGCACCCCGCCGGCGCCACCGCCCCGGCGGCCACCCCGCTGCCCGCCACCGCGACGGCCCCCGGCGGCGGGCTTCCGGCCGCGGTCGCCACGCAGCACTCCCTGCCCGGCGCCGTTCCGATCAACCCGCACACCGGCCATCCGTATCCGGTCGCCGGCGCGTAGCCCTCAGTAAACCTCAACCAGAGGTTGAGCTCGGTGGCGCAGAGGTTGAGCTCGGTGCCGCGGCGGCGGCGAGGGCCGCGCCGACGACACCGGCCGAGTTGCGCAGCTGGGCGACCACGATCCGCGGCCGTACGTCAAGCAGCGGCACGAACCGGCTCGCCTCGACCGTGATCTCGCCGCCGATCACGATGACGTCCGGCCAGACGAGCGCGTCGATCCGCTGCAGGTAGTGTCCGGAGCCGTCCGCCCCATTCCTCCCAACTCAAGTGCTCGATCTCGCGCGGGCGCGCCGCTGCGCGATCCTCGGCGACCGCGCCGTCGATCTCGATATGCCCGAACTCGAGGTTGGGCACGAGCACCCCGTCGACGAAGAGCGCCGAGCCGATTCCGGTCCCGAGCGTCAGCATCAGACGACGCCGGTCTCGCCCACCCCGGCGCCGAACCGCATCTCCGCGAGCCCCGCGGCGTCGGCGTCGTTGAGCACGGTGCAGCGCCTGCCGAGGACCTGCCCGAAGAACTCCGGTGCATCGCGGCCGACCCAGGACTCGGCCAGATGGGTGGCGGCCATGATCCGCCCGTGCACGACCGGACCCGGAAAGCCGATCCCGACCGGGGCATCCGTCGAGAGCTCGGCGGCGAGGGTGGCCAGCACGGCCGCAAGGGCGTCCGGGCCGCCGCCGGGCGGCGTCGGCACGCGCCGCCGGGGGCCGATGAGCTGCTCCCGAGGCGGTGTCCACGAGGCCGGCCTTCACGGCGGTGCCGCCGATGTCGAGCCCGATCAGCTTCACGCCGGGCACTCGTTCGCTGGAGTAGTGCACCAGGGAGAGCACGTCGTGGGGCGCAAGCCGCTGGCGACCGCCCAGGAAGTCGAGCTCGATCACGAAGGCCGTGCCCACGACGACGCCGCCCTGGGACTCGATCAGGGCGATCTTGGCCGCGCTGGTCCCGCCGGTCGCCAGCAGATCGTCGTGGACGAGCACGCGCTGACCGGGGCGAATCGCACCGCGCTGGATCTCCAGCCGGTCCACGCCGTACTCGAGCGCGTAGTCGTGGCCGATCGTCTCGCCGGGCAGCTTGCCGGGCTTGCGCGCGGCGACGAAGCCCGCGCCGAGCGCCCGCGCGATCCCGCCGCCCAGGATGAAGCCTCGGGACTCGGCGCCGAGCACGAGGTCCACTTGGCGCGGGCCGGCCCAGTCGGCGATCCGGTCGATGACGTAGTTCAGCGCATCCGGATGCGCGAACAGCGGCATCAGGTCGTAGAAGACGATGCCCGGCTTGGGATAATCCGGGACGCGCCCGATTACCGCATCGAGATCCATCAAGCGACCGGCTGCACCAGGTTGCGCAGCTCGGTGACCAGCATCAGGTGGCGCATGTGCGACACGAGCCCGGCCAGCTCGTCAAGGGCCGCGAAGGCCTCTGCGCGCCGGTCAGGGTTACGGGACCGCAAGCCGCTGGCCAGCAGCTGCTCGAGCAGCCCCGCCTCCCGCTCGGCGGCCGTCCGAAACAGCCGCAGGTGCCGGGGCTGCACGCCGTACTGCGACAGCTCCGCGGCCGACTGGACGACCTCAAGGGCGACCTCGTCGAAGCCGCCGTTGTCCGCGCCGACCAGCCCGTACTGCTCGAGCTCGCGCACCAGGACGGGCGACGCGCCAGTCCGCTCAAGCAGCTCGTCGAGGTCGTAGCGCCGGCTCGGTGCTGGCTCGGACAGGCGCGCGCGCTTGATCTGCTTGGCCTGCGAGGCGGCGCTGAAGCTCACCGACGCATGCGATTCGAGTTCCTGACGGATCACCCGCAGCGGCAAGAACTCGTCGCGCTGCAGGCGCAGGATCGTGCGCAGCCGCTCCAGGTCGTCCTGCGTGAACAGCCGGTACCCGCCGGGGGTCCGCTTGGGCGAGACCAGCTTCTGGTCCTCCAGATAGCGGATCTTCGAAATCGAGATCGTCGGGAAGTCGGCCCTCAAGGCCTCGCAGACCGCACCGATCGACAGGGTCGCGGGATCCTGCGCGGGACGCTCGGTGCGCTCCGGAGCCGTGGTCATGGATCCAGCAGCACCAGTCGAAACTTGCCGACCTGCACCTCGTCGCCGTTCTGGAGGCGCTCCTCGTCGTGGATGCGGCGCCGGTTGACGTAGGTGCCGTTCAGGCTCCCGAAGTCCCGAAGCACCAGGCCCTCGACGCGGTGCTCGAGCTGGGAGTGATGACGGCTGACGGTGATGTCGTCCAAGAAGATGTCCGAGTCGGGCGACCGGCCGATGCTGACGATTCCGGTCCGCGGGATCGGAAACGCGACCCCGGGTGGTCCGCCGGCGCGCACCGCCAGGACGGGACCGTCGAACTCCCCGGCGTCACCGAACCCGACCGCCGAACCATCACCGACCGGGAACGGACCCGTGCTCTCGAGGGTGATCCCGTCCGGGTGCAGGTGGGCACCGCAGTTGCTACAGAACCGGTGGCTCGGGCTTTGCTGCTGATCGCATTCGGGGCAGCGCACGCGACTCAGCCCGGACCGTCGGGATCCTCTTGGAGGCGCTCCACGTCCGGGAGTCGCCCGGCGAGGATACGCGCCAGCGCGTCGACATCAACCACCGATAGCTCGCCTTCGTCCTTGGCGCTCAGACGCCGCACCAGCTCCTGGCGCAGCATGTCGATCCGCCCATGGAGCACGCGTCGCTGCATGGAGACCTCACGCTCAGCTTGAGTCAGATCCTCGATCAGCTGTTTGAGCTCGGCGTCGGGCAGGCTCGGCGAGGTCGGGCAGTGGTTCCAACTCCATCTGGGTGACTCCTTCACGGTGGCCGGGGGACAGCATAGCGCCCCGAGGAGCCGAACCCTCAACTTTGGGTTGAGATACCTCTCCCCCGCAGCGCGATCAGGGCGTTCCTGACGTAGTGGACGAAGCTCGCGACCGACAGGACGACGGCGATCCAGAAGACCACGTCGATCCACCGGGCCGTGCTCAGCAGCGCCAGCCCGATCGCCGCCATCACCAGAAATGACGAGACCTTCCCGAACGTGTCCACGCGCAGGTCGATGCCCGACTTGCGCAGCGCCACGACGCCGATCATCAGGGCGAGATCCCGCACGAGGATGATCACGGGGCCCACCGGGCCCATGCGCCCGATCGCGATGATGCCGATCAACCCGACTGCGACCAGCATGCGATCGGCGAACGGGTCGGCGATCCGGCCGAAGGTCGTCTCGGCGTGGAGCGCGCGGGCCAGCCTGCCGTCGATGAAGTCGGTCACCGCCACGGCGGCGAACGTCCAGGCGGCCATCGCGCTGGTCGGTCCCCCGTCATCGGCGAGCATCCAGATGATGACCGGAAGCGCCACCAGGCGTGCCACGGTCAGCGCGTTGGGCACCCAGCGGAACCGACGCGCGGTTTGTGGACTTACGCGCATGAGATCAAGTCGGGGCGAGAGGATTTGAACCTCCGACCGCCCGGCCCCCAGCCGGGTGCGCTACCAGACTGCGCCACGCCCCGTCGTGCCGCCTCAGGCTACCACAGCCGCTCGGCGCGACCGCTCGGGCGCCGGGCCAACATGCGGCGCCGGGACGCCGCTCATCGCAGCGTGCCCAGCAGCTCGGCGATCGCGCCGGCCGCGTTGTGGAGCGGCACGTCGCTGCGCTCGCGCCCGCGCCGGACCTGGAGCTCCAGCGGACCATCGGGCAGCGTGCGCTTGCCGACCGTTACCCGGATCGGGCACCCCAGCAGTTCGGCCTCGACGAACTTCTCGCCGGGCTTGGTTCCCGGCCGGTCGTCAAGCAGCACGGCGATCCCGGCGTCCGAGAGCTGGTCGTAGAGCGCCTCGGCGAACGCCGCCTGCGGGCTGGCCGGCTCGCCGACGAGCACCATGTGCACGTCGAAACGGCGCGAGCGCCCTCGGCCACACGATGCCGGCCTCGTCGTGCGACTGCTCGATCGCTGCGGCCAGCACGCGCGCCGGTCCGATGCCGTAGGAACCCATGACGATCGGTCGCTCCTGGCCGTCGGCGGCCAGGTAGTTGGCGCCCAGCGGCTGTGAGTACTTCGTTCCCAGCTTGAAGATGTTGGCGATCTCGATCACCGGCTCGAGCACGAGGGGCTCGCCCGAGACCGGACACCCCTCCCCGGCCAGGACCGTGCGAATGTCCGCCAGCTCGGCCTGGAAATCCCGCCCGAGCACGACCCCGCGCAGGTGCTCCCCGTCGCGGTTGGCCCCGGTCACGTAGTGACCCGTGGCGAGCGTCGCGTCGGCAATGATCCGCACGCCGGTCACCGCGACGGGACCGATCGAACCCGGGCCGGCCCCGAACCAGTCGCGGATCTCGTCGGGCTGGGCCGGGCGGTGGCGGCCCACGACGTGGCTGAGCTTCTTCTCGTGCAGCGCATGCTCGCCGCGCACGAGCGCCAGGACGGGGCCGTCGTCGCTGACGACGACGACGCTCTTGGCCAGACGCGCCGCGGGCAGCCCCGTCACCGCCGAGCAGCTCCTCGATGGTGCCGATCCCGGGCGTGGCAAAGGCCTCGGCCGACGCCGGGGCGGCCCGAACTCGGGATCGATGGCGACCGACGTCGCCAGTTCCACGTTGGCCGCATACGCGCCCGAGGGCGACCGCGCGATCGTGTCCTCGCCGGCCGGGCTCGGGGCCATGAACTCATGCGCGCCCATGCCGCCCATCATCCCGACGTCCGATTCGACCATGTACCACTCGAGCCCGCAGCGGTCGAAGATGCGCGCGTATGCCTCGGCATGCGCCTCGTAGGAGCGCGCCAGCCCGCCCTCGTCGGCGTCGAGCGAGTACGAGTCCTTCATGGTGAACTCGCGGACCCGCAGGATGCCGCTCTTGGGCCGCGGCTCGTCGCGCAGCTTGATCTGGAACTGATACCAGCTCTGCGGCAGGTCGCGGTACGAGCGGATCTCCCGTGCGGCGTGCCAGGTGATGATCTCCTCGTGGGTCATGCCCAGCACCATCGCGCGGCCGCCGCGATCCTCCAGCCGGAACTGTTCGTCGAGCCCGTACCGCCCGGTCGCCTCCCAGATCTCGGCGGGATGCATGACCGGCAGCTGGAACTCCTGGGCGCCGATCGCGTCCATCTCCTCACGGATGATCTCCGTGACCCGGTGCAGCGATCGCAGGCCGAACGGTAGGAAGCTGTACAGGCCGGCCGCCAGCTGGCGCACCAGCCCGGCCCGGACCATCAGCTTGTGGCTGATCGCCTCGGCATCGGCGGGCGCGTCGCGCAGGGTCGGCCAGAAACGGCCCGACAGCCGCACCGATCCGCCGCGCGGAGCGGCGGGCATGCGCCAGGCGTGTGTGGTGTCGTCGCTCATGACGCCGGACCCTACCGTGCGCGGGTCGCCGCCACCGGGCTAGGCCGCGGAAACCACCTGATCGGCACGCGGGTAGCGCGCCTCGACGTAGGACTCGACCATCGCGATGAACTCCTCGGCGAGGTGATCGCCCTCGAGCGTGCGCACCTTCTCGCCGTCCACGTACACGGGCGCCCGGGGCGACTCCCCGGTCCCCGGGAGGCTGATGCCGATGTCGGCGGCTCGGCTCTCCCCCGGCCCGTTGACGATGCAGCCCATCACCGCGACTTTGAGTCCGGCCACGCCCGGCCGCTCGGTACCCCAGACCTCCATGCGCGCGGCCAGATGCACCTCGATGCGCTGCGCGAGCTCCTGGAACACGGTGCTCGTGGTGCGCCCGCAGCCCGGACAGGCCGTGACCTGCGGCCGGAACTGGCGCAAGCCCATCGCTTGGAGCAGCTCACAGCACACCCGGACCTCGAGGGTGCGATCGGCGCCCGGCTCGGGCGTCAGGCTCGCGCGGATCGTGTCGCCGATGCCCTGCTGGAGCAACACGGCCAGGGCCGCCGAGCTGGCGACGATCCCCTTGCTGGACATCCCGGCCTCCGTCAGGCCCAGGTGCAGCGGGTAGTCGCAGCGTGCCGCGAGTTCCTCGTAGACGCTGACCATCTCCTGCAGGCGGCTGGCCTTGCACGAGAGCACGATCTTGTCGTGTCCGAGCCCCAGTTCCTCGGCGGCTTCGGCCGACGAGAGCGCACTTGCGATCATCGCCTCGCGGACGACCACCTCGGCCGACTGCGGCTCCGGGCGGCGCGCATTGAGGTCCATCAGCTCGTCCAAGCAGCTCGGGATCCAGCGATCCGAAGTTCACGCCGATCCGCACCGGCCGGTCGTAGTCGATGGCGACCCGCACGATGTCGGCAAAGTTGGCGTCATGCCGCGCGCCGCGGCCGACGTTGCCAGGGTTGATCCGATACTTGTCCAGCGCGTCCGCGCAGTCGGGAAACTCGCGCAGCAGCGTGTGGCCGTTGTAGTGGAAGTCGCCGACCAGCGGCACGTTGACGCCGTGGACCTCCTCCACGCGCTGCCGGATTTCCGCAACCTTGGCCGCACTCGCGCGGTTGTTGACGGTGATCCGCACGATCTCCGACCCGGCACGTGCCAGGGCGGCGACCTGCTCGGCGGTGCCGACGGCGTCGGCCGTGTCGGTGTTGGTCATCGACTGCACGACCACCGGCGCGCCTGCGCCCATGGTCACGCCGCCGATGCGGCAGGCGACACTGGTGCGTCGAATCGACTCGCTCATCGCCCCTGGATCCTACTTCCCGCCGAGGACCGTGCCGTTGGAGATGTTCACGATGTCCTTCTGGACGACCACGAGGAACAGCATGATCATCAGCGCGATGCCGACGACGGCGGCGCGCTCGTAGGCGACCGCCGACAGGGAACGGCCCCGCACGCGCTCGATCACGGCAAACAGGATGTGGCCGCCGTCGAGCGGCGGCATCGGGATCAGGTTGAACAGCGCCAGCGCGAGGCTCAGTACCCCGGTGAACGCGAGCACCGTGGCCAGCCCCCGTGAGGCGACCTCCGTGTAGACCGCGCCGACTCCGACGACGCTCTGGACCTGCGTCGGCGTCTGGAAGATCCTGCGTCGCGGTTTCGTGGACCACCCACCAGGTGTAGTGGATCCCATTCGAGATGCCACCGACCAGCCCGGCGCGTTGGGTCGCCAAGTGGAAGCCGATGCCAAGGTGCCCGATGCATCCGGTCTGGGTGGCCGGATCGCAGGCGGTGCCCGTCTTGGCGTTGACCGACTTGAGCCGCACCGTCCGGGTCACATCGGCGCCCGAATGGGCGTAGGTGATCGTCACCAGCCCGTCAGGGTGCGCGGTGAGGATCTTGCGGAAGGTCGCCGGATCGGTGCTGCGCTGGCCATCGATGGCGACCAGCCTGTCGCCGGGGCGCATCCCCGCATGATCGGCCGGCGAGGCGACCTCGATCTGGGCCAGGCGGGTCGTCGGCGCGCCCGTGTTCGGGATGCCGACCCAGTACATCGCGGTGAAGCAGACGACCGCGACCAGCACGTTGACCCCCGGCCCGGCGGCGATCGTCGCGATCTTGCGCCACATCGAGGCGGAGTAGTACGCCCGCGGCACGAGCTCGTCCGGGATTTCCTCCTCCCGGCTCATGCCGCTGATCTTCACGTACCCCCCGACCGGCAGCCAGCCAATCCGGTATTCGGTCTCCCCCCGCTGGAAGCGCGCAAGCGGCCGTCCGAAGAAGACCGAGAACCGCTCGACCCGCATGCCGCACCACTTGGCGACCACCATGTGGCCCGCCTCATGGACCAGGACCAGGAAGATCAGGATCCCGACGAACTGCAGGAGGTAGACGCCGGTCGTCATCGGGCGGCCCCGGCGAGCGCGTCGGCGACGGCGGTGCGGGCGGCCCGGTCGGCAGCCAGGACGGCCTCGAGATCGTCGCCGGGCCCATCCGGAACCCGCTCGAGCGCGCCGGCGACCAGCGCGGCGATGTCGAGAAAGCCGATCCGGCCATCGAGGAACGCGGCGACCGCTACCTCATTGGCGGCGTTCAGCACCGCAGGCGCCGTACCACCCGCGATCCCGGCATCACGCGCCAGGCCGAGGCAGCGGAATGTCTGCTCGTCGGGCTCCATGAACTCGAGGGTACGCCCTGCGAGCGGCATTTGGCCGTGGGTGGGTGGGGCGTCGGGCCAGCGCAGACCGAACCCGATCGGCACCCGCATGTCCGGCGGGCCGAGATGCGCCATGACCGATCCGTCCTCGAGCCGGATCATCCCGTGCACGAGCGACTGCGGGTGCACGACGACCTCGATGCGCTCGTAGCCGACCGCGAACAGGTGGTGGGCCTCGATGACCTCCAGGCCCTTGTTCATCAGCGTCGCGGAGTCGATGGTGATCTTCGCGCCCATCGTCCACGTCGGATGGGCGAGCGCGTCCGACGCGGTCACCTCCGCGAGCTCTGCGGCGCTGCGGCCCCGGAACGGGCCACCTGATGCGGTCAGCACGATCGCGCTGACGCGGTCGACCGGTACGCCGGCCAGCAGCTGAAAGACGGCCGAGTGCTCCGAATCGACGGGGATCAGGGCGGCCCCGCTGCGCGCTCGGACACCGGCGACGATGTCACCGCCGGCCACGAGGGTCTCCTTGTTGGCCAGGGCGACCGGAATGCCCCGCTCGAGGGCCGCCAAGCGTCGGCTCCAGCCCGGCGGCGCCGACGAGCCCGTTGAGCACGAGATCCGGCTCGCAGGCGTCGATCAGGTCGGCCAGATCCGGCGAGGCCGCGAAGCGTGCCGCCGCCAGCCGCGCAGACCGTATGGCGGATCCCGCGCGCTGCGGCCTGGGCCTGCATCTCGTCGGCACGGGTGCCGCAGGCGAGCCCGCACGCCGTCAGATCGGGGCAGGCGTCGATGACCTCGAGCGCCTGAACGCCGATTGAGCCGGTCGATCCGAGGACGAGGACACGTCGCACGACGAATCAGTGTAGCGGGACGCGACCCCGGCCCCCGGCGCGACGGTTCGCGCGCCGGATCCGGCTAGTCGACCAGCACCTGGGCGGTCTCGCAGAACGCGGCGACCAAGGCCACCGACGCGTCGAGGTCCGTCGGGGTCGAGCGTCTCCACCGACTGGTGGACATAGCGGGTCGGAATCGACACGCACCCGGCGATCGCCCCGTCGCCCGAGAGCTGGAGCTCCCGCGTGTCGGTGCCGCCGCGTGGCATGACCTCCAGCTGGTGCGCGATCCCGCGCGCGGCCGCCACCTCGAGCAGGTGATCCACGACGGCGGCCGGGACGATGACGCTGGTGTCATAGACCTTGATCGCGGCGCCGCCGCCGATCGTCGACACGTGCTGGTGCGGCGCCACGCCCGGGCCGTCGTTGGCCAGCGTGATGTCCATGGCCAGCGCGATCTGCGGACGGATCCTGGCCGCGGCCACGCGCGCGCCGCGCAGGCCGACCTCCTCCTGGACGGCCGCCACCGCGAAGATCTCGCACTCGTGCGGACCGAGGGCCCGCATCGCCTCGACGAGCACGTACAGGCCCGCGCGATTGTCGAGGCTCTTGCTGGTCACCAGATTCCCCAGGCGCGCGAGCTCGCGCTCCCGGGTCACCACGTCGCCGGGCCGCACGAGCTCCGACACCCGCTCGGCGGGCAACCCGACATCGACGTAGAAGTCCTCGAGCTTCGGCGGGCGCTTGCGGTCCTCCTCGCTCATCAGATGGACCGCGGTCGTGCCCATCACCCCGAGCAGGTCCTCGCGTCCGTGCACGATCACCCGCTGGGCGGTCAGCGTCTTCGCGTCGAATCCGCCCAGCGGCAGCACGCGCAGGAAGCCCGAGTCCTCGATGTGCTGGACCATGAAGGCGATCTCGTCCATGTGCGCGCAGAGCATCAAGCGTGGTCCGCTCCCGGCCTTGCGGGCCACGAAGTTGCCGAGCGGGTCGGTCCAGCACTCGTCGGCGAGTGGCCCCAGCTCCCGGGCCACGACGCCGCGGATCGGCTCTTCATGCCCCGGGGCCCCGGGGGTGCGCGTGAGTTCTGCGAGGAGCTCGAAGTTCACCGTGCAGACGGTACACGTCGCGGCACAGGGCGATTCGTTAGTATGCTTATGACGATGTCGCTCACGACTGGTTCCCGCATCTGATGGGCATCCCGCCCGCCATCGAACCGCTGACGGTCGAATCCATGCTGAGCTGGCGACTGGTCGTCGCCGGCCGCCTGGTGCGGACGATGGCCGACGCCAACCTCGACGCGCAGGCCGGCGGCGCGCCGGCACTCGGCGCGCTCTTGCGCCTGGCCGACGAAGACGGGATCAGCCAAGCCGAGCTCGCGCGCCGGCAGCGGGTCGAGGCACCGAGCATGTGCCGGATGGTCGACCGCCTCGAGCGCGAGGGGCTCGTCCGGCGCGAGCGCGACCTCGCGGACCGCCGCGTGATTCGGGTGCACATCACCCCCGAGGGCCGGACCGCCGCCGGTGCCGGGCGCGAGGCCGTCGCCGATCTCGAGGATCGGGCCTTCAGCGCCTTGAGCCCCGAGGAGCGGCAGACGCTGTCGGATCTCTGGGCCGCCTGCTCGAGGGGCTTCCCGAGATCGGAGCCGCGCCATAGTCGCCCGCGGCAACATCAAGCTGACGATGGCGGGCCTGATCGTCAGCTCGCTGGCCTTCGCCCTGATGCAGACCCTGGTGATCCCGGCGCTGCCGGTCCTGCAGCGCGATCTGCACACCTCGACGCAGTGGATCACCTGGACGGTGACGATCTACCTGCTGACCGGATCGGTCGCGACCCCGATCATCGGCCGCATGGGCGACCAGTACGGCAAGGTCAAGATGATGCTGGTCGCGCTGATCTCGTTCTGCGTCGGCTCGATCGGCTGCCTGGTGTCGTGGAACGTCGGCTCGCTGATCGTCTTCCGCGGCATCCAGGGCGTCGGCGCGGCGGTCTTCCCGCTCGCCTACGCGATCATCCGCGACGAGTTCCCCGAGGACAAGTGGAGCGTGACGATGGGCACCGTGTCCTCGACGCTCGGAGTCGGGGGCGGGCTGGGCATCGTCACGGCGGGCCTGGTGATCGACAACCTGAACTGGCGCTGGCTGTTCGTGGTGTCGGCCGTCATCGGGCTCGTCGCCCTGATCCTGGTCTGGCGGTTCATCCCCGAGTCGCCGGTGCGCGCGCCGGCCCGCCCGGACATCGTCGGCGCCGTGCTGCTCTCCGGCGGGCTCATCGCGCTCTTGGTCGCCCTCACCGAGGGTGGGCCCGAGGGCTGGACCTCGCCGTTCGTGGTCGGGCTGTTCCTCGCGGCGGCGGCGCTGCTTGTCGCGTGGGCGTTTGCCGAGACCAGGGTCGCGCAGCCGATGGTCGATATGCGCATGCTCACCCGACGACCGGTCCTGTTTACGAACCTCACCGCGCTGCTGTCGGGCTTCTCCCTGTATGCGACCTGGGTGCTGCTGCCGAGCCTTCTTCCAGTTGCCGAGCGGCCTGCCGCCGCAGTACCAACACCTGGCCGACTACGGATTCGGCACCAGCGTGCTGGTCGCGGGGTTGTGGATCCTGCCGTGCAGCGCCGCGATCGTGGTCGCCGGCCCGCTCGGGGGCATGCTCGGTCGACGCGTCGGTCCGCGCATCCCGCTCGCCCTCGGGATGCTGCTGTTCGCGCATCGGCGCCGCCGGCATCGCCCTCAACCATTCGACGGCGCTCGCGGTGTCGATGGCCTTCATGGTCTGCGGGGTCGGGATCGGCTTCGCCTTCGCGGCCATGCCCCGCCTGATCGTCGGCGCGGTCGAGCCGTCGGAGACCGGCGTTGCCACCGGCATGAACAACGTCATCCGCACCATCGGAGGGGTCATCGGCGCCCAGATCGCGGCCGTACTGCTGGCGGCCAATGTCAACCCCGGCACCTCGATCCCGACCGTCGATGGATTCGTCATCTCGTTCTGGATCAGCGCCGCCGGTGCCCTGCTGGGCGTGGTGACCGCCCTGTTGGTCTCGGGCGGCGGACGCTGGCGCATCGTGACGGCGACGCGCCCCGAGCCGTCCGTCGCGACCGCCGTCGCGGCCGAGTCCGCCTAGCCCAACCGGGAAGCAACGCCGCCACCGCGCGGCCGGGCCGCGCGCCGGCGCAACGAGCCGAACGGGGCACGGCCGTGCGCGACCGGCGCGTGACTCGACGTTCGCAAAGTGCGGGTATTCGGGTAACATCGCGCCACACTCGCGGCTGCCCGGAGGCGGCTGGATGATCGTCGCGATCAACTGGCGCACGCTCCTCGGTCCTCCCCGAGCATGGCGCCTCGCGTGCGCGGCGGCGTGCGTGCATGGTGATCCTCGCCGCGGCGGCCGGAACCGCCGGCGCGTCCACCGGGCGCGGCCACCGGGCCGTTCGCGAGCCCGACGATGCGACGCTTCCTCGCCTCGCGGCACGGCAACATTACCGCGGCGGTCGACGACCTGACCACCGGCCAGGAGTTCGTCTACCGCCCCGGCGTACGCGAGGAGACCGCCAGCATCATCAAGGCCTCCATCCTGGCGACGCTGCTGCACCGGGTCCAGCGCACTGGCCACTGGCTGACCGCCGGCGAACGCGCGACGGCGCGCGGCATGATCGAGGCCAGCGACAACAACGACGCGACCCGCCTCTGGAACGAGGACGACGGTAGCGCCGGGGTCGGCGGGTTTCTGCGCGCGGCCGGCCTCACCCAGACGACCTTCGCCGGCCCCGGGCTCTGGGGGCTTACGCGGACGACCCCGACCGACCAGATCCTCCTGCTGCGCACCCTGGCGCTGCCCAACCGCCTGCTGCGGCCGGCGTCGCGGTCGTACGAGATCGGGCTGATGTCCCACGTGATTCCGATGGACTACTGGGGTATCTCGGGCGGCATCCCGACCGGCGTGCCGGTGGCGCTCAAGAACGGATGGCTCCCCCAGCCCCGGATCGCCTGGCAGATCAACAGCATCGGGGAGGTCCGTGGCCGTGGCGAGCAGTACCTGATCGCCGTCATGACTAACGGCAACCCGAGCGAGGGCTACGGCATCGGCGACGATCGCCGGGATCTCCCGCATCATCTGGCGCGAGCTGGCGCCGATCATCGCCTGAGCCGGCCGCGGCACGAGCGCTAGACCAGCGCCACCGTGACGAAGTACGCGGCCACCGTCGCGAACATCAGCGCATCGAAGCGATCGAGGACGCCGCCGTGGGCGAGCAGCAGCCGGCCGGAGTCCTTGACGCCGATGTCGCGCTTGAGCATCGATTCGAACAGGTCGCCGACGAACCCGGCCGCACAGATCACCAGGCCGACGATCAGCGAGTCCCACCCCGAGATCCATGACATGTACAGGCCCGCGATCCAGACCGCACCGGTGCCGCAGATCACGCCGGTGATCAGCCCCTCGAGCGTCTTGCCGGGCGACACGAACGGCGCGATGCGTCGCCGGCCCCAGAGCTTGCCGCCGACGAACGAGGCGGTATCGAACACCCACGTCCCGACGAGCACGTTGGCGACCGCGCCGCCGCCGTGCGGAAGCTGGCGGGTCGCGACCAGCAGGCCGAACGGCAGGGCGGCGTAGACCAGCCCGAACGCTGTCACCGCCATACGGCCGGTGATGTCGTCGCGCCGCGCGACCAGGAGCCCGGCGAGCGCCACGCACCCCATGCCGATGGCGATGCCGACCAAGACGCCGCGGTCTGCCGACGCCAGCGCCCAGGCCAACGCGACGGTGGCGATCACCCCGGCGTACCCCGCCCAGCGGAGCGGGCGCCACGCGGCCGTCAGCGAGTAGAACTCGTACAGGACGAGGATCGCCAAGACGACCGGCGACGGCAGCGAACAGGCCGCCGCCGACGACGACCACGACGATCGCGACCAGCACCCCTGGGATGCCGACGGCCAGCCGCGACCCGAGCCCGCCGCCCGTGCCCAGCCGCTCGCGCAGGGTCGGCCCGGGTGGTGGTGGCTCGGGCCAGTCCTCCTCATCGTCGTCCCACTCGTGCGCGTCCCAGTCCGCGTCGTCGCCGCCGACATCTCCCGACGGTGCGGGCACGGGGCTGTGCTGCCGCGGCGGGCGGCGGCCCGTCCGCGCCGGCGGGCGGGAGTACCCGGCCATCCCCGCTCAAGCGTCTCGTACTGGTCGAACTCGTCGTCGTGGTCGTCGTGAGCGTCCCGGCGGCGACGGAAGCGTCCGAGCCGCGGGCTCATCTGCCACCGAACCGGCGCTCGCGCCCGGCGTAATCGGCGATCGCGGCCTCGAGGTCGTCCGCACCGAAGTCCGGCCACAGCTGCGGGGCGAAGTACAGCTCCGAGTACGCCGACTGCCACAGCAGGAAGTTGGACAGGCGCTGCTCGCCGCTGGTGCGGATCACCAGCTCCGGGTCGGTCAGGTCCGGTCCGTAGAGCGCCGCGCGGAAGTCATCGGCGGTCGGCTCGGTGATGCCGCGGGCGGCCAGTACGCCCGCCGCGTCCAGGATCTCCTGACGGCCGCCGTAGTTCATCGCGATGAACAGCCGGAGGCGGGTGTTGCCGGCCGTCAAGCCCTCGGCGTCCTCGATCCGCGCTTGCAGTGCGGGGTCGAGGTCGTCCCGCCGGCCGATGAACCGGATCTGGACGCCCTCGGCGTGCAGCTCGGGCACCTCGCGGTCGATCATCTCCGAGAACAGGCCCATGAGGTCCTCGACCTCGTCCTTGGGCCGATTCCAGTTCTCGGTGGAGAACGAGAACACGGTCAGGTCGCGGACGCCCATGTCCCCCGCCCGCCGTACCACGTCTTTGAGGGCGCGCGCGCCCGCGCGATGGCCGGCTCCGGTCGGCAGCCCGTGTGAGCGCGCCCAGCGCCCGTTGCCGTCCATGATGATCGCGATGGATGTCGGGACGCGGGCGAGCGGCACGCGCGGCTGCGCCCGGGCCGCCTTGCCCAGGCCCAGCACGGTGCGCGCTGCTGACAGGCGGGATGAGATGGTCATGCCGGACGGCCCGGGATCCGCAGGATCCGTCAGACCTCGAGGATCTCGGCTTCCTTGCGGTGCAGCTGCGCGTCGATCTGCTTGATCTCGGCGTCGGTGAGCTTCTGGATGTCGTCCTGGATCCGGCCGACCTCGTTCTTGGAGATCTCGCCCTCCTTCTCGGCGCGCTTGACCTCGTTGAGCACATCGCGGCGCACGTTGCGCACCGCCACCCGCGCCTCCTCGGCCATCTTGCCGACCAGCTTGACGAACTCCTTCCGCCGCTCCTCCGAGAGCTGTGGGATGGAGATCCGGATGATCTGGCCGTCGTTGTTGGGGGTCAGCCCCAGGTCCGACTCCTGGATCGCCTTCTCGATGTTCTGGAACAGGCCCCGATCGTAGGGCTGGATCGTGAGCAGGCGCGCCTCGGGCGCCGAGATCGACGCCAGCTGGTTCAGCGGCGTGCGCGTCCCGTATGCGTCGACCTGGACGCGGTCCAGGAGCGCCGTGCTGGCACGTCCGGTGCGCACCGAGTTCAGCTCGTGCGACAGCGCGCGCGATGCGCCTTCCATTCGCCGCTTGGCGTCCTCGAGTCGGTCCTTCACGATCTGCTCCTTACTCCGTGATCACGCGGGTGCCGATGTGCTCGCCCGACAGGATCCGTCCGATATTCGCTTCGTCGGCCATGTTGAACACCAGGATCGGCAGCCGGTTGTCCATACAGAGCGTTAGTGCCGTCGTGTCCATCACCCGGAGCCCGCGCTCGATGGCCTCCATGTGCGAGATGTCGGGGATCAGTCTGGCGTCGGGCACCTCGCGGGGATCCGCATCGAGGACGCCGTCGACGTTGTTCTTGGCCATCAGGATGCACTCGGCGCCGATCTCCAGCGCCCGCAGGGCGGCGGTCGTGTCGGTCGTAAAGAACGGGTTGCCGGTGCCACCGGCGAAGATCACCACGCGCTGCTTTTCGAGGTGCCGGATCGCGCGGCGTCGGATGTACGGCTCGGCGACCTCCTGCATGGCGATCGCCGACTGCACCCGCGTCGTCAGCCCGAGCTTCTCGAGCGCATCCTGGATCGCCAGCGCGTTGAGCACCGTCGCGATCATGCCCATGTAGTCCGCCGTGGAGCGGTCCATCCCGGCCGCCGTGCCGCAGCACACCGCGGAAGATGTTGCCCGCCCCGACCACGATGGCCACCTCGACGCCCATGTCGGTCGCGCGACGCACTTGGCGCGCGACCGCGGTCACCCGGTCGGGGTCGATCCCGTACTCCCCGTCGCCCATCAGGGCCTCGCCGGAGAGCTTCAGGACGACGCGGCGATACACCGAGGCCGGCTGTCCGGCCTCGGTCGCCGCATCGGCATGCTGCGGCCTACTGCCCACCGAGCTCGAATCTCACGAATCGCCGGATCGTGATGTTCTCGCCGACCTCGGCGGACAGGCGTGCGCGCAGCTCCTCGACCGTCGGCGGCTTCTTCTCGCCGGTATCGCGGACGAACTCCTGGTCCAGGAGACAGATCTCCTTGAGCCGCTTGTTGACGCGGCCCTCGACCGCGCGCTCGCGCGCCTGCTCGGGGATGTCCTTGGACTGCTCGGCGGCGATCTCGCGCTCGGTCGCAAGCCACTGCTCCGGCACGTCCTCGGCCCGCACGAACAGCGGGTTCAGGGCCGCGATCTGGATGGCGACGTCATGGACGAAGTTCTTGAACGGCTCGCTGCGGGCGACGAAATCGGTCTCGCAGTTGACCTCGACCAGCACGCCGACCCGGCCGCCCTGGTGGATGTAGCTGTCGCACAGGCCCTCGTTGGCCGCGCGGCCGGCGCGCTTCTCGGCGGCGGCGATGCCCTTCTTGCGCAGCAGCGTCACGGCGGCCTCGACGTCGCCGCTGGTCTCCTCGAGCGCCTTCTTGCAATCCATCATGCCTGCGCCGGTCTTGTCGCGCAGATCCTTCACCTGCTTCGCCGAAATGGCGGTGCTCACTCGATGTGCTCCTTGATTCGAACCCGACGAGATACGGACGCCTACTCTGACGCGGTGGCCTCGGCCGCCGGCTCGGGCGCCGGCGCCGCTGGCGCGGGCTCGGCCGCCCGGGGCCGGCGCCGCCGGGGTGGACTCCGGTGCCTCGGGCGCCGCCGCCGGCTGGCGTGGGCTCCCGTGGCTCGGGGCCGCCGCGGCGGTCCGGTTCCGGGGCGCCGCCGGCGTGGGCTCCGGCGCGGCGGGGGCTTGCGGCGCGGCCGCCTCGGGTGCGGGCTCTGCGGAGGCCTCGGCCTCACCGACCGCCGATGGGGTCAGGCCCTTGCCTTCCAGGATGGCGTCCGCCAGCGCGCCGAGCACCAGCGTGCACGAGCGGATGGCGTCGTCGTTGCCCGGGATGACGTAGGTGGCCTCGTCCGGGTCGCAGTTGGTGTCGACCAGCCCGATGATCGGGATTCCGAGTCGGTTGGCCTCCTGGACCGCGATCATCTCCTTCTTGAGGTCGACGACCACGATCGCGTCGGGCAGTCGCTGCATCTCCGCGACCCCGCCGAGGTTCGTCTCGAGCTTCTCGAGCTCGGCGGTCAGCGCCAGACGCTCGCGCGTCGGCAGCAGGGCGAGCTGGCCCTCGCGCTGCTGGACCCGCAGGGCGTGCAGCTGCTTGACCCGCGAGGCCATCGTGCCCCAGTTGGTGAGCAGCCCGCCCAGCCAACGGTGGGAAACGAATGGCATGCCGCAGCGCAGGGCCTGCGAGCGCACCGCATCCTGGGTCTGCTTCTTGGTGCCGACGAACATCACCGTGCCGCCGCGCTCGGCGATCGCCCGGCACACGTCCTGGGCACGCTCGAGCAGCACGATCGTCTGCTGGAGATCGATGATGTAGATCCCGCCGCGCTCCCCGAAGATGTAGCGCTTCATCTTGGGGTTCCAGCGCCGGGTCTGGTGGCCGAAGTGCACGCCAGACTCCAGCAGCTGCTTCATCGTGACCTGAGACACGAAGGCTCCTTGCATGATGGTTTGGATGATGTGCCGTCGCGTCCCCGGTGGACCCGACGCGCCGTATGCGCGCGGGCACCGCCACCGGGTGGAGTCACGACGGGTCGGTGGGACGATGCGACCTTCAGCGCGGGATCTTAGCGCGCCGCGACGATTCTGCTGGAAACCGGGCTACGCGCCGGCCCGTGCACGCTCCCTGGCGGCGCTGAGCGCCAGATCGAGCGGCAGGGGGCTCTCGAGGTCGATCGGGGCGAGGCCTGCGACCGGATGCTCGAACGCCAGCCGGTAGGCGTGCAGGAACTGGCGCTCCAGCCCGCGCCGGTCGGCTCGCCGCCCATAGACCGGATCGCCGAGCACGGGAAAGCCGGCAGCCTCGAGGTGCACGCGGATCTGGTGGGTGCGCCCGGTCTCCAGGCGCGCCTCGCAGAACGCCACCCCGTCCCATTGCTCGAGCACGCGGACGTGCGTGACCGCATCGCGTCCGGCGCCCTCGGGCACCACCGCCATGCGCAGCCGGTCGCGGGGATGACGGGCGATGGGCCGGTCGATGCTGAACGCCGGCGGCGGCGTCCCATGCACGGCGACCAGGTAGCGGCGCTCGATGCGCCGCTCGCGGAGCATCCGCTGCAGGCGCCGGTGGACGTGCTCCGACCGGGCGACGACCATCAGGCCGCTGGTGTCCCGGTCGAGCCGGTGCACGATCCCCGGGCGGGTGGGGTCGTCACCGCCGGCGGCGGCGAGCCCCAGCAGCCCGTGCACAAGCGTGCCGGTCGCGTGGCCGCGGGCAGGGTGCACGACCAGGCCGGCCGGTTTGTCGACGACGATCAGATGGGGATCCTCGTAGGCGATCGCGAACGCCACGCTCCCATCGGGCTCGAGGCTGCTCGGCTCCGGCGCACGCGGGCGCACGCGGATCCGGGCCCCCGCCTCGACGACGTCACGCTTGCGCGGGATCAGACCGTCGACCTCGACCCGGCCATCGGCGATCAGGCGCTGTGCCTCGGCGCGACTGCCGACCCCGGGCAGCCTGCCCGACGACCAGATCGATCCGCTGCCCGGCGTGCGCCGGGGCCACGACATGCGTGATTGGCGGCGGGTCGGCGCTCAGGAGGCGACTGGCCTCGTCGTCGAGCGTGTCGCCCTGCATGAGGCCCCAGACGATCAGCGCGGCACCGACGGTGATGCACGCGTCGGCCAGGTTGAACGTCGGCCAGAACGAGAAGTCGACGTAGTCGGTGACCCCGCCGTGGACGAGCCGATCGGTCAGATTCCCGAGGCTGCCGCCGACGAGCAGGCCCGCGCCGGTCGCCGCGATCAGGTTGCGGCGCACGAGGCGCGCCAGGAAGATGGCGATCGCGCAGAGCGCGATCGACGGTGATGATCGCCACGTAGGCCTGCCGGCCCGGGAACATGCCGAAGGCGATCCCGTGGTTGGTCACCCGCAGGATCGACAGGAAGCCGGTGAGCGGTCCACCCCTCCCCGACCTCGAGCTGCGCGCGGATGATCGCCTTGACGATCTGATCGCAGACCAGCACGACGCCGGCCACGACGGCCAACCGGATCCAGCGCGAGCGGGCCTCGCGGCGCAAGCGCCGCTCGGTCGCCATGCGGACCTCCTCGGCGCTCAGCGCGCTCCGGGTGCTGGTCATGCGGCCTCGATCAGCGGCCCCAGGCGCGCCGTCAGGGCGGCCGCCAGGGCGACGGGAGGCCCGTCGATCTCGACGAGCTTGCGGGCACCGGAGGACCCGCGCCCGACCCGAACCGCGCGCGGGCGTACCGCGGCCGCCTCGGCCAGATAGGCGCACAACGCGGCGTTTGACTGCCCCTTGTGCGGGGCCGCGGCTATCTGGATGCGCACCGCACCGTCCTGCATCCCTACCACCTGGGTTCTCCGGGCACGGGGCACGGCTTTCACGCTGACCACGACCCCATCATCCCGCATCCTGAGCCAAACCGGCAGTGGGGCCGGGTCAGAATCCACTGAGGATGTTGGTCACGAGCACCTGCAGGATGCCCAGCACGATGAACGCCACGATCGGCGACAGGTCGAACATCCCGAGTGGCGGGATGAAGCGCCGGAAGATCCTCAGGTACCACTCGGTCGAATCGATGATGAAGTCGTAGACCGCCTGCGTGCTGCGGCGCGCCGGCACGAACGTAAAGAACGAGAGCAGGATCCGCAGCAGGATGACGATCGTGAACACGATGAACAGCGCGTTCACGTAGGTGATGACCGCAGACACCGTCGGCGCCCTACAGTTCCGCCGCGCGCCGCGCGGCAGCCACGATGGCATCGGCGACGTGGGCGCGCACGCTGCCGCGCTCGAGCACCATGAGGCCGGCGATCGTGGTCCCGGCGGGCGAGCTGACCTGCTGGCGCAGCACGGCCGGATCCGCGTCATCGTCGGCGAGCAGCGCGGCCGTGCCGGCAAGCACCGCGCGGGCCATCGCGCGCGCCTGGTCACGCGTCAGGCCGCTGGCGACCCCGCCGTCCTCGAAGGCCTCGACGATGAGCGCCAGCAGCCCCGGCCCGCTGCCGGCCAGGGCCGTCGCGGCGGGAAACAGGCTCTCGGGCAGCGGCACGACCTCGCCGAGCGGCGCGAGCACCCGCTCGAGCTCGGCCTGACGCGCCGCGTCGAGCCCGTCGCTTGCCAGCGCCACCAGTCCCGCGCCGAAGCGCACCGCCAGGTTCGGCATCGTCCGAGCCACCGTCACACCCGGGGCGGCGGCCTGCAGGCGGGCCATGTCCCAGCCCGCGACGACCGACACGACCACCGTCTCGGAACCGGCGTGGGGCGCCAGCTGTGCCAGCGCGTCGGCGGCATCCTTGGGTTTGACTGCGAGCACGACCAACTCACAGCCGGCGGCATCGGCGACGGACCCGGCCCGGCCGCCGGATTCGGCGGCGCCCTGTGCGGCAGCCGACGGCACGGCGTCAGCGGCGATGCTCGCCGCCCCGCGTCCGGGGGCGCGCCCGCACCAGGCCGGCGAGCATCGCGCGGCCCATCGCGCCGGATCCCACGAGCCCGATGGAGCGCGGCCACGCCAGGTTGGGCTCTCCGGTCGGGCTCAATACTGGTTGAAGAAGCCCTTCTCGAGGAGACGCGCGCGCTCCTCGGCAGACACCTCGACGTTGCGCGGGGTCAACATGAACACCTTGTCGGCTACGCGCTGCATGCCGCCGTCCAGCGCGTAGGTCAGACCGCTCGCGAAGTCGATCAGGCGCTTGGACAGATCGGTTTCGGCGGACTGCAGGTTCAAGATCACGGGCACCGAGGCCTTGAACTTGTCGGCGATCTGCTGGGCATCGTTGAAGTTCTTGGGCACGATCAGGTGCACCTCGGAGCGGGGCGGACTCTGGCGCGAGTCGACCGCGCGCATCACGGTCTGACGCTGCCCGGAACGGGAGCTCGGCGTGTCGGCGTAGATGTCGTCGAAGTCGTCGCGGCGGCGCGGGGAGATCCTGCGGACGTTGGGCCGGTCGCGGTAGCTGCGCTCCAGATCGTCCTCGGCCGACGACCGCGACGAGGACGTCTGCGAGGTCCGGTAGCTGCCGGTGTCCTCGTACTCGTCCTCTGGGTAGTCGTCCTCGTGCCCGTCGGCCATGCCGAAGTACACGAGGGTCTTGTGCCACATATCGCCGATTGCCACGGTTAGGCCCTTCCCCGCTCGATTAGTCCGCGTCCGAGACGCACAATGGTCGCTCCCTCTTGCACGGCCACCACGTAATCCTGGCTGGTCCCCATCGACAGGTCGCGAAAATCGTGCCGACCCTGCCATTCAACAGCAAGGGCATGCAGGAGGTCGCGCACGCGTGAGAACGCGCCACGGCTGTCCTCGGGGTTGGTCGTGGGCGATGGCATGGCCATCAGTCCGCCGATCACAATGTGCTCCAGTTCCGACACGTCGGCAATGAACCGCTGCAGCTGCAGGGGCGCGATGCCGGACTTGCTGGGTTCATCATCGGCGTTGACTTCGACAAGCACCCGCGTCGGACCTTCCGCGCGATGCGCGATCTCGCGGGCGAGCTCGACCGAGTCCACGCTGTGAATCAGACGCGCGCGGCGCAGCGCCTCGCGGACCTTGCGGCGCTGCAGGTGGCCGATGAAATCGAAGGTGACCGCGTCGCCGACGAGATCCTGCTTGGCCTGCAGCTGCTGGAGCCGATTCTCGCCGATCAGCCGGACCCCGGCGGCGACCAGCGCGGGCGTCTCGGCAGCCTCGATGTACTTTCCCGCCACCAGCAGCTCGACGTCCTCCGGCGTGCGTCCCGACACCCGCGCGGCGGCGTCGAGCTCGGCGCGCACCTCGGCGAGCGCAACCCGCAGGCGCGCCGGATCGATGGCATGTGAAACCGCATCCATGGGCTGAATCGTGGCACATCGCGGCCGCGAGGCCGCGCCGGCGGCCGACGTGCCCCTATGGGTCGGCCAGATGAACCCGGCCTGGCGTCCTGTCGGCGCCCCGTCGCGCCGGAAGCTGAACCACCGATCCGGTTCACACGCGGTGCAGCTGCCGAGCACCCACACCGCCGACCTCGGCACCCCGCGGTGCGTCAGCGCGGTCCGCGCGGCGTCTGCCAGATCGACCGCCTGACCCCGCACGACACGTCGGCCGAAGCGGGCGGCGAACCGGTCCCGCACCTCGGCGCTGACCGGATAGCAGCAGGGTCCCACGCCGGCCCCGATGGCCGCTCCGAGCCCCGCGCCACCGCCGAGCGCGTCGACGGCGGCCTCGAGGATCCCGTCGACCAGGCCGCGCCACCCGGCGTGCACCGCGGCGACCAGCGGCCGCTTGCGGTGCCACAGGAGCACCGGCAGGCAATCGGCCCCGAACACGCCGACCGCCGCGCCAGGGTCGTCCGAGATCAATCCGTCGCCCACCGGCCACGGGTGGGCCGGGTCCAGGAACCCGTCCCCGACGGCGGCGCGGGCCGGGCGCACGAGTGTGCCGTGGACCTGCGTGCCGACCCGGACCTGGGCCGCATCGATGTCCAGCCGGGCACACACGAGTGCCCGGTTGGCGCGCACGGCGTCCGGTGCGTCGCCCACCGTGCCGGCCAGGTTCAGCGCGGCATACGGGCCTGCCGGAGCTGCCGCCGGTCCGCGTCGTGAAGGCGGCCGCGCACGGCCCGTCGACGGGCGGGCGCACCAGCTCGAGCGCTGGCGTGCTCACGCCTGCTCTCGGCGCGCCGCGGCGATGGCGAAGTCGCGCTGCGCTGCGACGTCGGAGACCGCACCATCCAGGAGCGCCGCGCGCAGCGCCGTCAGTGCCCGTCCGATGGCGGGCCCTGGGGCGATTCCGGCGGCGATCAGATCGGCACCGCGCACCCCAACTTGGACACCACGCCAGCTCGTCCACCACTCGAGGATGTGGGGTGCGCCGACGGCGCGGGCGGCCACCAGCGTCGCGAGTGGCGCCTGGGCGAGCAGCCGATCGATCTGCGACGGGCGCTCGACCCGTTCGAGTGCATGCCCGAGCCGCGGACCGTCGGCGACCTCGGCGGCGACTCCGCGCGCCCAGCCCGCCAGCGCCACGGCATCGCGCGCCGGCCGGTCGAGCGCCACGCCGGCGCGCAGCGCCCAGGCCGGTGGCATCACCGCGTGCGGATCCCACTCGGCGAACTCTGCGCGCGCGGCGTCGAGGCCCGCGATCAGCGCCGGTCCGTCGGGGGCGATTCCCGGCGCGCCCAGTCCGAACAGGACCGAGAGCGCGGGTCCGGGCGTGGCTTCGGCAAGCACACGGCGCAGCTCGTCGGCCACCCGCGCGGACGCCCACGTGAGCGACGGCACCGCTCCGGCGGCGGCCGCGCGGGTGGCCGGCGCGATCGCAAACCCCAGGCGGCCCGCGTAGCGTGCGGCACGCACGATGCGGCTCGGGTCCTCGCTGAATGCATCGGCCCGCAGGGCGCGGATAACCCCAGCCTCCAAATCGCGGACGCCGTCGTGGGGGTCAACGAGCGCTCCGGCCTGCGCGCCGGTGATCCTGACGGCCATCGCGTTGACCGTGAAGTCGCGGCGGGCGAGATCGTCACGCAGCGTGCCCGGCTCGACCACGGGCAGCGCGCCCGGGCTCGGATACCACTCGCGGCGGGCGGAGATGAAGTCGATGTGGCCCTCGCCGTGCGGCAGCTCCAGCACGGCCGTCCCAAAGCGCGGGTGCGCCGCGACCGGTGCCCCCACGCGATGGGCCACCGCTTCTGCCACCGCGATCGCGTCGCCTTCGACCACGAGGTCCACGTCGTGGATGTGGACGCGCCCGAGCAGCGCGTCGCGGACGACCCCGCCGACGACGCTGACCTCGCCCGACAGGAACGGTCGCAGCCGCGCCAGGACCGGATGGGTCAGGAGGGCGTTGGCGAGATGGGTACGATCCATGAGGTGAACTGGGATCCGTTGTCAGAGAAGCTGAGTGAGAATTCGCCGTTGCGCGACCCGGCACTCGTCGGGGCCTTCTCCCGCTACGAGGGGCTCACCATCACCGAACTCGATGCCGCCTGGGACGAGGTCAACGTCGCGTTTCGCGGGTGGGTCGAGGCCCCCGAGAACGCCGGCAGGCCGATTCAGCAGGCCCCGCAGTACTGGGACCGCATCGCGATCGACTCCCTGCGCGAGCGCCGCACCTGGTGGGAATAACCTACCGGGAGGTCGCACCGAGCGTGGCGCCCGCGCGCGCCACGACCTCGATCTCCACCCGCGCGCCCAGCGGCAGCGCCGCGACGCCGATCGTCGAGCGGGCCGGCGCGTACTCGCCGAAGACCTCCGCGTAGACCGCGTTCATCGCGGCGAAGTCGCCGGCCAGATCGGTCAGAAAGACGGTCGACTTGACCACGTTGGCGAGGCTTTGCCCGGCGCCGGCGAGCACCGCGGCGACATTGGCGAGCGCCTGGCGGGTCTGGACGGCGATGTCGTCGGCAACGAGCCGTCCGGTCGCCGGGTCCACCGGCACCTGCCCCGAGACGAACACCAGCGCGCCCGGGTCCGCCACGATGGCCTGGCTGTAGGGCGCGCCTGCGACCGGCGCGGGCGCGGCCTCGGTGCGGATCACCCGCAGCGGCGTGCTCACTGACGTACCTCCACCCCGGCGTCTGCCATCGCCTGTTTGACCTGCGCGACAGTGTAGATCCCATCGTGGAACACGGAGGCCGCCAGGACCGCATCGGCGTGCCCGCGGGTGACGGCCTCGGCGAAGTGCTCGAGCCGCCCGCGCCGCCGGAGGCGATGACGGGGATGGGCACGGCCGCGGCCACCGCGCGCCAGTCAGCTCGGTGTCGAAGCCGTCCTTGGTGCCGTCGCGGTCCATGCTGGTCAGCAGGATCTCCCCGGCCCCGCGCGCGGTCGGCCTCCGCGGCCCAGGCGACGGCGTCGACCCCGGTCGGCGTGCGGCCGCCGTTGAGGAAGACCTCCCAGCCGGACCCGTCCGACGCGCCGGCGGGCGTCGATGGCCACCACGATGCACTGGCTGCCGAAGCGCGCGGCGCCGTCGGCGATCAGCCGCGGGTCGCGCACCGCCGCGGAGTTGAGCGACACCTTGTCGGCGCCGGCCGAGAGCACCGCGCGGATGTCGGCTCGGCGGAGCGCAGCCCGCCACCGACCGTGAACGGGATGAAGACCTCGTCGGCCGTCCGGCGGCCAGCTCGACCATCGGTCTGCCGCTCCTCGTGGACTGGCGGTGATATCCAGGAACACGAGCTCGTCGGCGCCCTCGGCGTCGTAGCGCGCCGCCAGCTCGACCGGGTCGCCGGCGTCGCGCAGGCTCGACGAAGTTCACGCCTTTGACCACGCGGCCCGCGTGCACGTCCAGGCAGGGGATGACGCGGATCATGCGTCGCCTCGCGGTGGTGCGGGCTCCGGGCGCCCGCTGCCGAGGACCGCCAGCGCGTCGGCCACGCTGAACCGCTGCTCGTACAGCGCGCGGCCGACGATGACCCCGTCGCAGGTCGTCGAGGCCGAGCTGTGCGAGCTGGCGCAGGTCGTCCAGCGAGCTGATCCCCCCCGAGCGCGATGATGGCAAGCGGCGGCGCCGCCCCGGCCAGGCGTCGCAGGGCCTGCAGGTTCGGCCCCTCAGCATGCCGTCGCGCGAGATGTCGGTGTACAGCAGGTGACGCACGCCCGTGCGCACCAGGTCGGCGGCCACCGACAGCGCATCCTGGTCACTGGTGACCGTCCACCCGTGTGTGGCGACCTTGCCGTCGCGCGCGTCGAGCGCGACCACCAGACGGTCCCCGAGTCGGTCGATGGCCCAGCGCAGCAGATCCCGCGTCCTGGAGGACCGCGGTCCCGACGACGACGCGGTCGATGCCCGTCGCGATCGCGGTCTCGATCGCCGCCCGCGAGCGCATCCCGCCCCCGTAGTGCACGGTGCCGCCAAAGGCGGCCGCGATGCTTGCCACAACCGGGGCGTGCACCGGCACGCCCTCAAGGGCGCCGTCGAGGTCGACCACGTGCAAGTGCGTCGCCCCTTGCTCGGCGAACAGCCGCGCCTGGGCGACCGGATCGTCGTTGAACACGGTCACGTGTTCGAAGTCGCCCTGCACCAGGCGCACCGCACGGCCCTCGCGGAGATCAATTGCGGGGAACAGGATCATGACGCAGGAACCTCCGCGCGCCGGGGCACCGACGCGAGCCAGCGGCGCAGCAGGGCGAGCCCAGCGCGACTTGATTTCTCGGGATGGAACTGGACGCCGGCGACGTGTCCGGCCTGGGCGGCCGCGACGAACTCGCCGCCGTAGTCGACCGTGCCCAGCACATGCGCCCGGTCGCGCGGCACCGCCGCATAGGTGTGGACGAAGTAGTAGGTCGAGGCGCTGGCGTCGGTCTCGGGCGGAACGAGCGCGCTCGTGGCCCGCCAGTGCACACGGTTCCATCCGATCTGCGGCAGCTTGCGGTCGGTCACCAGGCGCCGCACCGACCCGCCGATGAGCCCCAACCCGGGAACGCCGGGGCTCTCCTCGCTCTCGTCGAACAGCAGCTGCAGGCCCAGACAGATTCCTAGCAACGGCACGCCCTCGGCCGCGGCGGCCCAGCGCCACCCCGTCGAGTCCCTGGGATCGAATCCGGTCCATCGCCGGGCCGAAGTGGCCCACTCCCGGCAGGACGACCGCGTCGGCCCCGCGGGCCTGCTCGGCCGTCTCGGCCACCTGGACGCGCGCGCCCAGCAGCTCCAGTGCCTTGGTGGCGCTGCGCAGGTTGCTCATCTGGTAGTTCAGGACCGCGATCCGCGGGCCGGCTGCGCTCACAGCGACCCCTTGGTCGACGGGATCCCCGTCACCCGGTCGTTGGGGGCGATCGCCGCGCGCAACGCGCGGGCCAGCGCCTTGAACCCGCACTCGATCACATGATGGGGATTCGAACCCGACATCATGTGCAGGTGGACCGTCAGCCGCGCGTTGTTGACCACGCCCCGCAGGAATTCCTCGAGCAGATCGGTCTCGAACCCGCCGATGCTCGCATAGGGCAACGGCACGTCGCAGGCGAGAAACGGCCGCCCGGAGACGTCGATGGCCGCCTGTGCGAGGCACTCATCCATCGGGACCAGGGCCCAACCGTAGCGCTCGATGCCCGCAGCGATCGCCGAGGGCTTGGGCCAGCGCCTGTCCGAGGGTGATCCCGACGTCCTCGACGGTGTGGTGGCTGCCGGTCTCCAGGTCACCGCGTGCCGAGATCTCCAGGTCAATCAGCGAGTGGTGCGCCAGCAGCGTCAGCATGTGGTCGAAGAACCCGACACCGGTCGAGATCTCCGCCAGACCCGTCCCGTCGAGGTTCACGCGTGCGCGCACGTCGGTCTCGCCGGTGACGCGCTGTGATTCCCCTGTCCGACTCACCGTCTCCCCCTGCTGTCTGGATCGCGAGCCACCGCCGAGCGCGCGTGCAGGCCGAACCCCTCGGCCTCCGCCAACCGCACCAGATGCGGCGTGAGCGCCCGCACCGCGGCGTCGGTCATGTCCACAATCGACATCCGCCGCAGGTAGGTTGATGGGCCGAGGGCCGACGCGAAGCGAGCGGCACCCCCGGTGGGCAGCACATGGTTGGAACCGGCGACGTAGTCGCCGTATGCAGTTGCACAGTTCGGCCCGACGAAGACCGCCCCTGCCTGGCGGATCCGATCGGCGAGCGCGCGGGCGTGGGGCAGGCAGATCTCCAGGTGCTCCGGGGCAAACGCCTCCGCCAGCGCCAGCGCGACATCGAGGTCCGGGCAATCGACGAGCGTCACCGCCCCGATCGGCGCCGCCTCGCCGGCCAGCGCCGCGGCGACCGCGTCGATGAACGCCGCGTCGTGGCTCGCGAGCGCCGCGACCGAATCAGTCCCGTGCTCGGCCTGGGCCAGCAGATCCAGCGCGATGGCCTCCGGGTCCGCGGTGCCGTCGGCGAGGATCAGCACCTCGCTCGGGCCGGCGAAGCCGTCGATGCCGACCACCCCGCTGACCTGGCGCTTGGCCTCCTGCACCCATGAACTCCCGGGACCGGTGATGACCGCGACCGGCGCGATGCTCGCCGTCCCGTACGCGAACGCCGCGATCGCCGCGGCGCCTCCGACCGCGTAGACCTCGGCGGCTCCGAGGATCGCCGCGGTCGCAAGGATCTCCGGAGCTGGCAGGCCGTCGGGCCCGGGCGGGCTGGCGACCGCAATCCGGCCCACCCCGGCCACCTGCGCCGGGACGACCGCCATGACCAGGCTCGACGGATACGCGGCCCGGCCGCCCGGCACGTAGCAGCCGGCGGCCGCGACCGGCACCGCGCGCAGGGTGATCTTCTGGCCATGCTCGAGCGTGACCTGGCGATCGTCCGGACGAACGGCCGTGGCAAAGGCACGGACCTGGGCCGAGGCCACCATGATCGCCTCGGCCAGCTCCGGATCGAGGCCCGCGCGCGCGCGCGCGATGGCCTCCGCCGGCACGCGGAGCTGGTCCTCGCGGAACTGCGGGGCCCCGAACCGGCGCCCATGGGCGACCAGCGCCGCGTCGCCGGCCGCACGCACGTCGGCGATCGTGTCCGCCACGATCGCGCCCATGTTTGGGTCGGGGGCGGTGTGCGCCGGGCGCAGCGCCTGGGCGCACTCGGCCACGGCGTCCGCGGCGCAGGCGATGCGCACGGGCGCGCTCACACTGCCTCCGCAGCGACCGCCCGAGCCAGACGCGCCGTCAGCGCGTCGATGTCCTCGGCCCGGAGTTTGTGGCTGACGCGGTTGGCGATCAGGCGCGCCGAGGAGTGGAAGATCTCCTCGCGCTCGACCAGCCCGTTCTCGCGCAGGGTCCGGCCGGTGGCCACCAGGTCGACGATGCCGTCGGCCAAGCCCACCAGCGGGCCGAGCTCGACCGAGCCGTTGACCTTGACGAGCTCGACCTGGCGCCCGGTCGCCAGGAAGTGCGCCTCCGCGACCTGCGGGTACTTGGTCGCCACCCGCAGGACCCCCAGCCGGGCGATGATCTCCGGCGTCGCGGTCCTCCCCGGCCGCGGTGGCGTAGACCATCCGGCAGCCGCCGAACTTGAGGTCCAAGAGCTCGTAGACGTCCGGGCGCCGCTCGTTGATCACGTCGCGGCCGACGATGCCGATATCCGCCGCACCGGCCTCCACGTAGGTCGGCACGTCGCTGGGGCGGGTCGTGATGAACACGGTCCCGTCGTCGGCGCTGAACACCAGCTTGCGCCCGCCCGCACGCAGCGGCGCCACGTCGACCCCCGCGGTCTCCAGGACCGCGATTGCGTCCTGGTACAACGCACCGAGCGGCATACAGATTCTCAGCGGAGCGATGAGAGGTCCTCCAGCGGCGTCGTGCTGACCAGGACCGCGCCGTCGGCCCGATCGAGGATGCGTAGCCCGGTGCCGTCGGGGTGGCCGACGAACCGCCAGCCTTCGGCGGCGGCAAGCCGTTCGGCACGCGGGTCGTCCGACGCGAGCGCGATCACCGGGATCCCGCCGGCGCGCAGCTCGGCCGCCTGCGCCTGGCGCAGGTCGAGCCCGCCGACGAGCACGATCCCCAAGTCCAGGCGCCTGCCGCCACGCGAGCCGGCCAGGGCCCGGTGCAGGAACTCGATCTCGATGGTGAACCCGACCGCCGGGCGCGGCGTGCCAAAGCGCGCGGCCAGGCCGTCATAGCGGCCGCCCTGGGCGACTGGCACGGCCGCGCCGTCGGCATAGGCCTCGATCACAAGCCCCGAGTAGTACTGCCAGTCCCGCAGGATGCCCAGATCGACGAGCACCGCGTCGTGCAAGCCCTCCAGATCGAGCAGCTCGAGCAGTCGCACCATTCGGGTGCAGGCCGCGTCCGCCGCGGGTACCGTGGCCGCGACCCGCTCGAGGACCTCCGCGTGGCCACGCATCGCCGGCAGGCCGGCGAGCAGGTCCCGCGCTGGCCCGTCGATCTCGAGCGCGGCAGCCTCGTTGCGCCAGGCCACCAGGTCGCGGGCCTCGGCGGCGCGCGACAGGCGACCGCGGACCTCGGCGGGAACGCCCAGCGCGTCCAGTACCGCGTCGGTGACCGACACGTCGCCGAGGCCGATCCGCGCGTGGGCGAGCCCGCTGGCGCGCAGCGCCTCCCAGAGCATGAGCACCGCTTCGGCGTCCGCCTCGGGTCCGTCGGCGCCGACGAGCTCCGCACCGGCCTGCCGGTGCTCGGAGGCCACGGGTTTGCCAGGCTGGGGCACCCGGAAGCTCGGGCCCGTGTAGAAGACCCGAATCGGACCCGGGTGCTCGGACAGGCGGGTGGCGATCAGCCGTGCGACCGGAATGGTCATGTCCGGCCGCAGTACGAGGACCCGGCCGGCCTCGTCGAAGAGCCGGTAGGCGCGGTCCAGGCCGCCGCTGTCGGCACGTTCGAGCTGGTGGGCGAACTCCACCACCGGCGTCCGGATCTCGCGGTACCCGTAGCTGGCGAACGTCCCCCGCAGGTCGTTCTCGACCGCGCGCAGCTCCGCGGCCTCGACCGGCAGCACGTCGCGCGCGCCGCTCGGCAAGGCGCCGGCGGCGGGCTGTGAGGCGTCAGTCGGCGACACGCTCGATGTGCGCGCCGAGGGCGCGCAGCCGCTCGTCGATCCGCTCGTAGCCGCGGTCGATCTGGCGGACGTTGCCGATCGTCGTCACGCCCCCGGCCACCATGCCGGCGATCAGCATGGCCATTCCGGCGCGGATGTCCGGGCTCTCGACCCGCTCGCCGAACAACTGCGAGGGCCCGCTGATGACGGCGCGGTGTGGATCGCACAGCACGATGCGTGCGCCCATCGCCACGAGTTTGTCGACGAAGAACAGGCGGTTCTCGAACATCTTCTCGAAGACCATCACGGTGCCGTGGGTCTGCGTGGCCACCGCGACGGCGATGCTCGTCAGGTCAGCGGGGAACGCGGGCCAGATGCCGTCGTCGATCTTGGGGATCGCCTCGCCCTCGTCGGCCATGACGCGCAGGTCCTGGTCGGGTGGCACCCGAACCGTGGACCCGTCAACCTCGACATGGATGCCCAGGCGCTGGAAGGTCAGCAGGATCATGCGCAGGTCCTCGGGGCGTGCGCCGACGATCTCCAGATCCGATCCCGTGATGGCGCCGAGGCCGATGAACGAGGCAATCTCGATGTGGTCCGGCCCGATGCGGAAGCGCCCCCCATGCAGACGCTCGACGCCCTCGATGCGCATCACGTTGGTGCCGATGCCCTCGATCTTGGCGCCGAGGGCCACCAGGAACCGCGCGAGGTCCTGGACGTGCGGCTCGCTGGCGGCGTTCTCGATCACCGTCAGCCCAGGCGCGAGCACCGCGGCGCACAGGACGTTCTCGGTCGCCGTCACCGACGCCTCATCAAGGAAGATGTCGGCGCCGCGCAGCCCGCTGGGCGCGGAGATCACGTAGCTGCGGCCCGAGTCGACCTCGGCACCCAGGCTGCGGAACGCGAGGATGTGGGTGTCGACCCGGCGCCGGCCGATGAAATCGCCGCCTGGCAGGGCGGTCTCGACCCTGCCGCAGCGCGCCAGGAGCGGCCCCGCGACCAACAGTGATGCGCGCAGGCGCCCCGACAGCTCGGGGTCGATCGAGGTCTGTCGGATGTTGTCCGCGCGCAACACCAGCGTGTTCGGACCCTCCTCGCGCACCGAGACCCCGATGTCGTCGAGCAGCGCGACCATTGTGTGCACGTCGACGATCTGCGGGACGTTATCGAGGATGACCTCCTCGTCGGTGAGCAGGCAGGCCGCGAGAATCGGCAATGCCGCGTTCTTGTTGCCCGCGGGCACGACGGTCCCGGCCAAGGGCCTGCCGCCCTCAATGACGAACTTTTCGTTCACGGATTCGGACCGTATCAGGACCGCAGGCGACGGACGCCTGCCGTCAGGGATTCGAGATCGGAATCGCTGGTAAAGAACCCCAAGGACGCCCGCAGGGCGGGCGGGGCGGTCAGCCAGCGCAGGCACACGCCTTGTCGCTGCACTGCCCAGAACGCCTCCTCGGGCCCGTGGCCCTCCGGCACGAACACGACCAGACCCGCCTGTGGCCCCGGCGGCGTGATGACGCCGACGCCGCCCAGGTCCGCCAGCGCCGCCCGGGCCGCGAGTTGGTTTGCCCTGATGCGCGCGTGGATCTCGTCCCAGCCGATACCGCCGAGCCACGCGAGCCCGGCCAGCCAACCGTGCGCCAGCAGCAGCGGCGGTGTCGAGATCTCATAGCGCCGCGCCTGCGGGTACAGCGTCAGCCGGCCGTCGGCCTGGTGGTCGGTCCCGGCCTCGTACGCACAGAAGGTCAGGTCGATCCGCTCGCGGCTCGCGGCCGGGATCCACAGCGCGCCCAGGCCTTCCGGGCCCAGCAGCCACTTCTGCGCCGGGAAGGCGTAGGCGTCGACACCCAGGGCCGGCGCATCGACGTGAATCGCGCCGACCGACTGCGCGCCGTCGACGATCACCATGGCATCGGCCGACCGCGCGGAGCGCACCGCGCCGGGGACATCCAGGACCGCTCCCGTGCACCACGACACGTGCGAGAGGGCGACCAGGCGGGTTCGCGCGGTCAGCCGTTCGGCGATTGCACTCTCAAGCTCCAGTTCAGCTTGAGCTCGAGTCAGGCGCGTGACCTGCAGCCCGTGTCGACGCGCCGCCACGGCGATCGGGACGCTCAACCCCGGGTGCTCGAGCTCGGTGGTGATGATGTGGTCGCCAGGGCGCCAGTCGATCCCCCAGATGGCGATATCCAGGCCCGTCGTGGTATTGGCGGTGATCGCCATGTCCTCGCCGCCGGCGCCGACGACGGCGCCCGTGGCGTCACGCAGCCGGGCGAGCACCTGCTCGGTGACCTCGACCCCCTCGGGCCCCATCCGCGCCATACCCAACTGGGCGCTTGCCGCCGCGCAGATGGCGCGTGCGACGGGCACCGGCAACGGACCCGTTCCGCCGGTGTTCAGGTAGACCTGCGCGTCGAGGAGCGGCAGCTCAGCCCTGATGGCCGCGAGATCGAACGCCATGCGCCTAACCGTACCGGGCGCCCTGGCCGCCCGCGCAACGCCGCCGTCTAGAACGGCGCCCCGGCGTCGTCGGGCTCGCCGGGCTCGCCCTGGGTGGTGAGCTGCTCGATCCGCTGCTGGGCCCGTGCCAGGCGCTCACGGCAGATCGCGAGCAGCGCCTGGCCCCGCTCGAAGAGCCGCACCGCCTCCTCGAGCCCGACGTCGCCTGCCTCCAGTCGCGCGACGATCTCGTCGAGCTGGGCCAGCGCCTGCTCGAAGGTCGTCGGATCGCCTGCCTCGCTCATGTGTGCGTCTCCTTGACGGTCACCTGTGCGCGTCCGTCGCGCATCTCAAGCTCGAGTTCGGTCCCCCCACGCAACGCCGCCGCAGAGACCACCGGCCGGCCGCTGGCCGGATCGCGCACAATCGCGTAGCCGCGAGCGACGGTGCGCGACGGCGACAGGGCCTCCAGCAGCCCCGCGCTGGCCGCGACCCGCTGGGCCGCCGCCTGGTGGCGGGCACCCGTGGCCCGCGCCAGACGGTCGTGCGCGACCGGCACGGCATGCGCAGACGCATCGGCGATCCGCTGGACTGCCGGCGCGAGCCGGGATCGCCGCGGCAGCCACCTGGGACGCGGACCGGTGCTCGGCGGCCCGCAGCCCCGCGATCAGCCCGAGCGTGCGCTGCGCGATCGCCACCGCACTGGCTTCGCGGGTGCGCCCGAGCCCCCGGACGAGCCCGCGCGCGGCCTCCGCCAGCCGCGCGTCGAGCGCAGCGCGGTCGGGGACGACCGCCTGGGCCGCGCCGGTCGGCGTCGAGACGCGCCGATCGGCGACGAGGTCGCAGACGGTGACGTCCTTCTCGTGACCGACGGCGCTCACCACCGGCACCCGCGACGCGGCGACCGCACGGCAAAGACCCTCGTCGTTGAACGCCATCAGGTCTTCGAGCGGCCCGCCGCCGCGGGCGATGATGATGACCTCGACCTCCGGAATCGCGTTGAGCGCCTCGAGGGCGCGGACGATCGCGCGCGGAGCCGTGACGCCCTGGACCGGCACGTCGGCGAGGACGACATCCGCCGGGAAGCGGGCCCAGATGTTGTTGAGGACATCGTGGCGTGCCGCGCCCGCCGCGCTGGTGATCAGGCCGATCCGGCGCGGGACCAGCGGCAGCGCCCGCTTGCGGGCGTCGGCCAACAGGCCCTCGGCGGCGAGCGTGGCCTTGATGGCCTCGATCTGCGCCAGCATCGCCCCTTCCCCGGCGGGCTCCATGCGTTCGATCCGCAGCGACAGTTGGGCGCGCTCGGCCCAGAACTCGACCCGGCCGTAGGCGTAGACGAGGCTGCCGTCGGCGGGGCGGTGCGCGAGGCGCTCGAACAGCGCGGCCCGCATCGACGCGTCGATCTGATGGGTGTCGCGCAGCGTGAAGTAGACCTGCCCGCCGCGCTGGCGCAGGTTCTGGATCTCCGCCTCAACCCAGACGCTGGGAATCCCGGCGAGCCGTGCGCGCCAGTGCAGCGGTGATCTCCTGCACCGCCCACACCTGGCGGGCGCCGACGGTCTTCACCCCAGCTGCCTGCCGATGATCTCGGCCGCGGTCACACCGCTTGAGACCGCGCCCTCGAGCGACGGGTGCGTGGTGAATTCGCCGGCGAGGATGACGTTGGGCACTTGGGTGCGCGGGCCGGGCAGGCCGCGACGCACGCCGGCCAGCGGACGGAACTGCGCGAACGGATGCCGCACGACTCCAAGCGAGTGCGCGACCTTGCCCCACGGGAACCCCGGGTACCAGCGATGCACCTGCCGCTCCACCGCGTCCTCGATGCCCTCGGCGGTCGCATCCGAATCGCCGACACTCGTCGCGATGACGACGTGCGGGCCCCCGACGGCGCCGTGACGATTGACGTTCGTCGTCTGACACAGCAGATCGATCCGTGGCGAGGTCCCGGCGTCCGGCTTCGGCGTTGAGGAGAATGACCCGGCCCCGGTACAGCGAATGATCCAGGGCGAACCGGGCACTGGTCACCGAGGCGCCCTCGATCGGGATCCGCCCGGCCGTGTCGGGATCGACCGGGCTCAGCAGACTTGCGTGCCGAGGGCGGATCGACCGCGAGCACCACCGCGCGCGCATGGATCTGGCGCAGATCCTCGAGGCGCACGCCGGTCGCCGGGCCGTCGGCTTCGCGAACGAGCGCGGCGACCCGGCTGCCGAACTCGAAGTTCCCGCCGGCCTGCCGGACGGCGCCGGCGGCCCAGTCGGCGACCATCCCCAGCCCGTCGGCCGGGAGCACCGCAGGCCCGCGCACCAGCATCGAGAACAGGAACTGGAAATAGCCGGGATCCGCCGCGAGTGTCCGGTCGAGGAAGATCACGCCGAACAGCGGCCGAAACACGGCCTCGATCGCCTGAGCGCGAGAAGCCCCGATCCAACAGGAAGGCCTCGGTCGTCGGGGCGGCCCCGTCGCGGGCGAGCAGCGTCCGCGGCGGCACGAACCGCAGCTCGGCGGCGAGCCGGACGAACCGCGCACGATCGGCCGGCGAGAGCGCCCCGAATCGCGCGACCGACTTCGGCGAGGACGACAGCTGCGCCCAGTGTGCGCCGTCGAAGAACGCCGCGCCGCCAGCGAACGGGCGCAGGTCCTCGCCGGGGATACCGACCTCGCGCACGAAGCGCGCGGAATGCCGGATACGCCGCGAAGGCGACCTGGAAGCCACGGTCCACCGGTCGGCCCTCGTGCCAGTCGGTGCGGGCGCGACCCCCAGGCCCGGACTCGGCCTCGATTACCCGCAGCGAATACCCGGCGCGCGCCAGCCGCACGGCGCAGGCGAGCCCCGCCACCCCCGCGCCGACCACGACGACGTCGACGCTGATGTGCTCTTGCTCGTTCATGCGTCGATGCTACCAATGGCCCTGACCTGGGGCGCGTTCAGCCGCTTCGCCGGCGATGCGCGGCTGCCCCAAACACGAACGCCGTCGCTCTCTCGCTTGAGAGCGACGGCGTAAAGATAACCCGGCGGCGACCTACTCTCCCGCGAGTCTACACTCGGAGTACCATCGGCGCTGAGAGGCTTAACTACTCTGTTCGGAATGGGAAGAGGTGTTTCCCCCTCGCAATAACCACCGGGAAGTCATGAGGAAATACCCTCAAGACTGCATAGGACATGTAGGTGCGCAAATTCGTATGTCAAGCCCTCGGCGGATTAGTACCGGTCTGCTCCACGCGTTGCCGCGCTTCCACATCCGGCCTATCAACCAGGTGGTCTACCTGGGGCCTTACCCTCTCTAGGAGGTGGGAAGTCTCATCTTGAGGTGGGCTTCCCGCTTAGATGCTTTCAGCGGTTATCCCGTCCGAACGTAGCTAGCCAGCAGTGCCGTTGGCACGACAACTGATACACCAGAGGTTCGTCCATCCCGGTCCTCTCGTACTAGGGACAGCTCCTCTCAAACTTCCAGCGCCCACTGCAGATAGGGACCGAACTGTCTCACGACGTTCTGAACCCAGCTCGCGTACCGCTTTAATGGGCGAACAGCCCAACCCTTGGGACCTACTCCAGCCCCAGGATGCGACGAGCCGACATCGAGGTGCCAAACCTTCCCGTCGATGTGGACTCTTGGGGAAGATAAGCCTGTTATCCCCGGGGTACCTTTTATCCGTTGAGCGACGGCAATTCCACTCTCTACCGCCGGATCACTAAGGCCCACTTTCGTGCCTGCTCGACCTGTCAGTCTCGCAGTCAAGCTCCCTTATGCCTTTACACTCTACGCACGATTTCCAACCGTGCTGAGGGAACCTTTGCGCGCCTCCGTTACATTTTGGGAGGCGACCGCCCCAGTCAAACTGCCCACCTGACACTGTCCGGAAGCCGGATCACGGTCTTCCGTTAGAAACCCAGAACGCTCAGGGTGGTATCCCAAGGGCGGCTCCACAGGAACTGACGTCCCTGCTTCACAGCCTCCCACCTATCCTGGACAAAGCGTCCCAAATCCCAATATCAAGCTGCAGTAAAGGTCCACGGGGTCTTTCCGTCTTGCAGCGGGTACCCGGCATCTTCACCGGGACTACAATTTCACCGAGTCCTTCGTTGAGACAGCGCCCAACTCGTTACGCCATTCGTGCAGGTCGGAACTTACCCGACAAGGAATTTCGCTACCTTAGGACCGTTATAGTTACGGCCGCCGTTTACCGGGGCTTGGTTTCGAAGCTTCGCGCGAACGCTAACCCCTCCACTTGACCTTCCGGCACCGGGCAGGCGTCAGCCCCTATACGTCGTCTTTCGACTTCGCAGAGACCTGTGTTTTTGGTAAACAGTCGGTTGGGCCAATCCTCTGCGACCCCTTCGGGCTCGAGGCGCAAGGCCTGTCACCCTATTGGGGCGTCCCTTCTCCCGAAGTTACGGGACAATTTTGCCGAGTTCCTTAACGAAGGTTCTCTCGATCACCTCGGTATGCTCTACCTACCCACCTGTGTCGGTTTTGGTACGGGTGCGTTCCCACTCCCTAGAGGCTTTTCTCGGAGGCATGGAATCAGCGACTTGCCGGATTTCTCCGACCGACATCCCCTCTCAGACGTAATGGTTCCCGGATTTTCCTAGGAACCGTCCTACCGGGTTGTCCCTGGTCAACCAGCGCCAGGGTTCGCGTATCCTTCCCCGTCCCCCCATCGGTAATAACGCGGAAGACGCAGTACAGGAATATCAACCTGTTGTCCATCGCCTACGCCTGACGGCCTCGGCTTAGGTCCCGACTAACCCTGAGCCGATTAACGTTGCTCAGGAAACCTTGGGTAATCGGTGGACGGGTTTCTCACCCGTCTTTCGTTACTTATGCCAACATTCTCACTTCCCTGCGCTCCACGGCTCGCTTGCCGCGGCCGCTTCACTGCACAGAGAACGCTCTCCTACCACTCCTTGCGGAGTCCACAGCTTCGGTGGCTGGCTTGAGCCCCGTTACATTATCCGCGCACGGACACTTGACCAGTGAGCTATTACGCACTCCTTAGACGAATGGCTGCCTCTAAGCCAACATCCTGGTTGTCTATGCACCCGCACATCGTTTTCCACTTAGCCAGCGCTTGGGGACCTTAGCTGGTGGTCTGGGCTGTTTCCCTCTCGACGACGAAGCTTATCCCCCGCCGTCTGACTCCCATGCTCTGGAGTAGTGGGATTCAGAGTTTATCTGACTTCGGTAAGCTGGTGAGCCCCCTAGGCCAAACAGTGCTTTACACCCACTACTGAACGCATGAGGCTATACCAAAATATATTTCGGAGAGAACCAGATATAACCGGGTTTGATTAGCCTTTCACTCCGATCCACAGGTCATCCCCGCCGTTTTCAACCGACGTGGGTTCGGCCCTTCACGAGGTCTTACCCTCGCTTCAGCCTGCCCATGGATAGATCACCCGGCTTCGGGTCTGCCGCATCCGACTAAAACGCCCTATTCAGACTCGCTTTCGCTACGGCTCCGTAATCTTAACCTTGCCGGATACGAGCAACTCGTTGGCCCGTTATGCAAAAAGTACGCGGTCACTGGGACAAGCCCAGCTCCCACAGGTTGTAGGCACGCGGTTTCAGGTTCTATTTCACTCCCCTTCCGGGGTGCTTTTCACCTTTCCCTCACGGTACTAGTTCACTATCGGTCGCCAGCGAGTACTTAGCCTTGCGGGGTGGTCCCCGCAGATTCCGACCGCGTTTCACGTGCACGGTCGTACTCAGGTATCAACCAGGGAGGTCGAGGGGTTTCGCTTACGGGGCTCTTACCCTTTGTAGCCGGCCGTTCCAAGCCGCTCGGCTACCCTTCGACTTTGTAACTCCCCGGACGCTTTGCGGAACGTCCAAGTTGACCCTACAACACCCATTGCGCTGGGCCCGCAAGCAGCTAACACGCAACCGGTTTAGGCTAATCCCTTTTCGCTCGCCACTACTCAGGGAG
>CAWATR010000007.1:135000-153049 GCA_963784985.1 uncultured Thermoleophilia bacterium
GTCCTGCTCGATTCGGGGCACCTCCCCGATCGGCCTGTAGATGATGCTCTTCTGACACATCCATGTCAAGGGCACCGGGTGCCCCTTTTTGGCCGGTTCAGACCAGCCGGACGAAGCGGCGCTTGCCGGCACGCAATATCCGCCCACGCAGGGCGGATGCAGGCAAATCGAGGGCGCTGACCGGCTCGCCGTCGAGGGCCACGCCACCCTGCTGGATGAGCCGTCGGGCCTCGCTGCGCGACGCCACGCCGAGGGCGTCCACCAGCAGTGCCGGCAGATGGATCTCCGCGTCCGGCGAGCGTGAACTCCGGCACGTCGGCCGGGGCCTGCCGATCCCGCACGACGCGGTTGAAGTGTTCCTCGGCCGCCGCGGCCGACGCCCGCGTCGTGAAAGCGCGTGACCACCAGCCGCCCGAGCCGGCGCTTCTCGTCGCCCGGGTGTCCCGCGGGCGCCGGCTCGCCCGGAAACATCAGCCGGTAGTAGTCCTCGAGGAGCCCGTCGGGAATGCTCATGACCTTCCCGAACTGCTCTTCGGGCCCGTCGGTGACGCCGATGTAGTTGCCGAGCGACTTACTCATCTTCTGGACGCCGTCGGTCCCGGGCAGGATCGGCATGGTCATCACGATTTGCTGGGCCATGCCGTATCGGGCCTGGATGTCACGGGCGAGCATCAGGTTGAACAGCTGGTCGGTCCCGCCGACCTCGACGTCGGCCGCGAGCGCGACCGAGTCGTAGGCCTGCAGGAGCGGATAGAGCAGCTCGAGCACGGAGACCGGCCGATCCTCCTGCAGCCGCGCGGCGAAATCGTTGCGGCGCAGGAGTTGGTTGACAGTGGCCCGCGAGGCGAGTTCGAACAGGGGGGCGAGACCCATGCCGGCAAACCACTCCCCGTTGGGGCGCACCTCGGTGCGCGCGGGGTCGAGGAATGCGGAAGGCCTGGTCCCGGAAGGTCTCGGCGTTGGCGAGGATCTCGTCCTCGGAGAGCATCGGACGGGTCGAACTGCGCCCGCTCGGATCCCCCACCCGGGCGGTCCAGTCGCCGATCACCAGTACCGCGATGTGGCCGGCATCCTGGAACTCCCGCAGCTTGCCGAGCACCACGCAGTGGCCCAGGTGGAGGTCCGGCGCGGTCGGATCGACCCCGAGCTTGACTCGCAGGGGTCGGTCGAGGTCCAGCTTGTGCGCCAGTGCGTCGACGCTCGGCTCGCAGTTGACCGTCCGCGCGGCCAGGCCCGCGGCGCGCTCGCGCGCCCGGCCGCTGGGTCCGGGTTCGCTCATGCGGCGACCCGGGTGGCCGACGCGGCGCCGACCCGACGACCGGAGACCCACGGCGACCCGGCGAGCGTGTACCGCCACGCCCGGCCGGCGTCGCGGCTGATGCCGATCCGCGGCCCGCGGGCGACCGCGATCCCGGGGCTCGCGCGCGCGGCAGCACGCGCAGCTCGCCGGCGCCCTGCGTGGCACCCAGACGGCATCCCGTTGAGTTCGCCGGTGATGCCGAACGCCGCGGCCAGGCGCCCCGGACCGCGGCACAGATCACGGACCGCAGCCGAGCCGCGGCGAGCCCGCATGATCTCGAGGCCGACCGTCGGCTCCACCGCGCGCAGCAGCACCGCGGCCCCGTGGCCCTCGGGCCCGCAGACGATGTTGGCGCACCAGTGCAGGCCGTAGCTGCGATACACGTAGAGGCGGCCGGCGGGACCGAACATCACGTCCGAACGTTGGGTCGGCCCGCGGAAGCTGTGGGACGCGGCGTCCCAGTGCTCGTAGCGCTCGACCTCGACGATCACCCCCGCGACGCCGTTGCCCTCCAGCACGCAGCCGATCAGGTCGGGCGCGACCTGCGCGGGCGGGGCGGGCAAAGAAGCCCGCGCCCAGCGGGACTCACCACCGCGCGACCTCGGCCCGCGCCGCGGCCAGTTGCTCCTGCACCCGGACGCGCGCGGTACCCGCCGAACGAGATCTTGGCCTCGGCGCTCGCGGCTGCGCTGAGGTCGGGCAGGACGACGTCCGCCAGGCCTGCCGCGGCGATCTCGTCGCGCGGTGGCGTCGGCGAGCCCGACACCGCGCGCGAGGCAGGCCCGCACGAGCATGCCGACCGCTTCGTGTGCCCGACGGAACGGCCAGCCGGCACGCACGAGATGGTCGGCCAGATCGGTCGCGGCGAGGTACCCGTCCTCGCAGGCCGCAGCCATCCGATCGGTGCGGAAGTTCGCCTCGGCCAGCATTCCCGACAGGGCCGGCAGGAGCACATCGAGCGTGTCGATGGCATCGAACAGGAAGTGCTTGTCCTCCTGCAGGTCCTTGTTGTAGGCCAGCGGCAGCTTCGCCAGAAGCGTCTGGAGGCCGGAGTAGTCGGCGACGACGCGGCTCGCCTTGGCGCGGGCCAGCTCGGCGGCGTCGGGGTTCTTCTTCTGGGGCAGCATCGAGGACCCGGACGTGAAGGCGTCGGAGAGTTCCACGAAGCCGACCTCCTCACTCGCCCACAGCACCAGCTCCTCGCCCAGCCGCGAGAGGTGCACGCACAGGGTCGCCGCCGCATGCAGGTAGTCGGCCAGGGCGTCCCGCGTGGCGACGCTGTCGAGGCTGTTGGCGCTCGGGCGCGCGAAGCCGAGGTCCGCCGCGGTCAGTGCACGATCGATCGGGAAGCCGACGCCCGACAGCGCCCCGGCGCCGCAGCGGCGATTCCGCCAGGGACTGCTCGGCGCACCTGCCCGAACCGCCGCTGATCGCGGATGAGCATCTGGACGTAGGCCAGCAGGTGATGGGCCAGCCGTACCGGCTGGGCACGCTGCAGGTGCGTGTAGCCGGGCAGGAGCGTGTCGAGGTGTCGCGCGGCCTGGTCCACGAGGATGCTGGCCAGATCGGTGATCGCCGCCCGCTGGGCGTCGACGGCATCGCGCAGATACAGCAGGACGTCGGTGGCCACCTGATCGTTGCGGCTGCGGCCGGTGTGCAGCCGCCGCCCGGCATCCCCGACCAGCTCGGTCAGGCGCCGCTCGACGGCGGTGTGGATGTCCTCGTCGGTCGGCTGGACGGCGAACGACCCGTCCCGGAACTCCGCCTCGACCCGGTCGAGCCCGTCGGCGATCGCCCGCCCGTCAGCCTCGGACGAGCACGCCGGTCTGCACCAGCATGCGGGCGTGCGCACGCGAGGCGGCGATGTCCTGAGACCACATGCGCGAGTCGACCGCGAATGAGGCGTTGAGCCGATCGAACGCCTCCGCCGGACCGCCGGCGAACCGGCCGCCCCACAGCCGTGCGCGGTCACTCACCGCCCCACCGCTGCTGGATCGCGGGTGAGCACCGTCGCCAGCGCGGCGCACACCTGGTCCACCTGGTCCTCGGTCATCTCCGGAAAGAACGGCAGCGCGATGGTCGATGCGCTGATCGCCTCGGTCACCGGCAGCGTGCCCGGCCGGTAGCCGAACGCGTCCTGGTAGAACGGCTGTAGGTGGATGCAGGGCAGGTACGGCTTGGCCGAGATGCCGAGTTCGTCGAGACGGGTGATCACCGCGTCGCGATCGATGTCGGCCGCCAGGCGCGGCGCGTAGACGAACCACGAGCGCCGCTGCGGGCCGTCGTACATGGGCGCGACGTTCGGGATGTCCCGGATGCGCTGTTGGTACCACCCGGCCACCCGCGCCCGCCCGTCCTGCATCTGGTCCAGGTGCTCGAGCTGGGCGACGCCGATGGCTGCGTGAACGTCGGAGAGCCGGTAGTTGAACCCGAGCCGCGAATGCACCAGCCAGGCCCCGTCGTCGCTTCGCCCCTGGTTGGACAGGCTCTTGAGGAGGCCCGCCAGCTGGTCGTCATCGGTGAGGATCACGCCGCCCTCGGCGGTGGTCAGCTGCTTGTTGGCGTAGAACCCGTAGACCGCGGGGTGACCCCAGGTGCCGAGCTTTCTGCCGTCGAACTCGCCGTCGATCGCCTGGCATGCGTCCTCGACGATCGCCAGGCCGTGGCGCTCGGCGATGTCGATGAGCGCGGGGATCTCGGCCGGATACCCGAAGATGTCGACGATCACCAACGCCTTGGTGCGCGGGGTGATCGCCGCCTCGACGGCCGCAGGATCCATGTTGAACGTCTGCGGGTCGACCTCGGCGAAGACGACGTCGGCGCCGGTAAACAGCGCCGCGTTGGCCGAGGCGACGAACGAAAACGACGACGTGATCACCTCGTCGCCCGGTCCGATGCCCGCCGCATGCAGGCACATGTGCAACCCCGCCGTGCCCGAGGAGCAGGCCACCGCGTGGCGGACGCCGATGCGCGCGGCCCAGTCACGCTCGAAGCGGGCCAACATCGGGCCCAGCGACAGTTGCCGGGAGTCGAGCACCTGCAGCACGAGCTCCCGCTCGCGCGCCGTGATCACGGGCCTCGCAAGCGGGATGCGCGGCTGACCGATGGTCACGAAGCGGATCCGGTGTTGGCGGCCTGACGAGCGCGGCGGCGCACGCCGTAGGCGAGGCTGTCGATCAGCGCGTCCCAGGAGGCCTCGATGACGTTGTGGCTCACCCCGAGCGCGCCCCAGGTCTCCTCGCCGTCGGACGAATCGAGCAGGACGCGCGTGGTCGCCCCGGTGCCCTTGTCCTCGTCGAGGATCCGCACCTTGAAGTTGACCAGCTCGATCTGCGCGAGCTCCGGCACCCGCGGCTCGAGCGCCGCGCGCAGGGCGGTGTCGAGTGCGTTGATCGGCCCGTTGCCCGTACCGGTCGCCTCGACACGCTCGCCGTCGTGGATGAGCGAGATCGTCGCCTCGGTCGACACGCGTCCGTCGGCGACCTTCTCGGTGACGACCCGGAACCGTTCGAGCGTGAACAGCGGCCGGAAGATGCCGATCTCGCGCTCGATCAGCAGCTCGAACGATGCGTCGGCGACCTCGAAGTGGTACCCCTGGTGCTCGAGGTCCTTCAGGCGCGCCAGGATCCGCGGGACGTCGTCGCCCTCGGAGAGGTCGATGCCCATCTCCTGGGCCTTGGCGACGATCGTGCCCCGCCCGGAGAGTTCGCTCACCAGCACGTGGCGTTCGTTGCCGACCGCCCCGGGGTCGATGTGCTCGAAGGTCCGCTCGTCGGCGAGCATCCCGGCGACGTGCATGCCGCCCTTGTGGGCGAACGCGTTGCGTCCAACATATGGCGCCCAGTTGTCGGGCTGCAGGTTCGCGGTCTCGGCGACGTAGTGGCTGAGCGCGGTCAGTTCGCTCAGCCGGTCGTCGGGCAGCGTGGCGAGACCCATCTTGAGCGACAGCGACGGGATGATCGAGACGAGGTTCGCGTTGCCGCAGCGCTCCCCGTAGCCGTTGACCGTGCCCTGGACCATGCGCGCGCCCTCGACAACCGCGGCGAGCGAATTCGCCACCCCGCACTCGGCGTCGTTGTGGGTATGGATCCCCAGCGCCGCAGCGGGCAGGGCCGCCCGCACGGTCCGCACGGCGTGGGCGATCTCGTGCGGCAGCGTCGCGCCGTTGGTGTCGCACAGGGTGATCCAGTGCGCCCCGGCATCCGCCGCCACCCGCAGGCACTCGAGCGCGTACTCACTGTGCGCGGCGAAGGCGTCGAAGAAGTGCTCGGCGTCGTAGACGACCTCCTTGCCCTCCCCGACCAGGAACGCGACCGACTCGGCGATCATGCGCAGGTTCTCGGCCCGGTCGACCTTGATGACCTTCTCGATGTGCAGGTCCCAGGTCTTGCCGACGATGGTGATGACCGGCGCGTAGCACTCGGCCAGCCCGATCATCGCCGGGTCGTCGGCGGCCGACACGCCCTTGCGGCGCGTCATGCCGAACGCGGCGATCTTGGTCGCGCCCAAGTCGATGCCCTCCAGCGCGTCGAACATCTCGGCGTGCTTGGGGTTCGACATCGGGAAGCCGGCCTCGATGTAGTGCATGCCGATCTCCGCCAGACGGCGTGCGATCGCCACCTGCTCGTCGACCGACAGGCTCATCCCCTCACGCTGCAGGCCGTCCCGGAGCGTCGTGTCGTAGAGAGAGATCGAATCCATGGCCTACCGCTTGGCTTGTTCGGGCACGGCGACGTAGTCGAGCCACTCGGCCGACAGCGGATCACGCCCCAGCGTGGCCGCGAAGTAGCGCTCTTGCAGGCGCCGTGTCACGGGCCCGGGCTCGCCGATCGGGTGGTCGTCGACCTCATTGAGCGGGCACACTTCGGCGGCGGTGCCCGTCACGAACACCTCGTCGGCGACATAGAGCTCGGCACGCGCGACATCGCGCTCGACGACCGGGATGCCCTCGTCCCGTGCCAGCTCGATGATCGTCGCGCGGGTGATCCCCTCGAGGATCGACGCGTTGACCGGCGGGGTGATCAGCTGCCCGTCGCGCACCAGGAAGATGTTCTCGCCCGATCCGTCGGCGACATACCCGGCGTCGTTGAGCAGGACGGCCTCCTGGTAGCCGGCCTTGTGCGTCTCGATCTTGGCCAGGATCGAGTTGAGGTACTGGCCGCCGGCCTTGGCGCTCGCCGGGATCGTCGAGCTCCCGATGCGTCGCCAGGTCGAGGTCTTGGCGCGGATGCCGTGCTTGAGCCCGTCGTCGCCGAGGTATGCCCCCCATTCCCACGCCGCGATGGCGACGTCGACCGGGGCGTCGAGTGGGAACAGCCCCATCTGCCCGTAGCCCCGGAACACGATCGGCCGGATATAGCACTCGCGCAGCCCGTTCGCGGCGATGACCTCATGCACCGCCTGACGCAGCTCGTCGTAGCTGTACGGGATCGGCATGTAGTAGATGTCCGCCGAGCGCTCGAGACGCTCGAGGTGCTCGCGCAGATGGAAGACCGCGGTGCCCTTATCGGCCGCGTAGGCCCGGATGCCCTCGAATACCGACGATCCGTAGTGAAGGCCGTGCGACAGCACGTGAATCTGGGCGTCAGCCCAGTTCACGAGCGAGCCATTCATCCAGATCTTTTCGGCTTCTTGCATGTCAGTCGGGCCTCTCGATGATGCTGTCAGACGATTCGCCGAACACTATCCCCGGATGCCGGGGGGCGACAACACGCGCCCGCAGGCGCGTGCTACAGCCTATCGGCCGAGCAGCGCCACGAGTCGGTCGCCGATCTCGGTCGTCCCGAGCTCGCCGCCGAGGTCGCGCCCGCGCGCACCCTCGTTGAGCGCCCGCGCCACCGCGGCCTCGAGTCGGTCCGCGGCGGCGGGCGCCCCGAGGGAGTACCGGAGCATCATGGCCGTCGAGAGCACCGTCGCCATCGGGTTCGCCCAGCCCTTGCCCGCGATATCCGGAGCCGACCCGTGCACGGGCTCGTACAGACCCGCCGCACCCGCGCCCAGGCTCGCCGACGGCAACAGGCCGATCGAGCCGGTGATCATGGCCGCCTCGTCGCTCAGGATGTCGCCGAACATGTTCTCGGTCACGATCACGTCGAACTCGGCAGGGCGGTTGACCAGCTGCATCGCCGCGTTGTCGACGAGGATATGGTCGAGAGCGATCGCCGGGTGGCGGGTGCCGATCTCACTGACGACCTCGCGCCACAGGCGCGAGGTCTCGAGGACGTTGGCTTTGTCGACCGAGGTCACCCGGCCGCGCCGACCCGCGGCCGCCTCGAAGGCCACCTCGGCGACGCGCTCGATCTCGGTGCGCGTGTACTCGCACGTGTCGTAGGCGCGATCGCCCTCACGCCCCCGAGCGCCGAAGTAGATGCCCCCGGTCAGCTCGCGCACGACCAGCAGATCGGTGCCCGCGATCCGCTCGCGCCGCAGGGGGCTCGCGTCCCAAAGCGCCTCGAGCGGCTTGACCGGGCGCAGGTTCGCGAACAGCCCGAGGCCCGCGCGCAGGCCGAGCAAGCCCTGCTCGGGGCGCGGCTTGGCGGGATCGGTCGTGTCCCACCGGGGCCCGCCGACCGCGCCCAGCAGTACCGCGTCGGCCGCCTGACAGGCCGCCAGCACGTCGTCGGTAAGCGCGGTGCCATGGGCGTCGATCGAGCACCCGCCCATGAGTTCCTCGCGCCAGGCGATCGACAGGTCCGCCTCGGCGGCGACGATCTCGACGGCGCGGATCGCCTCGGCGACGACCTCGGGCCCGATGCCGTCGCCCGGCAGCACCACCACATTGACCTCGCGCACCCCCACCTCCGACACCGGACGTTGACTCGGATTTGATTCGGCGCGCGCGAGGCTAGCAGCCGGCGCCCGCCGGGCCCGTCGGGGGTGTCGCCGCCCGAGCCGGGCGGCGGCGGTCAGGCGAACATGGCCGTCGAGGGACCCGACCGTTCACGCGTCCGCTCGAACTGGGTGATCGCCGCCTCGTTGGCGAGCGTGAGCGAGATGTCATCCCACCCGTTGAGCAGCCGCTCGCGCACATCTGGCTCGATCTCGAAGCCGAACCGCTGGCCGTCGGGCGCCACGACCTCGTTGGCGGTCAGGTCGACCGTGACCGTGGCGCCGGGCACCGCGGTGGTCTGGTCGATCAGGGCACGTACCTGGTCCTCGGGGAGGATGACCGGCAGCAAGCCGATCTTGGTGCAGTTCGTGCGGAAGATGTCGGCCAGGCTCGGCGCGATGACGGCGCGGAACCCGTAGTCCTCCAAGGCCCACGGGGCGTGCTCGCGCGAGGACCCGCACCCGAAGTTGCGCTCGGCGATCAGGATCTGCGCGCCGGCGTACTCGGGCCGGTTGAGCGGGAAGTCGTCGTCCTTGCGCCAGTCGAAGAACAGGAACTCGCCGAACCCCGTGCGCTCGATGCGCTTGAGGAATTGCTTCGGGATGATCTGGTCGGTGTCCACGTCGGCGCGATCGAGCGGCACGGCGACCCCGGTCACGGTGCGTAAACGGCTCCATTGCTCGACCCCCTATGCCGTGGCCAGCTCGACGTCGAGGCTGCGCACGTCGACCAGATGCCCCGTGATGGCGGCTGCCGCCGCCATCGCCGGCGAAACCAGGTGCGTGCGGCCGCCCGCACCCTGACGGCCCTCGAAGTTGCGGTTGCTGGTCGATGCGCAGCGCTCGCCGGGCGACAGGATGTCGGGGTTCATCCCCAGGCACATCGAACAACCGGCGTCGCGCCACTCGAAGCCGGCGGCGCGGAAGACCACATCCAGCCCCTCCGCCTCGGCTTGCGCTTTGACCTGCATCGAGCCGGGCACAACCATCGCCCGCACGCGATCGGCGACGTGGTGGCCGTCGATGACCTTGGCGGCGGTGCGCAGGTCCTCGATGCGCCCGTTGGTGCAGGACCCCAGGAACACCGTGTCGATCGCGACGTCCTCGAGCGCCTCGCCGCCCTTGAGCCCCATGTACTCAAGCGCGCGGCGGGCGCCCTCGCGCTCGACCGCGTCGGCGAAGTCGTCCGGATTCGGGATGCGGCCGGTGATCGGTGCCACCTGACCGGGATTGGTGCCCCAGGTGACCATCGGGACCAGCGACGCGGCGTCGATGACCTCTTCACGGTCGAAGCGCGCATCGGCGTCGGTCGGCAGCTCGCGCCACTGGGCGACGGCGGCCGCGAAGTCTGTCGGTGCCGCCGGACGGCCTTCGACGTAGGCGAAGGTCGTCTCGTCGGGGGCGATCATCCCGGCGCGGGCGCCCCATTCGATCGACATGTTGCAGACCGTCATGCGGCCCTCCATCGACAGCGCCCGGATCGCCGCGCCGGCGTACTCGACGACGTAGCCCTGGGCTCCGGAGACGCCCAAGCGGCCGATGGTCCCGAGGATGAGGTCCTTCGCGCCGACCCCGAGCCCCGGCTCGCCCTCGATGCGCACCCGCATCGTCCGGGGCCGGGTCTGCGGCAGCGTCTGTGTGGCCAGGACGTGCTCGACCTCGGACGTGCCGATCCCGAACGCCAGCGCCCCAAATGCGCCATGGGTCGAGGTGTGCGAGTCGCCACAGACGATCGTCATGCCCGGCTGGGTCAGCCCGAGCTCCGGACCGATCACGTGCACGATGCCCTGCCGCGGCGAGCGGATCGAGAACAGCGGAATCCCAAACTCGGCGCAGTTGCGCTCGAGCGCCTCGATCTGCGTCCGCGAGAGCACGTCCTCGATGCCCTTCTCGCGGCCGATGGTCGGCACGTTGTGGTCGACCGTCGCGATCGTCCGGTCGGGGCGGCGCACTCGGCGACCCGCGAGTCGCAGCCCGTCGAAGGCCTGCGGCGAGGTCACCTCATGCACGAGGTGCAGGTCGATGAACATCAGCGGCGGCCCGTCCGGTCCGCCGGCACGCACCTCGTGCGCTTCCCACAGCTTGTCGAAGAGCGTTGTGCCCATCGGTCTCAGACCCCCCCGGCCATCACGCGTTCGCCATGCCCGGCGCGGCGACTCGCGTCGACCGCCCGCAGGTACGCGACCGCCGTTGCTTCCAGAACATCGGTGGAGACGCCCTGACCGGAGTAGTTGCGCCCGCTGATCTCGCAGACCACGCGGGCCTCCCCGAGCGCGTCGGTCCCGCCGGTCACCGCCGAGACCTGGTACTCCAGCAGCACCCCGGTGGTGCCGATCGCCGCGTCGATTGCGCGCATGAGCGCGTTGACCGGCCCGTCGCCGGTCCCCGAGCCCTCGTGCCGGGCGCCGTCGTCGCCCATGACGACCACGTGCGCGGTCGGCGGCGCCGACGAGTGGGTGTTGACCGCAAGCTCGTCCAGACGGAAGCCAGTCGCTCCCCTCGACGCGCATCTCGTCGGAGACCAGCGCCTCCAGGTCGACGCCCGACAGGCGACCTTTAAGGTCGGCGATCTCCTTGAAGCGAGTGAAGGCCGCGTTCAGCTCGTCGCGGTCCAGCTCGTAGCCCAGCTCGCGCAGCGCGTGGTCGAGGGCGTGTCGGCCCGAGTGCTTGCCCAGCACGATCGAGTTCTGGGCCAGCCCGACGCTGGTGGCGTCCATGATCTCGTAGGTCAGCGGGTTCGACAGCACGCCGTGCTGATGGATGCCCGCCTCGTGGGCGAACGCGTTGCGGCCCACGATCGCCTTGTTGGGCTGGACGACGTACCCGGTCAGGCGACTGACCAGGCGGCTCGCGCGGGTAATCTCGGTCGTGTCGATGCCGCACCACAGCCCGCCCAGGTCCGCGGCCCGGGTGCGCAGGATCATCGCTAGCTCCTCGATCGAGGCGTTGCCGGCACGTTCGCCGATGCCGTTGATGCAGCCCTCCACTTGCCGGGCCCCGACCTGGACCCCGGCGAGCGAGTTGGCGACCGCCAGGCCCAGGTCGTTGTGGCAGTGGACCGACAACGTGACGTCGTGCAGCTCGGGGCACCGGTCGTACAGGTCCAGCAAGAAGCGCTGGAACTCCGTCGGCATCGTGTACCCGACGGTATCGGGCAGGTTGATCGTCGTCGCGCCCTCGGCGATCGCCGCGGCGACGACCTCGGCGACGAAGGCCGGGTCGGACCGGGTCGAGTCCTCGCAGGAGAACTCGACGTCCCCGACGATCGTGCGCGCCAGCCGCACCGCATCCATCGCGGCCGCCAGGACCTGCGTGCGCGTCATGCGCAGCTTGTGTTCCAGGTGGATGTCGCTGGTGGCGATGAAGGTGTGGATGCGCCCGCGCTCGGCGTCGCGGACGGCCTCGCCGGCGACGGTGACGTCCTTCTCGTTGGCCCGCGCCAGCGCGGCGACAATCACATCGGGCACCTCGTTGGCGATCGCGCGGACGGCCTCGAAGTCGCCCGGCGAGGTGATCGGGAACCCGGCCTCCATGATGTCGACCCCGAGACGACGCAACTGGTGCGCGATCTCCAGCTTCTCGCGCGTGTTCAGCGTAATCCCCGGCGATTGCTCGCCGTCACGCAGGGTGGTGTCGAACATCTTGACGCGGTTCGCGTCGCTGTCGGGCTGCACTGGACCAGTGCTCACGTCACGACCTCCCTCGGTCCTTGACTCGGCCTTCGAATGATGGCCCGGACGTCCCGGGCATGGAGTGTCGAGTCGTTCCCCCTAGCGGGGGAGCAGGGAAAGACACACGAGGAGGCCGCGCAGGAGGTCTGAGCTGCGAGTGGCCGTCAACATGCGGGGCATCTTACCACCCCCGGCCACGCCGTTGTCCGAGGCCGCGGGCGGCGGCGTCAGCTAGGAGGTGGTGGTGCCGAGCCGTTCGACGACGTAGTCGACGCAGGCGGTCAGGCTGGCCACGTCATCGGGCTCGATCGCGGGGAACATCCCGATCCGCAACTGATTGCGACCGAGCTTCCGGTACGCCTCGGTGTCGACGATCCCGTTGGCCCGCAACACCTTCGACACGGTCGGCGCGTCGACCCCCTCCAGGTCGATGGTGCCCACGACGTGCGAGCGCTCGTCGGGGTTCGCCACGAACGGGCTGGCGAAGCTGCGCGATTCGGCCCAGCCGTAGAGCGTCGCCGCCGACCTCGCGCTGCGCCCGACGGCCCAGGCGAGGCCCCCGTGATCGAGCATCCACCGCACCTGGCGATCGAGCATGTAGATCGTGGCGAGCGCCGGGGTGTTGTAGGTCTGGTCCTGCAGGCTGTTGTCGAGTGCGATCTTGAGATCCAGCGACGCCGGAACCCAGCGTCCCACCGCGGCGATCTCGCGGATGCGCTCGAGCGCCGCCGGCGAACAGGCGGCGATCCACAGGCCTCCGTCTCCGGCAAAGCACTTCTGCGGCGAGAAGTAGTAGGCGTCGACCTGCGTCGGATCCCAGGCCAGGCCGCCCGCGCCCGAGGTCGCGTCGACCAGCACCAGCGCCTCGCCCTCCGGCCGCACGAGGTCCATCGCCACGCCCGTGGAGGTCTCGTTGTGGGTAAACGCGTAGGCGTCGATGTCCGGATCGGCGACCGCGCGCGGGTAGGTCCCCGGGTCGCTGGTGATCACGGTCGGCTCGTGCAGGTGCGGGGCGGCAGCCACCGCGGCGGCAAACTTGGCGCTGAACTCACCGAACGACAGGTGCTGGCTGCGCCCGACGATCAGCCCAAACGTCGCTGCATCCCAGAAGTAGGTGGCACCCCCGTTGCCCAGCAGGATCTCCCAGCCGTCCGGCAGGCCGAACAGCTCGCGCAGCCCCGTGCGCAGCGATCCGACGATCCGCTTGACCGTGGGCTGGCGATGGGAGGTCCCCATGTAGGTCGTCGCGACCGACGCGAGCTCGTCCACGACCACCGGGCGGACCTTGGACGGCCCGCACCCGAAGCGCCCGTCTGCGGGCCGGAGCCCGGCGGGGATGTCGATCGCGGGAATCTCGCTGGTCGTCACGCTGCCTGCTCCTTCACTCCGCCCCGGCGATCAGCCGGGTAGGTTCACAAACCAGACGCGCTCGAACCCGTCCAGGCCGCGGATCTGCTCCTGGGCGGCGCTCGGCACCGGGGAATCGACGGTCAACGCCATCAGGGCCTCGCCGTCCAGACGCCCCACCGCCATGTGGGCGATGTTGACACCGGCCTCGCCGAGGATGCTACCCACCCGTCCGATGACGCCCGGGACATCCGAATAGCGGAAGACCGCCATGTTGGCGTCGAGCTCGATCTCGACGCTGAACCCGAGCAGGCCCGTGAGCCGCGGCCGCGAGGTCACCCCGATGGTGGTCCCGGAGACCGTGATGCTCGCCGGTGGTCAGCGTGAGCATGTTGCGGTAGTCGTGGGTCTGCTGGGAGGAGCTGTCGGTCCACTCGATCCCCCGCTCCTCGGCCAGCGAGGCGGCGTTGACCAGGTTCACCGACTCGTCGACGTGCCCGCTCAAGACCCCGGCGATCACCGCCGAGGACAGCAGGCGCGTGTCGAGCCCGGCGATCTCGCCTTCGAAGTCGATCTTGAGCGGCGACACCGCGCCGCCGGCGAGCTCGCCGATCAGCTGCCCCATCTCGCGGGCAAGGGGCAGGTAGGGCCCGATGACCTCGAGCACGTGGGCGCTGACGGCGGGGATGTTGACCGCGCTGGTCACGACGCCGCCGGTGAGGGCCGCGGTGACCTGCTCGGCGACGGCGACCCCCGCCCGATCCTGGGCTTCGGCGGTCGAGGCCCCCAGGTGCGGGGTGACCACCACGCCCGGCAGCCCGAACAACGGGCTCTCGGTGCACGGCTCCTCGGGAAACACGTCGATGCCCGCCCCGCCGAGGTGGCCCGAGCGGATGGCCTCGGCAAGGGCCTCCTGGTCGACCAGGTCGCCGCGTGCGACGTTGAGCAGCCGCGTGCCGGGACGCATCTGCGCGAGCGCCGCCGCGTTGATGAAGCCCCTGGTCTCGGGGGTCGAGGCCAGGTGCAGGGTGATGAAGTCGCTGGCCCGGTAGACGTCGGCGGGCGTCTCGGCCCGGTCGACGCCCATGTCGCGGTAGCGGCTCTCGGCCACGTAGGGGTCGTAGGCGAGCACGCGCATGCCCAGGCCCTGGGCGCGCTCGCCGACCATCTGGCCGATGCGGCCGAAGCCCAGGATGCCGAGGGTCTTGCCGTCCAGCTCGATACCGCCGAACTTGGAGCGCTCCCAGCGACCGTCGACCAGCGCCGCGTGGGCCTGGGCGACATTGCGAGCCTGTGCCAGCAGCAGCGCGATGGTGTGCTCGGCGGCCGACAGCGCGTTGGAGCCCGCCGCGTTGCAGACGATGATCCCTCGGCGCGTCGCCGCCTCGACGTCCACGTTGTCGACGCCTGTGCCGGCGCGGCCGATCACCCGCAGGGCGGTCGCGGCCTGGATCATCTCGGCGTTGACCTTCGTCGCGCTGCGGACGATCAGGACCTCGAACTCGCCGACTCGCGCGAGCAGTTCCTCGCGCGACCAGCCCACGCCGGACACGACGGTGAAATGCTCCTCGAGCAGCGCAACGCCGGCTTCCGCCAGCCGCTCGCAAATCAACACGCGTATGCCGTGGGTCGGGCTCTGATCGTTGGCCACGGGTCCCCTACGCCTTTTCCGTCTCGAACTCGGTGTTGATCCAGCTCATCATCGAGCGCAGCTTCTTGCCGACCTCTTCGACCGGGTGATCGGCCTGGCGGCGAGCGATCGCGTTGAACTCCGGACGGCCGACCTTGTTCTCAAGCAGCCACTCCTTGGCGAACTGGCCGTTTTGGATCTCGGCGAGGATCTTGCGCATCTCGGCCCGGGTGTCTTCGGTGATCACCCGCGTGCCACGGGTCAGGTCGCCGTACTCGGCGGTGTTGCTGACCGAGTAGCGCATGCCCGCGATGCCCTTCTCGTAGATGAGATCAACGATCAGCTTGACCTCGTGCAGGCATTCGAAGTAGGCCAGCTCGGGTTGGTAGCCCGCGTCGACGAGCGTGTCGAAGCCGGCACGGATGAGCTCGGACAGCCCGCCGCACAGCACGACCTGCTCGCCGAACAGGTCGGTCTCGGTCTCCTCGGCGAAGGTCGTCTCGATCACGCCGGCCCGCGTGCAGCCGATGCCCTTGGCATAGGCGAGCGCAATGCCCTGCGCGTTGCCCGAGGCATCCTGAGACACGGCGACCAGGCCCGGCGTGCCCGCGCCCTCGGAGTAGGTCCGTCGAACCAGGTGCCCGGGCCCCTTCGGGGCGACCATGACCACATCGACGCCCGCCGGTGGCACGACCTGGCCGAAGTGGATCGCGAACCCGTGCGCGAACAGGAGCACGTTGCCCGGCGCGAGGCCCGGCGCGACGTCGGCGGCATACAACTCGCCCATCAGCTCGTCCGGGGTGAGCATCATCACCAGGTCGCCGGCGGCCGCGGCCTCGCGCGGGGTCATGACCTCAAGGCCGTGCGCGCGGGCCTGCGCGGCGCGCGCGCTCTCGGGCCGCAGGCCGACGACGACCTTGACACCGGACTCGTGCAGGTTGAGTGCGTGCGCATGGCCCTGGCTGCCGAAGCCGATCACGGCCACCGTCTTGCCGCGCAGCAGGTCGAGATCGGCGTCGTCGTCGTAATACATGGGTGCTCCCGGGTCGTAGGTCGGCGGCGTGTGTGCGGCCGCCGGACGAAGCTATGTGGCCGAAGCTCCCCGGCTGAGTGCCACGACGCCCGTCTTGACCATCTCGATCAGGCCGAACGGGCGGAGGAGTTCTTCAAATCGCACCAGGTCGTCGACGTCGCCGGTCACCTGGATCGTGACGTGCTCGGTGGTCACATCGACGATCTTGCCGCCGAAGATCTCGACGAGCCCGATGATCTCGGCGCGTTCGCCGGGATCCGAGTGGACCTTCATGAGGGCGAGCTCGCGGGAGACGGTGTTGCTCGGCTCGAGGTCGCGGATCTTGATCACGTTGATGAGCTTGTCGAGCTGCTTGGTGATCTGCTCGACCGGGAATCGGCTCGCATCGACGGTGATCGTCATGCGCGACAGTGCCGGGTCTTCGGTCGGGCTCACGGCCAGTGATTCGATGTTGAACCCGCGACGGGTGAACAGGCCGGCGACGCGCGAGAGCACGCCCGGCTTGTTCTCCACCAAGACCGAGAGGGTGTGATTTGCCACGGCCGTGGAGCATATATGGATTCGGCCGCCGGTTGGATGCCCTGGGCGCCCCGACGGCGAAGTTCTACCCGGCGGTGACGCGCTCGCGCACGAGCTCGCCGACGCGAGCCGGATCGGCCCGCCCCTGGGTGGCCTTCATCGCTTGTCCGACGAAGAACCCGACCAGCTTGTCCTTGCCCTCGCGCAGCTGCTGTGACTGTTCCGGGTTGTCTGCCAGCAGTTGATCGACGATGGCGATCAACGCCGACTCATCCTGGATCGCCCCGAGCCCGAGTTCCGCGACGACCTCGCGCGGCGCGCCGCCGTGGGCGATGACGTGCCCCAAGACCACCTTGGCGCTCGGCATCGAGATCACCCGGGACTCGGCCAGCTCGATGATCTCGGCCAGCGCCTCGGGGGTCACCGCGCTCTCCCACGGCTCTGTGCCGCGCTCGCGCAGCTGCGCGCGCAGGTCGCCGCGCACCCAGTTGGCCGCCGACTTGGGCGGCGCATGGGCGGCGACACGCTCGAAGTAGTCGCCGAGCTCGGTCGGCTCGGAGAGCACCTCGGCGTCCTCGAAGGTGAGGCCGAACTCGCGGATCCAGCGCTCGCGCCGGTCGACCGGCAGCTCCGGCAGGCCCGCCCGAATGTCCTCGACCCAGGCGCGGTCCGGCACGACCGGCACCAGGTCCGGCTCCGGGAAATAGCGGTAGTCGTGCGCCTCTTCCTTGGAGCGCAGCGAGGTGATGTGACCCGTGTTGGGCTCGTAGTGCAGCGTCTCCTGGGTGATCGTGCCGCCGCCTTCGCAAGAGGGCGATCTGCCGGGCGATCTCCGCGCTGATGCCGCGCTCCAGGAACGTGAAGCTGTTCATGTTCTTGAGCTCGGTCTTCGTGCCGAGCCCGGTCGATCCCGCCGGGCGCACGCTGATGTTGGCGTCGGCCCGCAGCGAGCCCTGTTCCATGTTGCCGTCGGTGATGCCCAGGTGCACGAGGGTCTGACGCAGCTGCTTGAGGAACGCCGCGGCATCGGCGCCCGCGTGCAGCTCCGGCTCGGTGACGATCTCCAAGAGCGGCGTGCCGCCGCGGTTGAAGTCGACGACCGAGCGTTCGGCACCGGCGCGCCGACCCTCGGATCCCAGGTGCATCAGCTTGGCGGCATCCTCCTCGAGGTGCGCCCGCGTGATCCCGAGCGTCTTCTCGCCGTCTTCGGTCAGGTAGCGGAACCTCCCCGGGCCGCAGATCGGCTGGTCGTACTGGCTGATCTGGTACGCCTTGGGCAGGTCGGGATAGAAGTAGTTCTTGCGGGCGAACACCGATCGCTCGGAGATCTCGCAGCCGAGGGCGTGCCCGGCCATGATCGCCAGCCTGATGGCCTCGCGGTTGACCACCGGCAGGGCGCCCGGGTGGGCCAGGCAGACCGGGCAGGTGTGCGTGTTGGGCGGATCGCCGAAGCTCAGGCGCGCATCCGCAGAACATCTTGGTGCGCGTCAGCAGCTGCGCGTGGATCTCGATCCCGATGACCGCTTCCCACGCGCCGGCCGTTCATGCGCCCACCCCCGGCGGAACCGCCGCGAAGCCGATCGCAGCCTCCAGCGCGTGCGCGACCTCGAGCAGGCGATTCTCCGAGAACGCCGGACCGGCCAGCTGCAGGCCGACTGGCAGCCCGTCCGACAGCCCGCACGGGATCGACAGCGACGGTAGCCCGGCCAGCGAGACCGGGA
>CAWATR010000008.1:0-35439 GCA_963784985.1 uncultured Thermoleophilia bacterium
TATGGCAATGCGTGTATAATTTATGCTAAGAAATATAATTTTTCGATTTTTCAAATAAATTATTGTATTTTTTATCCATATTATTTATACTAAAGGTATCAATAAAAAATCTAAATATTTGGTCTGGATGATAGATACGGGAGAGACCCAGTACCTCGGGCGCCGAAGGAGCAAGTTTTGACCGAAACTCTCAGGCAAAAGGACCGTATCTGGACTAAACTTGGAAAGAATCCGTCTATACGGCACCCGAAGGGGTAACCTGCCAGGCACATATATTTTTCAGTTATATTAGGCAGTATTCTCTCAGGTAAAAAAGACAGAGGCCAACAAATTTTGTTGGTCTCTGTCTTTTTATTGTCTATTTATGTCTGTTTGCGCCTACAGGAGGTTTGAAAAATGAAAATAATTGTCACAAATAATCCTCAAGCCCGGGAGTTTTTTTCACAAAAAATAACTTAGAAAAATATTATGAACTATGTTGGGTGGAAGGTTTTACTGAAAATGTATTATTAAAAGTCCGAGACTTATGCCACATAACCACCGAGCTCCTGACCCATCCACTGACTGGGAGCATAAAACCCAATCAAACGCCATATAAAACAATAGTTGTAAAAAAAACATCGACCGTCAGCTAATATTGAATTCTATTTTAATGGCAGAAGCAATGCTCTGGCGAAGGCACGTCTCCTTATTAGAGAGCTGGCCGCGACCAGAAAGTTTACACAACTATATTTAGATGATTTTGCAATCATTGATTTGGATTTTTTTAAAACTATTTGCAAGGGGGGAACGCATAACGAACTAGTTTTAATCAGGGATATACTATGACTGCTATACCCCTAAGAAGATCATGTTTATAGTCTTTGGATTCGGCAAAGTAATAGGAGGTTAACGAATGCAGGATTATGATATTATGATTATTGGTGCCGGACCTGCTGGTCTAACGGCAGCTTTATACAGCGCCAGGAGCAAACTCAAGACACTGTATATTGAAAAACTAGCCACAGGCGGTCAAGCTGCCACGACGGATGAAATTGAAAACTATCCGGGCTTTGCTCATGGATCACCGGGCCAGAGTTATCCAAGCAAATGGAAAACAGGCCCGACGTTTTGATGCGAAAGATTGGCGGCTAAAGTGGAAGGCATTGAACTTGATGGTATTTACCGCATAGTAAAAACAAATAAGGATGATTTTCGTTACCAAAACTGTTATTATCGCTTCAGGTGCGGCACCTAAGCTTTTCTGGGTGCCCATGGAGAACTGCAATTCCGTGCCCGGGGTGTATCCTATTGCGCAACCTGTGATGCTGCATTTTTTGAAGGAGCTAATATCATGGTAGTTGGCGGCGGGGATTCAGCAGTAGAAGAAGCCTGCTACCTAACTAAATTTGCCGAAAAAGTCACACTAATCCATCGCAGAGATCACTACGTGCCGCTAAAATTGTCCAAGAACGGGCCCTAGCCAATCCTAAACTCACTATTATGTGGAATACAGTCATACAAGAAATTCAAGGCGAAGATGTCGTGGAAAAAGTGATCTTAAAAAATGTCGAACAGGTCAAATCAAGCGAAATGCCTATTGATGGCGTATTTATTTATGTTGGCATTGAGCCCAACACGGATTTTGTCCAAAATGTAATAAAACTGACTGAGCAAGGTTATATCCCAACAGATGATTATATGCGACCAATATTGCCGGTATTTATGCTGTTGGCGATGTTCGCCACAAACTCTTACGCCAAGTGGTTACCGCCGTAGGCGATGGAGCAATCGCCGCCTATCATGCGGAGAAATATATTGAAGACCATTTTCCTGACCAAGTAGTAGACTTTACGTATATATAGAGTATGAAATACAGAATGAAACAATTAATACATCCTATAAGAAAATTATTTGAAAGGAGATGAAAGCATGAGTGAAAATCTAATCGAAATAACAAAAGATAATTTTGAGCAAGAAGTAAGAGAAAGTCCATTGCCTGTTTTGTAGACTTTTGGGGCCCAAAATGTATGCCTTGTCTAGGACTAATGCCAACAGTTGAAGAGTTCGCAGAAACTTATGCCGGTAAAATAAAATTCTGCAAAATAAATACTGCTGAAAATCGTCGTATGGCAAATCAGCTCAAAGTAATGAGTTTACCTACCTTCCAATTTTTCAAAAATGGTGAAGTTGTTGCAGAACTGCAGGGTACTTTTGGGCGCGAGGAGATTGAAGAAACAACTCAAGGCCCTTATCGGTAACAAGATTAAAGGAGGGATAGCATGTGCCTTGTACTTGGCAAAATAAATATTAAAGGCGTGGAATTCGCCCAAGACACTAAAGTAGAAAATGGTATACTCTTGATCAATAAAGATGAATTAATCGCCCACCTAAAACAATAGTGAACGCATTGATACGTATTGACATTTATATCGCCAGACCAGGCGAAAGTAAGCGCATCGTACCTGTTAAGGATGTCATTGAGCCCAGAGTAAAAGTCGAAGGAGCAGGCAATATCTTCCCTGGCTTCATTGGTAAACTAGATATTGTAGGTAACGGTCGTACTCATGTATTAAAAGGGGCGGCAGTAGTAACCACAGGGAAAATCGTGGGCTTCCAGGAAGGTATTATGGATATGATAGGCCCAGGCGCCGAATATACGCCATTTTCCCAGACTTTCAATGTAGTTGTAAAAATCGAACCAATTGCAGGTTTAACGCCACATCGGCAAGCAGACGTCAGGGCACGCGAGGAGCGGCCAGATGGCGACGAGCGATCCCAGTCCCCCACAGGCGGCGGCGCGGATCGAGGATGGCGTCAAGGTCTACGGCGCCGGCGACGCCGAGATGCGGGCGCTCGACGGGGTGACGCGCGCGTTTCCCGCCGGGCGGTTCACCGCGATCATGGGCCCGTCGGGGTCGGGCAAGTCGACGCTCATGCACTGCATGGCGGGCCTGGATCGCCTGACATCCGGTGCGACGTGGATCGGCGACATCGAGCTGACCGCGCTCTGCCGAGCAGGACGTCACGAAGGTCCGCCGCGACAAGGTCGGCTTCATCTTCCAGGCGTTCAACCTGGTGCCGATGCTGACCGCGCTCGAGAACATCCGCCTGCCGCTGGACATCGCCGGCCGGCAGCGCCGACCAGGCCTGGCTGGACCAGGTCGTCAACTCGCTGCGAACTGGCGCGATCGCCTGCGGCATCGGCCGGGCGAGCTCTCCGGTGGCCAGCAGCAGCGGGTCGCCGCAGCACGGGCGTTCGCCGCCACCCGGCGATCGTGTTCGCCGACGAGCCCACCGGCCAGCTCGACTCGCATTCGTCGGCCGAGCTGCTGCGTTCATGCGCCACGCCGTCGACGAGTTCGAGCAGACGATCGTCATGGTGACCCACGACCCCAACGCGGCCAGCTGCGCCGACGATGTCGTGTTCCTGTCGGACGGGCAGGTCGTCGGCGACCTGGTGGCCCCGAGCCCGACGTCGATCCTCGACCGCATGAAGACGCTGTCGGCCGCCGTCTGATGGTCTGGCGCCTGGCCGACCCGGAATCTCCGGGCGAGCCCGCTGCGGCTCGTGCTGATCTCGCTGGCCGTCATCCTCGGGGTCGGGTTCGTCGGCGGGCGCTTCGTGCTCGGGTGACACCATCAACAAGGCCTTCGACGACCTGTTCGCGAAGGCCGAACGCGGCGTGGCCGTCCAGGTGCAGGGCGTGGCCTCGGTGTCGAGCGCCGAACGTCAGCCGGTCCCCGCAGCCTGCTGCCCACGATCGCAGGCCGTCGACGGGGTGGCCAGCGCCGCCGGATCGCGCCGGGGGAACGCGCACGATCATCGGCAACAACGGCAAGGCGGTCGGCCGGAGCGGCCCGCCCACGCTGGGGTTCGGCTGGGCCAACGACCCCAGAGCTGAACACGCTGCCGGGTCGTCTCGGGCAGTGCCCCGCACGGGCCCCGACGACGTGGTCATCGACACGAACACCGCCGACGGCCAAGTTCGCCCTCGGCCAGACGGTCCGGGTCATCACGACCGTCCGGGTCCGGCGAGTACCGGCTGGTCGGGGTGGTGCGGTTCGGCACACCAACAACCTGCTCGGGGCGACGCTGTCCGCGTTCGCGATGCCGACCGCCCAGCGCCTGCTTCGGGCTCGGGGCGGCTTCACCGACGATCAGGCGTCAGCGGCAAACAGGGGTGCTCGACGCGGATCTGGCCCACCGGGTGCAGGCGGTCCTGCCCCCCGGCTACGAGGCGATCACCGGGCAGCGCGGGCGACCCAGCAGGGGAGCGACCAGTTCAACTCGTTCGTCGGCCATCTGCGGGACGTGCTGCTGGTGTTCGCCGGGATCTCGCTGTTCGTCGGGGCTTCATCATCTTCAACAGCTTCTAGATCACGGTCGCCCAGCGCACCCGCCAGGTCGGCTTGCTGCGGGCCGTCGGCGCCTCGCGGCGGCCAGCGTCGTGCGCGCGGTGCGTGCTCGAGGCGCTCATCATCGGCGTCGTCGCATCGGTGATCGGCGTCGTGTTCGGCGTCGTCGTCGCGCTCCTGCTCTGGGGCGTTCGACCGTTCGGCGCTCGCCTGCCAAAGGCGCCGCTCCAGGTCGCGCCGCGCTCGATCATCATCGGCGCTCGCGCGTGGGGATCGTGGTGACGCTCGTCGCGGCGCTGCGTCCCGGCGATCCGGGCCAGCCGGCATCCCGCCGATCGCCGCCATGCGCGAGGTCACGACGTCGAGCGCGCGCTCCGCGTGCGCGCGTCTGGCGGTCTCGGTCGCGGTCACCGGCCTCGGCGTGGCGCTGGTACTGGCTGGCACTGTTCGGCGGCGTGGGCAACCCGTACGTCGCTGTCTCGGCCTCGGCGCGCTGCTGCTGTTCATCGGCGCCGCGATGCTCACCGCAGAGATCGCTCGGCCGCTGGCGCGGGTCATCGGCGCGCCGTTCGTGTCGCGATCGTCGGCGTGCCGGCGCCGCCTCGGGCGGGAGAACGCGATGCGCAACCCGTCCCGCACGGCCCAGACCGCGACGGCGCTGACGATCGGCGTCGCCCTGGTCGCCGGCGGCACGATCTTCGCCGCGTCGCTGTCTGCGCACCTTTCTCGGCGCGCTCGACCGGCGCGTCCGTGGCCAGGTGGTCGTCGAGGCGAGCAACCAGCAGCCATTCACGCCGGCCGCCGCAGCGCCGGCTCGCGCAGTGCCGGCGGATCACCGGCGGTGACCGCGCTGCGAGCGGCCAGTTCCGCGACGTCCACCGGGACGTGCAGACCGTCAGCGGCGTCGCCCCGGCGCATCCTGGACGCGTCTATGACCCGGGCTCGAACAGCCGGGTCGCTTACCGCGCTGTCCCGGCCCGGGACGATCGCTGTCCAGAAGGGCTACGCCAAGGCAACCACCTGACCGTCGGATCGACGATGCCGGCGTTCTTCGCGAAGACCGGCACCCAGCGCTGCGCGTCGTCGCGATCTTCTCCGAACGACACGTCGGGAAGTTCTTCATCTCGCTGCGGCGAGTACATGCGCAACTTCACGACCCAGCAGGACCGGATATCCTGGTGCGCCCACCGGCGGTGACTCCCACAGCGGGCGCAAGGCGATCGCGCGCCGCGCTGAAGCAACTATCCCGAACCTCGAGGTGCGCACCAAGTCCGAGTACAAGGACCTGCGTGGCCGGTCAGATCAACAGCTTCCTCCACCTCGTCTACACGCTGCTCGCGGCTGGCCGTGATCATCGCCATCTTCGGGATCGTGAACACGCTGGCGCTGTCGATCTTCGAGCGCACGCGGGAGATCGGGCTGCTGCGCGCCGTCGGCTTCTCGCGCCGCAGCGACGCGGGCGATGATCCGGTGGGAGGCGATCATCGTGGCGCTGATCGGGGCGTCGTCGGGACTGGTCCTCGGGGTCTTTCTCGGGATCGTGGTGGTGGAGCGCATCCCGCTGCTCACCACGCTCTCGGTGCCGTGGACGTCGTTGGCGATCTTCTTCGTCCTGGCGGGCGTGGCCGGCGTGTTCGCGGCGATCTTCCCGGCCCGTCGGGCGGCGCGGCTGAACGTCCTGGATGCGATTCAGGCGGAATAGACGCAGACAGCGCAACGGCAGGCAACGGCGCGTGGCGCACATCCCTCAGATCCCGCCTTGGACGATCCGGAACGTGCCGGGCGCGGGGTGCGCGACTCGCCGACGCCGCCGTTCCACTCTTAGGAGGTCGAACCCCGCCAGGAGGGCCAGCGCGCTCGGCGAGCGGCGCGCAGGGCCCCCTAGCCCCCTACGGCTTCAAGTGCGCATCGAAAAACGTGAGGGCGACAGCTCGTCCTGATCGGGCCATGTGCGGGCGGCCTGGAACGCCTCCGCCAGGGGACGGCCTCGGTCGTCCGGGAGCGATGAAATTCTCGCGGGCGTCGTGCTTCCAGATGACCTGGGCGAGTTGCCCGCCAGCGCGGCCACGGTGACCGGCGAGACCCCGGCGTGGATCTGGAGGCTGATGTACGTGTGCCTGCCCGGCGTACGGCGTGGCCCAGTGAGGCCCAGCGCCTTGACGGCCGGGTTAAAGCACCGGTTGCGCCAGTCGCCAGCGTGGGCAGGAGCGATCTGAGGCTCGGGTCCCTGGCGACAGCCGGGCTGGCGGACAGGGCGCTCGCGCGTGAGGATGAGGACGCCGCCAAGACCTGCAGTGCTGAAAATGATCCGGCGTCTGGCATCGCCGGAGGTACTGGAGCGATGGCTGGTGGCGAGCGAGGTAGCGGGAGCCGTACTGCTCGTCGTGGCAATCGGGGGGCTCTTGGTGTGGGTCTTGTGGATGGGCGACGACCTGCCATGAGGGACGCGCAGGAAGGCGACTCCATCACGCTGCGCGTCGCCGAGTTCCACTCCGTCCGGTAGCCCTCCAGCGGGTCGGAAACGCGTCCTCGGGCAGGTCCGACAGGTCCTGATTTCCGGTGGACGCTGGGCGACCACGGGCAAGCATGCAGCGCTCGTGGACGAACCGCTAGCGAACCCAGGGTGGCTCAGTCGCGTCGTAGCGAGCCGCCGAGTGCTGGACGACGGGCCGGGAAACCCGTTTCGTTGTCGCACCGTTGTCGCACCGGATTGCGGAACCGTCGGCGTCGGCGCGACTCGGCGCGTCACGGAATCTCGGCACCGCTGCCGGGCTTCCTCTTGCGCCCGTACGCACCGGTACCCACCCGATGTGGCCGCCGGAGCCGAAGGTCGCAGGTTCGATCCTCGCGATCGTCGTCGCCCAGGCGGCCTATTGGTGCGAGGCCGCTTCTTGCGTACACGCTGGTCCAAGGGGCCCGGGCCGACATCAAGGCGGCGATCGGTCAGGCGCGATCGGCGGCTGCCAAGGTTCTCGCGGCCGTCGCGAGGGCGGCGTCCAGCCTGATACACCCATGCCCGTCATCTTGATGGTGCGCTCACGCATCGCCCAAGGAACGCGCCGATAGACGGGGACAAAAACCCACGACCAGAACCAGTTCGACCGGAACGCGGGCCGTGTCATCGTGATGCCCGGATAACGCTTCCCGACACGCCGCATGGCGTCGATCATGAGGTGTCGTTCGGTGACCTCCCGGAGGCGTCTCCTGGTGTGGGAATCGCGCGTCATGTGGCCGCTCCTGCTTCACGAAGCTCGGCAAGTCCGTTCTGCGCGGCGATCGCCATCGGTTCAAACAAGGCACCGATCGGTGGTGAATAGATGTTCTCCATCCAGGCGATATCTTCCAGCGTCGCGCCGCGCTTGGCCGCGAACGCAAGGAAGTCGCACCGCTCTTTGACGCCGTCGCCACCGTGAAGCTGAGCACCGATAAGTCTGAGGGTGTCGGGTTCCGCCAGGAGCTTGACGTGCGTCCGCTCCGCGCCAGGGAAGTAGCGAGCCCGAGAGACGCCGACACCGCGCGCGACCACGTAGGGAACTCCGACCGCCGTGGCGAGCGTCTCCCCGAACGAAAACCCGCCGATCGTGTAATCGCCGCCGACGAGCCCCCAGGGCACCCACACCGGGTCGTACACCCGCGACCCGCCCGCGGCGTTGGCGCCCGCCGTTCGGCCCTGCGCGTAGGCGTGGGATCCAGTGAGTCCGCGGATCGGGATCATCGTAAGACCGTGGGGGATTTCAACCACGTCGCCGGCCGCCCAGACCCCGTCAACCGACGTTCGCATTCCGGCGTCGACGACGATTCCGCCGGTCGTCCCGATCGCCACACCCGCGGCCTCGGCGATCGTGTTGTTGGGCATCTTGTGCAGGCAGACGACGACGAGGTCGACCGGGATCTCCCCGTCGGTCGTGGCGACCGCCCTGACACGGTGCCCGTCGCCCAGAAACGCCTCGACACGGGTGCCGAATCGCAGCGTGACGCCATGCTTGGTCAGCGATTCATGGACCGGCTCGGCGACATCCGGGTCGAGGACCTCGTGGAGCGCCCACGGGCCTTCGTCGACAAAGTCGACTTCGAGCCCACGCCGCCCGAGATTGCCGGCCATCTCCACGCCCAGCGGCGTTGCACCGATGACGGCAACGCGTTTGACCGAGTCCAACAGCTTGTCGAATTCCATGGCCTTGCGGATGTTCTTGACGTAGTGCAGGCCTTCGAGATTTGCACCCGGTACGTCGGGCTTCTCCCAGACGAAGCCGGTGCAGATGATGAGCTTGTCGAACCCTTCGTGCTGGTTGCGTGCCGTCAGGATGCGCCGACTCAGGTCGATCTCGGTAACCACGGTCTCCATGCGCATGTCGAGGCCGTCGTCGACGTAGCGCTCGACCGTCGAGAGAAACAGGCTCTCGAACGATTCGATCTCGCGTCCGTGGACGAACGGAATCCCGCACGGCGAGTAGGCGACATCTTCGAACTCCGTGAACAGCGTGACCTGCAGATCGGGGTTCTGTCGCTTCGCGATGGTTGCGGCCGCGATTCCCGCGCCCCCTCCCCCGATGACGGCGAGTCGCTCTTTCATGTGAATCCCTCCTGGTGGAGATGGCCGATCGCGATTCCAGCGGGCATTTCCGGGCCGATCAGGTCCGAGAGTTCCTCGCGACGACGAGCAAGCGCCCAGCGCCCGTCGCGACGAGCCGTGACCGCCGGTCGGGCGTCACCAAATTGCGTGGCATGGGACTGGGCATAGGCGCCGACGCCTTCGATGATGATCAGGTCCCCGGGTCCGACATCGGGGAGGTCGGCCGCAGGGTGCAGGATGTCGATGTTCAGACACAGCGGGCCGCAAACCATGGCCGGCCCCTCCGAGGGCCCGTGGACCAGGGACCGGACGTTGGGCCACTGCCAGAGCGCGCCCGGCACATGATTGGTGCCAGCGTCCACGACGACAGCGCGGCGCCCGTCCTCGAGTCGCTTGACCGCGACCACGGTGCAGGCCAAGTCAACTGCCGCCGCAACAAGCGCGCGTCCCGGCTCGGCGATCAGACGCCCGTCGAACCCCTCGTCCTGGAGCGCCTGCGTGATGCCGTGAACGTGTCCGTCCGCGTCGCCCGGGGCCGGCAGACCGCCACCGATGTCGATGGTCCGAACCGGGTACCCAGCCATACCGAGTTCGCGGGCGATCCGCGCGAGGCGCCGCGCCGCACGCACGTGGTCCTCCGGGCCGCGCTCCCACAGGACGCGTACCCGATCGGCCAGGCTGGACGCCGCGTCCGGAGGCGCGAGCACGTCAGTCGAGACCACGTGCGCCCCCAGCGCCTCGACGAGAAGCCCCACGCGCGCTGCTCCGGCGGCCGCAGCGACCACCTCGTGCGGCGGGATCCCGAAGCGACTCGTCGCACCACGAGCCCCGGGCTGGCTGACCCGCAGCCCGATGCGGTCGACGCCGGCCGCTGCAGCTCGGTCGACCTCGTCGACAGCATCACACATGACCAGCGCGCCGTCACTCGCCGCACGTGCAAGCAGCGCGCCCGTCTTGGCCGGGCCGTTCACGACGATCCGGCTCCCATCGAGCGCCAGAATGTCACGCGCCAGGGCGTATTCGGCATCGCAGACGACCTCGGCAGCCGCACCTGCATCGGTCAGCGCGACCAACAGCGCGAGCAGTCGATTGGTCTTGAACGAGTAGGCGATCTCCGTGTCGCCCCAGGCGCGGCTGAACAGCGCCGACAGGTCGCGATAGGCACCGCGAGCGCGATCGAGATCGGCCATCCACAGGGGCGACCCGTACGCGGCGACAAGATCAGGCACCGTCACGGCTTGGCACGCAGTGCGTGGGCAAGCCGCGCGCCACGCGCCGTGCCCTTGCGTTCCAGCAGTTCGATCACCGCATCCCGCCAGCGCCCTGTCTGTGCCTCCGCCAGCGCATCCGGCAACACCGCCCGGAGCTGTTGCATCGCGCGTGCATCCGGCCGCGATAGGTTGATCCGGATCATGCTCGCTGCAGTGGACTCCCCCATGCCGTCTCCGGGGTACACCGCGACCTTGCGGGCGAACAATGCGATCAGCAGTTCCTGTGCAGACACGCCGGCCGCGGACGTGTCGACCGCACACGACAGACCCCGCTGGGGACGCACGACCAGACGCAGACCGTCGGACGCCTCGAGCGTCTGCTCGAGATGCGCGAGGTTTGCCCGGACAATGTGGGCGGCGTGGTCGAGATAATCCGCATCGCGTAGCGCGGCGAGCGCGGCCATCTGAGAGACGAGATTCGAATTCAGGCGCGTGAGGGCGGCCTTCAGCCGCAGACACCCCCGCATCAGGTCCGACGGACCGGCGAGAAACCCGACGCGGGCACCAGCCATGCCCCAACAGTGCGACACCGAGAACGTCGCCGTGGCGTTGCCGGTCAGCCCCAGCGACGGCAGCGGGTGAAGGTTGGCGTCGGGCTCGATGCCGAGCGCACCGTGGGTAACGTCGTGGATGAGCATGAGACCATGGCGATCCGCAAGCGTGGCCAAGTGCTCGAGTTCGCTCCGGGTCGCGACGGTGCCATAGGGGTTCACCGGGTCGATGATCACCACCGCGCGGGTCCGGGGCGTGATCCGGGCGGCGACGGCCTCCGGGTCCAGGCGAAACCCGCTGGCGGCCGTGATCGGAACCTCGACGGGGATGCCGCCGACCGCCAGAACGGCCGATGGCACATGGAAGTAGCCGGGATCGCTGACGATGACTTCATCGCCCGGGTCCACCGTGGCCATCAGACTCAACGAGATGCCCTCCTGCGCGCCCGCGGTTCCGATGACCTCCAAATCGGGTCCACGCTTCGCCCCCAGGAACCGCGCCGCCTCATCGCGCAGGGGCTCCAGCAGGTCTGGTGGGTACTGATTCAATGCCTCGGCGTTGACCGCCTCGCGCATCGCGGTCACTGCGCTCTCGGGTGGCCCGGCGAAACACGTCAGCCAGCCCAGGTCGACCCAGTGCGCCGGGTCGAGCCGCGTCGCGCCATCAGGGTAGATCTCGTCGGGATCGAGCCCAAGGACGCGTATTGCGTCGCGGTAGGTCACGTAATTCCACATCGCGTGCGGGCTGGCCTGGACCGCCTTCAGACGCGACGACGTACGCGGATGCACCCCACCAACCGGACCCCACGTCAGGACGCTACTCATGGGACCTGGCGGGTCAGTCGTAGTACGCGGTAGATGCCATGGCGGTCGCGGGTGATCGACACGGGCGCGTACTTGGCCGCGGCCATCCACTCGACGATCGTCGAGCACGGTCGCAGCCGCCACACGCAGGGCTCGCCAGCATGGTTCCGCCAGACGCGCGCGATGTATTCGATCTCGGGGTTGCGGACCTGCACGTTGCACACGATCTGCGATGGACGCACCTGGTCGCCGAGTTCGCGCAGATGCCCGGCCACCCGCGCGTCGTCGTGGTAGATCCCGTACAGGCCGAGCTCGAGGACGATGTCAACCCGCGGATGGGCCGCAGCCAATGCCGCGACGTTGAACGCGTCCGCAACCGCACATTCCACACGGGCGCCCAAGCCGCGCCGCTGGGCCTCAGCGGCGGCCGCGCGCACCGCGTGCGGGTCGATGTCACGCAAGACGGCGCGGGCAGTTGGGCGGACGGCCAGCACGTCGAGCAGATACGGTGCAGGGCCAGCGGCCACATCGACGACCAGCGGTTTGGCGACGCCGGCGGCGAGTGCGGTGTCGATGGCGTCCAGGACCCCCGCGGCAGCGAGCCCACGGATGTCGCGAAACGCCTCACAGGTGCGCCGGCTGAGCAGGCGCCGATCGAGCGCGCGCCCCACATGGGTGCGCCCAACCGGCCGATTCGCATACACGTGTGCCATAAAGGCGCTGCTGTCGAACCCCTCGCGGTAGCCGATCTCGAGTCCGCGCGACAAGTGCGCGCCCGCCCGCGACGCGGTACGCAGCGCGGCGAACCGCCAGGCTCGCGGCGCATTCGGAGGCAGCTCGCCGACGAGTTGGTCGAACGCGGGAACGCCTGACTCAAGCATGACCGCGCGCGTAGCGCGGCGCTTCGACGAGCTCACGCATGCGGTAGAGCTCGTGTGCCTCTTCTGCAAGGCGAGCGCCCTCCGGTCCGACCATTTCTCGCAGCGCCGCGCGATTGCGGTCGTTGTCCGTGCGGACGGCTTGGATCGCTGCCAGATCCGCCGCGTCCGCGGCACCGGCGTAGACCGACAGGAGCTCCGCAAAATGGTCGAGTGATCCGCAGGCGTAGCCGACGAGTTCGTCAAGCGAGCCCAACGCCGCCAGGCGGTCGTAGATCGCTGCACCTTCGTCGGTGCAGACGTAGTCGTCTGGGTCGACCCCGTGCGCGATCGCCCGATCGCGGAAGATCAGCATGTGGCGGGCATTGTCGGCCACCAGTATCGCGACGAACGCCTTCATGTCGGGGTCGTCGATCTCGGGAATCCACGGTGAGATCAAGTCGACCCAGGCGCGCATGCCGAATGCGTGGCGGGCGAACACCAGACCCAAGCGCGTGCGTCCGCTCAAGATGCGGCGGAGTTCTTCAGAATTCTCAAGGCCCATGGCAATCTACTCTGGGAAACGCGCGTTGAATTCAATCGCACGATACACGACGTCGGCCCCGCCAGAGATGGTGTTGGAGACCCAGCAGACCCGCGCGGCACGCTCGATCAGGTCCTCCCATTCCGCGCGTGGCCGGGCGCACCGCGCGTCCACGGTGAATCTTCCGTAGCGCAGTTCACGGCCCGCGCGCTCCGCTGTCGCGACGACTTCCAAACCGGGGAGTTCCAGATCGCGTCTTGCCGCCCACGAACTGCAGGGCGAGCAGGAAACACCCCGCGAGTGCGGCACACAGGAGCTCGGTGGGCATCGGGCCCGAATCAGCCCCGCCATCCTTTGGTGGTTCGTCGATGCGGATGCTGTGCTGGCGCATCGCGACGTCCGCGGCATACCCGCCCCGCGACACCGCAACGGCGCGGATCGAGCTGGTCATCAGATCGTCATTGGATCGCGGTGAGCCGCCAAGAAGCGGCGATAGTGGTCTTCGTGCGCGCGAGCGCTGGCAAGCCACCCGTATCGGGCGGCTGCCACGGGCCCGGCACTGGCGAGTCGGCCGGCGAGCGCGTCGTCTTCGGCGACCCGCTGCAGGGCCCCTGCGAGTGCGGCGGCATCGCCGGCCCGGCAGAGTACCGCGGATTGGGCGTGCTCCAGGAACGCTTCGAAGACGTCCAGGTCACTCGCGACGACGGGAAGACCGGACGCCTGTGCCTCGAGCGCCGCAAGGCCAAAACCCTCCTTGAGCGACGGGAATGCGAAGACATCCGCCGCGCGGTAGAAGGCCGCGAGCTGCGTATCCGGCACCGTGCCAGTCACGCAAACGTCGTCCTCGCAGTCAAGCTCGACGACGCGGGTGGCAAACCGCTCCCGTTCGTGGCGGTAGTCAAAGAGCGTCGCGCCACCAGCGATTACGAGCAGCGGGCGGCGGGCTGCCAGCTCGCACCGCACGCGGGCGAACGCCTCCAGGAGTGTCATCGAGCCTTTCCGGGGTTCGACGCCGCCGACGGTCAGAATGACGAGGCGATCGCTCCAGCCGAGGCGATGGCGCTCCTGGGCGCGCTCGGCGTCGTCGCGTGGCGGTCGGTAGCGCTCAGCGTTGACGCCGTTTCCGACGACGTACGCCTCGACGGCGAACGCATCCCAGAGGCGCGCGGCCCACGGGGTCGAGACGCACAACAGCAGGTCGGGTTCGACGATCGAGCGCTCTTGACACGCGATGAGTGACGCGCTGGTGAAATCGTCGACGTGGTGGACGGTCCGCACGACAGCGGCGAGGCAGCCGTCGGCTCGAAGATCGAGGGCCGCGTTCGCCGAAAGGCAGTCCTGCGCGTGCACGATCTCGAACTCGCCGTCGACGACCAACTCCCGCAGCCCGGTGCGATACGCGACCTGCATCCCGGCGATCCGGTCGTCGAAGGACGGCTCGGTCGGGCTGTGCTCGATGCGAAACACGGGGACGTCGACCGGCCGAAAGACCTCCTCGCCTGGACGCGCCATCGCGGCAATGGTCACATCGTGACCCACCGATTGGAGCGCGCTCGCAAGCTCAAGCGTGTGCACGACGCCACCGCGGGGACGCACGGAATATGTCAGCAGCAGGATCCGCATCAGCTGCCGCGCACCGCCGCCGCCGCGAGGCGAGCGCCAGATGCGCTCGAGGATGCGATGGTTGCCCCCGCAGCGCGCAGGATGGCGACTTGGGTGGGAGCATGCTGCGGATCCGCAGCGGTCCCGCAGACGCGCGCGATGACTGCGACCTCCGGGGAAATCGCCCGGATCGCCGCATCGAGCTCCCGGGCCGGATCCGGATGCGACCCGTAGCCGAGGACGACGTCGATCAGGACGCACCCGATCTCGGGCTGCTCACGAACCGCCGCCAGCATGTCCAGGCGGACCCGGAGGTCGACCATCGGGTGCGGACGGCCACGGGTGTATTCCTCCTCCCCGAGGTCCAGGATGCGATGGCTCGCCGTGTCGGATCCATGGCCGACGTTGCCCCCGATGGGCCCGAGCAGCGGCTCGAGGAGACTGAGCGCCTCGTGTGCGAGGGAACCCCCGGAAAAGAGCCCGAGCAGGTTTCTGCCGGCGGCGCGGCGCCAGGCTGGGGTGTCGGGCACCGACGGATCGGGTGGCGGTGCCGCCCCGGCGGCGGCGAACGCGGCGGCCTCGAGCGTGGCATGCACCTCCATGGGCGCCGGGCTGCCGTCCCAACCGACGAGTGCCGCGATCACCCGGAGGTCACGGGGAATGGCGTCGGCGAGCCGCCGCACGACCTCGACCGACGGCGCTTTGGAGACCACGAGCAACGTCTCGGTCTCGGGATCGTCGGCGAACATGCGCATGGCCTGGCGGCAGGTGATGCCGTCAACTTCAGCGGACAAGTCGCGCCCCCCGACCCCAATGATCTGGGAGACGCCGCCGCCGGCGTCGTCGAGCAGGCACGCGACCTCCTGCGCGCCGGTTCCGGCGGCCGCGACGATGCCGACGGTCCCGCGCCGCACCACGTTCATGAACCCGAGGCCGACGCCGCCAAGCAGGGCCGTGCCGCAGCCGGGGCCCATCACCAGCTGATCGCGGGCGGCCCCACGCCGCTTGAGTGCAATCTCGTCGGCAACGGAGACATGATCGGAGAACAAGAACACGTGCAGGCCCTCGCCGAGGGCGTGGTGCGCCTCGAGCGTCGCGTATTCACCGGGGACCGAGATCAGCGCCACGTTTGCCCCCGGGTCGTCAGCCACCGCGCTCGCCAGCGACCGAGGCGCGGCGACGCGGCAGGGGGCAGCGCCTCCCGGGGCCGGTTGGGCCATGAGCGTCCTGCTCGCCCGCGGCGATCGCCTTCGCCGCATGGTCGGGGTCCTCGGCGTCCACCGCGATGACCACGTCCGCGGGACCCGCTTCGACGGCGACGCCCAAGGCGGCCAGCGACTCGAGGTTCGCGGCGGTGCCCATCGCCACCTCGCAGCCTGCGACGCCGTTGCGTTCGCGCAGGGCGCGCGCTATCCGCATGAGGCGGACGCTGTCGGCATATCGACCGGGCAACACCGTGACGTGCCAGCTCATGGACCCGTCCTCAGGCGTCGAGTGCGGGGACTCGGAAGCTCCGGCGGGACGGCCCCTGCGCGTCCGGGACGATCCACGTTCCATCGCGACCGTCGAGCGCTTCGACAAGCCGGTCGGGGCTGGTGATCACCGCTCGTCCGCCCGCCGCGGCGAACGCGGCGGCGGCCTCGATCTTCGGTCCCATGCTCCCGGCCGGGAACTCGCCGTCGGCGAGGTGCCGGCGCGCCTGACGGACGGTGAGACATCCGATGTTCTGCTGCCAGCGGGTACCGAAGCCCAGGGCCACTTGGGAGACGCCGGTCGCGAGTAACAGCGTGTCGCACTCGGTGTCGCGGGCCAAGACCAGCGACGTGCGATCCTTGTCAATCACGGCCTCGATCCCGCGCACGGCGGCACCACTCCGGACGACGGGAACGCCGCCGCCACCAGCCGCGATGACCATCACCCCGGACTCCGAGAGCATCCGGATCTGCGCAGCCTCGAGGACCTCCACCGGGGCAGGGCTCGCGACGAGCCGGCGCCAGCCGCGGCCCGCATCTGGGCCGACCACCCACCCATAGCGCTCGGCGCGACGACGGGCCTCCTGTTCCTCGTAATACGGGCCGATGGGCTTGACGGGCTGGGAGAAGGCGACGTCGGCAGCGTCCACACGTACGCGGGTAATGATGACGGCCGTTGGCAGCATCGGCGCGACCTCGCCGATGCTCTGCTGGATCAGGTAGCCGAGCTCGCCCTGGGTCATCGCGACCAGCGCGTCGAGGGGCAGCGGCGGGACCTCTCCGGAGCCAGTGATTTGCTGGACGGCGAGCGAACCGACCTGGGGTCCGTTGCCGTGGGCAATGATGATCGAGTGCCCTGAGGTGGACAGTTGCGCGAGGGAGGTCGCGATGGCGCGGGCGTTGGCGCGCTGCTCATCCCAGGTGCCGCGTTGGCCCTCGCGGGCCAGTGCGTTGCCCCCGAGTGAGACCAGTATCCGCATGACGTCAGCTACGACCCTCGTATCGCAAGCCAGATCGCACGCGACGGGATCGAGCCCGGGTTTTCCCAGCTGTGAGGGCACGTCGTACGGAAGTGCAGCGAGTCACCCGGGCCGAGCTGATAGACCCCATCATCGACGGTAAAGACCAGGTCGCCATCGAGGACGAGCACGAGCTCTTCGCCAGGATGGGTCATCGGCTTCACGCCGCTGTTGGCGCCAGGGGCGACGACTGCCTCTGCCCCTGCGACGAAGAACGGGCCGTACCGGCCCGAGATATTCGTGAGCGTCAGCCCCTGCTTGGACGTGTACAGCGCGGCGCGTTCATCGTGACGGATCAGCGTGACCGGGCGGATCGGATCAGACTCGTCGATGAAGTACCCCACGCTCTTGCCGAGCGCCGAGGCGATCTTCATCAGGGTCGCGATCGTCGGAGTGATGCCGCTCTTTTCGATCTTGTGTACAGCCGCAGGAGAGACTCCGGCACGGTCGGCGAGTTGTTGCAGCGACCAACCGCGCTCAGCCCGGGCTCGTGCGAGCTTGGCGCCAATCTCTGAGACCGTCTGCTGGATCGATGACTGCATTGCCGCCGTCCCCATGCCCTACCTCCGACCGGTTCACGTGTAATTCGCGACACACAATATCAACACCATGACACCTTCCACGAGTCTGCAGCGACCGGCAGGGACCTCCCACTTCCGACCCCAGCAGAATTCGCAACACGGCGCGCATTTCCTTTGGTAGATGACCTCCAAGATACGTGAATTTGCGCAGATCTCGGCGACGAAGCCGCCTCGGTCCGCGCTCGCTTGACTTGCCGTGCCGCACGAGAGTAGAAAAGATTACGATCCCAGACGGATCCGGCGATCCGCGACGACGCGGCTCCCTCACTTCCCCGGCGGCAGGAGGATGTGGTGGCGGTAAACGAGAACCTGGCGGCGTGCAAAGCGCCCGGAACCGAGCTGTTCGATATGTCCCAGAAGGTCTTTCCGGACGTGAAGGCCGAACCCGGCGAGACTGCGTACACCTTCATGCACACGGTGCCCTTTGAGGGGTCGGTCGGTCTGGTGAACCTGCTGACGACCACCCGTGTGCTGCGCAAGGGATTCAAGACCCATTTGGTCCTGTACGGGCCTGGCGTGCTGATGGCGTCGGGAACCCGTGGGTTTCCGAAGGTCGGTGATGAGGCGTTCCCCGGCCACATGGCCATCAACCGTCAGATCCAGACGATCTTGGACGAAGGCGGAACGGTCTATGCGTGCCGATTTGCCTCGGGCGCCCTCTACGGCTTCCCCGAGGACCTGCTCATGGACGGCGTCACGCCGTTCCACCCGCTCGATGTGCTCGACTGCGCCCTGACCGCATTTCGGGAGCGGGCGTTCCAGCTCAATACCTGGACTCTGTGAGTCCACCGATGCTCGTCGAGCGGGACAACGCTGTCGCCTCGTGGCGGCGCGCCGAGGCGCGCATCTACCCGTCGGTGATGTCGAATGCCACGCTCTACGAGCAGTACGTCCTTTCTGTGCGGGCGATCGTCGATGAACTCGACGACGTCCGCTCCGAAGACGACCTCGTGACCGCGTGGCAAGAACGGCGCGATCTCGCGGGCGAAGTCATCGCGCGTCTGTCGCCGTCGCTCGGGCCCCTGATGGACCGCGAGGCACTCCGCGACGCTGCATTTTGCCAGCGACATCGCGAGATCACGCGGATCCATGCCAAAGAAATCGCTCGGGAACGCCTCGAGCAGGCACGTCGCGACCGCTCCGAGTGGGCGGTGCTCTTTGACGATGTCACGCCCCTTGGCTCCCACCGTCTCGAGATGCACGTACCGTCCGGACGGGGACTGCACGCCTCTAGCAGGCTGGACCTCGACGGGTCCCAGCCGGAGTTCGAACTCTCCGTGGTGCAGCTGGACCGCACGGACGGCGCCTGGTTGGTGGACAGGCCTCCCCTGCTCCCGCCCAGCGGTGCGGATCCGAAACGGAGTGGCGCATCCGAATTGAGCAGGCCCGTGCGGCCTTCGGAGGGAACCCATGACGACGCACCCCCAGCGCATCATCGATGCGCATTGCCATATCGGCGAGATCCCGCCGTGGAAGTTCTATGACCTTCGAACATCCCGTCAAGCCGACGGTGTACGACTACCGCACCCCCGCCGACTTCGTGAAGAACCACATGGATCAGTTCAAGGTCGAGCGCGCGCTCGTGATGTCGAACTACGGCGTGCCGGTCCACGAGATCTCGTTTGACCTGAACGACCTCGTGCTCGAGGCGGCGACCACCAACGATCGGGTCCTCGGAGCGCTGTGGGTATCGTTCCTGCCGCGCAACGCCGAGCTTACCCGCAAGGCACTCGAGTTCGCTGGCGAGAAACGCATCGTGGCGCTCAAGACGACGTTCCTCTTGGGCGGGAACCCCGATCCCAACAGTTGGGACGAGGAGACCAAGGCACTCGCGGACGAATGCTTCGATGCCTGCGAGAAGCATGACTTGATCTTCCACTTCCACACCAGCCCCGGCGGAGCCTCAGACATCAACAACTTCATCCCGCTCGTCGAGCACTACGGCAAGCGCTGCAAGATCTATCTTGTCCACTTCGGCGGCGGCGTCTCCGGCCACATCAAGCTGGTACCGAAGTTCCTGCAATGGGTCGAGGAGGGGTACAAGGTCTATACGGACCTCTCGTGGTCGGTCGGGTTCGGTGCACGGTGGCTGCTGACCGAGATCGAGCGCACCGGGATTGGCGGGGACCGCGTGTTCTTTGGCTCGGACGAGCCGTGGTCGGACTTCGACGGCGAGTACTGGAAGGTCAACGGCGTGCGCAACATTTCCCAGGAGCTCAAGGAGCGCGTCTTCTGGCGCAACTACGAAGAGCTGTTCGCTGGCCGTGGCTGATCGTCTTGACATCGACGATCGGCGCCTGCTCGTCGAGCTGCAGTCGCTCGGCGTTCGCGTTGAAGATGAGCGGGCCGGCCCAGACGCGCCGGGGGTCCAGTCCCGTCGCGGCGGTGCCGGACCCTCTGACGCCGGCTTTCTCTGGGTGCGAGGATTGCCCCTGACGGTCCCGATGCACGCCGGCTACGTGGCGCATTCGCCCTACGTGCTGCGACTGAGCGATAGCGGGGGCGAGCTGTGGCGCGGCGGCGAGCGCGTGGGACCGGCCATGGTCCCGCCCCGCCCCCGGTTCTATGACTTGGAGACCGACGACGGCATCCCGTACTGGAAGATTGCCCTTCTGCACCTGGATTCGGTGGCCTCGACCGTCGTGCAGCGCTGCATCTACTGGGGCACGAGTGAGCAATGCCACTTTTGCGGCATCGAGCTGACCCGCGGTGAACAGACCATCCCGGTCAAGACACCCGAACAGCTTGCCGAGGTCTGCCGCGCCGCCAAGGACCTCGATCGCGCCGTCGACGTGACCCTGACCACGGGCTCGGTCAATCGCAGCGACCGGGGCGCCCTCTACATCAGCAGATGCGCAAGCGCGATCAAGGACGCCTCCGGCCTGCCAATCCAGGTGCAGTTCGAGCCGCCGAGCGACCTCAGCGTCCTCGAGGAGGTCCGTGCCGCCGGCGTCGACGCGGTCGGCATGCATCTCGAGACGTTTGACCCCGAAGTCCTTGCGCGAGTCGCCCCCGGCAAAGCGGCGCTGGGCATCGAGGGCTATTTCCAAGCCTGGGCCCGTGCAGTGGAAGTCTTCGGCCGCGGGGCGGTCACGACCTACGTCATCTTGGGCATGGGTGAGCGGCGCGAACTCATCGAGGCAGGCTGCCGACGGGCGATCGAGATGGGCGTGTACCCGTTCGTCGTCCCGTTGCGGCCCGTCCCCGGAGCCATCCTCAAGGATGCGTCGGCACCCGATCCGGACTACGTCGCCGACATCTATCGGAGTGTCTCGGCCATGCTGGCCGAACACGACATGAACCACCTCGACGCGCGAGCGGGTTGCGCCCGGTGCCAGGCCTGTTCGGGTCTTTCGGCATGGGAACGACTGATCAAGAAGGAGCAGGTGCGTGAGCTCGTACAATCGAGCGGCGCCGACCGCGTCCCTTCTGAGTGACGTCACACCCGCGCCGGCGTCGGCGACGTGCCGGCTGGTTGCGGGACCGGAGGACTGGGATGGGCACTTCCGGGTCCGTCACGCGGTCTTCGTCGGCGAGCAGGGCATCTTCGCCGGCTCCGACCGCGACATGCACGATGACGAGCCGGGCGTGCTGCATGCCGTTGCCCTCGTCGGAGGGCGCGCGGTTGGGGCGGTCCGCCTGTACCCCGGCCCGGACGCCGTGACCTGGTCGGGCGATCGCCTGGCCATCCTGCCGGAGTTCCGGGGGCGAGGGATGCTTGGTGCACGGCTGGTGCGGTTCGCTGTCGTGACGGCGAGCAGCCTGGGCGGGCAGCGAATGACCGCGATGATTCAGCTGCTGAACGTGCCCTTTTTCGCCAACCTCGGCTGGGCGACGGTGGGTGGACCGGTCGAATATCACGGGCTGGCGCACCAGCCCATGTCGATCACCCTGACGAGATGCCAGCCCCAGTGAGCGGTTCGCGCGCGAGGTCCCAGACCTCTCGGCGGACCGCACCTTCGCTCAGGACCAGCGACCGGCCCGACGTGAATTCGCCACAGTGCGCGCAGGGGATGGCTTGGTCCGCAAACGCGCTGATGACACCGGACACCATTTCGGGTGGCGCCGCCATGATGAACCCGAAGCTGGGAAACGTCACCAGCCAGCGATCGAGCGCGACGTCAGCGGGTCGGGGCAGGCGGTCGACCGCCAGCTGCGCACCGCACTCAGCAAGTTCGAGCATCTGGAGCGTCGAGCCGGCGACCCCCGGCATGGAGATGTCGCGGCACGCGTGGATCAGACCGCGCTCTGCGAGCAGCGCGAGAACCTCGCCGTCGGCGCGCAGCAGCTCAGGATCCCGTGTCCGCAGCGAACTGAAGAAGGGCGCGTCACCGACGTACGCTCCGTCCGTGCACATGGCGACGAGCAGCGCGTCGCCGGGGCGCGCAGCGGCGGCGTGCAGCGGGACGCGTGCGGTCCCCGTGCACGCGGCCGACACCGCGGCGGGCCCGCCGACGGTCAGGTGGCCGCCGACCACCGGGACCCCAAACAGCTCCGACGCCCGTGCGATCCCGTCGAGGACCGCTTCAGCATGCCCGCGATCAGGACTGACGACGGTGTCCACCAGGGCGATCGGACGACCTCCCATCGCGCGTACGTCCGCCAGATTCGTGGCGACGGCGGCCACCCCGGCCGCATGTGGATTCTCGCGTGCAAGGTCGGGCGCGATTGCCTCTGCGCACATGATCAGGAACGTGTCGCCGAACGGGATGACGGCAGCATCGTCGCCCGCCCGAACCCCGAGCCGGCTCAACAGGGCCAGATCGCGCTTCGACCGAAGCCCCGGAGCCTCGCGCACGACGGACACCAGATGCTCCAAGGAATCGATGTGCGCGGCCATGGCTGGCCCCAATCAAACCATAGGACGGCAGACGCGGTGACCGCGGAGATCTTCCGGCGCGTGTCGAGCATCAACGTTGGGCTGGAGGAGTTCGCCGAGGCCGTCCGACAACAGGGCTCACCATCGACGCAGGTCGACTGGTCTCCGCCCGCCGACGGCGACCCCGAGACCGTTGAGCGCCTGACGCGCCTCTGGGGCACGCATGGGGATCGCGTCACGGAGGCGAACCGGGACGTGGTCGCACGCGTCGAGGCGGCGCGCCCGCAGGCCGTCACGGTGGCGCCTGCCGGCGAGGTACTGCCGTGGTTGTCCGAGGGCCGGCGCCTGCTGCATTCCGGACCGCCCATCGTGTGGGGTCGCGTGTGCGATCCGCAACGACGGGCGATGGCCGCGGCCGCCCTCTTCGAAGGGTGGGCCGAAGATCGCGCGTCTGCCGAGGCGCTGCTGGCGAGCGGAGTGATCGCCCTCGCCAGCGGCAATGAACATGGTCATGTGGGCCCGATGACGGGCGTTTGCTCGCCGTCGATGCCCGTATGGGTCGTGGAAGACCCCGCGACCGGGCTCCGCGCGCACGCGACCCTGAATGAGGGCCCAGGGGACACGCTCTGGTTTGGCGTCGGGGGCGACGCGGCGATCGAGCGGCTGCGGTTTCTGCGTGACGAGGTCGGCCCGACGCTTGCTGAGCTGATCACACGGACCGGACCGGTGGACGTCTTCGCGCTGGCCGCGCAGGGGCTGCAGATGGGCGATGAGCTGCATATGCGGTCGCAGGCCACCGGAAACCTGCTGCTGCGGGATTTCGCCGCCGGCCTGGCTGCTCTCGGCGCCGAGCGGACGGCGGCATTCATGGCGTCCAATCACCACTTCTTCCTGACGCTGACGATGGCCGCGTCGAAGTGTGCGTCGCTGGCAGGCCAGCAGGTCATGGATTCAAGCGTCGTCTCCCTGATTTCCCGCAACGGCACCGACGTGGGAATCCAGCTGGCCGGCCTCCCAGGACGATGGTTCATCGCCCCCGCGGCCCCGGTGCAGGACGCGCTGTTGATCAAGGGATTCAGCCCGGACGACGCGGCGCTCGACATCGGCGATTCCGCCGTGATCGAATGCATCGGTCTTGGAGGCATGGCGCTGGCGGCTGCCCCCGCGGTCGCCGGCTTCTTCGGTGGCACCGCCGCCGACAGCATTCGGCGTGGGAGGGAGATGGCCGACATCTGCGTCGCCAGATCGACGCGGTTCCAGCTGCCAGCACTCGACGGTGCGGGGACTCCCGTCGGCATCGACGCCCGCTCGGTCGTGGAACTCGGTGTCACGCCGCAAATCACGACCGGTGTACTGCACAACAGGTCTGGCGCCGGGCAGATCGGTGCCGGAATCGCGCATCAGCCGATCGCGCCGTTTCGCGGTGCGCTGATTGCGCTCGTTGACGCCCTCGATGACCACTGACCGCGGCGTCCGCGCCGCGCCGGACGCCTGGCGCACGATCAGCGGCGGGATGGTCGGCACCGTTGCCGTCGCTGTAGCGGGCGGGGTCTATGCCACCACCACCACCGGGCAATGGCTGCTCGTGACCGGGCCGCGGGCGCCGCTCGGGCCGTTGAGCCTGCAGCTGGCAAGGGCTGTCCGGACGCAGTGGCGCCCCGGCGCGCCGGTGCGGGCCAGCGACGGTGTTCTCACCATCGGAGCGGATGAGATCGACGTGCGCGAGGTTTGCGTCGACCCGGTCCCGCTCATGGCCGAATGCGCACCCGACGCCGCCGCGATGATGGCATGCGCACGCGCCAGTCTGCCGCGCCCGCCGGCGGCACTGCTCCCGGGCCTCGCCGCGCTCGCAGCCGGCGAGACGGCCGTCGCGGTCGTCGCGCTGGCCGGGCGCGGCGGCGGGCTGACGCCGACCGGCGACGACATCCTGGCCGGATACTGCGCTTGGCGCCGGGCGGATGGCGCGGGTGATCAGAGTATCGTCCTGGAGCTCGCGCGTGGGCGTGCGACACCGCTGGGTCTTGCATACCTTCACTGCGCGGCGCGTGGCGAAGTAGTGGACGTTGCGGCCCGGCTCATGGCCGCGGTGCGCGGCGCCGAGCCGAGTCTGGTGGAGCGGCGGGCGCGTGCGCTGGGCGGATGGGGCGCAAGCTCGGGGGCTGCGCTGTGCTGGGGCATGGACGCTGCGGTGCGACGACGCATTCTCGAGCCCGCTCGCCGTGACCGTGGACCGGACGACACCGGGAATCCGGCTCCTGCGACGACAATCGCCCCCGTCGCGTCGGTGCCGCGCTTCGATGCCGACGGGGGCGGCGCGGCGCACCATCTGAATCCGTGGTGAGAACGTCACGCCAGTCTCTGCCAGCCTCCGGGCAGGTTCAATCAGATCACTCGGCGACGCGACACCCCGACCTCCTCGGTGTGATCGGCGAGACGCCGCTGGTGGAGCTCACGCGACTGACTCCCCACCCCGGCGTGCGCCTGCTCGCGAAGCTCGAGACGACCAACCCCTCGGGATCGAGCAAGGATCGCATCGCGCACGCCATGATCGAGGCGGCCGAACGTCACGACCTGATTGGGCCGGGCGACACGATCATCGAGCCTACGTCAGGGAACACCGGCATCGCACTCGCGATGATCTGCCGGCTCAAGGGCTACCGGCTCGTGGCCGTGATTCCCGAGAGTGCCACCGCCGAACGAATGGCCACGCTCAAGGCATTCGGCGCCGAGATTGTTCTGACCGATGGCGATCGCGGGTCGACGGGCGCCATCGAGGTCGCCGAGCGCATCGCGGCCCAGCACCGGCTCTATATGCCCTACCAGTATGGGAACCCCGCCAATCCCGCTGCCCACTACGCAACCACGGCACGGGAGATCCTGCGTGATTGCCCACAGATCGACCTGTTCGTCGCGGGTATCGGGTCGGGTGGCACCTTGATGGGGTGCGCACGACGCTTCAGGGAGCACGCCCGACCGATCACCGTCATCGGCTGCGAGCCTGTCCCGGGCCACCACATCGACGGATTGCGCGATCTCAGCGACGGGTTCGTGCCGCCCATCCTTGACCTTCGGCTCCTTGACAACAGACACGTTGTGACCAGCGACGAAGCCATCGCGATGTCGCATCGTCTCGCGCGGGAGGAGGGCATCGTCGTGGGTCCCTCGTCCGGCGCGGTCATCCACACCTGCGTGAAGGTTGCCGAATCGCTCGCGACAGGAACGATCATCGGCATGATCTTCGACGGTGCCTGGAAGTACCTCTCGTCAGGGCCCACCGTGCCGGGAGTGCCGATCGTCGACGCCGGCGCAACTGTTGGGAGCATTGTCGGGGCGGGCAACATCGCCGAACGCGACGCGGCCAAGATGCGCAACAAGACACGGCCGTGATTTGCAGGCACGAGCTGAGCGCGCGGCCGGATTCGAACCTGCGACCTTGGGCTCCGGAGGGTGCTCAGCGCCGCGGGCTCAGCGACGCTGTGCGGGTGCTCCTTGAGCGAGGTCGTCTGCCTCGATCCTCACTCAGGCGGTGCGATGGAGCCATGCGGCACCGCGGGTCACCGACACCGCGTTCCCCTCGCCCAACCACGCCGCCTGGTTCTCCGGCGCGGCTCGTGGGGCTCTCCCGCTCGGCCTGGTCAGACTCTCGGCTGCGTCGGCCGGCAGGGAGCGTCGTACGGGGATGGGTCGAGTGGTGGCAGCGAAGGACTCACCGTAACGGCGCCTCCCATGACTGTCGCGCTACCGCCGGGCCAGATCCCGGTGGCAACCCACGATTGCGCATGAGTGAGCCGCCGCCCGAATGGGCCCGGCGTCCGATACGGTCTAGATGCGCAGCATGCCGCCAGGGCTCTCGCACTCCAACGCGAGCCTGATTCCCAGGCTTTCGAGGTACGCGCCACCCAAGGACTCGGGCCCGAGTTCGGCCGCTTCGGCCCGCAGGAGCGCCGCGACCCGGCGAAGAGATGCCTCTTCGGCCAACATCAACGGACAGCGTTCGGGGCGAACACGCACCCAGGACTCGGGCGGCTCTGGCCCGGGCCCACCGGCCATGGCCAGGGCGAGCTCCGGGAGCACCTGCTTGTCCCACACGCGGATCTCGAGGTCCAAGCGCTCAGCGAGCCACGTGTTCTCCGGCAGCTCGGCCGCCTCCGCGGTGATCTGAGCGGCCACCCTGCGCAGTGCCGCTTCTTCTCGCGCGTCCGGGTCCTTCGACCACTCACGCCGCCCGGTAAGAGTCCTCTGCAGGTTCATGGCGCCCGTAACTCCCGTGTTGACATGCATTCCCGCTTGATGGTGTGCGCCGTTGGAGTGGCGGGGGCCGCAACTGCGGCTGAGGCAGATCCCTGGTCCGCGACCGCGCCAAGCCCGCCGCGTCGCCGTGCGGTACGCCATTCTGAAATGCACGACGCAGCGCCGCTACCAGCTGCGCCACGCTTGGCGCCACATCGGGGCCAGCCTCGGTCGCGAACCGTCGGCAATAGATTCCGGCCTGCAGATCGACTCCTGCGAACGGGTCGGCGCCGTCGATAAGAATCGTCGGTGAGCCGCATAGCCCGTAGGCCAGGGCTTCGTGATGCGTGATGACAACTCGAACGACGACGCTCACCGCGCCGACCTCTGCGGAGCTGATTGCCCGCCTGAGCCGCTCCCGAGCAACCCGCCAGTTCGGGCAGCTATCAAAGTAGATGAGACTCGCCTGCATCCGTGTACGTCCGGTGCTCCGTTGGCCACTGCATCTCGCAGCCGGTCCTGACACTCGGTATAGCGCTCCTGGATGCCCGCCCCCGGACCCAAGCGGGCGCTCGTGATGATGCCGGACGCAACGTGCGAGGTACGCATTGCGTCGCCATCGCTCATCTCCGCCGTGCAGACTCGCCCTGGACAAATGGCTGGCACGGTTGTGGCCAACGACCTGGGCAAGCAGGTCTGATGTGCGTCCGGCTGCTGCTGCTCGAATGCCGCAGAGCGCTCGTAGCGGCCCGCGCCCGGCCGTTGTAGCACCAGATTGCGCAACGGCAGGTAACGGCGCGAATGTCAGGTCCCGAGACCCGCCTTCGCTCTCGGGTTTCCTGTCGCACCGTTACGAACCGCGACGCGCCGGATTTAGCCTCCAGAGCCAAAGGCCGCAGGTTCGAATCCTGCCGCGCGTGCTCGCAAATACCTCCGGATTACCAGGATGTGCGGCGCTTACTCGATCTCCTGCTCGGTCTTGGTTTCGGCCCCGTCTCAACTTGGTCACAAACCACATCCCGGCAAGGCTGTCCGGTGAGCCTCCCCCATGGCGGTCTCGGGGTCATTCGCCGGAGCCGGCCGCAAACCGGGGGCGTCGGGAATGAACGGGCGCAACCCCGGAAGGCGGGACGCGCTCCGGCCGCTCACTTCGAGAGCTCGGTCACTTGGATGTCACGACGAAGATGAGTCCGCCTTCGCCGGCGGCCACCCCGCGAGGAAGATCCCGGTGGCGATGATCCAGATGAGGCCGACGAGCACGGCGAAGAAGCCGAGCGGCGTGAACATGACAACCCCGGCAACCAACGCGATCCAGCCAAGCCATCGCAGCGCACCGCGATGCGGGATCATTGCGCCCCCGGCGCCGATCAGCAGTATCCCAATGCTGACAAACAGCGGGTCGTTGTGGTTATCGATGGCATTGAGGGCCTGGGTGGCGACCGGCGAGATGTTGTCGTGGACCCCCTCGGTGAGGGCGAGGTGCAGTGCGGCTGCGGCAAGAAGCGTGGCGGCTGTGACCGCAGAGCCGATCAAGAAGACGATCTCACCCAACTTGGCAAGGTCACCCCGGCTTTTCGGCAGGGCGGCATATGTGCCGGCGGCGAACACGACCAGGAAGACGGTACCGATCGGAAGGATGTGTGCGGCGGCTGCTTGGGCTCCGTGATGGTCCAGATAGAACGATGTCACCTTGGCGGGCGACGCGTTTCCGTCCGGGGTATTGCCGCCGAGGATCGCAATCGCGACGACGGAGATGACGACAAAGACGATTCCTGCAAGCGGTGCGAGGCGTTTGACACTCATGGCAGTCCGTCCTTCTTGAGCTCGGTCGTGATCGCCACGTCGGCACCGGTCCGGCTGCGCAAGGCGCCGTTGGCGGGGGAGTTACGGCCCATACAACCCGATTGCGAAGCCTGTGTCACCGGCTTCAATTCTCCAATCTCCGGGTCACGGCGCCTAAGCGAGGGTGAGCGGCACGTCGCGACTTGGTCGGAACCCAGCGCCGCTGCGATGCGGGGATCGGAGGGCTCGGGCACGGAGGGCGACACGCCACCCAGCGCTGGCGGCGCGACCGTGGGGCACCATGAACTCTGCGCCCGGATGGCTGCCACGACCCAGCCCGCGCGATCTGGCGATGGGTCTCGCCTATGCGGTGGGACGTCGACCGACGGCAACGAGCGCGGTTCCGCGGTTGGGAAACGCGCGCTCGAGCAGTGCCGCGGGATAGGACGCGAGTCTCGTGGCTCGCGAGGCGAGCGCTCGGCGCGGCTGCAAGTGCTGGCCACTCTTGAGCGTCGCTTGTTGCTGATTGACGCGGTTGCGCTTGCCATACAGTCTGGCGACGTGCTGGCGACTGGAATCCAGCACGAATGACATCGGTCCGCCGTAGTGCTGGACGAGAATGTCGGTAAGCCCGATCTCCCGCAACAAGTTCCCGAGACCCGCCGGCTCGTAGCGGCGCCAGTGGCCCACGCGCACATCCCACGCGCCGTAACGGTCAGGGAAGGCTGGTGTGGTCAGGATGAGCATGCCCCCGGGTGTCAGCTTGCTCGCCCACTCCGTGAGTGCGGCACGGTCATCCTCGATGTGCTCTATGACTTCGAACGCGCAGACGACGTCGGCGCGAAACGATGCATCAAGCGCTCCGAGATCGCCGTGAAGCACCTGCCCGCCGAACGGGCTCACGCGACTGGAGGCGGTCCGCGCGGCCGTGTCGTCCATTTCGACGGCGATATATGGGTAGCGCTCGGCGAGTAGTCGCGAGAGTCCTCCAAGCCCAGGGCCAATCTCGAGAACCCGGGCCGTGTGATCCGCCGGTAAGCGTCTGGACACGGCGTTCCAGCGCAGCCACCCGCTGATCGACAATGGAGTGCGGCTCGGCGGGCATCGCCGAGAATACTATTCAGGCCTCAGTACTCCGGTGGGCCGGCGACCGGCCGCGGGACGCGTGTGGTGGTCACCGTCTGTCGCTCGTCGACGGGGTACTGGAGCCATGTTGGCATGCGTGCATCCGCGTTGTCGGCGCGGCGCGGGGCCTCGAACACCTCACGCGAGCGGCGCGCATGCTGTTCGGGAATTCACGTCTCGCGGTCCTGGCGCGGCAACTCGCCGTCGCTCCTGGCGCGCACCGCGTACCAGGCCGCCTGGTCATCGTCGGTCACGTCATCCGGCGCGGATGCCACGGCCACGCGGTGCGGTCGATGGGGGCGGCGCTCATCGCACCACCCGCCAAGTCCGTCCGGGACCGGAGCTAGCATTCACAGCCGAGACTCTCCTGTGCCTGTTCCCGCGCGGATCTCACGCTGGTTGCCCCGGTAGCGCCCCGGCCTCGATCGCCGGGGCGCTGTGTCTTCGCCTTCATCGCAGCCTCGCCGTCCTCGAGCACGTCCGCCGTGACGAGTAACTCGCGCGGTATCGGCTCGACCAGCACGCCGGCAGGGACCAGAGCACTTGCGGCGGGGCGTCCCCGCACTCGCGTTACGCGCAGGCGCGAACGCCTTGCTAGCGGCTCGAGCTCATGCAGCTTGGACATGTGCTGATACAGGTCAAATCGCGCGGTGATTGCCTGCCGCTGGCCCACGGCACTGTCCGCGTCTGCGGATTCGACCGCACGGATGCGCTCGTTGGCGGCGACGAGCATCGCCTTGATCTCGGCCTCGACTCGGTCACGATGCGCGAAGACCGCAGCCCGTGACTGACCACGTTCCCCTTCCTGATCTGGGCGAGAGACAACGGCGACCCGGTCACCACGAACGTCGGGTTCGAGATCGGCGAACGGTTCACGCGAGAACTCGCGGCGCCCCCGCAGGCGTTCGACCACCATGCGGTTCGGTGGGTCGCCAAGAACTACCGTCAGTACCCGACGATCGCCGAGCGGTTCCTGCTGCTCGAAGGCGAGGGCACGGATGCCCAGGCGCAGGCCCTACGCGGACTGCACCGCGAGCAGCGCCAGGTGGCCGATGACTTCCTGCGGATGGTTGCGGCCGATGTTCGAGCATTCGAAGGTGCGGGCGAGCCGGCCGGCAAGAAGATCGCCGAGCACCACCGGGTCACGAAGAGCACGGCGTCCAAGTGGATCACGAGAGCTCGCGAGCGAGGTCTGCTCGAGGCGGGCGCTTGACGCGGAGCCGGTACAGCGCCCGAAGCTCGGCGCGATAGATCGCCCAATCACTGTCGGCGACGACGTCGGCCGCGATGGCGTATCGGAATCGTTGCGTGCCCATTTCTCCCTCCGATCGCGAGACCGCCCGCTGTGGTTGTGAGGATCGCGACTGCCGGCGGCCGTAGCATCGGTGCCTGACGAGGCGTTTCAGATAGACATCAACGCAAACCTATGACGGAGATCGCCGACCTTCGCCCCCCACTTGACGGGTAGCCTTCCCCCGCGTTCGGACGGCCTGAGCCCACGGTCCGTCGGCGAACGGCGCTCGCTGGTGCTGAGGACCGGCAGGCGGGCGGCGCTGGGGCTGCCGCCCGCTTGCACGATCTTTAACGTGTCGGCGACCAGCCAAGGTCAACGGTGGCCGCGGCCTCGCGATGGTCGGTGTCGAGTGCGCGTATCGTGATCGCGTAGGCGACGGTCGAGAGGCGGATTCCATGCAAATGAAGATGACCAAACCGGACTGCTTATTCGTCAGATATCCGGGCGGTGATCCTGAGTGCCGATAAGTTCGAAGACACCGAACTGATCGTTCCGTATTTCCGACTCCTCGACGCGGGCGCACGCGTTGACATCGCCGCGCCGACCATGGACCGCATCGGCGGGGAGCACGGCTACAGTCTTGAGCCAGACCTGACAATCGATGCCGTCGATCCCGATGCCTACGACATCCTGATCATCCCCGGCGGGCTTCCGGATGGAGCGCCGGCGACCGTGCGCGACACGCGGGGTGCGCAGGCGATCGCCAGGTCATTCGTTACGAACGAGAAACCGGTGGCGGCGATCTGTCACGGACCATGGCTCCTCGCATCGGCGGGCGTGATCTAAGGTCGTCGGCTGACCTCGTACTGGGGCGACGGCGTTCCAGAGGACGTCTAAATCCGCCGGCGGCCTGTGGGAAGACGCGGATGTCGTCGTCGACGGCAACCTCGTGACCTCTCGGTGGCCCCCCGACCTGCCCGCCTTCACCCGCGAGATGATGTCCATGGTTGATGCCTGGTCGTCCAAACGGCGACGGTACGCCTGACGGGGGCAACCAGATGTGCCGGACGCGGCTCCGAACGCTCTCCGAGCATCGATATGGGCACGCCCGGGGGGATGCGGGACGCCAATGCCTGCTCACACGCATCCCACTGTCCCCCATCCAGCCGCACGCGCCCTGCAGAATTGGCCTCCGGTGCCAGCGGTCGCAGGTGCGAGTCCTGCTGCGCGTGCTGCAAGCAGGTCCGTTTGCGCAGGCCTCTTGTGGTGCGACGCCGTGCGGGGCAGTTCGACCACGGTGGACTGTGGGAACACCTCGGGAGCACGAGATCTGGTGACAGTGCGCAGCGCCGGCCAAAGGACTCGGGCCACGCCGACCCCCCGAGAAATGGAGTACCCGCACGAGCGCAGTTACCCACCTTGCCCCGCCGGGCTTGACGGCAGAGCAGTACGACGACGGCCTTCGCCAGCTCACGGACGACGGAGTCGCTCCCGCCGACGGCCTCGAGTACGAGATCTGCTCCGGGTCGGACGACGGCCTCGGCGGTATCCGAGTTTGGGATTCGTAGCAGCAGCTCGACGCGTTTGGTGCCCGCCTCATCCCCATCCTGGCCGAAGTCGGGACAGATCCGGTACGCCGGAGCTGGCACATCATCAGGCGCTCGTCGCGCCGAGCATCGTGCAAACGGTCCTCGCGAGCGGGCCTATACTTGTGCTTCTCAGGTCGGTGCCGCAGTTTGACCCCGGTGGAGTCCTCGAACACTGCGGGAACACCAGGATCGGGCAGCCTGGCGCGGCGCAGCCGGCAGGGCACCCGCCAAGGTCATCGCGTTGGTGGTCCGGGAGCGGTCGAACTCGCGTGGGTGGTTCTTCCAGATCACCTCCGGGCGATTGCCCGCGATCGCGCCGGCTCTTCATCGAGCCGGCGCCCCTGGCGATCGGCCATCTGGCGCAGGCGGTGCTCATCTGCCGTGCCGGTCGTCAGAGTGGGTACCGCTCGCGGTGCACACGCCACAGCTCTGCGAGCGCCGCTTCGTGCTCGTGCCACGCGGGGCGCACGTTGTCGGTCGGGTCGCCGACCCGGTCGATCCACAGGGTGTCGTCGTCTGGAGCGAGCTGATACACGATGCGGCCCGTGCCTTTCACGCCGGAGATTCTCAGGACCGTTGACGGCCCGGCGCCTTGCTTGCGGGGCGCCCCTTCGTGGACTTCCCAGTCGCTGCCCTGTCCTGGCATCAGATCGCCTCCCTTCGGACCGTGCGGTGATGCCAGACAGCATACGAGAAGCAGTGCTGGCAGCTGTGCCAGAGAGGCCTCAGGTGCCTTCTCGCGCCACTGCGCCGAACATGCCCAGATTCGCGCCCCCGAGTGGCGCCGGCACACCGGCCCAGGTGCCCGAAAGACCTCGGCGTGATTGGTGGCGGAAGCGGTGGGTCCCCGCGCGCTACCTGGCCACAAGGGGTGCCCACGGGGCGCTCCAACCATCCGGACGGCGGGTAGCCGGCTCCGTGCGGGACGGATACGTTCATCTCCCGCACCGCAGTTGAGGCGTTACCACCGAGCCACGCGCAACGCCTCGTTCGTCATCAACGCTGCGGAGCCGCCCACCCCTCCGGATTGGCACGACGGGACAACAACCGGAGGGGTTGGGCCCGCAAGACGCGGCGAATTGCGCTGGACCCCTTATTGCCCCGTCATTCGGCGAGTTGCTGTTGGTACCCCTCCACCAACCAGCCAGTCGCGTCCATGCTGCCGTCGACGGCACCGGCGTACTGGACACCGGCGACGATCTCCGTTGTGACGGCGGGCACGAACACTGTGTCGTTGCCGGCGAACTGCTGGGTCCACTTCCCCTCAAGCCAACTCATTGACGTTGCCCCCTGTCTTGTCGTGCTGGCTACTGAGGGGAGGCTAAGCCCAGGAGCGGATGGACCGAGCCGGCGGCGGGCTGACACAGCCGTGCAACACCCGCTGCAGATCTCGCCCGGTGGGGAGTTCAACGTCTCGCATCTTGGGGCTGGATTACCGCTACGAGCGACCGACTCACGCATCCTCTGTCGTCCGAGCCGGTGCGGTCCCAACCGGGGCCGGGCCGCACCGGCGCCAGGACCGGACGCCCCGGGGCGCACACCAGATCCGAATCCGACCGCATTCCGCATGTCCCGGCCGAACGAGCACTCCGGCGTCAGAACTCGCCGCGTTGGGGGTTCTGCCGCGTTTGCCAGAGAATCCCGCGAATTGGCAGCCATTTCGTCTCCGCCGCGCGCGGGCGGCAGCTTGGTCAGCTCACGCTGCGTCCACGAGTTTGTGAGATCCGGACAACCGGCGGGATGACCCCGCATTCAGCGCTCTCCCACCTGCGCGCGGGGGATTGCGCTTGTCAGCTCAATTGCACTAGCGTCGGGTCATGTTCTTTAGTCGTCGGACGTGGATTGAGCTGACCGTCGCCGTGGTCGGGCTCTGGGTACTCGCGGAGATCCAGGACTCTGACGGCTGGCGCGCAATCTTGTTTGACGTGATCTGGGTTGTGGCCCTGATCATCTTCCTGTGCTTGGTCGTGTTCGGGGTCATCTCCTGGATTGTGTTGCGGCGATCCCACTCGGCCTAGTCGACGAGCGCTCCAGGGGGATGACGAGCACGCTCCCGTCCTCTGCCACGTCGTGAGATCCACAGGTGCGGCGGGACCCCATGGAATCCAGGGCAGCTCGCTGAGCGCTCCGCTCTGTGAGAAGTCCCCGACCGCGATGAACTCAAGCGGACCGCGGAACACCAGATCGCCGTCCAGGCGGCCGGTTCACACCGCCGGGTCAATGATCGTCGTGTGGGCGATACCAGGCCCGTCCGCACCGATCCGCACACGCTGACAGCGTCACCGATGCGACGAGCGTCACCGGATACGGGGCGGCCAGCATGGACGCCGCCAACGACGCAAAGCGCGACGGACCCGAGGCCGTCGAGGAGCCCCCTGCGAAGAGCGCCGGGTCGGCGGGGGCACGCGCGAAGTCAATCTCTCCGGACGAGGACGGACGAGTCCGGCGGAACACGCCGTGTGCGCGGGCGGGATGAACCTCCGTGCGGCCTAAGTGGGTCCTCCGCGTGGCCCGAGCCGGGTCCCGTCCAGAACCACGCCAGGATCAGCAGCAGGGCTCCCACGATGAAGGCGGCGAGCCCGTGCGTCGTGTGATGGTGGGACCTACCGCCTGCTGTCCGGGAAGAACCCGGGCAGCGAACTCGCCGGTTCGGCCCAGTAGATGATGGCAGCCACGATCAGCAACACTCCGACGACCGCGGCAAGGATCCCAAGCGCCTTGTGACGTTTCATGGTGACTCCGAGCAGTGAGTGACGCGCCTCCGCGCCGCTGCGCAGCACCTCCGTCCCTTCCCTGCGTCTGCTGACAACAGCCAGCACCACGAACGGCGGCGCCTGCGACGTCGAGTATCCCAAACAGCTGGCGGCGTTGTTGGTGCGGCATTGATCACACACGAGGCGCGATCGCGTTCGTCCCGCACGCGCACCATGGAGGAGTGCAATCGGAGCCACCGGACGCGGGTTTGGGTCCTGGTGTTGGCACCGCCGGAACGGTGGACCTGACCCAATCCTCTTGGGTCAGGGGTGGTCGCTGCCGGTGCGGTGGTTCCGACGCGGGCCGCGTGGCCCTACGAACGACCTCGGCGGCGATGTACGGGATCCACGCGCC
>CAWATR010000009.1:0-24581 GCA_963784985.1 uncultured Thermoleophilia bacterium
GGAGCCCAAGGTCGCAGGTTCGAATCCCGCCGCGCGCGCTGGGAGTGAGACGACGCCGAAGAAGGGAGGTCGCGACCGGTCCCGGCAAGCCGGGACCGGTCGAACCGCTAGGCGCCCTGATGCCGCCTACACGAAGTGGTTGTGCACCTCGTGAAACGTCATGACCGGTGGGCCTGAAAAACCTGCCTTCTGCGTCTGAGGGCCGATCTGCTCCTGGGCGAACTTGTCGAATTGCGCCTGGGTCTCCCAGACGTCGATCACGCGAATACCGTCGTCTGTGCGGGTCACGAAATGGAAGATCGCACCTTCGGGCGTCGGTCCTCCCGGCTCGAGACCCATACCGTCAATTACGGCGTCGTACTGGTCGAGCGTGGCACCGGGGAAGTCCATCACGATTGCAATAGCCATGGTTCCTCCAGCTCGGTCGGGGTTATCGCGATCCTCGTGCGGATCCGGAAGGCTGTCAACGGGGGCCGCGATGGCCGCACTCCGCGGCGCGAGGGGCGCCCGATCCTTACGGTTGTGCCCGCGGGCGGACCGGGGCCGAGCGCGATACCCAACGACCGGGCGGCCGCGCAACCAAGGCAGGCGGGCGACACTGGGGCAGCCGCCCGCCTGCAAGATCTGCAACGCGTGGGCGGCGAGCCAGGTTCAACGGTGGGCCCCAACCTCGTGCTGAGTTGGCGATGGCGTCGACTGGGCCGGCGGCCGGCCCGAGCCCTACCGGAAGACAGCGACGATGCGTGTAACGCCGGGCGAGCCCCATCGGACGGGGAGTTACGTTTCCGCCAAATTGTGGGTTAGCTAGCCAGCACGAGAGACCGATCACGCATCCGCGGTCGATCGAGCTGGTGTGGTCGCGCTATCGGGGCTTCGATCGCACCAGCGCTCTCGTCGAGACGCGCGGTTCGCAGCAGGCGCACCGCCTCCGAACACGCTCCGAACATCGGAATGGTCACCACCGAAAAGATGCGGGACGAGAGCGCCCGCTCACCGGCATTCCTCTGTCGCCCATCGTCCCCGCGAATGCCCTGCCGGGTTGGCCTCCGGAGCCAACGGTCGCAGGTCGAATCCTGCCGTGCGTGCCTTGATTTGCCGCCCCTATGCAGCCACTGCGTCGGCTGAGCGACCCGGGACCAGCTCGACCAACTCGCCCCATGCGTCCACCGCGCGTTGACCAGGTCCGGTGACGTGTTCCCGGGCACTCATGAGCGGGTCTTCCTGCTCAAGTTGTCTCAGCGGACAGGATCGTATGCGCGGGTTGACACGGGGGGCTCCTGCTCGCCGATCCGATCGACGGCGGGAGCTAGCCGGCGCGCGTCGCGATCCCCGGATAGTCGAGAAGTAGCCCGGACTCGTCAAAGATCAGCGAGGACTTGAAGCCGAAGGCCTTTGCCTCGTAGCGGTAACGCTGGCGCGGACCGTCGTCGCTGATTCGTGCGTAGTCCTGCTCTGGGCGTTCGACCGACAATCCCGATCGGACGTAGACGGCTAGAGCGGTCGCAGCCGACCCCACCGACAGCGCCAACCGATGCACGGGCAATGCGTTCGTCATCGCCGACGACTCAAGGTCGACATCGAGGCAGCCACCAAGATGCCCGGCCAGTTCGCCGTCCACTCGCCAGACGCCGTCGTAGTCGACGTCCAGGAGGACCATGCGTGCACCAAGTGCCGAAAGCGTACTGACGCGAGCCGACTGGGTCGCCCATGTCGTTTCGATGCGGATTTCGTACGTGATGATCCAGGGGCGGTCCCCGTCAACGGCGCATGTGCAGCCTGTGACTCGCCAGCCCTCAGCGTGCTCGCGGAAATACCACACCTCGAAACCGCATCGCACGCCGCGGTGGGTCCAGGCGGCTGATTCAGGCGGAGAGGCGAAGGCCACCACTTCACTATGGCAGGGTCGTGGGCGGCGCCCGATGGCGGGCGGGGTCAAACCCCGTCCTAGGCCGGGTGCGCGCAGACCGCGGCGACGGGAGGCCCGTCTCGTCCACGTAGACGAAGCGATCAACGCGCGGCACCCACATCCAGAAGACCGTGACGATCGTCGCCGTCGCACAGGCGCGACACGCGGCCACGTGTGTTTCTTGGTTACCGCAGGCGCGACGTGCACGCCGCCGATGACCGATGCCGGGGTGAACCTCGGAGCCGAAGATACCTCTCCACATGCGCGGCCTTCTGGGTGGCGGATGTGCGGGTGCGCGTGCGCGATCCCCTGCCGCTCTCGCGCACGACCTCCGGCCAGCCGTTGCCCCCCTTGGTGACGCTCACTCCGGGTCGTCCGGCGTGTGGACGTCATCGAGTACCTGAAGCATCGCATCGAGATCGCCCGGGCCATCAATGGCATCCGGCAGTCTGCGGGCTCGGTAAAGGTGGACAACTGTCCGACAGTCGGTCTCCTTCGCGATGTGCTCGAACCAATCGTTGGTCTCCGCCTGTGATCGCAGCGTTGGTGACCGGTGCCCGTCCTGGAGCCTGATGAGGATTCCTCCGTTAGGGAACTCATCGAACCACGCGCGAATGTCGTCGTGGAGGCTCACCGCTCTCCCCTCACCTCGTCAGACCCGCCAGGCGCACGTGCGCCGGCGGGGCGCGGTGCACGTACGACCACCTGCCAGCCAGCGCCCGCTCGGTGACGCTCACCGGTCAGCCTTCAGCCTGCGCTCCACGTCGTGCAGGCTCAGCCCGTAGGCGTCGGCGCTCCCATAGACGACCTTCTCCGTCCGCTCGTTCACGATGCGGTACGTCCCGTAGCCGACGGCCCAGGGGTCGCGGCGCCGGCACTTCTGGAGCCGGAGGCCCTGGCGCGCGGCCATCCGGCGCATGCGGTTCTCGTATGCCTTGTCGGGCATCAGTCTGGGTACCGCTCGCGGTGGACGCGCCACAGCTCGGCGAGCGCCGCTTCGTGCTCGTGCCACGTCGGGCGCACGTTGTCGGTCGGGTCGCCGATCCGGTCGATCCACAGGGTGTCGTCGTCCGGAGCGAGCTGGTAAACGATCCGGCCCGTGCCTTTCACGCCGGAGATTCTCAGTACCGTTGACGGCCCGGCGCCCTGCTTGCGCGGCCCCCCTTCGTGGACTTCCCAGTCGCTGCTCTTTCCTGGCATCAGATCCCCTCCAGGGGCCGCAGGTGTGATGCCCGAAGCGTACCAGCAGCGATGCCGGGTGCGCGCCGGGTCTATCGGGATCCGACCAGAGGAGCCTCCGCGCGTCCGTCGCCCCTCCCGGATCCAGCGGCGGATCGTCGAGTCGGACACCCGCGCCAACGGGCAGGTGGCGCGGCCAGCCGCAGCGGGGCGGGGCGGATGCGTCCGGCAACGGCCTCGAGAGATCGAGAGCCAATCTGATCGCCTCGGGCGCCGAGGCGGCGTCGTTTAGCCGGGGCCGCGCACGGGGAACGCTCAGATCGCACTGCAACCGCGATTTCCTGGGATGGGCGGGGCCGGACTTCCGGGAGACGGACGACCCCGCTCACCCGCCGACATGGGTCGGGCGCGCGTATCGGACGGCACTCCCGGCCTGCCTCGGCAGGGTTCCCTGAGATCCCGTACGGGGGGCTGTGATCTCGGAACCGACCCGCCTAAGAAGTGCCGCTGTGCAGGGGAATGGATCTCGCGACGGCCGGTGCAAGGGTCATCGGCTTCGCGGCGCTTTGGAGCACCGCCGACGTCGCCCGTGCCTGTGGACGCCCGACCCAGATCGCGAGAGGAGCGTTTGGGATCGGTGCACTTCGGTGGATGCGTTTGAAGCCGCCACCATGCACGGTTCCCGGATGGCGCCGCGCACGGCGGCGACCGTTGCCAACCGCCCACGCAGCGCACATCACCGGTAAGCGACCCGCCGTGAAAGGCGCGCCCAGAACTATGCTCGAGTAGAGGCAATCGCGGTTTGGGGGCCGAAGATGCTGCTGCTCTTGCTCATCATCATTGTGGTCGTTCTCGCTGTGGCAGGGGTGATCGTCATGGGGGTACGGGGCTGGCGAGACAGCCGGCGCGCCCATTGAGCCGAATGCCGGCTGGACCCGAACTGCGAGCGGCCCACGCCTGCCGCAACGCTTCGAACACGTCCCCCACCGCGTCGAGCGGTAGTCGTCGACCGGGTGCGCGTCGATCTGGGCGGACTCAAGACGGCCCGCACGCGCGGGTTGCTCGAGGACGGGCGACTCGCCGGCCCCTAGACATCCTGGCGGATCTGCCAGATCTGCCCGCGACTTAAGGGGGTGCCAAGGGGCGCTCCAACCGTCCGGACGGTTGGTGTCATGCTACCTGCGGGGCGTATACGTTCATCCCCTGCACCGCAGTTGAGGCGTTACTAGCGAGCCACGCGCAACGCCTCGTTCGTCATCAACGCTGCGGAGCCGCCCACCCCCTCCGGATCGGCACGACGGGTAGCAACCGGAGGGGTGCGGGCGACCGCGTGAGTCGCGCGCGGACCGTGCGCTCACCGTTCGCACACCAGATCGGGGAATGGCGGGAGTCCTCGGGACATCGGCTGAGCGAAAACCGCGTAACGACGTCGTGTTACGTCCCGCGGTGTCCCCCATCGTCCCGGCTGATGAACACTCCCCGGAGCCAAGGGTCGCAGGTGCGAATCCTGCCGCGACGTACTGCTGAACGTTCACCGTGATGCCTCGGCGAGATCGGGAAGATCGACTCGGAGCACCGACGCGAGCCTTGCGCCGGTACTCAAGGACGGGTGCTGCTCCCCGTGTTCGATGAGGGCTAGGGCTGGGTGAGATACGCCGCTCGCGTCAGCGAGATCCTGCCGGCTTAGTCGCTGGTCGACTCGTGCGGCGCGGATGTTCGCGCCGATGTCTTGCAGGTACATGGAGTCCCAATGACTGGGTTGGGGCGTGCGCAGCTCACGCGAACGGCGCACGGGGCCGCACAGGTACGCTGTGAACGCATCGGCGCCTCTATCCGGTGCCACTGGGCGGGCCGTTCGCAAGCGGCACCGCCCCACCTTTGTGATGCGGTGCTGCGATCACCGTAATCCTCGATCCCGTGCGAGTCCAACGACGTGGCCATCGCTTGGCGCCGACGAGACTTCGTAGCGGCCTTGCGAGGCGCGCCGAAGGCGTTCTTGTCACGTGTCAGGATCGCCAACAGGTCCGTGCGCAGGACCATCGGGCGCCTTGGTACGCCCTCGCGGGTCAGCCGGACGGCCGACAGCGGTTCCGGACCGTCGTCGCACTCACGCCGGCGAGCTCGGTGGCTTGTGCGACCGACATCAACTCGGCCAGTGGCTCGGATGCCAGCGGATCGAACAGCAACTCAGCCACACGGTGGGCGATCGCCTCGAGCGGGTCGTCGGTGACGGTGACGGTCAGGTCCGCTCCAGCGCCTGCTCGCTGTGCGGAGTTGGCCGAGCGGCTGCCTTTTCCAACTTGCTCGTCCCGCGCCCGTCGCGGCACAGTGCGTCGTGTCGATGCGCTCTCCACGTAATCCACCCACGAGGGGGCATCTGTGAGCGGTGCAACCGACCGGTACGGTCACCCGACGGCCGACCACCCGCACTATCGCGACGGCATCGTGAACTGGCCCGACACTGTTCCGCGGCCGCCGATGGACATCGAGAAGGAGCCCGCGACCTTTGAGGACCTGAGCCTCGAGCTACCCGACGGCTGGACCTGGGTCTACCTCGACGGGCATGGCCGGACGATGCACATGACCGACGTGGTGGACATGCTTGTCGCCATGACCGACGCCGAGCGAGCGCAGTTCGCCGCCGAGAACCTGCGGAACTAGCCGTCGGGTGACCTCTGAACTTCTCGAGGCTCGCCATGAGCACCCACCAACCACCGGGGTCGTGCCCAACAGCCCCTGCTGATGGCCTTATCCGTTCCGGGGTCTCGTTCGCGTGGATTTGGTTCGGGGGCCAGACGCTTTCTCAGCTCACACCCAGCGGCAGCTCCTAGGACGTACATGACCGGCGGTAAGTGCGGTCGTCGCGCCGTGCGGGAGCAGCGTCATGCGGGCGCTGACGGATCACCCGGGCGGAGGATGGCCGCCGGGTGATCATGTGCGGTCGGTCTCCACGCCAGGTCCGATCCACGCCGGCTTGTTGCAGCGCCACAGACCAAGGACGGGACGGGCAATGCCGAGATATCTGACATTCTTCAGGTACACCAACGCCGCATGGCACGAGATGGTGGGGCACCCGGAAGATCGTGAGGGCGCCGCGCGCCCGATGATCGAATCCAAGGGGGGAAACCGATCTCGGTCTGTTGGATGTTCGGGAACCGCGACGGGCTGGCGATCTATGACACATCCGACGCGGTCGTCGCCGCCACGGTGCTCGCCGGGATTCGGGCGTCCGGGCGGATCGAGCAGATGGTGACCCGTTCGCTCCTCACCGGAGACGAAGCACAGCGAGCGCTGGAGCTGGCTAAGTCCGCCGCCACCAACTCCGCCCCGCCGGGCGGTCGGACCGACTGGCACAGCGACTACGACGTGTTCGCGTAGCCGATGGGCCCGGAGGGGCACTTGGCGCCCTGGTCGACGGAACGCGTTCGGGGGCCAGACACTCGTCGCCCATTGCGCCTCCCACACACGATGCTCCCCAATCCCTGGTCTGGTGTGCCCACGGCGGCCCGCGACGACGTCATCCATCTCGGGGTGCCCCGGCTGCTCGCGGGGCTGCACGACGGTCTCCCGCGCTTGCCAGATGGCCGTCTCGGGGTCGGTGACCGAGTCCAGACGCCCGACGCTGGCCCTGGCGGCGCACGTGAGGGCGGGCGATGTCGAGGACGACGCGCCGAGGGTCTCTTTTCATGGTCTCGACGCTGTGAGACCATGCCGCCCACTCTGGGCACGCTCGACGGGGGGTTTGCGGCCATGCGGATGATGCCCGGATGGGCCTGGCTCGCGATCGCCGCAGTCGCGATTATCGTCGGCGTGGCCCAGGGCAGTGTCGTCGCCATCACGGGCACGTTCCTTCTGGCTGGCTGTCTCTCGGTGGTCGCGTATCGCCGTTTTCGGCGCTACGACAGGCGGGCCGCAACGCCCCCGGTCGCCGAGATTCAGGACGACGGCGTTCTGCTACCGCCGAGCCGGGCGCAACGCTCGGGACTGATGTTGAGATTGAGGCGGACGAAGACGGACTAGTCCAACCATTCTCCCGGCGTGGGACGGATCGTGTCAGGTTCACACCGACGTTCACTGCTCGATGTGCGGAAGCACCTGCAGTCGATCAAGCCGCGCGGGCGATCCGTCGCGTCGGATCGCCCGATCCTCCTAGGCCTGGGCCAGTTCGATGCACTCCTCCCCCGCGTCCTCGATCAGGTGCGCGTTCTGCGTGAGGGCGTCCCAGTGCGGAGCGGAACGCTCGACGGTGGGGGGATTCGGAGGAACCTCTGCGGCGCTTATTGGTATCTGCCACCCCGAGGCAACCGAGGTGGGCCACACGGACAACGCAACCGCATCTCGGCGGAATGGGCGACCTTGTTGACCGGAAATGTCCGGAGACTTTGCGAATGCGTGGGCCCGCCCCCACGCATGCCGGCCGGTCGGTGAGCGGACTCGTGCCGACCTGATCTCACCGACGCTTGCCGAGGCGGCGGCGGCCGCCGCCGCCGCCGGCTTCCGTGCCCCCGGCCTAGGTGGTGTCCTCCGTGTGGCCGGAGCCGGGTCCCGTCCAGAACCACGCCAGGATCAGCAGGAGGGCTCCCACGATGAAGGCGGCGAGCCCGTGCGTCGTGTGGTGGTGGGACGATCCGGCCTGCTGTCCGGGAAAGAACCCGGGAAGCGAACTCGCCGGTTCGGCCCAGTAGATGATGGCAGCCACGATCAGCAACAGTCCGACGACCGCGGCAAGGATCCCAAGCGCCTTGTGACGTTTCATGGTGACTCCGAGCAGTGGGTGACACGCCTACGCGCCGCTTCGCAGCACCTCCGTCCCTTCCCTGCGACTGGTGACAACAGCCAGCACCACGGACGGCGGCGCCTGCGTCGGCGAGTATCCCAAACAGCTGGCGGCGTTGTTGGTGCGGCATTGATCACACACGAGGCGCGATCGCGTTCGTCCCGCACGCGCACCATGGAGGAGTGCAATCGGAGCCACCGGACGCGGGTTTGGGTCCTGGTGTTGGCACCGCCGGAACGGTGGACCTGACCCAATCCTCTTGGCCCAGGGGCGGTCGCTGCCGGTGCGGTGGTGCCGAGGCGGGCCGAGTGGCCCTACGAACGACCTCGGCGGCGATGTACGGGATCGACGCGTCGGACCGGCCGGTTCGAGTTCCGGGCGCGCTGGCGCGAGCCCTGGCCGACCAGCGAGTCGATCGCCCGCAGCTGCGCGCGCCCCGGTTCTCGAGGAATCGGCAGGTCCGGAAAGGCTGCTAGCGACGTCTTCGACGATCTCGCCAACGGTCTCCTCCGACAGGAGGTCGCGCAAGGGCCGCGGGCCCGGCTGATCACCGATGCGCCGCAACCCTTTGCGCCCGGCGTCGGCTTCAGCCGACAGCGCGAGCGAGTCGAGCAGCGCATGCTCCGGGCTCGCGTCGTCGAACGTCTCCGCCAGCCAGTGCGCGGCAGCGGGATCGAGTTGGAACACAGATCCTTGGTCCATGGCCGTTTCCCCCTCCGTCCGGTCGGTGACCACGATTCAGACCGTACGCCCTGCCACGGTAGCGCCGCCACCGCGACGATCGTTGCGAACCGGGCATCCCGTGACATTTTGCATACGCCAACCTGACTATATTCGCGGCCTTCGCGGACGGATCTCGCTTGACCCCGGGAGCTTGGCCGCGGTCTGTGCCGATCCCCGGACCCTCGCCCACGTCCACTCGCGGCGCGCAAGGCCGGACATGGTCGCCTGCAGGCGTGCGCCGGTCCGAGGTTTGCGTTGCCAACGGGTGCGCGCCGCGATTCGGCGGGAGCGACCACTGCCGGACCGTGCGGGCCGGCAGGAGAGCGCCGCGATGCAGGCGCCCATGGGTCGGCGCTCGCCGCCCCGGTGGCGAGTCCGCAACGCCTGCACCGCGATGCCATCAACGAACCTAGTCCGCCTGCTCCGAGCGCGATACCCGACGGACGTCCAGGGTCACCGCCGACGCGACGTAGGGCGCTGGCTCCTGCGGAGGCATGTTCGCGGAGAGCGAGCGCCCTACGGTTGCCCCCCGAACCGTCAAGAAGGGAGGCGCGCAGTCCACCGGGGTCGGCTGTTGGGGAGTCCCACCGAGGGCGCACCCCCGGCCAGACGCGGCGACCTGCAGTCCCACCCTAGAACCGATCGTGGGATCTGGCGACCCCCTGCCATTCCATCCCGCTCGCGCGGGGCGTGCTCCAAGGGATTCGCGCCCGGCGTCGGGGCGGCGGCGCGATCCCGTCGGCCGGCTGCCGGGCCGGCCAGTGCGTCCGTGGACAGGGCGGCGGAACCGGGCGTCGGGCGATCGGCCATCGCCGACGGTTCGCCGCGCGTGATCACGCGCGTTGTCGTCGGACCGCCGTGGTGGTATTCGATTGCCGGCCCGATCCCTCCACGCAAGAGGCCCAGCGTGCCGGCAGCCCCTCATCCGGCGACCCTGATCGCCATCGCGGCACTGGTCATCGCGAGCTCCGGCGGCGCGTTCGCCGCAGGGTCGCTCATCAACGGCGCGTCGATCAAGAACGGCTCGATCCCCGGAACCAAGCTCGAACCGCACACCATCTCGGGACTGCAGATCAACGTCGCGCGGCTCGGCACCGTCCCGCTGCCCGCGACCCTGCCCCACCGTCAGCCGCTCTCCGGGCTGTACGCGGTCGAGGGCACCGGGCACGCCAATCAATCGGCGGTGTCGTTTCTGATCCCCCTGGCGAGCGCGCCGACCGCGCACTTCATCGCACCGGGCGCGGCCGCCCCGCCGCAGTGCCCGAGATCGGTCGCCCATCCCTGGGCGACACCTGGCAACCTCTGCGTGTTCGCGTTTGACGTGTCTGGCGGAACCACCCCCCAGGTGTTCGACCCGCTCGCGGCGGGCTCCCAAGCCAATCGCCTCGGCTTCGGCATCGCTCTCTACCAGCCCACCGCCGACGTCGGGACCTACGTGTACTCGAGCGGCACGTGGTCGGTTACCGCGCCCTGAACGCCCGTCATTTGTTCGCTACGAGCGTGCTGCAGCGGCTCCAGGTATCACTTCGTGACATTTGTTGCCAAGGAGATTCGTTCGAATTAGCATTTTCGTCACGATCCCCGGAAGTCACGGGTTGCGACGAACAGGAGGACGAACATGCGATTGGGACGACGCTTCGCAGGCGCGTTGCTCGCCCTGTGCGCGGTCGGCGTCGGACTGTTGCTGGCCGGCTGTGGGTCCAGCAGTTCCACGAAGACGCTGACGTTGGGCTATGTGACCGGCCCGACGCACCCGTACGGTCTCGCACTCGCGCAGTTTGCTGCCCAGGTGGACAAATCGTCCGGCGGCAAACTCAAGATCAAGCTCCTTCCGACGTACGGCGGTGGGAATGACCTGACGCTGCTCAACGACATCAAGGGCAACACCGTCAACATGGGTTCGGTGTCCGCGTCGATTTGGGACACCGAAGGTGTCACGACCTTTCAGGCACTCCAGATGCCCTTCCTGATCACGAACTATGCGATTGAGAAGAAGGTGCTGGACAGTACCTCCCCAAATATCCAGCAGGAGATGCTCACCAACCAGCAGAATGGACCTCCGAAGCTGGGCCTGCACGGGCTCGCCATTCACGAGGGCGGGATCCGCAAGCCGGTCTCGACTGGGGCCTGCATCACGACGCTGCAGGGCTTTAGCGGCAAGAAGATGCGCGTCGCTCCGGGCGTGCTGCTCACCGACGGCATCAAGGCGCTCGGCGCCGTGCCGACGCCGATGGCGCTCAGCGAGGTGTATCTGAGCCTCAAGAGCGGCCTGGTGAACGCGCTGGAGGCGAACTACGGCCTCGTCTACACCAACAAGTACTACGAGGTCTCCAAGTGCATCACCGGGAATGTCAACCTCTGGCCGTTCCCCACGGTGCTCTCGATCAACAACACGAGCTGGAACGGCCTGTCGAGCCAGGAACAGGGCTGGATCAACACGGCCGCTGCGCAGCTTTCGAATGAGTCCCTTGCGATCGTGTCGAACCCGGCGAGCCCGCTGGTCGCGAACATCTGCGCGACCGGCATGAAGATCGGCAAGGCCTCCGCGTCCGCGCTGACCGACATGCGCAACGCGGAAAATGGCGTGTACGCCCAGTACACCGCGACCCAACCAACGGGGAGCTATGTCTCCCAGATCGAGGCAATCAAGGCGACGGTGCCACCTCCGACACCCGCGCCGCTACCGGCAGGATGCGCCGCTCCATAGCGTGTGATGCCGCACCATTCTCGGGCCCGCGGTCTCGCATCCGCGGGCCCGGTGTGTTGGGATGGATGACGTGAGCGACTCCACGAACATCGGCGTCGTCGAAGGCGCGGAAGCGCTCGAGTTCGGACCGTATCCGCCCGATGCGCATCCGAGCATCCTGACCCGCGTCCTCGGTGTCATCGCGGAGGGCACCGCGGTCATCGCCATGGCCATCGCGGTCCTCGCCGGCTTCGCGATCTTCGCCGTCGTCCTTGCCAACATCCTCGATCGCCAATTCGAACACAACTCGATCTACGGCGCCGAGGAGTTCTCTCGGTTCGCGTTCCTGTGGCTGATTTGGATGGGCGTGTCGCTCGCGGTGCGTCGGAGTGCGGTGACGGTGCTGACGCTCGGCACCGACAACGGACCCTGGTGGTGGCGGGCCAGCCTGCGTGGGCTGGCGATGGGCAGCCTGGCGATCCTGCTCACCTACGCCTGCTGGCAATCCATCCACTACGTACTCTCGCAGGAGTCGGTTGCGTCGATCAGCCCGGCGCTGCGCGCCCCGATGTGGACGGCGATCCTGTCGATGCCGGTCGGGTACGTGTTCATCGTCATCCAGTACCTCTACATCGCCTCGCGGTCGCTGGACCGCGTGCGATCCTCACCGGACCCGCATCGCTGGCGTCCGATCGCGGTCGGCAGCGCCGGGGGCATCGTGCTCGCCGCGATCCTGTGGGTCGTCTGCTTCGGCCTGTTGAGCGTGAACGTCGCTCCGCTGGTCCCCCTTGCGATCGTCTTCGTGGCGTTGACCCTTGCCGGGATGCCCGTGGTCTTCATGCTCTCGTTGGTCGGCATTCTGGGTGCGACTTCGGTCCTGTGGCTGGAGTTCTTCCCCTTCGCCGGCACCGATCCCCTGTTCCCATTCCGCACGACGCAGGGCAACATGGGACTCTCCCAAGGCGGCGAGTTGATCGTCATCTACCTGTTCCTGATGGTCGCCGAGGTGATGAACGCCGCCGGCCTGTCGCAACGGCTGATTCGCTTCGCCGCGTCGCTCGTCGGCCACTTCCGTGGCGGCATGGCGTTTGTGTGCCAGGTGACCTCCGCGGTCATGTCGGGGATCTCGGGCTCGGCCCAGGCCGATGCGGCCGTGATGACCCCGCTGCTGGTTCCGGCGATGGAGAAAGAGGGGTACGACCGCGACGTGGCGGCGGCTGTCGTCGCGGGCGCGTCGATCAAGGGGCCGGTCGGCCCGATCTCGGTCATGTTCATCGCCTACGGTTACATCGTCTCGGGCCCCGGTCAGGCCCCCATCAACCAGATGTTGGCGGCCGGGGTCGTCCTCGTCATCGGCCTCCTGATACTGCAGGCAGGGGTCGTCTCGATCGTTGCGCGCCGCCGCGGCCTCAGACCACCCCACGGGTTCCTGGGATGGGGCGAAGTCGCCAAGTCCGGACTCGGCGCGCTGCCGATCCTGATGATCCCCGTGATCATCATCGGCGGGATCCTCACCGGGTACTTCACGCCGACCGAGTCGGCGTCCGTCGCGCTGGCGGTGACGCTCGCATTAGCGATCGCCTTCCGGCGCCTCTCGTTTCCGGTGCTCGGGCGCGCCATGATCGTCGCCGCGATGGAGACCGGCATCGTCATGCTGCTGCTGGGCGACTCGGCGATCCTTGCGCAGCTGCTGAACATCGACGGCTTCGGGCAGTCGATCCAGAACGCGATGACCAGCCTCACCTCGAACGCCGACGTGTTCCTGCTGATGGTGATGGTCATCATGCTGCTGGTGGGGATCTTCATCGAGCCCCTGCCGGCCCTGTACATGTTCGCGCCGTTTCTGGCACCGGTGGCGGTCACCGTCTACAACATCAACCCCGTGCAGTTTGCCTGCGTCATGGTGCTGGCGCTGTGTATCGGGCTCATCCATCCGCCGGTCGGTCTCGTGCTGTTCCTGGTCAGCAGCATCTCGCGGGTCAGCATCGAGCGATTGTCGATCACGATATTGCCCTGGATCGGGGTCAGCCTGATCGGCTTACTGCTGGTCGCGTACACGCCTGCGCATGTGCTGCTGTGGTTCTCGAGCCACTTCTGAGCGCGCACCGTGCGCCGCAGGCCGATCGGTCCGCCGAGGGCCGGCCCCAGTCCGATGTGAGGCGCATCGCTAGGAAAGCGTGTCGACGAGCGTTCCGTACTCGGTGAGCTGAAACACTCGGTGCGCGCCGGCGTCGGTCATCTCGACACAGCCAAGGCTCTGCGGGTAGCCGTAGCCTGGACGCGAGAACTGGTGCAGCGCGTCGCCACCGGAGAAGTAGCTGATCCAGCGGATGCCAGCGTCGTGATAGGTGCTGCCGTTCGGGTTCGTCCCAGACATCGTGCCGACCGTCTGGCGCAGGAAGATCGGGAAGATGCCGTAGTTGGTCGGGCGGCCGGGGATGCCAGTGTTGGCCAGCGTGCTGAACACGGTTCGCCCGTTGTGCCAGACGACCACGTGTTGCGGAAGGGCGCGGTAGACGTGGACGAACGAGTAGCCGAAGCGGTTGCCGCGCCCCGAGATCGCGGCTCGCTCGAGGGCCCGCCAGACGCCGGGTCCGAGCGTGCCGTCCATCGGGAGGTGGTGGTCGACTTCGAAGGCCATGTAGGCGCCGCGGAGCATCACGCCGCGATTACTGGTCCACAGGTGCACCAGTGCGGACGGGATGTGCGCATAGCGCCACTTGTAGGTGCCTGCTGGCGGGCTCGTGGCGGCGGCGGCCTCCGCCCCGGCGTTGCGGGCGATCGGCGTCTGCGAGACGAAGTTCAGCGGCAAGTAGCCGAGCTGGGCCAGCAACTGGACCGCACGGGTGCTTGAGAGCGACCGCACGCTCGTCGTGATGGTGTGGGTACCCGTTGTCGCCCAGACGGCCCCGCGATCCGTGAAGGTCTCGGTCGCACCCGGGGCGAATCCCGGCGCGGCCGGCGTGAAGACGGCGACGTAGGGGGTCACCACCGTCCAGTGGCCGCTGACCCCGGGCCGGATCGACGGTCTGTCGGCCCCGATCGGCGGCGACCGGCTGTGAGTAGGTGAACGTGATCGGGTGCACCACGCCGAGACGGCCCGGCGGCAGCGCGATCTCGGTGCTGGCGATGCCCCTCCCGACGCGGACCGGGAACGAGCTCGTTGCCCCCACGCCGTTGATCGTCGCCGAGACCGCGACGGTGTAGGTGCCCGCCGGGAGGCGGTGTCCGTGGGCATCGACGAGCGGCGTCGAGATCAGCGTGGTGCCCGCGTTGACCGACTGGCCAAGGGTCGCCACCGCGGACCCGCGGGTGACGGTGATCGTGACCTCGGTCGCGGATTGCACGCTGACCTGTAGCGGCAACTGGCCGCCGCCGACGATCAGCGCCGGCGTCGGGCTGACCTGCAGGGGGGCCACGCCGGTCGTCGGGGTCGCCAGCGCGAGCGATGGGGCCACGACCGCACCCAGTGCTGCCCCACCAATGATCGCGACCCGACGCATGCCCACCCCTTGTCTTGTGTGACGCAATCTTAGTCAATCGATTGCAATTCCCTGCAGAGCGTGCGGTCTTGCCGGGACGAGCCGCGCGTGGCCCCGCCGTGGGGGCCACGCGCAGACTGGTCAGTATCGGTAGTGGTCGGGCTTGTAGGGGCCCTCGATCGGTACGCCGATGTACTGCGCCTGCTCCTCGCTGAGCTCGGTGAGCTCCACGCCGAGCGCGCCGAGGTGCAGCCGGGCGACCTTTTCGTCGAGGTGCTTGGGCAGCACGTAGACCTTGCGCTCGTACTCGTCGTTCTTGGTGAACAGCTCGACCTGGGCGATCACCTGGTTGCTGAAGGAGTTCGACATGACAAACGACGGATGCCCGGTCGCGTTGCCGAGGTTCAGCAGGCGCCCCTCCGACAGCACGATGATCGCGTGCCCGTCGGGGAAGATCCACTCGTCGACCTGCGGCTTGATCGTGTTGCGCCGCACGCCCGGGAAGTGCGCCAGGCCGACCATGTCGATCTCGTTGTCGAAGTGGCCGATGTTGCCGACGATCGCCTGGTGCTTCATTCGGGCCATGTGGTCAACGGTGATGATGCTGCGGTTGCCGGTGGCGGTCACGAACACGTCGGCGATCTCGACCACGGACTCGAGCGCCGCGACCTGGTAGCCCTGCATCGCGGCCTGGAGCGCGCAGATCGGATCGATCTCCGTGACGATGACCCGCGCCCCCTGGGCGCGCAGCGATTCGGCACACCCCTTGCCGACGTCGCCGAACCCGCACACCACCGCGACCTTGCCGCCCAGCATCACGTCGGTGGCGCGGTTGATGCCGTCGACCAGCGAATGCCGGCAGCCGTAGAGATTGTCGAACTTCGACTTGGTCACCGAGTCGTTGACGTTGATCGCCGGGAACAGGAGGGTGCCCTGCTCGGCCAACTGGTAGAGCCGGTGCACGCCGGTGGTCGTCTCCTCGGTGACGCCCTTGATCCCGGCGGCGATCGCGGTCCAGCGGTTCGGGTCCTCGCGCAACGACCGACGCAGCAGCCCGAGCACGATGGCGAACTCCTCCGACTCAGCGGTGCCCGGGTCTGGGACCGATCCGGCGCGTTCGAACTCGGCTCCCGCGTGCACGAGCATCGTGGCATCGCCGCCGTCGTCGAGGATCATGTTCGGCCCGGCGCCGTCGGGCCAGCGCAGCGCCCGCTCGGTCGCCCACCAGTACTCCTCGAGGGTCTCCCCCTTCCAAGCGAACACCGGCACGCCCGAGGGCGCATCGACGGACCCGTCGGGGCCGACGACGATCGCGGCCGCGGCGTGGTCCTGGGTCGAGAAGATGTTGCAGGACGCCCAGCGCACCTGCGCGCCGAGGGCCGTGAGCGTCTCGATCAGGACCGCGGTCTGGATCGTCATGTGCAGCGATCCGGTGATCCGTGCACCGGCGAGCGGCTGGCTGTCGGCGTATTCGGCGCGGATCGCCATCAGCCCGGGCATTTCGTGCTCGGCCAGGCGGATCTCGTTGCGGCCGAACTCGGCCAGCGAGAGGTCGGCGACCTTGAAGTCGGTGGAAGCCAGTAGCGCACCTGTCGTCATGCAATCTCCATCATGGGTAGGGGCGGAGCAGCTCGGCGTGTGCGCACCGGCGACGGTGCACGGGACGCACACCGTCGCAACGGGGTGATCGCAGCGCCGCGGGCGCATCCGCGGGCGTCATCTGGGGATCTTACCGGGATGGCGGCCGGAGCCGACCGGTACGCGTGCGGCACACCGCACCGGACCCGCCGGCGCCCGCCTGACACACGCCGCCGACGGCCCTGGCGGCGTCGGGGGCCGATACTGCAGGATGGGCCCATGACACTCATTATGAAGATCACCGACGACGGCACGCAGTACGCCGACCAGCTGCACGAGCTGCTTGCGGAGTTCGGGGTCAACCCCGGCGATCGAGGACGAGATCGACGAGATCAGCCTCCTCCCCGCGTATGTCCTGGCGGGTGCATCGATCCGCACCGAGGCGCACGCGCACGGCAGCCACATGCACGTCGTCGCGATCAGCGTCGAGATCGCGGGCGAGCTCGAAGCGGCGTTCTACGAGACCCTCGGGCATGTCCTCGAGGCCAGCGACGAGGACGACGACGAGGACGAGGACGACGACTGACCGCCGGGAGCGCCCGCCGGTGATTGAGGGATGACGCGCAGGGCACCCGGGGCTCCGGTGCCCTGCGCCGCAGTGGGGTCCGCGTCGGAGAACCCGAGCTAGATGGCCGGAGGCCAGCGCTCCTCGGGCCGGGGCTGACGCTCCCCGATCGTGAGCATCCGCTGGCGGCCCGGATCCATGGCCTCGTATGGACGCACGACCGGCGTGCGCCACGTGATGAAGTTCTGGCAGGCGGCGTCGGAGTCGTTGGGGAACTGGCGCACGGCCTCGGCGAGCGCCTGGGCGTCACCAAGCCCGATGCCGGAGCTCACCCCGGTCTCCGGGCCGAAGAAATGCGCGGAATCACCGATCAGTAGGACACCCGGCTTCCACCACTCCTTGCAGGTCAAAAGCGACGGCTCGGTGTAGCGCACCTGGTCGATCGCGGTGAGGCCGGAAATGCCCTTCTCGGATTCCGGCAGCAAGCGGATCCACATCTCCTTGATGGCGTCCAGACCCGGCGCCAGCGCCGCTTCCGCGCCGACCTTGTCGACGCTGCGCCATCCGGCCGAGCCCTCCGGCCAGCCGAGGGTCCCGATGTGCCCGCCATCGGACATGTACGCCATCGCGAACGAGACGCCGCCCGGCTCCGGGCTCATCCAGGCGAGCGCGGCGTCCGCAAGCGGCTCGAAGGTGGCCTCGAGCCCAGCCATCTGGCGGACCGGCGACCCGGTGCCGTCGCATGCGACCACGAGGTCGGCGGGAATCGTGCGTGTCCCGCCCGGGCCTTCGGCGACGACGCCGACCACGCGGCCGATTGGGTCGTGTACGAGTTCGGTGACGGTGTGTTCGTACTCCACGGGAAGGTCGTGGGCGAGCAGGTCCAGGATGCGGTCGACCCGGACGCAGATCGCGACCGCACTGCCGTCCGGCCGCGGGGCGATGTCCCAGCCCTGGGAGCGGATCTCACCGAGGATGCCGATCTCTTCGAAGACCGGAAAACCCTGGAAGCCCAGCATGTAGCCACGCGGCACGAATCCCCCAGCCGGCATGCGCTCCAGCACGATCGGTTCCTCGCCGCGTAGCCGCAGCAGCCGCGCGAGGGTCAGGCCGACCATCCCCCCGCCGCAAATCACGATATCCATGTGCGCCTCTCGACGGTTGCCGTCACGGCGGGTGCCCGCCGTCCACAATCTTGCCGGACGATTCGGACAATTGCCCGGGATGTCGGGCGGGCCGGGGCCGCTGATGTTGCACCAGCGATCCCAGCTCGGTCGTCGCGTGCCGGGCTTCGCTAGCCTCTGTCGGGCGACAGCCGGCCCCGCGGAACGGAGACCCGATGGCGCGATCGATCAAGACCGAGCTGGTGGAATCAATCCCGCTGCCGGACGGCGCGGAGTCACCGATTGCCGCCTACGTCAACGGTGCTGAGCGGACCGAAGGCAACGGGATCAGCGTGCGCGACGGGCGGATCTGGTTCGACGAGCCGCTGCGCGTGCCCCACCCCACGTCGTTCGGCGGCAAGCTGATGCTGACCTTCGGCATCGGCGTCTACGATGACGTCAAGGGCGACCACGCTGGACCTCGCGTTCCGGCGGGGCGGCCAGGCCCAGTGGGTGACCAACGTGCCGCTCAGCGCACGGGCACCGGCCGGCAGGCTGAGCTCCAGCAGCGACGCGCGCCAGTCGTCAGCAGGACGCCAGCCGACGCCGGCGAGCCCGGTGTCCTGGATGTTGATCGAGGCCCGCAGCGCCTCGGCCATCGGGCCGCCGAGCGACAGCGCGGCCAGGCGCGGCGGGACCCGGTCCGGGCGCGGCGCACCGAGCGCGGCGCAGATGTGGTGGATGAGCGCTTCCTGGGTCGGCGGGTCGGGCTCGCAGGCGGCATAGACCCCTGGCGTCGCGAACTCGGCGGCCCGCAGGGCGCGCACCGCGTCCGGGGCACTGAGCAGCGGCAGCCGATTGCTGCCGTCACCGACGATGCGAAACTGGCGTCGGCGCACCGCGAGCGCGAGGTCGGTGAACAAGCCGTCCGGCCCGTAGGTCCAGCCGAGGCGCACGCTGCGGAGCCCCGGGCCCTCCAGCCCCTGTTCGGCGGCGAGGGCCCAATGACCCATCGCGACCGGATCCGGGTCGGTGTGCGCGGTGACCGGATCGGCGCCGTGGTCACCCCACGCCAGCACATGGGAGGCCGCCACGACCGTGCGGTCCGGATCCCCGTGGGCCACCAGATTGTGTGCCCCGCGCCAGGCGAGCCGGGCATCCTTTCGGACCCGAGGGCTGCGCAAGGGGGTCCGTACCCTCGGCAGCGCGAGATGCCAGAGTACCTGGGCATCCGCGGCGTCGTCCTGCCACACGCCCCGGGTCGCCAGATCGCCGTAGACCGGCTCCGCGCCCAGCGCGTCGAGTTGGCGCAGCGCCTCGCCCGAGCGCCCGAGCGCCTGCACGTGAAGGCCGTCCGACACCAGGTCGGCAATCAGCTGGCGACCGACCAGGCCGGTGCCGCCGGTCACGAAATGGGTTGCCACTGCACCTCCGGGCGGACTCCCGCCGGCGCGGTCGCCGGACGTGGACGGCGACAGTGGTGCGGCATCAGCCCCCGGCGACCGCCGGCAAGATGGTGACCTCCTGGCCGTCCGTGGTCACAGTAGCGATCCCGTCGCCGAAGCGGACGTCCTCGCCGGCAACGAACACGTTGACGAATCGCCGGAGCTCGCCGCCCTGGCACAGCCGATCCCGAAGACCAGGGTAGTTCGCGTCCAGCTGATCGATCAGCTCGCTGATGGTGCCGGGCTGGCAGTCGACGGTCGCCGCGCCGGCGGTGAGGTTGCGCAGCGGTGACGGGATCTTCACGGTGACTGACATGTGCGGTCCTCCCGGGTCAGGCGACGGCGGTCGCGAGGATGGGCAGGATCGCGTCGGCGCCAGTCGCCGACTCGAACGAGGCGACGTTGGCCTCGATTGGGATGGCACGCGACATGCGGGCTCACCGCGTCGAGGGTCTTGAGGCCATCGCCGGTGATGTAGAGCACGACCCGCTCATCGGGGTCGATCTCGCCGCGTTCGGCCAGCTTGCGCAAGACCGCCGTCGTGACGCCGCCGGCCGTCTCGGTGAAGATGCCGGTCGTCTCGGCCAGCAGGCGGATGCCCGCGACGATCTCCTCGTCGGTGACCGCGCTGACCGACCCGCCGGTCGCCCGGGCGGCCTCGAGCGCGAACACCCCGTCGGCCGGATTTCCGATCGCCAGGCTCTTGGCGATCGTATCCGGGTACACCGGAGCCACGAAGTCGCGGCCCTCCTGCCAGGCGGTTGCGACTGGGCTGCACCCGGCGGCCTGGGCCCCGTCGAGCGTCGGCACGGTGCCCTCGCACAGCCCGAGCTCCAGCAGCTCCGTGTAGCCGCGATGGATCTTGGTGTACAGCGATCCCGAGGCGATCGGCACGATACAGCGATCCGGGAGCGTCCACCCGAGCTGCTCGGCGACCTCGTAGGCGAGGGTCTTGGAGCCCTCGCTGTAGTACGGACGCACGTTCACGTTCACGAACGCCCAGGGACGATCGGCCGCGAGTTCGCCGCAGAGCCGGTTGACGTCATCGTAGGTCCCCGCCACGGCCAGCAGCGTGGTGTCGAACACCGCGGTGGCCACGATCTTCTGCGCTTCGAGGTCTGCCGGCACGAACACGTAGCTCTCGAGGCCGAGGGCGGATGCGTGGGCCGCGACGGCATTGGCCAGGTTGCCCGTCGACGCGCAGGCGACGGTGGAGTACCCCAGGCACTGGGCGGCCTGCAGGCCGACGCTGACGACCCGGTCCTTGAAGCTGTGGGTCGGGTTGGCGGTCTCGTTCTTGACCCACACGTCGCGAAGCCCCAAGCGCCGTGCAAGCCGCGGTGCCCGGACCAGGGGCGTCAGGCCCGCGCTGAGACCGCCTGTCGGGTCGCTGGGCGCGCACGGCAGCAGGTCGCGGTAGCGCCACAGGTTGAGCGGGCCTTGGGCGATGCGTTCCCGGGTGACCGTCTCGATGAGGCGCGATTTGTCATATTCGACCTCCAACGGGCCGAAACAGTACTCGCACACGTACGCTGCGATCAGCCCGGTGCGATGTCCGCATTCCTTACACCGCAGGCCGGTGGCACAGCCACAGAATTCCCCAGCACTGGAGCTCATCGCATCTGCCCTCGTCGTCGGATCTCAGCAACAAAAAACGCCCTTCGCTGGAGTTCTGCGAAAGGCGATCCGAGTACGATCGGTGGCTTCCGCATCTCCCCGGCGATATACCGGTTGGAATTGGCACCTGGCGCACAGTGCGCTGGTTGCCGCGGCTTCAAAGGGCCAAATCCCTCCACCGCTCTAGATGCTGAGACGCAACTTACACACTCATGCGGACGCCTGTCAATCACCGGCGGCGGGCGCGGCCCGCGAGGGTCGCGTGCCATGCAGGCGATGTCTCGACCCTGCAACTTCTCTGCGCCCGATGGTCAAAACCACCCGCATTCCGGGAGGAATGCAGGGAACGACATCTAAGATATAGGTCCGTGAACGACGATCAGCCCACCGCCTCATTCCCGCGGTTGCCGTACCCCTCGGCCGCTGAGGCATCCGAGACCACGCCGGCCCCGCCGTCGCCGTCCCCCGAGGACGCGGCCCAGCCGACCACGTCCTTCCCGCAGCTCCCCTACCCCTCGGCCGCCGATGCCGCTGCGGAGAGTGAGGCCGAGGAGCCGAAGCAGGGCTGGCGCGCGCGGCGGCGCGCGGCGAAGGCGCGCGCCGCGGGCCAGGTGACACCCGCACCCGAGCCGACACCCGCGCCCGAGCCGTCATCCGGTGATGTGGTGCCGGCGCCCGGCGAACCGGAGGCACTCGGAGCGGTCACGGATCTCGGGACCGATCTTCCCGGCCCGATGGACATCCCCGACGCGCTGTCGACGTCCCCCCGCGCCCTGCGCCGTCAGCGGCGGCGCCTGCTCAACGAACGCGACCAGATGGTCTTCCACCTGGGTGGCCTCGCCTATGAGTTGCATCGGCTTGGCGAGCTGAGCGCGCCGGTGGCACAGCGCCGGGCCGGGATGATCTACGAGCTCGACGCCACGGTCGGCGCAATCGACGCCCAGCTCGCCACGCGCAGCTCGACGACGCCCTCCGAGCCGCGGCTGCCGATCGTCGTCGGGTCGTGCCGGACGTGTCACACGCTGTTTGTCGCGGAAGCGCGCTATTGCATGAAATGCGGCGCCGCACTGGCGCCGGCCGAGGATCGTGAGACGACGCCATGACCGACCCACCCGAACCCAACCAGTCTCCCGAGGCCCCTCCGCTGAACACCCCGCACTGCCAGGAGTGCGACGCCCCGCTCGACCCCGACCAGCGCTACTGCCTGCAATGCGGCGCACCCACCGCCAAGGCGCCCCGGTTGGCGACCGGCAAAGGCGCGCGGATCATCGCGTTGGCGCTGGTGTTGCTGGCGATCGGCACCGGCGCACTCGCCGTGGCGGTATCCCGCGAGAGCAGCAGCGCCGCCAAGACGTCGGGGTCGACCACCGCGGGGACGACATCGCCGACGGGCACGACGAGCACGTCGACTGGGATCGGCTCCACGGGTACCGGATCGGGCTTTGAGACGGCGACCTCGGGCACGACGCCGACCACCTCGATCCCCACGACTTCGACTCCGACGACCACCACCACACCGACGACCACCACCACACCGACGACCACGACACCGACGACACTCGACGCCGACGACCTCGACGACCGCCAGCTGGCCCGCCGGCACCCAGGCGTGGACGGTGATCCTCGCGTCCGCGACGAGCCAGGCGACCGCCGATTCGATCGCCGCCAAGGCGACCGGGGACGGCCTGAGCGCGGGCGTGCTCTACAGCAGCGCATATTCGACCCTCACGCCGGGATACTGGGTCGTCTTCTCCGGGACATACGCCACCTCGTCGGCCGCAAAGGCCGCCGCGACGAGCGCCCAGGGGAGCTTCCCGGGCGCCAACGCACGCTTCATCCCCGCCGCCTCCTGACGCGCGCCACCTGGGGCGAGCGGCAGTAAAGTCTTGCGGCGATGAGCCCTGATGCCAGCACGCGTCCTGCTTCGATCGCTATCGGCGTCGACGTCGGCGGAACCTTCACCGATGCGACGATGATCCACGAGGGCCGCATCCACACCGTCAAGGTCGCGACGACCCGAGACGATCATGGCATCGGCGTCATGGACGCCGTGCGGGAGGTCCTGGCGGCCGCCGGGGTGCCCGCGCGAGCCGTGGGGCGGATCGCGCATGGCATGACGGTCGGCACCAACGCCCTCCTGGAGGGGCACCTCGCCCGGACGGCGCTCGTCGCGACGGAGGGCTTCGGCGACGTCCTGGAACTACGCCGCCAGGACCGCGCGGACCTGTACCGGCTGACGGCGGCGCACCCCGCACCGGTGGTCCCCCACGAGCGCGTGGTCGAGGTCCGCGAGCGCTGCGGCCCCGACGGACCGCTGATCGCGTTGGCGCCGGATGAGGCCCGGCGCGCCGCGCACGCGGTCAGGCTCCTCGAGGTCGAGGCCGTGGCGGTCTGCCTGCTGTTCTCGTTTCGGCATCCCGAGCACGAACGCGCCCTCGCCGAGGCGCTTGCCGAGGCGCTGCCGGGCGTGCATGTGAGCCTCTCTTCCGAAGTGCTCGCCGAGATGCGCGAGTACGAGCGGGCGGCGACCACCGCGGTCGACGCCGCGCTCACACCGCTATTGGGGTCATACCTGGCCCGGCTGTCGGAACGCACCGGCGCGGCCGGTCTGCCGTCCCCGCAGGTGATGCAGTCGAACGGCGGCCTGATCGATCTCACGACTGCGACACGCCACGCCTCGCGGACCGTCCTGTCGGGTCCGGCCGCCGGAGTCATCGGGGCGTCGCTGTGGGCCCGTGGCGAGGGGATCTCGCACGTGCTGACCTTCGATATGGGCGGCACGTCCTGCGACGTGGCGCTGATCGCCGACGGCGTGCCCGGCCGCACGGCGGGCACCGAGATCAACGGACACCCGCTGCATCTGCCGATGCTCGACATCCAGACGGTCTCCGCCGGCGGCGGCAGCATCGCCTGGGCGGACAGCGGCGGCGCGTTACGCGTCGGACCCGAATCGGCCGGCGCCCGGCCCGGCCCGGCCGCCTACGGGTTCGGTGGCACGGCGCCGACCGTCACCGATGCGCAGGTGGTGCTCGGGCGCGTGGCCGTGGTGGGGACCCCCGGCCGTGAAGCCCCGCTGCACACCGAGCACGCCGCGGCGGCGGTCGAGGCACTCGGCCGGACGCTGGGCATCAGCCCGGCGGGCTGTGCGGAGGGCATCGTGAGGGTCGTCAATCACGAGATGGCCCGTGCCGTGCGCATCGTCAGCGTCGAACGCGGCGTCCATCCCGCCGGTGCGACGCTGATCGCGTTCGGCGGCGCTGGTCCGCTGCACGCGTGCGAGGTCGGCGACCTGCTCGGCATCGGGCGTGTGATCGCCCCGGCGTGCGCCGGCGTGCTGGCCGCGCTCGGGACGCTGATCGCCGGGGAGCGCCGCGACTGGGTACAGACCGTCCTGCTGCCCATCACCGACGCCGACGGCCTCGCCGCGGCGCTCAGCCCGTTGGTCGACCGGGCCGTGCGCACCCTGCCCGGCGCCGACATCGAGGTTGCCGCGGATTGCCGGTTCGTCGGCCAGTCACAC
>CAWATR010000010.1:0-132598 GCA_963784985.1 uncultured Thermoleophilia bacterium
CATCAAGCAGTACGACGACTTCCCGGAGGACGGGGCCGCCGGCGGCGAGACCGGCGACGACGGTGCGGAGGCCGAATCCGAGGAGTAGCCCGCGGGCCGCGGCCGCACGCGGCCGGGTCAGGGCGGCCGGTTGGCCAGAGTGCGCGACGCGGGCTTGCGTGGATGACGACAGCGATGGATTCCTCCGCATCTGAGCCGGCAATCGGCCTGGTCGTCGGGCTCGGCAACCCCGGCCCCCGCTACGCGGGCAACCGCCACAACGTGGGCGTGATGGTGCTCGACGAACTCGGCCGCCGCCTGGACGCCGGGCGCCCCGCCAACCGCTTCGCCGGCGTCTACCGCGAGAGCCCGGGGGCCGGCGGGCCCGCTCGGGCTGCTGGCGCCGCAGACCTATATGAACGACTCCGGGCGCTCGGTGGGGCCCGCTGCGGGCAGCCTGCGCCTGATGCCCGGGCAGGTGCTGGTGATCCACGACGAGATCGACCTGTCGTTCGGCGACGTGCGCGGCAAGCGCGGCGGCGGGACCGGCGGCCACAACGGGCTGCGCGCGGTCGAGCAGGGGCTGGGCTCACGGGAATTCCTGCGCGTCCGCGTCGGTATCGGCCGCCAGCCGGCGGAGTTCCGCGGCGACGAGGCCGCCTGGGTGCTGGCGAACTTCTCGGAACCACGCGACCAGGTCCAGTCGCTCATCCAGCGCGCGGTGCTGCTGGTCGAGGCCGCGGTGCACGAGGGGATCGACGCCGCCATCGCGACCATCACGCCCGCCCGCCCGGCGCCCGCGCCCGGCCCGCGCCGAACGGCGCGCCGAGCCGCCGGCCGCTGAGGAACCTGCCCGCGACCCCGACGCCGCCACGATGACCAGTAGCCGCCAGGCGGCAGGCCGCCTGGACGAACTGCTGATGGACGTGCCGGCGCTCGCCGGTGCGGCGGCCCGATCACGGCCGACCGCGGCCGGGCGGGTGGCATCGCACGGCCCGCCTGGAGCTTCGTGTTGGCCGCGCTGCTCGCACGACCGACCGGTCGCTGGTCGCCGTCTGCGCGGAGGACGACGAGGCCCGGGACCTGGCCCTCGAGCTGGAGGCCATCCTCGGTCGGGCCGCGGTGGCCCTGTATCCGTCGCGAGGCGTGCCGCTGGCGGGGCCCGTCGGCGCGGCGCCGCACCTGGTCGGTCTGCGGGCCCGGGCGCTCGCCTCGGCCGAACGCCCCGCCACGGTCGTGGTCGCCGGTGCTCCGGCGCTGGCCGAGCTGATCGCGCCGCGGGCGATCTGGGCCGAGCCCATGAACATCGTCACCGGCGCGACGTCCCCGATCGAGGAGGTGCTCGACCGCCTGGCCGGGCTCGGCTATGAGCGCACGGCACAGGTCGAGGAGCGCGGCGAGATCGCCGTGCGCGGTGGGCTGATCGACGTGTACCCGTCGACGGCGGACCTGCCGGTCCGGATCGAGTTCTTCGGCGACGAGATCGAGAGCGTGCGTGCGTTCTCGCCGTTTACCCAGCGCACGATCCGGCCGCTGGAGCGCGTACTCGTCTGGCCGTCGACCGAGCCCGATGCCGCCAGGCCCGGCGCGGGCCGCTGGACGATCCGCGGATGGCCGCGCGGCACTGGTGCGCCTCGCGCCGGCCGAGCATCCGGCCGCGCTGCGGGCCGCGCGTGAGCGCTTCGCCGACGAGGCCGCCGCCGGTGCGCTCAGTGACGACGCCGCGATCACGGCCGAACTCGAGCGTCGCGCCGTGCTCGATCTCGCGCCGCCGACCGCGGGCGAGGCGATCTTCGATGCCGTTCAGGCGCGTTCGCCACCCGCGGACAAAACGAAGCCGAAAGCGAGCTCGCGCGCCTCGCCCGCAACGGGCACCGCGTGCTGGTGACTTCGCTCGTCGTGGCGACATGGAACGCAGCGCGATGCGGTTTGAGCGCATGACGCCCGTGATCCTGGCGCCGGTCAGCTCCCCGAGCCGGGCAGCGTCGGCTTTGCCGCGCTCCCGTCCGGGAGGGATGTACTCGCATGCGCTCGGGCTGGCGATCGTCCCCGAGACGGCGATCCTGCGCCGGCGCCGCCCCGCGCCCGAGCAGGGACCGGTCGTCGGGCGTCGCCTGGCGAGCTTCATGGACCTGCGCGTCGGCGACTACGTCGTCCACGAGGACCACGGCATCGGCCGGCTGACCGGGTTCGAGACGCGCACCGTGGCGAACGTCACCCGCGACTACCTCGCGCTGGCGTTCGCCGGCAGCGACCGCGTGTTCGTCCCGCACGACCAGCTCGAGAAGGTCACCCGCTACGTCGGCGCCGACGGATCCGAGCCGACGCTGTCGCGGCTCGGAGGCAAGGCTGGGACAAGATCAAGGCCCGCGCCCGTGCCGCGGTCCGCGAGATGGCCGGTGAGCTGATCCAGCTCTAGAGGCCCGCCAACGCGTCGAGGGGTTCGCGTTCCCGGCGAACGACGAATGGATCACGGAACTCGAGCGTCGCTTCCCGCACCGCGAGACCCCGGATCAGCAGCGCGCGATCGACGCGGTCTACGACGACATGGAGCGCCCGCGCCCGATGGACCGGCTGATCTGCGGCGACGTCGGGTTCGGCAAGACCGAGATCGCGATGCGCGCGGCGTTCAAGGCGGCGGTGGCCGGCAAGCAGGTGCTGGTGCTCGTGCCGACGACGATTCTGGCCCAGCAGCACGCCGCGACGTTCCGTGAGCGCTTCGGCGATCTGCCGGTCAGCGTGGACATCGTCAACCGGTTCCGGACCCCCGCCGAGACGCGCGAGGTGCTCGGGCGCTTTCGCTCGGGCACGCTCGACATATTGGTCGGCACGCACGGCTGTTGTCGATGGACGTGCAGCCGTCGGATCTCGGGCTGGTCATCGTCGACGAGGAGCAGCGGTTCGGCGTGGCCCAGAAGGAGGCGCTACGCCAGCTGCGGGTCAAGGTCGACGTGCTGGCGATGAGCGCGACCCCGATCCCGCGCACCCTGCAGATCTCACTGTCCGGGCTACGCGAGATCAGCGTGATCGAGACACCGCCGCCCGGCCGGCGACCGATCGCCACCCACGTCGGCGAGTTCCGGGAGGACCTGGTCCAGGACGCGCTGCGCCGCGAGCACGAGCGCGGCGGCCAGAGCTTCTTATCTGCACAACCGCGTCGAGACCATCGACAATGCCGCCGAGCGGGTGCGGGCGCTGACCCCCGAGCTCACGGTGCGGGTCGCGCACGGCCAGATGCCCGAGCACCAGCTCGAGGACGTGATGATGGCGTTCGTCCGCGGCGAGCGCGACGTGCTGGTGGCCACGAGCATCATCGAATCGGGGCTCGACATCCCGCAAGCCAACACGCTGATCGTCGAGCGCGCGGACCAGCTCGGGCCTCTCGCAGCTCTACCAGATCCGCGGTCGCGTCGGCCGCAGCACGGTGACCGCCCACGCCTTCTGTGTTACCCGGACGAGTCCGGATTGCCCGCGAGGCAGCCGCGCGACTGCGTGCGCTGGCCGACTACACCGAGCTCGGCAGCGGGCTGCGGATCGCGATGCGCGATCTCGAGATCCGCGGGGCGGGCAACCTGCTCGGCGACGAGCAGACCGGCCATGTCGCGGCGATCGGCTTCGAGCTCTACGTCGAGATGTTGCAGGAGGCGGTCGCGTTGGGCCAGGGATCGCCGATCCCCGAACGCGACGTGCGGATCGAGATCCCAATCTCGGCGTACATCCCGGCCAACTACGTGCCGTTCGAGGCCGCCAAGATCGAGCTGCACCGTCGGATCTCCCTTGCCCAGGACCTGGAGGACATCCGATCGCTGGGCGAGGAGATCGCCGACCGCTTCGGCCCGCTACCGCCCGGAGTCGAGTCGCTGTTGGCCGTCCAGCAGCTGCGGGTGCGCCTGCGAGCGCTCGGCGCCGGCCAGGTGATGGTGCGCGGGGGACGCGTGGCAGTCGGGCCGCTCAGCCTCACCAGCCAACAGCTGCGGGGGCTACGCGAGGTGCACGCCCGGGCCATGTACGACTCGCGTGAGGGCAGCGTCTCGGTGCCCGCGCCGTCGGCGCCGATCGAGCGTGTGACGGCTGCCGCCGAGCTGCTTGTGGCGCTGGACGGGTTGCTCGGAACCTCCTGAACGGGTCGTGGTCCGCGGGGAACCGGAGGTGGCTCTGTACGCAGGGGCTCATGCTACGATTCCGCCGTCTTGGGACCATTCTCTCGTCTGCACAACGCCCGCCATCGCACCACGACCCTAGGCCTTGTGGCAGTCGTCGTGCTCGGCGTGGCCCTGCTGTCGGCGTGTGGAAGCAGCAGCAGCAGCCTCCCCAGCGGCGTCGTCGCGCAGGTCGGTGACACCCAGATCACCCAGGCACAGCTGGACACGTACATGGCCCAGCTGGCGGCCTACGCGACCAACCAGGGCCAGGCCTTCCCGGCGCCAGGAACCGCCAGCTACACGTCCGCCCTGCCGCCGGCGCTCCAGCAGCTGATCCAGTTGCAGATCCTCAACTTCGAGGCAGCCAAGTGCGGCCGTCCGTGTGCGGTCTCGGACGCCGAGATCACTGCACAGCTCGACAAGGTGGCCTCCCAGCGGTTTGGCGGGTCCCAGGCCAAGCTGGTCGCGTACCTCCGTAGCCTGAAGTTCACGCTCGACCAGGCCAGGGACCAGGTCAAGGCGAGCCTCGAACAGCAGAAGCTGCAGACCTACGTCGAGCGCGGCGTGACCTTCACGCCGGCCCAGGCCCAGGCGTATTACGCCGCCAACAGCGCCCAGTTCAACGTGCCGGAGACCCGCACGGTCTCGCATATCCTCGTGGCGACCCAGGCCGAGGCCAACACGATCCGCGCCCAGGTGACGCCGGCCAACTTCGCCGCGCTGGCGGCCAAATACAGCACCGACACCAGCAGCAAGGCGCAGGGTGGCAAGCTTGGTCCGATCCGGGCATCCGAGGTCGTGGCGCCGTTCGCGAAGGCGGCCTTCGCGCTGAAGGTCGGCCAGATCTCCCAGCCGGTGCACTCCCAGTTCGGCTGGCACATCATCTACGTGACCAAGGTTACCCCGGCCCACCACACCGCCGAGGCGGCAGCGATCCCGGGGATCATCTCGGCCAGCTGGCGTCCAAGCGTTCGGCGGCCTATCAGCCGTGGGTCGCCACGACGCTGGCCTACTGGAACGCGCAGACAAAGTACGCCTCGTCGAGCCTGGCGCCGTCGACGTCGGCAAGCGGAGTCACCCCCCCCGGGTGATGTGGGTCGTCGGCCTCGGTCCGGGTGACCGTGCGTCCGTGCCGGCCGACGCACTGGCGCTGCTGGCGTCCGCGCGGCGGGTGGTGCTGGGACCGGTCGCAGCGGAGGTCGCCGAACTGCTCGGGCACCTCGCCTGCGCGCCGCTCGGGTCCGCGGATGAGCTTCCCGCGGACGCCGTTGTCGCGGCGGTCGATCCGGAGGCCTACGCGATCGCACAGCGCTACCCCGACGCCCAGACGAGCCCCCCGCGCGAGCGCCTGCGCGAGCGGGCGATCGGCGCCCAGGTGGCGCGGCTGGTCGCGTCGGGGGCCACCTGCGCCGGGAGTGTCCGTGGGACCGTGAGCAGACGATCCCCTCGATCGTGCCGTACACCATCGAGGAGGCGTTCGAGGTCGCGGACGCGGTCGCCTCGGGCGACCCGACAAGCAGCTCGACGAGGTCGGCGACCTGCTGTTCCAGTCGGTGTTCCTGGCGCAGCTGCTCGAGGAGGATGCATAGGGCGATCTCGGCACGATCGCGACGGCGGAGGCCGACAAGCTGATCAGCCGTCACCCGCACGTCTACGGCGACGTCCAGGCCGCCGACGCCGATCACGTGCTGGACATGTGGGAGGCCAGCAAGCGCGTCGAGCGCGCCGACCAGGGGATCTTCCACGACCTGCCGCCGGGGCTGCCGGCCTTGGCCTTCGCGACCAAGGCGCAAAAGCGCGCGGCGGCGGTCGGGTTCGCGTTCGCCGAACTGCCAGCGCGGTCGCGGCGCTGGTCGAGGAAGTCGCCGAGCTGAGCAGGCCCCGAGCCCGGACGAACTCGGGGATGTGCTGTTCGCCGCGGTCGCGGTCGCGCGCCAGCTGTCGACCGATCCGGAAGTGGCGCTGCGGGCGACCGCGCAGCGGTTTCGTCGGCGTGTCGAGCGGGCCGCCGCGGCCGCGCGGGAGGCCGGCGAGCGGTTCGAGGAACTCGATCCCGGGGCGCAGCTGCGCTGGTACGAGACGGTCGCCCGCACGTAGCGCACGGCGTTCGCTGCTGGGCACAAGGTTTGTCGGCGATCGGCCGATAGATCGTCCGTGGAGCACATGCCGTCGAGACCCCCGGCCGCCGCGCCCGCGCGGATGATCCCGCCCTCCTGGCGCGCCTGGAGGCCGAACTCGCCGACGCGCGCGACGCTGGCACGCGCCGTGGCCGCGGGCGAGCGCGCCGGGGTCACCACGGACCTGGTGAGCGTCGCCGCTGAGGAGTTACGGGCGCCGGCGACCGCGGTCAGCGGGTACCTGCAGCTGATGGTCGACGGCGAAATCGGACCGTTCGACCCCGACCAGCAGCACATGCTCGAATGCGCGCTGTTCCACACACGCCGGATGCTGGAACTGGTCGACGATCTGGTCATGGTCAGCGCGTTGCCGACCAGCCATCGCAGCATCGCCAAACTCGATGTGCGCGAACTGGTGCGGCTGCGTGCCCAGGACGCGTCGGCGCGGGCGCTGGCCCGCCAGGTACGCCTGGAGCTCCGGCTGGCCGAGTGCCCACAGGTCGCGGCGACGGGGCGGCCATCGGCCGCGCCGTGGACTGCCTGCTGGAGCAGGCGATCATGTTCTCGCCGCCAGCCGCGTCGGTGGTGTGCGCAGTGCACGGCACTGCCGAAGGCGTGGCGATCGAGGTGTCCGACCAGGGGATGTCGCCGGACCCGGCGGCGCTCAACGCGATCATGGACGGACGCGATCCCGGCGCGGCCAGCGACCCGCGGACGCTGCTGGCCTCGCGGCTGGGTCTGGTGATGGTCAGGATGGTCGCCGAGGCGAACGGCGGGCACGCGGTCGCGGTCGCCGAACCGCGCCGGACGACGGTCCGGATGGTCCTGCCGGCCTGCGCGTAGCGGACCCGCGGCGGCGGCCGCAGCCCCGTGTGCACGCGCTGGGTTCGGTCCGTAGACTTGTGCGGCCCAAATTTCCGTCGCCGCCTGTGAGGGAGCCGATGTCGCAGATCGCCGCCGTTCATGCCCGTCAGATCCTGGATTCTCGTGGCCAGCCGACCGTTGAGGTCGAGGTGACGCTCGCGAGCGGTGCCACGGGCCGCGCCGCGGTGCCCTCGGGCGCCAGCACGGGTGCATTCGAGGCGGTCGAGCTGCGCGACGGCGACGCCGCGCGTTTTCCGGCAAGGGCGTCCTCAAGGCGGTGGCGAACGTCGAAGGACGAGCTCGCCGGGGTGCTGATCGGGCTCGAGGCGACCGACCAGGCCGTCGTCGACCGCACCATGATCGAGCTCGACGGGACCGCCAACAAGGGCCGCCTCGGCGCGAACGCGATCCTCGGGATGCTCGCTCGCCGTGGCGCAGGCCGCGGCCGCCGAGGCGCGGGCTGCCGCTGTACCGCTACCTCGGCGGCGCGCAGGCGCACCGGCTGCCGGTGCCGCTGATGAACATCCTCAACGGCGGCGCACACGCCGACAACTCGGTCGACCTGCAGGAGTTCATGGTCGCGCCCGTCGGCGCCCGCAACTTCGCCGAGGCGCTGCGAATGGGCGCCGAGGTGTACCACACCCTCAAGCGCGTGCTGCACACGCCGTGGGCTGGGGACCGGGGTCGGCGACGAGGGTGGCTTTGCGCCGAACCTGGAGAACAATCGACAGGCGCTGGACATCATCGTCGAGGCGATCGAGCAGGCCGGCTACCGGCCCGGCGTGGACATCGCGCTGGCGCTGGACCCGGCGACCACCGAGATCTGTGGCGTGACGGCGCGTACCACCTCGAGGGCGAGGGGCGTGTGCTGACGTCGGTCGAGCTGTGCGACTACTGGGTCGAGCTGTGCGACCGCTACCCGATCATCTCGATCGAGGACGGCATGGCCGAGGAGGACTGGGAGGGTTGGCAGCTGCTGACCCAGCGCCTGGGCGACCGGATCCAACTGGTGGGCGACGACCTGTTCGTCACCAACGTCGAGCGGCTGCAGATGGGCATCGATCGCCACGCCGGCAACGCGATCCTGATCAAGCTCAACCAGATCGGCACGCTCACCGAGACGCTCGCCACGATGGAGCTGGCGCGCGGGCCGGCTTTGCGGCGATGGTCTCGCACCGGTCCGGCGAGACGGAGGACGTGTTCATCGCCGACCTGGCGGTCGCGACCGGCTGCGGCCAGATCAAGACCGGGGCGCCGTCGCGCAGCGAGCGGGTCGCCAAGTACAACCAGTTGCTGCGGATCGAGGAGCTGCTTGGTCCGGCGGCGACCTACTCCGGCGCGGGCGCGTTCGTCGAGCGCTAGCGCGCAACGGGTGGGACAGTTCGCCCACGAACGCTGGGCCGATTGGGCCGTGGCGGCTGAAGGAGCGACGGTGCCGGGGGCGTACCTAGCACGTACGGCGGGCCACCACGCCCGTGCGCGCCTCTCGGGAGTTCTCTCACGCCTTGTCCACGCACGATCGTCATCGCAGGGCTGTTCACGGCAGTCGGACTGAGCTACATCGGGCCGCTCGGTGGGTACCTCTCTGCCAAGAGCACCCTGCGCGCCCAGGAGGAGACGCTCACCGAGCTGCAGGCGCAGCGCACGCAGTTGGCCGGTCAGCTCGCCGAACTCAAGACGCCCGCGATCCTCGAGATCCACGCACGCGAGATCGGGATGCTGCGCCCGGGCGAGCAGGGCTTCGTCGTCGACTTTGTCACCCGCAAGGCCCATGCCAAGACATTCCAAGTTGACATGGTCCCGCCCCGAACGTCCCCAGCGTCCTGATCCGGCGGTCGTCGCGCGCCTGCTTGGGCGCCCGTCGTTCACGCGCTGCACCATCGCGGTGACCTGCCCCGCGGGCGGACCGGCGGTCCTTGCCAACGCGCCGGCCGACATCCACGGTCGCCCGTTTCCGACGCGCTACTGGCTGGCCTGCCGTGCCCTCGGGGACGCCGTCAGCCGTCTCGAGGCCGTCGGCGGTGTCCGCGCGCTGGAGGCGGATCCCGCCATGGCGGCGCACATCCTTGCGGCCAATGCGCGGCATCGGCAGCTGCACGCCGGGTTCAACATCGGTGGCACGCGCGACCCCGCGCGGGTCAAGTGCCTGCATGCCCACCTGGCCTTCGCGATGGCGACCGGTGGGTCGCCGATCGGCGACTGGATCGCGGCGCGTACGGACCTCTCCTGGCCGGCGACCTGCTGCGCCGACGCGCCCGGTGACGATGGGCGGTAGCGACTCGGAGATCGCCGCGGCGCGGTTCGCCTGGGAGGAGGGTGTGCGGCGCCTGGACGCCGACACCTCGCCGCTGCGCCCGGTACGCAACGAGCTCGCGTTTGCGGTCACCGACGAGCTGCGGCGCCGGCTCGGGGTGACCTTCCGTGTTGCGGACCTGGCCGCGCAGTACCGCACCGCGAGCAACTGGTACTTCGAGGTGGCCGGCCGCATTGCGCCGGGCGACCCGGACGCGTGGGACCCCGCCGTGGCGCTCGATGCGGGCTTCGCGCGGATGGCGCGCATGGCGACCGACGCGCCCGGCCGCGGGCGCGGCTAGGACCGCCGCCGACCGGCCCGGGCGCACTACAATCCGGGACCAGGCGGCGAGGATGGGACGACACGATGCGCCTTTCTGCGAGGAACCAGCTCTCGGGCACCGTCACCGCGATCCAGCTCGGCGCGGTCATGGCCATGGTGACCCTCGAGCTCGACGGCGGCCAGCAGGTCACGGCCGCGGTCACCCGGGGGTCGGTGGAGGAGCTCGGCCTGACGGTCGGGGCACCGGCGACGGCGGTGATCAAGTCGACCGAGGTGATGATCGGGATCGACTGATTCGCTGCGCCGCTAGTCGGCGCGGACCGAGGGCGGTGGGGCGGTCCAGAGCTCGGTGAGCGCCGGCGCGTCCGTCTCAGCCCGCTCGATCAGCGCGTGGATCTGGGCGAGCGCGTCGCGACGCAGGTAGACGTGGCGCTGACCGACGCTCGGCTTTTCGCCGAGCAGGCCCGCGCGGATCAGCGCCTCGCCGACTTCCATCGCGTCGTGGCGCTGATCGGCCGCGACGCCGCGGTATAGGTGATCGACGGCGGTGTGGTAGTTGGTGCCGACCTTGCCCATCCGCAACAGCCGCTGCAGCACCCGCCGGGCGTGCCGACGCCTGGGACACGGGTCGTTGTCGATCCCCAGCGCGGCGTCGGTCTCATCGGGTTCATCGGGCAGCGGGTCCCCGGACAGGCCCCAGTTGCGGACGTTGCGCACCATGTCCGGATCGTCGGCGGCGATCTCCAGGGGCTGGCCGTGGGCGGCCAGGGCGATCGCCACCTCGACCGGGTGCGCCCCGACCGACTGGGCCAGCACCGCGAGCCCGCTGGTCCGCGCGCGCGCCCAAGATCCAGCTCGGGCGCGTGCTCGGGCGGGCCGGGCAGCGGTGCGGTGCGGATGCGAGCGGCGTCGGGCAGCCGTTCGGCGATGGCGAGCATCGCGAGCTCAGGGTCGGCTCCCGGGGCCTCGACGGCCACCCAGCCGTTCCAGTCGCGCAGAACGAGCCCTGCGGGATCCGCGCCGGCGTCGACGGCGGCGGCCAGCAGCGCGACCAGGACGCGTGCGGGTCCCTGCGGCGCGAAGGCCTGGGCGTGCCGGACGCTGACCGGCAGCACCCAGATCATGGAACCGTCCGCCAGGCGTCCGGTCCACACCCAGACCGTCATGGCCCGGCCGTGCGTCTCCCGCGCGCTGGCGGCAAGCGTCAGCCCGATCGCCTCACTGCGATCGCCGCGCTGCCAGCTCAGCAGCTCGCGCGCGACGGTCTCCGGATCCCGGTTGAGGTCGGCAAAGGTCACTTCGCGACGCGCCATCCCTGCAATGTCGCAGATCGCGTGACCGCGGGGCGGCCGCACCGCGAGGCGCTAGCCCGTCGCGGCGACCCGCTCGCGGGCGATCAGATGGGTCTTCAGCTCGCGCCCGCCCCCGTACTCGCCGGCGGTCCCGTCGCTGCGCACGATGCGATGGCAACCGATCACCAGCGGCACCGGGTTGGTCGCGCACACGTGCGCGGCCGCCCGGACCGCCCGTGGGCGTCCGGCGGCGGCGGCCAGCTCGGCGTAGCTGATCGTCCGGCCGGCGGGCACCGCCTCGATGGCCGCGAGCACGTCGCGCGCGAACGGCGTCGAGACCAGCCGCAGGTCGCGGGCGGGCGTGGGGCCGGCCGGAGTGCCCGCGACTGCGCCGGCGAGCCAGTCGAGCGTGTCGGCGAGCGCCTCCGGGTCGTCCCGGACCGTCCCGAGCGCGGCGAGCTCCCGGTCGATCTCGGCGCGGTCGTCGCGGTCGAAGGCGATCCGCACGACCCCCGTCTCGGTGGCGGCGACCAGCGCCGTCCCGTAGGGGTGGGTGAACTCGGCGGTGACGATCTCATCCATTCCGCAACCTCCTCACGGCCCAGGCTAGCGCCCCCGCTCCCCGGCGCGGGCACGCCGGTCACGCCGCAGCCGCTATTTCGGCACAAGTGGCTCGTCGCTGCGCCGGCGGCGCTCGAGCCAGTCCAGTAGCCGGCCGCGCTGCGCGTCATCGAGCCAGAATCGCAATGCGTGACGCAGTCGCTCGAGCGGGTCGCCGGACCCCGCCAGCGCCTGGTTGTGGCCGGTCCGCCACGCCAGCCAGCCGACCAGCCGTTCGGCTTCGGCTTCGCTGAGATGGACGCGGCAGAACACCTCGATGTCGTCGACCGTGGCCATGGGCCCGGGAGCATAGCGAACATATGTTCGTAGCGGGACCGGGTCGACGGCCCCACCGGGCCCGAAATGCGGCGTGCCGCGCATTGCGGCGCGGCACGCAGAAGATGATGCGATCAGTGGCGGCGCCAAGCCGCCGCGCGCCTAGGTCTCGTCGTCCTCGACCTCGGCGGCTTCCTGCTCGGCCAGTCCCTCAAGGCTGACGTCGACCAGGTCGTCGGTCTCCAGCTCGACGGCCTCCGTCTCCTCCTCGTCGTCCTCGACCACCTCGTCGTCGACGACATCGGCGGGTGCCTCGCCCTCCAGGACCTGGGCGAGCGCCGGCGTCAGGTCACCGTCGTCCTCGGCGGTCAGCTCGGCGTCGTCGTCGTCTTCGGTGAGGCTCTCCAGCAGGAGCGTCTCCTCGAGGGGGTCCACGACCTCGGCCGAGACCGGCTCGAGCATGTCGGCCTTGCCCTCGGGATCCCAGTGCACGATCACCTCGCCGGCGAGGATCTCGGCCTCGGCCAGCGCCACGGGATCACGCGTGATGAGCTCGCCGGCGGCCGGCGGCGGGGCGGACTCGGCACGCAGCTCGGCGGGGTCGGCGGTCAGCCAGAGGGTGATCTGCCGCGCGCGCTTCGAGACCGCGTGTACCAGGGCGTACCGAGAGCCGTCCACGTGCTCCAACGCCTCATCCAGGCGACGTCCGTACAGCATTAATCCCCCCCGTAAGTCCATGTCTGGCGATCGCCAGACCGTGCATACTACTCCGCGTCGGCGAATAGCCGCACATACAGAGCGCAAGGAGGCCTCTGGCATGTTGGTGCTGACGCGCAAGAAGCATCAGAGCATCATGGTCGGCGACAACATCGAGATCTCCATCCTCGATGTCATCGGCGACAAGGTGCGCATCGGGATCCAGGCCCCGCGGGAAGTCTCGGTGTTCCGCAAGGAAGTGTTCCTGGAGATCCAGGCGCCCGTGAACGAGGTGCCCCCGGCGTCCGAGCCCCCAATGGCTCCCTCGGCGGTCAACCCGGAGTCCGTGTCCTAGCGAAGCGGTTCCGCCCGCGCATGGGTGGCACCGACCGTCCGGGCGTTCCGCGCCGGCGATCTCCCCGGCGGACCAGGCCGGACCGGGCTAGGCTCCGCCGGCGTGAGTTGGTTCACCAACACCATCCTGGATCCGATCCAGAACTTCCTGCTCGGCCACGGAGGGGTCGTCGCGTACCTGATCGTGTTCGGGCTCGTGTTCGCCGAGGACGCCCTGTTCGTCGGCTTCGTGATCCCCGGTGAGACTGCCGCGGTGCTCGGCGGCGTGCTGGCCAGCCGCGGGTCGGTCAACGTCTGGGTGATGATGGCGGTCGTCGTGGTCGCGGCGATCGCCGGGTGACACCGTCGGCTACGAGGTCGGCCGGCACCTGGGCACCCGCGTGCTGAGCGTGCGCCCGTTGCGCCATCACCAGCACCGCGTCCAGCACGCACAGGAGTTCGTGCGCGGGCGTGGCGCGCCGTCGGTGTTTCTCGGCCGGTTCGTGGCGTTCTTTCGGGCGACCGTCCCGGGGCTGGCGGGCATGAGCGGCATGCCGTACCGGCGCTTCATCGCCTGGAACGCGCTTGGCGGCCTCGTCTGGGGAGTCGGCTTCGTGCTGATCGGCTGGATCGCGGGCAACTCGTTCAAGCGCGTCGAGAGCGTCGCCGGCACGGCGGCGGCGATCGCCGTCGCCGTGATCGTGCTTGCGGCGATCGCGTACTGGGTCGTTCGCCGCCGCCGCCGTGACGCTGCCGAGGAGCGCGCCGCCGAGACCGCCGAGCCGTCGCCCTCCCTCGAGGGGGCCGAGTCGTCCGAGTAGCCACGCCGCCGGCCAGCGACCGCAGGGCCGCGGCGGGCTAGATGCGCTCCAGGGCGATGACCGGGATCGTGCGGGTGGTGGTGCGCTGGTACTCGTCGAGCTGCGGCGAGCGGGCGGCCTCGGCGGCGAAGATGCGGTCCCGCTCCGCACCGCCGAGCTCCGTCGCGCGGGCCCGAAACGTCTCGGTGCCGACCTCGAGCGGTGACCTCGGGGTTCGCCTTCAGGTTGCGGTACCAGTGCGGATGCCGCGGCGACCCGCCGGCCGAGGCGAACACCATGTAGCGGTCACCCTCGCCGCGGTACACGAGCGGGCTGACCCGCGCGGCGCCGGTCTTGGCGCCGGTCGTCGTCAGCAGCAGCAGCGTGGTGTCGGCGAACATGCCGACCCTGCCGCCGTTGGCGCGGAATTCCTCGGCGATCCGCGCGTTGAAATCCTGTGCTTCGCTCATGCGTCGTCCTTGTCGGAGGTGGGCGATGGCGTCAGGCCGACGCCGGACCGGCGCGCCTGAACGGGAGTCTGCCGCACCGGGGCGCCGCGCCGCCTCGGCGGTCCGTCGCCACGGGGTCCAAGCGCGCTCAAGTTCGCCGCGATCGCGTCCGACAACACACCTAGCGAGCCCGCGCCGCGGGAGCCGGCCCGGCGTACCCGCGCGCGGCGCGCGCACGATCCATGAAGGCGGCAGCTTGATGCTCGATGACCCCGGTCATGAGCCCGACGAACTCGATCACCCCAACGTCCACATCGCCGCCCTGTTCGATGGCGCATCCAGTTCGCGCGCGAGGCGCTCGACGCCCGCGAGACCGGCCGGGCGGTCGACGTCGAGCGCCGCGTCGGCTGGATGCGCGCCGTGCTCGTCGGACCTCGCCCAGCGCGTGAGCTGGGGAACCGGGACGATCGGCCGCCAGATCTCGGCAATCCTGGTGTACCTGTCCCAGCGCCTGGACGCCGACGCCGCGAGCCCGGAGGGACTGCGGCAATTCGTCGCGGACCTGACGACGGTCTATGGGCTGTGGTCGATGATCTGCGGCCGCGGCGCCGCATCGCGCGCCGCATAGCCGCACGACGGCGCTGCCGCCGTGGTGTTGCCTACGGGGCGGATCGATGTCACAATCACCCTCCTTGCAACGATTGTTACTAGGAGGGTGGCATGCAGGTCGGCAACGTCATGAGCCCGGTCTCGGCGGTGATCGGCCCCGAGCACACCCTGCGCCAGGCCGCGGCACGCATGGTCCAGCACAACACCGGCGCCGCCATCGTGATGGATCCGGCGCTCCCCGGACCCCACGTGATCACCGAGCGCGACCTGCTGCATGCGGTCGCCGACGGACTCGACGTCGACACGCAGCTTGTCGGTGATCACATGAACAACGCGGTCATCACCGCGGCACCGACGTGGGCGATCGCACGGGCCGCGGAGTTGATGGTGGCCCACGCCGTGCGCCACGTTCTGGTATTTGACGGGGACGCCCTGGTGGGCGTGCTGTCCATGCGCGATGTCCTTCGAACCGGCGTTGTCGTCCCGGCGGTCGCGGTGGCGGACCGGGCCTAGGGTCGTCGTCCGGCGGTGGCGGTGGGGGCGGGCCGTCGTCGGAGTGGCCCGGGTCGTCAGGCGCGTTGCGGATCTGCCACCACACGTGCGCGAAGAAGCCGGCGGCGACGACAAGCGCATAGATCATGCCGAGGATCGGGACTCCAGGCATACCCCGACTCTAGGACGTTCCGGCCGAGTTGGCGAGTCGCATCCGGCGGCGGTGTAACACGCGGGCTCAAGGGCCGCCCGCGGCGGGCCGATGAGAAGCGTGTGAGCACCACATTCGCCGCCATCGACGCCCGGCCGGCCGACGACGCCGCTCGCGTCGCGCGCCAGTTCAGCGAGCTCGAGCTCGAGCACGCGCTGCGGGCGACGGCGGCCCAGCAGCTGCGCGTGGTCGCCGCCGGGCATGCCCGCAACGGCGTCGACGGCCGTCGCATTGCCGCGCTCGAGCAGGCGATCGCCGATCGGATCGAGCGGATCGTGCGCCAACGCAGTGCGGCGGCCGAGCGCAACCGCGGGCCCCAGCCGCCGCGGGCCGTCAGCGACGAGGTCGCCGCGCGTCGGCTCCGTGCCGTGCCCGCCGCGGGCCGCTCGCACGCCCGGATCTCGCCGGGTGGCGCTAGGTGGCGACTGACACTCGGCGTTTACGTCGAGGCGGTGGACGTCTGGCGCAGTCGCTCATAGGGGGTCTGCCCGCCAAGGCCGCCGTGCGGGCGATCGAAGTTAGAGGAGTCCTCCCACCCGCGCAGCTGGTCGGCAAACAGGTCTGAGTCGTCGATGACCACCCCGTCGAGCAGCCGGGAGAACTCCTCTGAGTCGATGCGGTGTGAGCGTTCGACTTTGCCATTGAGGCGGGGCGTGGCCGGCTTGATGTGGGTGTGGCGGATGCCGCGATCAAGCGCGTGCCAGTGGAATCCGGTCTGGAACTCGGCCCCGTTGTCGGTTTGGATCGACTCCACCGCAAACGGCATGCGCTCGAGCACGTAATCGAGGAACTGCATCGCGGTCTTCTGGTCGTTGTGCGGATAGACCCGCACGACCCGGATGCGCGTGCAGTCGTCGATGGCGGTGAATTGGGGGTACTTGCGCCGGGATCCGCCGATCGGCTCGATGAACTTCACATCGCGACCTGGATCTCGCGGCCCAGCAGCGGCTTCTCGTACCGTGTCCAGCGCTTCTTGTGGCGCACATCGCGCTGGGACGCGGGCAGCCGGTTCATCTCGAGCCGTTTCAGGATCCGCCAGACCCCCGACGGGCTGATCGTCATGTCGTGGTACCGCTCGAGATGCATCGCGATCTTCTGTGGGCCGACGTGGTAGTTCTGGCGCAGATAGACGATCTTGGCTACCACCTCGGCCTCGGTGGCGTGCCGGATGTGGTGCGGGCGCGGTGACCCGTCGCCCAAGCCCTGCTCACCGTGTTGTTCGTAGCGGTGCACCCACTTGGAGAACGTGGGCCGGCTGATCCCGTAGTACCGGCAGGTCGTGGCGACGTTGCCGGTGACCTCCTGGTCATGGCGCAGGACCGCCAGGCGGTGGCGGATCTTGCGCTGCTGTTCGATCTCGGTCATGGAGCCGTCCTCTCACGGACGGGCCCCGCCGCAAACGACCTCCGTCAGTATTGGAGCTAGGCGCCGATGTGCGGTTCTGGGGTGAGCTCCACGCGGACCATCGTCTGCTCGCCGCCGGTCCGTACGTCGACGAGGTCGACCAGGTGGCGCACGAGCCAGAGCCCGCGCCCGCGGACCTCGTCGATCCGCGGCGGTTCGGTCCGCCAGACACTCTCGGCGTCGAGGCCGGTGCCATGGTTGCTGACCTCGATCACCAGCCGACCATCCCACCAGGCCTCGACCAAGTACGGCGGCTCGCCGTGCTGCTGCGCGTTTGCGACCAGCTCGGTCAGCGCCACCGCGACATCGGCCGCACGATCGGCGAACCCGGCGCGGATGGCGATGTCGTAGATCTCGCTGCGCAAGCCCGGCGTCTGACCACGTGAGGTGATCTGGGCACGGTAGCGCGCGCCACGCAGCGCGTGGCCGGTCAGCTCGGATTCGGGCGTCAACGGCGGCCGACTTTCGTTGGCGTCGAGTGCGCATTGAACCACGGGACACGGACGCCGTGGTGAGGTGCGGTCGATCCGGGGGCGTTCGGCGTGGCTCGGACAGCAGCATGTCAGGCCGCCAGCAGGGTCCGCGGTGCCGCGGCAATCAGGGTGCGGTCGGTCAGCGACATCGCCTCGCAGCAGGCGACCCCGATGGTCTTGGCGAGCGCCTGGACCAGGTACAGTCGCGTGCTCTGCAGCACGTGGGCATCGAAGGCGCCGGAGGCGATGTTCACGGTCGCCGTGATCGCCAGGTCTCCGACGTACGGCAGGGACTTGCCCACCCCGTGGCCCGGCCGCAGGCCGCCGGCGCGCAGGCTGATCATGCCGATGCTCGCGCGCGGGCCGAGCGCCGCGTCGACGGCCACGACGACCGGCGGATCGGCGGAACTCGCCAGCGGCCCGATACGGTCGCGCAGGTTGAGCGCGTGCAACGGGTGCTCGAGGGTTCCGAGGACTTGGGCGTCGCCGTAGCCGGAGCGCACGAGCCACTGTCCGACGAGGGGGCCAAGGGCATCGCCGGTCGAGCGGTCGGTGCCGATGCACGCGAAGACCACGGGCCGCTCGAGCGCGCCATGCGCCACCAACGCCCGGGCAAGCGACGACGCCAGGGCCTGGGGAGCGGCGGGATCATCTCCTGAGACGTCGATGTTGTACGGCATGTCCGCAGGGGCCTTCGTGTCGAAATGGCGTGCCTGCAGGCTATGGCGCGCCTGTGCGACGGCTGCCACCCATACGAACGGTGCGCACCAGTACGGATTAGCGGGGCGTGCCTCGACTATCCACCAGACGCCCTGCCGTCGTGGGGATCCGCTCGGGGTACGGCATCCGGGTCGACCTCGCGGCGCAGCTCGAGGCGGCGCTCGGGCGGCACATCGATCCAGTCGACGTCGTTGATCGCGCCCTCGAGCGCCCACAGCACGATCAGCTCCGCGCTCCAGGGCCGCCAGGCGCGCATCGTCCGATATGCCCGGGCGGCGCCCATCTCTCGCAGCTCGTCCGCGGAGTTGATGCCGACCTCGTGCAGCCACTGCGTGATGGCCGGGTCGATGTTGCGCAGCTCGGTGATCGGGCGGTCGTCGGTCATTCGGCCGCGAGCGCGGCGATCGCGGTGTGCAGGCGCGCGGCGGCGGCGGGCGGCATCAGGGCGGTCACCCGCAGGCCCGACTCGGTCTCCTCTTCGCTGATGTCGTGCCCTTGCCGGTAGACATCCGACAGCAGGGTCCCCGCACTCCACGGGATCACCACGTCCAGGTAGGTGAGGCGCCCGCGCGCCAGGGCGATCAGTCGCTCGCGCAGCGCGGCGACGCCGTCGCCGGTGAGCGCCGAGACCAGCACCGCGCCAGCGTGCCGCCCGACGAGCGCCTGGCGCTCGTCGGCGGCGATGCGGTCGATCTTGTTGAGCACGAGGATCCGGGGGATGGCGCCGGCACCGATCTGTTCGAGGACGTCCTCGACGGCCAGCGCGTGGGCCATCCGCCGGTGCTCGGGCTCGGAGGCGTCGGCGACGTGCACGATCAGGTCGGCGTCCTGGACCTCGGTGAGGGTCGAACGGAACGCCTCCACGAGCTGGTGCGGCAGGTGCCGGATGAAGCCGACGGTGTCGGAGAGCAGGATCCGATAGCCGCGCTCCTCGATCGCGCGCGTCGTCGGGTCAAGCGTCTCGAACAGGGCGTCGTTGACCGCCACGTGGGCGCCCGAGAGGGCGTTCATCAGGCTGGACTTGCCCGCGTTGGTGTATCCGGCCAACGCGACGCGCGGCGCGCCCGAGGCCAGCCGGCGATCCCGCATGACCCCGCGCGAGCGATCCAGGTCCCGCAGGCGCCGCCGCAGCACGCCCATGCGGGTGCGCAGCAGCCGCCGGTCGGATTCCAGCTGGCTCTCACCGGGGCCGCGCGTGCCGACGCCGCCGCCCAGGCGCTCCAGGTGCTGCCAGAGCCCCTCCTGACGCTGGTAGGAGTACTCGAGCTGCGCCAGCTCGACTTGGAGCTTGCCCTCGGCGGTCCGGGCGTGCAGGGCGAAGATGTCGAGGATGACCGCCGTCCGGTCGACGACGCGGATCTGCAGGCGGTCCTCCAGGGCCCGCTGTTGGCCGGCGCTCAGCTCCGCGTTGATCGCGACCAGATCGGGCCGCAGGGCCGGGAACATCTCGTGCAGCTCCTCGAGCTTGCCGCGGCCAAGGTAGGTCTTGGGGTCGGGGCGCGTGCGCTGCTGGACGACGCGGGCGACGCGTCTGCGCCCCGGCGGTGCGCAGCAGCTCGACCAATTCGGCCAGCGAATCCTCGGCGTCGTCGTCGAGGCGGGGCACGGACGCGACGATGATCGCCTTCTCCGGGCTCGGGCGGGTGCCACCGTTGCGGTCCGCGGCGCGCTCCGCGCCGCCCCGGTAGGTCCGCTGGAGTTGGCGGTCCTTGCCGTGGTCGAGATAGCGGTCTTTGCCCACGACGTAGATAATGCACCTCCGAGTACACGGAAGGTGGCCCGCCGGCCAAATCCTCCGCAGCGTGCCGTCCCTCCGCGAGACTGATCCGGGGCCCTCCCGCGCCGCGTGGCCGCGCCACGTGCTGGAGTAGGCTCTGAGCAGGCGCAGCGCGCGCACGGACCGCGAAGGAGAACCCGATGGGCATCGAAGATCAGGTTGACAATGTGCTGAGCACCGAGTCGGCGTCGCACAAGCACATGGTGCAGTACGTCGTGGGTCAGCTGGCGTCCGGGCGCCATCTGGAAGACATCATGCGTGACGAAAACCTGACCAGTTCGCTGTCCACGCTCGACCGCCGCCAGCTGCTCGAGGACCCGCGGGTGACCGCGGCGGTCCATCACGACATCATCACCCAGCTCCGCGCACAGCTGGATGCCGCACTCGGCCAGTAGCGGAGTACAATTGTCCCGGCGATCCGGGCTGCCTGCGCGCCGGGACCGCCTCTGACCGACCCTGCTGGGTACCGGCGCTCCCCCTTCCGGAACCACGGCCCGAACGGCCACTGGGGCATCGCACGATGCACGAGTTCTTCTCGCAGAACCAGACGATCGTCCTCTTCGCCCACGGGCTCGTGTTCTTCGCCCTGGGGTTTGCGGTGTGGCTGCAGCGTCGCCGGGCAAGCCGGCTCGTCCTGACGAGCGCGCTGATCTGGCTGGCGGCGTTCGCCATCACCGAGGCGTTCGCCATCTGGGGGGACGTCTTCATCCCCATCCAGCAGAGTTACCTGCACACGAACTACGTCAACGGCCTGTGGGCGCTGCGCGGCCTGCTGGAGTCGGCCGGCTACCTGTTCATGGTGCAGTTCGGGCTGCGGCTGCTCGAGTTGCCGCGCCGCACGCGGCTGGCCGCGACCGCCGCCTCGATCGCCGTGTGGCTGCTGATTCTGGTCGTCGGTGCCGTCGTCGCGGGCCAGCAGCATTGGACCGCGACCCAGTGGGCGCTCTCGGTCGACAACGTGGCGCGCATGACGCTGCTGCTGGTCGGGTCGCTGCTCGCCGCGGTCGGGCTCTGGCGCCAGCGCGGTGCGCTGTCGCTGGCCGGCATGACGAGCATCCGCCCGTATGTCGCCGCCGCCGCGGCGGTGCTGGCGGTGTATGCGCTGATCGGCGGGACCGTCGTCGACGACGCGCCCTGGGCACCGGGGCTGGTCAGCAAGCAGCACTGGTTCGCGATGACCGGCGTGCCGATGGACGTGGTGCTCGCCCTGGCGGGCCTGGCACTGTGCGTCCTGGCCGCGAAGCTGCTGGAGATCTTCGAGGTCGAGGCCAAGCAGCGGCTCGACGCGCTCGAGCGCTCGCGTACGGTCGCCGAGGAGCGCGCGCGCTTCCGCCGCGACCTGCACGACGGGACGATCCAGTCGATCTATGCCGCCGCCCTGCGGCTCGAGGCGATCGCGCTGCACACCGACGACGGGCCGAGCCGCCAGGAGCTGCGGGGGGTGGTCAGCGATCTGAATCAGGTCACCGACGACATCCGCTCCTACATCACCGACCTGTCCCAAACCCCCGATACGGCGGAGGGCATCGTCGCCCGACTGCGCGAGATCGCCGGTGAATTCGATCTCGAGACGGACCTGCGGGTTCGCTTCGAGGTGCGCGGCATGTCATCCTCGGGTCCGGTGCCGGAAGGTGCAGGCAGGCACCTGGAGCAGATCCTGCGCGAGGCACTGTCCAATGCGTCCCGGCACGCCGGAAGCTGCGTCACCGATGTCCGGCTGGCTTTTGCGCAGGATGAGCTTGAATTGGTGATCAGCGACAACGGCTGCGGGATCGGTCCGGCAGCCGACGAACACGGCGGGTTCGGGTTGCGCAACATGCACGAGCGCGCCCGGCGACTCGGCGGCCGGATGAGCGTCGACCAGATGTCGCCCGGGACCCGACTGGTCGTCTCCATTCCGCTCGACAGCGACATCCCGGATGCCGCACCCCTCACACAACCGTTCCCAGCAGAGGTGATGCCCTAGATGGCAACCAGTCAAACCGACGCGATCCGGATCCTGATCGTCGACGACCATGCCGTCGTGCGCATCGGGCTCAAGACGGTGCTCGCCAACGCGACGGGCTTCCGCGTCGTCGGCGAGGCGGGAACGGTCAGCGACGCCATCGCCCTGGCGACCCAGGCGCGCCCGGACGTCGTCCTCATGGACGTGCGCCTGCCGGACGGCTCGGGCGTCGAGGCCTGCCGGCGCATCAAGGCCGACAACCCCGAGACGCGAGTGGTCATGCTGACCTCATACCAGGACGAGGAGGCGATCGTTGGCTCCGTGATGGCCGGGGCGAGCGGCTACCTGCTCAAGCAGGCCGACGCCGAGCGGCTCATCCAGGCCATCCGCGACGCCGCCGCCGGTGAGTCGTCGCTCGACCCGCGCGCCGCGGGGACCCTGCTGTCGCAGTTCCGCGAGCTGTCGGCAAAGCAGGCCGAGGCGGAGCTGGCGGGCCTGACCGACCGTGAGCGGCGCATGTTGGCGCTGATCGCCGAGGGGTACACGAACCGTGCCATCGGTGAGGTCCTGCACCTGTCGGAGAAGACCGTGCGCAACCACGTCAGCCAGTTGCTTCGCAAGCTCGGCTTCCAGCGGCGCTCCCAGGCGGCCGCGTGGGCCGGCCAGCGGCGCCTGGAGTTGCCACCCGCCTAGCGCCGGCGGGCCCTGACGCCCCGCACAGTTCGTGGCCGCAAACAGCGGCCCGTCCGAACCGGCTGCCTGGTCTTCTGGCCGAGAGGACTCCTATTGTCAACATCGAAGTCCTGAGACCAGCATCCTGCCATACCGGCCGAGGCGCAACCGATGTCACGTACCGCGCGCGTACTGGCGCTCGCCAACCAGAAAGGTGGCGTCGCAAAGACCACGACGACCCTCAACCTGGCGGTCGCCCTCAAGGACCTTGGCTACCGCGTGCTCGCGGTGGACCTGGATCCGCAGAGCAACCTGTCCATGAGCCAGGGCGTCGACGTCGAAGAGCTCACGCTGACGATGTACGACGTACTCGTGCGCGAGATCCCGATGGCCAATCTGATCCAGGCGCGCGAGGTTGACATCGCGCCGGCCGGCATCGAGCTCGCGGGCGCCGAGCTCGCGCTCACGGCGACGATCGGCCGGGAGCGCGCGCTGCAGCGCGCGCTGCGGCCGCTGATGGACAAGTACGACGTCATCCTGATCGACACGCCCCCGTCGCTGGGGCTGCTGACGATCAACGCCATGGTCGCCTCGCACGGGGTGATCGTCCCGGTGCAGTGCGAGTACCTGTCGCTGCGGGGCCTCGCCCAGCTGCAGGCCACGCTGGAGCAGGTGCGCGAGCACCTGAACCCCGACATCGCGATCGTCGGGATTCTGCCGACGATGTACGACGGGCGCACACTGCACGGGCGCGAGGCGATCGACGTGCTCACCCAGAGTTTCGGCGACATCGTCTACCCGATCCGCATCGGCAAGACCATCCGCTTCGCTGAGGCCCCCGTGAGCGGCCGCAGCGTCATGTCGTATGACCCGCAAGGCCAGGCGGCCCGCTGGTACCGCCAGCTGGCGCATCTCGTGGTCGAGCGAGAGCTGAGCCCAGTCCCCCAGGAGGTACGTGCATGACCCCTCGTTCCGGTCGCGCCAGCATGCGCGAAGGCCCGCTGTCGAACCTGTTCCGGAGCACCGAGTCACCGCGCCCGACGGCCGGCACCGACCAGCTGTTCGCGCCGACCGACGACCTGCCGGCGGCCAACCTCAACAGCTACGTCGCGGTCATCCGGGTCGTCGGCGTCGGCGGGGCCGGCTGCAACGCCATCAACCGGATGGTCGAGGCCGGGATCCGCGGGGTCGAGTTCGTCGCGGTCAACACCGACCGCCAGGCGCTGGATGCCTGCGACGCCGACGTCCGCATCCCGGTTGGACTCGAACTGACCCATGGGCGCGGCACCGGCGGCGACCCCGAGAAGGGCGAGCAGGCCATCCGTGACTCCGAGGAGGCGCTGCGCCGGGCGCTCAAGGGCAGCGACCTCGTGTTCATCGCCGCCGGCGAGGGCGGCGGGATGGGCTCCGGGGGCGCGCCGATGGTGGCGCGGATCGCGCGCGAGCTCGGGGCGCTGACGGTCGCGGTCGTCACCAAGCCGTTCCAGTTCGAGGGCAAGCGCCGGACGATCGTCGCCGACGAGGGCATCGTGCGGTTGCACGAGACCGCCGACACCGTGATCGTCATCCCCAACGACCGCCTGATGACCGTGCTCGAGCGCGGCACGAGCATGGTGGATGCCTTCCAGGTCACCGACGATCTGCTGCGCCAGGGCGTGCAGGGCATCTGCGACATGATCACCCTGCCGGGCCTGATCAACCTCGACTTCGCCGACGTGCGGACGGTGATCCGCGATGCCGGCGAGGCGCTGCTGGGCATCGGCTACGCCGGTGGCGGCAACCGCGCCGCCGAGGCCGCCCAGGCGGCGATCTCGTCCGCGCTGCTGGAGACGCCGATCGACGGCGCGCAGGGCGTGCTGCTCGGGATCACCGGCGGTCCGGACTTGTCGCTGACGGAGGTCTCGGAGGCCGCGGACATCGTGGCCGCCGCCGCGGACCCGGACGCGAACATCATCTTCGGTGCGGCGATCGACCCGGAGCTCACCGGTCAGGTGTGGGTCACCGTCGTTGCCGCCAACTTCAGCGGCGTCCGCGCCGCGCCGCCGGCCAACCCCGAGGCCGAGGCGCTCGCGGCGTTGTCGGTGCCGCGCGCGATCGGCCGCTCGGTCGCGTCGGTGAGCGTGGCGGCTGACCCATGCGGGCGGACCGGCCGGCTCGGACACCTCGGCCGACTGACGCCGTCGATACGGGACCGACACATCGCGGGGTAGTCGCAGCAGGACATCGGGCGTCGGCGCAAGCCGGCGCCCGCATCCTTGCCGAGGGCGGCAACGCCGTCGACGCCGCGATCGCCGCGGCGTTCGCGGGCGCGGTCTGCGAGGGGCCGCTCACGGGCCCGGGCGCCGGCGGCTTCCTGATGGTCGCCGAACCCGGCCGGACGCCGGTCGTGCTGGATTTCTTCGTGGCGGTGCCGGGGTCTCGGGCCCGACGGCGAGCGGCTGGACCCGGCCGATCTGGATGCGTTCACCGTGCCGTTCGGCGATGCCGAACAGGTCTTCCACATCGGGCCGGCGTCGATCGCCGTGCCGGGCATGCTCCAGGGCCTGTTCGCCGCCTGGGAGCGATTCGGGCGCATGAGCCTGCCCGAGCTGGTCGCACCGGGCGTCGAGCTGGCGCGCACGGGGGTCGTGATCGGACCGCGGTCGGCCTTCCTGTTCCGGATCCTGGGGGAGATGCTCTGCTTTACCCCCGACGCGGCGGCGGTCTACGCGCCAGACGGGAGCGTGCTTGGCGAGGGCGAGGTCTTCCGGAACCCGGCGCTGGCCGAGACGCTCGAGGAGCTCGGGCGCACCGGGGCCGCGTCGATGGGCCCCGGCGGGTGGCTGGCGGAGCGCATCGTCGAGGGCGTCGCGGCGGCCGGGGGATTGGTGACCGCCGACCGACATCGCCGAGTACCGCGTGATCGAACGGCGTCCCCTGGAGGCCCGCTTCCGCGGCCGGACGGTGTTCACCAATCCGCCGCCGTCGTCGGGCGGGGTCCTGATCGCCGCGGCGCTCTCGCACCTGGACGGCCGTCCCGTGGCCGGGGATGTCGTCGCGCACTACCGCAATCTGGTGCGCGCTGGGGAGTTCGCCAACAGCCTGCGCACGGAGGCGTTCGCCCAGCGACTGCACGAGGTGGCCGACGCCGGGCTCACCGACTGGGCTGAGATCGCGCGGCACCGGGCAGGGGCTGCCGCCGGTCACGCGCGGGCCCAACGGCACGACCCATGTCAGCGTCATCGACCGCGACGGCATGATCGCCAGCCTGTCGAGCAGCAACGGGACGGCCTCGGGCGTGATGGTGCCCGGCACGGGGTTCCTGCTCAACAACATGATGGGCGAGGAGGACCTGAACCCCGGCGGGTTTGGCAGCATGTCCCCCGGAATGCGGATGACTTCGATGATGGCGCCGACGATCGTGATGGACGGTGCGCGACCGTGCCTGGGGCTCGGCTCGGCGGGATCCAACCGGCTGCGCTCGGCGATCCTGCAGACGCTGGTCGGCATCATCGACGATGACCTGCCGATCGACCGGGCGGTGGCGCGGCCGCGGGTGCACCCCGAGCGCGGCGGCGTCGACGTCGAAGGCGGGGTTCCCGACCAGGTGCCGGCGGCCCTCGAGGCCGAGGGCTGCCTCGTGCGCCGCTGGAGCGGGCAGAACCTGTTCTTCGGTGGCGTCAGCGCCGTCGGGTGGCAGCACGACGAGCTGCAGGCCGCGGGCGACCCGCGCCGCGGCGGCGCCGCCTACCGGGTCGCCGGTTCCGGGGAGGTGATCGAGCTATCGACCGGATGAGCGTTGAGCACGACGGGACGACCTACGAGCTGGTGCCCGAGGGCGTACGCACGTCGCTCGCCGACGGGCCGGCGATGTTGTGGGGCTTCCAGGTCAAGGTGATGGACGGCGCGCGGCTGGTGTGCATCAAGACCTGCTTCGTGGGACGGGTCAGCGTGCAGGTCCGCAACGCGGCGGCGCTCGACGCGCCGGCCGAGATCCTGATCCCGGTCCTGCACGAACTGGCCCTCGAGAAGGTCGCCGCGGCGATCCGCGAAGGTGACCTCGAGCGACGAGCTGGTGTTCGCCTAGACCCGGCCTCCGGGCTAGGTCTCCAGGTCGCCGAGCGGGCCCGCGCCGGCGCGGTCGGACGGACCGAGCTCGTCGATCAGGACGGGGCCCCCGTCGTGGGGCAGATGGATCGACCAGGCGGCCCGGCGGGGCGTGTCGTGCGAAGGTGAAGTTCCATTCGCGGACGGTCCAGTTCGACCAGGTCAGCGAGAGCTCGCCGGCCTCGGGATAGGTCTCGGCGATGATGTGCGCCGCCGAGGCGAGCGCGGCGGCGCCGGCCGCCCCGAGCATGTCGCGCATCCGGCGCGGGTTCATCGTAACGGGAGGGGTCGCACGGTCGCCGGGACGCCCTCGGGCCCGACACGCACCGTGGCGCCGTCGGGTACCTCGCGCCGCAGGATGCCGAGGGCGATGACCCCGAGCTCCGGATCGGACGCGACCGATCCGATCGTCCCGACCGTGCGTTCGGCGTAACGGACTTCGGCGCCCGCCGGCAGCGGGGCATCGGCGACCAGCCCGCGGAGCGCGCGGTGCACCTGCCCGCGGTGCTGGGCGCGCGCGACCGTCTCCTGACCCAGGTAGCAGCCCTTGGCAAAGTCGACCGCGCGGTCCTCGAAGCCGACCTCCTGCACGAGCGTCGTGGTCGCGGTATCGGTCCCGACACGGGCGATGCCCGCGCGAATCCGGACGCGCTCCAGCCCATCGATGCCGACGGGTGTGCAGCCGAGTCGCGCCGCGAGCGCAGCCGGGTCGTCGGACACGACGGTCCAGGTGCCGGGAATCCACCCCGGCGCGGCGACCCCGCCGCCCGGGGGTGGGGCGGGCGTGGCGACGACCAGCTGCGGCGAGCTCTCCGGGCCCAGGATCTCGAGGTCCTCCGAGAAGTGGAATCGCTCGAGGTCCGCGACGAGCGCGGCGGCGGACTCGGCGTCGGTGATGAGCGTAAAGCCGGTCTCGGCGTCACGCACGATCTGCAGCTGTACGCCGATGTGGCCCTTGGCGTCCAACAGCAGCGCCAGCCGGCCCGCGCCGACGGGGAGGTCGGTGACGCTGCAGGTCACCAGGCCGTGCAGGAAGCTGGCGGCGTCGGGTCCCTCGACCCACACCAGCCCGCAGGTGCCGATCGCACAGGTGCCTGCGGGCGGCGCGCCGCGGTTGCGCCGTGTCGCTCAATCGTGTGGGACCTTGCCGTTGGTGGGCGCGCGCTCGGCCGCAAGGCGGGCGCGCTCGACCGCGGCCAGCTCGCGATCGAGGGCGCGGATGACCAGGTCCAGGCGTGCGTTCTCGTCGCGGGTTTCCAGCAGCGCCTGCTTGACGCGGGCCGGCAGCTCCACGTGGGCGGCGAGCACGTAGGACAGCGGCACCCCGTCCTGGCCCTCGGGCGCCTCCGCGAGCCCGGTGATCTCCGCGGCGAGCGCGACGAAGCGCGCCGCGGCCTGGGTCGAGCGCTCCTGGTCGACGCGGACGGGGTCGTCGATCGCATGGGCGGCACTGGGCGCTGTAGTACAGGTGCCCGTTGGCCTCACGGACGATCTCGACCGGCTCGACCCCGCGCACGACCACGCTGATCCGCCCGTCGTCGTGGCGCTCGAGTACCTCGTCGAAGCGGGCGGTGCAGCCGACCGACGCGGTGGCCTCGTCCTCGGAGTACAGCAGGACGAACGGGGCGTCCTCGAGCACGCAATCGGCGAAGAGTTGGCGGTATCTGGGCTCGAAGATATGCAGCGGCACGCGCTCCCCGGGCAGCAGCACCAGATTCAGCACGAACAGCCCGTATGTGGGGGTCTCTGGCACCGTTTGAGCATAGCCCCCGGGCCGCGGTCCGCGCCGCTGGTAGCATCGCTCGCCGTGAGCAGCCGACCGCGTCTTCCCGAGGGCATCGCGCGCCCCGCCCTCGCACGAGTGAGCCCCTACGAGCCGGGTCGGCCGATCGATGACGTCCGGCGAGAGCTCGGGCTCGAGCGGATCATCAAACTCGCCTCCAACGAGGGCGCGTACCCCCCGTTTCCCGGCGCGCTCGAGGCGATCGCCCGCGCGGCGTCCGACCAGCGGCGCTACCCGGATCCCGGCAGCTGGGCGGTGCGGGACGCGCTCGCGACGCGGCTGGGCGTGGCCCCCGACAGCATCCTCGTCGGCAACGGGGTCGACAGCCTGATCAAGCTGCTGTGCCTCGCGCTGTTGGACCGCGGCGACGGCCTGGCGATGGGCTGGCCCTCCTTCGTGTCCTGGCGCCACGGCGCGGCGATCCAGGGCGCCGAGGTCCAGGCCGTGCCGCTGGGCCCGGACGGTGCGTACGATCTCGCCGCCCTGGCGGCGGCGATCACGCCGCGCACCAAGCTCGTGGTGGTGGTGAGCCCCAATAACCCGACCGGCGGCGCGGTTGACGCGCGGGCGCTGGCCGGCTTCATCGATGCGCTGCCCGGGCACGTGCTGCCCGTGCTCGACGAGGCCTACTTCGAGTACCTGCCAAGCGGCGGCCATGATGGGGTCGGGCTGATCCGCGACGGCGGGCGCCTGGTCGTGACGCGCACCTTCTCGAAGGCATATGCCCTGGCCGGGCTGCGGGTCGGGTACCTGGTTGGGCCGCCGGACCTGGTCACCCTGCTGGGCCGGGTCCGCAACGCGTTCGATGTCAACGGGCTGGCCCAAGCGGCCGCGGTCGCGAGTCTCGCCGACACCGAGGGGCAGCTGGCCCGCCGGGTCGCCGAGGTCGGCGCCGAACGCGGCCTGGTCGACGCCGGCCTGCGCGCGCTGGGGTTCGCGCCCCTACCGTCATACGGCAACTTCCTGTTGGTCGGCATGGGGTCCGTCGAGCGGGCGGCCCGGATCAACCAGGCGCTGCTTGCGCGCGGGATCATCGTGCGTCCGACCGGGCCCTTCGGCGCCCCGGACGCGCTGCGGATCACGATCGGCCGTCCTGATGAGAACGCCGAGCTGCTGGTGGCGATGGCCGGCGTGCTCCAGGAGCTCGGCGCGGACTAGCACCGCCATCGGGCCCGGCATCGGCCGCCCGATCTGGCGGTGCTAGTGCCGAGGCGCGTGGGCGAGTTGCTCAGCCGCGGCCAGCATCAGGCCGACGCCGAAGCCCGTCCCGGCACCCTCGACCATCCCGGTGCCCGCGATGTCCACGTGGCACCAGGGTCGGCCGTCGGTGAACTCGCGCAGGAACTGGGCCGCGTAGACCGCGCCGGCCTGGCGCTTGGCGGCGGCGTTGGACAGGTCAGCGACCTTGCTCTTGATCAGGGGGGCGTAGCCCGTGTGCAGCGGCATCGGCCAGCACAGGTCCCCGGACGCCACGCCCGCCGTGCGCACGGCCTCGGTCCAGGCCTCGTCGCTGCCGAACAGGCCGGCGTAGACCTCGCCGAGTGCGACGACGATCGCGCCGGTCAGGGTGGCGAAGTCCAGCAGCCGCGTGGCGCCTGCCACGGTTGCCGCGTAGGTCAGTGCGTCGGCCAGGATCAGACGGCCTTCGGCGTCGGTGTTGATGACCTCGATCGTCTTGCCGTTCAGCGCCCGCACGACATCGCCGGGCCGGGTCGCGGTGCCGCTGGGCATGTTCTCGGTCGCGGGCACGACGGCGACCACCTCGACCGGCAGACCGAGCTGTGCGATCAGGCCGACGGCCTCGACCACGGCCGCGCCGCCGGCCATGTCGAGCTTCATCTCCTCCATCCCGGAGGCGGGCTTGATCGAGATCCCACCGGTATCGAAGGTGACGGCCTTGCCCACCAGGCCGAGCACCTCGCCCGATCCGGGCGCGGCGCTTGGGTGTGTAGCGCAGCACGATCAGCTTCGGGGGCTCGGCCGAGCCCTGGGCCACCGCGAGCAGCGCCCCCGCGCCGAGCTTCTGGAGGTCCTTGCGCTCGAGCACCTCGCACTCGAGTCCCGCCGTCTGGTCGGCGAGCTCGGCCGCCCTGGCGGCCAGCGCGGTCGGGGTGAGATCGTTGGCGGGCGTGTTGGCGAGGTCGCGCGCGGCCGCAACCGCCCCGGCCAGCCGGCTCGCGCGGCGCAGCTGCGCCGGCGTGAGGACCACCGAGTAGACCCGCAGCTCGGCCAGCTCGGGCTCGGGTGGTGCGGTCTTGTAGCGGTCGAACCGGTATGCGCCGAAGCCCACCCCTGCGACGAGTGCCGTCACGCGCGCGACGTCGGCGTCGTCGGGGGAGAGCGCCACGGTACGCGCCTTGATGGCCCGCAGGCGCGCGCCGGCCGCGCGTCCGGCCTGACGCCAGGCGTCCACGCTGCCGTCACCGACCCCGACGACCACCAGCCGCGGCGCGCCGACGAGCCCGCCGGTGTGGATGACGCTGATCTGACCGGTCTCGCCGGTGATCTCGCCATCGGCGATGCAGGCGCCGACGAGCCCGTCGAGGGCGAGATCGGCCGCGGCCACCGACCCTGACGCGACGACCGGCTGCGGGACGAACACGACGATCGCGTCGGCGCCGACCGAGAGCGGGTCGGTCGACTTCTTGAGGGTCGTCTGCATCGGACTCCAATCTGGCTGGCGCGCACCGCGGCGCGAGGGACTCGGCGTATACTGCCCGCTCCCCCCGCCGGATGCGGATCACACCGGGCGCCGACACCCATCGCGCATGTCCGGGTCGCGTCCGACGCACGGACCGACCGCTCGCTCTTGAGGAGGCTTAGCTTGCCCGTTGACTTCGAACGCCAGGGTCCGGTGGGGATCGTCACCCTCAACCGGCCCGAGGCGCTCAACGCACTCTCGCTCGAGATGCTCGACCAGCTGGACGGGGTGCTCGACGTCGTCGAGCGCGACACCGAGGTTCGCGCGCTGATCATCACCGGCGCGGGCGAGAAGGCCTTCAGCGCGGGCGCCGATATCGGGGCCATGCGCGAGGCGACGGCCCTCGAGGCCCGTGCCTACGCGCAGCGCGGCCACCAGGTGATCAACCGCGTGGAGTCGTTCCCGCGCCCGATCATCGCCGCCGTCAACGGGTATGCGCTCGGCGGCGGGTGCGAGTTCATCCTGGCGTGCGACATCCGCCTCGCCTCGGAGCGTGCCAGCTTCGGGCAGCCCGAGGTGAACCTCGGCATCATGCCGGGCTGGGGCGGTACCCAGCGCCTGGCGCGTGCGACCAGCCCGGGGTTCGCCAAGGAGCTGATCTTCACCGGCCGGATGTGCCCGGCCGCCGAGGCCCACGTGATCGGCCTGGCGAATCACGTCTACCCGCACGAGGAGCTGATGGGCAAGGCCATCGCGCTCGCCGAGCAGATCGCGACCAAGCCGACCTGGGCCATCGCCGCGGCCAAGGAAGTCATCAATCTTGCCCTCGAAGGCGACCTGCGCGGGCACCTCGCCCGCGAGCTCGATGCGTTCGCGCTGGCGTTTACGACCCAGGACCAGCGCGAGGGCATGGCCGCGTTCTTGGAGAAGCGGTCCGCCCAGTTCGAGGGCCACTAGCCCGCAGCGCTGCCGGTCGCACCGCGCCCGCCCGGCAACGAGCGGGCGCGGAGACCGCCGATCAGCCCTTGCGCGCGGCCACCAGGGACGTGAGCTTGGGGACGATGTCGTGGAGGTCGCCCACCACGGCCAGGTCGCTGAAGTCGAAGATCGCGGCGTTCGGGTCCTTGTTGATGGACACGATCACCTGCGAGCTCTGCATGCCGACCTTGTGCTGGATGGCACCGGAGATGCCGCACGCGATGTACAGCTTCGGTGCGACCGTCTTGCCGGTCTGGCCGACCTGGGTCTGGTACGGGTACCAGCCCGAGTCCACGACCGCGCGGGTCGTCGCGACCGCGCCGCCGAGGGCGCCGGCCAGGTCCTCCAGTTCCTTGAAGGCCTCGGGCGAGCCGACCCCGCGGCCGCCGGCCACGAGGATGTCGGCCTCTTCGATCGACGGACCGGTCTGCTCGGCGTGTGCCTGCTCGACCATCTTGGCCTTCGTGGAGAAGTCCTGCAGCGTGACGCCGATCTGCTCGACCGCGCCGGCGCCCGCGGTCTCGGTCGGTTCGAACGAGCCGGCCCGGACCAGGCCGAGGCGTGGTTCGGCCGACCAGGCGACGTCGACCAGCACGGTGTCGCCGAGCGCCGAGCGCTTGCCGACCAGGGCGCCGCCCTCGATCTCGAGGTCGGTGAGGTCCCAGTTGAGGCCGGCGTCCAGGCGCGCGGACAGGCCGCCGGCGATGTCTGCGGCCAGCACCGACGCGCCGAAGAGCACGTTGGCAAAGCCGTTGGCCTTGACCAGCTCGGCGATGACGTCGACACGGCCCTGCGGCAGCGGGGCGGCGAGGCTGGCGTCATCGGCGATGAACACGCGCGCGGCGCCGTAGCGGGCCGCTTCGGCGGCCAGTCCGCCGACGTCCGCACCGATGATGACCCCGGAGGTGTCCGGGTCCAGCGCGGCGGCCTTGCTGAGCACGCCCAGCGACGCCTTCTGGATGGCGGAGCCGTGGTGCTCGAGGAAGACGAGTGTGCTCACGCCAGCTTCCTTTCAATCAGGTACTCGAGGACCTTCTCCGCCGCGGACCCATCGTCTTCGATCTTCTGCGTGTCGCCGCGCGAGGCGGGCGGGTTGAGCGCGTTGACCACCGTGCGCGAGCCGGCCTCGCCGGCCCGGTCCGGGGCGACGCCGAGGTCCGCCAGCGAGAGCACTTCCTGCGGCTTCTTCTTGGCGCCCATGATCCCCTTGAGCGACGGGTAGCGCGGCTCGTTGAGGGCGTCCGAGACGGCCAGGACCGCCGGCAGCGGCGCCTGGATGGTGTCGTAGCCGAACTCGGTCTGGCGCTTGGCGGTCACGCTGCTGCCGTCGGTCGTCAGCTCCGAGACCTGCGAGATGACCGGCAGCTGGAGCCGGTCGGCGACGGCCGCCCACAGCACGGCGCCGTCGGAGTCGCCGGCCTGCTGGCCGAACAGCACCAGATCGGGCGACTCGCGCTTGACGGCCTCGGCGAGCACGGAGCTCGTTGCCACCAGGTCCGAGCCGGCGGCGGCGCCGTCGGAGACCAGCACGGCACGGTCGGCACCCATGGCCAGGCCCTTGCGCAGCGAATCCAGCGCGCGCTCCGGGCCCATGGAGACGAGGACAACTTCCCCGCCGCCGCCGGCCTCATTCAGGCGCAGTGCTTCCTCAATCGCGTTGAGGTCGTAGGTGTTGAGCGACCTATCTCCTGAACGATCGATCCGCTTGGTCGCGGGGTCGATCCGACGAAGGGGACCGGCATCCGGCACCTCCTTCACACAGACGGCGATCTTCATCGTCCTCCCATCGCAGCTCTTCGACCCGCAATCCTAGAGGACCGATTCGCCTTCGGTGCGGCCCGGCGCGCAATTTCCGCGGCCGGGAGGGCCGGTTGTCGCGTCGAGCGCGGGCGCGGGGACCTGCGCGGGCCCGGCCATGCACCCGCCGGCGCGGACGCCGCGTCCGCGGATCGGTGCGGGAACTGGCATGATGCAGGGCCGCTTCGGCGGGCCGCGAAACCCGCCTGCGCTAGACTCGATAGTTGGCCGACGCACATTCCGTCGGCGCTCAGTCCTGAGAGAGAGCCAGTTCATGAAGCCCGACATTCACCCGGACTACGTGGTCACCAAGGTCGTCTGCTCCTGCGGTAACTCGTTCGAGACGCGTTCCACCAAGGAGTCGATCAAGGTTGAGATCTGCAACCAGTGCCACCCGTTCTACACCGGCAAGCAGAAGCTCATCGACAGCGGTGGCCGAGTGGAGCGCTTTCAGCGCAAGCTGGCCCGCCGCCAGAGGGCGCGCGACTAGCGGCGTCGCGTCCATGATGGGGCGGCTGTCGCACCGGCGGCGCGGATCGCGGCACCTGGGGATGATGTGAGCACCGGGATCACCGGGCTGGTCGAACAGATCGAACGCACGCGCGATGAGCTCGAGTCCGCGCTGGCCGACCCTGCGCTGGCCGGCGACCGCGTGCGCTACGCCGACGTCAACCGGCGCTGGTCCTCGCTGGCTCCCGTGATCGGCCTGGTTGCGCAGTGGCGCGACGCCGCCGCGCGCGCCGAGGAGGCCGCGGAGCTGCTGGCGGTCGAGGACGATGAGGACCTGCGCGGCCTCCTGCACGAGGCGGAGGGGGAGATGCAGTCCCTGGAGCCGCAGATCCGGGAGGCGATGGTCGAGCCGGATCCGAACGACGACAAGGACGTGATCCTCGAGATTCGCGCCGCCGCGGGCGGGGAAGAGGCGGCGCTGTTCGCGCGCCAGCTCCTGGAGATCTACGTCAAGTACGCCGAGCGCCGCGGCTTCCGGACCGAACAACTGTCGATGAGCCCGGCCGACGCGGGCGGCGTCAAGGACGTCACGATCGCCATCAAGGGCACCGGTGCGTATTCGGTCTTCAAGCACGAGGCGGGTGTGCATCGCGTCCAGCGGGTGCCCGAGACCGAGAGCCAGGGACGGATCCACACCTCGACGGCGACAGTCGCCGTGCTGCCCGAGGCCGAGGATGTCGACATCCAGATCAACCAGAACGACCTCAAGATCGATGTCTACCGCTCGAGCGGCCCCGGGGGCCAGAGCGTCAACACCACCGACTCGGCGGTGCGCATCACCCATGTGCCGACCGGGATCGTGGTCTCGATGCAGGACGAAAAGAGCCAGTTGCAGAACCGCGAGCGCGCCATGCGCGTCCTGCGGGCGCGGCTGTACGAGCGCGCCCTGGCCGAGCAGGCGGCGCTGATCAGCTCCGCGCGTCGCGAGCAGCTCGGCAGCGGGGACCGCGCCGAGAAGGTGCGGACCTACAACTACCCCCAAAATCGCGTCACCGACCATCGTGTGGGCCTGACCGTCCAGCTGCGCGAAGCCGTGTTGCAGGGCGATCTTGGTGATCTGACCGCCGCGCTGGCCGCCGAGGAGCGCCGCCAGCTGCTGGAGACGCACGCCGCCGGGGTGGAGTGAGCCCGGCCGTGTTGGTGGGCGTCGGGGGGCCCTGATGGCCGATGCGCCCCTGACGATCGGTGAGGTCGTGCGCCGCAGTGCCCAGTATCTGGCGGGCGTCGGCGCCCCGAGCCCGCGCCTCGACGCGGATCTGGTGATCGCGCACGCGCTCGGGCTCACGCGCCTGGCGCTGTACACCGAGTTCGACCGGCCGCTGACCACGGCCGAGCTGTCGGCTGCGCGGGCCTTGGTCGCGCGCCGCGGCCGCCGCGAGCCGATGGCCTACATCCTCGGGCACCGGGCCTTCCGGCGTCTCGACCTGGAGGTCTCGCCGGCGGTGCTGGTCCCGCGTCCGGAGACCGAGCTGCTGGTCGAGTGGGTCCTCGAGCTCGTCGCACCGGGTGCGGCGGTGCTCGATTGGGGGACCGGCAGCGGCGCCATCGCGCTGGCGCTGGCCGACGAGGGCCCGGACCTCGTCGTGACCGGCATCGACGCGTCGGACGATGCCTTGGCGCTGGCCCGGGCCAACGGCGCGCGGCTCGGTCTCACGGTCGAGTGGTGCCGCTCGGACGGCTTCGCCGCGCTGCGAGGCCGTGCGTTCGACGTGGTGGCCGCCAACCCGCCGTACCTGTCCGACGCCGAGTTTGCCGCAGCGCCTCCCGAGCTTGGCTTCGAGCCGCGCGCGGCGTTGGTCGGCGGCCCGCGCGGCGACGAGGCGATCGCCCGCATCGCCGCCGAGGCGGGCGATGTCCCTGCGCCCGGGAGGTGCGGTCGTCTGCGAGATCGGCGAACACCAGGCCGACGCCGCCCGCACACGCTTCGCGGCGGCAGGGTTCGCCGAGACGCAGGTGCGGGAGGATCTGGCGGGGCTGCCGCGGGTGCTGATGGCGCGGCGCGCCTGAGCCCGCGCGGGCGGCTTCCGGGCGCCGGGGCGTGTACCCTCGAGGGGTATTGGCATCCGACCGAAGAGGGGGCAGCCCGGTGAGCTTCGCCGACGAGAGCAGCTATCTGTCGCAGGACATCGGTGAGGTTGATCCCGAGGTCGCCCGGCTGCTGCGGGCGGAGCTCGAACGTCAAGCCGAGACGCTTGAGATGATCGCCAGCGAGAACTTCACCAGCCAGGCGGTGCTCCAGGCGGTGGGGTCGGTGCTGACCAACAAGTACGCCGAGGGGCTCCCGCATCGACGGTACTACGGGGGCTGCGAGATCGTCGACCAGGTCGAGGAGCTCGCGATCGAACGCGCCACCGAGGTCTTCGGCTGTGAGCACGTCAACGTGCAGCCGCATTCGGGCGCGACGGCCAACGAGGCGGCCTACCAGGCGGTGCTGGCCCCCGGCGACCGCGTCCTGGCGATGGCGCTGGCCCACGGCGGACACCTCTCGCACGGGCTCAAGGTCAACTTCTCAGGGCGCCTGTACGAGTTTCACCACTACGGGGTGCGCCGCGAGGACTGCCGCATCGACATGGACCAGGTCGCCCAGATGGCCCGCGAGCTGCGGCCCAGGTTGATCGTCGCGGGCGCCTCGGCGTACCCGCGGATCATCGACTTCGACGCCTTCCGAGCGATCGCCGACGAGGTCGGTGCGCTGTTCATGGTCGACATGGCCCACGTGTCGGGGCTCGTGGCCGCGGGCGTTCATCCGAGCCCGATCGGCGTCGCCGACATCACCACGACGACCCTGCACAAGAGCCTGGGCGGTCCACGGGCCGGGATGATCATGTGCCGCGCGGATCTGGCCAGCGCCGTCGACCGTGCCGTGTTCCCGGGACTGCAGGGCGGTCCGCTGATGCACGTGATCGCCGGCAAGGCGGTCGCGCTCGGCCACGCGCTCACCGACGAGTTCCGCGAGCGCCAGCGCCAGGTGGTCATCAACACCGGCGTGCTCGCCGACGGGCTGCTGGCCGGCGGGGTCTCGCTGGTGACCGGCGGCTCGGACAACCACCTCGTGCTGGTGGACCTGTCGGGGACCGAACTGACCGGCGCCGACGCCGAGGTGCGTCTCGACCGGGCCGGGATCACGGTCAACAAGAACGGCATCCCGTTCGACGAGCGGCCCCCGACGGTGACCTCCGGCCTGCGAATCGGGACGCCTGCGATCACGACCCGCGGGCTCAAGGAGCCGGAGATGGCCGAGATCGCCCAGATCATCGCGGCGGCGCTGCAACCCGAGGTCTCCGACGCGGAGCTGGGCGTCCTGCGTGAGCGTTCACGGGCGATCTCCGATCGCTTCCCGCTCTACCCGCGGCTGCTCTCGGGGTCGGCTATCGCATGAGCCTGCGTACCTCCGTCCGGCCGCGGCGGACGGTGGGGTGATCGTCCCCGGTCCGGCCCTCGTGACCGGGGCGTCGTCCGGGCTCGGTCGGGCGTTTGCCCGGGCGCTCGCCGCGCGCGGTCACGATCTGATCGTTGTCGCGCGCCGGCGCGACCGCCTCGATGCATTGCACGCGGAACTGGTTGCCCGCCACGGCGTCGCGGTGGAGATCGTCGCGTGCGACCTCGCCACCGAGGCGGGACTGACCGAGTGCCGTGCCGCCGTCGCCGGACGCGACATCGCGGTTGCGGTCCTCAACGCCGGGTTCGGGTCGCTCGGGTCCTTCGCCGAGGCCGACCGGGAGCGCGAGGACCGCATGGTCCGGCTCAACTGCATGGCCGTGGTTGATCTCGCACGGGCGCTGGTGCCGGGCATGCGCACCCGGGGACGGGGTCAGATCATGATCATCAGCTCGGCGGCCGCCTGGCACCCCGTGCCGTACATGGCGACCTACGGCGCCACCAAGGCGTTCGAACTGCACTTCGTGCGCGCGCTCGCCGAGGAATTGCGGGGAACCGGGGTGGGCGTGCTGGCCGTGTGTCCGGGGCCGACGGCCACCGAGTTCTCCCGCGCCCTCGGCAGCGACGGGGGCGGCGGCCGGATCCGGCTGGCCCAAGCTCACCCCGATCGATACGGCCGAGCAGGTCGTCGCCCGCAGCCTGGCGGCCGCCGAGGCCGGGCGGTCCGTCGTCGCGACCGGGAAGATCGCGCTCCTGGCCTACGTCGCCACGCGCGTAATCCCCGTCGGCTGGAGCATTCGCCTGGTCGGCTCGGTCCACCGGCACCGCAGCCGCGCACGAATTTCAGCAGGGAACGCCCGCGGAAACTAGAATCCGTATCCGCTGGTCGCAGGTGGGCCGGACAGAGTGCGAGATCGCCGCGTGTGCGATCGGGGGCGCGTGACGTGACCACTACAGCTCATTCCGATGCTCTGTGCGATTGCCGCCGCTGCGGTGGCGATCGGGCTCACGCCGCTTGCCTCGATGTTCGCCCGCCGGGTCGGTGCCGTCGACATCCCCTCGGGGCGGCGCATCCACACCCGCCCGACCCCGAGGCTGGGCGGCCTGGCGATCATGGGTGCGGTCCTGGTGCCGAGCGTGTACTACCTGCCCGCGGATCCGGCGGCCCGGGCGCTGCTGGTGGGCGCCGTCCTGGTCGGGGTCCTGGGCGCCGTCGACGACATCTTCGGGCTCGATCCGATCGTGAAGCTGGCCGGGCAGATCGCCTGTGCGGCAGTCCCCGTGTCGGCGGGTCTGACGATCGATCACATCACCCTGCCGGTGCTCGGCGCATTCAACCTCGGCGACATGCAGTACCCGCTGACGATTCTGTGGTTCGTCGCGATCGTCAACATGATCAACTTCATCGACGGGATGGACGGGCTGGCGGCGGGGGTGGCAGGCCTGGCCGCGGTCAACTTCGCCATCCTGGCGGCGTCGCTCAACCGCGCCGACCCGGCGATCCTCGCCGCGGCGATCGCCGGTGCCTGTGCGGGGTTCCTGGTGTTCAACTTCCATCCGGCGCGCGTGTTCATGGGCGATAGCGGCTCGATGTTCCTCGGGTTCGTGATCGCCGGGGTGGCGGTCAACGGGGTGGTCAAGAGCGCCGCGACCGTTGCCTTGCTGGGTCCGCTGTTGGTACTGGCGATCCCGATCCTCGACACCTCGTTTGTGATCATGCGCCGCATCAAGAACCGCCAGCCGGTCTACATGGCCGATCGCAGCCACTTCCACCACCGGTTCTTCACCATCGGCTGGGGGCAACGCAAGACGGTCCTCGCCATGTATGGCTGGTGCGCCCTGCTGGGGGTTCTGGCCCTGGTGATCCGCTTCGTCCCGTACCGAACACCGTCGGGCGACTGGTCGCTGCCTGGCGCGATCACCATCGGGTGCTTCATCGCGCTCTCGGTTGCCGCTGCGGTGTACCTGATCTACGTGCTGGAGATCCTCAAGTGGCGCAGCACCCCGGTCGTGAAGATCGTGCGGGACCGCGCCGGCAGCCGCTCGCGGGAGAACACGCCCGTCTAGGAAGCGGCCGCGCAGCGTTGGGCCGCCAGCCTCCGAAAAGCGCAGCTCGAAGGCGTCCGCGAGAAGGGACAATTGCCGATCGGCGGGCATTGCCGTTGCCGGGACTTCATGGCATACTCCGCGCCGCCCGCAGTTCGGTGACCCCACCTGCGGGTATCGACGAGCCCGAAGGAGTTCTGACCTCGCTCCGAGCCAACTCCCTAGCCGACGGACGCGCATGACCGTGCACGTCTATCCGCAGCCGCGCGACGGGGCGGGTCCCTTCGCGGCGGCGATCCTCGGGCTCATAGTCTGCGTGGTCGCCTTGCCGGTGGTGCTCCTGCTGGGCGGACCGCTCGTGGGATGGTTGGTGGGAACGCTCTTGTGGGTGGCGAACTGGACCGCCTCCAACATGATGACCAAGTTCGCGCTGAACTCCGGCCAGAAGGCAGCCGTGGGCGTGGCCGGCGTCTCGATGATGGGCCGCGCATTCATGGTGGTCATCATCCTGTACATCATCGCGGCGCGGATCTCGCATCCGATCGGCCTGACGGCCGCCGCCGTCTTCCTCGCGGCGTTCTCGTTCGACCTGATGGGCCGCGTGATGTTGTTCAGCATTCAGGAGCGCGAGCACCAGACGCCGACCCCGCAGGGCCCCGCCGACTCATGACGCGCGCTCGTTTTCGCGCGGCGCTGGCCGCCGCCTCGGCCGGCCTGCTCGCGATACCGGCGATCGCCTCCGCCAACACGAAGTTCGACCCGTCGACCGAGTTCAAGACCAACGCGTACATCCCGATCAAGATCGGCCCGATCGACCTGTCGGTCAACAAGGCCGTGATCTACCTGCTGATCACGACCTTCATTCTGTGCGTGATCGCCCCGCTGATCGTGCGGGCCGGGTTGCGTGCTCGTCCGGGGCGCGGTCAGAACGTGCTGGAGCTGGCCTATGAGTTCGCCGAGACCCAGATCGCGAAGGTCTCGCTGCCCGCTACAGGCGATGCCGACCTGGTTCCCCTACGTCACGACCCTGTTCCTGTTCATCGCGATCAACAACCTGATCAGCTTTGTCCCCTTGCCGATCTCCGGCGAGCACGGCGGGTTGCCCGTGTCGTCGCTCGCGGACTTCGGGCTCTACGCGGCCACCGCGAACATCAACGTCACGCTTGCCCTGACGATCATGACGTTCCTGATCACGCACATCGTCGGTGTGCGTACCCACGGGTCGCGCGGCTACATCAAAACCATGGAGCCGGAAGCACCGCGGGGGCTCAAGCCGTTCATCTTCGCCATCGAGATCCTTTCGCAGATCCTGCGGCTGGTAAGCCTCTCGGTCCGGTTGTTCGCGAACATGCTGGCCGGCCATCTGTTGATCATCATGGCCGCGGGCTTCGCCGTCCTGACCGGCAGTTTCATCGGCATCGTCGCCATTCCCTTCGCCCTCTTCTTTTACGTGCTCGAATGGGTGCTCATCGCAGGACTCCAGGGCTTCATCTTTGCCCTGCTGAGCGGCATCTACATCGGCTACGCAATCGAAGCGCCGCACTGATCCTGAAGTAGATCAAGGAGAACCATGGCTCTGAACGGCAGCGCATCAGATATCGGCCTCAACGCCGCCAAGACCCTCACGCTGGGTCTGTCGACCGGCTTGGGCGCCATCGGTCCCGGCGTTGGCGTCGGGTACATCATGGGGAAGACGGTCGAGGCGGTCGCCCGCCAGCCCGAACTGCGCGGCGAGCTGCTCTCGCTGACCTTCCTGGGCCTTGCCCTCACAGAGGCGATTACCTTCTACGCGCTCTTGATGGGTTTCGTCGCCTTCTTCATTGGCTAATCAGATGCCGGTGGCGCTCCAGCACATCCACGTAGTCCAAGCGACGAATCCGCTCCTGGCGCCGAGCCCCGGGCTGATGATCTGGACCCTGGTGACGTTTGGGTTGTGCCTGTACGTGCTCAGCAAGTACGTGTTCCCTCCCGTCGCACGGGCGATCGAGAACCGCCGCCAGGAAATCGCACAGAGCATCGACGAGGCCGAACGCAGCCGCGACGAGGCCCTCCAGCTGCTTGACGAGTACAAGCAGCGGCTCAGCGCGGCGCAACACGAAGCCGACATCCTGCGCGAGCGCGGGCGCAAAGACGGCGAGCGGCGCGGCGCGGAATTGATCTCCAACGCGCAGGACCAGCGCGAACGCGTCCTCGCGGACCAGGACACGCAGCTCCAAGCCCAGGCCCGCCAGGCTGCGTCGGGGCTTCGCGACGGCGTCGTCGACCTTGCGATCGCCGCCGCCCAGACCGCCACCCGGGGTGCCCTCACCGACGCCGATCACCGCCGGCTGATCGAGGAGGCCCTCGACGAAGCGGACCTCTCGAAGCTGACGAAGGCCTAGGACCGCATCCTCGTGAGTGTCGCCGTCACATATGCCGAGGCGCTGTACGAATCCGCGCTCGACCAGGGGTCGGTCGCCGAGGTCGCGGCGCAGCTCGCCGATTTCCGCGCATCGGTCGACGAGAGCCCGGAACTGAACGACCTGCTCACCAACCCCGAGTTCGAGACGCGGGTCAAGAAAGACGTCGTGGGCCGACTCCTGCGGGACGCCAATCCCCTGGTGGCCAACTTCGTGCAGATCCTGCTCGACCGCGGGCGGGCCGTCGAGCTCGGCGCGATCACCGATGCGTTCGCCGCACGAGTCGCCGCGGCGGAAGGGCGGCTGCGCGTGCGCATCCGCACTGCCATCCCGCTGCCCCCGGACCTGCGCGAGCGGCTGGTGGCGCAGCTGTCCGAGCGCGTCGGGCGCGCCATCGACGTCGACACCGTCGTCGACGAAGAGATCATGGGCGGCGTCGTGATCGAGACCGACGGCTCCGTCGTGGATGCGTCGGTGCGCACGCGCCTCGCTGACCTGCGTGCATCGATGCTGCGCGCACCCGTGCGCGACGCGGTTGTCGCCGACAGCGCCTGAACCGACCCAAAGAAAGGGACTACTAGACCGATGAAGCTGCGACCTGACGAGATCACCAAGGTCCTGCGCGAGCAGATCGAGGAATACCGGGGCCAGGTGGACGTTGAGGAAGTCGGTACGGTCCTCCAGGTCGGCGACGGAATCGCCCGCGTCCATGGCCTGCAGTCGTGTGTGGCCCTCGAGATGCTGGAGCTGCCGCACGGCGTCACGGGGCTCGCGTTGAACCTCGAAGAGGACAACGTCGGCGTCGTGCTGCTCGGCGAGGACACGCTGATCAAGGAAGGCGACACGGTCCGGCGGACCGGCCGGGTGATCCAGGTGCCGGTCGGCCCGGCGCTGCTGGGGCGGGTCGTCGACCCGCTCGGCAATCCGCTCGACGACCTCGGCCCGATCGAGGCCAGCGAGTACCGCCCCGTCGAGTTCAAGGCCCCGGGCGTGGTCCAGCGCCAGCCAGTGACCGAATCGCTGCAGACGGGCATCAAGGCGATCGACGCCCTGATCCCGATCGGCCGCGGCCAGCGCGAGTTGATCATCGGCGACCGCCAGACCGGCAAGACGACGATCGCCGTCGACACGATCATGAACCAGCGCGGCCAGGGCGTGCAGTGCTTCTACGTCGCCATCGGCCAGAAGGCGTCGACGATCGCGCAGGTCGTGCAGCGGCTCAAGGCCGCCGGTGCCATGGAGTACACGACCGTCATCGCCGCGACGGCCTCCGCGTCCGCGCCGCTGAAGTACCTGGCGCCGTACGCGGGCGCGTCCATGGCCGAGTACTTCCTGTTCTCGGGCCAGCACGCCCTGTGCATCTATGACGACCTGTCCAAGCACGCCGACGCCTATCGGCAGATGTCGCTGCTGCTGCGGCGCCCACCGGGCCGCGAGGCCTTCCCCGGCGACGTCTTCTACCTGCACTCGCGGCTCCTGGAGCGGGCCTGCAAGCTGAGCGACGAGCTCGGCGGCGGTTCGATGACCGCCCTGCCGATCATCGAGACGCAGGCCGGCGACGTGTCGGCCTACATCCCCACGAACGTGATCTCGATCACCGACGGGCAGATCTTCCTCGAGAGCAAGCTGTTCTACTCGGGCGTACGCCCGGCCCTCAACGTGGGCATCTCGGTCAGCCGCGTGGGCGGCTCGGCCCAGATCAACGCCATGCGCAAGCGTCGCCGGGCGTCTGAAGCTCGAGCTCGCCCAGTACCGCGACCTCGAGGCGTTCGCGCAGTTCGGATCCGAGCTCGACGCGGCGACCCAGCGCACGCTTGCCCGTGGCGCCCGCCTGGTGGCGACGCTGAACCAGCCGGCCTACGCGCCGTGGCCGGTCGAGGAGCAGGTCGCGATCATCTACACCGCCAACCAGGGCCATCTCGACAGGGTGTCCCCGGCCGAGGTGCCGAACGTCAACGAGGCGATCCGCCTCGCGCTGCGCGAGGAGGGGACCGCGCTGGCGGCGATCCGCGACGAGCGCGATCTGAGCGACGCGAGCGCCGCGACCATCGATCGCGTCGCCGAGGGCGTGCTCGCCGACCTGCTGCCGCGCGAGGCGGCGCCGGCCGTCGAGGCGCCGGTCGAGGAAGAGGCACCCGCGCCGGCCGCGGCGTAGGGCTCGCTCGATGGCGACCCAGCGCGACATCAAGCGCCGCATCGAGTCGGTGCGCAACACCCGCAAGATCACCCGTGCGATGGAGCTGGTGGCCTCGGCCAAGCTGCGCCGTGCGCAGGACCGGATCGAGGCGCTGCGGCCGTATGCCAGGGCGCTGCGGGAACAGATGGCCCAGGCCTCCCGCGAGACCGTCGCGCTGCGAAATTTCCCGCTGCTGGCCGAGCGCGAGGAGGTCGAGCGCGCGGCCATCGTAACCATCACCGGCGATCGCGGGCTGGCGGGCGCGTTCAACGTGAACATCCTGCGCGCCGGGTTCGCGGCGGACGACCGGTTCCGTGTCGACGGCGCGAACGACGTCGTGTACGTCGGCGTCGGCAAGAAGGGCGCGGGGACGCTGCGCTTCCGCTCGAAGGCGATCGGCGCGACGTTCGAGGGCTTCTCGGACAACCCCAGCTATCACGACGCCAACCGGGTCGCCGACTACCTGGTCGAGCAGTACACCTCCGAGGAGGTCGACCGGGTCGTCCTGGTCTACAACGCCTTCAAGTCGGTGATGCAGCAGGAGGTCGTCGTCGAGCAGTTGCTGCCGATCGAGCGGCACGTGGTGATCGGCGCGGACATCGCGCCGGACCCCCGGGAAGTCCCGCCGGCCCCGTCGCTGTCGCTGTTCGAGCCGAGCGCCGAAGATGTCCTGTCGCGTCTGCTGCCCACCTATGTCAACGTGACGATCTACCGCGCGCTGCTCGAGAGCGCCGCGGCCGAGCACGCGGCCCGGCGCAGCGCGATGCGCAACGCGTCGGACAACGCGGCGAACCTGATCGCCGACTACACGCTCAAGATGAACCGGGCCCGCCAGGCCGCCATCACCCAGGAGATCCTGGAAGTGGTGGCCGGCGCGGATGCCCTCCAGTAGCCAGTGACCACACGAGGAGCGCGAACCACGCATGGCTGACAACGGCAACTCCGGAACCGTCATCGAGATCAAGGGGGTCGTGCTCGACGTCCGCTTCGACGGCGGCACCTTGCCCGCCATCTACAACGCGCTGGAGATCCCGCGCGAGGACGGCACCACGCTCGTCGCCGAAGTGCAGCAGCACCTGGGTGACGACAAGGTGCGCGCGGTCGCCTTCGACACCACCGACGGCCTGGCCCGCGGCACCGCGGTGCGCGACACGGGCCTGCCGATCTCGGTGCCCGTGGGGGAGGCCGACGCTCGGGCGCATCTTCAACGTCCTCGGGCGACCTGATCGACGAAGGCCCCGAGCTCGGCCCCGTCGAGCGCTGGCCGATCCATCGGGCGGCACCGGGCTTCGATCGCCTGAATCCGACCGAGGAGATCTTCGAGACCGGCATCAAGGTCGTCGATCTGCTCGCGCCGTACGTGAAGGGCGGAAAGATCGGCCTGTTCGGCGGCGCCGGGCGTCGGCAAGACCGTGCTCATTCAGGAGCTGATCCACAACATCGCCTCACAGCACGGCGGCCTGTCGGTCTTCGCGGGCGTCGGTGAGCGGACCCGTGAGGGCAACGACCTCTGGATCGAGATGAAGGAGTCCGGGGTCATCGACAAGACCGCCCTGGTCTACGGCCAGATGAACGAGCCGCCGGGCGCCCGTCTGCGGGTGGCGCTGGCCGGGCTGACGATGGCCGAGTACTTCCGCGAGGAGAGCGGCCAGGACGTGCTGCTGTTCATCGACAACATCTTCCGGTTCGTCCAGGCCGGTTCCGAGGTGTCGGCGCTGCTGGGCCGGATGCCGTCGGCAGTGGGGTACCAGCCGACCCTCCAGACGGAGATGGGCGATCTGCAGGAGCGGATCACCTCGACCAACCGCGGCTCGGTGACCTCGGTGCAGGCCATCTACGTGCCGGCAGACGACCTGACCGACCCCGCCCCGGCGGCAGCCGTTCGCCCACCTGGACGCCACGACCGTGCTCTCGCGTGACATCGCCGCGAAGGGCATCTACCCGGCCGTGGACCCGCTGGACTCCACCAGCCGCATCCTGACCCGCGACGTCGTCGGCGACGAGCACTACGACACGGCCCGCCGGGTCCAGGAGACCCTGCAGACCTACAAGGACCTCCAGGACATCATCGCCATCCTCGGCGTGGACGAGCTCACCGATGAGCAGAAGCTCGCCGTCGGCCGGGCCCGCCGCATCGAGCGGTTCCTCTCGCAGCCGTTCAACGTCGCCGAGGCCTTCACCGGCACGCCGGGCAAGTACGTCCCCCTGTCGGAGACGATCCGCGGCTTCCGCGAAATCGTCGAGGGGCAGCACGACGACCTTCCCGAGCAGGCGTTCTTCCTGGTCGGATCCATCGACGAGGCGGTCGAGAAGGCCGCCTCGATGCAGGGCTAGAGCCGTGGCGGACGAGAGCGGAGCCCTGCACGTACGCGTGCTGACCCCCGTCGGCGCGGCCTTCGAGGGGGACGCGATGATGGTGTTCGCTCCCAGCTCGGCGGGCGAAGTCGGCCTGCTGCCGCGGCATGAGCCCCTGGTCTGCACGCTCGACGTCGGGCGTACCAGGGTCCAGGCCGCCGACGGCGAGCAGGCGGTGTTCGCGACCAGCGAAGGGTTCCTGACGATCGAGCGCGATGAGGTGCTCGTGCTCGTCGAGCAGGCGATCCCCATCGATCAGATCGACATCGGGCGTGCCCAGGCGGATCTGCGCGCGGCCGAGGAGGCGCTCGAGAACGCCGGCGAGGACACGCTCGCGCGGGAGAACGCCGAGGCCGAGCAGCGCCGCGCGGAGAACCTGCTGAAGGTGTTCGAGGGGCGCAAGTAGTCCGATGTCGCGTGCGCCAGCACGCGGCCGCACGCGACATGTCCGTGCCGCGCCCGCCGCGCGCCCGGCTCCCGGCGCCATCATCGTCCATGATGGCGAGCACCCAGACAAGATGAGCACCGGCGAGGACCCGCACGACGCGCGCGTGCCGCGCTCGCGGTCCTTCGCGCCCGGGGTTCCGGGCGCGCTCCAGGTCCGAGACTTCCGCCAGTTCTGGCTCGCGTCGCTGATCTCCAACTGCGGCAGCTGGCTGCAGACGGTGGCGGCCGGGTACCTGGTGTTCCAGCTGACCCATTCGCCGGGGATGGTCGGCGGGCTCGCGCTGGTCGCGCGCGGGCCCGCGTTCGTGTTCTCGACCTACGGGGGCAAGCTGGCCGACCGTGTCGACCGGCGGCGGATCGGCCGCTGGACGTTCGCCTTGCAAGGGGTGGCGGCGGGCGCGATGGCGGTCATGTCGTTCCTCGGCGGGCTGACGGTACCCGTGATCTTCGTGCTGACCTTCGCCCTCGGCGCGGGCTTCGCCCTGGGGCTGCCGGCGATGCTGGCGCTCGTGCCGGCGCTCGTGCCCCCCGAGCAATTCGAGCAGGCGGTGGCGCTCAACGCCGCCGGCGTGAACGTGGCGCGGCTCGTCGGGCCGGCGATCGGCGGGGTCCTGCTGGCGCTGATCGGTGCCACTTGGTGCTTCGGGCTCAACGCGTTCTCGTTCCTGGCGCTCATCCTGGTGCTGATGTGGGTGCACGTCCGGCCGACCGGGCCGCGCTCGGCGCTCGTGTCGACGCGCGTCGCGCTGCGGTTTGCCTGGAGGGACGCCGCCCTGCGGCGCCTCATGCTGTCGATCGCCGTGTTCGCGGCCCTCGCGGCGCCGATCCAGGAACTCGCCCCGGTGATCGCCCACACGCTCGGTGCGGGCGCGGCGGGGCTCGGGCTGCTGCTGGGTGCGATGGGCGGCGGGGCGCTTGTCGGGGCCTGGGCCCTCGATCGCCTGCAGGCCCACGGGCTCACCCGCGGGTCGGCGATCTGCGTCGCGACGGTGTGCTTTGCCGTCACGATGGCCGGCGTGGCGGTCGCGCCAAGCTTCGCGCTCGGGGTCGCGGCGATGGCACTGTGCGGGGCGTTCTGGATCTGGATGTTCATCCTGATCAACACGTCGATCCAGCTGCGCGCGCCGCGGTCGATGATCGGCCGGATGCTCGGGTTCTACCAGCTGGCGGTCATCGGGCCGATCGCCGTCGGCTCGCTCGCGGCCGGGCTGTGGGCGGAGGTTGTCGGGATCCGCTGGAGCCTTGGCACCTGTGCGGCGCTGCTGCTGGTGTGGGGCGTCTGGATGACCCGACGGCCGGTCCGTGCGATCGACGGGGGTCGCGCGCCCGAGCCCGAGACGGCGCTGGCACCGGCCTGAGCCCCGAGCGGCCCGGGCGTCTCGGCTATTGTGTGCGACGTGAATGAGGCCCACTTGGCCGAGCAGCTGATCGCGATTGACACCTCCGCCCCGGTCGGTCTCGAGCGCGCGATCGACTTCGTCGCCGGCTGGCTCGACGCTCGCGAGGTCCCCGTGCGCGAAGTGCGCGTGGGCGACCGCCGCTGCCTGCTGGCGCGGGTCGGCGACGGTCCGGCGCACGTGCTGTTCAACGGGCATCTGGACGTCGTACCGGGGCAGCCCGGCCAGTTCGCCCCCGAGCGGCGCGAGGGCCGGCTCTACGGCCGCGGCGCCTACGACATGAAGGCGGCGCTGGCGGCGATGATGATCGCCACCGCCGAGCTCGCCCGCGATCGTGTGGACGGGGTCGTGCTCGATCTGATGATCGTGCCGGATGAGGAGCGCGGCGAACCGGGCGCCAACTGCTCGGAGGCGCTGGTCCGCGACGGGCTGCGCGCGGACTTCGTCGTCTGCGGCGAGCCGACCGACATGCAGGTCGGCATCCAGGCCAAGGGCGTCCTGCTGTTGTGCCTGCACGTGCCCGGCACGGCCGCGCACGGATCGACGCCGTGGCTCGGCGAGAACGCCGTCCTGCGGGCCATCGAGATCTACCGGCGCGTCGGCGCGCTGCCGTTCATGTCCGCGTCTTCGGAGATGTTCCCCAGCCCGTCGGTCAACCTCGGCCGCATCGAGGGCGGGGACGCCCTCAACAGCGTCCCGGACACGTGCCGCATGTGGCTCGATATCCGTTGCCTGCCCGAGCAGGATCGCAGCGAGATCGTCGCCCAGATCCAGGCCATCGATCCGGAGGCGCGGATCGAACTGATCCTCAACAAGGCGGGCGCGCGCGTGCCGAGCACCCACCCGCTGGTGGCGACGCTGGTCCAGGTGGCCCGCGCGGCCGACCCGACCGCGCGGGCCGTCGGGCGGGATGGCTCCTCGGACGCGATCCCGTTCCTGGAGGCGGGCGTGCCGGCGGTGGAGTTCGGGCCGGTGGGGGCGGGGCACCACGGTCCGGACGAGTACGTCGAGATCGCGAGCCTGCAGCCCTACCGCGAATCGCTGGTGGCGTTCGTGCGGGCGGTCGCCGCGCTCGGCCCGCCGGCCGTGGTGGGCGGATGAGCGACGTGCGCATCGGCGTCATCGGCGCGGGCTACGTGGGGCTGGTCTCGGGGGTGTGCCTGGCGGCGCTCGGGCATGAGGTGTGCATCCGCGACATCGACGCCGGCAAGATCGATGCCCTCACCGCCGAGCCGCGTCCCGATCCACGAGCCTGGCCTCGAGGCGCTGATCGCCACGCATTGGCAGCGACTCACATTCACGCTGGATCTCGAGGTGCTCGTGGCGGCGAGCGACATCCTGATCGTGGCGGTCGACACGCCGCCGAGCTACTCGGGCGACGCGGACCTGTCGCGTGTGATGGCCGTCGTCGACGAGCTCGGCGCGGTCGGCGGCGACCCGCGTCACATCCTGGCGATGAAGAGCACGGTGCCCGTGGGCACCGGGGAGCGGGTGCGGCGCCAGCTGGATGCGCGCGGCCTGCCGGCAGGTCGGATACGTGTCGAACCCCGAGTTCCTCAAGGAGGGCATCGGCGATCGCCGACTTCATGCATCCCGACCGCGTCGTGGTCGGGGCCTTCCGCGCCGCGGACGCCGAGCGCGTGGCCGCGCTGTACGCGCCGCTCGGCGCGCCGGTGCTGGTCGACCAGCGTTCCCACCGCCGAGATGGTCAAGTACGCGTCGAATGCGTTTCTGGCGACCAAGATCAGCTTCATCAACGAGATCGCCAACGTCTGCGAGGAGACGGGCGCCGACGTGGCCGTCGTCGCCGACGGCATGGGCATGGACCCGCGCATCGGTGCGTCGTTTCTGCGCCCGGGCATCGGCTTCGGCGGCTCGTGCTTTCCCAAGGACGTGGCCGCGCTCAAGCAGCTGGCCGGCAACTCGGGGTACCACTTCCAGCTGCTGACCAGCGTGATCGAGGTCAACGAACTGCAGAAGCGGCGCGTGATCGGCAAACTCAAGAAGCACCTCGGCGACATCCGCGGCCGGCGGATCGCGCTGCTCGGGTTGGCGTTCAAGCCCGGCACCGACGACATGCGCGAGGCCGCCAGCCTGGTGCTCGCGGGTCGTCTGCTGGCGGAAGGCGCGCAGGTGGTCGGCTGGGATCCGGTCGTCCGGGATCTGAACGGCCTGGCCGGTGTCGAGATCGCGGCAAGCCCGCAGGCGGCGCTCGCCGGCGCCGATGCGTGCGTGATCGTGACCGAATGGCCGGAGATCGTCGGGCTCGACTGGCCAGGGCTCACCGAGACGATGCAGCATCCGGTGGTGATCGACGGGCGCAACGCCCTCGATCCGGTCGCGATGACCCGTGCGGGCTTCCGGTACGAGGGCATCGGCCGACTGCCCGATGCCATGCTCGGTGCAGGCGAACGGGAGTAGGTCAGGCATGCAGGCAGTCATCCTCGTCGGTGGGCAGGGCACGCGGCTGCGGCCGCTGACCGCCACGCGTCCCAAGCCGATGATGCCGCTGGTGGATCGGCCATTCGTCGCCCACCAGATCGAGCACCTGACGCGCTACGGGATCCACGACGTCGTGTTCTCATGCGGCTACCGTCCCGACGCCTTGGAAGCCTATTTCGGCGACGGCGCGCGCTTCGGCGTACGCGTGCGCTATGTCACGGATCCCATCCCGCTCGGCACCGCCGGCGCCGGTGGCGAACGCGGTGCCGGCCTTCGATCATCCGGACGATGTGCTGGTCCTCAACGGCGACATCCTCACGGACCTCGACCTGGAGGCCTTCCGGCGTTCACACGTCAGCGCCGGCGCGGCAGGCAGCATCGCCCTGACCCCGGTCACCGACCCCACCGCGTACGGGCTGGTGCGCCTGCGCGAGGACCGGGCGGTGTCCGAGTTCCTCGAGAAACCCAGCGAGGACGAGCTCATCCCCGGCGAGCCCTACCTGATCAATGCGGGGACCTACATCTTGTCCCAGGCGGTGATCGCGACGATCCCGTCCGGTCGCGCCTCGTTCGATCGAACGCGAGCTCTTCCCGGAACTGGCCGAGCAGGGGCGCCTGTTCGGGTATCCGAGCGACGCCTACTGGCGGGACATTGGCACGCCCCAGTCCTATCTGGATGCCCACCGCGACATGCTGGCCGGCGCGGTCTCGTCGAGCGCCGACGTCGTCGGCGACGCCTACTGTCGGTCGGGGAACTATTGTTGAGGAGACGGCGCGGGTCGCCGATCGTAGTTGTGTCGGCGCCGAGTGCGTCATCGCCGCCGGCGCCCAGGTGCTCGGCAGTGTCGTCGGCGCGCACTCGCGCGTCGGCGAGGACGCCGATATCGAGGGCTGCGTGATTGGTGAAGGAGTGGATATCGGCGCGGGCGCACGGCTGGAGGGACTGGTCGTCGTCGGTGACCGCGCGCCGCATCGGCGCGGGCGTCGGCGATCGCGGGGCCCGCGGTGATCGACGTCGATGAGATCCGCGAGGACTCGGTGGCCGATCCGGCCGGGAGGGGAAGCTGATGAGCGACGGCGCGCTGGACCGCCGTGAGTCGTACGAGGTCGACTCGCTCGGCCTGTTCGAGGTCATCGGGAACTCGGTCGCGATCTTCGACCGTGCCCGTGCGGGTGCCGGGACCGTCGATCTGGTCTGGCCGCAGGAGGCCATCCAGAACGTGGCGATCGCGGGGATGGGCGGGTCGGGCATCGCGGGCGACCTGGCCGTCGGCGTCTGGCGCGAGCGGCTGCGCCATCCGGTCAGCGTGCTGCGCGATTACTACGTGCCCGGCTGGGTCGGCGAGAACACGCTCGTGATCCTGAGCTCCTACTCGGGCGAGACCGAGGAGACCCTGACGGTGGCCAGCCAGGCCACCGAGCGCAACGCGCCGTGTGTGGCGATCACCAGCGGCGGCAAACTCGGGACCTTCTACCGCGACATGGGCGTGCCGGTCATCGACCTGCCGGCGGGCCTGCAGCCGCGCGCGGCGATCCTCGAGCTGCTGGTCCCGCTCGCCGTCGTGCTGGGCCGCATGGGTGTGATCGCCCCGCCCGACGCCGAGCTCGACGACGCCCGTCAGGTCCTGGTCGACAGCGTCGATGTCCTCGGCCCGGCGATCCCCACCGACCAGAACCTGGCCAAGCAGGTCGCGCTCGGACTGCTCGACTCGGTCCCGGTGATCTGGGGGGCGGAGACCACCGCGGCCGTCGCCCAGCGCTGGAAGTGCCAGATCAACGAGAACGCCGAGCTGCCCGCCTACTGGGCGGTCCTGCCCGAGGCGGACCACAACGAGATCTGCGCCTACGGCGACCCGTCGACGGTCGGGCGCATGACCCAGATGGTGCTGTTGCGCGACCCGCACCACCACCGGCAGGTCCAGCGGCGGATCGAGCTCACGCGCGAGCTCATCGCGCCGGCACTCGGCGGCGTGCTCGAGCTGGCGGCCGACGGGAACACGCCGTTCGGGCGCATGCTCGATCTGGTCATGCTGGGCGACTACGTCTCGCTCTACATGGCGATCGCCCGCGGCGTCGATCCCGGACCGGTCGACATGATCGGCCGGCTCAAGCTGCGGCTGGCCGAGACCGGCTACGGTCGCACGCCCGACCCTGTCTAGCGCGCCGCGGCGCACCGATCCGCCTGTGACGCGCCCGGTGACAACGACCTGCCGGCGACCCCGAGCCCGGGGCCGGCGCGAGGCCTCGCGCCGGATGACATCCTCGCCCTCGGCGACGGGGAGGTCGTGCTGCTCGACCAGACGCGGCTGCCCGCCGAGGTCCGTGGCGACGCTGCACCGACTGGCGCGAGGTCGCCGAGGCGATCGCCGTGCTGGCGGTCCGGGGGGCGCCGGCGATCGGGATCGCCGGCGCGATGGGCGTCGCACTGGCCGCCCAGCAGGCCGACCACGAGGATCCCGAGCGCGTACCGCAGCGCGGTGACCGCCGCCGCCGCCGCGCTCGCCGCCACGCGGCCCACCGCGGTCAACCTCTCCTGGGCGATCGCCCAACAGCGCGGGATCCTGGCGAGCGCACCCAGGGCCGACCGAGGCGACGACGGCGAGCCTGCGCCTGTTCGCCCGGCGACTGCACCAGGCCGAGGTGGCGCGCTGCCGCGCGATGGGCGAGCACGGCAAGGTGCTGTTCCACCGCGGGGCACGCATCCTGACCCATTGCAACACCGGGGCGCTGGCGACCGGCGGGGTCGGGACCGCGCTGGGGGTCATCCGTGCCGCCTACGCGGCGGATCCGACGGTGCGCGTGCTGGTCGGCGAGACCCGCCCGTTGCTGCAGGGCGCCCGGCTGACCGCCTGGGAACTGGCGCGGGAGGGGATCCCGTTCGCGCTGATCAGCGACGCGATGGCCGCCGGCCTGATGGCCGACGGGGAGGTGACCCACGTGATCGTTGGCGCCGACCGGATCGCCGCCAACGGTGATGTCGTCAACAAGATCGGCACGTACGGCCTCGCGGTGCTCGCCACGCGAACACGGGCTGCCGTTCATCGTGGCGGCGCCGACCTCGACGATCGATCTCGCGACGCCCACGGCGGCCCAGGTGGTCATCGAGCAGCGCCCAGCCGAGGAGGTCCACCAGATCGCGCTGTTCGGCCGGGCCGGCCGTGCCGGAGGGCGTCGTGGTGCGCAACCCGGCCTTCGACCGGCACGCCCGCGCGGCTGGTCGCGCGCGATCGTGACCGAGCAGGGCGTCCATCGGCCTCCGTATGCCGATACCCTGCGTGCCGCGGTTGCGGCGTCCGACCCGCTCGATGCGGACGCCGGCGACCGGATACCCGATGGCCGCGGGACCTGACCCGGCGATGACCGGAGTACCATCAGGGAGCCGGTCCGGTTTGTTCACGAACAAGGGGGGCACATGCAGCTGCAAGTAAAGGGCAAGAACATGCCCGTGACCGACGCGCTCTTTGACTACGCCGAGCGCAAGCTGCAGCGGCTGACGAAGATCCTGCCGCCATGGGACGAGCCGCCGATCGTGGAGCTGGAACTCTCGGTCGAGCGCAACCCGAAGATCGCCAAGCCCCAGACGGCAGAGGTGACCGTCCGTACGCGCGGCGGGGTACTGCGGGTCCGCGAGAGCGCCGAGGACATGTACACCGCCATCGACAAGGCCGCCCACAAGCTCGAGCGCCAGGCCGCGCGCTATCGCGAGCGCCGGCGCAGCCACCGCGCGCCGCACGAGCGTGCCCCCGAGCCCGTCGAGATGATCGTTCCCGAGCTGCAGCACGTCGCGGAGGCCGAGGGCCCGCGCGTCGTCAAGACCAAGCAGTTCGCGGTCAAGCCGATGTCCTCCGAGGAAGCGGCGCTGCACATGGACATGCTGCATCACGACTTCTACGTGTTCCGCAGCGCCGAGACCGGTGATGTCAACGTGGTCTACCGCCGCCGCGACGGCGACGTGGGCCTGATCGTCCCCGACCTGGCGTAAGCGCCTCCCGCGCGCGCCGGAGCCGGCGCGCGCGACCGGCCGCGGTCCCGCGCGCGTCGGCACCGTTGCTACGATCGCGGGACGCACATCGGCAACATCGGCTGAGGTACAGGTGTCCACGGATCTGCTCAACAAGGTGCTGCGGCTCGGCGAGGGCCGCCAGATCAAGCAGATGCAATCGCGCGTCGTCGCCATCGGCGCCCGCGAGCTCGAGCTCGAGCGGCTCAGCGACGACGAGCTGCTCGCAGCGCTCCCACGGCCTGCGCGAGCAGGTCGCCAACGGCGCCGACCGCGACGACATCCTCATCGACGCGTTCGCGCTGGTGCGCGAGGTGGGCCGCCGCACGATGGGCATGCGGCTCTACGACGTGCAGCTGATCGGTGCCCAGGTGCTCCACGCCGGGCGCATCGCCGAGATGAAGACCGGCGAGGGCAAGACCTTCGCCGCGACCGCGGCGGTCTACCTGAACGCGCTCGGCGGGGACGGGGTGCACGTGGTCACCGTCAACGACTACCTGGCCCGCCGCGACGCCGAGTGGATGCGTCCGGTCTACAGCGGGCTCGGCATGACCGTCGGGGTCATCGAAACCACGCTCGACCCGGCCGACGCGCCGCGAGGCCTACGCGGCCGACGCCACCTACGGCACCAACTCCGAGTTCGGCTTCGACTACCTGCGCGACAACATGGCCGTGCAGCTCGCCGACACGGTCCAGCGCGGCTACCGCTTCTGCATCGTGGACGAGGTCGACTCGATCCTGATCGACGAGGCGCGCACGCCGCTGATCATCTCCGGCATCCCGGAGGCGGCGGCCGACACCTACTACCGCTTCGCCCGCATCGTCCCGACGCTTGCGCAAGCGCACCGACTACGAGATCGACGAGAAGGCGCGCTCGGCGGCGCCGACCGAGAGCGGGGTCGAGAAGATCGAGCGCGCGCTGGGCATCGAGAACCTCTACCTGGACATCAACGGCCAGCTGGTCAACCACCTCATCCAGGCCCTCAAGGCCCACGCGCTCTATCACCGCGACAAGGAGTACATCGTCCGCGACGGGCGAGGTGCTGATCGTCGACGAGTTCACCGGGCGGGTGCTCGAGGGCCGCCGGTACTCGGAGGGATTGCACCAGGCGATCGAGGCCAAGGAGGGCCTGCGGATCCGCGAGGAGAACCAGACCCTCGCCACGATCACCCTGCAGAACTACTTCCGCATGTACGACAAGCTGTCGGGGATGACCGGCACGGCCGCGACCGAGGCCAACGAGTTCAACAAGATCTACAACGCCGACGTCGTGTCGATTCCGACCAACAAGCCGGTCACGCGCGTCGACGAGCAGGACTACATCTTCAAGACCAAGGACGCGAAGTTCACCGCCGTGGCCGACGACATCGCCGCGGCCCATGAGCGCGGTCAGCCGGTGTTGGTCGGCACGATCTCGGTGGAGATCTCCGAAGCACTCTCGCAGCAGCTGACCCGGCGCGGGATCCCGCACAACGTCCTGAACGCCAAGCAGCACGAGCGCGAGGCCGAGATCATCAAGGACGCCGGCAGCATCGGCGCGGTGACGATCGCGACCAACATGGCCGGCCGCGGCGTGGACATCAAGCTGGCCGACGGCGTCGCGGACCTCGGCGGCCTGTACGTGGTCGGCACCGAGCGCCACGAGAGCCGGCGCATCGACAACCAGCTGCGGGGCCGTTCGGGCCGTCAGGGCGACCCGGGCCGCACGCGGTTTTACCTGTCGGCCGAGGACGACCTGATCCGGGTGTTCGCCGGCGATCGCATCTACAAGATCCTCGACCGTCTCGGACCCGGCGACGACCTGCCGATCGAGTCCAAGATGCTCACCCGCACGATCGAGGGCGCGCAGAAGAAGGTCGAGGAGATGAACTTCAACATCCGCAAGACGGTGTTGGAGTACGACGACGTCCTCAACAAGCAGCGCGAGGTCATCTACGCCGAGCGCCGCCGGGTGCTCGAGGGGGAGGACCTGTCCGAACAGGCGCGCGACTGGATCGCCGACGTCCTGGTCGAAGAGGTGGACCTGTACGCCGGCGAGGAGCTCGACCCGATCGACTGGGACCTGGCCGGACTGCTGGCCAGCCTGCGCACCTTCTACCCGTCCACCCTGTCGGCGGAGCAGCTCACGCACGCACCCGACGGCGAGCTCGCCACCCGGGAGGACCTGCTCGACCGGCTCGAGGACGACGCCATCGACGCGTACGAGCGCCAGGAAGAACTCATCGGGCCCGAGAACATCCGCGAGTGGGAGCGCTACGTGCTGCTGCAGGTCATCGACCTGCACTGGCGCGAGCACCTCTACGCGATGGACTACCTGCGCGAGGGGATCCACCTGCGCGCACTGGCCCAGCTGGACCCGCTCTCGGCGTACCGGACCGAGGGCCACCAGATGTTCGACGAGACGATGGCCATGATCCGGCGCGAGTTCGTGCGCTACATGTTCCACGTCCAGACGGCGCCGCCCGAGGAGCGCGAGGCCGCGCAGCCTGCGCGGGTGGACTACACCTACCAGGCCGAACCGATCCAGGGCTTCCAGGCCCTCGAGGCAGCGGTCGCACAGGACCCGGCCATCGCGGCCGTCGCCGAGGCCGAACCGGAGCCGGAGCCGGTGCAGGTCATGATGCCGCCCGTCGAGCAGCGGATCCTGGCGCCGGAGGACCGCATCGGGCGCAACGACCCCTGCTGGTGCGGGTCGGGGCTCAAGTACAAGAAGTGCCACGGCGCGGCCGCCTAGCTCGGACCGCACCGACTCGATGACACCACCCGAGACGACGAGCGTCGACGAGCTGGCCCAGCGCATCTCGGGCGTGCGCGATCGGGTGGGCATGCTCGGCGCATACCTGGATCCCGAGGCGCTGGCGGCGCGTCAGGCCGAGCTCGAGGAGCAGATGCAGCAGCCCGGCTTCTGGGACGACCCGCAGGTCGCCTCGAAGAGTCTCCGCCGAGCACGCCGCGGTCCGAGATCGCCGCGGCGAGTACGACGAGCTCGTCGGCGAGGTCGCCGATCTCGACGACCTGATCGGCGTCGCCAAGGCCGGGGATGAGGGCGAGGCCTTCGTCCGGGAACTGGCCGAGGGCCTCGAGCGCGTCGAGGCGCAGCTGGCCCGCCTGGAGGAGTCGCGCCTGTTCTCGGGCGAGCACGATGGCGGCGACGCGGTCATGACGATCAACGCCGGCGAGGGCGGGACCGACGCCCAGGACTGGGCCGAGATGCTGATGCGCATGTACATGCGCTGGGCCGAGGCGCGCGGCTTCGCGGCGGACATCAAGGAGCTCCAGGAGGGGACGGAGGCCGGCATCAAGAGCGTCACGATGACGATCTCGGGTCCCAGCGCCTACGGGCTGACCTCCGCCGAGCGCGGCGTGCACCGGCTGGTGCGGCTGTCGCCGTTCGATTCGGCCCATCGCCGCCAGACGTCGTTCGCGGCCGTCGACGTGGCGCCGCTGGTCAGCGACGACGTCCCCGTGGAGATCGACGAGAAGGACCTCAAGATCGACACCTACCGCGCCTCGGGCGCGGGCGGCCAGCACGTCAACAAGACCGAGTCGGCGGTGCGGATCACCCACCTGCCCACCGGCATCGTCGTCCAGTGCCAGAACGAGCGCTCGCAGATGCAGAATCGCGCGACCGCGATGAGCATGCTGCGGGCCCGCATCGTCCAGCAGGAGCTCGAGCGACGCGAGGAGGAGGCCGCCCGCGCCCGCGGCGAGACGCTCAAGATCGGCTTCGGCAGCCAGATCCGCAGCTATGTGATCCACCCGTACACGCTCGTGAAGGACCTGCGCACCGGCGTGGAGGTCGGCAACGCCCAGGCCGTGCTCGACGGCGATCTGGACGGGTTCATTCGCGCCGAACTCGAGCGGCGGGCCAAGCTCAACTAGCGTCGCAGGGCGGCCGGGATCGCGACCGGCCGCAAGGAGTCGGGCCCGATCCGGCGAATCACGACAGGGTCACGATTTCTCGCGACGCGCGCGTTTGCAGGTGTTTCCGCGGATTGACATGCGGCACGGTGCCGGGGTACCCTTCCGGAGCCTTTCGTGACGCCATCGATGCGCCGAGGCCAAACCGGACCCGCGCCAGGCGGGTCCTAAACGGCGGTTGTTGACGACCGCCCCACCGAGGTTCGCAGCATGAGCACCGACAGTGATGCCGAGCTGAGTTCAGCAGAGCAATCGCGTTCGTCCAGGCGTCCGGCGCGCGATACCGAGCGCCGCATCGACCGCCGCAGCCTGCTGCGCGCCGGCGACGGGCCCATGGTCACATTCGACAGGGTGACCAAGCGCTACGGGACCGACGTGGTCGGCCTCGACGACGTGTCGGTCTCGATCGACGCGGGTGAGTTCGTCTTCCTGGTGGGCGCCTCGGGCTCCGGCAAGTCGACCTTCATCCGCCTGCTGATCAAGGAGCTCGACGCGACCGAGGGCACCGTCATCGTCGGCGGTCGCGACCTCGGCAAGCTGCGCCGCTCGAAGGTGCCCTACCTGCGCCGCGGCATCGGCTGCGTGTTCCAGGACTTCAAGCTGCTGCCGGGCCGGTCGGTGTACGAGAACGTGGCCTACGCGCTCGAGGTGACCGGCGACGCCCCGCGGGCGATCCGGCGCAAGGTGCCCGAGATCCTCTCGTTGACCGGCCTGTCGGACAAGTCCGATCGCCTGCCCAACGAACTGTCCGGTGGCGAGCAGCAGCGCGTGTCCATCGCGCGCGCGTTCGTCAACCATCCGCGCCTGCTGATCGCCGACGAGCCCACCGGGAACCTCGACCCCGATACGTCGATCGGCATCATGCAGCTGCTGTACCGGATCAACCGCACGGGCACGACGGTCGTCATGGCGACCCACGACCGCGACATGGTGGACAAGATGCAGATGCGGGTCATCGCCCTCGAGGACGGGCGAATCGTCCGCGACGAGCGCAAGGCGAGCTACGCGACGGTGGAGCCATGAGGCTGAGCTTCTTCTTCCGGGAAGCCATCCGCTCGATCCGCGCGAACGCCGCGATCTCGGTCGCCGCCGTGGTGACGGTGATGATCGCGGTCTTCATCCTCGGCACGTTCATCCCGTCGTACCTGTACGTGCAGTCGACCGTCAACCAGGAGAAGTCGCGCCTGGACATCCAGGTCTACGTCGCCGACGCGGCGACGACCCCGCAGATCTCGGCCCTCCAGGGGGCGATCACCAACCTGCAGGCGCACGGGCAGGTCAAGTCGTTTACGTTCGTCTCCAAGGATCAGGCGCTCCAGAAGCTCAAGAGCGAACTCTCGGACCCGACGATCCTCAGCCTGCTGCCCAACAACCCGCTGCCGGCGTCGTTCGACGTCACCCCGGTCGATCCGTCGCACGACGCGCAGATCGCCGCGGCCCTGCGCGGGAATGCGGCGATCGACACGACGATGCAGGGGAACGGGGTCTTCTACGCCGCCAAGACGACCGACCGCCTCTTGTCGGTGGCCAAGTTCATCCAGTACGCCGGCGCCGTGCTGATCATCATCCTGCTGGTGGCCGCGATCCTGCTGATCGGCAACACGATCCGGCTGTCGATCTTCGCCCGCCGGCGCGAGGTGGAGGTGATGCGCCTGGTCGGCGCCACCAACTGGTTCATCCGCTGGCCGTTCGTCATCGAGGGCGTCATCTGCGGCGTGGCCGGCGCGATCGTCTCGGTGATCGCGTTGTACCTGGCCAAGGTCGTCATCGTCGAGCCGTGGATCCACAACAACTCGAACCAGCTCACCAAGGACACGACCCACACGATCAGCTTCGCCGCGCTCGCGGTGATCCTGATCATCGCCGGCGGCGTCGTCGGTGCCTTCGGGAGCGGCGTGACCCTGCGGCGGTTCCTGAAGGTGTAGCCCTGCCCGGCGGCGCGCCCGCGCTCCGGCGGGCGCGGTTCGCCGGCCGCGCCACCGACCCCGCACGATGCAGAGCCCGCCCCGACGTTCCCGACGCCTGCTCGCGATCGTCGGCGGTGTGGCGGCGGCGCTGGTGGTCTTCCTGCTCGGCGTCTTGGTGGGTGGGCACCCGCAGGCGACCGGGCTCGACCAGCTCCCTTCCGGGGCCCGCAGCCTGGTGCTCGGCGCCGGCAGCGATTCGCTGATCGCCGACATCCAGGAGCGGCTCAAGTCCGGCTACTACGTGCCGGTGAGCCCGACGACGCTCGAGCGCGCGTCGATCGACGGCATGCTCGCCTCGCTGCACGACCCGTACACCTACTACCTCGATCCGCGCGAGTACGCGGCGATGCAGCAGGAGACCCAGGGCCTGTACGTCGGCGTCGGTATCCAGGTGCTCCAGCGCGGCGCGGAGCGTGGTGATCGCCAACGTGTTCCCGGGCGGCCCGGCACGGCATGCGGGGCTCGCCAAGGGCGACGTGATCACCGCCGTCGACGGGCGCTCGATGGTCGGGGCGAGCCTCGACACCGTGACGAACGCGGTCCGGGGACCCAAGGGCACCCCGGTCGTGATCACCGTCAGGACTCCCGCGCGGCGCGAGCCGCACCGCGCACCTGACCCGGACGCGTGCTCAAGCTGCAGCTGGTGACCACGAGCATGCGCACGTCCACGGCAAGAAGATCGGCGTGATCACGCTGCTGGAGTTCGACCAGGGCGCGGCCGCCGCCGTGCGGGCCGCGGTGGCCACGCTCACCGCCCACGGGGCGGACGGCCTGGTGCTGGATCTGCGCGGCAACCCGGGCGGCCTGGTCGACGAGGCGGTGGGCCTCGTCGGCATCTTCGTGCCCAAGGGGACGCCGGTGGTGACGACGGTGGGTCTGCACGACCCGCGCCAGACGCTCCGGACGAGCGCGACCCCGAGCACCCGGCTGCCGCTGGTCGTGCTGGTCGACCGCTATAGCGCCAGCGCCAGCGAGATCGTCTCCGGCGCGCTGCGCGACGATGGCCGGGCGATCCTCGTCGGCCAGCGCACCTTCGGCAAGGCGGTCGTGCAGGAGACCGTCGAGTTGCCCAACAGGGGCGCCCTGCATTTCACGATCGCGCGGTACCTGACCCCGAAGGGGGTCGACCTGAACCACAAGGGGCTCACGCCGACCATCGTCGTCGCCAGGAACCCGACCGCCACGGCCGGATCCGGCCCTCGACGCGGCGGCGGCCGCGGCCGCCGCCGGGCGCTGATGGCGCGCGGGGGACCGGCCGCCGACGTCGTCGTGGAGGTCCGCGGCGCCGGCCGGGGTGCGCTGGCGCACCCCGCATTTGCCGCCGGCGAGGACATCCGGATGTCTGCGGCGACGCTCGGCGACGCGCGCGTCGGCGACCTGGCCCGGGTGGTGGTGCGCGGGCGCTCGGCGCGCGTGGTGGACGTGTTCGGGCGCGCGCACGCGCCGGGGCCGGCGATGGCCGGCTTCCTCTGGGCCAACGCCCGCGGCATGGGCACCCCGCGGGCGGTCGAGCGCGAGGTGGCCGCGATGGTCGAGGGCGATCCGCTGAGCGGACCCCGGACGGCGCGATCTGACCGACCAGGACGTCGTCACCATCGATCCCGAGGGTGCCAAGGATCACGACGATGCGATCGCGGCCGCACTCGACGGCGACAACGTGCGCCTCTGGGTGCACATCGCCGACGTCAGCCATTACGTGCAGCCCGGCACGGCCGTCGACCGCGACGCCGCGCGCCGGGGGTGCTCGCTGTATGTGCCCGGCACGGTGGATCCGATGCTGCCGGCCCGCCTGTCGAGCGATCTGTGCAGCCTGCGCCCCGGGGTCCCGCGGCGGGTCATCAGCGTGGAGATGACCGTCACCCCCGACGGCGAGGTCCGGGACGCGCGCTTCTATCGCGCGGCGATCGCCTCCGAGCGCCGGCTGACCTACCCCGAGGTCGACGCGCACTTCGACGGGGCGCGCCTGGGTGCGCCCGGGCTCGGGAATACCCTCGCCGCGGCGCGGGTCGCCGCCGAGCGCCTGCGCGCCCGCCGGACCGCGCGCGGGGCGCTCGAGATCGGGTCGGGCGAGCCGGTGTGGGTGCTGGGGTCCGATCGCGTCGAGGGCGTGCGGATCGAGCACCAGACGCCCGCGCACCGGCTCGTCGAGGACTGCATGATCGCCGCCAACGAGGCGGTGGCCCAGTACCTGATCGCCCGCAAGACGCCGGCCGTGTTCCGGTACCACGCCGACCCCGACCAGTACCAGCGTCGAGCGACTGTATGCGCAGCTGGCGGCGCTGGAGGTCGCGACGCCGGCACTGCCGGAGGGCCACCTCGGCCCGACCGAGCGCCGGGAGGCCGTCCGGCGCGCCGGCGGCGCGGTCGCGACGCATCTGGACGCGACTGCGGGCGCGCGGCGAGCGCGACGGGTCGGCGCTGTGGGTGCTCGTGCTGCGCGCGCTCAAGCAGGCCTTCTACTCGGCCGATGCGTGGACCCACTCCGGACTTGGCGAGCCCCGCGTACCTGCACTTCACCTCGCCGATCCGCCGCTACCCGGACCTGCTGGTGCATCGGGCGCTGATCGGCGCGCTCGGGATCGGCGCCGCGGCGCCCAGCCGTCCGGAGCTCGAGGTCGCCGCGGCCGAGAGCTCGGACGCCGAGCGCGCCGCGACCGACCTGGAGCGCAAGGCCGACCGCATCTGCGCGGCGCTCCTGCTCGAGCAGGAGCTGAACGCGGGCGACTGGACGGCCGCGTTCGACGCCGAGGTGACCGGGCTCATCGGCACGGGCGTGTTCCTGCGCTTCGGCGTCGCGTACGAGGGCTTCCTGCCCCTGCGCCCGGCGGCGGGCGGCGAGCTGACCCTCGACGACGCCGAGGTCGGGCCTGATCGATCCGGACGGTCGGCATGTGGCGCGGCTCGGCGACCGGTTGGCGGTCCGGGTCGCCGAGATCGACCCGTTGCGGGGTCGCGTCCGCCTGGAGCGCGCCGATCAGCGCCTGGCGGCGCGCGAAGTCCGCACGCGCGCGCACCGCCGGATGGCGCGACGGCCGCGCTAGTCTGTCTGGCCCATGGCTCCCGGCAAGAAGAACACCAAGGGCGCACGCGACGAGCGCTTCCGCGACATCGCCCAGAACCGACGCGCGCGCTACGAGTACGAGATCGTCGAGCGCTTCGAGGCCGGCCTGGTCCTGATCGGCACCGAGGTCAAGGGTCTGCGCGAGCGCGGCGCGACGATCGGCGATGCCTACGTGGTGATCCGCAACGGCGAGGCCTGGCTCGTCGGGGCGACGATTCCCGACTACAGCAACGCCGGGCAGCGGCGGCCACGAACCCCAGCGCACGCGCAAGTTGCTGTTGCACCGGCGTGAGATCGACCGGATCTCCAGCCGCCTCAACGAGAAGGGCCTGACCGTGGTGCCCTTGCGCATGTACTTCCACGAGGGCCGCGCGAAGGTCGAGCTGGGCCTGGGTCGCGGCAAGACCGCCTACGACAAGCGCCACGCGATCGCCGAGCGCGACGCGCGCCGCGATATCGCGCGCGCCGTCCGGCGCGGGTGAGCCGCGCCGGTTGCGCCCGTCGGCGGAGCCGGTGGTGCTACCCTGGAATTCCAGTACGGGCCCGATCCAGTTTCGACGGAGTAGGAGGGTATCGGTAAGCGAGCCGCGGACTCGGTGGACCGCGTTAACAACCGAGACACTACGTAGCTGCGGAGAACTCTCCTAAGCTCGCTCTCGCTGCCTAATCAGCAGTAACTGAGAGCCATCGGCCTTCCCTCGGGTTACGGGGAAGATCACCGGTGTCAGCCAGTAATCCTGGTCCGTCGGCAACGGCACTCGGTCGGCGGATGAGATTGCAGGAGTACCTGGCGCCGACCCGGTTGGCCGACGGGAACGGGCGGCGTGAGATTAGCCTGTCGGCTGCGCTCGGAGAAGCTGATACGCGAGTACTTTCGGACGCCGGGGCAGTGCCGGCCGGGTCCACCTCCCGATACCACGTCGGCGTTCTGGTTGTTCCTCGGCATGCCGCCCGGGCGACCGCCAGGCGCCGCCGTGGCCAACTCAGGTGAACAGGTAATAGGCGCTGGAGGCCACCAGGTAGAGGCCGAGCCCCAGTGACAGGATGACGATCACCTGATCGGTGTGCGAATCGATCCAGGCGCGGATGCGTGCCACGAGCGCCTGCGCCTGCTCGGGCCAGAACGCCGCGTACACCTCCAGGCCGATGTAGCTGGCGCTGGAGACCAGGCAGAACAGCAGCAGCGCGATGATGCTCTGGGCCGAGGACACGTGCGCCTGCACGATCACCGTGACGCCCGCGGCGATCAGTCCCCATGGTTGCGTGATGGGTGCCAGGGCCAGCGCGAACCACAGCGACATCTGGTCGATGCCGGTCTGCCATTTCGGTGGCTTCTTGGGCTGCTTGGGCGCGCCGATCCGCTTGCGGCGACGGACGGCGATTGCGATCAGCACCAGGCCGATCGCGAGCTTGATCACGATCGCCGTCGTCGACGGTGTCGTATGCGGCTTGGGCGGATGATTGCCGGTGGCCAAGCACGGTGAGCGCGACGACGATCGCCAGCGACGCCAGCCAGCCGAGGATGAAGGCCGCCCCCTTCCTGACACCGCGCGCGGAGGTCAGGATCAGGATGAACGTCGTCAGCGGGATCGGTTCCAACGCGATCGCGACGGCGATGACCAGGAGGTCGAGTATCACGAGGCGGCCTCGTCGGTCATGTCGCCGTGAGCCTACGTGACCGCCGGATTCCGACGCCGGACGCGCGAATTCTCCGGGCGAGACGTGGCAGGCGGCGCCCGGGACAACGCAGGAGCTGGCCCCACGGTGTCCGAAGGTCTGTACCTCATGATGCTGCTGGTGATCCTGGTGCTGGAGATCGCCGGCGAGGGCGTGCGGTACTTCGGGCCAGGCGCACCGACTGCGACCATCACGACCGGCGGCGACACGGTCTGGTGAGGGAGCGGGCGGCGACGCCGTTCGCTGATCGGTCCCGTGCGCACGGCCCGTCGCCCGCGTGCGCGGACGGCGACCGGCCGCGGGTCGGCTGCGGGGCGCGCGTCCCCGTCGGAACTGCGCCTGGCACTAAGACCCCCTAGCCGTCTCCTAAGCCCCCGCTAACGCAAGCCACAGATTGTTCTCAGGGCGGCCGTGCAGTGTCGGGGTTATGAAGAACCGAGCGCACCACCCAGCCCCTGCCGAGGATCGCATCGCCCAGCGCGACCGCGGCCGCGAACAGGTTCGACACGCCACTCGCGCCGCCGTCGTCGGCGGCGTCGCGCTCACCGCGCTGTTTGCGGGCATCGCCTACAGCGGGACCCACGCCAAGAGCGCCGTCCTGGCCTCCGCGCATCAGACGTCGCCTCGACGGGGTCCTCGTCAACCGGCTCGACCGCGACGAGCACGTCCGGCAGCACGCAGGCGGCGGTCAGCTCGTCGTCCTCGACGCCGGTCGTCAGCTCGGGCGGGTCATGACCGCACACGCCTACTGGTATCTGACCCGGGGTACCGGCGTCGTCGCGCTCTTGTTCGTCACGGCCGCCGTCGTGATCGGCATCATCGCGTCCCTGCGTGTCGGCGGTCGGCGCTCGCCGCGATTTGTCGTCGCTGGCCTGCACCGCAACATCTCGTTGCTCACGGTGGCCTTCATCGTCGTGCACGTCGTCACGACCGTGCTCGATGCGTATGCGCCGATCAAACTCGTCGACGCGGTCGTCCCGTTCATCTCGTCGTACCGACCGGTGTGGCTCGGACTCGGGGCGCTTGCCTTCGACATCATCCTCGCGCTCATCATCACCAGCCTCGTGCGGGTGCGCCTGGGCCTCAAGACCTGGCGGTTCATCCATTGGTTTGCGTACGCGTGCTTCCCGATCGCGGTCGTCCACGCGCTCGGGACCGGCAGCGATGCCCGCCAGCACTGGATGCTCAACCTGGTGATCGGCTGCACGGGCGTCGTCGTCATCGCGGCGCTTGCACGGCTCTGGCAGGTGCGTCACGAGCGGCTGCCATGGGCAATTGCCGGCACCGCGGCGGTCGTCGTGCTCGTGCTCGCCACGGCGACCTGGGCGCGCAGCGGGCCGCTGGCACCCGGCTGGGCCAAGCGCGCGGGCACCCCGACCACGCTCGTCCAGACGGTCCACACGACCCGGGCGACGGTGACCTCGATCTCGACCGCGACCACATCTCAGGCCGCGCTGAGCACAAGGAGTGAACGATGAGCACCGCGACACGACTCGATGCGGCGACGCTGCCGCGCCTGCTGGCCGGCCTCGACGGGCCGGACGGCCTGCGCGGGCTGGCGCGCCATGTGGACGTCCACGGCGAGCTGCCGATCGAGGCGGCGCCGGGTCGGCCGGACCCCGCGCTGCTCGAGCAGGTCCGGGCTGCGGGGCTGGGCGGCCGTGGCGGCGCGATGTTCCCGGTGTCCCGCAAGATCGAGGCGGTGCTCTCGCAGCGCGGGCGCCCGGTTGTCGTGATCAATTGTGCCGAAGGCGAGCCGCCGAGCCGCAAGGACCACGTGCTGATGCGCGGTGCGCCGCACTTGATCATCGACGGCGCGATCGTCTGCGCGGCGCTGGTCGGGGCCGACGAGGTCACGATCGCGCTGGAGGAGGGGTCACGGCGCGAGTACCGCGTGCTCGAGGAGGCCCTCGACGAACGCGCCGCGCTGCGCCTCGACACCGTCGATATCGACCTGGCGACCGTACCCGACGGGTTCGTCGTCGGCGAGGAGCGGGCCCTGATCAACGCCCTCGAAGGCGGTCCGGGCAGGCCCTACGCATGCGCCGCCGCGGCCGTTCGAGAAGGGTCTCGGCGGTGCGCCGACACTGGTCCAGAACGCCGAGACTGCCGCGCAGCTCGCGCTGATCGCGCGCTACGGCGCCGAAGTGGTTCCGGGCGCTGGGCACCGACGAGGAGCCAGGGTCGGCGCTGGTCACCCTCACCGGCGCGGTCGCGCATCCGGGGGTCTACGAGATCCCACTCGGCGCGCGCCTTCAGGATCTCCTGGTCGCCGCGGGCGGGCTCGCGGCACCCGTGCAGGCGTACCTCATCGGTGGATACATCGGATCCTGGATCAGCGCACGCGACGCCGAGCAGCTCATCCTTGCCAACGCCGCGCTGCGACCGTTGGGCGCGGCCCTCGGTGCGCGCGCGATCGTCGCCTTGCCGGAGACCGCCTGCGGCGTCGCCGAGACCGCGCGGGTGGCCCGGTACATGGCCGAGCAGTCCGCGGGCCAGTGCGGACCGTGCATGCTACGGGCCTGGACGCGATCGCCGGAGGCATGGAGCGCCTGGCGCGCGGGGACGGACGTCAGCTGCCCGACATCGAGCGCTGGCTGGGGATGGTCAAAGGACGCGGGGAATGCCGGCATCCCGACGGTGCGGCGCAGCTCATCGCGAGCGCGCTGACGGTCTTCGACGCGGAGATCCACCGCCATATCCATGCGCGCAAGTGCGGCGGCGACGGGACGCCGGTCCTGCCGACGACCAAGCCAACCCGGACCCGGAGGCGGGCATGAGCGAGCGACTCTCGATCGACTGGATCCGGTGCGACGCACACGGACTGTGCGCCGAGCTCTTTCCCGAGCGGATCACGCTCGACGACTGGGGCTACCCGATCATCGACGCGAAGGAGATCACGCCCCAGATGCGGGCGCACGCGGCCCGGGCGGTCGCCCAGTGCCCGATCCTCGCGCTGCGCCTCGACGGACCGGCGCCTGAGACGGCCCGGCGGCCGTCGCCCGGTCGCCGGACGCCGGGGCAGGGCCTCGAAGACGCGGGCGGGCCAGACCGGCACCTGACGCGGGATCCGGGTCGGCGCCTTCGCCGGGTGCGTGGCCCCACGGCGGGTGGGGCCAGCCGCGGCCGACGCCGCGGGCTTCGACCGTGCGACCGGGCACGGGGGCGTGCGTGCGGCCTCTTGACGTCTGAGCGCCTCGTGCCGATGAGCAAGGCAGCGGCCCACACGATCGAGAGGCCCGCCGCCCGTGCAACGCCGATCCCACCGTTCGCCCGGACGCCGCGTCCGGCGCGCCATGCTCGCCACGGCGGGCCTCGTCGTGGCACTCGCCGGCGGGGCGCTCGTCGGTCTGCCCGGGCCTGCCGGGGCGGCGCCGCCGGGGCCGCTGGTCCAGGCGCCCAACTTCGCGAGCTTGCTCTATGACACGGATCCGAACACGACGCTGATCGTCAGCGGGCAGGGACCGGACGGCAGCGGTGGTCGGCGCGGGCGTCACGCCGACGCGGGGCGCGCTGCGCCAGGAGCCATCGGGCACCAACGTGCTGGGGGAGCGCGCCCGCGACAACGCCTACCGGATCGCCAAGGTCAGCGCGACCGCCCTGGTCGGCCGCACGGCGTCGCAGATGGCGGCGATCATCCGCCATGCCATCGACGGCGGCTGCACCGAGCTGATCCGCGGCGTGGTCCACAACTTCGGCTGCGCGAGCCATCTGGTCACCATCGATGAGGCGAGTCCGACCTTCGCGAATCCGGCGACGGGGGGGAGCGGGTATACGGGCCGCCACTTGAGCCAGGCGATGGCGCTGTTGGCCAGGACCGCGTCGCCGTGGGGAACCAGCTACGCCGCACGCGTGGGCATCTACGTCGACGCCGGCGTCACGGTGTCGATCGATGTCGGCCACGGCCGCAACCACAACCTGAACGCGCGGGGCAAGCCGCAGTACGCCGCCTTCACCGACCTGATGCCGGGGCTGGCGCGCGCCGGGGCGCTGTGGGTGGAGATGTACCAGGGCGTGCGCATCGGCGCCGGGACCGCGCCGATGACCCCCGCCGAGTGGCGGACGTTGCCGGGACGGTTCGTCGGGTTCCTCGAGGCCTACGGCGGCAACGTGACCAGCGTGCACTACATGTTCGGCAACGCCGGGGCCCCCACGCGATCGTGCGCAGACCCCCAGGCGTGCGTGTGGTCGTTGGCCGCGCTGCCCGGCATCAACCGCGCGGTCCTCGCCAACGGGCCCGGCGAATACCGGCTCGGCGGCCAGGCCGCGGCGTGGCTTGCGCAGTTCGACAACTACTTCCCGTCGCCGGCGAACGTGGCGTTGCTTGGCTGGTAGCGACGTGCGAGCCCCTCCGCCGCCGGTCAGCCGTACTTGCGATACGCGGCCACCCAGTTGCCGGCGATCAGCTCCTGCGCGGTCAGCAGCGGCATCCGGCCCCTGCAGACCAGGTGGTTGAGCGCGTTCTCCAGGTGGTCCTTGGGGTTGGCGTAGAAGCCGGAATGGCTCGCGTAGTCCGGCTCGGGCCACAGGTTGCCGGCGGCGTTCAGCGCGCCCCCCAGCTCCAGCGGGATCAGGTGGTCGTATTCGTAGGACGACAGACGCCCGCGGTCCCCGTAGGCCGCCATGCTGGCGCGCTTCTCCGGTCCGGTGATCGACACCGGCGGGCGCACCCGGCCGGTCCAGCCGCCGGAACAGATGGTCCGGCGGATCGTCGCCGGGGTCACCGCCGGATTGCGCAGTCCCGGGGTGCAGCGCCGGTCCGGCAGCGCGTACAGGCCGCTGCCCCGTGCGTGACAGGTTCCGGCATGTGGCTGCGGCTGGACCTTGTGGGCGCTCGCCGAGCTGAACCGCGGGACCGCCGCCGCATCGACGGCCAGCGGCAGAATGGCCGCCGTCGCGAGCAGTGCCACGGTCACCGCCGCACGACGCACGCCGCCACCGAGCGTCCGCCCAATCGGTACGCGACACCTCACGCCCACGCTCCCGGTCGCGCCGCCGGTCCTCCGGCGCCACCCGACAAGGCTATACCGGCGGCAGGGCGTCGGCGCGCAGCGGCCGGTGTCGGCTCAGACCGACGCGCCCTCGCCGGCGGGCTCGGGAATCGCGTCTCGCAGCGGCCCGTGGTCGGCGGGGGCGCGCTTGGGTACCAGGAAGACGGCCGTGAGCCCGACCGTCGCCACGATGCCCGCCAGGAGAAAGGTCAGCGTGAAGCCCTTCTCGGCCGGGAGCGTGGTCCCGCTGACCGTGAAGGTCGTCAGGAATGCCGCCGACATCTGCGCCCCGATGGTTCCGCCGACGGTCCGCATCACGGTGTTCATGCCCATTGCGACGCCGGTGACCTGCGGGGCGACGGCGTCGACGATCAGCTTGGCCAGCATCGCGTAGACCAGGCCCACGCCGACCCCGAGCACCCCGATGGCGAGGATCAGCTGCCACGGCTGGCTGTGGGCGACGGTGAGAATGAAGGCTGCGATGCCGATCGAGGCGAGGCCGACGAACGTGAGCCAGCGTGCCCCGACCCGCGGTTCCAGGGCGCCGCCCAGCGGGCCGATGATGAGCATCATGATCGTTGCCGGCATCAGGTAAAGGCCCGCCATGATCACCGAGCCGCCGAAGCCGTAGGGCACAAGCGCCCGCTCCTGGGGCGGCAGGCCGCTGCCCAGCTGGACCAGCGTCGGCATCAGCAGGTAGGTGCCGTACATCGAGAAGCCGACGACGACCGCCAGCACGTTCGTCCAGAACACGGCGCGCTGGCGCATGATGCGCATGTCCATCATCGGATCCGCCACCTTGGTCTCCACCCAGCACCACAGCGCGAGCACCAGCAGCGAGACGACAAAGCAGCCGACGGTCAGGGTGCTCGACCAGCCCCAGTGCTCGCCTTCGCTGAGCCCCAACAACAACAGCCCGAGCCCGACCGAGAGCGTCAGCACCCCCGGTGCGTCGAATCGCGACGGGGTGCGAACCGGTGACTCCGGGATGAGGCGCCAGACCAGCACGAGCGCGATCACGACGGGGACGGCACCGATCCAGAACAGCCAATGCCAGCTGAGCGACTGGAGAATGACCCCCGAGAGCACCAGGCCGAGCCCGGCGCCGACCCCGAACGTGGCCGACAGCAGGCCGAGCGCCGCGCCGACGCGCTCGCGCGGGAACTCGTCGCGGATGATGCCGAACGACAGCGGGAAGATGGCGCCGGCGGCGCCCTGCACGGCGCGGGCGATGATCAGCAGGGTGATCGTGTTCGCGAGCGCGGCGCCGACGGTCCCCACCGCGAAGATGCCCAGCGAGATCACCAGCAGCTTGCGCTTGCCGTACGCGTCGCCGAGCTTGCCGATCGGCGTCGTCACGATCGCCGAGGTCAACAGGAACCCCGTGAACACCCAGGCCGCCCACGTTTCGGTGGTGTGCAGGTCGGTCTGGAAGTTCGGCAGCGCCGGCACCACCAGCGTCTGCTGGAGCACATAGGCCACACAGGCGACGGCCAGGATCGTGAGCGTCTGCTTGGGGCGGCGGTTCTCGGGGGCCTCCACGGAGCTCCTCGGCGGGGTGACACGGCGCAGCGCGGTATATGAGTATCATGTGTGAGACATGTTTGTCTCGCGATCATGAATGCTCCGACCGACAGCCCCGGCGCAGCGGCGTCGACCACGAGGGCACCGAGACGCGCATCGTCGCTGCTGCCACGCGCGTGCTCGGCGCCAACCTCGACGCCAGCATGCGCGAGGTCGCCGTGGCGAGCGGCGTCGGCCGGGCAACGGTCTACCGGCACTTTGCCAACCGCGATGAGCTCGTCCGTGCGATCCGGCTGCGGGCGCTCGAGGACTGCCGCCAGGCGCTCGCCCCGGAGGTGTTCGCGCACGCCTCGGCCCGGGACGCCCTCGGTGCGGTGCTGGCGACGCTCCTGCCGGTCCTCGACCGGTACCGCGTGCTGCTGGACGCGCCGCCACCGGACCGCTCCGACCCCCAACAGCGCGCCCTGACCGACGCGATCGAGCAGCCCTTGCGCGAGTTGATCCGCCGCGGCCAGGTCGCGGGCGAGCTCGACCCGCACTTTCCGCCGGATTTCGCGCTCGCCGTGCTGATCGGCGTGCTGCGCGCCGCGCGGGAGGCGGTGGCCGACGGCCGGATGTCCGCCGCCGCCGCGCATACGCTGGCGCTACGCTCCCTCTTGGCCGGCATCGGCAAGGCCGCGCCCGCGATCGAGCATTGAGCCCCCCGGAATCTCCGAACGAGAGGTCAGACCAGTGTTCCGGAGCATCCTTGTCGCTGTCGACGGGTCGCCAACCGCGCGGCATGCCCTGCAGGAGGCGGTCGACATCGCGCGCGCCCAGGGCGCGCGACTGACCATCCTCACCGTGGCTCCGCCGGTGCCCACCCTGATGCCGGTCGCGGGCGGTGATCCGCGCGGGATCCAGGACAGCGCCGAGGAGTGGGCCGCCGGGATCCTGCGCGATGCGCTGGCCGCCGTGCCCGAGGGAGTCGAGGCGCACACGGTGCTGCGGACCGGCCAGGCCAGCCACGAGGTGGTCGACGAGTTGCGCGGCGGCGACTACGACCTGGTGGTGCTCGGATCGCGCGGACGCAGCGCGACGCGCGCCGGGGTACTTGGCAGCGTCAACGGCGCCGTGCACTTCCACACCAGCGTGCCGATGCTGTCATTCCCGACCGAGGACGAGCACGGGTGATCGCGCTGGCCTAGGGACCCCGCGTGGCGATCGCGCCGACCAGGACGGTCGCGTACAAATGCGCCCCGGCCGGGTTCACGTGGACGCCATCGTAGAACAGGTCCGGCCGCCCGCTTGCGGCCGCGTTCCAGTTCGCGACGACAACGTTCGGATGAGTGCGTGCCGCATACGCCAGGGCGTCGTTGACCGAGCCCTGCCAGGACTTGTCCACGTGCACGTTGACCAGGACGACCGTGTGCACCGCGCGCAGCGCGGCGAGCATGGATTGCAGCTGGTCGAAGGGGATGTAGCCGTTGTCGCCCAGGTGGATGACGAACAGCCTGGGGTGCAGGCGGCGCTCGTAGGCCGCCACCAGCGGCACGGCGGTGTCGAACTGCCGCCCCTCGACGGCGTTGACGATCAGGTGCCGGCCGAACACGGTCTGGAGGGCCGGCGCCGCCCCCAGCATGACCGAGTCGCCGACGGCCACCACCGGGCCGGCCGCGACGGCCGCCTGGAACCGCTTCTTCGTCTCGGCCGGCGTCAGGCGCGAACCGGCTGTCGTTCCGGAGAACACGCCCTTGCCCGCCGACGCGGGCACGACCTTGAGCTTCGGCGTGTGCGCCGGGACGAGCGCGACGAACAGCGCCAACACGACGACGGCGGCGCCCGCGGCGAAGGTGGCAAGGCGCCGCTTGCGGCCCACCTCGCCGGCGACCATGAGCCGTTCCCAGACGCCACGCAGCCCGTGCACACGGATCGGGATCTCGACGTATCGGTACGAGAGCTCGGCGATGCCGACCGCCAGCGCGATCTGCATCACCAGCAGCAGCGGGCCCCCGAACGGCACGTCGGTGTGGGCGCGGGTCAGCTCGATCACGGGCCAGTGCCACAGGTAGATGCCGTAGCTGCGCTTGCCGATCCAGACCAACAGCGGAAGGGCGAACAGCCGTCCCAGCTGCGATGAGGGGTGCGCGACAACCGCCAGCAGGACGGCGGTCACGACGGCGACGGTGAGAAAGCCCCCCTGATAGAGCCAACGGTCGAACTCGCCCAGCCAGGTCATCAGTCCGAACAGGGCGGCGAGCGCCGCGACGCCGAGCACGTCCAGCAGAACGGCCGCGCGGCGGTCGCGGGCCGGAGCCAGGCGCGTCGCCGGCCAGGCGAACGCCATCAGCACGCCGACCAGCAGCCCCGCGGCGCGGGTGTCGGTGCCGTAGTAGATCCGCGAGGGATCGGTAAACGGCGTGTAGAGCACCCACGCAGCGACCGTTGAGGCCGCGAGGCCGACGAGTACGCCGTAGACCAGGCGCCGCTTGCCGAACCAAAGCATGCCGGCGGCCAGGATCGGCGGCCAGATCAGGTAGAACTGCTCTTCGACCGCGAGCGACCAGAGGTGCTGGAAGACCGACGGCCGGGCGTACTGGGCGAAGTACGACTGGTGGGCGAAGATCTGGTACCAGTTGGTCACGTAAAACAGCGATGCGACGACCGCGCCGCGCAGCGCGCCGACTTCGTCCGGATGCAGCAGCGACATCACCGCGAGCACCACGGTGATCATCACCAACACCGCCGGCAGCAGCCTGCGTGCCCGCCGCAGCCAGAAGCGGACAACGTCGATCCCGCCGGTGACCTGGAGCTCCACAAGCAGCAGGGACGTGATCAGGTAGCCGCTGATCACCAGGAAGACGTCCACGCCCAGGAATCCGCCCGGCAGCCAGGACAGCCCGCCGTGATACGCAAACACGGCCGCGACCGCGAGGGCCCGCAGCCCGTCGACGCCCGGCATGTAGGCCAGGCGCGGTGCCCGCCCGCGGCCGGTGTCGTCAGGCTCCGGCCAGGGCGTCGGCTCGTGTCCGCTCACGATCCCCCGTGCGCGTCGTTGCAGGCCAGCGGGTACGCGCGGCGAGGCACCGTCGCGCACGGGGGGACCGCGTTCTCCCCGATGAGCCTTGTCACGTCACTGATCGCCCGGCGCGGCGTTGGCCATGCCTCCGGATGTGGGGAAAGCATGCCCATTGTGCAACGGATGACCAACGATTACCAACCGCCGGCGTTCGTGACCCGCCGTGGTCGCGCGTGGCGCGGCGGCGCGGCGAACCGGGCGACGGTACCGCGCGCTCGTGAATGCCGACCTAAACCGCACGGCTGGGCGCGCGGGACGACGCAAGCTCGCCGCCCACTGCGAATAGGCTCTCTGCAGACGCGGCAACTCCGGCTCCCTGCCGGGCCGCACACCGCCGACCCATCGAAGGGGAACGCCCATGCAGCTGCAAGACCGTCACGTCGTCATCACCGGCGCCTCACGCGGGATCGGGGCCGCCATCGCGCGCGAGTGCGCGGCGCGTGGCGCCCGGGTGACCCTGATCGCCCGCAGCGCCGGTCCCCTGACCGAGCTGGCCACCGAGCTTGGCGGCCATGCGATCGCCGGCGACCTGGGCGACCCGTCGATGCTCGACGGGCTGGTGGCCCGCATCGAGGACGAGGCGGCGCCCATCGATGTCCTGGTCAACAACGCCGGCATCGATCTGGCAGGCGCGTTCGCCGACCTCCGCGCCGAAGACCTCGAGCGTCAGGTGCGGCTGAACGTACTGGCGGTCGCCGAGCTGACCCGGCAGGCGCTGCCCGGCATGATCGCGCGTGGCAGGGGGCACGTGGTGATGGTGTCGTCGCTGGCGGGCTCGGGCACCTTCCCCGGAATCGCGGTCTACGCCGGCACAAAGGCCTTCGTCACGCACATGTCCGAGGGCATTCGTCTCGAGCTCAAGGGCCTGCCCATCGGCTTGACGATCGTCGAGCCCGGGCTGGTCACGCCGACCGATATGGCCGACTCGGTCCTCGCATACCCGCCGACCGCCGCGTCATTTGCGCGGTTCAACCGCATCCGGCTGCTGGCCGACGTGGACCGCGACACGCTGGCGGGCAACGTCGTCAGCGGCATCGAGCAGAACAAGCGCAACGTCCGCTACCCGAAACGGGCACGGCTGTTCCCGCAGCTCACCAACACCCCGCGCCGGATTACGGCGCTGTTGTTGACCGGCGTGCCCCGGCGCTGACGGCACGCGCGATCACGGTCGAGCCGGTGGCCCCGCGCCGGCTCCAGTCCCGCGGGCGCATCGCGAGCCCGCGGTGGTGCGTGCCCGTCCGGTCCCGGCGTCCGTGCGCGGCCGCTAGATCAGGCTGCGCGCCGCGTCGACGATCGCGGCCGCCAGGTAGATCTCGAGGGTGATGCCGGCGGTGCCGAGCAGCACGCCGATCAGCGCGATCAGCGCATCCTCCAGCAATACGCCGACCGACAGGATGACAACGCCCAGTGCGGGCAGCGTGTCGAGCCCGGTGAACGGCGGCGCCAGGAATGCGCCGAGGGTCCCGACGAGCACCAGCGCACCGAAGACCACCGCTGACGTGCGGCGCCTGAACAGCACGACCATCCGGGGCCGGGCGATCCGCTCCACGGTGCGGGTGAACCACAACAGCGCTCGGACGAACCGTCCGCTACCGGTGTGCCCCCCGACGTCGAGCCCGCGCCAGCGTGCGGGGATCCAGATTTCCCCGCGTCCGGCGATCAGCTGCAGCGCGCAGAGCGCCACCAAGATCTCGAAGACGTGGGTGGCGCCCCCGGTCGGGAGCGGCAGCGCCGGCACGGCCATCAGCACCACGAAGATCACCGCGAAGCTCTTGGGCCCGAACAGGTCGATCAGCCCGCCGAGGGTCGTGTCGCCCTCACCCAGCCAGCTCGCCAGCTGATCGCTCAGGCGCTCGGGTGCAGCATCGGACCGGTTGCCGGCGGATGGCATCGGGCCATGCTAGCCGGGGGACGCCGCGGCGGCGTTCGGCGAACCCCGTCAAAATGGCAGCGCCTCGACGCGCGGGAGCGAACTGATGGAACTGGGGATCTACAGTTTTGGCGATACGCACCGGGACCCGGCGGGCGGGTCGATGACCGGTGCGCATCAGCGGATCCGTGAACTGGTGGCGGAGATCGAACTCGCAGACCAGGTCGGCCTCGACGTGTTCGGGGTCGGCGAGCATCACCGCCCCGATTTCTCGGTGTCCGCGCCGGCCATGGTGCTGGCGGCGGCGGCCGCGCGCACCCGCACGATCCGCCTCACCAGCGCCGTGACCGTGCTCGGCTCCGAGGATCCGGTGCGGGTGTTCCAGCAGTACGCAACGCTCGATCTGCTCTCCGACGGGCGGGCGGAGATCATGGCCGGGCGCGGCTCGTTCATCGAGTCGTTTCCGTTGTTCGGGTACGACCTGCACGATTACGAGCCGCTGTTCGCGGAGAAGCTCGAGCTGCTGCTCGCGTTGCGCGACCACGAGACGATCACTTGGTCGGGCCGCTTCCGGGCGGCGCTCGAGCGCCAGGCGGTCTATCCGCGACCGCTGCAGTCGCCGCTGCCGGTCTGGGTCGCGGTCGGGGGAACCCCGGCGTCGGTCGTGCGCGCCGGCACGCTCGGGCTCCCGCTGGCGATCGCGATCATCGGCGGGCCCCCGGCACGGTTCCGCCCGCTCGCCGAGCTGTATCGGGACGCGGCCGAGCGTGCGGGTCACGATCCGGCAGGGCTCAAGCTGGGGATCAACTCGTTCTGTTACATCGCCGACACCTCTCAGCGTGCGGCGAACGAGTTCTACCCGCGATACGCGCAGGTCATGACCCAACTCGGCCGGGAGCGCGGCTGGGCGCCGACGACCCGCGACGAGTTCGAGCGCCTGCGCGGTCCGCGCGGCTCGCTGCTGGTCGGCAGCCCTGAGGAGGTCGTCGAGAAGATCCTCTCGGAGCACGAGTTGTTCGGCAACACGCGCTTCCTCGCGCAGATGGACGTCGGGGGACAGCCCCACGACCGGCTCATGCACGCGATCGAGCTGTTCGGGACCCGGGTCGCACCCGAGGTCCGCAGGGCCCTCCCAAACGGCGCGGCCGGCCCGGCCGGAGCCCAACGCGCAGACGGTCACCACGGCGGAGGCCTAGCGCGGGACGGGGGCCCCGAGCGCGACGAGCGCGAGACCGACGGCCCCGCCGAGCACGATGACCACGAGCGGCGGCCAGCGGCGCAACAGCGCGAGGCTGCCCGCCGCGAGCACGACCGCCTGCCACCAGACGCCAAGGCTGAACGCGAGCGGGACCGCGGACCCCACGATCGCCCCGATCGCCGCCGGACCCGCCCCGGTCAGGAAGGCCTGGGCGCGCGGGTTGGTGCGCACTCGATCGAAGTGGCGGCCCCCTGCGAGCACGAACACGAAGGACGGGGCAAACGCGATCGCGCTCGCCACGACGCCGCCGGCGAGCCCGGCGGCCCCGTAGCCGACGACGGCGACGGTCTGGACCACGGGACCGGGGGTGACCTGCCCGAGGGCGACGGCACCGAGGAACTCGGTCTTGGTCAACCAGTGGTGCTCGATCGCGTCCGACTGCATCAGCGGGACGATCACGAACCCGCCCCCGTACGACAGCGCACCGACCTTGAACGCCGTCCAGGCGAGCGCAAGCCACCCGCTCGCCGAGAGCGCGCCGGCGAGGACCAGGGCGGTCACGGGCCGGCCTCGGCCAAGGGCGCGCTGCTGGCGTGCGAGGGCGATCAGCCCGCAGCCGACCAAGGCGATCACGACCCAGGCCCCGAGGACCGCCGCGGCGACGGCGCCGACCGCGACTGCGGCGACCCACCAGGCAAGGCCGGTCGATCCGCGCGCGCGCAGCATGCTCGCCGGCATCAGGGTGACGCCCGCGCGCACGGCGATCGCGGGGATGACCGCCCCGGCGCCCGCGGCCGCACCCAGCACCCAGCGCGAGGGCTCCGGGCCCAGCAGGAGTGCCGACAGCGCAAGGATGATCACGAGGCCAGGCAGGATGAACCCGAGGCCGCCGACGATCGCGCCGCGCCAGCCGCCCGCCCGGCGGGCGCAGTAGATCGCCAGCTGGGTCGATGCCGGCCCGGGCAGCAGGTTGCAGGCGGCGACCGCATCCTCGAACTCGAGTCGCCGCCAGCCAGCCGGTGCGCTCCACGCACAGCGCGCGCAGGAGCTGGATGTGCGCGGGCGGCCCGCCGAACCCGGTGACCCCGAGGCGCGCCCAGTCGCGTGCGATGCGGCGCAGTGGGACCGGCGGCGACGACACGGTGTCCATCGGGCCACACGTTGTCAGATCCCGGGGCGCGCGGATACTCGGCCGACGGCCGTCGTCGACGATGTGACAGGTCGACCAGCGGCGTGGCCCGGCCCCCGGGGTCGCCTGCCGAGCGCGGCCGGTACGCTCTTGCGGTATCTGCGACGTCGCGAAGGGATGGCCGCCGTTGAGCACCCGCATCGATGACCCTCGCGTCCAGGTGGCGGTCGAGCTGCCGAGCGAGCCGAGCTCGCCGGGCCACCAGGAGTTGTCCGGCATCGGCAGCGGCGAGGCGCGGCCGGGCATGGACGAGATGGCGAGCTGGCCCTGGCTCGTGCAGGACGGCCACCGGCGCGGCACCAGGCTGGTGACCGTCGGCCTGCGTGTCTACGCCGCACATCCCGAGCTCGAGCTGGACAACCTGCCCACGATGTTCGTCGAGTCCGGCGTGCGCCTGATGAAAGAGCTCGCCGGGTACGTGCTGGCGGGGGGCGAGCTCGAGCACGACGACATCATGCAGATGCGCGACAGCCTGCCGTGCCTGGTGGGATTCCGCCGTATACCGGGGGAAACCGCCGACGCCGAGGTCGTGCGGGTACTGTTTCTGTCCTGAACTGCGGCGTGCGCTTCGGGCGCGATCCGGGCCCCGGACGCTTGCGGGATTTCCCCCAAGATGCGGTGATCCCGGGGTGCCGACGGACGCACTTTTCACCGAAATGTCCCTATATGAGCGCTCTTTCGTCTGAGCGTGCTGCTAGGTTGCGCGCCGATGCGTCGTCTAGTGCACCAAAGATCAGGGAGTCACGATGAACAAGACGGAATTTGTAGGGCTCGTGGCGAAGCGCGCCGAGGCCACCAACGCCGAATCACAGCGCTTCGTTCAGGCAGTGCTGGACGAGATCCTCGAGGCGCTGAAGAAGGGCGAGGATGTTGCATTCGCCGGCTTCGGCAAGTTCTCGGTGTCGCAGCGTGCCGCGCGCACGGGTGTGAACCCGCAGGACCCGACCAAGAAGGTCTCGATCCCGGCCCGCGTGGTCCCGCGCTTCACGCCGGGCGCCGTGCTCAAGGAGCAGGTCGCCGTCGGCAACGCCAAGAAGGGCAAGAAGAAGTAGTTGACGGATGCGGGCCTCGCGCCCGCACGCGGCCAATCGGGGGCGGCGGAGCCGCCCCCGAGCGCTGCCGCCGGGCGCGCGCGGCGATCGCCCAGACCCGGGATCCGGACCCGACATCGGCTCGGGGTGACGCGCCGCTTGAGGATTCCGCCGCGTCCGGGCCTGCTATCCTTGGCCCCTCGCCGCAGGTATGCGGACACGTTTCGAATGAGAACTCTCACCACCGCACACATTCTTTCCCGCACCGCGGACGCCTGCGGATATCGAGGTGCAGTCTGAGCGCAACCCAGGTAGTGCTTGCCTCCTAGACGGGGTCCAGATACGCGGCCGCCGGCCGGCCCGTCGACGCGAATCAACGAGGCGATTCGGGTCGAGTCCGTTCGCCTGATCGATCATCACGGCGAGAACGTGGGGATCGTGCCGATCGCGCGTGCCCAGCAGATCGCCACAGACGCCAACCTCGATCTGGTCGAGGTTGCCCCCGACGCCCGCCCGCCGGTGGTCCGGATCATGGACTACGGCAAGTGGCGCTACGAGCAGGAGCAGAAGGCCAAGCAGGCCCGCAAGCACCAGAGCCAGATCGTCATCAAGGAGATCAAGTTCCGGCCGAAGATCGACCCGCACGACTACGCGACCAAGAAGGGGCACGTCGAGCGTTTCCTGCGCCACAAGGACAAAGTGAAGATCACGATCATGTTCCGGGGCCGGGAACTCTTGCATCCTGAGCGCGGAGAGGCCATTCTTCTTCGGCTCGCCGACGAACTGAGCGACCTCGCGCTCATCGAGAGCCGTCCAAACTTGGACGGGCGCAACATGGTCATGATGTTGTCCCCGCTGCGGGACGCCCAGGTCGCTGCGCCGGCGCCAAGCCCTGAGAACTCCGCAACGTCTGAGACTGCCTGATATGCCCAAGATGAAGACCAACCGCGCCGCCAGCAAGCGCTTCCGCGTCACGCCCAAGGGCAAGGTGATGTTCGGTGCGGCGGGGCTGCGCCACAACCTCGAGAACATGTCCGGAAAGAACAAGCGTCGCCAGGGCCGAGCCCACCAGCTGCCTCGTGAGCACGCCGCGACCGCACTTCGACTGTTGGGGAAGCGCTAGACATGGCCCGCGTGAAGCGTTCGGTCGCCGCTCGCAAGAAGCGGCGCAAGATCCTCGGTCAGGCCCGCGGCTACTGGGGCACCAAGAAGTCCAGCTACCGCCGCGCGAAAGAGCAGGTCCAACGCTCGCTGCGCTACCAGTACCGCGACCGACGCGTGCGCAAGCGCGACTTCCGGCGCCTGTGGATTGCCCGCATCAACGCCGCCGCCCGCGAGAACGGCCTCGCCTACAACGAGTTCATGCACGGGCTCTCGCTCGCCGGGATCGAGCTGAACCGCAAGGTGCTGGCCGATCTGGCCGTGCACGAGCCCGAGGCATTCGCCGGGCTGTGCGCGCGGGCCCGGGATGCCCGCCAAGCCGCCGCCGTCTAGACGCGGACCACGACGTGGGCCGCATCTGCGGCCGCTGACATCGGCGCGTAATCCGCAGCTCAAGCTGCTGCGCACACTCGCCAACAAGCGCGCGCGGCGCGAGCAGCGGCTGATGGTGGCCGAGGGCGAGGACCTGGTCGTGGCGGGGCTCGAGCACGGGGTGGCCCCGGTGGTGGTGTTCGTCGATGCCGAGCGTGAGGGTGAGATCACGGACCTGCTCGAGCGGCTCGCGGGTGTCGGCGAGGCCTACGCGGTGCCGCGGCAACTGCTGGCGAGTGCCTCGCAGCTGGCCGCGCCGCCGCGCGTGGTGGCCATCCTGCCGCAGCCGGGCCCCTACAGCTTCCGCGACGTCGCATTCCCGCCGTCGCTGGGCGTGTGGCTGGCCGGCGTCGCGGATCCGGGCAACGTGGGGACGCTGGTGCGCAGCGCGGTGGCACTCGGGGCCGACTGGGTCGCGCTCGGGCCGGGCTCGGCGGACCCCTACCACCCGCGCGCGACGCGCGCGGCAATGGGCGCGACGTTCGCCATTCCCCTCTTGGAGGGCGTGCGCGGCGAGGACCTGGCCTCTCGCGGGGGCTTCCGGATCGTGGCGGCGGTCGTCGCCGGCGGGCGGGCTCCGTGGCATGCGGACCTGCGCGGGCCGACCGTGATCGCCCTCGGCGGCGAGCGTGAGGGCCTTGGGCCCGGGCTCGCCCAGCTTGGGGACGCGCTCGAGATCGAGCGGGTCACGATTCCACAGGCGCCCGGGGCCGAATCGCTGAACGTCGCCGCAGCCGGCGCGATCCTCTTGGCAGAGGCCGTCCGCCAGCGCAATGCGGGGGAAATCGGCTCCGCGGGTCCTGTAGCCTGAGACGCCGTGGCAACGGCTGACGACATCGCCAAGCTCAAGGACCGGGCACTCGCCGAGACGGCGGCCGCGGGCTCGCTGGCTGCCCTGGAAGAGGTGCGGGTCCTGCACACGGGCCGGCGCAGCGAGCTGGCGCAGATCCTGGCGTCGATCGGCAGCCTGGCCCCGGAGGCGCGCGGGGTGATCGGCAAGGCGGCAAACATTGCCCGTCGCGAGATCGAGGCGGCCCTGGCCGAGCGCAAGGCAACTCTCGAGACCGCCGAGCTGACCGCGCAGCTGGCCAACGACCGCACCGACGTCACGCTGCCCGGCGACCCCTACCCGCGGGGCGCCCTGCACCTGCTCACGCAGGTGCGTCTCGAGATCGAGGAGATCTTCCTGGCACTCGGCTACGAGATCGCCGAGGGTCCCGAGGTCGAGACCGAGCACTACAACTTCACCGCCCTCAACACGCCCGACGGGCATCCGGCCAGGTCCGCCTCGGACACGTTCTACGTCGACGAGACGCGGGGCACGATCCTCCGGACCCAGACCTCCTCGGTGCAGGTGCGCGTCATGGAGGCCCGCACGCCGCCGTTGTATGTCATCAGCCCCGGGGCCGTCTACCGGCGCGACGACGTCGACGCCACCCATAGCCCGATGTTCCACCAGCTCGAGGGCCTCGCCGTCGACGAGGGGCTCTCGCTCGCCCATCTGATCGGCACGCTCAAGCATGTGGCGGGCCAGCTCCTGGGTTCGACGCGAGTACCGGATCATTCCCGACTTCTTTCCGTTCACCGAACCCTCGATCCAGCTGCTGGTCCGGTGGACCGACCGGTGCGGGGCGCACCTCGTGGATGGAGCTTCTGGGTGCCGGCATGGTCGATCCCAACGTGTTCGCGTTCGCAGGCTACGACAGCGAGCGCTGGACGGGCTTCGCGTTCGGTATGGGCCTGGACCGCATCGCGATGGTGCGCCACGGCGTGCCCGATCTGCGCATGTTGTTCGACGGCGACCTGCGCTTGCTCGAGCAGTTCTCCTGATCCGATCCTCCCGGGACCCGGCCGCCGATGAGACTTCCACTTTCCTGGCTTCACGAATATGTGCGCCCTGCGCTCGGCGACGCCGCGCTCGCCGAGCGCTTGACCGACGCCGGCCCGGCGGTGGAGGCCGTCACGCAGCTGCGCATGCCCGCCGCCGGGGCCAATCTCGAGTCGTTTCGGGTCGGGCGGGTCATCTCGGCCGAGCAGCATCCCGATGCGGACCGGCTGCGGGTCTGCCAGGTGGACCTGGGCGAGCCGGAGCTGCGGCAGATCGTCTGCGGTGCGCCGAACGTCGGCGCCGGCCAGACCGTCGCCGTCGCGCTGCCCGGTGCCGTCCTGCCCGAGCGCCCGCCGCTGGGTGAGGTGACGCTGCGCGGGGTGAGCAGCCGCGGCATGATCCTGTCCGAGTCCGAGCTGGAGCTCGCCGCGGACTCCGAGGGCATCATGGTGCTGCCGGACGACATCCCGGCCGGAACGCCAGTCGCCGAGGTGCTGCCGATCTCCGACACGGTGTTCGAGCTCGAGCTGACCTCCAACCGGCCGGACCTGATGGGCGTCTATGGCATCGCCCGCGAGGTGCACGCGATCACGGGTGCGCCCTTGGCGGCCCTCGACGCATCCGAGGCGCAGGCCAGCGGCCAGGGCAGCGTCGAGGAGTACGTGAGCCTGCGGGTCGAGGCGCCGGAGCTCTGCCCGCGCTACATGGCCCGGGTCGTGACCGACGTGCGCGTCGGGCCGTCGCCGGTGTGGCTGCGGGCGCGGCTCGAGGCCGCCGGGATGCGCTCGATCAACAACGTGGTCGACATCACCAACTACGTGATGCTCCTGACCGGCCAGCCGCTGCACGCCTTCGATCTCGATCGCATGCGGGGGCCGGCGATCGTCGTCCGCCGGCGCCCACGACGGTGAGCCGGTCACGACCCTGGACGATCAGCGGCGCGTGATGGACCGGGCCGTCCTGGCGATCTGTGACGCCGAACGCCCGGCGGTCATCGCCGGCATCATGGGTGCGGCGGACGTGGAGGTCTCGACGGCCACCACGCGGGTGCTGCTCGAGGCCGCGACGTTCGACGGCCCGACGGTGCTCCACGCGGCGTTGCGGCTCGGACTGCGCAGCGAGTCGAGCGCGCGCTTCGAGAAGGGGCTGCCGACCGAGCTGCCGCCGGTGGCGATGGCGATCGCGCTGCCGGCTGCTCGTCGAGCTGTGCGGCGGCCGGCTGGTGCCGGGCACGCTCGACGCCGCCGACCCCGGCGCCGCCGACGCGTGCCGATCGCGCTGCGGCATGCGCGGCTCAACGCCGTCCTCGGCCTCGACATCGCGCCGGACGAGTCGGCGGCGATCCTGCGACGCCTGGGCTGCGAGGTCCACGAGGGTCCCGAGGCCCACCGGGTCATCGTGCCGTATACGCGTCGCCGGGACGTCGCCCGCGAGATCGACCTGATCGAGGAGGTCGCTCGGATCCACGGCTACGGGCGCATTCCGGCCGAACTGCCACGGATGGTCGGCCACGGCGCGCGGACCGTCGCCCAGCGGCGCACCGAGCAGCTGCGCCGCTACGTCGCCGATCAGGGCTATTCGGAGATCGTCAGCTACCGGTTCGTCCCCGCCGCCGACGTCGACCGGCTCCAGCTGGCCGATGACGACCCCCGGCGCCGGCTGGTGCGGTTGGCCAATCCGATCTCCGAGGAGATGGCGGTGATGCGGCGCTCGATGCTCCCCGGGCTGCTGCGCGCCGCGGCGCACAACCAGCGCCGGCAGCGGACGCACGGCGCGCTGTTCGAGCTCGGCCGCACGTACGGTCCGGCCCCCGACGGCCGCGCCGAGGAGCGCGAGTTCCTGGCGACGCTGATGTTCGGGGCCCCGACGCAGGAACATTGGCGTGCGCCGCTGCCGCACGTCGACATCCATGCGGCCGTCGGACTCGCCCAGGCCCTCTGCGAGATCGCGGGCGTACACCCCGAGATCGAGCCGAACCAGGCGCCCTACTTCCATCCGGTGCGCCAGGCGCGCCTGGTCGCGCGGGACCGGATCGTCGGGTGGGCCGGCGAGGTGCACCCGGGCGTGCTGCGCAACTTCGACGTGGCGGGTCCGAGCGCCGCGGTCGTGATCGATCTCGACGCGCTGGGTGCGGCGGCGCCTACGGGGGTGCCCCAGTTCGAGGACCTGCTCACCCTGCCGGCCTCCACACGCGATCTGGCGCTGGTCGTCGGCGACGACGTCGTCGGCGGCGACGCTCGTCGCCACGGCGCGCCGCGCCGGTGGACGCCTGGTGCGCGAGGCCCGGGTATTCGACCGTTACGTGGGTGGGCAGATCGGCGCGCATCGGGTCAGCCTGGCGATCCGGCTGGTCATCGCCGATCCCACCCGGACGCTGACCGATGACGAGATCAACGAGGTCGTGGCGGCGGTACGCACGGCCCTGGCCGACCAACACGGGGCGGAGCTGCGCGGATGAGCAATGACACCGTCCACGTGCTGGGCGCGGCCGGGTTCGCCGGCGCGCAGCTGGCCGCACTCATCGACGCCCATCCGCACTTTGCGCTCGGGACGATCACCGCGCGCTCGGACGCCGGACGCCGGCTCGTCGATCTGTATCCGGAGTACCGGGTCGAGCGCCGTCTTGACCGAACTCGATGGCGCATCGATCGCCGCGGGCGATTTCGCGGCGGTGTGCTATCCGCACGCCGAGGCGTCGGCGCTGGTGGCCGAGCTCGTCGACAAGGGCGTGCGCGTGGTCGACGTCTCCGCGGACCACCGCCTGCGCGAGCCCGCGCTGTACCCGAGGTCTACGGGTTCACCCACGGCCGTGAGGATCTCCTGGCCGAGGCGGTCTACGGGCTGCCCGAGGCGCACCGCGACGCGATCCGCGGCGCACGCCTGGTCGCCAACCCGGGGTGCTTCCCGACCGCGGCGCTGCTGGCGCTGCTGCCCGTGCGCGATCACGTGATCCACGTCGTCATCGACGCCAAGAGCGGCGTCTCCGGGGCGGGGCGGACGCCGACGCCCGGCGTGCACTTCTCCTCGGTGACCGAGAACGTGACCCCCTACAAGGTGCTGACCCATCGCCACACGCCGGAGATCGTCCAGGAGTTCGGCCAGGAGGTGCTGTTCACCCCGCACCTGGTGCCGGCCGACCGCGGCCTGCTGGCCTCCTGCTACGGCCGCTTCCTGGGCGATACGCCGCACCCGGACGACCTGCGCGAGCAGTACCGCGCCTTCTACGCCGGGCACCCGTTCGTCGAGGTCGTCGACACGCCGCCCGGGATGCGCGCCACCCAGCACAACAACTTCGCCCAGGTCTACGTGACCACCGAGCCGCGGCGGGGCCTGTTCGTCGGGTTCGGCGTGCTCGACAACCTGGTCAAGGGGGCGGCGGGCCAAGCGCTGCAGAACCTCAACCTGATGGCGGGGCGGCCCGAGACCGAGGGACTCCTGTGAGCGGATTCGCCCCGGTCGAACGCGCGGACTGGCTGGATGCGCCCGCCGGGCTCGCGCTGATCCCGGACGGGTCGGTCACGACGCCTGACGGCTTCGTGGCGGCGGGGGTGGCATGCGGGCTCAAGGCGTCCGGACACCGCGACCTCGGCGTACTGCGCGGGACACGCCCGGTGGTCTCATGGCTGGTCGACACGATCAACGCGCTGCCGTCCGCGCCGGTCCGGGTCAATCGGACGCGCGGTCGCAGTGGGTTCCAGGCCGTCGTCGTCAACTCGGGCGTCGCCAACGCATCGACGGGCACGGGCGGGGAGGACGACGCGCGGCGGATGGCCGAGCTCACCGCGGCCGAGCTCGGGCTCGGCCCCGACCAGGTCGCCGTCTCGAGCACCGGGGTGATCGGGCAGCGGCTCGACATGGACAAGATCCCGGCGGCGATCCCGGACGCGTGCGCCGCGCTGTCGGCCGCCGGCGGCGTGCAGTTCAACGAGGCCATCTGCACGACCGACCGGTCGCTCAAGGGCGGGGCGTTCCGGCTCGCACTCGGCGCCGGCGAGGTGAAGATCGGCATTGCCGCCAAGGGTGCCGGCATGATCCGGCCGACGCTGGCGACGATGCTCGCCTACGTGACCACCGACGCCGCGCTCGCCCCCGACGACCTGCGCGCGGTGACCGAACGTGCCGCCGCCGAGAGCTTCAACCGCATCAGCGTCGACGGGCAGATGAGCCCCAGCGACACGCTCCTGGTGTTTGCCAGCGGCACCGGGACCCCGCTCGACGGGGCACGACCTGGACCGCTTCGCCGATGCGATGCGGGCGGTCTGCCGCTGGGCGGCGATCCAGATGGTCAAGGACGGCGAGGGTGCCGAGCACGCGGTGCACCTGACGGTCCGCACCGCGCGCGACGACGCCGAGGCCGAAGCCGTCGCCCGCGCGATCGGCGAGTCACCGTTGGTCAAGACCGCAATGTTCGGGCGCGACCCCAACTGGGGACGCATCTCCCAGGCCGTCGGCATGGCGCTCGCACGCACGCCGGGCGTTCCGCCGGAGCTGGGCGTGTGGCTCGACGGCGTGCCGCTGGCCGACGCGGCGGCCGGCCCGGTGATGCAGCGCGGCCGAATACGACGTCGAGGTCGCACTCGGACGCGGGATCGGCGCGTACGACCTGTGGGTCTCTGACCTCACGCACGCCTACGTGACCCTGAACGCCGACTACCACACCTAGGCGCCGCGCGGACCTCGCCCGGTGGGGGGCGAGCGACGCCCAGCCGCGCGGCGCGGTAATCTCCCGCACCGTATGGAGATCGCGCATCCCGACATCATCCGGCTCCGGTTCCGAGGACACCTCGACACGGGTCGCCGTGCTCCTGGAGGCCCTGCCGTACATCCGCGAGTTCGCGGGCGCGACGGTAGTGGTCAAGTACGGGGGCGCCGCGATGGTCGCTCCGGAGCTCAAGGCGTCGTTTGCGCGCGACATCGCCCTGCTCAAGTTCGTCGGCATGAACCCGGTGGTCGTCCACGGCGGCGGCCCGGACATCTCGCGGTACTCGGACCTGCTGGGCATCGACGTCCGCTTTGTCGATGGCCTGCGGGTGACCGATGAGCGCACGATGGAGCTCGCGAAAATGGTGCTGGTCGGCAAGGTCAACAAGGAGATCGTCGCCCAACTGCACGTGGCCGGGCGTCGCCGCGGTCGGACTGGCGGGCGACGACGGACAGCTGATCCAGGCCAGCAAGCAGATGCCCAATGGCCACGACATCGGGTTCGTCGGCAAGGTCGACCACGTCGACCCGACCGTGCTCGAGCGGCTGTCGGACTTCGTCCCGGTGGTCGCCTCGGTTGGGGTCGACGAGGACGGGCAGAGCTACAACATCAACGCCGACGCCGTGGCGGCGAGCCTGGCGGGCGCCCTGCGGGCCCGCAAGGTGCTGTTCTTGACCGATGTCAAGGGCCTGCTCGCCGACGCCGGCGACCCCGACTCGCTGATCTCCGAATGCACGCTCGGCGAGCTCAACGGCCTGCTCGCCGCCGGGGCGATCGGCGGCGGGATGCTGCCCAAGCTCACCGCGGTGCGCGATGCGCTGACCCACGGGGTGGGCGCGGCCCACATCGTCGACGGGCGCGTCGAGCACTCGGTGCTGATCGAGCTGTTCACCGAGGCCGGCATGGGCACCAAGATCTCGCCGTGACGACGCCGTCGTGGATGGTGCGCGAGCAGGCCGCGCTGATGCCCAACTATCGCCGCCAGCCGGTGTTGTTCACCCGCGGCCGGGGCGCGTCGCTGTATACGGCCGAGGGGCGGCGCTACGTCGATTGCATGGCCGGCATCTCGATGATCAACGTCGGTCATTGCCATCCGGACGTCGTCGAGGCGATCTGCAGCCAGGCCGAGCGGCTGATCAACGTCTCCAACCTCTACTACACCGAGCCGATGCTCGAGCTGGCCGAGTGGATCCGCGATCACTCGATGGGCGGGCGGGTGTTCTTCTGCAACTCGGGCGCCGAAGCCAGCGAAGCCGCGCTCAAGCTCGCGCGCAAGCACGGCGGCCCCCGGCGCCCCGAGGTCGTCGCCCTCGAGCACGGCTTCCATGGGCGGACCTACGGTGCGCTCACGCTCACCGGGCAGCCCGACAAGCAGTCCGCCTTCGTGCCGCTCGTGCCCGATATCCACCACGTCGGCCGGGACGACCTCGAGGCGCTCGAGGATGCGGTCGGCCCGCGTACCTGCGCGATCTTCGTCGAGGTCGTCCAGGGGGAGATCGGGGTGCATCCAATCTCCCAGGAGATGCTCGCGCTCGCGCGCGAGCTCGCGGACCGCCACGGCGCGCTGTTGGTCGTCGATGAGATCCAGACCGGTCTGTCGCGAACCGGGCCGCTGTTCGCATACCAGGACGTCGGCATCGAGCCGGACGTCATGTGCCTGGCCAAGAGCCTCGGCGGCGGCGTGCCGATCGGCGCGATCACCGCGCGCCCGGGGATCGACGCGACGTTCGCTCCCGGGGACCACGGTTCGACGTTTGCCGGAAGCCCGCTCGCCTGCGCGGCCGGGCTTGCCAGCTGCCACGTGCTCGCGGATCCGGCCCTGCAGGCGGCCGTGCGGGCCAAGGGCGAGCGCCTGCTGGCCGGGCTCGCGCGACTCGTCGACGACGGGCTGGCGGTCGAGGCACGCGGCCGGGGCCTGATGTGCGCGATCGATCTGCCCGAGCCGCGGGCGGCCGAGGTCACCGCGGCGATGCTCGAGGCCGGCTTCCTGATCAACAACACGTCCGCGTCGACCCTGCGCTTCCTGCCGCCGCTGGTCATCGACGACGAGGATCTGGCGGGTCTGGTGGCGACACTCCGGGGCGTGCTCACGGCCTGACCCGGGTTCCGCGCACGGCGACGGGCATGTCAGAGTTGGCGCGGGCGCCGGAGTGGCATGGTGTGGGTGAGCGGTCACCCAGCGACCGCGGCCACGGTGCCGCATCAGCCCCGCGATGTCAGCGCACAGGCAAGGAGCAGCCAGATGGCGACGAGCGAACCGAGCTCGGACCAGGCGGCGGCACGGATCGAGGATGGCGTCAAGGTGTACGGGGCCGGCGACGCCGAGATCCGGGCCCTCGACGGGGTGACGCGCGCGTTTCCCGCCGGGCGGTTCACCGCGATCATGGGCCCGTCGGGATCGGGCAAGTCGACGCTCATGCACTGCATGGCGGGCCTGGATCGGCTGACATCCGGTGACGACGTGGATCGGTGACATCGAGCTGAGCGCGCCTCGGGCGAAAAGGACGTCACCGCCGTGCGTCGCGACAAGGTCGGCTTCATCTTCCAGGCGTTCAACCTGCTGCCGATGCTGACCGCGCTCGAGAACATCCGCCTGCCGCTGGACATCGCCGGGCGCCAGCGCCGACCAGGCCTGGCTCGGGCCAGGTCGTCAACTCGCTCGAACTAGCGATCGCCTGGGCCACCGGCCGGGGGAGCTCTCGGGCGGCCAGCAACAGCGCGTCGCCGCGGCACGGGCGTTCGCAAGCCATCCGGCGATCGTCTTCGCCGACGAGCCGACGGGCCAGCTGGACTCGCATTCATCGGCCGAGCTGATGTCGTTCATGCGCCGCGCCGTGGACGAGTTCGCGCAGACGATCGTGATGGTGACCCATGACCCCAACGCGGCCAGCTACGCCGACGAGGTCGTGTTCCTGTCGGACGGCAAAGTCGTCGGCGAGCTGGCGTCGCCGACCCCGACGTCGATCCTCGATCGCATGAAGACCCTGAGCGGCCGCCGCCCCATGATCTGGCGGCTCGCCAACGCGCAACCTGCGCGCGAGCCCGTTGCGGCTCGTGCTGATCTCACTCGCGATCATCCTCGGGGTCGGGCTTCGTCGCCGGCGCCTTCGTGCTGGGCGACACCATCAACAAGGCCTTCGACGACCTGTTCGCCAAGGTCGATGCCGGCGTCGCGGTGCAGGTCCAGGGCGTCGCCTCGGTGTCCAGTGCGGAACGCCAGCCGGTGCCCGCGAGCCTGCTGCCGAAGATCGCGGCCGTCGACGGGGTCGCCAGCGCCGCCGGTTCGGCCGGCGGCACGGCGACGGTCATCGGCAACAACGGCAAGGCGGTCGGTCTCGGACCGGGCCGCCGACACTCGGGTTCGGCTGGATCAACAACCCCAAGCTGAACTCGCTGACCCTCGTCGCGGGGCACGCGCCAACTGCGGCCAGACGACGTCGTGATCGACACCAACACCGTCAGCAAGGGCAAGTTCGACCCTCGGCCAGCAGGTGCGGATCATCACCAACTCGGGTCCGGGCGAGTACACGCTGGTCGGGCTGGTGCGGTTCGGCAGCACCAACAACCTGCTCGGGGCGACGCTGTCCGGGTTCGCGATGCCGACCGCCCAGCGCATTTTCGGCCTCGAGGGCGTGTACACGCGGCATCGGCGTCACCGGCAAGGAGGGAGTGACTCGACTAGGTGCTCGCCCACCGCATCCAGGCGGTCCTGCCGCCCGGCTACGAGGCGATCACCGGGCCCGCGCCAGCAGCAGGCGACCGACCAGTTCAACTCGATCATCGGGATCCTGCGCGACGTGCTGCTGGTGTTCGCCGGCATCTCGCTGTTCGTCGGCGCGTTCATCATCTTCAACAGCTTCTCCATCACGATCGCCCAGCGCACCCGCCAAGTGGGCCTGCTGCGGGCCGTCGGCGCCTCGCGTGGCAGCATCGTGCGCGAAGTGGTGCTGGAGGCGCTGATGATCGGGACCGTCGCGTCGGCGATCGGCGTCGGCGTTCGGCGTCGTCGTCGCGATGCTGCTGGAGAGGCTGTTCGACCTGTTCGGCGCGAGCCTGCCCAGGGCGCCGATTCAGGTGCAGGCGCGCACGGTCATCATCGCGATGGCCGTCGGGATCGCGCGTGACCCTGGTCGCGGCGCTGCGTCCGGCGATCCGCGCCAGCCGGATCCCGCCGATCGCGGCACTGCGGGAGGTCAGCACGACCGCCGCCTACTCGACGCGGCGCCTGGTCGTGGCCGTCGTCGTGACCGCGCTGGGCGTCGCGCTGGTGCTCGTCGGGCTGTTCTCCGGTGTCGGGCAACCCGTACGTGCTGCTGGGGTTGGGGGCGCTGTTGCTGTTCATCGGCGCGGCGCTGCTGACCGCGCAGATCACCAGGCCGCTGGCGTGGGCGATCGGGGCACCGTTCGTGCGGCTCGGGCGCGTGCCGGCGCGCCTGGGTCGCGAGAACGCGATGCGCAACCCGACCCGCACCGCCCAGACGGCCACCGCGCTGACGATCGGGGTCGCACTTGTGACGGCGGCGACGATCTTCGCTTCCTCACTGTACGCGACCTTCGCGGGCCAGCTCGATACGCGCTTCCTGGCCCAGGTGGCGGTTGAGGCCAACAACCAGCAGCCGTTCACGCCGGCCGCCGCGGGCGCGATCGTCGGCCTGCCTGGCATCGCCGCGGTCAGCCCGCTGCGTGTCGGCCAGTTCCGCGACATCCACCGGGACGTCCAGGACGTCGGCGGGGTGGACCCCGCCGACGATCCTGCGGCTGTACGACCCGGGCCTCAAGGCGGGATCGTTCGCCGACTCTCGCCCAGCCGGGCACCATCGCGGTCCAGAAGGACTACGCCACGTCCAACCACCTGACCGTCGGCGCGACGATGCCGGCGTTCTTCGCCAAGACCGGCACGCAGTCGCTGCGGGTGGCGGCGATCTTCTCGGACACGACCCTCGGGCAGTTCTTCATGTCAGTCGGCAACTATGAGCGCAACTTCTCCACGCAGGCGGACACGCATGGTCTTCGCCCGCGGGACCCCGGGCGTGACGCCCCGGCAGGCCAAGCAGTCGGTCGCCGCGGCGCTTGCGGCCTACCCGAACCTGCGCGTGCTGACCAAGTCCGAGTACAAGGACCAGGTCAACTCCCAGGTCAACCAGCTGCTGTACCTGGTCTATACGCTCCTGGGGCTCGCGGTGATCATCGCGGTGTTCGGCATCGTCAACACGCTCGCCCTGTCGATCTTCGAGCGCACGCGCGAGATCGGGCTGCTGCGGGCCGTCGGCCTGTCGCGACGGGCGACGCGGGCGATGATCCGCTGGGAGGCGATCATCGTTGCGCTGATCGGCGGCGTGGTCGGGCTGGTGCTCGGTGCGTTCATCGGGATCGTGATCGTCGAGCGCGTGCCGATGCTCACCACGCTGTCGATCCCGTGGACCTCGCTGATCATCTTCCTGGTGCTGGCCGGTGTCGCCGGCGTGATCGCCTCGCTCTTGCCCGCGCGACGGGCGGCGCGCCTAAACGTCCTGGACGCGATTCAGGCGGACTAGGTCCCCTGCGGCGCCGCCGCCGTGGGATGCCCGTGCCTGGTTGGCCTCCGGAGGGTCGGCGAGCTCGTCGGTCTCCGGCTCGACGGCGAAGCGCATCGTCACGCGCGTGCCGGCACCGACGCGCAGCACCGTCAACTCGTCGGCCAGGGAGCGCATGATCGGGAACCCACGGCCGCGCGGACTGGTCGGCGAGGGCGGGGTCGCGCGCGCGTCGATCCGCGGCTCCTCGACGCCGGAGCCCTGGTCGGTGACGACCAGGGTCGCCCCGTCGCGCCGCACGATGACCTGGATCTCGATGGTGCCGCCCTCGGACGGCGAGCCGTGTTCGATGGCGTTGGAGACCGCCTCGCTCGCCGCCAGCAGCAGGCGGCCGGAATCCTCCGGGCTCCAGGGCTCGCGATCGAGCACCAGTGCCAGGGCGCATCGCACGAAGGTCAGCGAACGCAGAGTGGCAGGCACCCGGAAGGCGGACTCGATGGCGTCGCTGGTCATCTACTCAGAGATTCGTCGGAGGACACTTGTAATCCTATCGGCAGGCGCAAATCGAAAGAAAGGTCTGGGTTGCAACGAATCTGGCGCGTCGCCTCTAGACTTGCGCCTGGCCCGCAGTCGTCAACGTATGAGGTCGTTTGTGTCTGACGCACAGGTTGCACCACAGTCCGCGGCTTCGTATGTCGCCCGTCCCGAGGACGTCCATCGCGTCGTGCTGCTGTACTCCGGCGGCCTCGACACATCGGTGATGCTCAAGTGGATTCAGGACGAATACGGCGCGGAGGTCATCGCGCTATGCGTCGATCTCGGCCAGCCCGCCGACGACTTCGAAGCGGTGCTCGACAAGGCACGCAACCTCGGCGCGCTCGAGGCGATCCTGGTCGACGCCAAGGACGAGTTCGCTCGTGAGTACGTCGGCCCGTCGATCCTCGCCAACGCGCGCTACCAGGGCGGCTACCCGCCGTTCACGAGTCTCGGACGCCCACTCTTGGCCAAGCTCGCCGTCGAGGCCGCGCGTGCGTTCAACGCCGACACGATCGCCCACGGCTGCACGGGCAAGGGCAACGACCAGGTCCGCATCGAGGCGACGGTGGCGACGCTCGCCCCCGAGATCAAGGTCATCGCGCCGGTGCGCGAATGGCAGATGGGTCGCGACGAGGAGATCGCCTACGCGCAGCTGCACGGCATTCCGGTCTCGTCCTCGGTGGAGCGACCCTATTCGATCGACGACAACCTCTGGGGTCGGTCCAGCGAGGGTGGCGTGATCGAGGACCTCGACCAGGCGCCGCCGGACGACCTGTTTGAGCTGGTGACCCCGCCGACCGCAGCGCCCGACCGCGTCGAGGAGGTCGTGATCGGCTTCCGCGAGGGCCTGCCGGTGAGCATCGACGGGGCCGAGTACGGGCTCGTCGCGCTGATCCAGCGCGTGGCGGAGATCGCCTGCCGCAACGGGGTCGGGATCGTCGACCACATCGAGGACCGCGTCGTCGGCCTGAAGGTGCGCGACATCTACGAGGTGCCGGCGGCCGAGGTGCTGCTGACCGCCCACCGCGAGCTCGAGAAGTTGGTCTGCACCGGGCGCCAGAACGCACTCAAGCCCCAGCTCGACGGCCTCTGGGCGCAGCTGGTCTACGAGGGGCTCTGGTACGAGCCGCTGCTGGGCAACCTCAACGCGCTGATGCGCGACGTGAACCGCAAGGTCACGGGCGAGATCACGATGCGGCTCTACAAGGGCAGCGCCCGCGCGGCCAAACGGACCTCGCCGTACGCCATCTACGACAAGAGCCTGGCGACCTTCAACGCGGATGCCTCGTTCTCCCAGCACGCCTCGCCGGGGTTCATTGAGCTGTTCTCGCTCCAGAGCCGCATGGCCTACCGGATCGCCGAAACCCTCGAGCAGAGCTAGCCCGCCGTGCGCCGGGTCATGCCGCCGCAGCGGCTGCGGATCCACCAGGCGGCCTGTCCGGCCGTGTGCGCGCTGGTCCGCGGACGCGACGGGCTGAGCCTGGCCCCGAGCGCGCCTCCTCCGGGGGCGGCGGTCTGCGAGTGGCCCCGGATCCGGCTCGCGGTGGCATCGCCCGTACCCGACCGCCGGCCTGTCGGCGAGCGCGGGCGGCGCGATGGTCCTCGCCTGGCAGCCGGGGGTCGTGCAGTCGATCGCGCTGCCCGATCTCGCCCGGGCCTTCGATCGCCGCCCACCCGGGCTCGCCGAGGCCCGCGGGGCCGGGCGCGCCAACGCGGCGCTCCTGCGCGCCGACGACGGATGGCGCGCGGTCGTGCTGCCGAGCCTCGGCGACCGGATCGCCGAGTTGGGCCCGGGACCGGTGGCGATCTCCGCCAGCGCCCGGCAGGTCGCGGTGCACGATGCCGGGACCACCGCTCGTCGTGCCGCTCGCCGGCGGTGCGCCGCTGGCCGAGTACCCCGGCGAGGTCGACGCGCTCGTCTTCGCCGGCGAGGAGCTCTGGGTCTCGCACGGCGGCGCCGTGGCGCCGGCCGGATCGCTCCAAGCGGGGACCCAGGCGCCGATCCGGGCCCTGGCCGGTGCGGCGGGCGGCGCAGGCGTGCTCGCGCTCGGGGCCGCGGACGAGCTCCGGTGCACCTCCGCCGGGCGCCACCACGACCTGGCGCCCGGTCGTCGAGGACGTGCAGGCGATCTCGCTGTCCGATGACGGCGCGTGGGCCACCCTCGCCGGGCCCGAGGCCGTCGCGGTCGTCCGCGCCAGCGACGGCGCGGTTGGGGTATATGTCTCTGGCGCATCGGCCATCGCCATGGCCGCCGACCGGCGCATCGTCGTCGGCGGCGAGCTGGGGGCTGGCGCTGATTGTTCCCGTCGAGGAGTCCGCATGAGCACACGTCCGCTTCCGCCCCAGCCCGTCGTCGCCGACGATCCCGGTCCGTGGTCCGGGATCCTCGACGTGCTCCAGCGCCGCGGCGTGCGACCCGGGCGCCGGCGGGCGGAGCCGCCCAACGGCCTGATGCTGATGCCCCCGCCGCAGCAGACAAGCGTGCGGCTCGCCGGTCTGGACCCGTCGCTCGGGATCGCCGGCGCCGGGCCCGTCCGGACCATCGCGGCGGCGCGAGAGCCCGCCCTGTCGCTCTCGACGACCCCCGAGGGCAATGTCGAGGGCGTGTCGCTGGGCGTGCGGCGGGTCTGGTCGCTGCCCGATCTGCGGGTCGTCAGCGAGGCCCGGCCGGAGGTTGACCCCGCCGCCGACCTGCCGGGCCCGGTGCTGCTGAGCGACATCACCGAGGGCGAGCTGCCCCCGGCGGCGGTGCTCGCGCCAGGCGGCGCGGTGGCGGCCGTGCCCGTCATCGAATCCGCCCGCGTGTCCTCGCTCGCGATCGTCCGCACCGAGGACCGCTCGGTCTGCCGGTTGATCCGCTGGGCGCGGTGTGCGGCGTGGGCGCCGGACGGCAAGATCCTCGTGGTGGGTGGGGACTGGGGCCTGCTGGCGCTCGCGCACCACGACCCTGCCGGCTGACCCGGCCGTCACCGCGGCGCCACGCTACCGGTGGCGTCGCGGAGGTCGCTGAGACCCCATATCTTGGGTGCCTGCGCCCTTGTTGACGTCTGGGCCGGTGGATAGCCTGACGGGGATGGCTGGGCCTCCCGACTTCGTCCACCTCCACGTCCACTCGGACTACTCGATCCTGGACGGAGCGTGCAAGATCGGGCGGCTGCTCGATCGCGTCGAGGAGATGGGCCAGCACGCTGCGGCGCTCACCGACCACGGGGTCATGAGCGGGGCCATCGAGCTCTATCAGGCGGCCAAGAAGCGGGGCATCACGCCGATCGTCGGCCTCGAGGCGTACCTGGTGCCGGATCGGCACGCGCGGCCCGCACGCGAGCGCCGCGCCCACATCACGCTGCTGGCCGAGAACACCGCCGGCTACTACAACCTCATCAAGCTGTGCTCGAAGGGGTTCCTGGAGGGCTACCACCGCAAGCCGCGGATCGACTACGAGCTGATGTCCCAGCACGCCGACGGGGTGATCGCCCTGACCGGGTGTCTGTCGGGCACGATCTGCGGCCTGGTCGAGCACGACGACCTGCCCGGGGCGCGCGCCGAACTTGACCGGCTGGTGCAGATCTTCGGCCCCGACGACCTCTACGTCGAGATCCAGGATTCGGGGATCCCGGTCCAGCACAGGATCAACGTCGAGCTCGCCAAGCTGGCGCGCGATGCCGGCCAGACGATGGTGGCGACCTGCGACGCGCACTACGTCTGCCAGCACGACGCCGACGCCCATGAGGCGCTGCTGGCGATCCAGACCCGCGACGTGCTCTCGAACCCGAACCGCTTCCGGTTCGAGACGAAGGAGTTCTACCTCAAGACCGGGGCCGAGATGGCCGTCGCCCTGCCGGACTACCGCGACGCGATCCCGGTCTCGCTGGAAATCGCCGCGCGCTGCGAGGGGTTGGACCTCCCGATCGGCGAGGTCAAGTTGCCGCGCTTTCCCGTGCCCGACGGCTCCACGCCGACGGTCTACCTCGAACGGCTCTGCCGCGAGGGCATGGCGCGACGCTACGCCGGCCAGCCACCGGCGGGCGCAGAGGACCGGCTGCGCTTCGAGCTCGACGTCATCGAGGAGATGGGCTTCTCCTCGTATTTCCTGATCGTCTGGGACTACATCCGCTGGGCACGCGAGAACGGCATCGCGGTCGGTCCGGGTCGTGGCTCGGCCGCCGGGTCGCTGGTCGCGTTCAGCTTGCGCATCACGGACCTGGATCCGCTGGAGCACGGGCTCCTGTTCGAGCGGTTCCTGAACCCGGGACGCAAGAGCCTGCCCGACATCGACACCGACTTCGCCCAGAACGGGCGCGATCGCGTGGTCCGCTATGTCACCGAGCGCTACGGCCAGGGATCGGTGGCCCGCATCGGGACCTTCGGCAAGCTGCTCGCCCGCGCCGTCGTGCGCGACGCCGGGCGGGTGCTTGGCTACAGCTACGGCCAGGTCGACCGCATCGCCAAGCTCGTCCCGGAGCGCCCGATCGGCATCAAGCTCGAGGACGCGCTCAAGGAGGGCAGCGAGCTTCACGCCGCCTACGAGTCCGACGAGGCCGCCAAGAAGATCATCGACACCGCGCGCCCACTCGAGGGCTTGGTGCGCAACGAGGGCGTCCACGCGGCCGGCGTCGTGATCGCGCCGAGCGACGTCACCGACTACATCCCGGTTCGCATCGACGATGACGGCAATGTCGTCACCCAGGTGCCCGACCACGATGTCGAGGCGTTGGGCCTGCTGAAGATGGACTTCCTGGGCCTGCGCAACCTGGACATCATCCAGAAGTGCGTCGAGCTGATCCAGGAAACCAGAGGGTCCGCGCTCGACATCGACACGCTGCCCATGGACCACGCGCCGACGTACGCGATGCTGGCGCGCGGCGACGGGCTCGGCGTGTTCCAGTTCGAGTCCAGCGGGATGCGCGACGCGCTGCGCGAGGTCGGCCCGACGGAGTTCGCGGACCTGATCGCGCTGGTCGCGCTCTATCGACCGGGCCCGATGGCCTTCATCCCGGCCTACGCGCGCAACAAGCGCGATCCCGGCAAGGTCGAGCTGGCCGACCCGCGCCTGGCGCCGATCACCGGGCCGACCTACGGCGTGGCGATCTATCAGGAACAGCTGATGGCGATCTCGCGCGAGCTCGCCGGGTTCTCGCCCGCCCGCGCGGACGACCTGCGCAAGGCCGTGGGCAAGAAGGACAAGCACCTGATGGCGTCCTTGAAGGACGAGTTCATCGCGGGCTGTATCGCCACCGGCACCGACCGGCGGGTCGCCGCCGACCTGTGGGCGCTGTGCGAGGCCGCCGGCGACTACTCGTTTAACAAGTCGCATGCCGCCTGTTACGGGCTGCTGGCCTACCGCACCGCCTACCTGAAGTCCAACTATCCGGCCGAGTACATGGCGGCGCTCATGTCGTCGGTCATGGACACCAAGGACCGGGTGCCGTTCTACGTGGCCGCCTCGCAGGACATGGGCCTGTCGGTGCTGCCGCCCGACGTGAACGCCAGCCGCGCGGATTTCGCGGTCACCGGCGAGCGCGAGATCCGCTTCGGCCTGACCGCGGTCAAGGGCGTGGGCGAGAACGCGGTCGGCGCCATCCTCGACGCCCGGGCGGAGGGGGGCGCCTTCACCTCGATCTGGGATTTCTGCCGGCGCGTCGACCAGGCGCAGGTCAACAAGCGCGCCCTGGAGAGCCTGGTACGGGCCGGCGCGTTCGACTCCACCGGGGGCACGCGCCTTGGCATCCTCGAGGCGCTGCCGGCCGCCATGGGCGCGGCCTCGCGGGCGCGCAGCGACGCCGCCGCCGGACAGGAATCGCTGTTCGGCGGGCTCGCTCCGGACACCGTGTCGGCGCCGGTGGACCTGGATCCACCGGTCCCCGCCGAGGAGTTCTCACGTGAGGACCTGCTGGCGGCCGAGAAGGAGGCCCTCGGGCTGTACGTCTCGAGCCACCCGCTCCAGGACTGCCGCAACCAGCTCGCGCGGGCGGTCACCTGCAGCCTCGGGCGCCTGGACGAGCATCCCGACGGGGCCGTCGTGACCGTCGGCGGGATCATCGGCGCGATCAAGGCGATCACGACCCGCCGCGGCGAGCCGATGATGTTCGTCCGCCTGGACGACCTGGAGGGCTCGGTGGAGGTCGTGGTCGTTCCGGCCGTCCTGACCGAGGCGCGCGAGCAGCTCGTGGCCGACGGGATCGTCCTGATCCAGGGCCGCATCGACCAGAAGGGCGAGGGCGAGACGAAGATCGTCGCCCGCACGATCGAGTCCTTCGCGGTCGACCCGGACCGCGAGGAGCACCGGCTGACCCTACGCGTGCACGCCTCCCAGATCGGGCCCGGGCACATCCCGCGACTGCGCCAGCTGCTCGTCGACCACGGGGGCGAAGCGCCGGTGGTGATGGTCATGGAGACCGACGACGGCACCTACCGGTATCGCTTCGGCGACCGTTACCGGGTCAACCCCCGCGATGGCAGCCTGCAGGCGTCGCTGAAGACGCTCCTCGGCGCGGAGTGCGTGGTCAGGTAGTCCGACGCGCGCCGGATCGGAACGGACGCGTGGCGTGTCCGGGATCCGTGCGCTACCGTCGGATGCCGACCCCCGTCGTTACCATCTCGGAGCGTCGCACTGAACGAACATCCGCCCATCTCCGCGCTGCGCCCCGGCGCGCGCGCGGGCACGCCGTTTCCCGACGCGGGCCCGGGTGCCTGCGGCCAGTGCGCGGTGCGGTGCGAGCGGATCGTCTACCCGTCGGGCTGCCGGGAATCCGGATGCCCGCGCCTGTACACCTACGAGCGCGACGGGCGGCAGGTGATGGGCTGTCTGGACAAGGTCTTCTGGGCCGAGATCGACCTCGAGCGCTTCACCGCGCTGCAGGGCACGCGGGCCGGGTTCGGCGGCCTGCGCGTCTGGCGGACGCCGACGCCGGCCTGCCACATCGCCGTCGAGCAGCCGTTCGCACACCGCCCCCACGGGCCCTGTGTGAACCCGGGCTTCCTGGAGGGCGCGCCGGCGATGGCCGCACCCGACTGAGGTCAGTCGACGCGCACGTAGAGACCGGCCGCGGCCGTGTCGGAGACCTCGCGCAGCCGGCCGTCGACGCGGATGGTGCGCTGGCCGGCGGCGGGCTCGGCGGCCGTGAGCTCGAGCCGCGTGCCGGGGACCAGTTCATGCTCGTAGAACCAGTGCAGCAGGCCGCCGTTGTGCTCGGCCAGGCGGACGATCGTGACCGTTGCCGGCGCATCGATCGCGGCCAAGGGGCGCAGGTCGCGGTTCTCGGCCTGCTCGAAGGCGGTGTCGATCGGCCAACCGTGCGGGCACCGCTCGGGGTGCCCGAGCCGGTCGGCGAGCCGGCCGATCATGTCGTCGTCGAAGGCGTCGCCCATCGCGTCGGCGTGCTCGTGCGACTCGGCCGGCGTGTAGCCCATGAAGTCGGTGAGGAAACGCTCGATGATCCGGTGGTTGCGCACGATCCGCTCGGCCTCGGTCCGGCCCAGGTCGGTGAGCACCGGCCGGCCGCTGGCGCGTGAGACCAGCCCGTCGGACTCGAGGCGCTTGAGCGCTTCGCTTGCCGTCGCGGCGCTCACGCCGAGCAACTCGGCCACACGCGCCGCCGGTGCCGGGCCGCGTCCGACGATCGGGCCGTACTCGCCGATCGGGAACGCCAGAAAATACAGCGCTTCCAGGTAGTCGGCGGTCGAGTGCGCCCGGCTGGCCATCGCGACCGATGATAGCCCAGCGCCCGACGGCGGGCCGGGCGGGCGCCCGAGGCGGCCGGCCCGCGGCGGCGGGCGGCGCCTAGCCGGACACCGCGATCTTGACCGAGTAGATCCAGACGGGCTGGGTGGGCTTGTTGGTGGCGGCGTCGGCGGGAACGTTGGCGATCTTGACCACCACCGGGAATCCCGAGGTCACCTTCCCGAAGCGCGAGTACTGGAACGGCAGCTGGGTCCCCTGAGCGCCCTCGACGATGAAGAACTGCGAGCCGTTGGTGTTGGGCCCGGCGTTGGCCATCGCCAGATCGCCCAGCGCATACGGGGTCGTCGGCAGTTCGTCCTTGAACTGATAGCCCGGGCCGCCGGTGCCGTCGCCCTTGGGGTCGCCGCCCTGGATCACGAACCTGGGAATCACCCGATGAAAGGTCAGGCCGTTGTAGAAGCCCTGGTCGGCGAGGAAGACGAAGTTGTTGACGGTGACCGGCGCCTGCTTGGGCTCGAGCCGAATCACGATCGTGCCGCACGAGGTGACCATCGTCGCGGTGTAGGTCTTGGCGGTCGAGATGGTCAGTTTCGGCGCAGCGGCATAGGTCGTCGGGGCGGCGGGCGTGCTGGGTGGCGTCGTTGAGCAGCTCGCCCCCGTGGCCGTGGCGGTGGTGCCGGATGCCGTGGCCGAGGTGCTCCGGGTCGAGCTGCCGCTGCTCCCGCATGCGGTCACGGCGGTGAGCGCGCCGGTGGCGACTGCGGCGAGGAGGAAACGTCGGGTGCGAGTCGTCATAGCCCGGGAGGGTAGCTATTCGCGCCGACAGATCGCGGGGATGCGGGTCGCCCACGCCGCGTCCGGCCCGGCTGGCCCGCGCTGGCCGGACAGGCCTCCCCGGGTGGTCTCCGGCGGGCTTTTATCCCGGCGCCGAACCTGCGAGCCTGTCGGGCGATGGTCGACCTGGGACACACCGCGCTCGGCGCCTGGAGTGGCGGCCGGTTCATGCACTTCGGGCTCCCGCTGGACGACGAGCGCTACCTGGCGCTGATCCGCCCGGACGAGCGGGTCCGCACGGTGGTCACCGCCGATGTCTACGGCAGCGGCGCCGCGGACGAGATGGTCGGCCGCGCCGTCGCCGGGCTGCCGCGCGACAGCTACCGCCTCGTAGCGGCCATCGGCCACGACTTCTACCGGGGCCAGCGCGACGGGGCCAAGGGCTTTCCGCGGTTCACCGACCCGCGCCTGCGCCCGCCGGAGCGGTACGCCGACTACCTTCAGCGCGCGTGTGAGGCGAGCCTCGAGCGCTGTGGGGTCGACCATTTCGATCTGCTGATGCTCCACAACCCGGACCGCATCGGCTACTCGAGCCCGCTCGTGTGGGAGACCGGCATGGCGCGGCTGCGCGAGCAGGGCCTGGCGAGGTCCCTCGGCCTGGCGCCGGGTCCGGCCAACGGGTTCACGCTCGACATTCTGCGCTGCCTCGAGCGGTTCGGCGAGCTGATCGACTGGGCGATGATCATCCTGAACCCCTTCGAGCCCTGGCCGGGCCGGATGGTGCTGCCCGCCCTCGCCGCGGCCGACGTCCAGGCGCTTGCCCGCGTGGTCGACTACGGCGGCGTGTTCCACGACGACCTGCCCGACGAGGCCGACCTCGCGCCCAACGACCATCGGGCCTTCCGCCCGGCGGGGTGGGTCGGCCAGGCGCGGGCGCGGCTCGACCAACTGCGCGCCATCGCCGACCGCCACCGGTTGACCCCGCTGCAGCTGGCCTGCCAGTGGACGCTCGCCCAGCCGGCGGTGTCCTGCGTGGTGCCGACGCTCATCCAGGAGCCGGGTGCCGGGGCCAAACCGGTCGAGCAGCAGCGCGAGGAGCTGGCGAGCGTGGCGGCGATGACGCTGTTGACCAGCGCCGAGATCGCAGCGATCGATGCGATCGGCGAGAACGCCGGTTGCATGCCGCTCAAAGGCGCCTCGCCCGTGCACACCGGCGATGAGGTCGCCGACGCGTGGCCGCTGGACGACGATCTGCGCCGCCTGGCCGATCGCTGGGCGATCGTCCCCGAGCGGGACCTGGTCCAGACCGACTGATCCCGGCCGGCCGGACGCGGCCGGCGGGCGGCTCAGACGCCGGGCGCGCCGACCGCCACGACGGCGACGGCGACGATCAGGTGGTCCCGACCCGGGCCAGAGTCGGTGCCGTTGGGCATGCGCAGGCCGCCCGCCACCGCTGCGATGCGCACGTCGCCGTAGGGGAACTCCTCGGCCACCCGGGCCGGGTCGACCTCGTCGGGCCGCGGTACCGCCACCGTGACGTGCACCTGCATGTGACGCCGGTCCGCGTCGGGCAACAGGCGCCCGATCCCGGGCAGCGAGGTGCGCCCGATCGCCTCCCGAGCGGCGCGGGAGGCGGCCTTGGTCATGTCCTCGCCGACCAGGTCGACGCCGATCCCCATCTCGAGAAACAGCGGCGCGAATCTCCCGTCGGTCATCCGGCGGCCCCGGGGTGCCGCCGGCGGCCGCTCACGAGGCCTGCTCCGGTTCCTGGTCCTCGAACTCCAGCGCCGCCGAGTTGATGCAGAACCGCACCCCCGTCGGGTCGGGGCCGTCCGGGAAGACGTGTCCCAGATGCGCGTCGCACACGTGGCAGCGGACCTCGGTGCGCACCATGCCGTGCGAGTTGTCGGTGTGTTCGTCGACGGCCCCGCCGTCGGCCGGCCGGGTGAAGCTCGGCCAGCCGCTGCCCGATTCGAACTTGTCGGTCGAATCAAACAGCGCCGTCCCGCAGCAGACGCACCGGTAGGTGCCGGTGCCGTGGTGGTCCCAGTAGACGCCCGTGAAGGCCCGCTCGGTGGCACCCTCGCGGGTGACGGCGTACTGGGCCGGGGTCAGCTTGTCGCGCCAGGTGGCGTCGTCGCGGGGGTCGGTCATGGCGGGGTTCCTCCGGTCAGGCCTCGGCGTCGTGCCGTTCCGAGATGAGCACCCGCAGCTCGTCCATCACGGCGGGATCCCGCAGGGTCGTCACGTCACCGAGTTCGCGGCCGGTCGCGATGTCGCGCAGCAGGCGGCGCATGATCTTGCCGGACCGCGTCTTGGGCAGGTCGTAGGACCAGATGATCCGCTTGGGCCGCGCGAGCTTGCCGATCTGCTCGGCCACGTGGTCCCGGATCTCCTGGTCCATCCCATCAGTGTCCGTCCCCTCGACGGGCGTTACAAAGGCGACGATCGACTGGCCGGTCAGCTCGTCCTGCTGGGCCACGACAGCCGCTTCGGCGACCTTCGGATAGCTGACGATCGCCGATTCGACCTCGGCGGTCGACAGCCGGTGGCCCGAGACGTTGATGACGTCGTCGATCCGGCCGAGGATCCAGATGTCCCCGTCGGCGTCGATCCGCGCGGCATCGCCGACCAGGTAGGTGTCGGGGCCGAAGCGCTCCCAGTACGCGGCGACGAAGCGCTCGGGGTTCTTGTAGAGGGTGCGCAGCATGCCCGGCCACGGGCGCCGCAGCACCAGCAGGCCCTGTCCCTCGTCGATCGGGTTGCCGTCGTTGTCGACCACCTCGGCGCGGATCCCCGGCAGCGGCCGCATCGCGCAGCCCGGCTTGGTCGCGGTGAGGCCGGGAATGGGGGAGATCATGATCTGCCCGTCTCGGTCTGCCACCAGGTGTCGACCACCGGGCAGTTCCCGCCGCCGATGACCTCGCGGTACCAGAGCCACGCCTTGGGGTTGATCGGCTCACCGACCGACCCCAGCAGGCGCAGGCTCGACAGGTCGTGCTTGTTCGGCTCCTCCGCACCCCAGCTCATGCAGGCCCGGATCGCCGTCGGCGCGGTGTAGAACAGCGTCACCTTGTAGCGCTCGACGGTCTCCCACCAGATCGACCGATGCGGGTAGTCGGGCGCACCCTCGTACATGACGCTGGTCGCCCCGTTGATCAGCGGCCCGTAGACGATGTAGCTGTGCCCGGTGATCCAGCCGACGTCGGCCGAGCACCAGAAGACATCGGTCTCCGGGCGCAGGTCGAACACGTACTTGTGCGTGTACGCCGTGCCGACCAGGTAGCCGCCGGTCGTGTGCAGGATGCCCTTCGGCTTGGCGGTCGATCCGGACGAATACAGGATGAACAGCGGATGCTCGGCGTCGAACGGCGTCGCGGGGGCGACCGGATCGGCAGCGGCGAGCGCGTCGTCCCAGTCGACGTCGCGTCCCGGGGTCATCGGGCACTCGGCGCCGGTATGGCGCACGACCAGCAGGTGGGTCATGTCGGGCAGTGACCCGAGGGTGTGCTCGACCTCGCGCTTGACCGGAACCGTCTTGCCGCGTCGTCGCGCTCCGTCGGCGGTGATCAGGACCTTGGCCGCCGATTCCTCCATGCGGTCGCGGACCGCTTCGACCGAGAACCCGCCGAACACGACGTTGTGCGGCGCCCCGATGCGCGCACAGGCCAGCATCGCGACGACCACCTCCGGGATCATCGGCAGGTAGATGCCGACGACGTCTCCCGCCCTAACCCCGAGGTCGGTCAGGGCGTTGGCCGCGCGCTGGACCTGCTCGAGCAGCCACGCGTAGGTGATCGCGAGTTCCTCGCCCTCCTCGCCACGCCAGTAGAAGGCCACGCGGTCGCCGTGGCCGGCCGCGACGTGCCGGTCGACGCAGTTGTAGGCGGCGTTGAGCTTGCCGCCGACATACCACTTGGCAAATGGCTTGTCGGACCAGTCGAGCACGGTGTGCCACGGCTCGTCCCAGTCGAGGGCGCGCGCGTGCCGGTCCCACCAGGCCTCCGGGTCCGCGTCCGCCTCGCTATAGACGGCCGGGTCGTTCCAGAGCGCCGACGCGGCAAACGACGCCGGGGGAGGAAAGGATGTGACCTCGAGAAGGGATTCGAGGTGCTGTTCGAGTTCGATGCCTGCGATCTTGGTCATACGCGGGACCCTATCCGTCCATGTGCCGAACGTCACTACCCTGCGGTGCGCCGCGGTGTCGCGTGTCGGGTTCGGCCCGGGGACGCAGCGTGTATAGACTCATTCCCGTGAGCGAGGCTGCGACACACGCCGCGCGCATGGCGGTACGTCGTGTGTGTGCGTTATCCGTGCTCGGGATGCTGGTGCTGGCGGGGTTTGCCAGCGTCGCGTTCGCGCAGCCACTGCGCGGGACCGCCTACAAGCAGGCCCTGGCCGGGGCCAGCGCCACGCAGATCCTGCGCGCGGCGTTTCCGACGGGGGCGGTCACGAAGATCGGCGCGCGCACCATCCGGGTGCTCGTCGCGGACCAGGCATCGACGGTGATCGTCGAGGGCCAGACGGCGATGACCGTGACCGACCGGGCCTCCGGCGGCACGAGTGAGGTGATCCCGCCCCACCAGCGGATCCAGATCACGCCGATCATCGCGGGCGGGGCGGTCACCGGTCTTGCGGTGACCAACCTCGATGCCGTGCCCGAGCCGACGGTCACGATGACCGGCCCGATCCGCATCGGGACGGCGACCAGCCTGCGCCTGGATCGACCGGTGGGGATGCGGTTCCGGGGTGCGCTGGAGGTCCACGCCGGGTTCCAGAACACGCTGAAGGTCATCAACGACGTGAGCGTCGAGGCGTACGCGTACGGGGTGTTGGCCGGCCAGATCCCGTCGAACTGGGGCCCCAGGGCCCAGCAGGCGGTCATCGCGGGGGCGATCACGGTCCGCTCGCGGGCGGTCGCCTCGCTCAAGGCCGCCACCGTGCCCTACGACGTCACCGCCGACAACCCGCTGTACCTCGGCATCGACGGCGAGCGGCCGACGACGACCGCCGCGGTCGTCAAGTCCTCGGGCAAGGTGCTCAAGCACCGCGGCACGGTCATGAACGTGGGATTCATCGGCATCCAGCCGATCCTGTTCGCCCCGAGCCCGGGCCGGCCGGACTTCGTGGCCAACGGCCCCGCCAAGGCGATCCCCGGCGCGAAGCCGGGCAGGGCCGCGACGGCGCTCGTGCTCGCCAGGGCGATGCTGCACCACCGCTACGTGTACGGCGGCGTCACCCCCAGCGGGTTCGACTGCTCGGGGCTCATGTACTGGATCTTCCACACCAACTTCGGCTTCGCGATTCCCCGTGATGCCAACTCGCAGTCCAAGGTCGGCACCCCGGTGCAGCGCAACGACCTGCAGCCCGGCGACCTCGTGTTCTTCGCCGACAGCTCCGGATATGTGACCCACGTCGGCATGTACATCGGCAACGCGCAGTTCATCAATGCCGCCAATCCCGGTGCGGGGGTGCGGATCGACGCGCTGACCGAGAACTACTTCGCCCAGACATACGCGGGGGCCCGCCGTTACTCGCCGCTGCATTAGCCGCGTCGCCGGTGGCACCGGATCGCGCGCATGACCACCGAAGCGCGGATCGCCTACGACGATCTGGACGCCCACCCGCTGATGCGGGCGATCACGGACGTGGCCGCCCACCCCGGTGACGAGCACGCCGCGCGGCGCCTGGCAGGAGCCCTGTTCTCGGTCGAGACGACGGTGCCGATCGCCGTCGCGGAGCTCGTGCTCGGCTCGCAGGGGGTCTTCGCGCACCTGGCACGGCGGGGCATCGCCCCCGACGACCGGCGCCTGGCGCGCGCCGCACATGAACTGGCGCGCTTGGGTGAGCTCGCCCACGAGGATCTCGCCGGGATGCTCGACCACTACGGCCTCGCCGACGCGGTGCCGCCCGAGACGGCGACCCCGGCGGGGGGCCGCCCGCCGGCGTTCGTCGCGCTGCGCGACCGTCTGGTTGCGGGCAACGACTGGGATGCGTATGTCAATGACATCGCCGCGTTCCACTTCCACGAGGGCGTCGGTGCGCTCGCCACGCACCGCGTGCTGCGGTACTCGCATGGGGCACTCGTCGGTGTCGCGCACCCCGACCCGATCATGCCCGGCGACCTGATCGGCAGCGACCACGAACGGGCGCCGCTTGCGACGGCACTGGCCGCGTTCGTCCGCGGTGGACCGGCCAACGACGCCCTGCTGTACGGCCCGCCGGGCACCGGCAAATCGGCCAGCGTACGGGCGCTCGCGGCCGGCTGCGCCGATCGGGGTCTGCGGCTCGTGCAGGTCGACCGGTCGGACGCGGCCGTGATCACCGCGCTGTTCGCGCAGCTCGAGGGCGCCGGGCCGCGCTGCCTGGTGCTCTTGGACGACCTGGTGTTCGACGATGCCGAGCGCACCGACCGGACCCTCCGCGCGGCACTCGAGGGCGATGCGGCCCTGCGTCCGGACAACGTCGTGGTGTGGGCGACCTCGAATCGGCTCAAACTGTTGCGCGAGACGCGGTCGGAGCGCGAGGACGACCTCGAGAGCGCGCTCGGCCGCGGCGAGAAGGCGGCGCTCGCGACCCGCTTTGGGCTGCGGGTGGCCTTCACCCAGCTGACCCAGGACCGGTACATCGAGATCGCGACCGGGCTCGTGGCCCGGCTCGGTGGCCCGGTGCGCGCGGACCTTGTGCCGGCGGCGCTGCGCTTTGCCCGCGGCGGCCACGGACTGACACCCCGCACCGCCCGCCAGTTCGCGGTGGCCTGGTGCGCCGGGACCCTCACGCCGCCCGACTGAGCCGCGTCTACCGTGCCCGGACGGACGGGCCTGGTGCGGGGACACCCAGATGATCGGCCAGCACGGCCAGCTGCGCCGTGCAGCGCTCGCCCAGGCCGGGATCCACGCGGCCGCGCGCGGCGTCGACCACCACCGCGCGGCTGCCGCGCCGGTCATCGACGATCGCCAGGCAGATCGGCCAGTCCAGCGTGGCCACGTCGTCGACGCTCACCGCTGCGCCGTCGGGGATCATCAGTGCACGGCAGGCGTCCTCGTGGCGCTCGCGCGCCGTCGGCTGCACCAGCAGGTCGGTGCGCCCGAGCATCCTGACCAGCTCGCCGCGCAGCGCGTCGGCGCTGACGTTGCCGGGCAGGGTCGGCGCGGCGTCGCCGCTTGCGGGGACGACCGCGATCGGCCTCGTACCGGTCCAGCAGGCGCTCCCGGTGAGCGACTCGTAGAGGGTGTACGCGGCGCGGACGCGCAACCGCTGGCGCAGGCCCGCGCGCGCTCCGCAGCCGAAACGGACCTCGAACAGCGTGATCCACGCGTCGCCCAGCCAGCGGATCTGCCCGCGGCCCACCCCGAGCGGCCCGCGGGCCTCGGCCAGCAGCATCCGCTGTGCACGGTCGTGTGAGAGCGTGCGGGCGACGCCGCGCCGCGGCGCGCCTCCGGGCGCCGGGCCGAGCGCGGCGAGCGCCGCCGGGCCCAGGCGCGCCGCAAGCTCGGGCTGCTCCCAGAGGGTGACGCCCGCCTGTGCGGCGGTCGTGCGCGCGGCCGGTGTCGCTCCGCCCGGGCACGCGATCACCATCTGGCCGAGCCCGAGGTCGTCACGGACCAGGCGCGCCCGGGCCACCACCGCCGTGTCGATCGGCTGTGCCCAGTTCTTGCACTCCACCCCGACGCGCGCGTCCAGCAGATCCTCGCGCCGCGACGCGAGCACGTCGATCTCATGCCGTGCCCCGGACTGGCCGACCAGCACGGCATTGGCCTGGGTCCGGTAGCCGTGTGCCCGGAACAGGGCATCGATGACGTGTTCGAACATGCGTCCACGCTCATGCGGCCGTAGCGGCGAGCTGCTCATCGCAGGCGACGGTAACGCGGGCCCCGGACTGCACCGCGGGCGCTGTGGCGGTCGCCGCCGGCGGGAGGGATCGCCATAGTGAGGGATGTGGTCGTGCATGAGACATAGCCAGAGCGGTGGCGCGTGACGTTCGCCGACCTTGCGCTGATCGTCGCCTGCGGGCTGTTCGGGCCGCTGCTGGCAGGGCTGCCGCGGTTCGCGCCGCCGGTCGTCGTCGGGGAGATCGCCGCTGGCGTGGTGCTCGGCCGCACCGGGTTCGGCGTGATCGACACCTCCTCGCCGACGCTCGCGTTCTTCGCCGAGGTCGGCTTCGCGCTGCTGATGTTCTCGGTCGGCACGGCGCTGCCGTTGCGCGACCCCGGCCTGCGCAGCTCGCTGGGCAAGGGCGTCCGGGTGCTTGCGATCTCGGCCGTGCTCGCGGTCGCCGCGGGACTCGGGCTGGCACAGATCACCAACCTGCACCGGCCCCTGATGATCGCGGTCCTTGCCGTGACCTCGTCGGCAGCGCTCGTGATGCCCGCCCTCGAAGAGGCGGGGTTGACCAAGTTCCAGGTCGGCATGGTGACCGCCGCATGGGTGACCCTCGCCGATATCGGCAGCGTCGTCGCCTTGCCCTTCGTCGTCGTGCACGGGTCCGCGCGCAACGTGGTGATCGGCGGGATCGCGGTGCTGGCCGCAACGGTGGCGATCTGGGCGGTCCTGCGCGCGGCGCGCCGTCAGGAGTGGTACCGGCAGTACCGTCGGCTCTCGCATCGACGCGGGTGGGGCCTCGATCTGCGGATCTCGCTGCTGGCGTTGTTCACCCTGTCCTGGCTGGCGCTCAAGATCGGCACCAGCGTGCTGGTCGCGGGGTTCTGCGCCGGCGCGATCGTCGCGCTGGTCGGCGAACCCAAGCGCCTGGCCTGGGAGATCCTCGGCATCGCGCAGGGGTTCTTCGTCCCGCTGTTCTTCGTCGTGCTGGGCGCGCAGATCAGCCTGCGGGCGCTGCTGACGAGCCCGGGCGATTTGCTGCTCGCGGTCACCTTGTCGATCGCCATCGTCGCGGTCCATGTGGTGGCGGGCCTGGTCGCGCGCCTGCCGCTGGGCAGCGGCCTGGTCGCCACCGCCCAGATGGGGGTCCCGGCGGCATTGGTGGCCGTGGGGCTCCAGACGCGGATCCTCACACCCGGGCAGGCGGCGGCCATCCTGGCGGCCACGCTCGTCTCGGTCGGGGTCATGGCGGTCGGCGCGCGCCAGCTCGCCGGCGAGGTTCCGCGCACGCGAACCCCCGAGGAGGCCGCGCCACGGGCATAATGTCCGCATCGGACAGATCGTGGTCGGCTCGGCCGAACGCCTGCGCGGTGCGCGCGGCGTGGGCGGCAGCGGGCGTCACGTGACCCGCCGAGACCGATCGCAAGGGGCGCACCTGTTGTCACGGACGACACGCGATACCCGACCAAGGCGACGCCGCTGGGGAGTGCTCGCGCTCGTGCTCGCGGTCGCGGTCGCCGGCTCGGTGACCGGAGACCTCCTCGTCGGCGGTACGGGTCATCCCGCGCACGCGGCCGCCGCGGTTCGGCCGGTGAGCGTGCCCGCCGCGCCGAATCCGGCCATGGTCGAGCTCGACCGCCTGATCGCGGAGAACGTGGCCCTACGGCAGGGTGCGGGGCGCGGCCGCCTGATCGCCCTGACATTCGATGACGGGCCGGGTGCCTACACGTCGACGGTCGTCAGCGAGCTGCGCCGCCTCAAGGCCCCGGCCACGTTCTTTGAGATCGGCGAGCAGATCCCGCGGTACCGCTCGCTCGTCGCCCACATGGTCCGCTGGGGGTTCGTCGTCGGCGACCACACCTGGAGCCACCGGCAGCTGACGCTGCTGTCGAACGCCCAGGTGACCAGCCAGATCCTGTTGACCAAGAACCTGATCACCAAGGTCACCGGTACCCCGCCGCTGTTCATGCGGCCCCCATACGGGGCGCAGAACGCACGGATCCGCACGCTGGCGGGACGGGAGGGGATGCTGACCACGCTGTGGAGCATCGACACACGTGACTGGACCCGCCCGGGCGTACCGGCGATCGTCGCGGCCGCGAGCGCCGCGCGCCCGGGGATGATCGTCCTGCTGCACGACGGGGGCGGGGTGCGCAGCCAGACGGTGGCCGCCGTCCCGATCATTGTGCGAATCCTGCGCGCCCGCGGCGACCACCTGGTCACGCTGCCGCAGCTGCTCGCGCTCGCACCGCCGGGTCACCTGGGCTCGTAGCCGCGGGCCGGACGGTTGTCGCCTGCGCCCGGATGTCGCTTGTTACGATCGAGACGGCGACGCCTCTGCGCGTCGTCGCGGAGCCCCCGGAAGGAGAACCGCAGTGGCTGACCTGATGACCGACGCTCCCGTTGACCCCGCCGCCGGGTGGGTCGCCGACCACGTGCGTCTGTACACCCAGTCCAACGGCGCCCAGGGCCACATCTGGCGGGAGGGTGTACCCACGCTGCTGCTGACCACCCGCGGCAGGAAATCCGGCCAGGCGCGCCGGACCGCGCTCATCTACGCCAGGGACGGCGACAGCTACGTGGTGATGGCGTCCTACGGTGGGTCGCCGACGCACCCGGACTGGTATCTGAACATCGAGGCCGATCCGGAGGTCGTGGTGCAGGTCGGTGGCGACGCGCTTCCGCGCCCGAGCGACGCGCGACACGCCGGACGCCCGCGCGCACCTGTGGGGGCTCATGACCGCGGTCTGGCCGGACTACGACGCCTACGCGACAAAGACCAATCGTGAGATCCCGGTCGTCGTCCTGACGCCGCACGCCTGAGATTGCGCGGGCACGGGCGCGCGCCCCGGGCCGGCAGCGTCAGATGCGACGCCCGCCGTAGGACCCGGTCGGCGGACCCGTGTCCCGACGCGTCAGCACCCACACCATGGTGCCGATCACCAGCAACACCCCGACGCTGATCAGCACGACCAGCGCGCCCAGCAGGGCACCGAGCCCGCCGCTGGGCAGGATCCAGACGCCGCTGATCAGCGCCACGATCGCCGCGACGACCAGGGCCGTGACGGCGAGCGCAAACACGAGCGCCGCGATCAGCGCGGCGATCCGGACGAACCAGTTGGTGCGCTGTCCGGCCGCCTGGAAGACCCCGAGCCGATCGATGCGCCCGGGCACGAGCGCACCGCCCGGGGGTGCTGGCAGGTGCGGCGCGCTCACGGCTGACCTGCGCACCGGACACCGACGCCGGCGGGGATCCTGCGCCACAGTTCGGGCACGACCCGTCCTCGGCCAGCGGCTTCCCGCAGACCAGGCACGACATGGCGTAGGTGGGATTCACGCTCAGTTCCCGAAGACCCCGCCGATGATCCCGTCGACCAGGCCGGATGACGTGCCGCCGCCCCCACCGTCGCCGCCAGTGTTGGGCAGGTACTCGGCGATCTCGGCGGCGAGCATTTGGATCGACATCGACTGCAGCCAGACCTTCCCGGGGCCGGTCAGATCCGCCAGGAAGAACCCGTTGCCGCCGAAGAACTTGTTGGCAAGGCCCGGGACCGTCCCGACGGTGAACGTCACGGTTTCGTCGAATGCGCCCACGTGACCCGGATGGACCCGGATCGTTTGGCCCGCCGGCAGATCGTAGGTGAACATCTCGCCCGACAACTCGAGCCATGCCACCCCCTGGCCGGTCAGGTGCTGCAGGAAGAAGCCCATTCCGCCGAAGAACCCGCCGGTGAGCTTCTTCTGCTGCAGGGCCACCGTGGCCTCGACGCCCTCGGTGCCACACAGGAAGCCCGAACGGTGCACGTAGTAGCTGCGCTCCGGCGTGACCTCGACGCTGACGATATTGCCGGGCAGTTTCGCCGCGAAGACGACCGTGCCAGGGGCCTTGGGAGCGGAGTAGCGGGTCAGGAAGAGCCCGCCCCCGCCGACCACGCGCTTGGCCGACTTCAGGAAGCTGCGGCCGCCCGCACCCATCTGAGTCGTCTGCGACAGGGCGACGCTCGGTGTCATCCATCCCAGGTCGCCGTGCGTCGAGACCACGGTCTCGCCCGGTTCCAGGACGGCCTCCAGCACCGGCAACACGGTTCCCTTGACTTCAAAGTTCATGTGTTCCTCGCTCTCTCGGGCTCGGATCTGTCGAGTTGCCGTCGATCGGGCGGTCAGGCGTCCGGCGGCGGCGTCGCGTCGGATACGGCTCCATCGGCACCGCGCCGCGTGGATGTGACCCTTGCGCGGGCAGACGTGGCGCCCGGCTCACGGGCGTGGCGCCTGCGTGACGCCGTTGATCGTCCACCGGTATCGCGGACCGGCGGCCAGGGACGCGCCGATAAAGCAATCGCGTTCTGCCCTCGCCAACAGGCGCCCGAGATCGCGCGCCTCGGGCGCCGGATCGATCGTGGCGTCAAGGACAAGCTCGGGCGCGGTCACCGCATGTCGCCCGTCGGCGTCCCGGCGCGCGACGTGGGCGTCCGCCCTGACGGTGGCGCTGGCGGTGGCGCCGGCTCTCGCGGCGTGAAAGGCGAGCTTGCGACCGCGCAGCGCGCCACGGCGGCCAGCAGCAGGTGACTCCGGCGTCCAGTCCTCGCCGGCATCAAGGGCCGGGCCGCCGGGAATCACCAACCGGCTGTCGCGGTCCATCGTGACCGCGTACTCGAGGGGCGGTCTGCACGCACGCATCGACACCTTCCTGTCCGATGGGCCGCGCCGGATTCCGGCGACGGTGCACCGAACATGACTATTGCTGACATCCCCGTGGTGCGGGGTGTTTGGCGTCCCTCAAGAGACGCTCCGCACGCCCGACCGGGACCGGCGGGGGGCGGTCTCAGTGACCTCCGCAGGAGGGGGGTTGGGCCGGGCGACCGCATCCCGGCTGTGGGATTGCGGTCGCCGACGGGGCCGCCTAGTGGCTGTAGACGGGGCGCAGGGTCGCCCGGGCGATGACGTGGAACACGGTGTTGAAGCCGATCACTGCCGGCGTCGCGCTGGCGTCGGGGCCGAGCTTGTCGGTGTCGAGGGCGTGGACGGCGAACACGTACCGGTGCAGGCGGTCGCCCTGCGGTGGGGCAGCCCCGCCGAACCCGACCGAGCCGTAGTCGTTGCGGACCTGAAAGGCGCCAGCCGGGAGGCCGGACCCGTCGGCGGCACCCGCGCCGCGCGCGAGCTCGGTCACCGACGCGGGCACGTCGACCGCCAGCCAATGCCAGAAGCCGCTGCCGGTGGGGGCATCAGGGTCGTAGCAGGTCACCAGGTAGCCGCGCGTCTCGGGCGGCGCCCCCGACCAGCGCAGGTGCGGCGAGGTGTTCCCGCCGCCCAGGCTGTCGTGCACGAACGTCGGTGCGAGCTGTTGCCCGTCGGAGACGTCGTCGCTCTCCAGCGTGAACGACGGCACCGGGGGCAGGATGTCGTAGGGGTCTGGGGCCATCGCACGCTCAAGTGACATCACAACACTCCTTGGCAAGATGATGGGGGGCCGTCACACGGCGGCCCGAGGCGATCTTTCCACAGCACGGCAGGCGCACGCTAGGTCTCTCGGTGCGCTCCACCGGCCCGATATCGCGGCCGCGGCACGCGCTAAGGTGCCGCCTAACAAGGGAGGGTGGTCGTGAACGCACGCACGTGGGTCGGCGCGGTCGTCGCGGTCGGCGCGGTTGCGGCGCTCGTCGGCTGCGGGTCGAGCTCGAACGCATCGACGGCGACCACCGCCGCCGGACAAGCGACGGGCTCGGCGACGATGCAGACCGTCACGCAACCGGTGACGACGTCGGGGTCAACCGGCACCTCGACGGCCTCCACCGCGGTGCAGAACCTGCAGGTGACCCAGGCACTGCGCGCGGAGCTCCTTCAGGCGGGAGCCGCCTCGCACAACCTGCCGGCCTCGGACTACACCGGCCTCGCGCCCGGGCGCACCTACTACGCCTACGACCCCGCGAAGTCCACGTACTGGGCAGGCGCCGCCCTGGTGCCGAGCACCTCCTCGACGCCGGCGCAGGTCTCGGTCCAAGACGATGGCGCCTACCTGCTGTTCACCCGTCCGCCCGGCGGCTCATGGACGGTGTACCCGGTCGGCATGACCTTGATCCCGGGCGCCAAGTGCCCGGTCACCGTGCCGCCGGCGGTGGTGTCGGTCTGGGGCTGGGCCCCGGGAACCTGTCGGCCCGCCGCCTAGCACCGCGCACGTCATGGTCGTATGTCGCCGAGTCGGGCGGGCGACGACGGGCGGCCGCGGCGTCCGAGCGCTCGCCGCAAGGATCGGCCACCACGAACCGGCGCGAGCTCCGCAAAGAAGGCCGACGACAACTCGACGACGTCCGCCTCGCGGAGCCGTATCGGGTCGCCGACCGCGAGCTTGGTGAGCGTCTGTATCGGCACGAACTTGATCGCCTTGCGCTCGCGCAGGACGCCGCCGTCGTTCATGATCGACATCCTCGCCGGGGTGGGCGTCGTCTGCCGATCGTGCCGCGCCGCACGACTGAGGAACCGTGCACGATGCGGCACGGCCGGTTGACATGCGGGGCACGCAGGGCGGAAGGTATCGGTGGCGGGGACGCTGTGGACTCCGCACGGCCGTGCCGGAACGACCTGACGGCTCCCAAAGGATCCCGATGCGCGCAGTCGTCGTCTACGAGTCGATGTACGGCAACACCCACGTCGTCGCGGATCACATCGCCGCGGGACTGCGGGCGGTTGCGGACGTCGAGGTCGTGCCGGTGACCAAGGCGACCGGCGAGTTGTTGGCGGGCGCGGACCTGCTCGTCGTCGGGGGTCCGACCCACGTGCATGGAATGACGACCGAGCGGTCGCGCACCCAGGCGGCCGCGGCAGCCGCCAAATCCGACGGCGAACCGGAAATGGACCCCGATGCCGAGGGGCCGGGGCTCCGGGAATGGTTCGACGGGCTCGACTTTGCAGCCGGCATGCGGGCCGCCGCGTTCGACACCCGGATGTCCGGCCCGCCGATGCTCACCGGGCGCGCCTCGCGTGGCATCGCGCACCGGCTGAACAGCCACGGGCTCGAGTTGGTGATCGCGCCGGAGAGCTTTCTGGTTGACCGCGCGAACCATCTCGTCGAGGGCGCGGCGGAGGCCGCAACGCAGTGGGGCGCGCAGGTCGGGCAGCACGCGCTGACCGCGAGCTGATCTCCGCGGCGCGAGCGGTGATGCGACACAGCCGAATCACGGACCAGGAGGGATGATGCGAACACGTTGGGTGATTATCGTCGGGATCGTGCTCGGGGCGGTGGTGGGGCTCGCGGCCTCATATCCGCGGGTCTTGCGGCGCAGGTGCCTGACGTGGGGGGTCAGCGAGCAGGACGCCGGCGCGGAGCTCCCCGGCGACGAGCTGCTCGAGGGCCCGGACGTCGTCACCACGCGCGGCGTTGACGTCGACGCTGCGCCGGACGACGTGTGGCCGTGGCTGGTCCAGATGGGCAGCGGGCGGGGTGGTGCGTACACCTACGACTGGATCGAGAACCTGTTCGGCCTCGACATGCATAGCGCGGACCGCATCCTGCCCGAGTTTCAGGACCTCAAGGTCGGGGACAGCCTGCCGGTCGGCGAGAAGGGTCCGCGTCTCGGCGTGGAGATCCTCGATCCCGGTCGGGCGCTCGTCGTCCGTTCGGACGACGGCAACTGGGTCTGGTCGTTCGTGCTGCGCGAACGCGGCGACGGGACGCAGCTGATCAGCCGCAACCGGATCCGGCTGGCCGACATGCCGACGCACAAGCGCTACGCGTACCTCGGCGTCATGGAGCCCGGGAGCCTGCTGATGGAGCGCAAGATGCTGCTCGGGATCAAGTCCCGGGCCGAGCGCGGCGACAACGGCGACAACGGGGACAACGGCGAGGAGGCGGCCGAGTAGCCCTCCCGGGCGCAGCGCCCGTCGCCGACTCGCGCGGCGGCGGGCAGCGAACCGCCTCGGCGGCACCGCCGCAGCGATCTCGAGCCGCGGCGGGGTGGATCGCCGCGCGCACCCGCGCTCCCGAGCGGATTGCGGTAGGCCGCGGTCCGCCCCCCCACGGGTGCCAAGGCCCGCACGGTCGAAACCCGTCACAATCAGCCGGCGCGGTGAGACAATCCGGGCCGGCTACGTCGGCGAAGCGACCCGTACGGGAGAGAGGCCCCATGCAGTTCGGGATCTTCAGCGTTGGCGACGTCACCGCCGACCCAGTCACCGGACGTGCGCCAAGCGAGCACGAACGCATCAAGGCGATGGTGCGCATCGCCCTGAAGGCCGACGAGGTCGGCCTCGACGTCTTTGCGACCGGCGAGCACCACAATCCCCCGTTCGTGCCGTCCTCGCCGACGACCCTGCTGGGCTGGATCGCGGCCAGGACGCAGCGGCTGCAGCTGTCGACCGCCACGACGCTGATCACGACCAACGATCCGCTGAAGATCGCCGAGGACTACGCGATGCTCCAGCACCTGGCCGATGGGCGCGTCGACCTGATGCTGGGGCGCGGCAATACGGGTCCCGTATATCCGTGGTTCGGCAAGGACATCCGGGCCGGCATCCCGCTCGCCATCGAGAATTACCACCTGCTGCGCCGGCTGTGGCGCGAGGAGGTCGTCGACTGGGAGGGGAAATACCGCACGCCCCTCGAGGGCTACACCTCGACCCCCAGGCCGCTCGACGGCACGCCGCCGTTTGTCTGGCACGGATCGATCCGCAGTCGCGAGATCGCCGAGCAGGCGGCGTTCTACGGCGACGGGTTCTTTCACAACAACATCTTCTGGAACATCGAGCACACGGCCGCGATGGTCGGCCTGTACCGCCAGCGGTTCGAGTACTACGGGCACGGGTCGGCCGACCAGGCCATCGTCGGCCTGGGCGGCCAGGTCTTCATGGCCGACAGCGCGGCCGACGCGGTGCGGACCTTCCGACCCTATTTCGACAACGCGCCGGTGTATGGGCACGGGCCGTCGCTCGAGCAGTACATGGCGACCACGCCGCTCACCGTGGGCACGCCCGAGCGGGTCATCGAGCGCACCCTCGGCTTCGCGGACTATGCCGGGGACTACCAGCGGCAGCTGTTTCTCGTCGACCACGCCGGGTTGCCACTGCCCATGGTGCTCGAGCAGATCGAGATCCTCGGCCGTGAGGTCGTGCCCGTGTTGCGGGTCGAGTTCGAGCGCCGCCGCCCGGAACACGTGCCGAGCGGTCCCCCGACGCACGCGGCACTCGCCGCCGCGGGACCCTCCTCGACGCATCATCTCGTGATGCCGGCCGAGCGTGCCGCCCGCGCCGAGCAGCACGCCGCGGACCTCGCACGCTAAAGGCATCCGCCAACGCGGTGGGCATGATCCGGGTCGGGCGGCTGCCGGCTGTGGCCGGAGCCGCCCGCGTCGACTGCGCACGTCGTCAGCGACGGCCGCCGGACCGCAGCCCGGCCTGCGGCCGGTTCAGATCCGCTGACGCTGAAACACGCGCTCGAGAACCGCGATCGACGCCCGCAGCACGAGCGCGGCCACGAGCACGAACGCCGCCGCCCTGGCCAGATCGGCCGGGCTGCGCAGGAATGGAATCACGGCCTCGAGCCGGCCCAGCGGACGCACCATGAGGTCCCAGCTGTTCCAGCGGAGCACTCGGCCCAGATAGATGCCGATGCTCGCGACGATTGCACATGCCGGCGCGACGGCACGAGCGTGCCCGGTCCCAGCCTCGAGACGCACGGCTTCGGCGACGGCGTTGACGCCGGCGAAGAACAGCAGCAAGCCGGTGGCTGCGCACGCCGCGAGCGCGGCGATGTCGAGTGACGATGCGCCCCCGTTGGACGTACCTGCGTGAATGAGGTCCGTCAGCAGGTACGGCGCGTTCGGCAAGAACGCGAGCCAGACCGCCGCCGCGGCCGCAAGCACGATGCGTGGCAGGCCCGCACGGGCGCCCCAGGCGAGCAGGTAGCCGAGGGCGAACGGCACCCATGCGAGCGCCAGATTCAGTTCAAGGTAGCCGGGCGCCTCGGCGGGAGCCAAGGCGAGCGACGCACCGAGCAATGCGATCGACACCGCCGATGCGACCACCGCCCATACCGCGGGCCGAAGTAGTGGACCGCCGATTGACCTCATCTTCCCATTAGACCACTACGCCGGCGAAGCGTCAGGTACTTGCCAAATACTTACCCAGGCTCACCGTCGCCTTACGTCGACTCCTTACCGTCGGTCATGTCCAGTCACACAGCGACACAAGGAGACACCAGATGGCCATCAATCGCCGACACCTGATCGCCCCGCTCGCCATTGGGGCCGCAGCCCTCTCGCTCGCCGGGACCGGCGCCGCGTTCGCGGCGACGGGGACGCACACCGCACGCGCCGGCCGCGCGACACACCACCGCGGCTGTCCTAAAGGCCGATCGCCCCGATCGGGACGCCACCAAGGACGTGGCGGGCAAGGACACCTCAAAGGACACCTCCCAGGGGACGACCAAGGACGTGCTGAGCCGGGACACCACACACGACGCGGCGCGCACGGACCGCGCGGCTGCCAACGATCGATGAACGGTGTGGCAGGCGTGGTGGGGCGGTACCACCTGGGTCGGCCCCGGCCCCCGGCGGGCGGACCGGTGCCCAGACCGGCGCGGGGCTCGGCGCCGATCGTGACACCGGCCGTCGCCGTACCGCGCTCGCGCCCGCCGCGTGCTGGACGCGCCACGATTCGTCGTAAGGTGAGATTGTGATCGAGTCCGAGAAACAGGTCCTCGTCGTCGAGGATGACCCGTCGATCGGCTCGCTGATCGAGATCGAGCTGCGCGAAGCCGGTTACGCCGCAACCCGCGTCCAGTGCGGCCGCGAGGCCATCGAAGCCGTCCGGCGCTACGCGCCGGACATGATCATCCTCGACGTTCGCCTGCCGGATCTCGATGGGCTGACCGTGTGTCGCCAGGTTCGCCGCGACGGGTATCAGTCGCCCATCCTCATGCTCACCGCGATGGATCGGGTCGGCGACCGGGTCATCGGCCTTGACGCCGGCGCCGACGACTATCTCGCCAAGCCGTTCGCCATCGAGGAGCTGCTGGCGCGGTTGCGCGCGCTGACACGGCGCGCCGGCGGTGCGTCATGGCTCGAGGCCGGCCGGGTCCGAGTGAGCCCCGAGGCGCGGGAAGTGCTCCTCGACGGGCAGAACGTCGAGCTCTCGGCACGGGAATTCGACCTGTTGGCGTTCCTGATGCACGCGCCAGGGCGGGTGTTCACCCGGGAGCAGATCTACGAGGGCGTCTGGGGATACCACTATCCGGGTCGCACAAAGGTCATCGATTTCTTCATCTCGGCGTTGCGCAAGAAGCTCGACGCGCCGGGCGACGCGCTCATCCGCACCGTGCGAGGGGTTGGCTACACGGTGCGCCGATGACCTTTCGCCTGCGTCTGACGCTGCTGTTTGTCGCATCGCTGGCCATCTTGGGCGCGTTGATCGCAGGTGTTACCTATTTGAGCGTCCAGCAGCGCCTTGCGCAGCAGGACCGCAATGCGGCCACCCAACTCGCCCGCACCGCCGCGCTGGCGGCCGACGAGGAGATTGCGCTCGACCGACTCGCAGGCTCCGGTGACCGCATCTGGATCGTGAACGGCCGCGGGCAGGTCGCCGGCCACTCCTTCCATGCGGCGGGAAGGACGCTCGCCGCTGTGCACACGGCGGTGGCCAGCGCTACCGCCGCGGGGATGACCACCGCGACGGCTCCGACCGCCTCAGGGGGCGTCGCCATCGTCGTGCACAGCGACGCGCAGACCCGGAGTGCCCTCTCCGCGCTGCGGCGGACGCTGGTGTTCGCCCTGCTCGCGGGGATCGTGCTGGCTGCGGTTGCCGGCATGGTGCTCGCCTCACGCGCCCTGCGACCGGTCGACAGGATGCGGGAGGAGGTCGACGAGATTCCGGGTCAGGACCTTGATCGGCGCCTGCACGTCGGGCGAAACGACGAGCTGGGCCGCCTGGCGCGTGCCTTCAACCGCCTGCTGGCACGGGTCGAGGCCGCATCTCGCGTGCAGGAGCAGTTCATCGCTGACGCCTCGCATGAACTCAAGACGCCGATCACCGCAATTGAAGGGCACGCACGCATCGTGCTCCGTGCCATCGATCGTGGCGATCGCACGCTCGCGCGAGAATCGGCCGACGTCGTCGCCCGCCAGAGCCACCGGATCGCGCTGACCCTGCGCGAGTTGCTCGAACTGGCCCAGGCCGGCGAGGCCCCGCCACCGACCGAACCCGTTCGCCTTGACGTCGTGGTCCAGGACGCGACAGACGAGGCCCAGGCCCTCGCGCCCGATCGGGCGATTCGTGCGAGCGTCGTCCCCGCGACCGTGCTCGGCGACCCGGACCGACTGCGTGAGCTGGTCGTCGGTGCTGGTGGACAACGCGCTCAAGTACAGCCCGCCAGAGCGACCAGTCGAGATTGCCGTGTCGACGTCGAACGGTCGCGGGCCGGTGCTGACGGTCCGTGACCACGGGCCCGGACTGTCCGACGCCGAACTCGGCGCCGTCTTCGCGCGATTCGCGCGCGGGACCGCCGCCACAGGGCGTGCCTGGCAGTGGCCTCGGGCTACCGATCGCACGGGCGATCGCCGATCGCCACGGGGCCAGCATCTCGCTGGCGCCCGCCGCGGGCGGCGGCGCGATCGCCGAAGTCCGGTTTCCAGGCCGCCGGCGCGGCCCGGGCATAGCTCGTCGACTGCGCCGGACTGGTCGCCCGCCGGAGCGCTCGCGAAGCGACGCCTGCCAAATCGCCGCGTCCGCGCGTGACGTGGCCGCCCGTGCGTTGAGCGTCGGCCGCGCCGGAGCCTGCTGGTCGCACCGCGGTGCGGGGCTCGGCCGCCGCCGGGGCCGTCGCTAGACTGACAGGCAGTCCAGGTGCGAGATGCCGTGGACCGTCGGCTCTCGACGTCGCGCTCCACCGTTCGCCGGGTCCCGCCGCGCATCCGTCAGGGTCGCTGGCTCGGGCGAGCGGGGCTAGTCGGAGTCGCGAACGCGTCGTGGTGGTGGCCGGCTTGGCGTCAATGGAGGTGGGTTCATGGCGGGTCACGCGATCGGCGTCGACATCGGAGGAACGGGGATCAAGGGCGGACGCGTCGATCTGGACTCCGGTCGGCTCGCTGGCGACCGGGTGCGGATCGAGACGCCCCAGCCCGCCACGCCCGCCGCGGTTGCCGCCGTGGTGAATCAGGTCATCGATCAGGTTGGCGGCGACGGCCCGGTGGGGCTGACGCTGCCGGCCGTGATCCGGGGCGACATCGTCCATACGGCGGCGAACATCGATCGTGGCTGGATCGGGGTCAACGCCGTCGAGCTGTTCGGCGCGAAGCACCGGGCGCCTGGTCGGGGCGGTCAACGACGCCGATGCCGCCGGCCTGGCGGAGATCCGGTACGGCGCGGGCCGGGACAGCTCGGGCGTCGTGATCATGATCACCCTCGGGACCGGGATCGGCAGTTCCGTGTTCGTCGACGGCAACCTGGTCCCCAATTCGGAGCTCGGTCACCTGCCGATGCGCAACGGAGACGCCGAGGACTGGGCGGCCGAATCGGTTCGCGAGAACGAGGACCTCTCCTGGAAGAAGTGGTCACGTCGCCTGCAGGCCTATCTGGAGCTCGTCGATCGTTTGCTGTGGCCGGACCTCATCATCATCGGCGGCGGCGTCAGCAAGAAGGGCGACAAATTCCTCCACCTCATCGACGTGAACGCAGAAGTGGTACCGGCACAGCTGTTCAACAACGCCGGAATCGTCGGTGCTGCCCTCTTTGCACCGAGGATCGACGGGGGAACGTCAGCGTAGACGTGGTGTCCCCGGCGATCGCCGGCCGCAGAATCCGGGACCGTGATCTCGCGCCATGGCGTGGACGTGCTGTCGATCACGGACGCAGTCGCCAGCATTCACGCGGGCTGCTGAGCCCGCGCTGGCGGGACGTGGATCCGCGACGATCACCGCAGTGCTGGGAACGGTCTGGCGGGGTCTGCGCCGATCCGACACATGACGAGCGCGGCCCGTCGGTCGACCCGTATCCGCTGTAGGTTCACCGGTGCTGACTTTCCACCGTGAACCCCAGCCGATCGAAAGGACCATCATGCCCGACGCACCCTCGGAGAACCCCGTCCTCGACACGCTCGCCGCAATGACCGCAGAGTCGCTGGCGCGGTGTGGCCTTGACGACAACTCGCTGATCGCCGCGCGGATTGCCGCGCTCGCGGCCGTCGATGCGCCAGTCGCCTCGTACCTGATGCATGTCGGCCCGGCGATGGACGCCGGGGTCACCATCGAGCAGGTTCAAGACATCTTGGTTGCGGTCGCTCCGGTCATTGGCACGCCACGGACCCTGTCAGCCGCCGCGAACATCTCCAGGGCGCTGGGAGTCGTGATCATCGCGCTCGAAGCGGAGCTTGCGGCAGAAGACGACGCGCAGTAGGAGGACTGACTGTGCGGTCCGAGCGATTGAGCAGGCGCCGCAATGACGGCGCGTCTCCCCGGCGATCCGACCGTGCGGGACGGACGGCGTGCGTCGACCGGACGGCGTGCTGCTGGCGCCTTGCCGGGTCGTCGCACAATCCGGTTCCACAACAGCGCTGCGAGGGCATGAATTAGACCGACAGCGCTGCGCCCGAGGTCGTCCAGCCGGTTCCCAGAGGGTGCTGGGCGCACTCGGGCATCGGCGGACCGCGTACCGACAGGCTCCAACGAACACAGGGCTGCACAGGAGTGTCCTCATGATCCACCTCGGCCATGTCATGCCGCCCATCGGCGACACGGTGGTCGATACCGGGAAGGTGCGCACCAGTTGTCAAAGTGGAACTTCGTGGCGATGGGTGAAGTCGGCCTGACGGGGTCGACAAGGAAAGTCGCTGGGCCGATCGCTCGGGTGATCGCCCGCAGGACCGGACGGTCGGAGGCGAAGATACTGGCGCTCATCGGTGCAGCGTTTCTCGCTGTGGCGCTGATCGACTTCCTGCGGTCGCTCGACGCCGTGCTCGTGGCGGGGCGCACCGTCCACAAGCCGGCCAACGGCGACCCTTGGAGCAGCTCGGGATTGGTTCACGACGCTCCCTCAGGGCATTCACGCCAGTCGGACCAGCCATGACCCCGATGCTGCTCGGCGAGTTTCGTGGAAGCGTCGACAACGAAGAGGGGGTCAAGCCGTGCCAACACCTTCACCTTCGGCGCCAGCTCAACACGACGGCGAACCAACAGGCCCCGTGGCTATTCGGAAGGCTTCGCGCCCGGCTTCTGCGTGCCGTTCGTCTTCGCAGATGTGCACCGCGTTGACCGCGCGCTGATGTCACCCCGGACGCGATCGTGGGCGCTGGTGCGGGCGGTGGAAGCAGTGCGGAGCACCGATCCCGCCCAAGTGGAGTCGGCGCTCGCACAACTCAGTGGCAAGCGCCGCTGGCTTAAGCCGCTCGCCTACGCGGCCGGTACGGTGGCCGATCGTCTTCGACGGCGTCGTGCTGCTGCTGCGCCACTGGCAGCTCTCGCTGCTCCAGATCGTCCCGGCGTGCTGGATCTGGGTCATGAGCTGGAACCTGAAGGGCCACTTTCTGTCCAGCCGCCAAATGCCCACGACATCGGCCCCGCGATGGCGATCGCCGTGCTCCTCGCCGCGCAGGTCGCGTACTGGTGCAACGCAACCTTCGCCTACACGATGGTCCAAGGCGACACGACCGATATTCGTGTCGCGTTCCGCGAGGCACGACCTCATTGGCGTCTGGTGGGCGGACTCGCGCTGCTGACCGGCGCCCTGCAGGCAACGATCTGGCTGCTGATGCCCTACATGCGCCTCAGGTGGTTCTGGATCGCCTTGCTGGTGATGTTCGTGGTCCAGATCTACCTGTTCATCGCGATCCCGTCGTGGTTGCTGGCGATAGAGAGATCCGGCACCCGACGTGACCGTATGACGCGCAGCCTCACCACGGGTGTCCTCAGCGGTGTCGCCTCGACGCCGGGGTTCCTGTTCAACCGGATCGGGTTGCTCCTGCTCGGTGTTGGTGGCGCCGTCTTCTGGGTGGGCATCGCGATCGTCTCCATCGGTGCCGTCCTGCATGTGACGGCCAGCTCGTCGGTGCGGGTGGTCAAGATGTCGTTGCGCCTGCGTCCCGCTGCCGCTCAGGCACCTCCGGCCACTGATCCCGGCGGTTGAGGACGCGCCCACCCCACGCCGGCGGCGTGGGGTGGGCGACCCCGTTCTTGGGGGCGGCACGGCTACGTCTCCTGGCGCATCCGCGCCGGTGCCGACCCGGTGACCGTGGTCGCCTCGGCGAGGCACGCACCCGCGAGCATCTGGAGGTCAGTCGCGCGCGAGTTCCGCCGCAACGGTGCGAGAACCCTCATGGTTGCGTCGCCCTGGTCAGCGGGCAAGACGGGACTCGACCCCGCGCGCCTGAGCGTCAGTCGGCCTGACTGACCGCCGAGCAACGTCCCGCGGTCAGCCAGGGACCGACCGCCATCGGAGCCAGTCCTCGCGGAGCGGCCGGTGCCAGATTGTCGTCAGTCGAACCGTCTGGCGCCCCCGACCGTTAAGTCGCGCATTCCCAACGTCGACTTCATCGGCAGAGGCCGGGCCGCCGCTGTTGATCCGTGGCTGACTCCCGGTTCGCCACACAAGAGGGAAACACCATGTACTTCGAGCTCATCTACTCAGAGAGACGGGCCAGTACCACGCGCGGCTCTACGGCTCCGGGCATGACCTGCTGTTCTGGACACAAGAGGACACGTCCAGGCAGTCCGTCGTCCGTGCGTGCGACGAGGTCCGTCGCCGCGTGAACTGCGCGATCCCAATCATCGAGTTGTAGGCAGCTTGGTGAGCGCACGTGCCAGCCTCTGACCCTCGCGCTGCAGCGGTGCCGGACGGCCTCGCTTGTCAGGATCCCCGCGATGAACCCGACCGGAAAGCGCAGGATGATCGCCGGAATCCTGAGCTTTGAGGCGATGATCTGGCATCCCACGGCCAACCCGAACGTCAGGGCGATGCCGACGAAGATCTGGGACGCGCTCATCGCCTGGGCGACCGCCTGTGCCCAGCAGCCCGGCGGACCGCGCGGTGCCTGGGCACCCTCTCACGTTCGCAGCGCTGGACAGATCCGCCCGCGGCAGGAGGACTGAGCGCTTGCCCACGATCGACGGGCGTGTGTGCCTGGCTGCCGCTTCGAAGCTCCTCAAATAGGCGTCCCCCACGTTTCGGTCGGAGCTTGCGAGGATCCTCGGCGTGTGTCACACGAGCCCACGAGCGCTCGCCTGAAGCGCGGGTTAGGGTCGCCGAGGAGCCGCACCTCTGCTGCGGTCATCGGGATCGAAATTCCAACAGGAGCGGCAACATGGCGAAGGCTGATGGAGTTTTTATCTACCTCGGCACCTATCCGGACGAGGCAGCGGCGCAAGCCGACTACGACGTGGTCAAAGACCTGCATGCACTCGGTGCGGTGGGCACCTACGACGCCGCCGTGGTCACCAAGGACGCATCGGGCAAGGTGCATGTCAACAAGGATGAGATGGCGACACGACACGGCGCGTGGGGCGGCGCCGCCGTGGGTGCGGTGATCGGCATTCTCTTTCCACCGTCGATCATCGGCACCGCCATCGTCGGCGGGGCGGTCGGGGGCATCGGTGGCCATCTCTGGCGAGGGATGTCCCGCTCCGACGTCAAGGAGCTGGGGGAACTCATCGACGCGGGTGAGGCCGCGCTGTTGATCGTCGGGGAGAGCACCGTCGAAGACGCCGTCGACAAGGCCGAGCTGAAGGCCGAAAAGCGCGTTTGCCAAGGAAGTGAACGCGAGCTCAAAGGAAATCGATAAGGAAATCAAGGGCGCAGCAGAGGGCATGAGTAGCCCCGACGCCAGCACCAGGGTCTGCGGCCGGGCTCTCACAGCTGGCGAGCGCCGCCTCCTTGCGGTCGACATCGGCCTCCGGCTCGGCAACCGGCTCCATGACCATGTCGTGGGTGGCGACGTCCACGGCCCGCTGGGTCGGTTCGTCGAGGGCGATCAGCCGCGCCTTGCGTTCCTGGGCCCGCAGCGGCTGGGCGATCGCCTGAACCGCAGGACCATCGTCAAGGACCGGATCGCCGCCATGCATGACCACGCGACCGCTTGCGGTGATCCGAAGTGGGCCCGGTCGATGACCTCTAGCCGATGGCGGGACATGAACAGGGCCGCCCCGCCATCGGCATGCCCTGCTTTCGGATGGGCGATCGCCCGATCTTTGCGGACGACTCGATGCCCTCTGCGGCGACCGCCCCTGAGCTCCGCGACTACGAGTTGTCGGGCGGCGCCTTGGCGTCCCCGCTGCGGGCGAGCTGCCGACCGGCACCACGGCCAGACGCCGTCGATCTCCACCTCGAGCGAGAAACTCAGCAGGATCCGAATCACGACGATGGTGCCAAGGACGGCGACACTTTCGAGCGTCGGGTCAACGATTATGGTCCGGACGATGTCGGCGATGATCAGGACCTCGAGGCCCAGCAGAATGGAGCGGCCCAGGTTCCGGCGCAATTCGTCGTAGGACCCGTGCGCCGTCTCGGCGCGTAGGGCACGATATGCGAACACGAGAAACGCACCGAGCCCGCCGAGAACCATGATCCCGGCCCCGACCACCTCAACGACCTTCACGACTTCCGAGATCACCTGCTCGTAGCTCATGCCCAAATCGATGCTACTCCGCGCTCTGGGTGAATCCACTCACCCGCGAGGAAGCACCCGTTGCAGAGGCCTTCCGGCCCTACTCGTCGTCGGTGCTCACGGTGATCCGGCCGACCCGCTGGTGGGTGAGCATCGCGCCCGACCAGTCGACGATCAGCCTTCGCGCGATCCTCGTTCGTCGGCAGAAGCGCCAGGTGAACCGTCCCCCACGCCAGCTGCGCCTTCCGGCCCTTCATCGTCCGGCCGCCGAGCATCTGCACCACCGCCGCGCCGCGACCGATCGTCGCCATCGTGCCTTTGTCCCTATAGGTGAACGGCTTCATCGCCTTGCCGGCGATCCGCCGGGCGATCGTCTCGCCGGCGTGCTCGCCGGACTGCAGCGCGACCGACCCGAGCTGTGGCAGCACCTGCCCGGTCTTCGCGTCGGTGATCGCGGCGATGTCGCCGATCGCGTAGACCTCGGGGTGGCCCGGCACGTCGAGCTCGGTCCCGCGGGGATGCGGTTGCCCCGCTCGAGCTGGATGCCGAGCGATCGCACGAGCCGGCTCCCTGGAGGCCCGCACCCCAGACGAGCGTGTGGGCCCAGCAACTCGTCGCCGGTCTGCGAGCGTCGACCCGCGTCGGCTCACCGCGCACGGCGTCGCCGGTCATCACCTCGACGGTGCGCTTCTCGAGAGCCTGCCGCGCGTATTCCCGCAGGTCCGGCTTGAACATCGGGAAGAGGTCGGGCCCGGCCTCGACGAGGATGATGCGCGCCTTCTCCGGGCAGGTGCTGTAGTCCCTGGCGAAGTCGGCCCGGTAGAGCTCGGCCAGCGCCCCTGCGGTCTCGATGCCGGTGGGCCCTCCGCCGACGACGACGACGTTAAGCGCGCCGTCTTCGACGAGCGCCGGGTCGCGGTCGGCGGCCTCCCAACGCTCGAGCACGTGATCCTTCAGCCGCACGGCGTCGGCGAGCGTGTACATGGGGAAGGCGTGCTCGGCCGCGCCGCTGGTCCCGAAGAAGTTGACCTCGGCCCCGAGCGCCGAGCACGAGGTAGTCGTAGCCGATCGGGCCAGCTCCTCGAACCGAACTCCGCGCGCGTCGAGATCGATCGCCGGTCACGTGGCCTGGTGGACCGACGCGTTCGCCTGGCCGTGGACAGGTCGCGCAGCGAATGGCCGACCGCCGTCTGCTCGAGCAGGCCGGTCGCGAGCTGGTAGAGGAGCGGCTGGAACGTGTGGTAGTCGTTCCGGTCGACGAGCACGACGTCGACGTCTGCGTTCGTCGAGCTTCATCGCAGCGCCGACGCCGGCGAAGCCGCCGCCGAGGATGAGCACGCGCGGACGGCGACCCTCACTCATGCAGCGGCGATGCTACCACGCGATGGTCGCCGCCCCAGCGGCCGACACCCGAACGCGCCGCTCGGGGTCGGCATTGAATGACTCGGACAGATCTTCACCAACCTCACGAAGGTCCCCGCTCGACTCGTTAGCGGCCGTTGCGCAACCCGATGCGACCAAGGTGCGACCAACGGCATTCGCTCCCCGAATTTCGCTCCGTGGACAGCGGCGGGGGTCCCCGACTGCCCCGCAGTAGGCGTCGGATCGACGCTTTCCGGCGCGAGGGGAACCAGGTCGAGGGCGAAGCTGATCACCAGCGTTGCCACGCTTCGGCACCGCGATGGTCACGCCCGAGTTCAGGGACCCCATCGCGATCCGGAGATCTGCCCCATGGATCTCCGGTCGCGAAGACTTCGTGCTGGTCCCGACGGGGCCTGGTTCGTAACACCGCCGGTTCGGGGGAAGGACCGATCGAGCCCCCGGATACGCCCGAACCCAGGCCGCTGGCCCAGGCGCCCCAGGGGTCGATGGCAAGAATTCGGGAGAGGCTTCTTTCGGTTCCCGTGCGCCGCTAGTCTCTCGGCAGTCGCAGGGTCGAGCCTAGAAGTATTCGAGGTGCAGGTCGGCCTCGAGGCTGACCTGTGAGAGAAATGCGGAAACCCGGCGTCCTGTCGCCGCCTCGACGACCTCCTCAAAGTCATCTCGCATCGCATCCTGCCAGGCGCGGCGCATCGTGTGCACCGCAGCGCCCTGGCCGCGGCAGACCAGCGTGAGCTCGGCCACCGTGAGCGCGTCATGCGGCCGCAGGGCACACCAGTCGCCGACCAGGTGCGAGCGTGCGTGCACCGGACCCTTGCCGTACTGTGCGCGTAGAGTTGGACGATGCCGCTGGTCACGCGCGAGAGTATCGGCCCGTTTACCTGCAAGTCCGCGTCGATCTGCCCATGCCCTGCTCCCCCCGTTGATCCGCCGTCGAGGCGGCCTGGAGAGACAAACGCAGCCGGCGGGCTGACACGTGCCGCCCGGACATCGCTGGATGCCGGGCTGGGAATCCTCAGACGAAACGAATCTCGACATTCCGGCCGACCGCATGCGGCCGTCGATCGTCGGTGTCGGGCACCACCATCGGCCGTCGGCCGTCTGAAGCAGGCGAAACGGCTCTCTTCGATGGTACGCCTTTGCCGGGGGTCTGACGTGACGTCGGACGGCGCGCCCATGCCTCGCGGGATCAGATCCGGGTCCATCGGACGACCCACCAGGGAGTCCGACGACCACGTTCGGTGATCGTCCCGTGTGTTTTTGTGCGTTGCATATGCAACAATTGCTGCCCGAGCCGCTGGCCCAAACAGGCGCGGCGCCGTCGTGTACCGGGTGATGCCCTCTACAGGTTGGGGGTCTTACTCACGCAGGCGCCGCGAATGAGTGGCACGCATCGGTCGAAGGTGTGCCGACGTCCGAGTCTTCCTGTTGGGGAGATCGTCCTCTCGTCGCCTCCTGTCCCAAGGACATGTCAGGTGACCTGAGGAGGGTGCGTGCCGGACGACGTCGCAGCTCGAACCCAGACGATCACGATGCGGGCCTATGCTGGCGGGGCCTGGTCGGATGGGCCGATGGCCGATGCCAGCCGCCTCGGCCGTCACCTGAGCGACCTCGCGAGGAGTGGCAGGAACATGCCGCGGCCATACGCGCTGCGATGCGCCGCGTCGATCACGTCGTTTGCTACCGACCATGACGGCGACTTCGCCCGAGCCGGGGTATCGGCCGATCGGCGTGCGTCACTCCTGGTGCGCGCCGCGCGCCTTGAGGATGTCGTCGCATGGGAGGAGTGGGACGAGGTGCGGGCGATCGTGGCAGGGATGACCTTCGACCCCGCCCCCTTTCTATGTCCGGCCCCGGCCGTTCCGAGCCGCCCCGAACCAAGATGCGGCCCTCACGAACCGT
>CAWATR010000011.1:0-13538 GCA_963784985.1 uncultured Thermoleophilia bacterium
GCAGCCGGGTGGTTGGTCGGCGCGGTGTTCTCGGAGCCCCGCGGCGGCGGCGTGTCTGACTCGCGCATGGTGCGTGCTCGGATGCGGACGCACGCCACCTCCGGCAGCGGATGCTTCGCGGTGTGGGCCCTTCTGCCGACGATGCGGTCGACGACTCAGTGTTCGAACACGCGCCGGGCGTTCCTGCTCCCGGGCGGCGCGCGACATGCCGATGTGCTGTCCGTCACCGGCCCGCTGACGAACAGCATCCACGACGCGCCGCGTGCCGACGACGACGCGATGCCCGTCGGTGATCGCGCGGCGCCTGCTGGATTGTCTCGATGCCGTCCCTGACACCAGTGGCCCAGCTGCGCCCGAGCTCCCGCGCGGCCGCTGCACTCCGACGGCCGGGCTCACCGGGCCGGGCCCGGTTCGGCCGCCAGGCCGAGCGCGCGGCCGCCGCGCAGGCCGGCAAGCGCGGTCGCCGCAACCGCGACGCAGGCGAGAAAGGCCGCCGATGCCCGAAACCCCGTCGCGGCGTCGACCGGGCTCACCCCGGCCCCCGCTGCCATCTCGTAGACCGCGGCCGTGAGGGCGAGCCCGAACGCCGTACCCAGCCCACGGGTCATGTTGAGGATGCCGCCGGCCAGACCCGACTGCTCACGCGGGGCGGACGCCATGATCGACGCGTTGTTCGGCGGAGTGAACAGCCCCAGCCCGACGCCGATGAGCGCCAGCTCTCCGACGAGCGCCCAGGACCCGCCCCGCGCGAAGGCCATGGACCCCAAGACGCACGCGACCAGCGCCATGCCCCCGACCGTCAGCGGCCGGGCACCGAATCGGTCGGCGAACCTGCCCGCGAACGGAGCGGTGATGCCGAGCGCCAGCGGCATGACGGTCAGCTGCACCCCGACCTGGCTTGCGCTCAGATGCTGGAGCGCTCAAGGAAGAACGGTACGGCGAACAGCACCCCGAACATGACCAGGTACGAGAGCAGGCCGCTGGAGATCCCGGCCGCGAACGGGATCCGCCGGAACAGCGACAGGTCCACCATCGGCGAGGTGCAGCGCGCTTCCCGGGCGGTGAACGCCACGCCCAGCGCGATCGCCGCCGCGAACAGACCGATGATCGCCGGGCTCGTCCAGCCGGCCGGTTACCGAACGACAGGCCGCCGAGCAGCGCAACTACGGCGGGCACACACAGACCGAACCCGAGCCAGTCGAAGGGTACTCGTGGCTGTAGGTTGCGGCTCCGGGGGATGAACAGCCAGGCAGCGACCATCCCGACCAGGCCGATCGGGACGTTGATGAGGAAGATCAGACGCCATCCGCCCGCCGCGAGCAGCCACCCGCCGACCGCCGGCCCCAGGGCGAGACCCATCGCCTGGGCGGCGCCCTGGATCCCGATGCCGCGACCCAGCGAACCGCGCGGCATGGCCAGGTAGATGATCGCGACGCTGTTGGCCTGGAGCATGGCCGCGCCAACCGCCTGCAGCCCGCGGAAGGCGTCGAGCGCGCCCAGGCTCGGCGCCAGGCCACACAGCGCCGACCCGATGACGAACACCAGGAACCCATAGCTGTACAGGAGCTTCCTGCCCACCATGTCGGCGAACCGGCCGATGGCCGCGACCGTCGAGACGAGTACGAGCAGGTATGTCAGGCCCACCCAGGTCACCTCGCTGACGGTCGCGTGGAAGACCTCCTGCAGCGTCGGGAACGCGAGCGTGACGATGGATGCATCGAGCTGCCCGACGAAGGCGCCCATGCACACCGTGGCGAGTACCAGCCAGTGCGCGTTCGGGGAGCGCGCGATCGCCACGGGGCGTGCCGGCTCCACGAACACCCGCCGCCAGCCGCGGGCGGGGGTCGTGCCCTCCGTCTCCCGTACGGCATTGCCCACGAGACCTGCGCCTCCGTTCCCGAACCGCCAACCGCCGGGTGGGGGGAGCAACCCCTGTGGTCGTCCCCGTGGTCCTATGATCGAGGAGGGCCAGTCAGATGTCGAATAAATAGATCTTGTGCTATTGATACGATTTCGTAATGGACCTTCGCAAGCTGAGCTACTTCCTCGCCGTTGCGGAGCAGGGCGGATTCACCCGCGCGTCCGAGGCCGCGTTCGCTTCGCAGCCGGCGCTCTCGCTCGCGGTCAAGAAGCTCGAACAGGAGCTCGGCGTCCGGCTCTTTCACCGGATCGGGCACGACGTCCGCCTGACGCCGGCCGGCGCCGCGTTGGTCGGACCCGCACGCCAGATTCAGCGCGACGTCGAGACGGCACGCGCCGCGGTGGCCGATATCGCCGGACTCCGCGCCGGATCGCTTTCGCTCTGCTCGCTGCCGACGCTGGCAGCCAATCCCCTGGCCGAGCTGGTGGGGCGGTTTCGCACCCGGCACCCCGGGATCGTGGTCGATCTCGCGGCGCCCGAGACCTCCGACGACCTGGTGGTCCTCCTCCGCAGCGGCGGCGCCGAGATCGGGCTCACCGAGTCGATCTCCCTGCCTGCTGAGCTCGTCGCGAACGACCTGCTCACACAAGGGCTCCTGATCGTCCTGCCGCCGGGCACGGCTCGCCGGCAACCGCGCATCGCGATGCGTGAGCTCGCGGACATCCCCCTCATCGCCGCCCCGACGGGCACGTCCACCCGCCGGCTCCTCGACGAGGCCTTCGACGCCGCGGGCGTCACACCGCGGATCGCGGTCGTCACGACGCAGCGCGATGCGATCCTGCCGCTCGTCCTGGCGGGCGCGGGAGCCGCGCTGGTCCCCGAATCGCTTGCACAGGAGGCCGTCCGCTCGGGTGCAACGCTTGCGAGACCCGACCCGGCGATCACCCGGCATGTCGTGCTGGCGCATCGCCGGGGACCGCTGGCACCGGCGGCCCAGCATTTCCTCGACGAGTCGACCGCGTCACCGCGACCGCGCAGCGGCTAGGGCAGGCTCTCGGCGATGTGGACGGTCAGGTCGCCGAGCATGTTGGTGTAGCTGCCGTACTCGTTGTCGTACCAGCCGAACACCTTGGCGTGGGTCACCGGCACGCGCACCACCGGCTGCGCGAGCTCGGCCAGGGCCGAGTCTGGGATTCCGGGCAGCGAGGCGAGGTCGACCTCGACGAAGCCCGTGCGCGTATGGGTCTCGATGCCTTCGATTACGACGGCGGCACGCATGCCCATCACATCGCGCGGGACGTTCTGGACAGCGCTGTAGACGAGCAGGCCTGCCTGCCCGCCGTTGCCGGCGGCCTGGAAGATCTTGTTGAGCGCCTTGCGGTTGATCAGCGAATCCCCATTGGCGTCCAGGCGCGTCTGGAACGTGACGTTGAGGATGATCAGCGACTCGGTCGGGATCGGGATGCGCACCGAGTCGGCCATGAAACCGATCTCACGGATCTCCGGGATGACCTCCTCGAGCGCCCGCGCGGCGTTCGTCGAGGTCAGCACCATGCTGTTGAGCGCGCTGCGCGTGCGGCGCAGATCCTTCGCACCGGCGCCCGGCACGGCGTCGAGGACCGTCTGCGAGTTGGTGACCGCGTGCACCGTGCTCATCGAGGCCGTCATCACGTTGGCCGCCTGCATGCTCTCGAGGAGCGGCTTGACCATGTGTGCGAGCGCGGTCGTCGTGCAGGATGCGGCGGAGATCAGGTGGTGGCGGGAGGGGTCGAAGGCGGCGTGGTTGATGCCGTTGATCAACGTGATGCAGTCCTCTGGGGCGCTCCCGCCCTTGACCTTGAACGCGGCGCTGTAGATCACCTGCTCGGCCCCGGCGACCAGGTGCCCGCGCAACGATCCCCTGGGCGCGGTCTCGGACACGGTCGGATCGTCGAACGCACCGGTCGTGTCGACCACGATCCGCACACCCTCCTTGCGCCAGTTGATGTCGGCGGGATTGCGTGCCTCCTGCAGGACGCGCACCGGCATGCCGGCGACCTCGAGCAGGTTCCGGTCGCGATCGATGATGCGCACGCTCGGCGTCGCCGCGACGCCGAACAGGAAGCGATCCATGTTGCCGTAGGTCGAGTCGTTCTGGATGACCCCGCAGACGGCCTCGAGATCGCGGCCGACCTCGCGGCCGATGTTGACGACCAGGCTCGGGAAGTGCTCCCGGGCGGCGTGGTGCCAGACGCACAGCTTGCCGATGCGCCCCAGGCCGTTGATCCCGAGTGGCTGCCCGTGCCGCTGTGTGGCCATCAATCCATCCTTCGTCGCGTCGCCGGCTACTGCTGGGCCCTGCCCCGCACGACCACTTCGGTCGTGGGGTGCGATCCGAGCCGGACCGAGCCGTCGACCCCCGAGATCGAGATCATGTCCCCGCATCTGACCAATTGGTCGCCCAATCGCGAGGGCGCCCCGGACGGCCCAACGATGAACGGACGGCACCCGACCACGCAGGTCTTGCCCAGCCGCTTGGCCGCGACCGCCGCGTGGCTCGTCGCACCACCGATCGCCGTGAGGAGCCCGTCAACCTGGACCACGAGGGGAATATCGTCCGGAACCGTATCGCGCCTGAGCAAAATGCGCGCGTCACGCGGATAGTCGCGGGCAAGCACGTCGAGTTCGTCCTGGGTGTGGGCGACACGCCCGGACAGTGCGCCGCCGCCGACGCCGATGCCGCCGGCAATCAGCGACTCCTCGAGTGCGGGTGTCGGAATGAAGGCCGGCAGGACCCCGCGCTGGGTGGTGACCGCGTCGCGCGTCTGCAGCACGAACAGGTCCTCGCGCCGGTCGCCTTCGAAGGTGAACTCGATCTCCTGGTGGTTCATGCCCTGTTCGTTGACCAGGACCTCGGCCACATCGAGCACGCCGCGGTAGATCTCCGGGAAGTCCCGCTCGAGCGAGTGCTGGCCGTGGGTCGGCTCGGCCAGCCGCTGGGCCTCGGACACCGGAAACGTCTCCACCAGGCCCGCGACGACGTCGTCGCCTTGGGCCTGCACCACGTAGTCCCCGTACAGCTGGACGCCGCTCGTCTCGTAGACGGGATGGCGGGTCAGCACGACCCCGGTGCCCGAGCGCCCGCCGAGATTGCCGAACACCATCGTCTGGACGATGACCGCGGTACCCCAATTGTCGGCGATGCCGAGCTCGTGCCGGTACGTCCGGGCCGCGTCGTCGTTCCAGGAGCGGCCGACGTGGGCGATGCACGCCAGCAGCTGCTGGTACGGGTCGTCGACAAGGTCCACGCCGGAGTCGATCAGCAGCTGCCGGTAGGCGAGCGCGACCTCGCGCATGCCATGGCCTGACAGCTGCGCCTTCTTGGCGACCCCGTAGCGCAACTTGGCCTCGGCGAGCAGGTCTCCGAACTGGCCGCGCTGCAGCCCGCAGCTCATGCCCCAGAACTGCATCAGGCGCCGGTAGGCGTCCCAGGCGGCCCAGTCGCGGCCGGGCTGCCGCGCGAGCCCGGCGGCGACCTCGATGTTGAGCCCGACGTTCAGATACGTCTCGAGCATGCCCGGCATGCTGATCGGCGCCCCCCCGCGCACCGACAGCAGCAATGGCCTGGCCGGATCGCCGAAGCGCGCGCCCGTGCGCTGTTCAAGGGTGGCGACCTCGGCCTCGATGCGCGCCAACAGCCCGGCGTCGATGGCCGCCGAGCCCTCCGCGAAGTGGCGCCGGACGAACGCGGTCGTCAACACGAACCCGTCGGGGATCGGGAATCCGAGCGAGCGCATCCGCCGCAGCATCACGCCCTTGTTGCCCAGCGCCACGCCCCCGGCGGTCGCCGAGGGGTCGTCGATCTCGACGATCTCCGGCGTGCAGCCGGGGGTGTGGCGCGGCGACCCCGCGATCGTGTTGCCGCGCGTGCGCTGGTCCTCGATCGCACGCACCACCCGCCCGATCAACAGGTCCAACCGCTGCAGGCCGAAGCTTTCGGCGATCAGGTCGCGCTCGAGCCCTTCCGAGATCGCCAGGGTGGCCTGGTCGGTCGACACCCCCGCCGGCCCGTCGATGCGCCCCTCCTCGAGCATGCGGGTGATCACGCCGCTGGCGGCCTCGTCGTAGACCGACAAGATCCGAGCGTCGACGAGCGTCTCAAGGTTGCGCGAGGCAAGCCAGAACAGGTTCAGGTACTGGTCGAGCGTCGTCCCCGGTGTCGCGAGGGCCTCGTCGAGCATCGCCGCGCAGTGCGTCAGGCCCTGCGCCCGAAAGCCTTCCAAGCGCACCGCGCGCAGCAGCAGCCGGAACCAGTCGCCGATCCGCACCAGCTTCGGATAGTCCAGCGGCGTGAGGTCGAGGTCGTCGATGGCGCGTTCGCACAGCGCCGTGACCAGTGCCTCGAGTCGGAAGGTCAGACCCATCGCCTCGAAGCGCGGCTCGCGGTACGAGCCGTACATGCTCGGGATGCCCGCGGCGATGTGGCGCTTGTGGTAGATGTCCTCGACCGCCTCGACCGGGCCGGGCGTCTCGATGGTCGCCTTCAGGATCTCGAGCGCCGAGAGCATGTCGTCCAGCGCGGCTTCGTGGTCGCCGGCCGCCAGGTCCTCCTCGATGATCCGCACGGCGCCGGCCGAGATGCCCGGCATCGACCGCAGCCGCGGCACGGCGTCGCCTGGATCGAGGCGGTACTTGCGCGCGATCTCCCGGCGCACGGCGAACAGCAGCCCGACCTCCTCGCGCGCGACCTCGGTCCCCGCGCCCGTGGCGGCGATGCGCACCTCGAGCTCGTCGGGGTCGGCGTCTGCCAGCAGATCGAGCGTGGCGCCCTCGGAGATCAGCGCGTCGAAGACCGCCCTGATCTGCATGCGGTTGACGTCCGCGACGATCTCCGCGTAGAGCTCCGGCGGCAGGTACCGCTCCAGCGGCCCGGGCTCGCCGCTGACGCAGAAGCGGATGATCTCATCACAGAACCGCACCATCTCCGAGTTGGACTCGACGTGGCACTGCTTGCGCACGAAGTGGAACAGGTGGTCGCGGCGGCCCTCGAGCTCATCCAGCCGCGTGGAGGCCTCGCGCAGCGTCCCCTCGGCCCCGATCTCGTTGTGGTACACGGGAAACAGCCGCATCAACTGCTTGACATAGAGGTACACCGGGGCGATCTCGGCGGCCAGCAGCGCCGAGATGTCGCGCTGGAACAGATCCGTGTCGCTGACCAGCACCCCGCCCAGCCGCAGGTGGGCCACGAGCGCGACCAGCAGCGCACGCGCCAGCACGGGATCCACCTCGACAATGCGCAGGTACGTGCGGATGCTGCGCATGTGGCCGGGATTGACCCGGACCTGCCATTCGTCGGTGAATCCCGCGAAGTCCGGGTAGCCAAAGTCGATCGCCAAGATCTCCTCGATGACCGCCTCGGCCAGGGCCCCGTCTCCGGTCGCCATGGCGTCCCGCCCGATCTGCTCGATGACGCTGTGGGCGGTCTGCGGGTAGGCGAACCCCTGCCGGCGCAGCAGGGCGCACACATCCCGCACGACCTCGATCCGTTCGTCGAGGGGACCCGTGGTGACCAGCTCCGATGCGAGCTTGCGCACCTGGCGCAGCGCGACCTCGTGCACCGGCTCGAGCACCGGTCGGCCCAGGATCTCCAGCAGCCAGCGCAGCGCGTTGCGGGCCGCGTGGGGACGGGTGGTGTCGTCGCGCGCGACGTCGGAGGCGTCAAGGAATGTCCGCGCCAGTTCCCCTGCATCGGGGAACTCGGCAGGTCTGCGGCATAGGCGGTCAGCGGACGGGACGCCGACATCGCTCTCAGGCTGGCACCCCACTCAGCCAGGCGCGCATTGCTGATGCCGGCGACCGTCGCCGGAAGCGGTCCGCCGACGTTGCGCGCCCACCAGGCCGCCGGGTCCTCGCCCTGCGCAAAGGCGCGATCGACCTGCACCAGGCTCGCGACCAGCAGCGCCAGCGCGTACTCGCGCGCCGCCGCGGCGTCCTCGCGGGCCACCAGGACCCGCGCCAGGCGCCGGATGTACGGCGACATCGCCACCTGCAGGCTCGGCATCGGTGCGGTGACCTCGCCGAACCGGCGCATCGCCTGGGCGAGCTCGGGCACCATCCGCGCGAACGCCTCCGGCCGCCCGTCGCTGGCGACCTTGGTCAGGTAGTACAGCCACCGCCGCGCGGCGTCCGGGCGCAGCGGCGGCGCCGCTTCGGTGAGCGCCTTCGCGTAGAGCTCGCAGAACACCGCGACGCCGTCGGGGCCCCTCGGGTGGGCGTCGTAGTGTGCGAAATCGCCCATCGCGCGCGCATGCAGGTCGTCGAGTGCCTGCGGCCAGCCGACGAACTGGTGATGGACCTCGCGCAGCATGTGGGCGGTCTGGGCCTCAAGGCCCTTCCACCCGGCGACGACCTCCAGCAGGACTTGGTCCCGCTCGGGGACAACGACCTCGACCGCGGTGCGGGCAAGGTTGACGCGCAGGGCGTCGTTCAGGGCAGGATCGGCGGCGGGTCGGGTCGGGGGCACCTATGTATCGTCGGAAAACCGACACTCACCGGCATCGGTAAGAACCCGGAGGGGACCTCCGGCCGAGGGCCGCAAACGCGCGGCCCGCGGGGCGCTATCCGACGGCGACCGGCTGCCAGGTGCAGGTCGGATCTTCGGCGAAGGGATCCCCCGCGAACACGTAGGCCGACGAGCGGCTGCCGCCACAGACCTGGCGGTACTCGCAGCGCCCGCAGCGCCCGCCGAGTTGCTCGGGATCACGCAGCGCCCGGAACAGCTGAGCGGTGCGGTAGAGCTCCACGGGCGAGTCCTGACGGACGTTGCCGACGCTCGGCAGGAGCCGACTCGGGCGGACATCGCCGGTCGAGGAGATGAACATGAACCCGCGCCCGTCGCTCGCCGAGTCGATCTGCGTGTCGTCGGCGTGGCCGGCCTGTGCGATGACCCGCGCGAATGCCGGCGACGAGGCCACCGAGATCCCGAACGGTACGTTCCCCCAGAGGTGGGCCAGGCGGACGAGGACGTCTTCGTGCTCGGCGGCGTCCAGGACCTCAGCGGTGCTGGCGCGCCCGAACGGCGCCAGGAACGTCACGCTCCAGAGCGTCGCGCCGGTCATCGCGACGACCTCGGCCATCGCGTCGAGCTCGCCGACGTTCTGGTGCGAGACCGTCGTGATGATCCGGACCGGGAACCCGACGTTGCGCGCCGCCTGCATGATGTCAAGCGTGCGCCGGTACGCGCCGGGGAAGCCGCGCAGTGTGTCGTGGGCCTCGGGCGTCGCGCCGTCGAGCCGGACGGCGATCTCCGCATCGCCGGCAAGGTTGTAGAGCTTGCGCAGGCGGTGGACGGTCACGCGCGGCGTCGCGCCAAGCGCCAGCACGACGCGCAGCTCGCGGCTGCGGGCCCGCGTCACCACGACCTCGAGGTCGTCGCGCTCGAGCGGATCGCCCCCGGTGATCCCCAGCGTCGCGCCGGCAAACGGCGCGAGGTGGTCGATCATCGCGACCGCCTCGTGGGTGCTCAGCTCGCCCGGCCGCGCCCGCAGTTCGGCCGGGGCGGCATCGGGCGTGCCGGGAAACCGGTACGCCCGCGTCGCCTCCCAGACGATCATCGTCGGCCGCGCCAAGGGGTCGGCCGAGCCCGGGTGCGAAGGGTCGTCCGCGTTCAGGTCGGTGTGATCGAGCTGGGTTGCCACGATGGAACATTGGCGCGCGTCCGGCCGCACGACATCCGCGAAGCTCCGGCCCGTGATCGTGGAAAACCCCGAGCGTCGGCGTAGGGTCGCCCGGGTTCGGTGCCGGTGAGCGCTGGCGCGGCGCCGGCGGCGCCGCGCGCTACTCAGCTCCCGGCTGGTACATGCAGGTCGGGTCCTCGGCGAGCGGATCGCCGCTGAACGCGAACGCGCGCGCCCGGCTGCCGCCGCACTCGGCGCGGAACCGGCAGCGCCCGCAGCGGCCGGTGAGCCGGTCCGGATCGCGCAGCGCGACGAACAGGGGCGCATCGCGGTAGACGTCGACCGGGGAGGTCTCGCGTACGTTGCCGGCGACCAGCGGCAGGAAGCCGCTCGGGCACACGTCACCGACGCACGAGATGAACATGAATCCCTTGCCGTCGTTCGCGAACCCGGCGGCCGGACCCGGCGCGTGCCCGGTCTGGACCATCACCCGTCGGAAGTTCGGCGCCGCAGTGGCCTTGATCCGGAACGGTGTGTTGCCCCAGAGGCCCGCCAGCCGGCGCAGGGCCTGTTCATGCTGATAGGCGTTCAGGGTGTTGGCGCGCTGGCCGCGCCCGGTCGGAACGAGGAAGAACACGCTCCAGACCACGGCACCCGTGCCGGCCACGATCTCGGCCATCGCATCGATCTGGCCGACGTTGTGGCGCGTGATCGTCGTGTTGACCTGCAGCGGATAGCCGAGTTCCCGGGCCGTCGCCATGATCGCAAGCGTGCGGGCAAACGACCCCTTGAGCCCGCGCATCGTGTCGTGGCCTGCGGCCGTCGAGGAATCGAGCGACAGCGCGACCTGCGCAAGGCCGGCCTCCTTGAGCGCCGCCAGGCGCTCGGGGGTCACCCGCGGGGTGGCGCTCGGGGTCAGCGCGACGCGCAGGCCCCGCCCGCGCGCGTGGGCGACGAGCAGCTCCAGGTCCTTGCGCTGCAGCGGGTCGCCGCCGGTCAGCACGAGGATCGATCCGGCAAACGGCTCAAGCTGGTCGATCAGCGCGAGCGCCTCAGGCGTGTCGAGCTCGTTCGGATCCGGACGCGGATGTGCGTCCGCGCGGCAGTGGGTACAGCGGTACTGGCAGGCGCGGGTGACCTCCCAGGCGACCACGACGGGCTGCCGATTGATGTCCCAGCTGACGGCGCCCGGAGCGCCGAAGGGAGACGTCGCTGGCATCGCGGTCGTCGTCATGGGCGCCACGATTTCAGGCCGCCCCGCCGTCGACATCCGTGGCCGACCCCGGGCGATCGTGGAAAACCCCGAGGCCCAGTTCGGCGTCCCCCCCGATCCGATCGCGGGCGCAACGCTCCAGAATCATCGGTCATGATCAACGTCAGCTCGCTCCTCGACGTCCGCGAATCCGCTTCCGACGCGCTCCGGTACGGACAGCACCGCCAGGGGGAGCACACCCCGCGCTCGTCGACCGAGCGCCACCCGGTGGTGGTGTGGAACGTCACCCGCGCCTGCAACCTGGCCTGCCGGCACTGCTACGCAAACGCCAAGCGCACCCCCGCCCCGGACGAGCTCACGACCGACGAAGCGCGGACGTTCCTCGACGATCTGGCGACCTGGACCGTGCCCGCCGTGCTGATCTCCGGCGGTGAGCCGCTGGTGCGCCCGGATCTGCTCGAGCTGATGTCCTACGGGGTCGACCGCGGGCTGCGGTTCACGCTCTCGTCGAACGGCACCAAGATCGACCGCGCGGCGGCCGCACGCCTCAAGGGCGCGGGCCTGATCTACGCCGGGATCTCGATCGACGGCCCCAAACCCCTCCACGACGTCCAGCGCTGCGAGGCGGGATCGTTTGATGCAGCCGTCGACGGCCTGCGCAACCTGGCCGAGGCCGGCGTGCGCCGCGGGGTCCGGTTCACGGTGACCCCGGGGAACGTGGACGGGCTGTCGGAGGTCCTGGCGCTGGTCTTGCGCGAGAACATCGAGCGCTTCTGCCTCTACCACCTGGTCCCGTCGGGGCGTGGCGGCAACCTCGACGACATCACGCCGGCACAGCGCCGCGAGGTACTGCACCACGTGTTCGTGTTTGCCGAGGCATTCCCGCAGGTCGAGGTCCTGACCGTCGACAACCCCTCTGACGGCGTGGCCCTGGCGCAGTGGCTCGACGAGCGCGACCCCGACCGCGCGGCGCGCGCGCGCGCGATGCTGACCTGGAACGCCGGTGCACGCGGCGGCCCGGGCGTGGGCATCGGCTGCGTCGACGAGCGCGGCGATGTCCACCCGGACCAGTTCTCCCGGCACCGCACGCTCGGCAATATCCGCGAGATGCCGTTCTCGGAGATCTGGCAGTCCGGCCGCACCGAGTGGCTGCGGCAGATGCGCTCGGAGCACCGCCCGCTGGCGCCAATCTGCCAGGCCTGTCCGGATCAGGCCCTCTGCGGCGGCGGCATGCGCGCCCGCGCCGAGCTCGCCACCGGCGACCCGTGGGCCGCCGACCCAGCTGCTCGCTGGCACACGCCGCCTAGCCGAGATCCCAGCGCCCCCCCGGCGGCTCGCCGCAGGGGCCCGGCTCGGCGCGCAGTGGGGGACCGTGGAACGTGCTCGTCCCGCCGCCTTCGGGTCGGCTGCGCCCGTCGACCGAGCCGGAGCCCACCCGCCGAACGGGGTCCCCCGTGCGAGCCGGCCGACGTCACACGCTGACGCCGTGGTCTCGCGGGGGCCACGCCGGCGGATGCCCAACACGACGGCCCCCGTGTGCCGCGGGATCATCCTGATCCCGCGGCACACGAACGTCCGTCCCGGAGCTGCGGGTGGCGCTACCGGATCGAGCGGTCGATGACCTTGGTCGCGGTCAGGAGCACCGACGGGGTCGTACCGCTCGGCTCGACCCACACGGCCTCGATGCGGTCACCGGCCTTGATCGACGCTTCGGCGATCGCCTTCCCGTGGCGGTTGGCGAACTTGGTCGTCGTGTCCACGGTGACGCCGAGGGTCGCGCTGGTCCCGAGCGTCTTGGGGTGGTACTTGACCCCCGAGAGCCCCACGGTCGTCGTCGGCGCCGCGGTCGTCGAGATGCCGGTGACCTCGTAGCGGACCGGCGGAGGCGGACCGAGGTCGATGACCTTGGTCGCAGTCAGGAGCACGGACGGGGTCGTACCGCTCGGCTCGACCCACACGGCCTCGATGCGGTCACCGGCCTTGATCGACGCTTCGGCGATCGCCTTCCCGTGGCGGTTGGCGAACTTGGTCGTCGTGTCCACGGTGACGCCGAGGGTCGCGCTGGTCCCGAGCGTCTTGGGGTGGTACTTGACCCCCGAGAGCCCCACGGTCGTCGTCGGCGCCGCGGTCGTCGAGATGCCGGTGACCTCGTAGCGGACCGGCGGAGGCGGACCGAGGTCGATGACCTTGGTCGCAGTCAGGAGCACGGACGGGGTCGTACCGCTCGGCTCGACCCACACGGCCTCGATGCGGTCACCGGCCTTGATCGACGCTTCGGCGATCGCCTTCCCGTGGCGGTTGGCGAACTTGGTCGTCGTGTCCACGGTGACGCCGAGGGTCGCGCTGGTCCCGAGCGTCTTGGGGTGGTACTTGACCCCGAGAGCCCCACGGTCGTCGTCGGCGCCGCGGTCGTCGAGATGCCGGTGACCTCGTAGCGGACCTTCGCAGGGGGCCTGTGGTGTGCGTGGTGTCCTGGCACCGCAAGTGCCGCCGGGACGGCGACCAAACCGGCCGCGATCGCCAGCGCGCCAACTGTTCGTGCTCGCCTCATAGGTGTGAAGCCTCCATTTGATTCCCTTGACGCGACGGTTATCGATGACTGCGGCGGCTGGATCAACGGCTGGGCACCGGGCCTTACAGATCCCACACAGTTTGTTTTGGTCCTGCATACACAGGCGTTGCGAACGACATCGGCCCGTGCGTCGCATGCATGGCGATCGCCGGCGGGATCGCCACTCGGGCTCGGCGTGGCTCCGGCGCGTTCTCGGCGTCCTGCGGGGCGCATGCCGATCGGCCGGATTCTGCCGGG
>CAWATR010000012.1:0-80065 GCA_963784985.1 uncultured Thermoleophilia bacterium
TTGCCGACGCGGCACCCGACGGGGCGACGTCCGCCGCCGTCTGGGATCGGGCTGCCCAGACGGCCGCCCTCGCGGTCGTCACGCGCATCGGCACGGCCCGTCCCGGCAGGCCGCCGCGCTACACCACCGACGAGATCCTGGACTGCGAGGCGCAGGTGCTCCGGGCTGCCGAGGCCGGCCGGGGGCTGGCCGACGATCGCGCCGCGCCGGAGGACCTCGCCGCCATCCTCGCCTTCGGGGCGCACGCCCTCTCGGACGAGCAGCTCCACGCCGCCGAGCACGCCGCCGCCCCAGACGACCGGATCGCCTGCATCATCGGCGCGGCCGGGTCGGGCAAGACGACCGCCCTCGCCGTGGCGGCCCGGGCGCTGTGGGCGAGTGGCATCCCGGTGACCGGCTGCGCGCCCTCCGCACAGGCCGCCCACGTACTCCAGCAGGCCACGGGCATGCACGCGGCGACGCTGCACGCGCTCTGTGCCCGCTGGGAGGCCGGGATCGCCGCCCCCGCGGGCTGCGTCATCGTCGACGAGGCCTCGATGGCGGACACGCGGACGCTGGCGCGGCTGACGGCGCTCACCGAGGGGCACGCGCGGCTCGTGCTGGTCGGCGACGACCGCCAGCTCCCGGCGGTCGGTCCGGGCGGGCTCTTCGCGGAGCTCGTCGCGCGCCTGGGCGCCGCCACGCTGGCGACCAACCGGCGGCAGGCGGCGGGCTGGGAACGCGACGCCCTCGCCCTCCTGCGCGACGGCCGCAGCGACGCGGCGCTCGCGCTCTGGCGGTCCCATGAGCGCATCCACACCGCCGCCGATCCGGTCCGCGCGTGCGCGGCGGCGTGGTGGCGTGACCGCTCGGGGGCACCCACCGCGGACACGATCATGCTCGCCTACCGACGCGCCGACGCGGGGGCACTCAACGCCGCCGCCGCGACGGCGTTCGAGGCGGCGGGCCTGCGCGGTGCGCGCCTCGGGACCGGGCGCGAGACCTATGCCGTCGGTGACACCATCCGCTGCCGGATCAACGATCCGCGCGCCGGGCTCCGGAACGGGACGCGCGGGGTCATCTGCGCCGTCGATGCCAACCACGGCACCCTCACGCTCGAGGCCGGCGACGGTACCCGCGTCGACGTCCCACGCGACTACCGGCTGGCGGCGGGGCATCGAGCACGCGTGGGCGCTGACCGGCCATGCGGCCCAGGGCATCACGGTCGCGCGCGCGTTCGTCGTTGCGCCGGGGCCCGGTGCGCATGCCGAATGGGGCTACGTCGCGCTCTCCCGCGCACGGGATGGGGTCCGCCTGTTCCTCGGCGAGGATCCCGACGGCGATCCGCTGGCCGAGCTCGCGGTCAGCCTGCGCACGCGAGCCGCCCGGCCGCCGGCGCTCGTGCAGGCACACACACCACCCGAACCGGTCGTCCGCGTCGTGCCCGCAGACGGCCCGCCGGGCGACCGGCCGGTCGCCCGCGAATGTCCACCGCACCATAAGCGCGTGTTAACCCGGACGCCCACGCTCGGGCGGTAATGTGGCGTCGCCCGCCGGGCGGCGGACCTGCCGTCACCACCCCGGACCGGAGACTGCCACCCCGATGACGCCCGCCTGCCCATGCCGGATGCCGGCGCCGCTTCGATGAGCACCGCCGCACCCGCGGCGACCGACCCGGCCGTCAGGACGACCGGGCTCACCAAGCGCTACGGCCCTCGTGCCGTGGTCGACGCCATCGACCTGGAGCTGCCCCGCGGGGTGATCAGCGGCTTCGTCGGCCCGAACGGCGCCGGCAAGACGACGACGCTGCGGATGCTGCTCGGGCTCATCCGGCCCTCCGCCGGCACCGGCGAGGTGCTCGGACAGCCGATCACCGACCCGGCCAGCTACCTGCAGCGGGTCGGCGCCCTGATCGAGGCGCCCGCCTTCTATCCGACGATCTCCGGACGCCGCAACCTCGAGATCCTCGCGGCGCTCGGGACGCCACGGTCGCCCGAAGGTCGACCGCCTGCTCGATCAGGTCGGTCTGGGCGATCGTGGCGGCGACCCCTTCAAGAGCTACTCGCTCGGCATGAAGCAGCGCCTGGGCATCGCGGCCGCGCTGCTGCCGGATCCCGAGCTGCTGGTGCTCGACGAGCCGACCAACGGGCTCGACCCGGCGGGCATCCGCGAGGTGCGCGCCCTGTTGCGCGAGCTTGCCGACGACGGCCTGACGGTGGTCGTCTCGAGCCACCTGCTGGGCGAGATCCAGACCATTTGCGATCACCTTGTCGTGATCGATGCGGGCCGGCTGCGCTACCAGGGCGCGATCGACGGGCTCCTGTCCGCCCAGACGGCCGAGGTGATCGCCGTGCCGGAGCACGCCGCCGACCTCGAGCGCCTGGCGGCGCTGTGCACCGAGGCCGGCCACGCGGCGCGGGTGGTCGACGGCAAGGTGCATGCGGCGGCGCCTGCCGAGTGGGCGCCAGAGCTCAACCGCCTGGCGATGGGCCGCGACATCACGCTCGCCGGCCTGGCGATCAACCGCGGGACCCTCGAGGACGCGTTCTTCGCGATCACCGACAGCGACGCGCACCAGATCCTCGCGCACGCGACCGAAGCGGAGGTGCAGGCATGACCGGGGCCTTCGTGAGCGAGCTGCTCAAACTGCGCCGGCGCGGCCTGCTGCTCGGCGGCGGCGGCCTGCTGCTCGGCTTCACCGCGCTGTTCACGATCCTCGGAATCGAGAATGCCACCAACCAGCCCGGCCGCCGGGGCTTCCACGTCTCGATCACCGAGCTCTCCAAGCCCGACGGCCTGGTGCACGGCATCACCCGCGCGGGCACGCTGATGGGCATCGTGATGCTCGGCATCTTCGCCGCGGCCTTCGGCTCCGAGTACACGACCGGGGCGCTGCGCAACCTGCTGGTCCGCGAGCCGCGGCGGGTGAGGTTGCTGGCCGGCAAGTACCTGGCGCTGTTGGTGTTCGGCGTCCTGGTAGTCCTCGCGGCGAGCGCCGTCAGCATCGTCCTGGCGCTGTCGCTGGCGCCGAGCAAGGGGATCGATACGTCCGCGTGGACGAGCTCGACCGGGCTCGCCGACACCTGGCGCGCCATCTGGCACCTGGTGGTCGCCGCGCTCGGCTTCGGGACGGTCGGGGCGGCACTGGCGATCATCTTCCGTTCGCCCGTGGTCGCGCTGGCGATCGGCGTCGCGTGGCTGTTGCCCGCCGAGGCGATCCTGTCCGCGCTCTGGTCCAACGGCCAGGACTGGCTGCCGGGACAGCTGCTGGGCAACCTGGTCGACGGTGGCAGTTCATCCGTCTCGCTGGCGCGCACCGGGCTTACCCTCGTGGCGTACTGGGCCATCATCGCGGTCGGCACCGCGATGCTCTTCTCACGCCGAGATGTCGCCACTTAGCAGGGGAATTACCGGTGGCAAACGGGTGTCGACAGCGTCACTGAGGACAATCGGGGAAAACCCCGATATGCCAAGGACAGGGCCGGGCATACATTGGTGGTGCACCACTAACCGGACCTTGACATTCCCATCGCCGAGTCGTCGTCGGCTTCCAGCGCTCGAAGGTAACCACGTGTGCAAATGTGGGCCTCTCACCACCCGTTAGGCGTGGCGGCAGGCCGGGCTAGGAGCCCATCGCAACACGCGCGCTACGGTCCCTGCGCTCTGGGGCGACAGTCGACCACCGGTAGTAAATGCAGGATTGCGATTACGGAATCGAGATCCCGGATAGGAGATCTCAACCGACTGAGGTGCATTGAAGGCGAATAACAAGTGAGTCCCGGTACCCGCCAGTGAACAGACGCCGGAGGGTGCCGGGACTTGCGTCGTTCTGGGCCAGATTAGGCCGATTCGCCGCCCCACCGGGGTCCCATCCCCGCCCGACCTCGCGCCGTCCGCCCGTCGAGCTGCCGGGCGGCGCCATCCGCGCCCCGGCGCTGGTCTGCGCGCTCGCCGATGCCGATGACCGGGCGCGGCCCAGGCCACCCGACGTCCGGCGCCTCGGGTGTCGCGAAACCTGACGCTGCCCGCGGCGGCGCGGTCACCTGTCTGGCCGCCAAGCGACGCTGTTAGCATCGTAATGATCCCCTTCGCGACAGGGACGGTCTGACATGGACATGACCGATGCTCCGGAGCGATCGAACCGGCCCGGCCGCCACGCGGCCGCGTTCGCCGCACCCGTCCTTGCGGCCGTCCTCGGCCTCGTCCTGACCGCCTGCGGCGGTTCGTCGAGCAGCCATACCGCCAGTACCCCGACCTCGACCGCGCCGCCCCCGCCGGCCGTGCATGCGACCCTGACCGCGCCGACCCACACGCCGAAGGTCAACACGCCGTGGCACTACGTCGTGCGCGTGACCGAGGCCGGCAAGCCGGTGGCTGCGGTCGTGCACCTGCAGGCGCTCTTCCAGGGGGCGCCCGTCGGCCAGATCGGACGCCACGCGGTCAAGAACGGGGTGTGGTCCGAGACGATCGAATGGCCGCCGGCGTCGGTGAATCAGCCGCTGGTCTTCCAGGTGCTGGCGACCGCGGTCGGCCAGACGGTGACCATCAACTACCCGCTTCAGGTCGCGCCGGCGTGAGCTCATCCGACCGCGGCACGGAGGTCGACTGCGAACATGTGCGCAAGATGTTCGAAGGGGGCCGGATCCGGGCCCTCGAGGACATCTCCCTGCGCGTCGGCGCGGGCGAGTTCGTTGCCTTCACCGGGCGCTCGGGCTGCGGCAAGAGCACGCTGCTGAACCTGATCGGGGCGCTGGACCGCCCCGACGCGGGGACGATCACCGTCGGCGGGCAGTCGCTGAACGAGATCGAGGACCTGGCCGCCTACCGCGCCGGGACGGTCGGGTTCGTCTTCCAGTTCCACTACCTGATCCCGACCCTGTCGGCGCTGTGGAACGTGCAGATCCCGATGATCGGGATCGAGCGCTCGGCGCGGGAGCGGGAAGCGCGCGCCCGGGCGCTCCTGGCGGAGGTCGGACTCGGCGATCGGGCCGACGACCGGCCCGGGGTGATGTCGGGCGGCGAGCGCCAGCGGGTCGCCATCGCCCGCGCTCTGGCGAATCACCCGCCCCTGCTCCTCGCGGACGAACCGACCGGTGCGCTCGATACGGCGACCGGTGCCGAGGTGCTGGCGCTCCTCGCCCGCGTGCGCGAGCAGTACGGGATGAGCATCCTGATGGTCACCAACGACGACGAGGTCTCGCTCACCGCGGATCGCGTCGTGCGCATGCTCGACGGGAAGATCGTCTCGGCTACTCCCGCCGAAGTGCCTCGATCGGATTGAGCCGGACCGCCCGCCAGACCGGGTAGGCCGCGCCGATCATCGCGACCCCAAGCGAGAACGCCAGCCCCCAGGCGAACACGCTCCACCCGAACTCCGGGCTCACGAGGTTCGACAGCGCACCCCGGGAGACCAGGGCCTGGGCGGCGAACCAGCCCAGCAGGAGCCCGATCCCGAGCGCGGCGAGGCAGATCGTCACGGCCTCGCTCGCGATCAGCCCGGCCACGCGGCGGTTGGGCCAGCCCACCGCACGCAGCACGCCGATCTCCTGGCTGCGCTCCATCACCGACATCGCCATGGTGTTCGTGACGCCGATTCCGCCGACCAGCAGCGCGACGACCGAGAACACCCAGCCGGCACTGATCAGCAGCCTGCTGGTGGTGTCGACCTGCATGGCCTGCCCCGGATTGGTGATCGCGACGAGACCCGGATAGCGCTGCTCGAGCTGCTTCGCCAGCTGCGCCGAGCCGACGCCAGGCCGCACGATGATCCCGATCGAGGTGACCTCCCCCGGCCGTCCGGCCCACTGCTGCACGAGCGCCAGCGGCGCGACGACCGCGCCGTCCTCGAACGAGTTGCCGCTGTGGAAGATCCCGGCGACCGGCAGCTTCGCGTTGCCGATCGTGATCGGGTCGCCCGGGGCGAGCCCGAGCGACGACGCGGCGTGGTCACCGACGAGGACCTGGTTGCCCTGCGCCGGATTGCCCTTGACGATGATGAACTGCCGCTCCGGGAACTCGCTCGGATCGAGCCCGAACACCAGCTGCGAGCCGCGCCCGTCGACGGTCGTGACGAGCAGTTTGATGCGGGCCACCTCCTGCACGCCGGGGGTACCGGCGACCTGGCCGGCCAGCTGATCGGGCAGCAGCGAGCTGGTCAGCTCCGATCACCTGGCCCTGGAACAGGCCGAAGTCCGCGCCGCCCAGGTGGATGACGTTGTTGACCGCCGACTGCACGCCGGCACTGATCGACAGCAGGGCGACGATCAGTCCGACCCCGAGCGAGACGCCGACCGCCGTCAAGAGCGTGCGTGCGCGCCGCCGCAGGAGGTTCGTCCAGATCAGGGCGGGGAGCCACACGGGTCGATCATACGCCCGTCGAGCGACGGAAATCCCGCATCCAGCACGGGCTTTGCCCCGTCGCGGGCCGGTCGCGCCTGTCGGGCCGCGGCCGGCGAGCTACTCCTCGATGACGGGGATGATCCGCTCGAGCGGACCCGGCAGCCACCAGTTCCACTTGCCGGCCAGCCGCATGAACGCCGGCACCAGCAGGAGCCGCACGAGGGTCGCGTCGATGAAGATGGCGACGGCGAGCCCCAGCGAGAGCTCCTTGAGCGGGATCAGCCGGTTGGTCAGGAACGACAGGAACACGATGATCATCAGCAGCGCCGCGGTGCTGATGATCCGCCCCGTGCGCGCGAGCCCGAACGCGACCGCATCCGCGTCGCTGCCGCCCCGCTCGCGATACTCGCGCACCCGCGAGAGCAGGAAGACCTCGTAGTCCATCGAGAGCCCGAACAGGATCGAGAACAAGAACGGCGGGACCCAGTTGGTGACGTGCCCGAGGTGGTGGAACCCGAGCAGGCTGTCGGCCCAGCCCCACTGGAAGACGGCGACCATCACCCCGTAGGACGCGAGCACCGACAGGAGCGTCATGACGACCGCCTTGGCGGGCAGCACGAGCGACCGGAACAGCACCATCAGCACGATGAACGTCAGGAACATCACCAGGCCGATCACGAGCGGGAGGCGTCCCGACACCGCGGCGGTAAAGTCGCGGTTCGCGCTGGCGGCGCCGCCGACGTAGACGTGTTCCGGACCGGCCCCGACCGCGGCCGGTCCGTAGATGTCGGCGATCCGGCCGGCCAGGTCCTGCGCGGCGGTGGTGTCCTCGTTGGACTTCGGGTAGACCGTGACCACCGCGGCGCTGCCGTCCCGGCTGTACGAGACCATCGGGTTGACGCCCGAGACCTGCGGGTCGGCGGCGACGCGCGTGGCGACGTCGGCGATCACGGCGTGGGACACCGGGCCAGGGCCGTCGACGACGACGCTGATCGGGTCCTCGGCGCCCGGCCCCGCGGCCGCGACCAGCTTGCCGGCGGCGACCCGCGAGGGCTGCGACGCCGGCAACGCGGTCACGCCGCTCGAGCCGGTCTTCATGACCAGCACCGGCGAGGCGAGCGTCAGCAGGATGAGCGTGACGACGATGACCACCGTCCACGGCCGGCGCATGACCGCGGCCGCCCAGCGGCCCCAGAACCCGAAGTCCCCGTCATCAGTGGTCGTGTGACGTGCCGGGCGCCGCAGGATGCGCCGCCCCCAGGCCACGACGTCGGCACGCAAGACCCGCTGGTTGAGTGCGACGAGGATCGAGGGCGTCAGCGTCAGGCTGGCGGTGACCATCACCACGACGACGCCGATGGTGCCGACCGCGAAGCCGGTAAAGATCGGGACGCCGACCGCCAGCATGCCGGCCAGCGCCATCGCGACCGTCAGCCCAGAGAAGAAGATCGCCTTCCCGGCCCGGCCGATGGTGATCGCGGCCGCATCGAGCGGTGCGAAGCCCGCGCGCAACTCGTCACGGTAGCGGTTGGCGATAAACAGCGAGTAGTCCACGCCGACGCCGATGCCGATCAGCGGCACGACGTTCTGGACGTAGATCGACAGGCTCATCGCGCCGGCGACGAACCACAGCGCCCCGAGCGTGGTCACCAGCCCGACGACCGTCACCACCACGGGGATGCCCGCGGCCCACAGGGACCCGAAGAACAGCACCAGCACCAGCAGGATCAGCGGGATCTGCAGCGTCTCCGAATGCGCCAGGTCGTGCGTGTTGACCGAGTTGAAGTCGGTGAAGATGGCGGGCCCGCCGGTCGCGGACACGTCCATCTGCGGCGTCGACTGGGCCGTGGCGGCGTTGATGATCGGCTTGGTGTGCGCGAGCACCTGGTCGATGCCCTCGGTCAGGCCGACCTGGATCAGCGCCGTGTGCGCCGCCGGATACGCCAGCTGCGGGTTCTCGGCCGGGGTGACGATGCCGCCGATCACCGGACCGCCTGCCTGTCGTGCGGCCGCTGCGGTCTTGGCGATCACGGCCGCGAAGGCCGGATCGCCGGGGCGAGCGTCGGGCTGGTCAGCACCAGCGTCATGCTGGCCGGGAACTGGTTGGCGAACTTGCCCGAGACGACGTTGATGGCGTGCTGCGACGTCGATCCCGAGATCTGGAAGCCCCCCTGGGAGAGCCGGCCCGACAGGCGGGTGGCGAGCGGCGCCATCGCGAGGAACACCACGATCCAGATCGCGATCACCCAGCGGCGGTGCCCGGCACTCCAGCGCCCGAGCCGGGCAAACGGACCGGCCGGGATCACATGGCTCGTGGCGCGCTCGATCTCGCGCGCGGTGCTGGTCATCGTGCCGGCCCGCCGCCAGTCGGGCGCTCGATCGCCTGGGCGCCGACGTGCGATCGGCACGAGTGCGACAGGTTCCACGGCAGCTCCAGAGGACTCAACGCTGGCGCGAACACGGCGGCCGACGGCCACCGCTGATCTAGCTAACACGCTCGCGGGAGCGAGGTCCAATCGGATCCGTGCCGCGGCGGCGATAGCCAGCGCCTATCGCCGCGGGGCGCCGCTAGGCCAAGCCGCCCTTGCCCAGAGTCCCCGCGCCGCAGGCGGCGGTAGAGATCCAGCGCTTCCATGATGATGGCCAGCGCCTCGTCGGGTCCGAGCGGATCGTCGACGATGACTTCCTTGTTCTCGAGCGCCTTGTAGTCCTGGAAGAAGCGGCCCATCTCGCGCAGCGATGTGCTTGGGCAGCTCGGTGTAGCTGGTGTACTCGTTGACCGACGGGTCCTCCGTGGACACGGCGATGATCTTGTCGTCGATGCCCTTCTCGTCGCGCATCCGGATGACGGCGATCGCGCGGGCCTCGACGATGGCCAGCGGGACGACCGGCTCCTGGCCGAGCACCAGGACGTCCAGGGGATCGCCGTCGTCGCAGTAGGTGCGCGGGATGAACCCGTAGTTGGCCGGGTAGTGGACCGCCGAGTAGAGCACGCGGTCGAGCCGCAGCAGGCCCGAGGACTTGTCGAGCTCGTACTTGTTCTTGGAGCCCTGCGGCACCTCGATCACCACGGGAAACTCGTTCTCGACAAGGTGGTCGTCGACGTAGACGTCATGCCAGGGGTTCACTCGGGTTCTCCTTGGTTCGGCGGCGTGGCACGGCGCGCGCATGCTCAGGCCGTGACACGTTGGCGGCGGGCCTGCTTGGCCCGTCCGGTTTGCGAGAGCTCGACCTTGCGGACCCGGACTCGCGTCGGGGTGACCTCGACGCACTCGTCCTCGTTGACGAGCTCGAGCGCCGCGTCGAGCGACAGCTCGCGGTAGGCGTCCAGCCGCACGAGCTCGTCGGCGGTCGAGGACCGCATGTTGGTGAGCTTCTTCTCCTTGGTGGGATTCACGTCCAGATCATCGGCGCGCTGATGCTCGCCGATGACCGCGCCCTCGTAGACGTCCTCGCCCGGCCCGACCAACAGCTGACCGCGCTCCTGCAGGCTCATCAGGGCGAAGGTCGTCGTGATCCCGGAGCGGTCGGCGACAAGGCTCCCGTTGGTCCGGGTCTTGATGGTCCCCTGCCACGGCTCCCAGCCCTCGAAGATCTGGTGGACGATCGCCGTACCGCGCGTCTCGGTCATCAGCTGCGTGCGCATGCCGATCAGCCCGCGCGTCGGCACCAGGTAGGTCATCCGGGCCCAGCCGTGCCCGTGGTTGGCCACGTCCTGCAGCCTGCCCTTGCGGGCGGCCAGGAGCTGCGTGATCGCGCCGATGTGCTCCTCGGGGACGTCGATCATCACCCGCTCGACGGGCTCATGGCGGCTGCCGTCGATCTCGCGGATCACGACCTGGGGCCGACCCACCGTCAGCTCGAAGCCCTCCCGGCGCATGGTCTCCACGAGTACCGCCAGCTGGAGCTCACCGCGCCCCTGCACCTCCCAGGTGTCGGGGCGCTCGGTCGGCAGCACCCGCAGGCTCACGTTGCCGACCAGTTCCTGCTCCAGACGCGACAGCAGCATCCGGGCGGTCAGCTTGGTGCCGTCGCGCCCGGCCAGCGGCGAGCTGTTCGTACCGATCGTGACCGACATCGAGGGCTCGTCGACCGAGAGCACCGACAGCGGGCGCGGGTCGTCGACGTCGGCCAGCGTGTCGCCGATCGTGACGTCCGGCAGGCCGGCGACCGCGATGAGATCGCCGGGGCCGGCCCGCTCGGCCGGGACCCGGTCGAGCGCCTCGGTCAGCAGCAGCTCGGTCACCCGTGCGCGCTCGATCGTGCCGTCCGCCCGGCACCAGGCCACCTGCTCGCCCTTGGTGATCGTGCCGTGGTGCACACGGCACAGCGCGAGCCGCCCCACGTACGGCGAGGCATCGAGGTTCGTCACCAGGGCCTGCAGCGGGTGCTCGGGGTCGTACACCGGGGCCGGGATGTGCGCGAGGATCGTCTCGAACAGCGGCGTCAGGTCCATGCCGGGGATCTCGAGGTCGAGCGAGGCCTGACCGGCCTTGGCGTTGCAGTAGACGATCGGGAACTCGATCTGGGATTCGTCGGCGTCGAGCTCGATGAACAGCGCATAGACCTCGTCGACGACCTCGGCCACGCGGGCGTCGGGACGGTCGATCTTGTTGACCACCAGCACGACCGGCAGCCCGTGCGCCAGCGCCTTCGAGAGCACGAAGCGTGTCTGCGGCAGCGGGCCCTCGCTGGCGTCGACCAGCAGCGCGACGCCGTCGGCCATGAACAGGCTGCGCTCGACCTCGCCGCCGAAGTCCGCGTGGCCGGGAGTGTCGAGGATGTTGACCGTGACATCGCCGTACCGCACCGCGGTGTTCTTGGCGAGGATCGTGATGCCTTTCTCGCGCTCGAGATCGCTGGAGTCCATCACGCGCGTGGCGACTTCCTGGTTGGCCCGGAAGGCGCCGGTCTGCCAGAGCATCGCGTCGACGAGCGTCGTCTTTCCATGGTCAACGTGCGCCACGATGGCGACGTTGCGCAGATCATCACGGTGAGCCACAGATCTCCCTTATCGCGGCGCGAACGGACGGCGGGGCTGGCGGCTCCGCGCGTTCGGCCAGAGGGCATGGTAGCGGGCCGACCCCGACATGCCCCAATCCGGGTGCCGATCGGACGCGTCGGTCGGCGCGGGCTCCAGACGACGACGCCTAGGCCCTGGCCGCCGCCGCACAGGTGGACGGGACGCCGCTCGCGGCCCCGCGCACCACCCATGCGGCGACGCCCGCGGGCGCCACGGCGCCGAGCGAGCCGGCGGCGGTCATCGACCGCCCCCAGACCCCGGCCAGGCATGCCACGCAGGTCGGCGCGGGCGGCGCCCGCGGTGACGGTGGTCATCCGCCCCTGGCGACGCGCGACCTCCAGGAGCCCCGGGATCCCGATCAGCTGCTGTGCCCAGTCACCCAGATGCATCCCGACCTCGAGGACCTCCCGGCGCCCGTCGATCCGGGCCCGCGGGCGGCGGCGGGCGCTGCGCTGCGTGAGGATCCTCCCAGCCCACCCCGGCGCGTGCGAACTGCGCCCGCCAGTCCGCGATGCCCTGCGTGGCGATTGCCGCATACGACTCCCCAGCGGCGGACGAAGCCCCGATGGCCTGGCGAGCCGGCGTCGCCGGCGGGAAGCCCGGGAAGGGGGCCAGGGCCTTCGTGACCCCGGCGGCGGTCCTGCCGCCGGAGCGCAGCAGGGCAGTGCCGCCGGCCGCGGCGAGCGACCACCAGGACCAGCACGCCGATGACCAGCCCGCGCCGGCCGAGCGGCTCGCTGCGGCGCGGCCCGCGACGCGGGCCGTCGTCCGCTGGCACCTTCACCAGCTCAGGCGTCCGGCGCCACGCAGCGGGTGGCGCTCACCGCGCCGCGCCAGGTCGATCCGCACCAGGAGCGCCTCGATCGCGAGGTCGACGGTCGGGTTGAGCAGCAGATCCGCCCGCGTGCACTCGATCTCCTCGATCGCCCGCTCGCACAGCGTGGCCGTCGCGCCCGCGGCGACAATGGCGTCGGCCAGGTCCCGATGGCGCACGGCCGCGTCGGCCCCGAGCGCGATGGCCAGCCCGTCGGCGACGACGCCGGCGGCGCCCGCGAGCACGGTGGCCCAGCCATCGGAGACCATGCGGCGGCGCTCGCGCTTCTCCTGGTCCTCGGCCTTCTTGGCGGCGGTCCGGCCGCCGCGCCTGCCCTCGAGCTCCGCGGCGGCGCGGCGCAGCTCGACGAGCTCCTCGGACGGGTGCTCGGCGGCGGCGGCTTCCATGCGTCGCTGGACGTCGGCGACCACCTGGGCGCCGGCACGGTCGCCGCGCAGGATCGACAGGCCCATCTCGACGCCCACCCAGCGCATCGAGCGCCAGAACTCGTCCCCGGCGAGCGCCATCGGTCCCTCGAGTCCGCGCGCGTACCTCGGCCGCATCGGCGGGGACACCCTGCGCCGCGAGCCGCGCCGCGATCGACCTGCCACCCGGGGCTGCGGAACGGGACGGGCACGCAGCGCGACCGGATCGTGTCGAGCACGTCATCGACCCGGTCGGTCACCAGGATCACATGCGAGCCGGCCGGGGGCTCCTCGAGGGGCTTGAGAATCCGGTGGCCGGCGACCTCGCGCAGCCGCTCGGCACCCTCCACGACCGCGACCCGGCAGCCGGCCGACCATCGGCCGGGTCGCGAGGTCGCGCAGCGCATCCTCCAGGTCCTCCAGCAGGATCTGGGCGCCGGAGGCCCGGACGATCGAGAGGTCGAGCTGGGCCCGGTCCCCGGCCGCGTCGGGAGCGCCGATCAGGTGCTGGGCGATGCGGCGGGCCGCCCGGCGCTTGCCGGTCCCCGGCGGCCCGTACAGCAGGAACTGCTGCGGGACGCGCGGCCCCGCCAACGCGCCGGCAAGGATCTTCTCGGCCAGCGGCTGATCCGTGATCGCGATCACGCCAGCGCGTCCACTTCGCCCAGCACGCGGGCGTGGACCTCCTGCGGCGTTCCCGCGCCGGCGACGGTGCGCACCCGCGAGGCCAGCGCGCGGCGAGCTGCCGGTATCCGTCGGCGACCTGCCGATGGAACGCGTCCGTCTTCGGCCTCGATCCGGTCCGCCGCGCCGCGCCGCGCCGCGGCGGTCTCCAGCGGCACGTCGATGATGAGCACGAGGTCGGGGATGCAGCGCGCGACGGCAAGCTCGTTGGCCTGCGCAACGGCGTCGACCCCGAACCCGCGCGCGATGCCCTGGTAGACGAGCGACGACTCAAGGAACCGGTCGCAGACCACCCAGTCGCCGCGCATCAGCGCCGGCCGCACGATCGCGCTGACCAGTTGGGCGCGGGCCGCCGCGAAGAGGTAGACCTCGGCAGCCGGCGAGACCTCCCCCGGCGCGCTGTCGAGCAGCACCGCGCGCAGCCGCTCGCCGAGCGCGGTTCCGCCCGGTTCGCGCGTCTCCACGACCGTCTCGCCGCGCGCCCGCAGGGCGGCGGCCAAGAGCCGGGCCTGGGTGCTCTTGCCGGAGCCATCGATCCCCTCGAGCACGACGAAGCGACCGCGACCGGCGGCACTTACCACGGATGCACCGTGGTCACCGTAAACGCGATCACCAGGATGATCGCGATCACGAGACCCGCCCAGCCCAGCGCGACCACGCCGGTGGCGGATGCGGGACGTACTGCTGCTCGGCCTCGGCGGCCAAGCGGGCAAGGACCGCGGGCCGGCCCGCAGGAGTTCGTTCGTCGGATGCGGTCATGTCAGCGAGGGCGTCCGTCGTGGGGCGTGGAGCGGTCGGGCGGTCCGACGACCCCGTCCTGAGGCTACCAGGGAGACCGCCCGGGACCATGCCGGCCCGCCCGCCGTCGGCGCGCCCCGACGCGTTTCCCGCACGCTGCCAACAACGCCGCGCTCGGCGCGGCGCGGCACCGGCCCGCGCACTTTCCCGGGACGGCGGCGGGGACTATCGTCGCGAGGGTAGGGCACTGCACCACGTCAAGGAACGCACCTTGCGCCGACCCGCCCCGATCCGCCGCGGCACCCCGTGCCCGGCCCTCGTCGGCCCCGCACCGGACCGGGTGGCCGTGACTGCCGATCGGTCGCCCGACGCGACACACCGGATCCGCGCAGCGTCCGGCGCGAGCGAACGCACCCGAGTCATCGGGTAGCACCCGGGAGCGGCGGCCGACTTGCCTGCGGACGGCCGCCGCCCCCAGGGTGATCGCAGCCCGCGGGGACGTCGCCGACCGCGTGCGGACCCCGCACGCGTCGCCACGGGCGCCCCGCATCGTGCCGGCGGTCGCCCGGGGTCGACCGCGACCCTCTAGGCCCGCGGCCCGGCGGGACGGCGTTCGCGGACCGGTGCGGCCGCCGCCTGCGGGACCAGGCGCGGGGGTCGCACGGGCCCGCCGTCGAGGATCTGCCGTGGCCCATCGTCGACCATCCAGTCCAGGTCCTCCGGCCAGACACCGAGCATCCGCGCTGCCAGTGCCCGCGCTTCGCCGACCCCGGGCGGCCGCCAGGTCGCCGAATGGGCATCCGAGGCGAGGATGTGGATCAGCCCGTTGCGCAGCAGCGACTGGACGGTCTTCGTCACCGGACGGCCGTGGTCGCCGAGCACGCTCGAGGCGTTGCTCTGCGCGAGGACGCCGCGCCCGACGAGGTCGCGCAGGCGATCGGGGTTGTGCTGGATCGCCTGCGCGCGCTCGGGGTGCGCGAACAGCACCCGGAACCCGCGGATCTCGAGTTCCCCGATCAGCTTCGGCAACCGCAGCGGCCAGCCGGCGAAGGGCGCCTCGAGCAGGAGCCAGCCCGAGTCGTTGAGGCTCAACCGGCGCAGTTCGTTGTCGTCGAGATCGTCGATCACGTCCGTGGAGATCTCGGCACCGGAAACGATGTCCAGCGGGATCGCGGCGGCCGCGAGTTCAGTGCGCAGGCGCACCACCGCCGAGCGGATTTCGCTCGCCCGGTTGGGGTACTTGCCGGCGACGTGCGGGGTGCAGGCCATCGTGGTGATCCCGGCGGCAACCGCGACGGCCGCCATCTCGAGCGACCCGGCCAGATCGGCGGGCCCGTCATCAAGGCCGGGCAGCAAGTGGTTGTGAAGATCGATCATGGCGCTCCCGAGGTTAGCGGGGCCGATCGGACGATGACCGGCACCGGGTCGCGGCGACCCATGGGATGACACCACCCACGCCTCGCGCTAATCTTTGCGGTCGCACGGGGCATTAGCTCAGATGGGAGAGCGCCTGGATCGCACCCAGGAGGTCGGCGGTTCGATTCCGCCATGCTCCACTCGGCACCCACTGTGCGCGCCGAAGCGGACTCGCGAGGACCGCAACCGCCGCCCGGGACGGGCGCGCTTCGGCAACCGCGATCGGACGTGCCCCCCGGCCCGGGCCCGCAGCGCCGCCCGGACCGCCAGGCCGACGCCGCCCGATCGTGCGACGCTCCAGACCGGCCGCACCTGCGCGGTCGGTCGGCGCCGTGATCTCGGAGCGCCGCGCCGACCACCACGTGTATGACTCGCGGCTGGTGCGTGCCCGGATGCGGACACAACGCCACCTCCGGCATCGGGTGCATCACGATGTGGGCCCTCCCGCCGACGATGCGGTCGACGACTCTGTGTTCGGACACGCGCCGGGCGCTCCTGCCCCCGGGCGGGGGCGCCGGTCGCGGCGGGCAGCGCGCGGCTGGTCGACCTTCCAACGGCGCACCGACACGCTCCGTGCCGCCGCGCACCTGTTCCGCGACCGCCGAAGACGCCGTGTTCGTGCTGTTGGAATCCGCCCGCGTACTGCTCGGCGGGGTCTGAGTCCGCCAGCAGGCCGAGCTGGCGCAGCTGGCGGGGTCGCTGCCGGTCGCGATTCGGATACCCGGCTGTCCGCCGACACCGTCCGAGATCGCGCAATACCTGCTCGACGGCCTCGACGCCACCCGCACCGGCGACCCCCCAAGCGCCCGAGCTCCCGCGCGCCCGCTGAGCTTCGACGGCCGGCGTGACCCGGCGGCGCGGCGCGGTCATCGATGCCCGCCGCCGACGGATCCCGACGACGGCCGAGCTCACCGCGCCGGGCCCCGTTCGGCCGCCAGCCCGAGCGCGCGGCCGCCGCGCAGGCCGGCCAGCGCGGTCGCCGCGACCGCGACGCATGCGAGAAACGCCGCCGATGCCCGAAACCCCGCCGCGGCGTCGGCCGGGCTCACGCCGGCCCCCGCCGCCACCTCATACACCGCAGCCGTGAGCGCGAGCCCGAACGCCGTTCCCAGCCCCCGGGTCATGTTGAGGATGCCGCCGGCCAGACCCGACTGCTCCCGCGGGGCAGACGCCATGATCGACGCGTTGTTCGGCGGGGTGAACAGCCCCAGCCCGATGCCGATGAGTGCCAGCTCGCCGATGAGCACCCAGGACGCACCCCGCGAAAGCGCCATGGACCCCAAGACGCACGCGGTGAGCGCCATGCCGCCGACCGTCAGGGGCCGGGCGCCGAACCGGTCGGCGAGCCTGCCCGCGAACGGGGCGGTGATGCCAAGCGCCAGCGGCATGACGGTCAGCTGCAGCCCGACCTGGCTTGCGCTCAGGTGCTGGGCGCGCTCGAGGAAGAACGGCACCGCGAACAGCACCCCGAACATGACCAGGTACGAGAGCAGGCCGCTCGAGATCCCGGCCGAGAAGGAGATCCGCCGGAACAGCGACAGGTCCACCATCGGCGACGTGCAGCGTCCCTCCCAGGCGGTGAACGCCACGCCGAGGGCGATCGCCGCGGCGAACAGGCCGATGATCACCGCGCTCGTCCAACCGGCCCGGTTTCCGAACGACAGGGCGCCGAGCAGGGCGAGCACGGCGGGAACAAACAGCCCGAACCCGAGCCAGTCGAAGCGCACCCGCGGCTGCAGGTTGCGGCTGCGGGGAACGAACACCCAGGCGGCGGCCATGCCGACCAGGCCGATGGGGACGTTGATGAGGAAGATCAGACGCCATCCGCCGGCCGCGAGCAGGAACCCGCCGACCGCGGGCCCGAGGGCGAGGCCCATCGCCTGGGCGGCGCCCTGGATCCCGATGCCGCGACCCAGCGAACCGCGCGGCATGGCCAGGTAGATGATCGCGACGCTGTTGGCCTGGAGCATCGCCGCCCCGACCGCCTGCAGCGCGCGGAAGGCGTCGAGCGAACCCAGGCTCGGTGCCAGGCCGCACAGTGCGGAGCCGATGACGAACACGAGGAACCCGTAGGTGTACAGGAGCTTCCTGCCCACCATGTCGGCGAACCGGCCGATGGCCGTCACCGTCGTGACGAGCACCAGCAGGTAGGTCAGGCCCACCCAGGTCACCGCGCTGACGCTGGCGTGGAAGACCTCCTGCAGCGTCGGGAACGCGAGAGTGACGATGGATGCATCGAGCTGGCCGATGAACGCGCCCATGCACACCGTGGCGAGTACCAGCCAATGCGCCTTCGGGTACCGCGCGATGGCCGCGGGGCGCGCCGGCTCCACGAACACCCGCCGCCAGCCGCGCGCGGGGCTCGTGTCCTCCGTTTGCCCCACGGCATTCACCACCTAGACCCGCGCCTCCGTTCCCGAACCGCCGCCGCCGGTGCGCGGAGCGGCCCCTGCGGTCGTCCCCGTGGCCCTATGATCGAGGACGTCCGGCAAGATGTCGAATCAATAGTTCTTGTAGTATTGATACGATTTCGTAATGGATCTCCGCAAGCTCCGCTACTTCCTTGCCGTTGCCGAGCATGGCGGATTCACCCGCGCGTCCGAGGCCGCGTACGCCTCGCAGCCGGCGCTCTCGCTGGCGGTCAAGAAGCTCGAACAGGAGCTGGGCGTCGAGCTCTTCCACCGGATCGGGCACGACGTCCGCTTGACGCCGGCCGGCGCGGCATTGGTCGGACCCGCACGCCAGATTCAGCGGGACCTCGAGACCGCACGCGCAGCGGTGGCCGACGTCGCCGGACTTCGCGCCGGATCGCTGTCGCTGTGCTCGCTGCCGACGCTGGCCGCCAATCCGCTGGCCGACTTGGTGGGGCGGTTCCGCACCCGGCACCCCGGGGTCGTGGTCGATCTCGCGGCACCCGAGACCGCCGACGATCTGCTCGGCCTCGTCCGCAGCGGCGCCGCCGAGATCGGGCTCACCGAGTCCATCTCCCTGCCCGCTGAGCTCGTGGCGCACGATCTGCTCACCCAAGGGCTCCTGATCATCCTGCCTCCCGGCACGGCTCGCCGGCAACCGCGCATCGCGATGCGTGAGCTCGCGGACATCCCCGTCATCGCCGGACCGGCGGGCACGTCCACCCGCCGGCTGCTCGACGAGGCCTTCGAGGCCGCGGGCGTCACGCCACAGATCGCCGTCGTCACGGCACAGCGCGACGCGATTCTTCCGCTTGTCCTGGCCGGCGCGGGAGCCGCGCTCGTCCCGGAACCGCTTGCGCAGGAGGCCGTCCGCTTGGGCGCCACGCTCGCGAGACCGGCGCCGGCGATCACCCGACACGTCGTGCTCGCGCATCGCCGGGGGCAACTCGCCCCGGCGGCACAGCGGTTCCTCGAGGAGGCGACCGCCTGATGGCGACCGCGCGAGCATGCCCCGACTTGTGCCCCTGGTCGGTCCGGCGGGTCGGCCCAACGCCGGGTGTCGCCGCGGCGCGGCCGCTATGGCAGGCTCTCGGCGATGTGGACGGTCAGGTCGCCAAGCATGTTGGTGTAGCTGCCGTACTCGTTGTCGTACCAGCCGAACACCTTGGCGTGGGTCACCGGCACGCGCACCACCGGTTGGGCGAGTTCGGCCAAGGCGGAGTCGGGGATTCCCGGCAGCGAGGCCAGGTCGACCTCGACGAAGCCCGTGCGGGTGTGCGTCTCGATGCCTTCGATCACGACCGCGGCACGCATGCCCATCACGTCGCGCGGGACGTTTTGCACATCGCTGTAGACGAGCAGGCCGGCCTGCCCGCCGCTGCCGGCGGCCTGGAAGATCTTGTTGAGCGCCTTGCGGTTGATCAGCGAATCCCCATTGGCGTCCAGGCGCGTCTGGAACGTGACGTTCAGGATGATCAGTGACTCGGTCGGGATCGGGATGCGCACCGAGTCGGCCATGAAGCCGATCTCGCGGATTTCCGGGATGACCTCCTCGAGCGCCTGCGCGGCGTTGGTCGAGGTCAGCACCATGCTGTTGAGCGCGCTGCGCGTGCGGCGCAGGTCCTTCGCCCCGGCGCCCGGCACGGCGTCGAGGACCGTCTGCGAGTTGGTGACCGCATGCACCGTGCTCATCGAGGCGGTCATCACGTTGGCCGCCTGCATGCTCTCCAGGATCGGTTTGACCATGTGCGCGAGCGCCGTCGTCGTGCAGGACGCGGCCGAGATCAGGTGGTGGCGGGAGGGGTCGAACGCGGCGTGGTTGATGCCGTTGATCAAGGTGACGCAGTCCTCCGGGGCGCTCCCGCCCTTGACCTTGAACGCGGCGCTGTAGATGACCTGCTCGGCGCCCGCGACCAGGTGTCCGCGCAACGATCCCCGGGGCGCGGTCTCGGGCACGGTCGGATCGTCGAACGCACCGGTCGTGTCGACCACGATCCGCACGCCCTCGTTGCGCCAGTTGATGTCGGCGGGGTTGCGTGCCTCCTGCAGGATGCGCACCGGCGTGCCCGCGACCTCGAGCAGGTTCCGGTCGCGATCGATGATCCGCACGCTCGGGGGCGCCGCGACGCCGAACAGGAAGCGGTCCATGTTGCCGTAGGTCGAGTCGTTCTGGATGACGCCGCAGACCGCCTCGAGATCGCGGCCGACCTCGCGGCCGATGTTGACGACCAGGCTCGGAAAGTACTCCCGGGCGGCGTGGTGCCAGACGCACAGCTTGCCGATGCGCCCCAGACCGTTGATCCCGAGTGGCTGCGCGTGCCCGTGTTTGGCCATCAATCCATCCTTCGTCGCGTCGCCCGCTACTGCTGAGCCCTGCCCCGCACGACCACTTCGGTCGTCGGGTGCGACCCGAGCCGGACCGAGCCGTCGACCCCCGAGATCGAGATCATGTCGCCGCACCTGACCAGCTGCTCGCCCAATCGCGAGGGCGCCCCGGTCGGCCCAACGATAAACGGACGGCACCCGACCACGCAGGTCTTGCCCAGCCGCTTGGCCGCGACCGCCGCGTGGCTCGTCGCGCCGCCGATCGCCGTCAGGAGCCCGTCAACCTGGACCACGAGGGGAATATCGTCCGGAACGGTATCGCGCCTGAGCAAAATGCGCGCGTCCCCGGGATACTCGCGGGCGAGCACATCGAGTTCGTCCTGGCTGTGGGCGACACGCCCGGACAAGGCGCCGCCGCCGACGCCGATGCCGCCGGCGATCAGCGACGCCTCCAGTTCCGGTGTCGGGATGAACGCCGGCAGCACCCCGCGCTGGTGGTCACCGCGTCCGCGTCTGCAGCACGAACAGGTCCTCGCGCCGGTCGCCCTCGAAGGTGAACTCGATCTCCTGATGGTTCATGCCCTGCTCGTTGACCAGGACCTTGGCCACATCGAGCACACCGCGGTAGATCTCCGGGAAGTCCCGCTCGAGCGAGTGCTGGCCGTGGGTCGGCTCCGCAAGACGCTGGGCCTCGGAGACCGGAAACGTCTCCCGAGACCTGCGACGTCGTCGTCGACCTGGGCCTGCACCACGTAGTCCCCGTACAGCTGGACGCCGCTGGTCTCGTAGACGGGATGGCGGGTCAACACGACCCCCGTGCCCGATCGCCGGCCGAGATTGCCGAACACCATCGTCTGGACGATGACCGCGGTGCCCCAGTTGTCGGCGATGCCGAGCTCGTGCCGGTACGTCCGGGCCGCGTCGTCATTCCAGGATCGGCCGACATGCGCGATGCACGCCATCAGTTGCTGGTACGGGTCGTCGACGAGGTCCACGTCGGAGTCGATCAGCAGCTGCCGGTAGGCGAGCGCGACCTCGCGCATGCCATGGCCCGACAGCTGCGCCTTCTTGGCGACCCCGTAGCGCAGCTTGGCCTCGGCGAGCAGGTCGCCGAACTGCCCGCGGTGCAGCCCGCAGCTCATGCCCCAGAACTGCATCAGGCGCCGGTAGGCGTCCCAGGCGGCCCAGTCGCCGCCGGGCTGGCGCGCGAGCCCGGCGGCGACCTCGATGTTGAGCCCGACGTTCAGATACGTCTCGAGCATGCCGGGCATGCTCATCGGCGCACCACCGCGCACCGACAGCAGCAGCGGCTTGGCGGGATCGCCGAAGCGCGCGCCCGTGCGCCCTTCGAGGGTGGCGACCTCGGCCTTGATGCGCGCCAACAGCCCGACCTCGTTGGCCCCCGAGCCCGCCGCGAAGTGCCGCCGGACGAACGCGGTCGTCGGCGCGAACCCGTCCGGGACCGGGAATCCGAGCGAGCGCATCCGCCGCAGCATGACGCCCTTGTTGCCCAACACCACGCCGCCCGCGGTCGCCGAGGGGTCGTCGATCGCGACGATCTCCGGCCATGCAGCCGGGGGTGTGGCGTGGCGACCCCGCGATCGCGTTGCCACGCGTGCGCTGGTCCTCGATCGCCCGCACCACCCGCCCGATCAGCAGGTCCAGCCGCTGGAGGCCGAAGCTCTCGGCGATCAGGTCGCGCTCGAGCCTCCGAGATCGCCAAGGTGGCCTGGTCGGTGGACACCCCAGCCGGCCCATCGATCCGCCCCTCCTCGAGCATGCGGGTGATCACGCCGCTGGCCGCCTCGTCGTACACCGACAGGATCCGTGCATCGACGAGCATCTCGAGGTTGCGTGAGGCCAGCCAGAACAGGTTCAGGTACTGGTCGAGCGTCGTCCCCGGTGTCGCGAGGGCCTCGTCGAGCATCGCCGCGCAGTGCGTCAGGCCCTGGGCCCGGAAGCCCTCCAAACGCACCGCCCGCAGCAGCAGCCGGAACCAGTTGCCGATCCGCACCAGCTTCGGATAGTCCAGCGGAGTGAGGTCGAGATCGTCGATGGCGCGGTCGCAGAGCGCCGCAGCCAATGCCTCGAGCCGGAAGGTCAGGCCCATCGCCTCGAAGCGCGGCTCGCGGTACGAGCCGTACATGCTCGGGATGCCCGCGGCGATGTGGCGCTTGTGGTAGATGTCCTCGACCGCCTCGACCGGGCCGGACGTCTCGATGGTCGTCTTGAGGGTCTCGAGCGCCGAGAGCATGCCGTCCAGGGCGGCCTCGTGGTCGCCGGCAGCCAGATCCTCCTCGATGATCCGCACGTCGCCGGGCGAGATGCCCGGCATCGACCGCAGCCGCGGCACGGCGTCGCCCGGGTCGAGGCGGTACTTGCGCACGATCTCTCGACGCACGGCGAACAGCAGCCCGACCTCCTCGCGGGCGACCTCGGTGCCGGCGCCCGTGGCGGTGATACCCGCCTCGAGCTCGTCGGGGTCGGCGTCGCCCAGCCGATCGAGCGCGGCGCCGCCGGAGATCAGCGCATCGAAGACCGCCCGGATCTGCGTGCGGTTGACGTCCGTGACGATCTCCGCGAAGAGCTCCGGCGGCAGGTACCGCTCCAGCGGTCCGGGATCGCCGGTCGCGCAGAAGCGGATGACCTCGTCGCAGAACCGCACCATCTCCGAGTTGGACTCGACGTGGCACTGCTTGCGCACGAAGTGAAACAGGTGGTCGCGGCGGCCCTCGAGCTCATCCAGCCGCGTGGAGGCCTCGCGCAGCGGCCCCTCGGCCCCGATCTCGTTGTGGTACACGGGAAACAGCCGCATGAGCTGCTTGACGTAGAGGTACACCGGGGCGATCTCCGCGGCCAGCAGCGCCGAAATATCGCGCTGGAACAGATCCGTGTCGCTGACAAGCACCCCGCCCAGGCGCAGATGGGCCACGAGCGCGACCAGCAGCGTACGCGCCAGCACCGGATCCACCTCGATGATGCGCAGGTACGTGCGGATGCTGCGCATGTGGCCCGGATTCACCCGGACCTGCCACTCGTCGGTGAAGCCCGCGAAGTCCGGATAGCCGAAATCGATCGCCAGGATCTCCTCGATGACCGCCTCGGCCAGGGCCCCGTCCCCGGTCGCCATGGCGTCCCGCCCGATCTGCTCGATCACGCTGTGAGCGGTCTGCGGGTAGTCGAACCCCTGCCGCCGCAACAGCGCGCACACGTCCCGCACGACCTCGATCCGCTCGTCGAGGGGGCCCGTGGTGACCAGCTCGGACGCGAGCTTGCGCACCTGGCGCAGCGCGACCTCGTGCACCGGTTCGAGCACCGGCCGGCCCAGGATCTCCAGCAGCCAGCGCAGCGCGTTGCGGGCCGCGTGGGGACGCGCGGTGTCGCCGCCGGCGACGTCCGAGGCGTCCAGGAACGTCCGTGCCAGTTCGCCGGCATCCGGGAACTCGAGCAGGTCGGCCGCGTAGGCAGTCAGCGGTCGGGCCGCCGACATCGCTCGCAGGCTGGCCCCCCATTCGGCCAGGCGCGCGTTGCTGATGCCGGCGACGGTTGCCGGCAGCGGCCCGCCGACGTTGCGCGCCCACCACGCCGCCGGGTCCTCACCTTGGGCGAAGGCACGATCGACCTGCACGAGGCTCGCGACGAGCAGCGCCAGCGCATACTCGCGCGCCGCGCCGGCGTCCTCCCGGGCCACCAAGACCCGCGCCAGACGCCGGATGTACGGCGACATCGCCACCTGCAGGTTCGGCATCGGCCCGGTGATCTCGCCGAACCGGCGCATCGCCTGGGCGAGCTCCGGCACCATCCGGGTAAACGACTCCGGCCGGCCGTCGCTGGCGACCTTGGTCAGGTAGTACAGCCACCGCCGGGCAGCGTCCGGACGCAGCGGCGGCGCCGTCTCGGTGAGCGCCTTCGCATAGAGCTCGCAGAACACCGCCACGCCGTCGGGGCCCCGCGGATGGGCCTCGTAGTGTGCGAAGTCGCCCATCGCGCGCGCATGTAGGTCATCGAGCGCCTGCGGCCAGCCGACGAACTCGTGATAGACCTCGTGCAGCATGTGGGCGGTCTGGGCCTCGAGGCCCTTCCACCCGGCCACGACCTCCAGCAGGACCTGGTCCCGCTCGGGGACCACGACCTCGACCGCGGTGCGGGCAAGGTTGACGCGCAGGGCGTCGTTCAGGGCGGGATCGCCGGCGGGTCGGGTCGAGGGCACCCATGTATCGTCGGAAAACCGACACTCACCGGCATCGGTAAGAACCCGGAGGGGGTCTCCGGCCGAGGGCCGCAAACGCACCGGCTGCACGGTCGCTAGGCGACGGCGACCGGCTGCCAGCTACAGGTCGGATCCTCGGCGAAGGGATCGCCCGCGTACACGTAGGCCCACGAGCGACTGCCGCCACAGACCTGGCGGTACTCGCAGCGCCCGCAGCGCCCGCCGAGTTGCTCGGGATCACGCAGCGCCCGGAACAGCGGTGCGGTGCGGTAGAGCTCCGCGGGCGGGTTCTGACGGACGTTGCCGACGCTCGGCAGGAGCCGGCTTGGGCGGACGTCGCCGGTCGAGGAGATGAACATGAACCCCCGCCCGTCGCTGGCCGAGTCGATCTGCGCCTCTGCGGGGTGGCCGGTCTGTGCGATGACCCGCGCGAATGCCGGCGACGAGGCCACCGAGATCCGGAACGGCACGTGCCCTAGCAGGTGGGCCAGGCGGATGAGGACGTCTTCGTGCTCTGCGGCGTCCAGGACCTCGGCGGCGCTGCCGCGCCCAAACGGCGCCAGGAATGTCACGCTCCACAGCGTCGCGCCGGTCATCGCGACGATCTCTGCCATCGCGTCGAGCTCGTCGACGTTCTTGTGCGAGAGGGTCGTGATGATCCGGACCGGGAACCCGACGTTGCGCGCCGCCTGCATGATGTCGAGCGTGCGCCGGTACGCGCCAGGGAAGCCGCGCAGCGCGTCGTGGGCCTCGGGCGTTGCGCCGTCCAGGCGGACGGCGATTTCGGCATCGCCGGCCAGGTTGTGGAGCTTGCGCAGGCGGTGGGCCGTCACGCGCGGCGTGGCACCAAGCGCCAGCACAACGCGCAACTCACGGCTGCGGGCCCGCGTCACCACGACCTCGAGGTCCTCGCGCTCCAGCGGATCGCCGCCGGTGATCCCCAGCGTCGCGCCGGCAAACGGCGCCAGGTGGTCGATCATCGCGACCGCCTCGTGGGTGCTCAGCTCGCCGGGGCGCGCCCGGAGTTCGGCCGCGGCGGCATCGCGTGTCCCCGGGAACCGGAACGCCCGCGTCGCCTCCCAGACAATCATCGTCGGCCGCACCGAGGGGTCGGCCGAGCCCGGGTACAGCGGGTCGTCCGCGTTCACGTCGGTGCGATTGAGCTGGATTGCCACGATCGAACATTGGCGGAGGTCCGGCCGCCCGACATCCGCGAACCTCCGGCCCGTGATCGTGGAAAACCCCGAGCACCAGGGCAGGGTCGCCCGCTGCCGGTGATGGCCGCCGCGCCGCCGGCGGCCCAATCGCCAACCCTGCGGGCTACTCGGCTCCCGGCTGATACATGCACGTCGGGTCCTCGGCTAGCGGATCGCCGCTGAACGCGTAGGCGCGCGCGCGGCTGCCGCCGCACGCCGCGCGGAACCGGCAGCGCCCGCAGCGGCCGGTGAGCCGGTCCGGGTCGCGCAGCGCCACGAACAGGGGCGCTTCCCGGTAGACGTCGACCGGAGAGGCCTCGCGCACGTTGCCCGCGACCAGCGGCAGGAACCCGCTCGGGCACACGTCGCCGACGCACGAGATGAACATGAATCCCTTGCCGTCGTTCGCGAACCCGGCGGCCGGCCCCGGCGCGTGCCCCGTCTGGACCATGACGCGTCGGAAGCTCGGCGCGGCGGTGGCCTTGATCCGGAACGGCGTGTTGCCCCACAGGCCCGCGAGCCGGCGCAGGGCCTGCTCCTGCTGATGGGCGTTCAGCGTGTTGGCGCGCTGGCCGCGCCCGGTCGGCACGAGGAAGAACACGCTCCAGACCACGGCACCCGCGTCGGCGACGATCTCGGCCATCGCATCGATCTGGCCGACGTTGTGGCGTGTGATGGTCGTGTTGACCTGCAGCGGATAGCCGAGTTCCCGGGCGGTCGCCATGATCGCGAGCGTACGGGCAAACGACCCCTTGAGCCCGCGCATCGTGTCATGGCCGGCGGCCGTCGAGGAATCGAGCGACAGCGCGACCTGCGCCAGGCCGGCCTCCTTGAGCGCCGCGAGGCGCTCGGAGGTCACCCGCGGGGTCGCGCTCGGGGTCAGGGCCACGCGCAGGCCCCGCCCGCGCGCGCGCGCGACGAGCAGTTCCAGGTCCTTGCGCTGCAGCGGGTCGCCGCCGGTCAGCACGAGGATCGATCCGGCGAACGGCTCAAGCTGGTCGATCAGCCCCAGCGCCTCGGCCGTGTCGAGCTCGTTCGGATCCGGATGCGGATGCGCGTCCGCACGACAGTGGGTGCAGCGGTACTGGCAGGCGCGGGTGACCTCCCAGGCCACCACGACCGGCTGCCGGTTGATGTCCCAGCTCACGGCGCCCGGAGCGCCGAAGGGAGCTGCCGGTGGCATCACGGTCGTTGTCATGGGCGCCACGATTTCAGGACGCCTGGCCGTCGACATCCGTGGCCGACCCCGAGCGATCGTGGAAAACCCCGAGGCCCAGTTCGGCGTCGCCCCCGATCCGATCGCGCGCGCAACGCTCCAGAATCATCGGTCATGATCAACGTCAGCTCGCTTCTCGGCGTCCGCGAATCCGCATCCGACGCGCTGCGGTACGGACAGCAGCGCCAAGGGGAGCACACCCCGCGCTCCTCGACCGAGCGTCACCCGGTGGTCGTGTGGAACGTCACCCGTGCCTGCAACCTGGCGTGCCGTCACTGCTACGCGAACGCCAAGCGCACGCCTGCCCCGGACGAGCTCACGATCGATGAAGCCCGGACGTTCCTCGACGATCTGGCGACTTGGACCGTGCCCGCGGTGCTGATCTCCGGCGGTGAGCCGCTGGCGCGCCCGGACCTGCTCGACCTGATGTCCTACGGGGTCGACCACGGACTGCGGTTCACGCTCTCGTCAAACGGCACCATGATCGATCGTGAGGTGGCCGCACGCCTCAAGGCGGCGGGCCTGATCTACGCCGGGATCTCGATCGACGGTCCCAAGTCCCTCCACGACGTGCAGCGCTGCGAGGCGGGGTCGTTCGATGCGGCCGTCGACGGACTGCGCAACCTGGCCGAGGCCGGCGTGCGCCGCGGGGTCCGGTTCACCGTGACCCCGGGGAACGTGGACGGACTGTCGGAGGTCCTGGCGCTGGTCTTGCGCGAGAGCATCGAGCGCTTCTGCCTGTACCACCTGGTCCCGTCGGGACGCGGCGGCAATCTGTACGACATCACTCCCGCACAGCGCCGCGAGGTACTGCACCGCGTGTTCGTGTTCGCCGAGGCATTCCCCCAGGTCGAGGTCCTGACCGTCGACAACCCCTCCGACGGGGTGGCCCTGGCGCACTGGCTCGACGAGCGCGACCCACATCGCGCGGCGCGCGCGCGCGCGATGCTGGCCTGGAACGCCGGCGCGCGCGGCGGCCCGGGCGTGGGCATTGGGTGCGTCGACGAGCGCGGCGACGTCCACCCAGACCAGTTCTCGCGGCACCGCACGCTCGGCAACATCCGCGAGATGCCGTTCTCGGAGATCTGGCAGACCGGCCGCACCGAGTGGCTCCAGCAGATGCGCTCCGAGGACCGCCCGCTGGCGCCGATGTGCCAGGCCTGCCCCGATCAGGCCCTCTGCGGCGGCGGCATGCGCGCCCGAGCCGAGCTCGCCACCGGCGACCCCTGGGCCGCCGACCCCAGCTGCTCGCTGGCGCGCGCCGCCTAGCTGTAACCACCCGCAGCATTGGTGACAGGGCCTTGACCGGGTGAGGACCCGAGGCTGTTGTGGAGGTGTCTCACGCCACCACACCTCGGAGGTCCTCATGTCGCACCTAACGCCCGCCTGACGCCGTTCGGAAGGATGCTGTTGGTCCAGCGCATCCTGGCCGGGCAGCGCGTCGCCGATGTCGCAGCACAGGTCGGCTGTTCGCGCGCCTGCGCCTACAAGTGGCTGCAGCGCTACCGGCAAGAAGGCCAGCTCGGGCTGATCGATCGCTCCAGCGGCCCGGCTGCACCCGCACCGGCTCGAGTTCGCACTCGAGCAGGCGATCTGCGCCTACGGGCCACGGCGCGGCGCGGCGCCGATTGGATCGCCGCAGAGCTGGGGATCCCGGCCTCGACGGTGGGGCGTGTGCTTGTCCGCAACGGCATGCCGCATCTGTCGATGCTCGATGCGCTGACCGGCGCACCCGTGCGCCGCGGCCCGGCCACGCGCACTCGCTATGAGCGCACGGCGCCGGGCGAGCTCATCCACATCGATGTCAAAAAGCTCGGTCGGATCCCGGAAGGCGGCGGCTGGCGTGCACTCGGACGCACCGCACGCCGCGCGGACATGTCCGGGTCGGATTCGATTACGTCCACGCGGCCATCGACGACACTCCCGGCTGGCCTATGCCGAGATCCATCCGGATGAGACGGGTGCGACGTGTGCGGGGTTCCTCGAGCGCGCCACGGCCTTCTTTGCCACCTACGGCATCACCCGCATCGAACGGGTGATGACCGACAATGCCTTTTGCTACCGCCGCTCACGTGATTTCGCTGAGGCCCTGGGGCGCGCTGGGCGCGCGGGCATCTGCTCATCCGGCCGCATTGTCCCTGGCAAAACGGCAAGGTGGAACGCCTCAACCGCACGCTGCAGCGAGAGTGGGTCTATTTCCAGGTCTTCACCTCGAACGCCGAGCGGACCACGGCCCTGCCAGAATGGCTCACCTACTACAACACCCGGCGTCGCCACTCGGCGCTCGGTGGCCGAGCCCCGATCAGCCGGCTGTCACCAACGCTGTGAGTGAATACACCTAGCCGAGATCCCCAGCGCCCCCCGGTGGCTCGCCGCCCGGGGGCGCGGCTCGGCCTGCCCGCGTCTCCTCAGGCGCCCGCTGGCACCCGATTCGGCAGGCAGCGCGCCGACCAGTGCCGGAAGACGCTGCCGGCGCCAGGGCGATCGCGCGCCTGCGGGGGAACTTGCGACGCGCGGCCGGCACGGCGTCGGCCCGGGGTGAGAATGCGCCCGTGTGCCACGGGATCATCCTGATCACGTGGCACACGGACAGCTGTCCCGGTCCTGCTAGTGGTGGTGGCCACGGCTCGTGTCGGTGACACGCGTCGCGGTCAGGCCGGAGCTGAACGACGTTCCGGCAGGCTCGGTCCAGGTGACCTTGAGGTGGTCGCCCTTCTGAATCGAGCCACACGCGAGGGGACGGCCCCAGCGGCCGGTGAATTTCGTCGAGGTCGCAAGGGGCACGACGGTCTGCGCGCCCTTGGTGCCGATCGACGTCGGCCGGAAGTGCGTGTTGTCAAGCGTGACGCTCACGGTGCAGTTCGCGGCCGCGTCGGCAACGCCGCTCGCGTAGAAGTGCACCGGCGGCGGCGGTCCCAGGTCAATCACCTTCGTCGCGACCAGACCGGTCGACGGTGTCGTGGTCGCCGGCTCGACCCAGACGACCTCGATGCGGTCACCGGACGTGATCGAGGACTCGGCGATGGCCTTGCCGTGCCGGTTGGCGTACTTGGTCGAGGGCCCAACCGTGACGGTCAGCGTCGCGCTCGTGCCGAGCGAGGCCGGGTGGTACTTGACCCCCGCCAGCCCGAGGGAGGTCGTCGGGGCCGTTGTCGTCGACGTGCCCCTCACGTCGTAGCGGACCGCCGGTGCGTGACCGAGGTCGACGACCTCGGTCGCGACGGCGGCGGTCGACGGGGCAGTGCCGTTGGGCTCGACCCACTTGACCTCGATCAGATCGCCGGCCGCGACCTTGCCTTGGGGGAACGGCCGGTCATGACGGTTCGCGTACTTGGTGGACGTGCTCAGGTTCACGACCAGCGTGGTGCTCGTACCAAGCGACGTGGGGTGGTACCTGACAGCGGTCAGACCGAGCGTGGCCCCCGCCGGGGTGGTCGCTACGCCGATCACGTCGTACCGGACCTTGGGCGCGTGGTGGCCCGGCATCGCCAGCGCCGCCGGAACGGCGACGAGACCTGCGGCGACTGCCAGTGCACCTGCGAATCGTGCTCGCCTCATATGCGCACACCCTCCATGTCGATACCTGGGACCGGGTTCTTATCGATGAATCACCGATGGGGATCAAGCGATCCGCGCCGGGCCTTACAGATCCCGAACAGATTGTTTCCCTGCGGCACACAGCGGATTCGGGCCGCCGCAGGGGGCCTCGCGGACCCCCCGGGCACGCCGTCCCGCACCCGCGGTGGACTATGCTCCGCCCCAGCCCGTGACCGGGCGCACCGACCACTTCACGCCGCCGGGAGGCCGCCAGCGATGTCGATCTCGGATACCCCGTCGGTCTCGGCCGGCTTCAGCCTCAACGCCGGCGACTACGACAAGGCCGTTCGCCACAACATCGCCGGCGCCACACGGCTGATCGATGCACTGCCCGGCCCGTCGTACGGCAACGTGCTCGATGTCGGCTGCGGCACCGGCTTCGCGACGATGGCGTTCGTGAACCGTTTCGGCACGACCGCGATCACCGGCGTCGACGCCGCCGAGGGCATGCTCGAGCAGTTCCGCGCGAAGGTCGCCGAGCAGCCGGCCCTCGACGTGACCCTGCACGCGGCGGACGTCCTCGAGATGCCCGTGCCCGCGGACCATTTCGACGCCGTGATCTGCAGCATGGCCTTTCACTGGTTCCCCAAGAAGGCCGAGGCGGCGGTGGCGCTCGCGCGCCCGCTCACGCCCGGCGGGGACCTGGCGATCCTGTGCTCGGGCCGCGGTGCCGAGCATGAGTTCCGGCGCATCCTCACCGAGATCTACCCGCCCGTGCCGCAGTGGATCGGCTCGTTCGATCTCGTCCAGCGCGACATCGACGAGATGGAGGTCTACCTGGAGGACGCCGGCCTGGACATCCTCGACCTCTGGATGGAGCGCCGGATCCGGCGCGTTCCCGTCGAGGAGTACCTCTCGCGCATGCGGGTCGTGGCGAGTCACCTGAACGCCGGCTATTCCCCCGAGCAACTGGCCGACCTCCACGAGAAGGTCACCGCGGCGACCACGCGGGCCGCCGGACCGCGTGGCTTCGAATACACCTTCACCAAGCTCTTCGCGATCGCCCGCAAGCCGGGCTGAGCGCAGGCCTTAGTGGTGGACGGGCACGTCGACGAGCTCGAGCGCCTCGATCTCGTGCAGGAACGGGGTCAGGAAGCGCCCGGCCACCTTGCCGGGCGGCCACCACAGTGCATTGGTCACGCTGACAGTGCCCAGGCTCTCATCGCGGCCACCGGGCAGATCGCGTCGCAGGAAGTGGTCGCCGTCGCCCGACCACAACAGGCCCCGCAGCACGGGCCACTCGGGTAGCGTCGGCGCGCTCAGCCCGAGGTCCCGACAGATCGCGGCGGCCACGCGGTCGGCCTGCTGACAGGCAAGGCCGGCCTGCTTGACCGGGAACGGCCCGGCATCGCCGGCCACGAACACCCGCTGTTCGCCGCGGACCCGCCCGTCGGTGTCCGCGTCGACGAAGCCCGTCGAGGTACGCGGCAGCCCGCGCACGCGCGGTCCCCGGATCGTCGGCAGCGAGATGACGACATCGGCGGGGACGCGTCGGTCGGGCACGACCTCGAGGGCCCCGTCCGACCATCCCCGCACGATCGCACCGGTGTGCAGTTCGACCCCGGCGTCGGCGAGCGCCGTGCTGACCGACTGTGCGGCGCGTGGCCCGAACACCCCGAGCGGCGCGTCCTCGGAGGTCACCACGCCGATCTGCGCGCCGGCGGCGGCGGCGTGCTCGTTGAGGTACCGTCGGGCCATCAGCGCCAGCTCGTAGGCCGGGATCACCCAGCCGACTCCGGGCGGGACGACGAACACGACCCGCGCCTGCTCGCCGGCGGCCGCGCGGGCGATCGCGGCGTCGAGTTCGCGGCCCATCGCCTGGACGTCGTCGGTGCCCGAAAAGGTGAGCCCCGGTGCCTCGAGCCAGGGCTCCGGGCACCCACCGATGGCGACGATCGCGTAGTCGTACTCGATCGCGTGCCCCTCCGGGGTGATCATGCGCCGCGAGTTCGGCTCGATCCGCTCGAGCGATCCGGGCACCAGCGCCGCCCCGGCGCGCTCGGCCAGTTCGTGCAGCGGCCAGCGGGTGCGCGGGACGCTGGCAAACAGCTGCCGCGTGGACGCCGGCGTGAAGACGAAGTCGGTCTGCGAGCTCAGCAGGTAGGTGTGCACGGCGCCGTTGGCGAACGCGCGGAGCGCGAGGGCCGCCTCGAGCGCGGCAAAGCCGGCGCCCGCGATAACGACGCGGGCCTGAGAGTGCTTGTGGACGCTGCTCAACGCGGTCCCTGCGGCTGAGAAATCGACGGGGCTGAATTCATCGTCGCGCGACCCGCGGCATCCGTCAACGGGCTCGGCACGGACCGATACGCACACGAATACCTGAGCGGCGCTCCGCGATGGCGGACGCCCTCAGGGCGCCGGGGCAAACGGCAGCGTGCGCTCGAAGACCACCCGGTCCTGGCCGGGCCCGACGTACTCCGAGGCGAAGGTGCCGACGAAGCCGAGCGACTCGTGAAAGCGCAGCGAGCGCCCGTTGGTCGGCGCCGCCAGCGTCCGCACGCGGCGGCATCCGCACGCGAACATCCGCTGCCCGAACTCGTGGTAGAGCGCCCGCGCGACACCGCGTCCCGCGGGCCTCGGGGTCCACCATCACGAAGTGGATGTAGGCCAGCTCCGGCTCGGCCAGGCTCGCGAAGCCCAACAGCACGCCGAGCATCCGGTCCGGATCCGCGACGGCCGCGGCCCGCAGGCCGCTCGGCCCGAACTGGTCGAAGAACAGCCGGTGCATCGTCAGGCCGACCGGCCGCCCGAACCAGGCGTCGGCGACGGCTCGGGCCTCGGTGAAGTCGGCCGCGCCCAGCGGACGCAGCACGAGCCCGCTGCTCACCGTGCGCCTCGCGGCGCGGGCGCCACGGCATGCGAACGCCCGCGTGGGGCTCGGGGAGGCGGCTCGCTGCGACATGCTGGGCGCATCGTACGCCGGCATGCGGGAGCCCGGACGGCTCAAGATCGCGCGACGGACGGTAAACTTCGTCTCCCGCGCGCGTACCACGCCACGCCCCCCGCGTGCCGCGACCGCGCGGTCCATCGATCACGACCACCAGGGCAGCCCATGGCCATCATTTACCCGTCCGCGTATCCACCGCCGTTCGAGCCTTCCGACTACATCGCGCTTCCGACGGCCGCGGAAGACGAGCGCATCGAGGTCGGCGTCTTGATCGTCGGCGGCGGCCCGGCCGGGCTGGCGACGGCGGTCCGGCTCGGGCAGCTGGTCGGCGATGATCCGGAACTGGCGGAGCGGCTGGGTGAGGTGCCGATCGCGCTCGCCGACAAGGGCAAGGCGCCGGGTTCACACCTGCTCTCGGGCGCGGTCATCGACCCAACGGCACTCAAGGAGCTGTTCGCCGGCATCGAGCCGGCGAACATCCCGCACTACTGGGAGGTCGACAAGGAGGCCGTCTACTTCCTGTCCAAGTCGTCGAAGTTCCGCATTCCGCCGCCGCCGCAGCTGCGCAACCACCACAACTGGGTGGTCTCGATCAGCCAGCTGGCGCGCTGGATGAGCGAGCAGGCCGAGGAGCTCGGGGTGTATCTGCTGCCCGAGACCGACTGCCAGGAGGTGCTGGTCGACCAGGGGCGCGTCGCCGGCGTGGTGACCGGTGACAAGGGCCGCGGCAAGTCCGGCGAGGAGCTCGGCACGTTCGAGCCCGGCATCGAGGTGCACGCGCGCACGACCGTGCTCGCCGAGGGGACCCCCGGGCACCTGACTCAGGTGGTCCGGCGGCACTTCGAGCTCGACATGGACTCGATCCAGACCTGGGAGCTTGGCGTCAAGGAGGTCTGGGAGGTGCCGAAGGCCCTCGACCGCCTCATCCACACGACCGGCTGGCCGCTGCGCCTGCGCAAGAAGTACCGCGAGTACGGCGGATCGTGGCTCTACCCGATGGGCGACGACAAGATCTCGCTCGGGTTCGTCGTCGGCCTCGACTACGCCGACGCGACGCTCTCGGCCCACGACATCCTGCAGCAGTTCAAGACCCACCCGTTGATCAAGGGCATCCTCAAGGACGGGCGTCGCCTCGCCTGGGGCGCCAAGACGATCCCGGGCTCAGGCATCTACGGCCTGCCGAGCCGTCTGCACGTGCCGGGCGCCGTGCTGGTCGGCGATGCGGCCGGGTTCGTCGACCTCGCCGCCCTGAAGGGCGTCCAGTACGCCATCCGCTCGGGGATGCTCGCCGCCGAGGCGATCTACGATGCGCTCAAGGCCGACCGCGAGCAGACGCCGGCGGGTCTGTGGGGCTACGACGAGCGCATCAAGAACTCCGAGGTCTGGACGAACCTCTGGAAGGTGCGCAACATCCGGCCGGCGTTCCAGCGCGGGTTCTTCAACGGCGGCATGGTCCATGGCCTGGCGACCGTCTCGGGCGGCCGCATGCCCAAGGTGGTCCTGCCGGTCCGGGACGCCGAGGAGCCGATCTTCGTCGGCACCCGTACGCCGATCGCCGCCGACGGGACGCTGACCTTCGACAAGCTCTCGAGCGTGTTCGCCTCGGGCAACAAGACCCGCGACGACCAGCCCGACCACATCAAGATCCAGCACAAGGTCCCGCGCACCCTGGCGGTCGCCTGGGAGAACATGTGCCCGGCCAAGGTGTACGAGATCGGCGAGGACGGCGCGCGCAACGGCACCGTCACCGTGCACACGAACCCGTCCAACTGCGTGCAGTGCGGCGCCATCACCGCCAAGGGCGGGCGCCTGACGCCTCCCGAGGGCGGCTCGGGCCCCGAGTACACGCTCACCTAGCGCGCCCGCGGATGTCGACCGCCCCCCATCCCACCGCGCGCGGCCTGCTGGTCTGGATGCAAACCCACCACGGCCGGCTGCTGGAGCTGGTCGACGAGGAGACGGTCGGCACCGACGACCCCGCACCGGCGGGCGATCCGGCCATCCGTGCCCACCTGCGGTTCCTCGCAGAGGCACTGGCCGCGAACGCCGGCCCCGGTCAGGCCGGCGAACTCGAGGACTTCGCCAAGCACCTCGATGTCCGCATGCATGAGGCCGAGGCGTCGATGGGCGACGTGTTCGAACACTTGGAGGACGCGACCGCGTTCGAGGCGGAGTCGCAGTTCGGCGACGGCGTGTCCGATGACCAAGCGTTCGTCGCCGTGCTGGAGCGCCGTCTGCGCGTGGACGCGGCCATCCAGACCTTCCTCGAGGCGCTCGACCGCGCCCGGCCCGATCGCGCACCGATCCGGCAGCCGACGCTGGACTGGTGGAAGGCCAACTCCCGCCGGCTCGCGCACACGATCTTCGCGCTCGACCGCGGGGCCAAGCAGGCGCTCCTGGATCGCGGCGAGACGGACGCCGTCGCCGATCCCGAGGTGGTCAACCAACTCGGCCAGGCGGCGATGCTCCAGGGCCACATCAAGTTCCTGGTCGAGGCGCTCGCGCAGAACCTCTAGGCGCGGGCCGCGCCGGCGCGGTGGCGCGCGCCCATCGCCACGTAGTGCGCCGCCGACTCGCGGATGCGCGCCCGCTCGGCGAGCGTCGTCGACCGCACGATCCGGGCCGGTGCGCCGACGGCGAGCGAGCCCGGCGGGATCTCGGTGCGCTCGGTCACCAGCGCCCCGGCACCGATGATGCTGCCGGTACCGATCCGGGCATGGTTCATCAGGATCGCGCCCATCCCCACCAGCACCTCGTCCCCGATCATGCAGCCGTGAATGATCGCCCGATGGCCGACCGTCACGCGTGCGCCGATCGTGCAGGGCACCCCCGCGTCGACGTGCACCACCGATCCGTCCTGGATGTTGGTCGCCTCCCCGACGCTGATCAGATCCGAATCGCCGCGCAGCACCACGTGTGGCCACACCGACGCGCCGGTGCCGAGCCGTACCCGCCCGATGAGGACCGCCGAGGAGTCCACGAAGCCGGCGTCACCAGTGTCCGGGTCGTGTCCTTCGAAGCCGCCGATCGTCATAACGGGACGCTACGCCGCCGGGGTGTCATTCGCCACGACCGCGCATGGCGAGGGGCCTCCGGCGTGGCCTGCGCCTTGCGAATCGGGCCGCCGGTCGTAGGATTCGCCTGGTGGCCAACGGTGAGGAGCGAGATTACGTGCGTACAGTGACCAAAGCAGCAGCATCCGCAGTGGCGATCGGAGCGATCGCGGTCGTCGCGGTGGGATGCGGCGTGTCCTCGACGTCCTACAACGCTCCGACGGTGACGAACTCGGCGGTCCAGACCAACTCGCAGGGCCAGACCGAGACCCTCACCACCGCGTCCGCCGCAGCGCAGCAGGGCACCGCGGTGTCCTCCAAGCCGGGCGGCCCAACGACGCTGCGCATCGATACGGACCCGACCCAGCTCGCGTTCGTGCCGACGGCCCTCACCGCACCGGCCGGCAAGATCACGATCATCATGAAGAACGACTCGGCGATCCAGCACTCGGTCGCCATCAAGGCCCCGGGGGACGTCCCGGGCCAGATCGTCAACCAGGGCCAGACCTCGACGACCACCGCGACACTGAAGGCCGGCAGCTACCAGTACTACTGCACCGTCCCGGGGCACGAGGCGGCCGGCATGGTCGGCACGCTCACGGTCACCGGCTAGCACACGCCCGCCGGGACTCCCGCGCCCCGGGGCTGGCCGCCCGGGGCCGCGGAGACCGAACTTCGTGACCGGCGCGAGGTGGAATTGGGCCGGTCCTGGGGTATCTTCTTGTCGTGGCCCTCGACGTCTCCACGACCGAGCACGAGCAGCTCGTTGTCGTCGCCCTTGCGGGCGAGTTCGACGTCTACACCGTGGCCGCGTTCCGTACCGAGCTGGAGCGGGTGGGGCACACCGCTCGGCCGATCATCGTCGATCTGACCGGTGTGACGCTCCTGGACTCGTCCGGCATCGGGGCGCTGGTGAGCCTGCTCAACCAGGCACGCTCCGACGGCGGCAGCGTCGGGGTCATCTGCCCGCACGCCCCGCTGCGGCGTGTGTTCGAGATCACCGGCCTGCGCAACGCCTTCGTGTTCGGCGACGACCTGGAGGCGGTGCGCGCCGGACTGCTCGCCACCCCGCCCCCTCAACAGTAAGTCGAGTCCATACGTGCTTGATCTTCGCCTGCTGCGCGCCGAACCCGAGCGCGTCCGTACCGAGCTGACGCGGCGCGGCGGCGCGGAGGACCTCGACCGCGTCCTCGAGCTCGACCATCGCGCGCGGAAGGTGCGCACCCAGGTGGAGTCCGTCCGGGCCGAGCGCGGCCGGATCAGCAAGGAGATCGGCCAGGCCAAGCGCGACGGCCGCGACGCCGATGCGGTGCAGGCCCAGGCGCGCGCCCTCGGCGACGCGCTGGCGGCCGACGAGGCCGAGCTGCGCGAACTCGAGGCCGCCCGCGACGAGATCCTGTTGGGCCTGCCGAACCTGGCCGAGCCCGCTGCGCCGGCGGGCGGCGAGGACGACGCGGTGACCCTGCGCGTCGTCGGCACGCGGCCGGAGTTCGACTTCGTCCCCAAGGACCACCTCGACATCGGCCAACTGCTCGGCGGCATCGAGATGGAGCAGGCCGCCAAGATCTCCGGGGCGCGGTTCGCCTATCTGCTCGGGCCGCTGGTACGGCTGCAGATCGCGCTCGTGGGCTACGCGGTAGACCTCCTGGAAGCCCGTGGGTTCACCCCCGTCGTCCCGCCCGTGCTCGTGCGCGAGGAGGCCATGTTCGGGACCGGCTTCTTCCCGACCGATCGCGCCTCGATCTACGCCTTGGCGGACGACGACCTCTACCTGGTGGGCACCTCCGAGGTGCCGCTGGCCGGGCTCGGGTACGAGAAGCTCCTCGCGGCCGACGAGCTGCCGTTGCGCTACGCCGGCATCTCGACCTGCTTCCGGCGCGAAGCCGGCGCGGCCGGTCGCGATACCCGCGGCATCTTCCGCGTCCACCAGTTCGACAAGATCGAGATGTTCTCGTTCACGGACGCCGACAGCTCGCCCGCCGAGCACCTGCGGATACTCGGGGTCCAGGAGGAGATTCTCAGCGCGCTCGGGCTGCACTACCGCGTCCAGGACATTGCCGTCGGCGACCTCGGCGCCTCGGCGGCCCGCAAGTTCGACTGCGAGGCCTGGATGCCCGGCCAGGGACGCTTCCGCGAGGTGACCTCGTGCTCGAACTGCACCGACTACCAGGCGCGCCGCCTGAACTGCCGCGTCCGGACCGACGCCGGAACGCGCTTCGTCCACACCCTCAACGGCACGGCCGTCGCCGTCGGCCGGACGCTGATCGCGATCCTCGAAACCCACCAGCGCGCCGATGGATCGGTCGTGGTGCCCGACGTGCTTCGGCGCTACGGTGCCCCGGCGGAGCTCACGCCGGCATGACCAGACGCCCGCGCGTGGCGATCGTCGGCCACGTCGAATGGGCGACCCACGCGCTCGGCGCGTTCCCGGCCCCGGGCGAGATCCGTTCCCTGGAGGACGCCTTCGAGGAGCCGGCCGGCGGCGGGGCCGTGGCTGCCGCGCAGGCGGCGAAACTCGGCGCCGAGACCGTGTTCTTCACCGCCCTCGGCGCCGATTCGGCCGGGGACGCGAGCCACCTGGTGCTCGCGGAACTCGGCATCACGATGCATGCGGCCGTCCGCCCCGAGCCCCAGACCCGGGCGATCTCGGTCACCGGGCCGACCGGCGATCGGGCCATCGCGCTGATCGGCGGGCCCCTCAGCCCGGCGGCCGGCGACCCGCTGGGCTGGGACGAGTTGGCCGGGATGGACGCGGTGTACTTCACCGGCCGCGACCCCGAGACGCTCAGCGCCTGTCGGCGCGCGCGTGTGCTCGTGGCGACCGCCCGACGCTGGCGGGTGCTCGCGGCCGCCGATGTCGAGTGCGACGTGATCGTCGGCAGCGCCAACGACCCCGATGAGCGCGTCCCGTCCGGGGCGCTGGCGGCCGCGCCGCGCGCGTGGGTCATGACCGATGGCCGGCGGGGCGGCAGGTGGATCGAGCAGCACGACCGCCCCCGCACCTGGGAGGCCGTGGCGCCCCCCGGCCCGATCGTCGACAGCTACGGCTGCGGTGACGCGTTCGCGGCCGGGCTCACCGTCGGGCTCGGCGCCGGCTGGAGGCTCGCCGATGCGGTTGCGCTCGGTGCGCGCTGCGGCGCGCACACCATCACCGCGCGCGGCGGCCTGCGCGGCCAGCTGACCGACACGATCACCGTGGTCGAGGCCGCCTAGGAGGGGGCCGGCGCGCGCTCGGGCGCGTCGGGCGCGCGGTCGATCGCCACCAGCACTACGCGCGTGCCCTGGGTGGCCTCGACCGTGAATACCCACCCGTCGACGGTGACGGTGTCGCCGGTGCGGGGCAGGCGCCCCAGGCGCGTAAACACGAGTCCGCCGACGCTCGTGACCGTGTCGTCAACGACGTCGACCCCGTGGTCGGCCAGGTCCTCGAGCGAGACGTGCCCGCGCACCAGGAAGCGCCCGTCGGGCTGCGTATCGATGGCGGGCCCGCGATCGCGCTCGTCGTCGATCTCGCCGACGATCTCCTCGATGATGTCTTCGATCGTCACGACCCCGGCCAGCTCGCCGTACTCGTCCAGGACGACCGCCATCGAGATGCGCCGACGCTGCAGCTCACGCAGCAGGTCGTCCAGCAGCTGGGTCTCCGGCACGAACAGCGCCGGGCCGGTGACCGCACGCACCTCAGCGGAGTCCGCGAGCTCGAGCAGGCCGCGCGCGAGCTCGGACAGGTGCACGACCCCGATGACCCCGACGCCATCCCCGCCGACGACCGGAAAGCGGCTGTGGCGGCTGGCGAGTGCCTCGTGGAGCGCCTCGCGGATCGCCATGTCGGCAGACAGGTCCTTGACCTCGGGACGAGGGGTCATGACATCGCGGGCGATCCGTTCCCCAAGCGAGAACACGCCCTCGAGCATGTCCGCCTCGGCCGGCTCGATCGTGCCACCAACCTCGCCTTCGGCGATCAGGCGCTGCAGGTCCTCGGGGGTGGAGGCGAGCTCGTGCGGCGTCGCCGGTTCGATACCCACCAGACGCACGACGCCGTTGGCGGCGTTGTTGAGCACGTGGATCAGCGGCCCGAGCACGATCCGGAACGCCTCCAGGGGACGTGCCGCCGTGCAGGCAGTCGCCTCGGCGCGCTGGATCGCCAGGTTCTTCGGCGCGAGCTCCCCGATCACGACGTGCAGCACCGTGATGATCGTGAACGCGATCACCGCGGCGATCACCGCGGTGCTCGCCGACCCGAGCCCGATGTGCTCGAGCGGCGGGCGGACGATCGCCTCGAAGGCCGGTGCGCCCAGCCAGCCGAGCCCAAGGCTGGCCAGCGTCACCCCGAGCTGGCAGGCGGCCAGGTAGCGGTCGATGTGGCGGACCTGGTGGGCGGCGAGTCCGGCCGTGTGCAGGCCGTCCTGGGACATCTGGTCAAGACGGGTCAACCGCGCCCGTGCCAGTGCGAACTCCGCGGCGACGAAGAACCCGTTGAGCAGCACCAGCAGGAGTGCCGCGATGATCCGGACCGTGGTCATCGCACGGCCCCAAGTGCATACACAGGCGCGATGATAGACAAGGACCCGGCGCCGCGTGGCGTCGCGCGCGCGCCCGACGCCGGCAGTGCGGCGTCATATGATGCCGCCAGATGGCGCCGCACCGGACACGCCCGCCCAGCGCGCGTCTGCGGCCGGCCGGCGGCCGGGCGTGAGCACCGGCGCGGCGCCCGCGGCCCCGGCCGAACCGGTCGCCGCCAAACGCCCCCCGCGGCCCGGCCCGCATCGCGATCCGCGGGTGATCGGCGCAATCGCCGTCGGCGGTATCGTCGGCGCCCTGCTGCGGGCCGGGCTCGAAGCCCGGTTCCCGGTCGGGGACGGCTTCCCGTGGACGACGCTCGTGATCAACCTCGCCGGCGCGGCGGTCCTGGCCTGGACCGTCGTCAGGGTCGGCGAGCGCCTGCCGCCGTCGACCTACATCCGCCCGCTGCTGGGCACCGGCTTCTGCGGCGCGCTGACCACGTTCTCGACGATGCAGGTCGAGGCCGTGCAGCTGGCCCACCACGGACACGCCGCGACGGCCGCCGCGTACTTGACCATCAGCGTCGCTCGGCGGCCTTGCTGTCACCGCCTACGTCCTGCGGGCCGCGCGACGCGCCCGGTGGGCCGCATGAACGGGGTCGGGATCTGGTTCTGCGGTGGCGCTCGCCGGGGCCGCCGGGGCCGTCGTCCGGTTCGTCGTCGACGGCCACGTGCTCGCCCGGACCGGCGGCCGCCTGCCCTGGGGCACCGCGCTGGTCAACCTCTCCGGCGCCTTCGTGCTCGGGATCATCGCCGGCGCCGCACCGAGCCACGCGTTCACGCTCGATCGTCGGGACCGGCTTCCTGGGGGCGTACACGACGTTCTCGACCTGGATGCTCGAGTCACTGCTGCTGGGCGAGTCGGGGCGCATCAACGCCGCCGTGGTGAACGTGGCCGGGCAACTCGTGGTCGGCCTGGCCGTGGCCGCGCTCGGGTTCGGGCTGGGGCTGCAGTGGTAGACGCGCTCAAGCTCAGCGTCTATTTCGGCGAACGCGATCGTGCCGGCAGCCAGACGAGCGCCGCGGCGATCGCCCGGGCGAGCACGGCGGCCGGCATCCGCACGGCGATCCTGCTGCGGGCCGTCGAGGGCTTCGGGAGCCGGGGCGCCGTCCAGACCGACCGGATGCTGACACTCTCCGAGGACCTGCCACTGGTCTGGACGGCGATCGATACGCCCGGTCGCATCATGGCGCTCGCCGAGACCGTGACCGCGCTGATCCCGCAGGGCCTGGTGACCCTCGAGCGCTGCGGGATCGTCGACACCGCGGCCATCCCCGACGCGGACCCGACCGAGGAGCTCAAACTCACGGTCACCATCGGCCGCGGCCAGCGCAGCGGCGGCCGCCTGGCCTACGTGCGCCTGGTGGACCACCTCCAGGACTGCGGAGTCGACGGCGCATACGTGGTCCTCGGCGTCGACGGGATCCTGCATGGCGTGCGCGAGCGTGCGCGGCTGATCGGCACGAACACGTACGTGCCCGCCCAGGTCGTGGCGATCGGTTCGCGCCGAGACATCGCGCGGGCCATCGGCGGCCTGCGCCCCGCGGCGCGCCGGCGCTCACCACCATCGAGCAGATCTCCGTGCTCAAGCGCGACGGTCGCGCGCTGGCCGAGGTCCCCCACCCGCCGCCCGCCGATGCCGAGGGTCACCCGATCTGGCAGATGCTGACGCTCATCACCCGCGAGGACGCCGTCGCCGACGGCCAGGCACTCCATGTCACCGCGATGCGCGAGCTGCGTGCCGCGGGGGCGCGCGGCGGCACGGTGCTGGCCGGCGTCTGGGGCTACTCCGGCGCGACCGCCCCGCACGGCGACTCGATGCGGCGGCTGCGGCGATCGATCCCCGTCGCGTGCGTGGTCATCGACACGCCCGCCGCCATCGCGCGCCTGTGGCCGGTGCTCGACCGGCTCACCCGGCACGGCGGCCTGGTCACCAGCGAGGTCGTGCCGGCCTTCCGGACCCACGGACCGGTCGGGTCCCACGGGCGGCTGCACCTCTCACGCCCGCATCGAGATCCGCCCGGACGATCTGCGCCGATAGCACTGGCGGGGCGCCCGCGACCCGGGGCCGTTCGCACCCTAACGGTCTACGCTGTTGGTCCGTATGGCGACCCTCACCGCTCCAGCGTCCGAGCCCCTCACCGACCGCCGCAAGCAGCTGATCCTGCTGCTGACCTGCCTGGGGCAGTTCATGGTGGTCCTCGACATCGCGATCGTGACCGTCGCGCTGCCGGCGATGAAACACAGCCTCGACTTCTCGGCCACCGGCCTGCAGTGGGTCGTCAACGCCTACACGCTGACCTATGCCGGGTTCCTGCTGCTCGGCGGGCGGACCGCCGACATCTTCGGCCGGCGCAAGATCTTCCTGGTCGGCCTGGCCGTGTTCACGGTCGCGAGCCTCGTCTGCGGTCTGGCGTGGTCCCCGGCCGCGATGGTCACGGCGCGCGCGATCCAGGGCCTGGGCGGAGCGATCCTCTCGCCCGCCACGCTGACGATCCTGATCGTCACGTTCACCGATCCCCGCGAGCGGGCGCACGCGCTCGGGATCTGGAGTGCGGCCCTCGCCTGCGGGGGGGCCACCGGCGCCCTGGCCGGCGGCTTCCTGACCGACTACATCGACTGGCGCTGGATCTTCCTGATCAACGTGCCGATCGGCATCGTCGGGTTCATCCTCGCCCAGCGCGTCCTGCGCGAGAGCAAGGCCGAGGGCGCTGCCCGGAGCCTGGACGTCGCCGGCGCGGTGACCGTCACCGCGGGGCTGACCTCGCTGGTCTACGCGGTGGTCCAGACCAACTCCCACGCGTGGGGCTCGCCGGCCACGATCGTGCCGCTCGTGCTGGCCGGCATCCTGATCGCCGCCTTCGTCGTCATCGAGCTCCGGGCGAAGGCACCGCTGGTGCCGTTCGCGACCTTCAAGTCGCGGTCGCTGGCCGGCGCCAACTTCGTGATGCTGATGATCGGCGCCAGCATGTTCGCGATGTGGTACTTCGTCTCGCTCTACCTGCAGGAAGTGCTGCACTACAGCCCTATGCAGGCCGGGCTGTGCTTCTTCCCGGCGGCGGTCGCCGTCGTCATCGGTGCCCAGATCTCGGGCCGCATCGTGGGCAAGTTCGGCCCGCGCATGATCATGGCGGTCTCGACCGTCGTCGTCGGCCTCTCGCTCATCTGGATGAGCCAGACGACCGCGACGAGCACCTACTTCTCGGGCATCTTCGGCCCGATCACGATCGCGGCCCTCGGGCTGGGCTTCAGCTTCCCGGCCGGGACGTTCGCCGCCACCGCCGGGGTCGCACCCCAGAACGCGGGGTTGGCCTCGGGCCTGGTGAACGCCAACCGGCAGCTGGGCGGCGCCATCGGGCTGGCCGTCCTGGCAACAATCGCCGAGCAGTACACGACCTCGCTGCTCGCCACGACGCCCGTGCCGCAGGCGATCACCGACGGGTACACGCTGGCGTTCATGATCGGCGGCATCTTCGCCTTCGTCGCCGCGGCGGGCTCGTTCATCGTCCCCGCCCGCATCAAGCCGGGCCAGCCGCACGCGGTGGTCATCGAGGCGTCCGACTGATCCGCACGGGCGGGGCGGGCGGGATCAGCCCGCCGCGCGGGTCCGCCCGGAAGGCCTCGATCAGCGCCCGCGCGATCGATCCGTGCGGCGGCAGCTCCGGGAGCGCGTCGGCGCGGTACCAGCCGGCGTCGCGAAGCTCGGCCGGGTCTGCCGCGATCTCGCCTGCGGCGTACCGGGCGGTAAACGCGACCATGAGCGCGTGCGGGAACGGCCAGGGTTGGCTGCCCGCGTAGGCGAGGTCGTCGACCGTCAGCCCGACCTCCTCGGCGATCTCGCGCGCCACGGCGTCCTCGAGCGACTCCCCCGCCTCGAGGAAGCCGGCGAGCACGGTGTACATCGCTCGCGGCGCCCGGAGCGGGCTGGCCAGGAGGATCTCATCGCCGCGGGTCACCCGCACGATGACCACGGGCGAGATCCGCGGGTAGCCGCGCAGCCCGCAGCGCGGGCACCGGATCGCGTGCTCATGCGGGGCGGGCGCAGTGGCCGCACCACAGCGCCCGCAGTAGCGATGGGTGCGCTGCCATTCGACGAGCATCCGGGCGCGGGCGAACCGCGCGAACGCGCGCGGATCGAGTGCGCCGACGAGCGTGCGTGCCCCGGCGAACCGCGCGCCGTCGGGGTCCGGCGTGCCCGCGGGCACCTGCGTCGCCCAGACACGTGGGCCCGCGCCGCCAGCCTCGACGAGCAGTGCCGGCGCATCGGCCGCGACGGGTCGGTCGCCGAAGACGATGCCGGTCGCGTCACCGGTCGCGTCGACGAGCACGTCGTCGGGCTCGCGCAGGACGATCCAGGCGTCGCCGGGCTCCGGCGCCGCGCCCTGTCCGGTCGCCGGCATCGTCATCTCAGCCTCCGCCCGCCGGGTGCTGAACGCACCTACCACCTGGCGGCCACCAGGCCGATCGCCAACAGCACGACGCCCCCGGACATTGCCACAAGCGCCCGGTCCAGCGGGGCGGCAACCACGGCGACCGACAGCTCGATCTCGGTGCCGTCGCCGAGCCGCTGGACGCCCTCGAGCGATGCGGTCCGGCGCCGCAACTGCCGCACCGGCGTGCTCAGCGCGCGCTGGGCGGCGCTGACCGCCACACATCCCGCCGCGACGAACACCCCGGGCCAGGCCAGCTCGCCGGCGTTGACGACGTACCCGACAGCGCGGGAAAGCCTCCCCAGGCGAGCGCGAACCACAGATCCGAGTGGAACCGTCCGCCGGCCAGCTCGAGGTTGTAGGCCAGCACGAGCCCGATGCCCGCGACGATGAGAATCGCGATCCACCACGAGACGACGATGGCCCCCGCGATCCCGATGAGCGCCGCGATGCCGACGCCGCGGCCGCCAGTCCGACCAGGGTCCGGTCGGCGAGCCGGGTGCCGAGCGGGCGGCCGTGGAGCTCGTCGAGCGCATGGGCCCCGATGCCGACCGCGCAGAAGAAGGCGATCAGTGTCCAGACGAGCCGCCCGTGGTAGATGACCGGGGCGGCGGCCGCGCCGATCGCCACGTACGACAGGTGCCAGGCCGTGTATGGCGGGTGCAGTAACGTGACGAGATCGCGCCAGCCCCCGGGGCGTAGCGCGTAGAACGCCGGTCGGGGCTCAGCGCCCAGCGGACCGCGCTCCCGACATCACCACGCCGGCGCCGAAGCTCATCGGCCGGACGACGACGCGGGCCATCCCCGCGTCGATCCAGGCGCGGCCCAAGCGCTCGGGCGGCCACGTGCGGGCGAATTCCTCGATGTTCGGCCCGAGGAAACGCCCGACCTCGCCCCAGTCGGAGGAGATCAGCCGCCCGCCCGCCGGCAGTACGGTCCGGGTCACCGCCCGCCAGCCCGCGCGCCAGACGGGTGCGCTCGGAACCCCGAACTCCAGCGACGCCACCCGGCCGCCGGGACGCACCACGCGAAACAGCTCCCGCAGCGTCGCCGGGACGTCGTCGACGTAGCGCAGCAGATAGGTGAACGTGAGCGCATCGAACTCGCCGTCGGCGAAGGGGAGCCGCTCGGCTTCGCCAAGCACGGTGCGGACCCGGGGGTCGCCGGCGAAGCGGGCCGTCGCCCTGGCCAGCATCTCGGGACTCTGGTCGAGGGCAACGACCTCGCAGTCGTAGCGCGCCCGCAGCGCAGCGGTCACCAGACCGGTGCCCGCAGCCACGTCGAGCACGCGCGCGCCGACGGGCGGTTCGAGCGCGGCGACCATTGCGCGCCGCCAGCGCGGATCCTGGCCGAAACTGAGCGCCGCCCCGGCCCGGTCGTAGGCCGCGGGCAGGCCCGCGAACAACTCCCGGGCATGGGTCTTGCGCGAGGATGCGGCACGTTCGGACACATGGCGACCGTACCGGACACCCACGGGACCGGGCAACGAGACCCGGACCGCGGCGCGCGGCGCGGCCGACGCGGGTAACCTCCGTCTGCAGATTCGGCCGCGTCGGCGGCACCATGGTGGATCGGGCAACCGCAGAGGAGACCCATGCAGGGACGCGTCGCCTCCCGGCGCAACGCAGTGCTGTGCATCGGCGCGATCGCCGCGCTGGCGGGGGTCGCGGCCGGGTGCGGGGGATCGGGCAGTTCGCGCACGACCACCAACACGGCCGCCGCCACCAACGGCTCGACGTCAACGCAATCCCCGGCCACGACGGGCGCGGCCGCCACGGGCACGACCACGACGACCGGGGGCTCCGGCGCAACCACCGTGTTCAGCATCCAGGCCTCGGCATCGGAGTTGGCCTTCGTCCCAAACGAGCTCTCCGCACCCGCGGGGCGGATCATGATCCGCATGACGAACCCGTCGCAGCTGCAGCACTCGATCGCGCTGGCCGTCACCGGCATCCCCGCGGGCCCGGTCGTCGGCCACGGCGGCGTCTCGGAGGTTGTCGCCAACCTTGCACCGGGCACCTACACCTTCTATTGCACCGTCCCGGGCCATCGCGAGGCGGGCATGACCGGCACGCTGACGGTCCGCTAGCGCGGATCCCGAGGGCGTCGCGGCGCGGGTCGGTCGGGGTCAGCAGACGGCGCCGACGACGACCAGGCTCGTGCCGATGTAACAGCGCGCGGCGGCCACTTCCGGAGTGAACGTCGACCAGAGGGTGCCCTCGTTGACGCTCGTGATCAGGAGCCGGTCGGGGACCGTCGGCACGACGTTGTAGTCCCAGCGCTCGTTGTGCGGACCGCCGACGTCGATCGCGGTCGGGACGTAGTAGCTCGCCGGCAGGCCCCCGAACAGATCGACCTGCAGTGGCGGCTTGCCGTGGGCGAGCCACCAGTCCCGCAGGCGCCAGCCGTCCTGCCCCCAGTCGATGTTGCTGTCGGCCAGGTAGTACGAATGCCGGCCAGACGCCAAGGCATTGAAGTAGCCGATGCTGCCGACCGGCCCCATCAGGGTGGCGGCGATCGCGGCAACGGCAAGGACCGCGCCGATCGCCGGCCAATAGCGGGGCAGGAGCGCCAGGCCCACCGCGGCGGTGATCCCGAACAGCGCGATCGACGGCGCGAGGTAGCGGACCCCGATGTTGATCCCCGACTTCACGGGCACGGCGAAGTAGACGACCCCCGGCGCGAACACCCACACCAGCGCGGGGTGCCGCCGCCACGCCAGCCAAGCCACGCCGACGAGCATCGCGGCCAGGCCGGCGATCGTGGACTTGAGGAGAAAGGCCTCAGGGAAGTACAGCCAGGTGTTGGCCAGGTGCTGCTGCCCGTTGAGCCAGGAGATGTAGTTGCCGGCCGAGGAGATGTGGTCCACCAGCTGATAGTGGACGCCCCACAGCCAGGATTCGGGCACCAGCCAATTCAGGCCGGTGGGCAGCCAGGCGTGCACGGGCTCGGAGAACCCGAACGGCGCGTAGACGGCCGTCACGACGACGTAGGCGACCGCCACCAGCACGCCGGTCGGCACGAGCACCCGCCGCAGCCGAGCGAGCACCCCTCCGCGGCCCGTGGCGAAGATGAGCACGACGGCCAGCGGGATCAGGCTGACCGCGCCAGCCTTACTGAGCAGCGCGACGCCGAGCGCGAGCCCGGCGACGGCCAGCCAGCGCCCGCGCTGGGTGGTGTGCCATTGCCAGAGCGACGCCAGGAAACTGACGAAGCCGAATGCCAGCGGCACGTCGAGCGTCGCCAGATGCCCGTGCGCCATGATCGTCGGGTCGAAGCCGACGAAGGCCGCCGCGAGCACCGCTGCGACCGGACCCGCCAGCCCGTAGGCCCACAGCGCGGCCACGAGGATCAAGGCGAGCGTGATGAGAATCGCCGGAATGCGGGCGAAGACGATCAGGCGCTCGAGGCCGCCGACGCTCGGACGCTGCATCAGGGTCTGGTAGCTGTCGGTGTTGCAGGTGGTGTCGGTGGGGACGCCCGACAGCTCGGCACCGATGCCGGCCAGCAGCTTCGGCCCGGCCGGATTGGTGGGTTCGAGATCGACCAAGCCGGTATTGAACGCGCAGACGCCGGTGTGCACGTAGAAGATCTCGTCCGTCGTGACGCTGTCGTCGATCGCCGCCCGCACGAGCACGGCACCGGCGACCAGGATGATCAGCCCGACGATCACGGCGGTCACGAGCGCCCGATGCGTGGCGGCCCAACGGGCGAGCTCGGACCAGCCCGGCATGCGGGTGCCCCGGCTGCGTGCTCCGCGAGCGTGCGTCGGCGCGTCCAGCGTCTCGCCGGCCGGGATCGCGGGCGCGGTGTGGTCGTGGGACGTGCTCATGGCGGTCTCAGTTTGGGGTCGGCCGGAGGCCCGACGGACTTGAGCGTGCGGCGCCCTGCGCCGCGCCGGGTACCGTGACTCAGGTGGCGCGGACCGAGCCCGATCCGGACCGGAAGATCACGTTCGGATCGGTGGCGCTCACGGTCACCCGATAGATGCCACGCACGTGCAGGGCGAGGGCCACGCGTACGGTGCTCGCGGGCGCCGTCAGGGCGCGCCGGTAGCTGTGGCGGCCCGCCTGCCAGACGACATTCAGGCGAGCCCCGCGGACAAGGTGTCCCACCGTCACGATCACGAGGCGGCCATGCCGAACGCTCGCGAGGCCCGCGAGCACGAGCGTCGCGTGCGCCTTGGCGACCGCGACCGCGACCGAAACGGTCGCCGGGGCGTAGAACGGCGAGGCGGGGACGAATCGGACGGCCACCTGCGGCGTGCCGGCTCCCGGGGCCTCGGTCGGCGTGACGAAGCTGAAGGTCCCGGGCGTGCTCGCCGCACCGCCCAGCAGTCGGGAGACTGCGAGGTGCTGCCCGTAGGTGATCCCGGTCGCGACCGGCGGCGACTCCACGATCGACGGGATGCGGGCGTCGGTCAGCCCGCCATCGGAGATGGTCCAATCGTCGCCCGCCGGGTTCGTGAGGACCCCGTGGGCAGCGGACGCGAGCCCGTTGAACGGGGTGGTGCCGGCGTCGAAGATCACGCCCGGGTGCACCGCCTGGGTCGCCCAGCCGTCGAGCAGTTCGTCGTAGCTGCCGAGTGAGAGCCCGGCCGAGCCGCCGAACATGCCGGCGAGGCTGGTGACCCCGGTGACGTTCCACGTGCCGATCGGCTGGTCGAAGCCGAGGGCGCCGTTGAACATGTTGGCCATGGTCGTCACCGCGGCGGTCGCCCAGCCGCCGATCGGCGCATCGAAGAGCGCCGCCTGGGCGAACATGGACGACATGTCGGTCACGTGGCTGGTGTCCCAGCCGGCGAGCGGCTGATCGAAGGCCGCCGCGCCGGAGAACATCGCGCTCATGGTGGTGACGGCGCCCGTATTCCAGCTGGCGATCGGCTGATCGAACGACGTGGCATTCGCGAACATCCCGCTCATGTCCACGTCATGGCCGGTATCCCACGCACCGAGGGGCTGATCGAAGGCAAAGTCGCCGCTGAACATGTCGCGCGTCGAGGTGACCGATCCGGTGTTCCACCCGGCCAGCGGCTGGTTGAAGGCGCTGGCCCCGGCGAACAGGTCGGTCATATCGGTCACGTGGGCGGTATTCCAGGTACCGATGGGCCGATCGAAGCCGGCGGCGCCGCTGAACATCCCGCGCATCGTCGTCACCGCACCGGTGTCCCACGTGCCCACGGGCTGATCGAACGCCACCGCGTTGTCGAACATGCGGGACATGTCGGTGACCCGGCCGGTGTCCCAGCCGGCGATGTCGGAGTCGAAGCCCGACGCCCCGTTGAACATGTCGGCCATGGTCGTGACCGCCGACGTATCCCAGGCATCGATCGACTGTCCGTACGAGGATGGGTTGAATGCCGTCGCGCCCCGGAAGACGCTGCGGAGATCGGTCACGCCGGCGGGAAGGGCGGGCGGCACGGCCATCAGGCTGGTCGCGCCGGCGAAGGCGCCCGCGAGGTTCGTCGTGCCCAAACTCCCAAGCGAGGAGACCCCGGTGATCAGGCCGGCGCCCGTGTACCCGCCGGGGTCGCCGAAATGCGTGAGCCACGGACCCGACGGCGATGCGCTCGTATCTGGAGCGATGACCACGGTGTAGGTCCCGTCCGGCAGATAGGCGTGCGCCGCCGTGTCGCCCGCCGAGGTAAACGACTGGGGGGCGCTGCCGTCGCCCCAGTCAACCGTCACGGCCACCGTGCCGCCGAGGGGCAGCGACAGGGCCGAGGCCGTGTTGCTGGTCGTCAGTGTGAGGCAGATGTCGACGGTGGTGTCGCAGGTCGCCGCGGCCGCAGTGGCCGGAGCGACGAGCGTGCCCGCGCAGACGACGGCCACGAGCGCCGCCAGGACGCCAAGCTCGGCGGCGATCGCCCGAACCGTGCGCCTGCGCCACGCCGTCAACCGCCGCATGCGCTCGCCGACACTCATCCCATGGTGCTATCGGCACGCCGACCGGATCGGTCAACGGGGCCGATCCCGTCGGTCCCCGCTCCCGGCGGCGGGATCACCCACGATCGTCCCTTGGTGGTAGACGAGCCGCCAGCGCCCGGCCGCGCGCTCCCAGACGCTCGGCCGGCGCGTGATCCGCGCGTCCTGGCGCAGGCGGTACGTGAGCAGGTAGCTGTCGGCGCCCAGCGCCCGGCAACGGACGTCGTTCGCCTCCCACTCGCCCTCGGGGCGCGCAGATCGCGCTGCGAGAACCGCCCACACGCGCTCCCGGCCATCGACGGTCCCCGATGCCCCGACCTCCCAGAAGTCGTCGGCGGTGACCGTCTCGAAGTCCGCGCGGGTCAGCTCGGATGCACCCTGATGCAAGATCGGCTCGCGCGCGGCGAGCTCGCGCATCACGGCTGCCAGATCCACCTGTGGCCTCCTTTGGTCATGACCGCGATGCCCGCACCCGGCGGGGTGGGCTCAGGACAGCAGCCCGATCCCCTTGGCGATCAGGTCCACGCCGAACACCAGGAACAGCACGGCCATGAACGTCGCGTCGTTCTCGCCGAGCCAGGCCTTGACGTCGTCGAGCGCGGCCTCGGCCCGGGCGCCCCCGCGCCGATGGTAGATGACCGGCGCGGCGACGCTCGCGCTGGCGACCACGATGAATACGATCAGGGCCACCACGGCATCACCGGTCGAGAGGTCGAGCTGGGCCAGGCCCATGGCGGCGCCGATCGTGAGGATCAGATTCTTCGGGTTGGCGATGACCAGCAGCGCGCCCAGGCCAGCCGCCTGACCGGGCCTCAACGACTCGACGCGCGCCATCCACTTCGGCCGCTCCGGTGCCGCGCCAGGCGCCGGGCGCGTACGCCAGCGACGCGCAGCCAACCACAGGAGCACGATCCCCAGCACGATCTTCAGCCACGAGACGCTGTCGGATACCGTCGCGTCGGAGTTCGCGTCCGCGCCGGCGGCGATGGCGTACACGACCCCGCTGACGACCGCCAGCGCCACGATCCAGCCGGCCAGGAACGCCCGACCGTTGACGTTCGCCTGGCGGGAGAACAGGATCAGGATCACGGCGATGATCGGGAGCGGGCTGACCGCCACACCGACCGCGAACGTCAGAACCTCGGCGACACCATGGCCCACGGCGCCCCTTCTCGGATGCGACAGCGTACGTCCTGCTCGGTCGGGCGGCAGGCTCGCGCACCGGCGACGCGGTGTCAATCGCACCGCGCCCGGGACGCGGCGCATGCGGGCCCAGCGGCACGGGTCGTCGCGACTCGGGGTCAGCAACCCTGGGCTGCCTTCGGGGATTCCACGCGCCGCACCCCCGTGCGACAACGGATTCCGGACCCGCACCGGGCGGCAACCATGCGAGTCAGTCGATCGGGGCGGCCGTGATCGCGGGCCGCAGACGGCAGCGGAATCGGCCCAAGGAGCAACCGATGCGTTCATCCTCACCTCATGGGTTCGCCGACCGTCGCGCAGCCGGGCGCGAGCTCGCGTCACGGCTCGCGGTACTCGCGCCCGAGCAGCCGCTCGTGCTCGGGCTCGCGCGGGGCGGGATCCCCGTGGCCTTCGAGATCGCCCAGACGCTCGATGCGCCGCTCGACGTGCTCGTGGCACGCAAGATCGGCGCCCCGGAGAACCCGGAATTCGGCATCGGCGCAGTCGCCGAAGGCGAGCCCCCGATGATCGACACCGAGACCCTGCGGTGGCTGAGGATCAGCGACGCGGACCTCCAGCGCGCCGTGGTGCGGGCGCGCGCAGAGGTCGATGCGCGCGTCGCGCGCTATCGCGGTGATCGCCCGCTCGATGTCACGGGTCGGACCGTGATCGTCGTCGACGACGGCATTGCCACCGGCGGGACGGCGCGCGCGGCGCTCCACGCGGTCCGTGCGAAAGGGCCGCGGCGCCTGGTGCTCGCGGTCCCCGTCGGCGTTCCGTCCACCCTCCGGGAACTCGCCGCAGTGGCCGACGAGGTCGTGTGCCTGGCTGCGCCGGAGCAGATGCGCGCGGTCGGCGCGTGGTACGAGGACTTCAGCCAGACAACCGACGACGAGGTGCTCACCCTGCTGGCGGCCCGGAGGTCGTGCCGGCCCCGCGAGGGCCTGGCGGAACGAGCAGATCCTCGTCCCGATCGGTGAGACGGGCACCATCGTCGGGGATCTGCGGGTGCCCCCCGAGGCGACCGGGCTCGTGATTTTCGCCCACGGCAGCGGCAGCAGCCGCCTGAGCCCGCGCAATCGCGACGTCGCAGCCGTGCTCAACGACCGCGGTCTGGCGACGCTGCTCATCGATTTGCTGACACCGACCGAGGCGGCCAGCCGCGCGAACGTGTTCGACATCCCCCTGCTCGCCGGACGCGTCGTTCGGGCAGCCAACTGGGCGGCAGGCGACCCGGAAGTCGCCGCGCTCCCGGTCGGGTTCTTCGGTGCGAGCACCGGGGCCGCGGCCGCGTTGTGGGCCGCGGCCGACCTCGGCGACCGCGTCCGCGCCGTGGTCTCGCGCGGCGGGCGTCCGGATCTGGCCGGCCCGCGACTCGGCGAGGTGGGCGCGGATGTGCTCTTGATCGTCGGCGGGCGCGACGAGGCCGTCCTCGCCCTCAACCGTGATGCGCAGCGCGCCCTGCGCGTGCCCAGTGAGCTCGCGATCGTCCCCGGAGCGACCCACTTGTTCGAGGAACCGGGCGCCCTCGAGGACGTTGCCCGCCGCGCGGCCGACTGGTTCGCGGACCACCTGCCGCGGTAGGAGTCGTCGCATGGCAGAATCGCGGTGGTGATCACCGCTGGCCGGGCGTTGGATTGATCCCGAGTGGTCGCTTGCACGGATCCGTAGAAACAGGCAAGGCGCGACCGGTGCGCCACGGTCGCATCTCCGTTGACGGCATGGGAGGTTCGCTGCAGAGGGCTTCGAGGAGGCCTTGGATGGCTGTGCGGTCACCCACGTTCCCGACGCGCGGCACCGGCTCAAAGGCTCCGCTGACGCTTCTGCGGCGACCCGCAGCTGGGAGCCTCGGCGCGCTGGCGGCCTTCGTCGTGCTCGCGTACGGGTTCTCGTGGGCCTGGACGTTCCCGCTGGCCGTGGCCGGCGACACGATCGACAAGGGCCGGGGCTGGCCGACGCACGCACCCGCGTTGCTCGGACCCGCCCTCGCGGCGCTCATCGTCACTGGCTGGCTGTCCGGGCGAACGGGCGTGGCGGATCTGCTCGCTCGGATGGGGCGCTGGCACATGCCGCTGCGGTGGTGGGCCTGGACGCTGAGCCCGTTCGCATTCCTGGGTATCGCACTCGCCATCGACGCCGTCGCCGGCACGCTGCCGAGGCTCAGTGGCTTCGGCCGCTACAGCGGGTTGCCTGCAATCGGCGTGCTCGCCGTCGGCGTGCTCGCGATTCTCATCAACGGGTTCGGCGAGGAGACCGGCTGGCGAGGCTTCGCACTCCCGTTGCTACAGCGACGCTATGGCGCGCTGGCCGCTGCATTGCTGGTTACCCCGATCTGGGCCCTCTGGCACCTGCCCTACTTCTTCACGATCAACACCTACCGGGCGATGGCGCCGATCACTTACGTCGGCTTCGTGTTCGGCCTCGCCTGCGGATCAATCGTGCTGACCTGGCTGTACAACGGCACCGGCGGCAGCATCCTCGCGTGCGCGATCTGGCACGGCGTGTACAACCTCACGACCGCCACGACCGGTGGGACCGGCACCGTCGCCGCGGTGACGACCACGTTCGTAATCATCCAGGCGATCGTCCTGCTCGGACTCGAGCTGCGCGCGCGCCGCGCTGGCCGTCCACCTGTCCTCGGACCGCGCGCCAGCCGAGCTTGAACGCCCATGCGTGCGCGCACGACACCGGCCCGGCCCAATCACGCCCGCCGGTGCTCCCGCGCGTCGGGGGACCGGATCCGGCCAAGCTCGCAGTCCCGTCGGTCAAGGGTCGACGCGGACACAGGCCCTCGGGGGCGCCCGGTGCACGTCGGCCGAACACGACGCGTCAGGCGGGCGCCAAGTGCACCGCCGCCTCCGGCGTGATGACGCGAAAGGCGATGCTCTCCTCGATGTAGAGCTCGACCGCATCCTCGCTCGCCGAACGGAAGCCGACCGACAGGTCCTCGCCGACGGTGAGTGTGAAGTCCCCGCCGCGTTTGGCGAGCACCACCGCGCCATCGATGGCGGGTGCCCAGACGACAGGCCCGCCGACGATCTGGCGCACAAGCTCGGCGACCGGGTAGCCGCCGTGCTCGGTCGCCACCATCACGCCCCCGTAGGCGCGGGTGCCGAGGGCGATTGCGAGCGGCCCGCCGATACCTGCGGCCCGTAATGCCGCGACCGCGGCCGCGGCATAGTCCGGGTAACGGGCGAAGTCGTCATCGATCGGCACGGCCGGGTGGGGGGAGGCCGCGATGATCCCCGTCGTGCCGTCAGCCGGGTCGCCGTGGAAGACGATGTGGTCCTCGGCGAGCGCGGCGTCCCTCGCCGCGTCGATGACGGGCTGCAGGTCGGGATCGGGGGCGCCGCGGGCAATCGCGTCAAGCTCCGAGCGATCGAGCGCGAACCGGGCGCGGAGCTCGACGAGGGGCTGCACCCGGCGGCGGGCGGCCTCGACGCCCGGAACGGCAGGCCGTTCGGTGGGAAGCACCCGGCCGAGGTCGACCGCGCCGTGGCTCCATCCGTGCGGGCCATCGAAGTCGACCAGCCGCCGCGCGGCGAGAAAATGCGTGAGGGTGCGCCTCGCCTCTTCGTCGATCTGCTCCCAGGCCGCGTCGGAGATCGGGGCGAGCTCGCGGGTCAGGTGGTTCATGGCAGTCGCTGGTCCTGGTGTCGAAGGTCGCCGATCCCCAAGCTCCCGTCGTAGCGGGCGGCCTGCGCGAGCGGATTCGGCGTTGGGGGACCGATCCTCGTCAGGGTGTTGCGCTCACGGTGTGCGAACGGCGCGTCGCGACCCGGAATCACCATCAGCCCCTCCTCGTCGTACGACCATGTCCCATCGGGGTTGATCGACACACGGATCCGGTAGTCGAGCAGCTTGAAGTTCTGCTCCAGAAACGGGTTGGACAGGATGCCGTACACCTCGGTACCCACCGTGGCACTCACCTCGAACCGGGTCGCCTCGGCGCCTGCAGGCCCGGCGGCCAACAGCACCTGTCCGCGCGGCACGCCCAGGGTCAGCGTCACGGTCTCGGTGGCGGGTTCCCACAGCCAGTAGCCCACCTGGTCGTGGAAGGTCTCGACCTCTCCCGGCTTGACGATATGGGTGTGGTACCGCAGGCCGTAAAAGAGCTGTGGCCCGTTGGTCTGTCGGTCGATCGGCTGCAGCTCGTAGTGCTCGATGAACGTCTCGCTGCCAGTGCCCTCGGCGACAGGGTGTTGATCAGCGCCCTTCGCGCCGCGCCAGATCCCGGCCATGCGCGCCAGGGGTCCGAGATTCGCCAGGGTATCCGCGGCGCCGTCCGGCTCGGTGAAGATGTCCGGGCCGTACGGGTCGGGCGAGGGCCCCTCCGAGGTGTCAACGATCGCGCCACCGCTCACGAGGCCGACCGTACCACGGATCTCCGTGACCCGGATCCCACGCTGCGAGCTCCAGCGCGGGACGCCCGGGCGCGCGCCGCGTCCAGCCCGGATCGACAATCCAATGGGACGTCCCAATGCACGCTTGGGGCCCGGCAGGCCCTGCCGCTACCCCCGGAACGTGGCGAAGCCCGGAGCGCCCGCCGCTCCCCGGCCCATCAGTGCGCGGCGCCGTCCCTCGGCCAGTACATCTTCCTGCCGACCCACCAGTGAAGCGGCTGGTCATGCCTTCCGCTCTACGAGCGTGCGCCCGGCACGGCACGCAATCCGCGCAGAATGCGCAGTCCCAGCGGAGGGGGTGGGATTCGAACCCACGGAACGTGTGAGCGTTCGACGGTTTTCAAGACCGTTGCCTTCGACCTCTCGGCCACCCCTCCGGGCCGCGCCGCGTCCGGCGCGAACGATAGCCGTCTGGCCGCGACAGGGAGACGGCGCTACGGGAAGGCGTACTTCATCTGCAGCACGAGTGCGGCGATCAGGACCACGCCCACGACCGACAGCCCGTAGACGCGGCGGATCGAACCGCGCTGGCTCCATGCCGCGATGGGCCAGATCAGCGGGAAGGCCAGCAACCCGAAGCGCGTATCGCTCGAGAAATTGCCGGAGCTCAGGGGCACCAGCAGCGCGAGCACGGTGAAGATCACCCAGATGCTCCGCCACGAGCACTCGAATCGGATCAGGGCCACGACCAGTGCGAGCATGACGATGGTGATGATCAGATCGCGCACCGGGCCGGTCCAGTACAGGATGCGGAACCACGGCAGGTGCGGTGTCGAGTTCGGATACGTGAAGACGTACTTGAGCTCGGAGCCGAACTCCCGAACGGCGCGCAGCCCCGGCGGATACCGGTACCAGGCCTGCTGGCCGATGAAGGGCAACTGCCAGGATCCGCGCGCGACCTGCATCCATCCGAGGAAGGCAAGGAACACCGCGATCGCCGCCCCGGCAGCCACCGCGGCGCGGGTGGCCCGAAACCGCCCGGGCACCGACGGGGCCGTCGCGGCGATCATGACGACCAAGAGCGCGACCAGGAATCCCTGTGGGCGCGCCAGGACCGACGCCGCGCTGACCCCCGCCGCCAGCCACCACCGTCCGCGCCAGGCCGCCCAGGCGGCAGACGTCGCCAGCGCGAGCAAGATCCCGTCGGTGTAGGCGAGGCTCGCGTAGACGGCGGCCGGCGAGAACGCCAGGATCCACGTCGCCCGGTCGGCGAACTGCAGGCCCCTGCGGTCCTCGGTCAGCCCGTGGAAGGCGACCAGCCCAATCAGGAGTGCCGCATTGCTGGCGATCAGGCCCCAGAGGAACGGGCTGGAGGAGGTCAGGATCCCGATGTGCATGATCGCGGGCAGCAGCGGATAGAAGACGAAGTCGCTGTGGTGGGTCGCGATCCCTGTGGTGGCCCGCTGATAGCCGTGCCGGGCGATGCGCAAATACCAGTTGGTGTCCCAGCCGCCGAGCAGCGCCAACGAGCGTGGAATGCCGTTGCTCGGGGCCATGGGTGGCCATCCGAGCCAGACCGAGCCGATGGCCGCCGTCACAAACACCAGCAGGCGCGAGAGCAGCCAGGCCACCAGCGGCACGCGCCACGCGGGGCTCACGCGCGCCAGGGGATTCCAGCGCCGCTTCGGCGCGGGCGAGGCCATGGAGCCGATGGTCATTTGAGGCATCGTCGATCAGCAACTTACATTTTGCTCACACTCCGGTTCGCCCACACGGTCGGCGGCCCTCCCGAGGGTGCTCACGCGGACCGCCGCGCAGCGGCGCTCAGTCGGCGGTGTGGCGGCGGAGCACAAGCACGGCGTGCGGCGCGATACGGACCGGCTCGTGGTGGCGGATCGCTGCGCCGAGCTGTCGGCCGTAGAGCCCGTCGGAGCTCAGCTCGAGCGTCCAGTTCCCGCCGAACTGCTCGCCCGGGAGACGGTGATCAACGATCTGATCGGCTGCGTTCATGATGACGATGAACGCCTCGTCGTCGACGTATTCGTCCTCCGTGCCGCGCCGAGTGGACCGCCTCGGCGTTGAGGTACATCCCGAGGCTCCGGAACTCCGGATTGGTCCAGTCGTCGCCGGTCATCTCCTCGCCGTCGGCCCGGAACCACCACACGTCCGGCAGCGGCCCTCGCCGACCGGGTGGCCGGTGAGGAATCGCCGGCGCCGGAAGGCGCGATGGCGCTTGCGCAGCGCGATCAGCTGCCGGGTGAATTCGAGCAGGTCCCGCTGCTCGTCGGACAGCACCCAGTCGAACCAGGAGATCTCGTTGTCCTGGCAGTAGGCGTTGTTGTTGCCCTGCTGGGTCCGGCCGAACTCGTCGCCGCCGAGCAGCATCGGGACCCCGTGCGACAGCAGCAGCGTCGCCATGAAGTTGCGCTGCTGGCGCGCCCGCAGCGTCACGCGATCGGCGGGATCGTCGGTCGGGCCCTCGACGCCGCAGTTCCAGCTGCGGTTGTCGTCGGTGCCGTCGCGGTTGTCCTCGCCGTTGGCCTCGTTGTGCTTGTCGTTGTAGGACGACCAGGTCGTGCGAGCGTGAAGCCGTCGTGGGCGGTGACGAAGTTGATCGACGCGAACGGCCGGCGCCCGTCGTCCTGGTAGAGGTCGGCTCGAGCCGGCCAGCCGGTCGGCGAAGTCGCCGACGCGTCCGCAGCCGCGCCAGAAGTCGCGGACGTCGTCGCGGTACTTGCCGTTCCACTCGCGTCCACAGGAGCGGGAAGTTGCCGACCTGGTAGCCGCCCGGCCGACGTCCCACGGCTCGGCGATCAGCTTCACCTGGGAGAGGACCGGATCCTGGTGGATGACGTCGAAGAACGCTGACAGCCGGTCGACATCGTAGAGCTCGCGCGCCAGCGCGGACGCGAGGTCGAAGCGGAACCCGTCGACGTGACATTCGGTCACCCAGTAGCGCAGCGAGTCCATGATGAGCCGCAGCACGCTCGGATGCATCGGGTTGAGGCTGTTGCCCGTGCCCGGTGAAGTCCATGTAGAGCCGCGGGTCGTCGGGCATCGAGGCGGTAGTAGGACGGGTTGTCGATCCCGCGGAACGACAGCGTCGGCCCGAGGTGGTTGCCCTCGGCGGTGTGGTTGTAGACGACGTCGAGGATCACCTCGATGCCGGCCGGTGCAGCGCCTTGACCATCGTCTTGAACTCGCGCACCTGGTCGCCGGCACGCCGGTGGCGGCGTAGCCGGCGTGCGGGCGCGAAGAAGCCGATCGAGTTGTAGCCCCAGTAGTTCGTCAGCCCGCGCTCGGCCAGGTGCGGCTCGTCGGACGAAGTGGTGCACCGGCAGCAGCTCGACCGCGGTCACCCCGAGTCGCGGCAGGTAGTCGATCGCCTCGTCCGACGCGAGCCCCGCGTAGGTCCCGCGCAGGTCGTCGCGGCACGCCCGGGTGGAGCATGGTGAAGCCCTTGACGTGCAGCTCGTAGATGATCGTGTCGTCCCACGGGCGATGCGCGGAGCGGTCACCCTCCCAGTCGAAAGTCGGGTCGATGACCACGCACTTCGGCATCGCGTCGCGTTGTCCTCGTCGTCGATCTCGAGGTCGTCGTCGGGCGTGCCGTCGCCGACGATAGGGCAGGACGTCTCGCGCCAGTGCGACGTCGCCGTCGATCGCCTTGGCGTACGGGTCGAGAGCAGCTTGTCGGGGTTGAAGCGCTGCCCGCGGTCCGGGTCGTAGGGACCGTGCACGCGGTAGCCGTAGCGCTGGCCGGGACCGACGCCCGGGACGTAGCCGTGCCAGACTGGACGCGGTCTGTTCGGCCGCAGCTCGATCTGCGGTCTCGCGTCCCGTCGTCGTCGAACAGGCACAGCTCGACGCCCTCGGCGTTCTCGGAGAACAGCGAGAAGTTCGTGCCCGCGCCCGTCCCAGGTCGCACCGAGGGGAAACGGTCGCCTGGCCAGATGTTCATGCCGGGACCCGCGCGGGTCGGTCGCAGCAGTTTCGTCATTGGCATTGCCGGTACTCTGCCCGATCGCGGACCCCGAGTCCCCCGCCATCGGTGCAGGCTGCCCGGGTCGTTCGCATGATGCGGGGCTTTGTGGCCTCACGTACGCGGCGGCGTGTCGACAGTCGTCACCGATGTGTGACCCGTGACGACGTCGCGGGCTGGCAGAGTTGCGTGAGTCCGCGTTTCTCGGGATATCGGCAGGGAGCCCCGATCCGCATACCGACGACGGAACAGCCACGATGACGACCCCGCACCGCACAGCCCGACGACCGGACGGCCCGCGGGCGGGTCGTCCTCGAGGACCTGACCCCCGGCATCGACGGCGGGCGCTTCGCGATCGCCCGCACCGTCGGGGATCTGGTCGCCGTCGAGCTCGACGCGTTCGCCGAGGGCCACGACCTGCTGACCGTCGAGCTGTGCCACCGCCGCGCCGGCGACGCCGACTGGGTGGCCACCCCGATGCGCGAGCTCGGCAACGACCGCTGGGCGGGCGAGTTCACGGTCACCGGACTCGGCGTCTACGAGTACGGCGCCCGGGGCTGGGTCGACGAGATCGGCACGTGGCGCCGCGGGCTCGAGCGCAATGCCGACGCCGGCAACGACGTCAGCGTGGACATCCTGATCGGCGCGGGCCTGGTCCGTGCGGCCGCCGGCCGCGCCGGCCGGAGCGACGCCAAGCGCCTGCGCGCGTGGGCGGCCGAACTCGCCGACGAGGCGACCCCGCTCGTCGAGCGAATCGCCCGCGCGACCGACGATGAGCTGACCGATCTGTGCCGGGCGCACGCCGACCGCTCCCACCAGACGGTCTGGGACCCCCGTACCGCATCCGGACCGAGCGCGAGCGGGCGCGTTACTCGGCCTGGTACGAGCTGTTCCCGCGCTCGGCCGCGCCGAGCCCGGGCGCCACGGCACCTTCGCGACGTCGACGGCGCGCCTGCCGTACGTCGCCGAGATGGGCTTCGACGTCCTCTACCTGCCGCCCATCCACCCGATCGGCCGCAGTCACCGCAAGGGCGCGCAACAACTCGACCGCGCGCCGCGCCCGGCGACCCGGGCAGCCCCTGGGCCATCGGCGCCGCCGGAGGGCGGCCACAAGGCGATCCACCCGCGACCTGGGCACGCTCGACGACTTTCGGCGCGCTGGTCGACGCGCCGCCGCGGCGCGGCATCGAGATCGCGCTCGACCTGGCGTTCCAGTGCTCGCCCGACCATCCGTAGGTCCGCGAGCACCCGGAGTGGTTCCGCGCACCGGCCCGACGGCACGATCCAGTACGCCGAGAACCCGCCCAAGAAGTACCAGGACATCTATCCCGTTCGATTTCGAGACCGAGCGACTGGCGCGCGCTGTGGGACGAGCTGAAGAGCGTCGTCGAGTTCTGGATCGACCAGGGCGTGCGCATCTTCCGCGTCGACAACCCGCACACCAAGCCGTTCGCCTTCTGGGAGTGGCTGATCGGCGAGATCCAAGCGCGACCACCCCGAGGTGATCTTCCTGGCCGAGGCGTTCACGCGGCCCAAGGTGATGTAGCGGCTGGCCAAGCTCGGCTTCACCCAGTCCTACACGTACTTCACCTGGCGCAACACGCGCGACGAGCTGACCGAGTACTTGACCGAGCTGACGCCGGACCGAGATGCGCGAGTACTTCCGGCCCAACTTCTGGCCGAACACGCCGGACATCCTGCACCGAGTACCTGCAGACGGCGGCCGCCCGGCGTTCATCGCGCGGCTGGTGCTGGCGGCCACCCTCGGCGCCAACTACGGCATCTACGGGCCGGCCTTCGAGCTGGGCGAGAACGGCCGCCGCGAGCCCGGCAGCGAGGAGTACCTGGACTCGGAGAAGTACGAGATCCGGCACTGGGACCTCGACGGCGCCTGGACAGCCTGCAGACGCTGATCGCCCGGGTCAATCGCATCCGGCGCGAGAACCCGGCGCTGCAGCGCAACGAGCGCTGCGTGTTCCATCCGATCGACAACGACGCAGCTGATCTGCTACATCCAAGACCGACGCGGCGCCGGCGACCGCGTCCTGGTGCGTGGTCAACCTCGACCCGCGCTACACGCAGTCGGGCTGGACCGATCTGCGCCTGTGGCGATCTCGGGCTCGGGAACGAGGCGTTCGAGCGTCGACGACCTGCATCGGCGCGACGCACTACCGAATGGCGCGGGGCCCGCAACTTCGTCCAGCTCGACCCCCAAGTCGTGCCGGCGCACATCTTCGCGGTCCGCACGCGAGGTGCGCACCGAGCACGACTTCAACTACTTCGTATGAACCCAGTCATCTCGCACCCGGACAACGACCCGCTCTGGTACAAGGACGCGGTCATCTACGAGCTGCACGTGCGCGTCGTTCTTCGACAGCGACGGCGACGGCATCGGCGATTTCCGGGGCCTGACCGAGAAGCTCGACTACCTGCAGGACCTCGGCGTGACCGCGCTCTGGCTGCTGCCGTTCTACCCGTCGCCGCTGCGCGACGACGGCTACGACATCGCCGACTACGCGACATCAACCCCGCCTACGGCACGCTGCGCGATTTCCGCACGTTCCTGCGCGAGGCGCACCGCCGCGGATCTGCGGGTGATCACCGAGCTGGTGCTCAACCACACCTCCGACCAGCACCCCTGGTTCCAGCGCGCGCGGCGCGCGCCGGCCGGCAGCCGCTGGAGCGCGACTTCTACGTCTGGAGCGACACCGCCGGACCGGTACCAGGACGCGCGGATCATCTTCAAGGACTTCGAGACCTCGAACTGGACCTGGGACCCGGTCGCCGGCGCCTACTACTGGCACCGCTTCTACTCGCCACCAGCCCGACCTGAACTTCGACAACCCGCGAGGTCCAGCGCGCCATGCTGCGCGTGCTCGACTTCTGGCTCGAGCATGGGCGTCGACGGGCTGCGGCTCGACGCCGTGCCGTACCTGTTCGAGCGCGAGGGCACGAACTGCGAGAACCTGCCCGAGACCCACGAGTTCCTGCGCAAGTCTGCGCGCCCACGTCGACGCGCGCTTCCCCGACCGCATGCTGCTGGCCGAGGCCAACCAGTGGCCCGAGGACGCCGCCGCCTACTTCGGCGAGGGCGACGAGTGCCACATGGCGTTCCACTTCCCGCTCATGCCGCGGATGTTCATGGCGCTGCAGATGGAGGACCGCTTCCCGATCATGGACATCCTCCAGCAGACGCCGGCGATCCCGGACGAGCTGCCAGTGGGCGCTGTTCCTGCGCAACCACGACGAGCTGACGCTCGAGATGGTCACCGACGAGGAGCGCGACTACATGTACCGCGTCTACGCCCACGACCCGCAGGCGCGCATCAACCTCGGGCATCCGGCGCCGCCTCGCGCCGCTGCTGGGCAACAACCGCCGGCCAAGATCGAGCTGATGAACGGCCTGCTGTTCTCGCTGCCCGGCACGCCGGTCATCTACTACGGCGACGAGATCGGCATGGGCGACAACGTCTACCTCGGCGACCGCAACGGCGTGCGCACGCCGATGCAGTGGAGCCCCGACCGCAACGCCGGGTTCTCGGCGCGCCAACCCGCAGCAGCTCTACCTGCCGGTGATCATCGACCCCGAGTACCACTACGAGACGGTCAACGTCGAGGCGCAGCAGGCCAACCCGGACTCGCTGCTGTGGTGGATGCGGCGCACTGATCGCCCTGCGGCAAGCGCCACCCGGCGTTCGGCCGCGGCGAGATCGAGTTCCTGTCGCCCGGACAACCACCAGGTGCTGGCCTTCGTGCGGCGCCGACGAGGACGAGCAGATCCTGGTCGTGGCCAACCTGTCGCGCTTCGCCCAGCACGTCGAGCTCGACCTCTCGCGCTTGCGCGGGCTGGCGCCGCGTCGAGCTGTTCGGCCAGACCACGTTCCCGCACATCGGCGAGCTGCCGTACCTGCTCACCCTCGGCCCGCACGGCTTCTACTGGCTGCGCCTGGAGGAGCCGGTGCGCCGCGAGGCGGCCGAACACCGGCCCCGAGGCCCCGCTGATCCGGCTGTCCGACCGCCCCGACGCGCTGCTGGCCGCTGAGGCTGCGCCCGCGCCTGGAGGCGGCGATCGCCGGCGTTCCTGCCGCTCCAGCGGTGGTTCGCCGGCAAGGCACGCCGGGTCGCGCGGGCTGCACGTCATCGACGTGCTGCCGGTCGGCCCGGCCGGCACGGGCCTGGCGGTGTTCGTGTTGGTCGAGGTCAGCTACCTGGAAGGCGAGCCCGAGACGTACGTCGTGCCGCTCGCGTTCGCCGAGCACGAGGCCGCCGAGCGGATCTCCCAGGACGCGCCCAACGCGGTGGTCGCCCAGGTCGCCGTCGGCGGACCGCTTCGGCCTGGTGGTCGACGGGCTGCACGACCGGACCTTCTGCGAGCTGCTGCTCGAGACGGCGCAACGCCGCCGCGCGACCGGGCGCAACGGGGCACTGGTGAGCCGGCCGACCCCGGCGATGCGGGCGATCGTCCGCGAGGCCGAAGGACCGCTCGAGCCGGACCTGTTCCGCGTCCGAGCAGACCAACACCTCGGTCGTGTTCGGCCATCAGATCATCCTCAAGGTCTTCCGCCGTCCCGAAGCGGGCACCAACCCCGATCTGGAGCTCGGGCTGCACCTCAACGCGGCCGGGTTCGCCCACTCCCCCATGGTGCTCGGCTCGCTCGAGTACGCGCCGCCGCGCGGCGAAGCCGCGCACGCTCGCGATCCTGCACGAGGTCGTCCCCAACGAGGGCGACGCCTGGTCGTACACGCGCGACGAACTCGGGCGCCTGTACGAGCGGGCGCTTGGCGAGCGAGGACAGCCCCGAGGACCCTGCCTGGGACGCACACGCGGCGCCGATCGTGCTGGCCGAGTTCGAGCTTCCGCGCGTGGCCCACGATGTGGCCGAGGGCTCCCTGCGCACGGCCGAGCTGCTCGGCCAGCGCGTCGCCGAACTGCACCTGGCGCTCGGCAACCACTCGCCGGACCCGAGCTTCGCGCCCGAACCGACGACGACGCTGTACCTGCGCTCGAGCTACCAGTCGATGCGCAACCTCGAGCGGCGCACGCTGGGGCTGGTGCGCCGACGGCTGGCGACGCTCGCCGAGGAGGACCGCGCCAACGCCGAGGAACTGCTCGAGCGCCAGAGCGAGGTCACGGCTCGACTGCGCGCCGTGACCGACATCAAGAAGCCGGGCATGCGCACGCGCTACCACGGCGACCTGCACCTTGGTCAGGTGCTCCACTCCGGGCCGGACTTCGTCATCATCGACTTCGAAGGCGAGCCGATGCGCTCGCTGGCGGACCGGCGCATCAAGCGCTCGCCGATGCGCGACGTGGCCGGGCTGCTGCGCTCGTTCGACTACGCCCGCCACGTCGCGATCCGCGACGCGATCGAACGCGGGCTGGCCGACGAGGCCGGTGACGCGCGGGAGATCCTCGAGACCTGGGGACAATGCTGGTATTCCTGGGTGGCGGCCAGCTTCGTCCGCAGCTACCTGGCGACGTCTGGCGGGGCCAGTCACCTGCCGCCGCTGCCCGAGGACACCGCCACGCTCCTGGAGATCTACATGCTCGAGAAGGCGATCTATGAGCTCGGCTACGAGATGAGCAGCCGTCCCGATTGGGCCGGCGTCCCGCTGCAGGGCGTCCTCGACATCCTCGGGCCGCGATGAGCGCGCACGGGAGTGACAAGGACCTCGCGGCCGCCATCGCGTCGCGGTCGCCGATCTCGGATGCCGACCTGTACCTGTTCGCCGAGGGCCGGCACCTGCGCGTGGCCGACATGCTCGGCGCGCATCCGCTGCCCGACGGGAGCGCCACGCGCTTCGCCGTCTGGGCTCCGAACGCCCGCGAGGTCAGCGTGATGACCGACGGCAACGGGTGGACCCCCGGGGCGGACCGCCTCGCGGCGCGCGGCTCCTCGGGAATCTGGGAGGGCGCGCTCCCGGGCATGACCACTGGCGCCGCGTACAAGTTCCACATCCGGAGCCACCGCGACGGCTATGCGGTCGAGAAGGCCGATCCGGTCGCGTTGTGGGCCGAGACGCCGCCGCGCACCGCCTCGGTGGTGTGGGACCTCCAGTACGACTGGGGCGACGCGGACTGGATGGCCACCCGGGGCGCCCACAGCGCCCTCGATGCGCCGGTCTCGATCTACGAGGTGCACCTGGGATCCTGGCGCCGCGTGCCAGACGACGGCGATCGCCCGCTGGGGTACCGCGAGATCGCGCCACTGTTGGTCGAGCACGTGCAGCGGCTCGGGTTCACGCACATCGAACTGCTGCCGGTGACCGAGCACCCGTTCTACGGCTCGTGGGGCTATCAGACCACCGGGTACTTCGCGCCGACGTCGCGCTACGGCACCCCGCAGGACTTCATGGCGCTGATCGACACCCTCCACCAGGCCGGGATCGCGGTCATCCTCGACTGGGTGCCGGCCCACTTCCCCTCCGACGAGCACGGGCTCGGGTACTTCGACGGCACCCACCTCTACGAGCACGCCGATCCGCGCGAAGGCCAGCACCCCGATTGGGGCTCGCTCATCTTCAATTTCGGGCGCCACGAGGTCCGCAGCTTCTTGCTGTCGTCGGCGCTGTTCTGGCTCGAGCGCTATCACCTCGACGGCCTGCGCGTCGACGCCGTCGCATCGATGCTCTACCGGGACTACTCGCGTGAGGGCGACGACTGGGTCCCGAACGTCTTCGGCGGTCGCGAGAACCTCGAGGCGATCAGCTTCCTGCGCGAGTTCAACGAGGACGTCTACCGCCTGCATCCGGACGTGCAGACCTACGCCGAGGAATCGACGGCGTGGCCGATGGTCTCCCGGCCGACGTACCTGGGCGGACTGGGGTTTGGATACAAGTGGGACATGGGCTGGATGCACGACACCCTGCAGTACGTGCACCGCGATCCGATCCACAGGCGCCACCATCACGGGGAGCTGACGTTCCGGGCGATCTACGCCTTCAACGAGAACTTCGTGCTCCCGCTCTCGCACGACGAGGTCGTGCACGGCAAAGGGTCGCTCATCCACGGCATGCCCGGCGATGCCTGGCAGAAGTGCGCCAACCTGCGCGCCCTCTATGCCTACCAGTTCACCCTGCCCGGCAAGAAGCTCTTGTTTATGGGCGACGAGTTCGGCCAGTGGCGCGAATGGCACCACGAGCGCAGCCTGGACTGGCACCTGCGCGGCGACCCACTGCACGGTGGCCTCGAGCACTGCGTGGCCGATCTGGCCCACCTCTACCGGGAACTGCCGGCCCTGCACACGCGGGACTGCGATCCCGGCGGATTCGAGTGGGTGGAGGCATACAACGCCGACCAGAGCATCATCGCCTACCTGCGCCGCGGACCGGCGGGCGAGATGGCGCTGGTGGTCATCAACTTCACCCCGGTGCCCTGGACCCAGCACCGCATCGGGGTCGACTACCCGGGGCGATGGGATGAACGGTTCAACTCCGACGCGACGGTCTACGGCGGCAGCGGGCACGGCAACCTGGGCGCGATCGCGACCGTGCCGGTGCCCAGCCACGGCCGCCCGCATTCACTCGTGGTGAGCGTGCCGCCGCTCGGCGCGTTGGTGTTCGTGCCGGGCTCCGACAGCGGACAGTAGGTGATCGACGGCCGTGCGTCGGGCGTGCTGCTGCACGTCACCTCGCTGCCCGGCGGGCGCCTCGGTGACCCCGCCTATCGCTTCATCGACTGGCTGCAGGCGGCCGGCCAGTCCTGGTGGCAGGTGCTGCCGATCGCGCCGCCGGACGCGCACGGCTCCCCATACTCGAGCCCGTCGGCGTTCGCCGCCTGGGGCGGTCTGCTCGCCGACCCCGACGCGCCGGTCGGCCGCGCCGAGATCGACCGTTTCCGCGCCGTTCATGCCGAGTGGGCCCCGGGCTGGGAGGCGTTTGCGGGGCCGGGCGCCCTGGCCGACCAGGTCCGCTTCGCGCGCGAATGGACCGCGCTGCGTGCCTATGCGGCCATCCGGGGCGTACGGATCATCGGCGACCTGCCGATCTACGTCGCACCCGCGAGCGCCGACCACGCCGAACACCCGGAGCTGTTCCGCGAAGGGCTGGTCGCCGGTGCTCCGCCCGACAAGCTGAACGCCGACGGACAGTTCTGGGGCAACCCGGTCTATGACTGGCGGGCGATGCGACGGGACGGCTACGCGTGGTGGATCGCCCGAATGCGGCGGGCCTGCAGCCTGTTCGACCTGGTGCGCATCGATCACTTTCGCGGATTCGTCGCCGGCTGGGAGATCCCCGCCGACGCGACCGACGCGCGTGCCGGCCGCTGGTATCGCGGGCCGCGGCACGACCTGTTCGACGCGCTCCGGGCGGCGCTCGGCCCGCTGCCGGTGATCGCCGAGGATCTCGGTCGGATCACCCCGGCCGTCGTCCGCTTGCGCGAGGAACTGGGCTTCCCGGGCATGGTGGTGCTGGTCTGGGCCTTCGCGCGCGGTGCTTCCAACCCGTACGCGCCGGACAACCACCCCGTCAACGCGGTCGCCTGCACGGGGACTCACGACACGCCGACGATCGCACAGTGGTGGGAGGAGGTCGCGAGCCCCGCCGAGCGCGCCGACGCGGACCGACAGACCACAGCTCGTGGCATCGATGATCCCGAGCCGTACTGGCGGCTGGTCCGGCTGGCGCTCTCATCCCGCGCCCGCCTGGCGATCGTTCCGATGCAGGACGTGCTCGGCCTCGGGGCCTCCGCGCGCATGAACCGACCCGGCACCGACGCCGGCAACTGGACCTGGTGCCTCGATGCCGCATGTCCTCGACACCGCACTCGCCTCGCGCCTCGCCGAGGCCACCCGGCAGGCCGGTCGCGGGCCCAAGGCAATACCGTCGCCGGGACAGTGACCTTGCGCCACCCGGCCCGCTACGATAACGCGCGTCCTGTGGAGAGGTGGCCGAGAGGCTGAAGGCAGCCGCCTGCTAAGCGGTTATCGGGGGTCAACCTCGATCGCGGGTTCGAATCCCGCCCTCTCCGTTGCCGACCTCCCGCGGCGCGCGTGTCGCGTCGCGGGGACGCGGCGATGGCAGAATCCCGTTGCCTGGTATCCTGCGCGTCCGGCCTCGCGGAGAGGTCACGTGCGCCAGTAGCTCAGTCGGATAGAGCGTCGGTCTACGAAACCGAAGGTCACAGGTTCGAATCCTGTCTGGCGCGTACCAAAGACTACCTGCAAAGCGCCAATTGTTTGGCGCGCTATGAGACCAACCGCAGGGGCCTCCAAGAGGGCACGCCGCAAACATCACGCAACTAGGTTGCGTCGGACCGTGCGTTTTCGACCGCCTCGGCGAGCGAGATCCGGTCACCGTCACGGGCCTCCTCGACGGTCACGATAGAATTGGTGCTCCAGATTGCCGCGAATGTGGTGGCCCTTGGCGCTCCCGTCGAGCCCTTACAACTGGTCGGCCAGCTCGCGCAGGCGTTCGGGCTCACCAGTAGCGGTGGCGGCGCTCTCATGCAGCCGCTCACCATTCCTGCTGTCAATGAACCGAAGCCGGTCCCGCCGGGGGGCCGGCGCGACCTAGACCTATTGGCTGCGTTCGACGCGTACCTTGCTGGGCGGGCGCAGGGTGACCGCGACGAAGCCGCTTAGCCCCAGGACCACCGGGCAAGCATCCGGCAGGCACCGCCATATGCTTCCACCCTTGGGCAAGGAGATGCCTCCGAAAGAATGGGGTGTGACTGGATGAACACCAAGCGGGACGACATGCCGAATGCGACGCACTGTGAGTGGTGCGGAGCGGAGTTCGAGCCCGATACGTCGCCGCCAAAGCCCCGAGGGCATGCAGCCGTTGGGGCTCCTGAGATCGCTGGGGAACCCGCCACTCATTGCGAATGGTGCGGCGCTCAGTACCCGGTGCCGGGCGAGGACACCTAGCGACTTTTGCCCGACGCAATAAGGCCTTCGCTGTCGGCGCGACCCTCGGAGACCGGCTTCCCACCGAGTTCTGGCCCGACGTAGACGGGGCTACGGTCGAAGACCCACCACGTCTGGGTGGCTCACGTTCCGCAAATGGTGGTAGCGACGATCAGTGCACGCCCTGATGCCGGACCGTGCAACTCGACGGAGCCTGCATGATGAGGCAGTTCGTGGAGGTGACGTGGTGAGCTGGAGCGTCCCAAGCACGCAAGGCCAAGACTCGATTTCGGGACCGACGGTCGCCCCCGAACTTGACGACGCGGAGCTGCGCGAGGCCGCGATCGCGAGTCTCAAGCGGAAGCACAAGTTCGTCCAGGACGTTGCCGCCTACGTCGCGGTCAATGGCGTCCTCTGGCTGATCTGGGCGCTGAGTGACCGGTCGAGCGACGGGGGCATGCCGTGGCCTGCTTGGGTCTCGGTGATCTGGGGGTTCCTGCTCGCACTCGACGCCTGGCGCGCATTCGGCCGCTGGCCAGCCAGCCTCCACCAGCCGATCACCGAGGCGGACATCCAACGCGAGATGACCCAATCCGGGAGGGGCCACCGGTGACGCCATGAGAGTCCTCGTCGTGTACGCCCATCCCAACCCGAAGTCGTTCTGCCATGCGGTGCTCGACGAGTTCACGAGAGGTCTGCGGGACGGTGGGCACACGCCAGATGTGCTCGATCTCTACGCGATGAGGTTCGACCCGGTCTTTACCTTGGCAGACGCAGCAACGTGGCTTCACCCGGACATGCCGGCCCACATCCTGGAGCGGTGGAACCCGCGCCAGGCGGTTCTCGACGGTGCGAGGGGGCCTGTCCAGCGATTTCTCGCGGGCCGCGCGATGCGCGGCAAGGACAACCAGACAATCGCTCGGATGATTCGCGCGCATGGTCCAAAGGACGCCGCTCGTCACTGGCAGCACGTGGCGGATGCCGATGCGATGGCGTTCATCGCGCCGGTCTTCTGGCTCGGCTTCCCGGCCATCCTCAAGGGCTGGTTCGAGCGCGTGTTCAGCTACGGAAACGCGTTCGCCCTTGACCGCATCGGCTGGGAGGGCCACGTGCGAGGACGAATCGGCCTACTGCACCACGAAAAAGCCCTCGTGATCACCCCGACGCTATTTAGTCAAGAGGACTACGAAGCTGACTGGCAGGAGCCAATGACGCGCATCATCGACGACTGGGGCCTTCGATACCCCGGCGTCAAGCACGTCGAGCACGTCTACTTCTACCGGGCCACAGTCGCCGACGAGGAGACGATCCGCGGCTACCTCACCCGCTCGTATCAACTGGGCAACGAGTTCGCGCCACATGCTGCGAGCGATCCGAACTTGGGCTCCGGGCAGGGGGTCGGTCGCGATGCGTGACGCACCACCGCTCGCGGAGGCCGCAGCCCAGCCTGTCCCGCCGCGGGTTGCCGACGAGCGCGCAGATGGGCGATCCCGGTGGGCTATCGACCGCCTCGATCCGGCTGGTGACTACAACTTTCGACACTTCCGGATCCGGCACATGCTGGCCGAACTGCTCCGAACCGGACTGCTCCCCGGCTGCGAGGCGCCCGACTTCGAGCTGGCCTCCACCGACGGAACGCGGGTGAAGCTGAGCGACCTGCACCGGCAGCCGGTGCTGCTCCACTTCGTCAGCTACACCTGCCCGGTCACCCGCGGCGGCGTGCACGTGATGAGCGAACTTCACCGGCTCTACGGCGAGCAGGTGCAGTTCGTGGAGGTGCTCGTCCGCCAAGCGCATCCGGGCGAACGGCGTGGCGCCTACCGCGCGCATCAGGACAAGTTGGACGACGCCCGTGCATACCAACACGAGGAACGCATCCCCTGGCCGGTGTTGATCGACGATCTGGCAGGCACGGCGCAACGCGCCTACGGTGGGCTCGCCGCCGGCGTTTACCTGATTGACAAGCATGGGACGGTCTCCTTCTGCGGAACCTGGGGCCTGGCACCTGCTCTCCGACACGCGATCGACGAACTTCTCGCCCGCGATGGCGCTGGAGCCCCGGCAGGCAAGGGCACCGACCGCCGACCGCATCTGGCCGCCGCGATCGTCGCCGGGCAGAGCGGCCCCATCCGCGGCGGACGCCAAGCCCTGATCGACCTCGAACTCGGCTTTCCCGGCGCGATGGTCCTCATGGCCATCGGAAGAGCAGCCCGCCCTGTGCTCGCCCCACTCGCCCTGCGCACGACGCCGCTACCACGCCGGACACGCGCCGCGCTTCTCGCCGGCCTTGTCATTACAAGCACAGCGGTCGGCCTTGGCCTGCGGCACCGTCGGCGTGACCGCGCGCGATGAACTGCGACCCAACCGGGGCCGGAGATGGCACGGACCGCAGGTGTCCTATGCCGCCGGCGCGACCCCAAGCTCCGTCATCAGCGCCCTGACGAGCTGCGCGATCTCGTCGCGAATCGGCCGGATCTCCGCGACCGACTTGCCAGAGGGGTCCTCCAGTTCCCAGTCGAGATAGCGCTTGCCCGGGAACAGCGGGCAGGCATCCCCGCATCCCATCGTCACGACGACATCCGCGGCCCGAACGACCTCATCGGCCCATGGCATCGGGATCTCTCCGGTGATGTCGATACCGACCTCCGCCATTGCCTCGACGGCCCCACGATTGAGCATCTCGGCGGGCTCCGAGCCCCCAGAGAACACTTCGATGCGATCACCCGCCAAGCTGCGCATCCATCCGGCTGCCATCTGCGAGCGCCCGGCATTGTGGACACACAAGAAGAGGACCGCCGGCGTCGTGAGGGTGAGCCCGGCCTGGAGCCGCACCAGCGCGCGCAACCGTTCACCGGCGTACCGTTCGGCCAGCAGCGGGACCCACTTCGTCAGGCGGGCCCGTTCGATCAGCTGGTCGAGGGAATCGTTCATGAACCGCTCGATCGTCTCGGCGTTGACGACACCGTCGAACCTTTGCCTGAGCCGCTCGGCGGCCTGCTTGATCTGGAGCTTCTGCTCCGTGGTCAACGTGATCTGCGGATACTCGTGACTCGTCATCGTGTCCTCTCAATCCAAGTCGAAATGGCGGCCGTGGGAGCGGGCCCGTGCACGCGAGCAGACGGTCGATGCGTGATCTGCCATGGCGGCGCTATTGCCTGTCCGGAATCTCCTCAACCACGACCGGCAGCTGCGCGTCGGCAGGCCCGACGACGTGACCCTGCGGGCCCCGAAGCGCCTCGTAGATCCCAACGCCGACCAGCGCACCGACCATCGGGCCAACTAGGTACAACCAGAGATTCGTCCAGTCCCCTGCGACCAATGCAGGGGCCAGCGAGCGCGCGGGATTCATCGAGGCGCCGGTGATCGGACCCAGCACGAGCGCCTCCAGGCCGATCGTGCCCCCGATCGCAATCGCAGCCAGCGATCCTGCTGCGCGTGTGTCGGTTGCGACCGCGAGGATGACGATCATCAATACGGCCGTCAGCCCGGCCTCGAGGATGAGTGCCGCCACGACGCTCACATGATCCGGCTGTGTGACCCCGAGCCCGTGCGACGTACCGAACAGCGCCCGTAGGCTGGCTGACGCGAGGATCGCACCGGCGATCTCTGCGACCCAGTACGGGACGACTTCCACGATCGGGAAATGGCGACCGACGGCGAACCCGGCGGTCACGGCGGGGTTCATATGCGCGCCGGAGATGTGCCCGACCGCGAAGATCATCACGGCGACGACCAGTCCAAAGGCCGCCGCGACAGCACCGTGGCCGAGCTGGCCTCCGGTGACGCCGTTGATGACGACTGCGCCGGTTCCCGCGAAGACCAGGCAGAAGGTCCCGAGCAGTTCCGCGAACAGGCGACGGGCGAGGTCAGGGTCCGGAGTCACGGGCCCTAGACCGCCGCGACGAGCTTCTCGGCGAACTCGCCCGGCAAGCCGACCGACTCCACCTCGCGAGCGACGGCCACCGCGTCATACGGAACACGCTCGATCGACGCCTCGACACGTCCAGCGATGAGTTCGAGGATCGCAAAGGCCCCACGCGGATCGCCGTCCTTCGGTTTCCCGACCGAGCCGCAGTTGACGAACTGCACGCCCCCGTAGGTGTGGATCCAGGGCTTGTGGGTGTGACCGAACACGAGCACATCACAGTCCGCCGACGCCGCCAGGCGGTTGTAGAGCGACTCCGGCTTGTCCTCGAACAGATACTCATTGACCTTGCGTGGGGACCCATGCACCAGGCGAACGCGCTGATCGCCCATCGCAAAGCGCAGTTCGAAGGGAAGCTCGCGCATGAAGGCCTTCGAGCGCTCATCGGTGTGAGCGAGCGTCCAGTCCACCGACTGCTGCCCCAGGTCGCGGTCATGAGGCGTGATGTAGGCGCATCCGCAATCGGTCAGATCCCGCCCGATCGCGTAGTCGTAGTTGCCGTAGATCGTCGGGATCCCGAGGTCTTCGATCAGCGCGCAGACCTCGTTCGGGTGCGGGCCGTAACCCACGAGGTCCCCGCCGCAGTAGACCTCGTCCACACCGATGGCCTCAATCGCAGCAAGCGCCGCTTCGAGCGAAGGCAGGTTGCCGTGGATGTCGGTGATCACCGCGACGCGCATCGACGGACTCCTCGTGGTGGGGTGCGGTCGAACCCGCATGTAACTCAAGTGTGACCGACAAACTGGTCTATTGAAAGCTATCGATGTAAGTGTTACTAATGAATCGATGAGCGTCGATCTGGAACTCACCCCGAAGCAGAAGCGCGCGCCCGGAGCGCCGTGCTGTGCCCCGGTCGTTTATCCGGAGGTGGCGCGCGCGGGCGCCGAGCGGATGGCCAAGATCGCTAAGGCGCTTGGAGATCCCATCCGCATCCAGATCGTGGATGTGCTCCGCAAGCACGCAGGCAAGGTGTGCGTGTGCGAGTTGACCCCGCTGTTTGACGTCGGCCAGCCGACGGTCTCGCACCACTTGAAGGTACTGCGCGACGCGGGGATCGTGGCGAGCGAGCGCCCTGGATTGTGGGCGTACTACTACGTCCTCCCCAACGCCCTTGAGGAGTTCAGCGCATGGCTGGGCTAGACGAGAACGAGCTTCGAGAGCTCGTGCAGAAGCGGTATGCCGCCGCCGCGATGTCAGCCGAATGCGGATGCGGAACCGGCGACTGTTGCCAGGACGTCGGGACCACAGACGATGCAGGGCGTGAGGTGTTCGGCTCATCGCTGTACGCGGACGCGGAGCCCGATGTGGCCGACTCCGACATCCTCTCGCTCGGTTGCGGGGTGCCCACGGACGTGGCGGAGCTCAATGCCGGTGAAGTAGTCATCGATCTTGGGTCCGGCGCAGGCGCGGATGTCCTCATCAGCGCTCGACGGGTCGGACCTACCGGTTTCGTGATCGGCATCGACATGACTGACGAGATGCTCGATTTGGCGCGGCGGAATGCCGCCGATGCGGGCGTGGCCAACGTGCGGTTCGTCAAGGGCTACATCGAGGAGCTGCCGTTTCCTGACGCCTCCGCAGATGTGGCGATCTCCAACTGCGTCATTAACCTTGCGGCGGACAAGACCAAGGTGCTCGCAGAAGTGGCACGCGTGCTGCGACCCGGAGGTCGGCTCGCCATTTCAGACGTGATCGCCGACCAGGACATGGACAACGCGACACGGGCAGACATGCAGGAGTGGACGGGGTGCGTTGCCGGAGCACTCACGCTCCAAGAGTACGAAGCGATCCTCCCCGCCGTCGGGTTCACCGACGTCGAAATCGTCACAACCCATCGGGTCCATCAACATGCCGTCGCAGCAGTCGTCCGCGCACGCCGCAGCTCCGCGGAGTCGTGCTGCTCGCCGGCCGCTCAGGTCGAGTGCTGCGAGCCGGAAGCGAAGTCCGAATGCTGCGACCCCGAGCAGTCCGGGATCGGCTCGTGTGGTTGCCGATAGTTCGCTGCAAGGACAGCCGCAACTTGTTCCTGCCCCGCACCGTCCTGCCCCGGCCGGCCTCTTCACCGTCCAAGCTGAATTGTCGCGGGTACGACCGCTGCCGCGCCAGCAGATCATCGGCTGCGCCGCTACGCGCTTGTGTGCGGCGGATAGGCCGGGCGCCCCGATCAGCCAGCCGTGCACCTGAGAGGTTCTGCCTGCCACCTCGATGATGCCCCAGAGCTCGGAGAGTTGCTCGCACAGGCCATTCTCACGTCGAGCACCTTCGCCTGGGACGTAGTCGCATCTCGACGCGTACCGACCTAGAGCACGTCTGACGTGGACGGGCACAACCGCCCTCACGCTGGGGACCATCACTGCGCGCATTCCGACGCCGACGCCGCGCACCATGAGCATGCACAGCCCCACCACGACCACCCTAACGACCACGGGCACGGTCATTCCCATGGCTCGTTGACGAGTCCATCAAGCGCTCGCACGACGGCGTACGCGCGGTGCTCATCTCGCTTGGCGTTCTTGGGCTGGCTGCAATTGCCCAGACGGTTGTCTTCATTGTGTCGGGCTCGGTGGCGCTTCTCGCTGACCTCATCCACAACTTTGGTGATGCGCTAAGCTGTGCCCCTTGGCGCCGCATTTCTGCTGCGCTCAGCACGCGCCGAGCGTGCCGCTGGACTGTTCGTCGTGGCCGCTATCTTCGTCAGCGCGTGCGTCGCCGGGTTCGAGGCCGTCCAGCGCCTCATCCACCAGAGCCCGCCTACGCACCTTTGGGCGCTGGCAGCAGCAGGTGTCATTGGATACCTGGGCAACTTCGGGGCGGGAAAGATCCGTACTCGTGCCGGACATCAACTGAACAGCGCCGCCCTGATCGCCGATGGCAACCATGCGCGTGCCGATGCCTACGTCTCGCTGGCCGTCGTGGCGTCGGCGATCGTCGTCGCCCTTGGGGTCCCGATTGCGGACCCGATTATCGGTCTGGGAATTTCGCTCGTGATCCTGCGCATTACGTGGCAGTCGTGGGTGACCATCAGAGACGACAGCCACCACCACTAACGTTCTCCATTCGACCGCCTGTGGCAAAGTGTGCCGGAGGCCGCCCGCCGGTCCGTCGGGACTCGGAGGCGCGCAGCTGCCGAACACAGGAGCACCCTGAACAGCGGTCAGCCAACGCATAAGCCCCGAAACTGCATCTCGGCAGGTGCCGGTTCGAGATAGGCCTGGAGCAGCGCGGCGGCGTAGGTCGGTCAACCTAGGCTTCGTCGCACACAGCAGTCAGGCGCTGATCTGTTCGACACGGTCGTGGAATACCCGCCACCGGCGCTCGTTGTCGTGGACCAGGATGGCGCTCGCGGCCGAGAGGTCGGCCGCGTGGTTGATCAGTTCTGCGGCCGAATAGAGGTAGCCGGGTGCGGTGCGGGCTCCACGCAGGTCCGCGCGCAACGCGGCTGGCGTGAAGTCCACTCGGCCCAGGATCGCGACTGCGCGGCGTAGATATCGCGCACTCAGGAGCGACGTTGACGCGTTCTGCCAGTCGTTGCCGATGATGCGATGGCGTTCGCCCAACAAGTCGGCGGGCTCCGGATAGGCGAGCAGCGCTTCGGCGATGCCCCAGGAGGCCTCCATCGCGGACGACAGCCACGCGCCGAGTTGCTCGCCGCTCGCGCCGCGGTCTGGAAGTTGGTCTTGATCCGGGTGATCTCCGCAGGCTCGCCCTCGCCTTCCATAAGGAGCACGCCGCTGGTCTCAATCGCACGCTCGTCGTTGAGATCGGGCGCTCCGGCAAACGGGCTACGGACCGGGTCGGTCGCGGGTTCAACGGTTGCCCATCGTTCTGCGAGCGCCTTCAGTGTCCGCGCCGAGCGCGGCAACGCGATCGCGTCGGCGAGCGGCGCCTCTGAGTAGTACTTCTCGTGCTCACGGTGGTACTTCGACAGGTTGGCAATGACCGTCAGCAGCCCATCGTGCCCCGTGCCAGCCTGCTCCGACTGCGGGAGGCCGCCGGTCCGTACTTCGGCACGGTCAGCAGCTTGGGCGGGACAGCCTCCGGTCCATCACTCGCGGCACTAATCATGTGCAAGCCCTCAATGCGGTGGCAGGAACAGGTCGGTGTGGTAGCTGTGGACGACTGCGGACACGTGCAAGCCGACGTGGGTGATCGGGGCCGCGATCGGGTTGAGGGTCACAAGGGTGGGGATGCTCCAGATCGCGTCGCCGACGATGGGATTGGCGATCTTGGTCCGTGCCCTTCCGCACGTGGCCATTTGCGTTGTAGCGCCACGTGGCACTAGGCTCGCGAGCGCGCGGGCTCATACGGTTCCCTAACGAATGCCCCGGCCACGTCAACCCCATTGGCTCTTGTCGCGCGACGAGTCAGTGGAGAGGTCCGAACTGATGAGCGAACACGATGCCCGTCGAACCCTGCGCCGGCGATTCACGGCGCCGCGCGTGGTTGGCCTGTTCGTGGCATTGCTCATCGTCGTCGCGAGCGCCGGATTCACTGGTGCGGCGTCCGCCGCAACGTCGGCAAGGACGTGCAAGGTCGTCACGGTGGTCACCCACCCGCATCATCGAACAGTCCGCCGTCGAGTGCGGCTGTGCGAGACGGCCACAATTTCGCTGACTACTAGAACGATCCCGTCAGGGGGTGGCACCTTCACGCTGCGCTATGCGGCGACGAACTGGACCTCATGCACACTCGGTGCGAGCCCCGCCTTCTGGATCGGACGGAATCCGACAAGAGTGAACTGTCGCGACGGGTACACCAGCCACGTGCCCTCAACGGTGAATGGCCGATCCTGGACTTTTCGATTCACCGCACGGAATCGATATGGCGAGCTCGCCACGGTTGCGATCGTACTCAGGCAGCAGGCGCTCCAGCAGCCGGTGGTTCAGCAGACCGCGAACTGGTCCGGCTATGTCCTCGAAGGGACTGGGCTCTACGCGGCTCAGGGTACCTTCAATGTTCCGAACCTGAGTCCCACCGCCGGTGCTACCGCCACGAGCGAGTGGGTCGGCATCGATGGCAACTCGAACAACTCTCTGATCCAAGCCGGGGTCCATGAGGGCTACGACCCTGTCAGCAACACGGTCTTGATCTACCCGTGGTGGGAGATTCTGCCGGCACCCGAGACGCCGATCCTATCGATGACCGTCAACCCAGGGGACAGCGTCACCGTGACTATCGCGCGGTTCTCCGGCACGACGTGGGGGATCGAGGTCGCCGACAAGACCACCGGACAGAACTTCACCACTTATCAGTACTACGCGGGCCCGGAAACATCGGCGGAGTGGATTGTCGAAGCCCCTTCGCTACTGAACGGCTCAATTGAACAGCTCGGGGTCTTTTAACCGAACGTGACGTTCTCTGGATTGGGATCCAACGGCAACAAGGTGCTCGTCAACGAATTGTTCATGGTGCAGAACGGTGCCATCGTCGCAAGTCCATCGGGAGTTGACGCAAACGGATTCACGGCCGCCTACGGGCCGAACCCGCCGCCCGCGCCGTAAGCCGCCTGGCGCCAGGAACCGTTCCGAAGGGCCTTCCGCTAGCCGGACCTGACG
>CAWATR010000013.1:0-30535 GCA_963784985.1 uncultured Thermoleophilia bacterium
CCCCCGATCCGCGCATCGGCGCCTAGCTCGGCGCCCCGCGACTACCGGCTAGCTGCGCGCGCGGCCCGGCGGCGGTACGGCACGCAGCCGGCGCGCGGCGAGCTCGTCGCTGACGGCCCGCGGCGGCTGGGGCCTGCGGTTGCGCTCGGCGCCGGCACTGCGTTGGCGCACGATCCGCTATCCGATCGGCGATCGCCTGCTCGAGCACGGCCCGCCGGCGCCCGTCGACGCCGTGGCGGGCGTGCGCGGCGGCGACCACGCACAGCTGCTGCGCCGCCGTCGCCCGGAGCGCGTGCTCGAGCTCGAGCTCGCTGAACTGGCGCACGAGGCGAGCGGCGTCGTCGGCCGGCGGGGCGTCGATGGCGGCGAAGGTGGTGCTCACACGCTTCTCATCGGCCCGTCGGCGGCGGCCCTTGAGCCGGCGTGTTACACCGCTGCCGGGTGCGACTCGCCAACTCGGCCGGAACGTCCTAAGTCGGGGTATGCCTGGAGTCCCGATCCTCGGCATGATCTATGCGCTCGTCGTCGCGGCCGGCTTCTTCGCGCACGTGTGGTGGCAGATCCGCAACGCGCCTGACGACCCGGGCCACTCCGACGACGGCCCGCCCCCACCGCCACCACCGGACGACGACCCTAGGCCCGGTCCGCCACCGCGACCGCCGGGACGACAACGCCGGTTCGAAGGACATCGCGCATGGACAGCACGCCCACCAGGGCGTCCCCGTCAAATACCAGAACGTGGCGCACGGCGTGGGCCACCATCAACTCCGCGGCCCGTGCGATCGCCCACGTCGGTGCCGCGGTGATCAGCGCGTTGTTCATGTGATCGCCGACAAGCTGCGTGTCGACGTCGAGTCCATCGGCGACCGCATGTAGCAGGTCGCGCTCGGTGATCACGTGGGGTCCGGGGAGCGCCGGATCCATCACAATGGCGGCGCCGGTGTTGTGCTGGACCATGCGTGCGGCGGCCTGACGCAGGGTGTGCTCCGGGCCGATCACCGCCGAGACCTGGCTCATGACGTTGCCGACCTGCATGCCACCCTCCTAGTAACAATCGTTGCAAGGAGGGTGATTGTGACATCGATACGCCCCGCAGGCAAGACCACCGTGGCCAATCCGGGCCTGCGCCGACACCGTACGGAGCACCGGGCCCATCGGGGCGGCGCCCGCACTCATGCGGAACCGTCGGTTGCCGCCGGGAACAGGTCCGGCGCTCCTATTGGTCTAGGCGGCCCGCGATGCGGCACCGCGGCCGCAGATCATCGACCACAGCCCGTACACGGTCGCCAGGTCCGCGGCGAATTGGCGCAGCCCCTCGGGGCTCGCGGCGTCGGCGTCGAGGCGCTCAGACAGGTACACGAGGATGGCCGAGATCTGGCGCCCGATCGTCCCGGTGCCCCAACTGACGCGCTGGGCGAGGTCCACGAGCACGGCGCGCATCCAGCCGACCCGGCGCTCGACGTCGACCGGCCGGCCGCTCTCGCAGGCGTCGACCGCCTCACGCGCGAACTGGATCGCGCCGTCGAACAAGGCGGCGATGTGGACGTTGGGGTGGTCGAGTTCGTCGGGCTCATGACCGGGGTCATCGAGCATCAAGCTGCCGCCTTCGTGGATCGTGCGCGCGCCGAGCGCGGGTACGCCGGGCCGGCGCCCCCCGGCGCGGGCTCGCTAGGTCTGTTGTCGGTCGCGATCGCGGCGAACTTGAGCAGGCCCGGACCCCGCGGGGGTGGACCGCCGAGGCGCCGCCTGGCCCCGGTGCGGCAGAGTTCCGGTCAGGCGCGCAGGTGCCGCGTCGCCCTGACGCGATCGCCCACCCCAACAAGGACGACGCATGAACGACGCACAGGATTTCAACGCCCGGATCGCCGAGGAATTCCGCGCCAACGGCGGCAGGGTCGGCATGTTCGCCGACACGACGCTGCTGTTGCTGACGACGACCGGCGCCAAGACCGGCGCCGCGCGGGTCAGCCCACTGGTGTACTTCGGCGAGGGTGACCGCTACATGGTGTTTGCATCGGCCGGCGGGTCGCCGCGGCACCCAGACTGGTACCGCAACCTGAAGGCGAACCCGGAGGTCACCGTTGAGGTCGGCACCGAGACGTTTCGGGCCCGGGCGACGGAGCTCGCCGGCGCGGAGCGGGACCGCATCTTCGCCGCCGCGGCCGCCCGCTCACCGCAGCTCGCCGAGTACCAGCGACACACCACCCGCACCATCCCGGTCATCGCCCTGGAGCGCATCTAGCCCGTCATTGCCCGAGGGCAGCTGGGCCGGCGCGCCTACTCGGACGACTCGGCACCCTCGAGGGAGGGCGACGCCTCGGTGGCCTCGGCGGCGCGCTCCTCGGCCGCGTCGCGGCGACGACGCCGAACGACCCAGTACACGATCGCCGCAAGCACGATCACGGCGACGGCGATCGCCGCCGCCGTGCCCGCGGCGCTCTCGACGCGCTTGAACGAGTTGCCCGCGAGCCAACCGATCAGGACGAAGCCGACCCCCCAGACGATCCCGCCAAGCGCGTTCCAGACGATGAAGCGCCGGTACGGCATGCCGCTCATGCCCGCCAGCCCCGGGACGGTCGCCCGGAAGAAGGCCACGAACCGTCCGAGGAACACCGATGGCGCACCACGCCCGCGCACGAACTCCTGCGCGTGCTGTACGCGGTGCTGGTGATGGCGCAGCGGCCGCACATTGAGCACGCGGCTGCCCAGGTGCCGGCCGATCTCATAGCCGACCGTGTCACCGGCGATCGCCGCGACCACGACGACCGCCATCATCACCCAGACGTTGACCGACCCGCGGCTGGCCAGCACGCCGCCGAGCACCGCGGCGGTCTCACCGGGGATCACGAACCCGACAAACAGCGCGTCCTCGGCGAACACGAGCCCGAACACGATCAGATACGCGACGACGCCGCCGTGGCCGAGCAGGAAGCTCTGGATTGGATCCAGGATGGTGTTGGTGAACCAACTCACGCTGGCGGAGCCTAGCCCGGGCGGCCCTGGCCCGCCGCGGGGTCTGCCGGCGCGGAACGCCCGGGCGGTCGCTGCCGCCCGTGCGTGGTCGGAACCGCGTCGCTAGGAAACGGACTCCGGGTTGGCCGCCGCGGGCGCCATCGGGGGCTCGGACGCCGGAGGCACCTCGCTCGCGGGCGCCTGGATCTCCAGGAAGACTTCCTTGCGGAACACCGAGACCTCCCGGGGGGGCCTGGATCCCGATGCGCACCTTGTCGCCGATGACATCGAGGATGGAGATCTCGATGTTGTCGCCGACCATGATGCTCTGATGCTTCTTGCGCGTCAGCACCAACATGCCAGAGGCCTCCTTGCGCTCTGTATGTGCGGCAACTCGCCGACGCGGAGTAGTATGCACGGTCTGGCGATCGCCAGACATGGACTTACGGGGGGGATTAATGCTGTACGGACGTCGCCTGGATGAGGCGTTGGAGCACGTGGACGGCTCTCGGTACGCCCTGGTACACGCGGTCTCGAAGCGCGCGCGGCAGATCACCCTCTGGTTGACCGCCGACCCCGCCGAGCTGCGTGCCGAGTCCGCCCCGCCGCCGGCCGCCGGCGAGCTCATCACGCGTGATCCGGTGGCGCTGGCCGAGGCCGAGATCCTCGCCGGCGAACTGATCGTGCACTGGGACCCCGAGGGCAAGGCCGACATGCTTGAGCCGGTCTCCGCCGAGGTCGTCGACCCCCTCGAGGAAACGCTCCTGTTGGAGAGCCTCACCGAGGACGACGACGACGCCGAGCTGACGGCCGAAGACGACGGTGACCTGACGCCGGCGCTCGCCCAGGTCCTGGACGGCGAGGCACCAGCCGATGTCGTCGACGACGCGGTGGTCGAGGACGACGAGGAGGAAGCCGACGCGGTCGAGCTGGAGACCGACGACCTGGTCGACGTCAGCCTCGAGGGGCTGGCCGAGCAGGAAGCCGCCGAGGTCGAGGACGACGAGACCTAGGCGCGCGGCGGCCGGGCGCCGCCGCTCGATCGGACCATCGTTGCGTGCCGCGCCGAAATGCGCGGGACGCCGCATTGCGGGGCCCGTGGGACCGACGACCCCGGGTCCCGAGGCGAACATCTGTTCGCTATGCTCCCGGGCCCATGGCCACGGTCGACGACATCGAGGTGTTCTGCCGCGTCCATCTCAGTGAAGCCGACGCCGAACGGCTGGTCGGTTGGCTGGCGTGGCGGACCCGCCACAACCAGGCGCTGGCGGGGTCCGGCGAGCCGCTCGAGCGACTGCGTCACGCCTTGCGCTTCTGGCTCGATGACGCGCAACGCGGCCGGCTGCTGGACTGGCTCGAGCGCCGTCGGCGCAGCGGCGATCCGCTTGTGCCGAATTAGCGGATGCGGTGTGGCGGGCCGGCCCCACTCCGGGGGGCGGGCGCGTTAGCCTTGGGCCGTGAGGAGGTAGCGGAATGGATCAGATCGTCACCGCCCAGTTCACTCACCCCTACGGGACGGCGCTGGTCGCCGCCACCGAGACGGGGGTCGTGCGGATCGCCTTCGACCGCGACGACCGCGCCGAGATCGACCGGGAGCTCGCCGCGCTCGGGACGGTCCGGGAGGACCCGCAGGCGCTCGCCAACACGCTCGACTGGCTCGCCGGCGCCGTTGCGGGTACGCCGGACGGCCCGACACCCGCCTGCGACCTGCGGCTGGTCTCGACGTCGTTCGCGCGCGACGTGCTCGCCGCGATCGAGGCGGTGCCGGCCGGCCGGACGATCAGTTACGCCGAGCTTGCCGCCGCCGCCGGGCGCCCGCGGGCGGTCCGAGCGGTCGCGCACGTATGCGCGACCAACCCGGTGCCGCTGGTGATCGGCTGCCATCGCATCGTGCGCAGTGACGGAAGCGCCGGCGAGTACGGTGGCGGGCGCGAGCTGAAGACCCACCTGATCACCAGCGAACGGGTCGCCGCAGCGGGCTAGCGCGTCGCGGCGACCCGCCCCGCGGTCACGCAATATGCGACATTGCAGGGATGGCGCACCGCGAAGTGACCTTTGCCGACCTCAACCGAGATCCGGAGGCCGTCGCACACGACCTGCTGACCTGGCAGCGCGGCGATCGCAATGAGGCGATTGGGCAGACGCTGGCCGCCAGCGCACGGGAGACGCACGGCAGAGCCATGACGGTCTGGGTATGGACCGGACGCCTGGCGGACGGCATCCGCGATCTGGATGCTGCCGGTCAGCGTCCGGCACGCCCAGGCCTTCGCGCCGCAGGGACCGGCCCGCGTCCTCGTCGCGCTGCTGGCCGCCGCCGTCGACGCGGGCGCCGATCCCGCGGGGCTTGTCCTGCGGGACTGGAACGGCTGGGTGGCCGCCGAGGCCCCGGGGGCCAATCCGGAGCTCGCGATGCTCGCCATCGCCGAACGGCTGCCCGATGCCGCCCGCATCCGCACCGCACCGCTGCCGGGGCCGGCCGAGCAGGCGCCGGAGCTGGATCTCGGGCGGGCGCGCGGGACGAGCGGGCTCGCGGTGTTGGCCAAGTCGGTCGGCGCGCACCCGGTCGAGGTCGCGATCGCCCTCGCCGCCCACGGGCAGCCCCTGGAGATCGCCGCCGACGATCCCGACATGGTACGCAACGTGCGCAACTGGGGCCTGTCCGGCGACCCACTGCCCGAGGACCCGACGAGACCGACGCCGCGCTGGGGATCGACAACGACCCCTGCCCCAGGCGCCGGCACGCTCGGCGGGTGCTGCAGCGGCTACTGCGGATGGGCAAGGTCGGCACCAACTACCACACCGCCGTCGATCACCTGTACCGCGGTGTCTCGGCCGATCAGCGCCACGACGCGATGGAGGTCGGCGAGGCGCTGATCCGGGCGGGCCTGCTCGGCGAGAAGCCGAGCGTCGGTCAGCGCCACGTCTACCTGCGACGCGACGCGCTCGCGCAGATCCACGCGCTGATCGAGCGGGGCGAGACGGACGCGCCGGCGCTCACCGAGCTCTGGACCGCTCCGCCGCCCTCGGTCCGCGCCGACTAGCAGCGCAGCGAATCACTCGACCCCGATCACCACTTCGGTCGACTTGATCACCGCGGTCGCCGGTGCCCCGACCGTCAGGCCGAGCTCCTCGACCGACGCCCGGGTGACCGCGGCCGTGACCTGCTGGCCGCCGTCGAGCTCAAGGGTGACCATCGCCATCACCGCGCCGAGCTCGATCGCGGTGATGGTGCCCGAGAGCTGGTTCCTCGCAGAAAGGCGCATCCCGTGTCGTCCAATCCTCGCCACCTGGCCCCGGAGTGTAGCCCGACCCCGGGCCAACCGAGGCCGGCCCTAGCCGCGCCCGCGGCCGGGCGCGTCGGTGGCCAGGCGGGCCATCCGCGCGAAGCCGGCATCCAACGCCACGGCCGGGTCCCATGCGTCCGGTTCCCCCGGGGCGATGCGGCCGGCCAGCTCGAAGTACCAATTGCTGGCGATGCGGTACTGCGCGGCCAGATCCGCAACGCGGAACGTCACCCCGAGCCGGCGCCGCAGCTCGTCGGTGACGGCAAACGCGAGCTCGTTGCGCAGCGGGCGCAGCGCCGAGGTGTCGGCGTCCAGGCGCCGCAGGCCGTCCTCCACGCGAACCGTGCCGCGGCAATCTCGGAGTCGCTACCGGCCATCGGCACCGGGTGCCTCGGCGCAGCAGGTCGCCGGCCAGGTGAGGTCCGTGCGCACTGCGATCCAGTCGCCGATCGGCGATCCGCCCGTCGCCATCGCGAACGCCAGGTGGGCATGCAGGCACTTGACCCGCGCGGGTTCGCGCGTGCCGCCGATGTTGAACCCGGCATGCAGCTGCCGATGACGGGCGTTGGCCGCCAGGATGTGGGCGGCCATGGCGGGGTCCGCCTCCAGCGCACGGACGCCGCCCGCGGCCTCGAGGCGACTGACGGCGTCGACGAGGGCGCGGCAGGCCAGCCAGTAGCGCGTGGGAAATGGGCGGCCGTGGATGTCGGCCGGCGCGTTGTCAAGGACCGCCGGCCCGCCTGCGGGGCAGGTCACCGCGATGGTGCAGCGCGTGAACGACGGGCGCCCGAGCAGGCGCTCGACGACCGCCGGATCAGGAAGCTGGGGACGTTCGGGGCGGGACCACGTCAACTTGGAATGTCTTGGCACGGGCCTTGCGGGTGACAAAGTCGATGACGAAGCCCTGCTCGCCTGCGCGCAACATCCCGATCTCGCGTGCGTGGATCTCGAGGATCGCGGGCGTCTTGAGTTCGGCAAGCTGGCCGGCCAGCTGCGTGCGCTGCGCCTGAAGCTCGGTGAGCGCCTCCTCCTGGGCGCGCAGGGTGCTCTTGGCAGAAAGGTACCCGCCCAGCGGCCCGATATAGCTCAGTCCGACTGCCGTGAACAGGCCTGCGATGACGATCGTGCGTGGACGAGGCGTGAGAGGGCTCCCGAGAGGCGCGCCGGGCGTGGTGGCCCGCCGTACGTGCTAGGTACGCCCCCGGGGCCGCCGCTCCTTCAGCCGCGGCTGCCCAATCGACCCGGCCTTCGTGGGCGCACTGTCCCACCCGCTGCGCGCTAGCGCTCGACGAACGCTCCCGCGCCGGAGTATGTCGCCGCAGGGCCCAGCTGCTCCTCGATGCGCAGCAACTGGTTGTACTTGGCCGTCCGCTCGCCGCGGGACGGGGCGCCCGGTCTTGATCTGGCCGGCGTTGGTCGCCACCACCAGATCGGCGATGGTGCTGTCCTCGGTCTCGCCCGAGCGGTGGCTGACCACGGCCGTGTAGCCGGCCCGATGGGCCATGCGAGATGGCGTCGAGGGTCTCGGTGAGGGTGCCGATCTGGTTGAGCTTGATGAGGATGCTGTTGGCCACATCGCGCTCGATGCCCATGGCCAGGCGCTCGACGTTGGTGACGAACAGGTCGTCGCCCACCAGCTGCACCGTGTCGCCCACCAGCTTGGTGAGAGCGGCCCAGCCGTCCCAGTCCTCTTCGGCCATGCCGTCCTCGATGCTGACGATGGGGTACCGCTTGCAGAGGTCGGCGTAGTAGCCGGCCATCTCCTGCGGAGTCCAGCTTGCGTCCCTCGCCCGCCAGGTCGTACGACTTCCTGCCGGCGTCGAAGAACTCCGAGGCGGCCGGGTCGAGGGCGATGGCGATGTCCACGCCGGGCTCGTAGCCGGCCTTCTCGATCGACTCGAGGATCACCTTGATGGCGTCTTCGTTGCTGGCCAGGTTCGGCGCGAAGCCGCCCTCGTCGCCCACCGAGGTGGCCAGGCCCGCGGCCGACAGAGCACCTTCTTGAGCGAGTGGAACACCTCGACGCTCATGCGCAGGCCGTCGGTGTAGCTGCCGGCGCCGACCGGCACGATCATGAACTCCTGCAGGTCGACGTTGTTGTCGGCGTGCTTGCCGCCGTTCAGGATGTTCATCATGCGGCACCGGCAGCACGTGCGCGTTGCGCCCGCCGAGGTAGCGGTAGAGCGGAAGCCCGACGCGTCTGCGCCGCCGCTTGCGCCACCGCGAGCGAGGTGCCCAGGATGGCGTTGGCGCCCAGCCGTCCCTTGTTCGTGGTGCCGTCGAGCTCGATCAGCAGCAGGTCGATCTCGCGCTGGTCGATGGCGTCCATGCCCGACCAGCGCGTCGGCGATCTCGCCGTTGACGTGCTCGACCGCCTTGAGGACGCCCTTGCCGCCGTAGGCCTGCGCCGCCGTCGCGCAGCTCGACCGCCTCGAAGCTGCCCGTGCGAGCGCCCGAGGGCACCGCGGCCCGGCCCATGGCCCCACTCGCGAGCTCCACCTCGACCTCGACCGTCGGGTTGCCGCGAGAATCCAGGATCTGACGGGCATGAACGGCGGCGATCTGCGACATCGGCTCCCTCACAGGCGGCGGCGGAAATTCGGGCCGCACAAGTCTACGGACCGAATCGAGCGCGTGCACACGAGGCTGCGGCCGCCGCCGCGGGCCGCTATGCGCAGGCCGGCAGGACCATCCGAACCGTCGTTCGGCGCGGTTCGGCCACGGCGTCGGCGTGCCCGCCGTTCGCCTCGGCGACCATCCTGACCATCACCAGGCCCAGCCGCGACGCCAGCAGGGTACGCGGGTCGCTGGCGGCGCCGGGGTCGCGTCCGTCCATCAGCGCGTTGAGTGCGGCCGGGTCCGGCGACAGCCCCTGGTCGGACACCTCGATGGCCACGCCGTCAGCGGTCCCGTGGACGGCGCACACCACCGACGCGGCCGGCGGCGAGAACATGATTGCCTGCTCGAGCAGGCAGTCGACGGCTCGGCCGATGGTCGCCCCGTCGCCCGCTACCTGCGGGCACTCGGCCAGCCGCAGCTCCAGGCGCACCTGGCGAGCCAAGGCCCGCGCCGAGGCGTCCTGCGCGCGCAGCCGGACCAGTTCGCGCACATCGAGCTTGGCGAAGCTGCGATCGCCGGTCGGCAACGCGGTGACCATCACCAGATCGTCGACCAGCTCCAGCATCCGCCGCGTGTGGAACAGCGCGCACTCGAGCATGTGCTGCTGATCGGGAGCGAGCGGTCCGATCTCGCCGTCGACCATCAGCTGCAGGTACCCGCTGACCGCGGTCGCCGGCGCCCGCAGCTCGTCGGCGGCGACGCTCACCAGGTCCGTGGTGACCCCGGCGCGCTCGCCAGCGGCCACGGCGCGTGCCAGCGTCGCGCGCGTGTCGGCGAGTTCGGCCTGCAGGCGTGTCAGGAGGGCGGGATCATCCGCGTCGCGCGCGGCGGCCGGGGGTCTCGACGGCATGTGCTCCACGGACGATCTATCGGCGGATCGCCGACAAACCTTGTGCCCGCGGAGCTCACGTCGTGCGCTACGTGCGGCCGACCGCTTCGTACCAGCGCAGCTGCGCCTCGGGATGCAGTTCCTCGAACCGCTCGCCGGCCGACCGCGCCGCCGCGGCGGCCCGCTCGACACGCCGACGGAACTGCTGCGCGGTCGCCCGCAGGGCGACCTCGGGATCGGCTGACAGCTGGCGCGCGACTGCGACCGCAGCGAACAAGACGTCTCCGAGCTCGTCCGGGCTCGGGGCCGCGGCCAGCTCGGAAACCTCCTCGATCAGCGCCGCGACCGCGCTGGCCGTGTCGGTGTAGGCGAACCCGACCGCCGCGGCGCGCTTCTGCGCCTTGGTCGCAAAGGCCAGGGCCGGCAGACCCGGCGGGAGGTCGTGGAAGATCCCCTGGTCGGCGCGCTCGACGCGCTTGCTGGCTTCCCACAACTCGAGGACGTGCTCGGCGTCGTCGGCGCGGACGTCGCCGTAGACGTGCGGGTGGCGGGCGATCAGCTTGTCGGCCTGCGCGGTCGCGATCGTGCCGAGATCCCCGTGGGCGTCCTCCTCGAGCAGCTGCGCCAGGAAGACCGACTGGAACAGCAGGTCGCCCACCTCGTCGAGCTGCTTGAGCGGGTCGCCGGAGGCGACCGCGTCGGCGACCTCGAACGCCTCCTCGATCGTGTACGGCACGATCGAGGGGATCGTCTGTTCGCGGTCCCAGGGGCACTCGCGGCGCAGGCGTCCCCCCACACGCACCAGCCGCGCGACCTGGGCGCCGATCGCCCGCTCGCGCAGGAGCTGACGGGGCGGGCTCGTCTGGGCGTCGGGGTAGCGTGCTGCGATCGCGTAGGCCTCGGGGTCGACCGCCGCGATCACCGCGTCGGCGGGGAGCCCGTCCGCGGGCCCGAGCGGCTCGCAGGCGAGATGCCCGAGCAGCTCGGCCACCTCGGGTGCGACAGGTCCAAGTACCACGCGCGGAGCGGACGCCAGGAGCGCGAGCGCATCGGCCGGCACGGACGCACGGTCACCCGGACCGAGGCCGACGACCCACATCACCCGGCGGGGGTGACTCCGCTGGCCGACGCCGGGGGGGCCAGGCTCGACGAGGCGTACTTGGTCTGCGCGTTCCAGTAGGCCAGCGTCGTGGTGACCCACTGCTGATACGCCGTGGAGCGCTTGGAAGCCAGCTGGCTGGAGATGATCCCCTGTAGGGCGGCCGCCTCGGAGGTGTGGTGGGCAGGCGTGACCTTGGTGACGTAGATGATGTGCCAGCCGAACTGCGAGTGCACCGGCTGCGAGATCTGCCCGACTTTGAGCGCGAAGGCGGCCTTGGCGAAGGGCGCCACGACCTGGGCGGCCTGGATGGGCCCGAGCGCGCCGCCCTGGGCCTTGCTGCCGTTGTCGGTGCTGTACTGGCGTGCCAGGGCCGCGAACGTCGCCGGCGTGACCTCGGCGCGGATCTTCTTGGCCAGCGCCTCGTTGGCGACCAGGATATGTGACACCGTGCGCGTCTCGGGAACGTTGAACTGGGAGGCGTGGGCCACGTAGTAGGCCTCGGCGTCAGCCGGCGTGAAGGTGACGCTGCGTTCGACATGTGTCTGCAGCTTCTGCTGCTCGAGCCCGGCCTTGACCTGGTCACGGGCCTGGTTGAGCGTGAAGTTGAGACTGCGCAGATACGCGACGAGCTTGACCTGGGATCCCCCGAATCGCTGCTTGGCCAGCGTGTTGAGCTGGGCGGAGATCTCGGCGTTCGAGACGTCGCAGGGCTTGCCGCACTTGGCGGCCTCGAAGCCGACGATCTGCAGCTGGATGAGCTGCTGGAGCGCCGTTTGCTGCGCGGACCGGTAGCTGGCGGTCCCGGGCGTCGGGAAGGCCTGACCCTGGGACGTCGCGCTCGCGGCCAGCTGGGACATGTAGGTGTCGAGCTGGGCCTGGGTGATCTGGGTGTCACCGACCTGCGCGACGATGCCGGTCGGCAGGCTGCTGCTGCTGCTGCCGCACGCCGACAACGCTGCCACGCCCAATACCACAAGGGCCACGAGACCGAACGTCGCGGTGCGACGGCGGGTGGCGCGCAAACGAGATAACGGTCCCAAGACGGGCGGAATCGTAGCATGGGCCCCCGCGTACAGATCCAGTCCCGAGGTTCCGCGCGGACCGTCGCCGGATCAGACTGGCGCGAGCCCTCCGACCAGGGCCGCCAGCAGATCCTCCGCGGTTGCGACACGCTCGATCGGCGCCGAGGGGGCGGGCACCGAGACGGTGTTCTCGCGCGAGTCGTACATGGCCCGCGGGTGGTCCTCGCGCAGGCCGCGCAGCCGCTGGCTGGTGAGGCTGACCGGGCCCACCGCCACGCGCCCGCCGCGCACCATCACCTGGCCGGCACCAAGCGCGCGCAGGCGCACCCGCAGGCGCTGGACCGCCAAGAGCGCCTCCACCCCCGGCGGCAGCGGGCCGAACCGATCTGCGATCTCCTCGCCGAGCGCCGCGACGTCCTCCAGGTCCTGGGCCAATGAGATCCGGCGGTGCAACTCGATCTTGGCGGCCTCGAACGGCACGTAGTCGGCGGGGATGTAGGCGGAGATCGGGATCTCGATGCGCACGTCGCGCTCGGGAATCGGCGAGCCTTGGCCCAGCGCGACGGCCTCCTGGAGCATCTCGACGTAGAGCTCGAAGCCGATCGCCGCGACGTGACCGGTCTGCTCGTCGCCGAGCAGGTTGCCGGCGCCGCGGATCTCGAGATCGCGCATGGCGATGCGCAGCCCGCTGCCGAGCTCGGTGTAGTCGGCCAGCGCGCGCAGGCGCGCGGCCGCATCGCGGCCGAGCGCCGCCTCATCGGGGTAACACAGGTATGCGTGGGCGGTCACCGTGCTCCGGCCGACGCGCCCGCGGATCTGGTAGAGCTGCGACAGTCCCAGCTGATCCGCCCGCTCGACCACGAGGGTGTTCGCCTGGGGGATGTCGAGCCCGGACTCGATGATGCTGGTCGCAACCAGGACGTCGCCCTCGCCGCGGATGAACGCGATCATCACGTTCTCCAGTTGGTGTTCGGGCATCTGGCCGTGTGCGACCAGCACCGAGAGCTCCGGCACCAGCGCACGGACCCGCTCCGCGGCGTGCTCGATGGTCTCGACGCGGTTGTGCAGGAAGAAGCTCTGGCCCCCGCGCTCATGCTCGCGGCGCAGCGCCTCCTGGACCTGCTCCTCCCGAAACTCGCCGACGTGCGTGGCGATCGGTCGCCGACCCGGCGGCGGCGTCTCGATCACGCTGATCTCTCGGAGTCCGGACAGCGAGATCTGCAGGGTCCGTGGGATCGGCGTCGCGCTCATCGCCAGCACGTCGACCTTGACCCGCAGCTGGCGCAGCGCCTCCTTCTGGGCGACGCCGAAACGCTGTTCCTCGTCCACGATCACCAGCCCGAGGTCGGCAGGCTGCACGTCCATCGACAGCAGCCGGTGCGTGCCGACCAGGATGTCGAGCGCCCCGTCGCGGAACCGTCCGAGCACCTCGCGGGTCTCGGCCGGACTCCGGAACCGGTTGACCATGTCGATGCTCACCGGCAGGTCACCGAAACGCTCGCGGAACGTCTGGGCGTGCTGCTGGGCGAGGATCGTCGTCGGCACGAGCACGAGCACCTGCTTGCCGGCGACCGCGGCCTTGAACGCGGCGCGCATCGCGATCTCGGTCTTGCCGAAGCCGACGTCGCCGCAGATCAGGCGGTCCATCGGACGCGGGCGCTCCATGTCGTCGTAGACGGCATCGATCGCCCGCTGCTGATCCGGGGTCTCCCGGTACGGGAAGCTCCGTTCGAGCTCCGCGATCCATTCGTCGTTGGCCGGGAATGCGAACCCCTCGACGCGCTGGCGCGCCTCGTAGAGCTGAATGAGTTCGCCGGCCATCTCGCGCACCGCCGCGCGGGCGCGCGCTTTGAGCTTGTCCCACGCCTTGCCGCCCAACCTCGACAGCGTCGGCTCGGAGCCGTCGGCGCCGACGTACCGGGTGACCTTCTCGAGCTGGTCGTGCGGGACGAACACGCGGTCGCTGCCGGCAAACGCGAGCGCCAGGTAGTCCCGGGTCACGTTTGCCACGGTGCGCGTCTCGAAACCGGTCAGACGGCCGATGCCGTGGTCCTCGTGCACCACGTAGTCGCCGACGCGCAGGTCCATGAAGCTCGCCAGGCGGCGGCCGACGACCGGGCCCCGCTCGGGTGCGGGGCGGCGGCGGCGCAGGATGGCGGTCTCGGGGATGATCGCCAGTCCGAGCGCATGCGAGAGCATGCCCTCCCGGATCGGCAGCGCGGCGAAGCCGACGCTGCCGCGCCCGGGCACCTGCCCGGGCGCGAGGATCGTCGGCGTCAGCCGCTCCAACCGCAGCGCGCTGCGCTCCATGTCGCCACGCCGGGCGAACGTGACCAGCACGCGGTGCCCGTTGCGGGCGAGCCGCGCCAATTCGCCCTCGGCCTCGGTCAGACCACGCGTGGCAAAGCGCGCCTGCACGGCATCGAAGATCGCCTCCCCGGCGGTCGGCGGTGCCAGCTCGAGCGCCGCCCGCCGCTCGAGCTCAGCGGTGACCTCAGCCACGTCACTGAGGGCCCCGGCGGCGGCCTCGTCGGCGAAGCGCTCACGGGCGGCCCGCAGGGCGGCCCCGTGCTCGGTTGGCGCGAGGCGCACCAGCACCGCCGCGGCTAGACGCGGATCGTCCAGGGGCCCGATCCGGGCGTGGGCGGGATCGGGTTCGGTCGACGGCCACACGAGCGCGTGCTCCAGCGGACGGATGGTTCGCTGGGTAAACGGCGAGAACGCGCGCACGCTCTCGATCTCATCCCCGAAGAACTCGATCCGGACCGGCAGGTCGGCCGTGGAGGGGTACACGTCGATCAGCCCGCCGCGGACCGCGACCTCGCCGCGCTCCTCGACCTGGGCCGCGCGCTCGTAGCCGAGGGCCGCCAGGCGGTCGAGTACGTCCTCGATGGGCGACGTCGTGCCCGCGGCGATCTGCAGCGGCTCGGCCCACACCTCGCGCGGCGCGATGAGCTCGGCCAGCGCCGGTGCCCCGGCGACGACGATCGTGGCCGGGCGCTCGGCCAAGGAGAGCGCCCGGGCCCGCTGACCGACCAGGTGGGGCGCCGCGCCGACGGGCCCCGCCAGCGGCACGCCGCGCGACGGATACAGGGCGACCGCGGCGCTGCCGAGGATGGCCTCGAGCTCGGCCGCCAGGTCCCGGGCCTCGTCGTCTTCGGGGCAGACGGCGATCAGGGCGCGCCCGGTCGCGCCCACCAGGGCGGCCAACACGAAGCTCCACGCCGGCCGGGCAACGGCCAGCCGCCCTGCCGTGTGGTCGGCCGAGATCTCCGCGGCTGCCCCGGCGAGCGCCGGCACGTCCAGCAGCACCGCATCCAGGCGGCCGGACGCCTGGCGGCTACTGGTCATCGGGGGCGATGTCGTGCTCGCCCGCGGGCTCCACCGCGGCCGGGGGCTCGGCGCGCCGCTCGGCGCGGGCCCGGGCGCGGGTGCCGGGCGGGCGGGCGTGGTGGACCGCGATGGCGGCGTCGATCCCCTCGCCAAGGGCGGTCTCGGCGAGCAGGACCGCGCCCTCGATCAGCGCCCGGACCTCCTCGCGCGGCTCCGCGAAGTTGGCCAGCACCCAGGCGGCCTCGTCGCCGCGGAATTCCGGCGGCTGACGGCCGACACCGACCCGGACCCGCAGGAACTCGCGTGAGCCGAGCCCCTGCTCGACCGCCCGCAGACCGTTGTGGCCCCCGGTCCCGCCGCCGCGCTTGCCGCGCACCTCGCCGAACGGCAGGTCGATCTCGTCGTGGATCACCAGCACCTGCCCGGGCGTCAGGTGCAGGCTGCCCGCGGCGGGCCCCACCGAGCGCCCGGAGTCGTTCATGTAGGTCTGGGGCGCCAGCAATCCGAGCGGGCCGGCCGGCCCCCGGGCCTCGCGGTACACGCCGCCGAAGCGGTTGGCCGGGCGCCCGGCGTCCAGGCGCCGGGCGAGTTCGTCGAGCACCATCGCGCCAACATTGTGGCGGTTGCCGGCGTAGCGCTGGCCGGGGTTGCCGAGCCCGACGACGAGGCCGATTGCCGGCTCAGAGGCGGAGGAAGCCATCGCTGTCGTCATCCACGCAAGCCCGCGTCGGGCGCCCTGGGCAATCGGCGGCCGCGTCGCGCCGGCTACTCCTCGGATTCGGCCTCCGCACCCTCGTCGCCTGCCTCGCCGCCGGCGGCCCCATCCTCTGGGAAGTCGTCGTACTGCTTGATGCGGGTCTCCGCAGTGACGATCTCCATGTGTTCCGCAGCGCGTTCGACGAACCCGGTGGCCAGCTCCTCGTCAGACGCCGGACGAAAATCCACGTGGATGATCTCGCTGCGGATCGGGTCGAGCTGCCAGTCGGTGAGCACCGTCGACTGCGCCGGGCCTCCGGCGATCGACAGGTCAATGACGCTCGAGCGCCCGTCGGCCGCGAACAGGACCTGGTGCAGGTCATGTCCGTCGAGCACGATCGGCAGGGATTCGCCGGGCTTGCGATACAGCACGCCCGGAACCAGGCCCTGCCTGCGAAGACGCCGCGAGGGTCCGTTGCCGAATTCGCTGCGGAGCTGGGCTTCTACGCTGTGTCGGGCCATGCGGGTGTGCATCCTCGTCGTTGTCCGGTCAGGGGCGACCGCGGATCATAGTGGACGCGGTGCGATATCGCGAGAACCGCCGGGTGACATCGGCGCGGGCGGGCGACCGGCGGCGGCGGCGTCCGACACCCCGTCGGACGCACCGTCATGAGGTTGCCGGCCACGGGGTTTACGACGGCCGCGGAGCGCCAGCGAATACGACGCTGACGATCTCCGACGCCCCGTATGAGACGTGCAGCTCGGTGCTCAGCAGGTACGCCCGGAAGTAGATCGGCTGCAGCGAGCTCACGGTGCCGACCACCACGAATCGGACGACGCCGCGGGAGTCGGTCAACTGCATGACGCGCCCGGCTCCGCTCGCGCCAATCACACGCGCGACCGGGCGCGGACCCTGACCCGGCAGCGCATACGAGGTCTGCTGGAGAAATACGGGCGTCCCCGCGCGCCGGACCGTACGACCGTAGTGATCGATGACGCGGACGGTAAAGGTGATCGGTCGCCCGGGGGGCACGGGCGAGTTGATGAACACCGGGTCGATGGCGAGCTTCGACACCGCCGGCACATAGGGGGCGGAGATGCTCATCGCCGCCGGCGAGGTCGTGAGCGCGACCATCCGGAACCCCCCAGTCCCCGGTTGCTGGGCATAGTAGTTGGGCGCCTGGATCAGGTACTGCGCGGCCTGGCCTGGCCCGAGCGTCGGCGGGCCGGTGATCACGAGCCACGGTGCCGTGATCTCGCCGCCCACCTTGGCTGCAAACACCGGGTGCACGGTCTGCCCGCTGCCGTTGCTGGCCCGAATCGCGATGCGGTTGATCGCGAATTGTCCGCCCGACCCGAACACGGCGGTGATCGACAGCCGCAGCGGCGGAGGCCACAGGACCGCCACCAGCAGCGACACGCCGACGAGCGCGAGCGACCCCACGACGGCCACGCGTCGGCGGAGCGATCCCCACAGGGCCGCGCGTGCGCTTGCGGCGTCGCTCCACCGCACCTGCACCGAGCACGTCGCGACGACCGCCGGCAGCGCGAGCATCACCAAGTAGCTCGCGAACGAACGTGACGAGAAGATCAGCACGAACGCCGGCATCAGCACGACGAGCAGCTTCGTACGCGGGTAGCCGACGACGAACAGGACGATGGCACAGACCATCGCGCTCAGCAGCAACGCCGTGTAGGCCACGAGCGTTCCGCCGCCGACGCCCATGAACGTCGACAGCGCGATCCACCCCTGGCCCTCGGGAATCAGGTTGGACAGCACCGGCGAGAGGGCGCCACGTGCCCAGGCCACCGGGTCGACAACGATGAACGCCAGGTTGACGACAAGGAACGCGAGCACTGCCCGGATGGCGTAGGTCGCAGCGATCCGGATCCCGAGCCGACGTTCGCCGCGGGACTCCCCGTCGAGGAACAGCCCGAGCGCGAGGAACAACAGCACCAGCCAGGGCGTCTGCTTGACGCACATCGCCAGCCCGAGGGCCACCGGCGAGACCCACCCCGCCAGCCGGACAACTGCGGGAACCGGTCCCACTTGTACACGGCCACGATCAGGAACGGGATGTACAGCGCGTCGCTCACCCCACCGACCGCGAACGACGTGAAGATGAACGTCGAGCCGAAGATGATCGCCATCGGCTTGGCCGATCGCGGCAGCAACACAAACGCGAGCACGACCGATATCGCCCACGCCCCAACGTTGACGGCGTTCGCAAGCTGCGTCGTCCATCCCAGCAGGACGAACGGGACGTAGATCAGGAAGCTGAGCGCGGGATAGCTGAGCGTCGTCAACGGCGAGCCATCAAGACGGAAGGTGGTGACGTACTGGGAGACGTGGAACATCGCCAGCGACGGCGCCATGGAGTGCTGGTACGGGTTATGAAAATGCGCAAACAGCTGCGCCGCATACTGGTCGAAGGCGACTTCATCGGTGCCGTAGCCGGGCCCGACCCTCAGTTGGATCCACGCCCAGCAGCCGAAGCCGCCCAGAAAGACGACGACCGCCATCCAGCCGACGATGCGGCCGGGGAATCCCGTCGGGCTCATCCACGATGCCGCGACCACGACCAGCCCGCCGCAGGTCGCCGCGAGTGCGGCGAGCGCCAGGAAGGAGAACTGGTCTGCGGAGGACAACAGCAGGAACGCCCACCACAGCAGCATCACGCCGACAAGGCACCAGCCGATTCGCGCGACGACGGCCCCGCTGTCTGAACCCTCGGCGGGCGGGGCGCTCACGAGCGACCGCCAGGGCTCGAGGTGCGCGGAGTGTGGAGGCAGGCCCGGATCACGGTGACTCGGGATAGTAGCTGCGCGAAGGGATGCCGCACCGCGATGTCGGCGAACGACCCTGGGCGCGCGGTCAGAACAGCTGGTTCTCTCCGGCGAAGATCTCGCTGACGGACTCGTCACAGAACACGTTGTGCACCGAGTCGGCCAGGATGCGCGCGACCGAGACCACCTTGATCAGGTCCGGCGGTGCGTCGGGGGCGAGCGGGACCGTGTCGGTCACGACGATCTCCTCGATCGACGAGGCGGCGAGGCGCGCGAACGCCGGCGGCGAGAAGAGCCCGTGGACGGCGGCCGCGTAGACCCGCCGGGCACCCGCGGCCCGAATCGTGTCGGCGCCCGCGACCAGCGTGCCCGCGGTGTCGATCATGTCGTCGATCAGGATCGCGTCGCGGTCTTCGACATCGCCGACCAGCAGCGTGACCTCGGCCGCGTTGTGCTCGGGGCGCTGCTTGGTCAACACGGCCAGGTTGGCGCCGAGTTTCTCGGCGACGTGGTTGGCGAGCTTGGCGCGGCCGGCGTCGGGCGAGACCACCACCGGGTTGTCGAGCTCGCCGGCGCGCCGGCGATCCTCGAAGTGTTCGACGAGCAACGGGATCGCGGTCATGTGGTCGACGGGGATGCGGAAGAACCCCTGCACCTGTCCGGCGTGCAGATCCATCGTCAGCACCCGGTCGACACCGGCCGCCTGGAGCATCTCGGCGACGAGCTTCGCGGTGATCGGCTCGCGCGGGGCCGACTTCTTGTCCTGACGCGAGTACCCGTACCAGGGGATCACGGCGTTGATCCGGTGGGCCGAGGCCAGCTTGGCCGCATCGATCATGATCAGCAGTTCCATGAGGGCCTCGTTGACCGGGCGGCACGTGGACTGGACCAGAAAGATGTCGGCGCCGCGGATGCTCTCCTCGAAGCGGACGTAGATCTCGCCGTTGGCGAACGTCTTCAAGGTGACGTCACCGAGCTCCATGCCCAGCTTGTCGGCGATCGACTCCCCCAGCGCACGGCTCGCGCGCCCGGCGAAGACCATCAGCCGCTTGGAGTCATCGCGATCGATGCTCGTCCTGGTCATACCTGATGCCCTCCGGAGCTCTCGGGTGCCGGGCGCGCCTTTGCGGCAGCCCGCCTCGTAAAGTCTTCGATCACCCGCTGGCGGGCTCGCGCGATCCCGAGGGCGCCCGCGGGAACCTCGTCGGTGATGATCGAACCCGCCCCCGTCATGGCATCGTCGCCGATGGTCACCGGCGCCACAAGCACGCAGTCCGAGCCGGTCTTGACGCGGGCACCAATCGTCGTGCGGTGTTTGCGGAAACCGTCGTAGTTGGCCGTGATGTTGCCGGCGCCGATGTTCGTGTCCTCACCGATCTCGGCATCGCCGATATACGACAGGTGCGGGACCTTGGCCCGGTCGCCGATCACGGCGTTCTTCGTCTCCACGAAGGTGCCGATCTTGGCATCGGACGACAGGCGCGTGCCGGGCCGCACGTAGGCGAACGGGCCGACGCTCGCGTTCGGTCCGATGTGGCTCTCGCGAACGACGGCGTTGATGACCCGCGCGCCGTCGTCGACCGCGGCGTCCTCGATCACGCAGTTCGGCCCGATCACGCAGTCCGCGCCGATCGTGGTCGCCCCGTGCAGGTGCACCCCCGGCAACAGCACCGTGTCTCGCCCGACGCGGACCTCGGCATCGAGGTACACGCTCGAGGGATCCGGGATGCTCACCCCGTCCAGCATTAGTGCCCGGCGCAGGCGCGCCTGGAGGACCGCCTCGCAGACCGCCAGGTCCACGCGGGTGTTGACCCCCAGCACGACGTCGGCGTCGTCGGTGACCAGCGTGTGCACATCGCCGCCCAACAGGGGCAGCACGTCCGGCAGGTACATCTCCCCCTGCGCGTTGCTCGAGCCGACCCGCCCCAGCGCGGCCGTCAGCGCCGCGCGGTCGAACAGGAAGATCCCGGCGTTGATCTCGCGGATCTCCGCCTCGGTCGCGGAGGCATCGCGCGCCTCGACGACCCGCACGACCGCGCCGGCGTCATCGCGGACGACCCGGCCGTAGGCGCCGGCGTCCGGCAACACCGTCGTGACCATCGTGGCCACGGGCGCCGCCTGGGCGTGCTGGGCCACCAGGTCCACGAACAGCTCGCGTTCCAGCAGCGGTGTGTCGCCGCACACCACCAGCACGGTGTCGCAAGCGTCCGGCAGCGCGGCCAGCCCGACGCCCGTGGCATGACCGGTGCCGCGCTGTTCTTCCTGGATGCACGTCGTGACGTCCTCGGGCAGTGCGGCGGCGACCGCCTCGGCCCCGTACCCGACGACCACCACGGTGTGGGCGACATCGCTCTCCGCCAGCGATCCCAGGACCCAACCGATCATGGGACGGCCCGCGATGGGGTGAAGGACCTTGGGACGCGCCGACTTCATGCGAGTCCCCTGGCCCGCGGCGAGCACAACCGCGCCGAGGATCACGTGAACCACCCCCCTGGACGTTTGCGAGATTCTGGTTGGGGCGGGAGGATTCGAACCCCCGGTCGCGGGACCAAAACCCGCTGCCTTACCACTTGGCTACGCCCCATCGAGGTCCGCCCACCGGCGAGTATATGCGGCGCCCCGCGCGAAGCACGATCGCCTCACTGGACCAATACGACGATGTCCACCACGACCGGCCGCTCCTCGTCGGAGGTTTCCCCGGTCTCCTGGTTGACGACCTCGATCGTGTCCGTCTCGCACAGGATCCGGATGCGCATGCCCTCCGCGAGGACGCCGTCCTTGAAGCGCTCCGCGAGCGGGCCGCGCAGCTCGAAGGTGTCCATGCGCAGCAACTCGTCCGGGATGATGTTGAGCAGGATGACGTCGCCGTGGTAGGGGTCGACGTCCTGCCACAGCAGCGAGATCTCGCCGGAGAATGCGACGTGGGGGCTCACCAAGGTGCACACTCTACAGCGATGCACGCCCAGCCCACGCCGACCAACTACCGCCTGATCGGGCCGCCCGATCTGCTGCATGACCTGATGCTCGATTTCCAGGACATCGGCTGGCAGTGCACCGTCCACCGCTGGCAGGCGGTGATCAGCGCGCCGGCCGCAGAGCACGGCCATACCGCACCGCAGTGGCCGGCCGAGGTCACCCTGGCCGGGGTGAGCCACACCGATCACGACGCGGCCTGTCAGGACCACTTCGTGGTGCTCGGCGCCTAGAGCGGGGCTTCCGTCACGGGCGTCACGCCGGCCGGCAGGCCATCGGTGACCCGTTCGCCACCGCCACGCTCGACCGCCGCCACCACCGGCAACCCAGCGCGGGCGGGCCGGCGCCAGCGCTCCCAGCGGGCGAGTATCCACGGCGACACGGCGATCGCGGCGATGTCGAAGAACACGTACCCGGCTGCGATGCCGGACGGCGGATTGCCGGTCGGGATGGGTGTGCCCGGAATGTGCGCCTGCCAGGCCCAGGTGCCCATCGAGACCCCGTAGATCTCGAGGAACGCGACGAAGGCAAAGACGCTCGCGTAGACGGTTGCATTGCGCCCGCGCAACAGGAAGCCGAGCAGCACGATGCACCCGATCACACCGCCGACGTCAGCGCGCGGCAGCACCGTCAACCCGAGCACGGCCCAGGCAACCAGCCCGGCCGCCGCGATGCCGACCCACAGGCGTGCGTGGCTGCGCACCCAGGCCGTCTGGCTCAGGCGCAGGCCGAACAGGTACACCAGCCCGTGCCCGGGCGGGACGAACATGGGCAGATTGTGATGGCGGTACAGATAGGCACCCCAGATGATCGAGCCGATCACCTCGAAGCAGGTGGCCACCACGATCACGACGAGCGTCTGGACGCGCTCGGTGGGGGTGGCGGACCTCAGCGCCAGCCCGAGCATCCCCCAGCACAGGAGCCCCAGCACATACTGGCCCGGCAGCGCGACCGCTCGGTCGAGGGCCAGGCCGATGAGGGTGACGCCGACGACGAACGCGCAGACGCGCCCCGGCGATGCTGCTAGCGGATCCGGCACGGGTTCGTACTGTAGTCGACGATCCGTCCGCGCGGCAGGCGAGCCGCACGGCGATCTGTCCCACCCCGCCACGCACCGTGCGCGAATTGGACGCTGATCTGTAACGCAGGCGCCCCGGGGACCCCCTACACTGGTTACGTATGGTCCCGTCGCGCGTCCACTTTCAGAGCGATATGCAGGATCTGCGCCTGCGTATCGTCGAGATGGCGAGCCTGACGCTCAACCAGATTGAGCGGGCGACGGCCGCCTGGGAGAGTTCCGATACCACGGCAGCCGAGCAGATCATCGCCGACGATGAGCGCATCGACGAAGCCTGCGTCGAACTCGATCACGCCATTTACCGCATGCAGCTGCTGCAGGCGCCCGTCGCCGGCGACCTGCGCCTGCTCCATGTCGGCCTCATCGCGGTGGTCGCCCTCGAGCGGGTCGGCGATCTTGCGGTGGCGATCGCCGAGCTGACACGCTCGGTGCGTCCCGGCGATGCGGACCCCGAGATCCAGGCGACCCTGTCGCGGATGAGCGCGCAGGCCGTCGACACCCTGGCGCTCGCCGTCCAGGCCATCGCGCGCGGGGACGTCGCACTCGGCGAGCGCGCGTCCGAACAGGCCAAGGCCGTGCGGGAGATGCTCTCCGACCTGCTCGACGTGGTCGCCGCGGCAGACGCCGAGACGACCAACCGCGCTTGGAACGCCTCCGCCGTGTTGGTCGGCCGACATCTCGAGCGCGTGGCCAACAACGGCGGGGAACTGGGCGGACGGGTCAACTTCATCGTGACCGGCGAGCTGTTCCAGCGTACGCCCGTCCTTGACTAGCCAGCTCGCGCGTCGCGGCTAGTTGTCCTCCGCGTCGGAATCGGTATCCGGGACGACCGGTACCACTTCGGCGCCGGGCGAGGCCGCCTGCTCCTGGCGCTCCATCTGTTCGATGCGATCGAGCGCCTCAAGCGCCTGATCTGCTGCCATTGTCCTGAAACTGTTGCGCCGCTCGCGCTTGGCCTTCGCCATGGGGCCCTCCCGGATCGAACACCGATTCTACCCCCAGCGCGGGGACGTCATGCCCTCGAGGCGCGGGGGACTGTGGCCGGCGTCGCAACCCGGACGCGAACGAATAGCGTGCAATTCCAGGCCAATAACCGGTCGCGCCAACGCAGGTCAGGTCTCCTCTCGCTGGTCGGGTCTGGGGAACTGACACGGTCGCGAGGCCCCGAAAGCTGGTCGGGTGGGTCGGCGGCGGCTGTGTTGGGTCGGGGTGCTCGTCGTCGGGTGCGGCTGGATGCCCCGGGCTGGGTGGTCAGGCTGGTGTGGCGTCGAGGGCGGTGATGCGGATGAGGTTGTAGACGGCGGCGGTGATCTTGAACCAGGCCCGGTTGCGTTGTCGGCCGATGTAGCGGAGCTTGCGGCCTCCGCCGATGGTCTTGATCCAGCCGAAGGGTTCCTCGATCCGTTTCCGGATCCGCATGCTCACCTCGTGCCCGGCGTGTCGGGTGGTGCGACCGTCGATCGCTGATCGCCGGTTCCCGCTCGCGTTCTGGGCGACGTGCGGGGTGAACCCGAGGTTGCGGGTGTCGGCGACGAAGCCTCTGGTGTCGTAGCCCTTGTCGCCCGCGACGGTGCGCCGCCGAGCCGATCGCGGGCAGCCGGGCGAGCATGCTCGAGCGCGGTGGCCCGCTCGGCGTAGCCGTCGGCGGTGGTGAGCTCGGCGTCGACGATCAACGCGTTGCGGTGCTCCATCAGCAGATGGCCGGCGTAGCAGAGCGTGGCGGCGGTGTTGTTGCTCTTGCGATAGAGGCGGGCCTCGGGGTCGGTCGTCGAGGCGTGCGTGTCGTTCGAGCGTTTCTGGCCATGCCAGGCCACTTCGACGTTGCGCCCGGCCGGCGGCTCCGACGGCGGCGCCGTCTTTCGGTTTGAAGCTCTTGTGCGACGCCCACGCGTTGAACAGGGTCCCGTCGACGGAGAAGTGGTCGCTCGACGACGTGTAGCGGCGCAGCTTCGCCTGGCGCACGACCGCAGCGAAGAACTCGTCGGCGACCTCGTGGTCGAGGAGCCGTTGGCGGTTCTTCGTGAACGTGGTCGCGTCGAACGCCGGCTGGTCGATGCGCATGTCCAGGAACCACTTGAACAACAGGTCGTAGTTAAGGCGTTCGCAGAACGCCCGCTCCGAGCGGATCGAGTACATCGCCATCAACACCGTCGCCTTCAACAACGTCTCGGGCGGGACGCTGCGCCGGCCGCCAGCCGCGTACATGGCGTCGAACATGTCATCGAGCTCAGCGAGCACCGCGTCGACCACGACACGGATCCGGCGGATCGGATGATCGGCCGGGATCAGATCCTCGGTACTCAACGACGTCAACATCGCCAACTGCGGATCCGGGCTCCCACGCATCCCCACAGTCTTTTCGATCCAGCCGCCGAACGCGAGCACCCCGCCCGAATTTTGTCGGTGGCCATCGCCATCTGCCCAGCAGCGGCCACCTGGTTCCCGGTGGCGGCCATCGCTTATGGCGATCGCCGTGGTTGGCTACCGTCGTCCGCGACCCGGCGTTCTGGGGCAGTGCGCGAGGGTGCGATTCCCTGCGTCGTTACTGAAGGCGGTAGCGGAGGTGGACGACGCCGCTGCTGAATCGGTGCTCGTCGATGAGCTCGAGATCGGCGCGGGTGTCGGTTGGCAGTGCGGGGTTGCGCCCACCGAGGATGACTGGCCAGACGAACAGGGCGAGCTCGTCGACCAGCCCGGCGACGAGAGCCTGTGCTGCGAGGTTCGGGCCACCGACCAACAGATCCCTACTGGCGGCGGCCTTCAGGTCGAGTACCGCGCTGGGGTCGAAGTGGCGTTCGAGCCGAGTGTTCGCAGTGGGCGGCGCGGCCAGGGTCGAGGAGTAGACGACCTTGTCCGCCGCCTGCCATGCGCTGGCGTAGTCGGCCGTGAGGTCTGACTGCGCGGCCAGGGTGGAGTCGGTCTCCCACACGGCCAGCGTCTCGTACATGCGCCGCCCGTAGAGATACGTGCCTGCGGACCGCATGAGCTTGGTGATGAACGCGAAGACGTCGTCGTCCGGCGGAGCCCAGTCGAAGGCGCCGCGTTCGTCCTCGGTGCAGCCGTCGAGGGACATGTTCGACGCGTAGATCAGCTTCGCCATGACCGCTCTTTCATCACCGTCACAATCTCGATGTCCTCGCCGTCCAACCTTAGGGGCTCGGCGGAGCCACTCGATGATCGTCCCAGACGTGCCGGTCGAGGACGCGGCCGCCAGCTCCAACGATCGCTACGAGCGATCGCTTCGCAACGACGGTGACCGCCAACGGGCAGTTCGTACTGGCCGCCAGCGGGCAGATTGCGATGGCCGCCAACAAATTTCAGCACCCTGTTAGGCGCGCCGCGGCGCTCGGCCGCTGGGACGTCGCTTCCGGATTCGACGGTCCGGTTGTTGTCGAGTTCCTACCGGCAGCTGACCCGGACCGCTCCGTCGAGGTTGAGATCGAACATCGCCGCATTCCGGTTGGCTGCATTCGCCGGCCCACAGAACGCGCCCGGGCTCACCTGGTACTCCGCCTCGAAGATCGGTTTGTTCGCGGCCGCGTAGGGCTGCAGCGACCCGCACTCACCGAACTGGGCGCATTGCTCGTCGACGACGCCGTCGAAATAGGGCTGAAGGCTCGCCGACTGGTCGACGTAGTTCTTCTGGAACACCGCCATGCCAAGTGTGTGGACGGCTGTCGCGACCCATTCGACGAACTGGTTGTCCTGGGCCGTCGTAATCGCGAAACCCGTCGTATTCTCGCTGCCGTCGATGTTGTCGGGTTCGACCGCGTCAAACCCCTTGGCCGCACACATCCGAAATCGGGTGAGCAGCAGCGACTGGAGCGTGGGGTAGAACGGCCCCGCCGGGCTGATATCGAGCCACTGCTCTCCCGGCCATCCATTGCCCTGGCCGAGCAGGGCCGGCGGAAACTGCGACGCGTCGGGGCGCCAGTTCTCCCAGGTGCCGACGTCGATGTAACAGATCACGCGCTTGGCCTGCGCGTGAAGCGCCGCGACCGTGGACGCCGGGGTGTTGAACCCGTCGACGTCGTACACGGCCGGCGGCAGCGAGGGGGCTCCCGTAAACGTCGTGGAGTTGGTTCCCATGTCGCTCGCGCTCGCAAGGTCCAGCGGATGGTTGAGCTCCCACTGCCATGGCAGCGGACGACTCCCGCTCGGGATCCACCTCCCGAGTGTGGCGCGGGCCGCGCAGCCGCGCACACGGCTCCCGGTACGACCGTCCGGGCACCGCGCGCCGACGAGGTTCGCGTGCGACAGGTTCGCGCCGGCCAGGTTTGCGTGCGACAGGTTCGCGCGAGTGAGGTTGGCGAACGAAAGATTGGCGTGCGACAGGTTGGTGTGTGTGAGGTTGGCGTACGACAGATTGGCGTGCGACAGGTTGGTGTGTGTGAGGTTGGCGTACGAAAGATTGGCGTGCGACAGGTTCGCGCGCGCGAGGTTGGCGCGGGCGAGGTTCGCCTGCGAGAGGGTCGCGTGGGAGAGGTTCACGCCGTGCAAGTTGCGACGAGCGAGCGACGCACCCCGGCACGCGGCCCTCGGCGCGATCCGGCAGTGGCGTGACTGGGCCGGGGCCGCCGAAGGCCCTGAGAGGGCAAGCCCCGCCAGACCCGCAAGCAGCAATAGGCGGAACCTCACCGGCGTGGCGCCGCCGGGATCTGCGACAGGCCCGTCGCGTCCATGGACCGCTCCGCGCCGCGAGTATCGGATCGCCACATCATCTCCGCCACGATAGGGCAGCGGCGCGCGCAGGCAAGGTTCCGCGGTCCCTCGGCGACGGACGCGGTGCGGCGCAGCGGCGTCGCGGCCGCGTTCCATAGCACCCTCAACGTGTAAGGGCATAAGGGGAGTCGACGAAACTCGGACAGTTCAACTTCGCGATAAGAAACCGTCGATTCTTTTCCGTTGTTCGCCAGCCTTGCGTCGTGCGGTCTCCGACGGAACCGTGGCGACCTTCAGCTGCGAATCGAGGTGCCGGTCATGACTGGGTTTGGCATCGCGATCGCGTTCTTGCTGCTGCTGTGGTGCGCACCGCTGTACGTGCCGTTCAGGTGGCGCCCTGTCGGCATCTTCTGATCATGGAGAAGGCGGCGGCGGTCGGCTACGTGGCGTTCATCGCCGCGATCGGAGTCGCACTTGCCGTGGTGGGTGCGGTGTTCGGATCGTGGTGGATCGCCGTTCCCGCAGGTCTCGCCGCCGGGGGGCGCTCGCTGTGGCCGTGCGGGTGGGCTCGGTGCGGGTCGATCTGTCGGGTGCCCTGGGCGCGGGTTGGGACGACCGCATCCCGCCGGAGCGCCGGCCGGGGATGGTACGCCGCTGGTGGACTGGCCGGCTCCGCGGTGACCCGCAGCCGCGACTGCGCCAGGACGTCACGTTCGCAATCGTCCCCGGCACCGACCGCATGCTGTTCTGCGACGTCTGGCAGCCCCCGACCACAGTGGCGCCGTCAGGTGTCGGAGTGGTCTACGTACTCGCGCAAGTGAGTTCCTTGGCGGGCCGAGTTGTTCGGCACCGGGGCGCTGGCTCCCCGCACCGGTCGGCCCGGCACCGGGACTCAGCGTCCTCGCTCAGCCGTTCGGCGACAGCGCCACCTTCACCGAGCCCTCCTGACGGGTGGCCATCGTCGTGTAGCCCGTTGCGGCATCCTCCATGCCGAGATCATGGGTGAGGACCGGCGAGGGGTCGATTGTGCCGGCCTCGAGCAGGGGCCACAATCCGGGGAGGTAGCGCTTGACCGGCGCGACCCCTCCCCTGATCGTGAGGTTGCGCCAAAAGCATTGGTCCCACGCCAGCTCAGGCGTGCCAAGGAAGACCTCCATGCCAACCCAGCTGACCGTCCCGCCCGCCTGGACCGTGTCGGTCGAGAGCCGCATCGATGTCGAACTCGAGATTGCGTCCACCACCACCTGCGGACCGTGCCCATCAGTCAGGCCGCCAATGACGTCCTCGAGGCCGCCGTTCGCCGATGTGTTGACCGTGTGGGTCGCCCCAAGCTGGCGGCCCACCGCGAGGCGGTCATCGTGGTGGCCTGCCAGCACGATCGCAGCCGGGTTGAACAGCCGGGCCGCGTGGCAGGCGAGCAGGCCGACCGCGCCGTCGCCAATGACAAGGACCGTGTCACCCTCGGCGATGCTGGCACCTACGACCGCGTGATACGCGGTGGTGAAGACGTCGGTCAGCGGAAGAACTCGTGCGTCGTTTGCGTCGTCGGCGAGGGACTCCGGCACGACCTCAAGCGTGCCGTCGGCCATGGGCACGCGGACCCACTGCGACTGGCCTCCCTGGACCTCCCCGCCGCCGGGCCAGGCGGGTTGGAAGCCATAGGCGCCGCCCTTGATGCAGGAGGTTTGCAGCCCTTTTCGGCAGAAGTAGCACTCGCCGCACGAGATCCAGAACGGTGAGGCGACCTTCTGGCCGACGCGCACCGACCGAACGTCTGGGCCGACCTCCTCGACCACGCCGACGAACTCGTGTCCAAGTCGGCAGCCGGCCGTGACGCCGAAGGCGTCGCCGTAATTGTAGATGTGCATATCCGATCCGCAGATCCCCGCCTTGGTGACCCGCACGATGGCATCGCCGGATTCCAGAATGGACGGGTCCGGAACCGTCTCCACGCTTACATCTTTCACTCCGTTGAAGATGATGCCGCGCATGTGGCTCTCCATTCTCGGTCGCTGCGAAGGCCGGACGGAACGATTGCCGCGCTCATCCTGGCGTTTCGGATAGGCGCAACGTAATCGCTCGCCCAAGCCCTGAGCACAAGCGATCTCTGCCGTTGAGGCTTCCTAGCAGCGCTTTTTGCGTAGTTTCCGCGTGACACGGTTGGACAGCGAGTCCGATCGAGCGGAGCGCCTGAATGACTTGGCGATGGCCCGGCCCGAAGAACCTGAGGCGTTTCGCACCGACCTCGTTGAGCAGTTCAGAAGCGAGCTCCGCGATCGCATCAACCGTGACCGGCCGCCCCGAATCCTCAGCGCGGTTCTTCTGGCTTTGAGGGATCATCCTCACGAGCTTGGCTGCGGTCGTCTAGATCGTGGCGACGGCCACCGAGGGGCGGCAGCTCGCCGTACAGCGATCTCCAAGATCCGAATTGATCGGCGTGAGTCGGAAGTCGGGACGTCGATTGCCCGCCGGCATTTCCACCGTGTCGCTGGGGCGGTCTACCTCTGGGGTAGGCCCGCGTCAGGTCGAGTCACCTGGAGCAGCAAGGCCCGACCGCTTAACCCCGAGCGATGCGCCGACTGTGCGCGCCACCGAGGCGTCGCCGGTCATCACCGTCCAGAATGCGCCGGCAGGGTGCACCAGGTACACGCCGGCCGGCCAGATGCCTGCGGTCGCCGAGCACTCGGCGATGCCCACCGACAGGGCCCCCGGACCTCCTGGGTGGTCAGCGGAGACCACAAGCAGCTCGACATCGGACCCAGGGGACCGACAGATGGCTGTCGAGAGCGTCGGGTCCGTCTTCATCGGCTCGAGGCTGCCACACGCGTAGCCGTCGTCAAAGAGCGTGCCGCGCACCGACGCCAGTGTTGCCAGCTGAGAGGCGAGACCGAGTCCGGGGTACGCCGGACTGGCGTTGGCCGGGATGGGACGCGCCGGGGCCCGGGCCCCTGAGGACGTGTGGGACCCCGCTCCCCCGCAGCCTGCGAGTGCCGCGACAGACGCCAGAACGGCGATCGCGACAGGTGCTGTCCGGAGTCTACGTCGCATGAACCAGAGGCGATGGCACGACCGTACGAGTTCAGCCTCTCACCGGAACACCGGCACGCAGCAGGCGAAGGGTCTTGAATAAAGGACCTCGACCCATGAGCAACAATCGCCGACCGGCAAAACCACCCAGCTCCTGGGCCCGCACGCGCA
>CAWATR010000014.1:0-17799 GCA_963784985.1 uncultured Thermoleophilia bacterium
AGGCGACAAGCATGTGGATCCAGGCCGCGAGACCCGAGATCGCAACAACCGCGAGCTTGACGTACAGCGTCGTCTTGTAGGCCTGTGACTGCGACCCCAGATCGACCGCGAAGAGGTTCCAGATGCCGGTCGCGATCAGTAGAGCGAATCCGACCCAGAGGATCCGCGTCAGCTGGCGCGTGACCGGCTTTAGCACGTCGTTGCCAAGGCGCCGCAGCACCGGCACGAGTGCCGAGAAGATGATCTGACCGCCGACCCATACCGTCGCTCCCAGCACGTGCAGAAACAAGCGGAGGTCGCTGGTGGTGACGACAGCATCAGGGCTCCTCGGCGTTCGTCCCGCGCGGCCGGTGTTCGGGTCTGCTCACCAGCCCTCCGGTATGTGCCGGGGATTCCTACGCCCACCCGTTATCGCGGCTGGAATCGGGCCCGAATCAACACCGGCTCCGGCCGCGATGAGGGGCGCAGGGCGGACGTGACACCAATGACCGATCACCTGTCCGGGGCGACCGCCGAGCGGGCCTCGCGCGACTGCTCTCCGCGATGCATCAACTCCAGCACGACGATCGCCGCAAACGCGGTCACCGCGAGCGCGAGGAAGCCCTGCTCATAGCTCTTTGTACTGGGTCTTGTCCCACGCCATGACGAGGGGTGGGAAGAACCCTCCCAGGCCGCCGGCGGCACCGACGATGCCGGTCACCGCACCGATCCGATCCGGGAAGTCGTGGGCGACCAGCCTGAAGACTGCGCCCGTGCCGAGGCCGAAGGCGACCGCAACCGTCAAGCAGCACACCGTGATCCAGTCCATCGACTTGTAGCCGAAGGCGAGGCCGATCGCGAGGATGACGGTGGCGCCAAGCGCGACGCGCAGCACTGCGGTCGGGCCGATCCTGTCCGCGAGCCACCCGCCCAAGGGGCGTGCGAGGACGGCAAGGAGCGCGAAGCCGGCGGCGCGTGCCCCCGCGTCGGTCTTGCTCAGGTGGTGGACGCCGTGCAGGAGCTTGGGCAGGTACGCGAACATGGCCACGAAGCCGCCGAACAGGATGAAGTAGTAGAACGTCGGCGCCCAGACGCGCGGGTCCTCGTGCACTACGCGCAGCGGCGCAAGCAGACTCGATGCGCGTGAGGCGGACCCCGGAGCGTCGCGGCCCACAAGCGCGAACGCCGCCGCCATCACGGCGACAATGCCAAACGCGACCCAGAACGGCGCGGCAAGGCCCCAGTGCTTGGCCATCCACGGCGCGGTCAGGCCCGCGATCACGGTGCCCCCCATGCCCATCCCGTAGATCCCCAGCACAGTGCCCTGGCGCGCCGGCGGATACCAGCGGCTGACGAACGGGACCCCGACGGCAAACGAGGCGCCGGCGAAGCCGAGGAAGAAGCCGATCACGAGCATCGTCGTGTAGTTGGTGTGGAACAGGGCCAGCAGTGCCGTCGGCACCAGCGTGAACACGAGCAGTCCCGTGAAGATCCGGCGCCCGCCATAGCGGTCGGTCAACACACCGAGCGGGATTCGCATCAGCGAGCCCATCAGCACGGGACGGCGATCGAGTAGCGCGAGCTGCGAGTCGGTGAGGTGGAGTTGGTCCTGGATCGTTGGCCCAAGCGGTCCGAGCATGCTCCACGCGAAAAAGCAGATCGTGAATGCCGTCGTGCCGAGCGCAAGCGCTCGGGCGTTGCCACGGGGCTCAGCGGGTGGCACGGTGACTCCTCTCGAGTGATTCGCGGTGTATTAAGCGCGATGGCGCGGGGGTGAGCGCGCGAGATCGGTAAGGGATTGGACTGCGTCGGAGGTATGCGACGGGGACGCTCGGCCTCCTAAAGGTTGGCTGTTTTTTCCTTGTTTATAGTTAAGAAAACGCGCCGATCCGGTCCATCCGGGATCCCTGTGGAACGAACTGCGGGAAACCACGGAGTACGGCGCCCGACCCACCGAGGCACGACATGACCGATGCACTATCGACCTGCGACGTTGTGGCGTGGGCGGAGCAGCTGGTAGAGCTGCCCACCGATGGGATCGTGCGCCAGACGGCCGCCACGGCGGATGATGGCTTGCGGCTCGTGGTGTTCGGGTTCGCTGCCGGTGCCGAACTCCCAGAGCACGATGCCCCGTGCTCAGCGATCATCGAGGTCATCACCGGGGAGATGGACTTGACACTCGACGGAGTCCACGTGGCGGCACCTGCCGGGACGTGGGTTCGCATGCCAGCTCGCTGCCCGCATGCGGTCCGAGCGCTGACGCCTGCGCTGATGCGGCTGGTACTGCTGCCCGGTTAAGCGGCGGTGCGCCCGGTAGCAGGCCGCCGCGGCGACGTGACGGCGGCGGCATCGTCGGCGCCGGAACGCCTTCGAGCTGAACGACGCAGCCGGCCGTGTGCGGGTGCTTGATCTCAAAGCGGGTGAGCCGCGCGTCACCTGACGCCGCAGCCGCGGCACCTTCGATCAGCCCCTGGTGCAGCGCGCAGACCACCAGGCCGCCGGGTGCAAGGACGGCATCGGCAAACGGGCAGTGGTCGAGGCGTACCTCCAGGACCCCCGCCGCGGCGTCCTTGGGCGACGTTGTCTCGTGGGGGGCGAATCCGAGACGCGCGAGCGACGCGACCAGCGCTGATCGATCGCCCCCGCTGATCATCTCGGCCCCGTGGGAGCGGCCGTACTCGATCGCGGTAGCGCGATCCACTCCAGATTGTTTGATGAGCCCCACGAGCAGGTGGAGGAGTTCCTTCTGGGCGGCGATCCGTGACGCCACCGGGTCGACGAGCGAGAAGCGCTCGGTAGGTCGGCCGCGCCCGGTCGGGAGATCGCGCTCGACCGCAACGAGGCCGGCGCGCGCGAGGGCGCGAAGGTGGTTGCGGATGGGGTTGTGGTGCATGTCGCCGACCGCATCGACAATCTCGGCGACGGTCATTCCGCCCGGCGCGCCGCCAAGGGTCTCGGCGATCCGGCGTCGCGCGGGGTTGGCAAGCACGCTCGCGGCGACGAGCGCAAGCGGCTGGGGTGTATTCGCCGGGCGACCTGCCGGACGTGCAGGCACCGACGCGGCATCATCTGCCGCGGTTGACTGGTCGCGTGTGCTCACACGGGCCCCCGGGAGCCGCGGTGCCCGGTCCCGACACCGTCCCCGGCAAGCGCACGATCCAGCAGCGCCGCGTCACCGATGGTGTTGACGTTCGTCAGCCACGCGTCAGGTACCAGAATCCGGTCGGCATCGAGCGCGTCGATGAATGCCATCGCTGCTGGGGTCGGCCCGTCAAGCATTTGCCGTGCGATCGCGAGTGCCGGCACCCGTGGGAGCCTGGCGCACAACGGCTGCGGTGCCACGCTCCCAACCGCCATCGCGGCGCTCCCAGCGGGCATACGGGCGAGGTGTCGGAGTGCGGGCCCCGCGAGCGGCAGGTCGCAGGCGATCACCAGCACGTCATCGGCCGTCAGCGCGGCGAGGCCGGCCGCGATACCCGCGACGGGTCCGGCGGTGCCCGGCGCGTCGAACACGATCGGGCAGCGGAGATTCTGCGGCAACGAGACGCCCGTGCGGCCCGCCACGACCACCTGTCTGCACACGCCTGTGAGCATCTCGATCGCGCGCTCGGTCAGCGTCCGCCCCGACAGCTCGTATTGAGCCTTTCCGCCGCCGATGCGCCGTCCCGCGCCGCCGGCGAGCACGATCCCGTCCAGATTTATTGATGCCATAGTATGAATATATCCAAACCAGTCGCCGCGGCGTGCCTCGGGCTGTGCAGTCGCCGCGGGTCGATTCCACTGATCGGAGACGCAATGACTGATCGTGAATGGCTCGCAGCATATTCGGCTGCGCTCGGCCTCGAGGCGCCGACCGAGGAGGACATCACCCGACTCCTGAGTCTTGCCGCGGAGGCGGCACACGCATCGCAGCGCACTGCGGCGCCGGTCGCCTGCTGGCTGGCAGCACGCAGCGGCTGGACCCTCGACGAGGCGCTCGCGGTCGCGGAAGCGGTGACCCCCACCCCAGGCTCCTGAATGCCGATCGCCCTGACGGCCGGAGCCGCGCGACACATCGCCGGCCGCTACGAGATCGCGCGGCCGCGTGAGTGGGTTCCGCTCCCGGTACTGGCGGGCCGAATCCTGGCTGAACCCGTGCGAGCGCGCCAGGCGCAGCCTGGTACAGCAGTGGCGGCGATGGACGGGTGGGCCCTGCAAGCTGCGGCAACTCCAGGTGTGTCCGCATCGTCGGCGAGAGTGCGGCGGGACGTCCCTTCGCGCGGCGTGTCGCGTTGGGCGAAGCGGTGCGGATCTCGACAGGGGCGGAATTGCCGCTCGGGTCCGACGCCGTCATCCGACGCGAGGGCGCTGCCGCGTTCGATGGCGTGCTGGCGGCGCCGGGGGTGGCTCCCGGGCGTGACGTACGGCAGGCTGGCGAGGACTACTCGTGCTCCGACACCGTCCTTGCTGGGGGCCATCGCGTGCGAGCGCACGATGTCGGGGTGATCGCCTCTTGCGGCTGGGACGGCGCCTTCTGCCGTCGTCAGCCCCGGGTGGTGGTCGTCTCCACCGGCGATGAACTGGTGTCCCCGGGCCAGGTGCCCGACTCTGGCCGGGTCGTCGACTCCAACCGCCTGGCAATCGCGGCGGCCGTCCAGGCGGCCGGCGGGCTTGTCGAGTGGACGCGCTGGGTCCTGATGACATTGCCGACCTCGAAGGCGCGATTGTCGACGGGACTCGGGCGGCGATCGACTTGCTGGTCACGTGCGGTGGCGCGTCGGTGGGCGATCACGACCATACTCGCGCCGCACTGCGGGCCGTGGGCGGGCGTCGCGTGGTCGACGGCATCGCGATGCGGCCGGGCCGTCCGACGGCGTTGGAGTTGCTGGGTGAGACGCGCGTGCTGGTGCTCCCAGGCCCACCGGCGGCGGCGGTCGTCGCGTTTCACCTGCTCGGACGCGCCCTGCTGGGCTGCGAGGAGTGGACAGCGGCACCGTTCGCCGTTCGAGTGTCGCTCGGCCCGGGCCGTGGACGAATTCGTTCGCTGTCGGGCGACGCCGGATGGGCTCGTGCCGCTCGCGGCCCAGGGATCGACGTCGATGGCGGGCCTGGCCGGTGCTCACGCCCTTGCTTGGATCGCGCTGGGGGCGCTCGTACGTTGCCGCCGGCGCCGATGTGCAGGTCAGCTCCCTCCCATAACGCTCCTCGGTGGGGCGATGCCAGATCGTCGTCCGGTAGCCACCTCGGGTCGTCGGCGATCGCGTAGGCGAAGCCCCGTTCCTCGAGGATTGGGATAAGAAACGCCGGGATGCGTTCGATGATCTGGACCAGGGCCTGGCCGCTCGGCAGGTGCTCACGTGCAGCAAGAGTCGTTCCACGGCACTGGTGCCGCAACCGGATTCTGGTGGCTCCTCGACCACAGGGCAGATGATGGCGACTAGGCGTTCGGCGTCCCGCCAGTACCGCACCTCACATCGCGTGGTCCCTGCTTACTCACCGCATGACGGTAGCCGCGCCGTCGCATCACGGCGTGGAGCGGTCGGGGGTTAAACGGCGCCCGCAGCGCCAGCAGGTCGCCGGGCCCGAGGTCCTCGAGTGCGGCGCATGATTTCGGTGAAGGGTTCGTGGCCGGCCGCTAGCAGGGGCTCGGACGTCAAGCTCGCGCCGACGAGCGTCCGGGTACGGAGTCACAGTTAGCGGCCGATTTATGCAAGCGCCGAAGATGTAGGATAAGTCCACGTTATGAGCCAACCCGGCCTCAGAGCTGCTGCTATCGATGAGCTACGGACATTCTGCATGGCTGCTGAACTCGGCAGCCTGGGGCGCGCCGCATTGTCGCTTCACGTCACCCAGCCCGCACTCTCCAGACGGCTGGCGCAGCTGGAGGCCGCTGCCGGAACACAACTGCTCGAACGTTCATCGCGTGGGGTCAAGCTCACCCCGGCGGGACGCCGACTCTACGAGGAGGCCCGTCGACTTCTGCAGCAGGCCGACCGTGTCCAGGAGGTCATCGACGGCCTGCAGCGTTGCGGTGGGCCGGTGCGCCTCGCATCCAGCCACTCTGCGACCGAGGCGCTGGTCGCCGACCTGCTCGGCTACCTAAACGAGAAGCGCGCCCTGCCGGTCGAGCTCGTCATAGCGAACTCGAGCGTCGTCCGCGACCTTGTTGCCGATGGGCGCGCCGACCTCGGTGTGGCGGCCAGCCGCCCCGACCACACCCCATACCCGGGCGTGAGAGAAGCGGTGCTGGCCGAGGACGCCGTCGTGTGTGCCGTACCCTCGTCGCACCCGTGGGCGCAACGGCAGAGCATCAGCCTGGAGGAGTTCCTGGCACGCCGATGGTGACGCGCGACCCGTCTTCCAATGCGCGCTGGACCGTTGCCGCGGTCCTGCGCGAGCATGAGCTGAGCGCTGCCCGCCCTCGTCGAGGCCGGCACGCCCCAAGCTGCGCTACGCGAGGCGCGGACTCGCAATGCTCCGCTCCTGCTTTCGCGTCAGGTGCTCGCCGGCCACGACTTCCACGAGCTGGAGATCGAAGAACTCTCATTCCCGCGCCAGTTCGTCTTTGTGCTCCCTGCCTACGGCGAGCCGACAGGCAACGTCCTTGTCCTGATGGAGAAGCTGCGCCGTCAAGCCGCCCTCTGGTGTCGGACGCGTCGCCTGACGGCAGCCGCCGCGGCATAAGCCGAGTCATGGCGCTCATAACGAATCGGCATGACTTGGGATCGATGACGGCCCCTCAGTCGACGCGGCCGGGCATACGTCACAGTCCATGAAAGTCGGCCCTCCCTTTCCCTTTCCGACGCTCGGCGGCCATGGCCGCTGAGAAGCCCAAGACAGGTCCTCTGCGCCCTCGCTGACCGTCAACTCGCTGCTCGAGCGCACGTGCCGCGCCGCGGGCCGATGTCCGACGGAGCGCTGGCGCACGCAGTCGCCGTCATTCGCGCGAGTGGGAGCGGCTCTACCGCGACCGCTGGCAGCACGACAAGATCGTGCGCACCACGCACGGGGTGAACTGCACGGGCTCCTGCTCGTGGAAGGTCTATGTCAAGGATGGGCTCGTACGTGGGAGACCCAGCAGACCGACTACCCCTCCAATGGCCCGATGTTCCGGAGTACGAGCCGCGCGGCTGCCCCCGCGGAGCTTCGTTCTCCTGGTATGTCTATTCGCCGATTCGCGTGACGTCACCCGTACGTGCGTGGCGCGCTGCTGAAGCTCTACCGCGAGAGCTCGGAGCGCACCGGCGACCCGGTCGACGCCTGGGCGGCGATCGTCGAGGACCCCGAGAAGGCGCGACTCTACAAGTCCCAGCGGGGCATGGGGGGCTTCCTCCGCTCCTCCTGGGATGAGGCTCGAGATCATCGCGGCGGCCCACGTCCACACGACCAAGACCTACGGGCCGGACCGCATCGCGGGGTTCTCGCCGATCCCGGCGATGTCGCAGGTTTCATATTCGGCGGGCACGCGCTTTCTCTCGCTGATCGGCGGCGTATGCCTGTCGTTCTATGACTGGTACGCCGACCTGCCGCCGGCTTCGCCGCAGATCTGGGGCGACCAGACCGACGTGCCGGAGTCCGCGGACTGGTTCAACTCGAGCTACGTGATCCTCTGGGGCTCGAACATCCGCCGACCCGGACGCCGGACGCACACTTCATGACCGAGGCCCGCTACCGCGGCCAGAAGGTCGTCGTCGTCTCGCCCGACTACGCCGGGCACACGAAGTTCGCCGACCACTGGATGAACGCCGAGCCCGGCACCGACGCCGCGCTTGCCCTGGCGATGGCTCACGTCATCGTCAAGGAGCACTACCTCGACAAGCAGACGCCCTATTTCGACGCTTACGCGAAGAAGCGCACGGACCTGCCGTTCCTCGTGACGCTGCGCGAGCGCGACGGCGCATACGTCACCGACCGCTTCCTGCGCGCAGCGGATCTGGGCGCAGCGCTCGCGAGAGAACGCCGAGTGGAAGACCGTCGTGCTCGACGAGCGACACGGGGGCCGTCGTGCCGAACGGCTCGCTGGGCTTCGCTGGGACGGGGAGGCGAGAGGGGAGATGGAACCTGAGCTCGGCGGCATCGAGCCCGCCCTGTCTGCTGGGCGCACACGACGAGCTCGTGCCCCTGGACCTGCCGCGGTTTGAGATCGGCGAGACCGAGGGCGGCGGCATCATGCGCCGTGGCGTGCCGGCCAAGCGCATCGGTGGCGTGCTCGTCACGACCGTGTTCGATCTGCTCTGCGCGCAGCTAGGCGCCGGGCGCGAGGGTCTCCCGGGCGACTGGCCCGAGAGCTACGAGGACCCGGCCCTGCACCCCCGCCTGGCAGCAGGAGCACACCGGCGTCGACGCCAACCTGTTGCTCAGGATCGCGCGCGAGTTTGCCCGCAACGCCGAGGTCACAGAGGGCCGCTCGATGATCATGATGGGCGCCGGGACAAACCACTGGTACCACGGCGACCAGATCTACCGGGCGATGCTCAGCCTCGTCCTGCTCTGTGGCTGCCAGGCCGCAACGGCGGACGGCTGGGCGCACTACGTCGGCCAGGAGAAGGTCCGTCCCATCACCGGCTTGCGTGATGGCGTTTGCGACCGACTGGACCCGTCCTCCACGGTCGCAGGCGACGCCGTTCTTGTACCTCGCCCCCGGGCCAGTAACGCTACGAGCGCTTCCCGCCGACGAGCTGGCCTCGCCGCTCGGCGACGGACTGCTAAAAGGCCGAGCCACATCGCCGACTTCGTCGCACTCGGCGCGCGCGTTGGGTGGCTGCCGTCTTATCCGACCTTCGAACCGCAACTCGCTCGAACTGTCGATGAGGCCGAGCGGCAGGCGTCGCCCGCCGGACACGTCGTGAGCAGCTCGAGCGGCCGGACGTCCTGGCTTCGCCGCCGAGGATCCGGACGCGCCGGGCAACTACCCGCGCATGATGACCCTCTGGCGGGCGAACCTGTTCGGCTCCTCGGGCAAGGGCGCACGAGTACTTCCTCCGGCACCTGCTCGGCGTCGAGAAGCACGGCGTGCGCGCGGAGGAGTCCGGCGAGCTGCGTCCGCAGGAGGTCCGCTGGCGCGAGCACCCCGAAGGGCAAGCTGGATCTGCTCACGACGATCGACTTCCGGATGACCTCAAACGCCCTGTTCTCCGACATCGTCCTCCCGGCGGCGACCTGGTATGAGAAGTTCGACATCTCGACGACCGACCTGCACCCCTTCGTGCACGCGTTCAACCAGGCGGTTCCGCCGCCGTGGGAGGCGAAGTCCGACTGGGACGCGTTCGACGGATCGCGCGGACCTTCTCGGACTGGCCGAGCACCACCTCGGCGTCCGCGAAGGATCTCGTCGCGGCCCCACTGACCCATGACACGCCCGACGAGATCGCTCAGCCCGCTGGGCGAGGTGCACGACTGGCGGGCGGGGGAGTGCGAGCCCGAACCCGGCCGGACGATGCCCAAGCTGCTGGTCGTCGAGCGCAGACTTCCCGCGACCTATGAGCGCTGGGCAGCGCTCGGGCCGCTCGCTAGAACGCTGGGCTCGGCCACCAAGGGAGCATCCTGGAAGCCGCTGGATGCGGTCGAGTTTCTCGGCGCATCGAATGGGCGGGTGCGCGGCGGGGTCGCCGACGGGCGCCCATCGCTCGAGCGTGTCGAGCAGGCATGCCGAGGCGATCCTCGCGCTGTCGGGCACGACCAACGGCGCGCTGGCCTTGGAGGGCTTCCACTCGATGGAGAAGCGAACCGGCGTTCAGCTCGCCGACCTCGCCGGGCCGCGCTCGGGCGAGCGGGTGACCTTCGAAGACGTGCGCAAGGGGGGCCAAAGACGGTGATCACCTCGCCGGAGTGGTCGGGGATCGAGGCGCACGGGCGTCGCTACGCGCCCTTTACGATCAACGTCGAGCGCGCCAAGCCCTGGCACACGCTCTCCGGGCGCCAGCACTTCTACCTCGACCACGCGTGGATGCTCGAGTTGGGCGACGGGCTGCCGGCGTTTCGTCCACCGCTTGACCAGCGACGGTTGCTCGGGGATCAGGGCGCCGGCGACGGGCGCTTGGAGATCACGCTGCGCTACCTGACACCGCACTCCAAGTGGTCGATCCACTCCGAGTACCAGGACAACCTGCACATGCTCACGCTGTTCCGCGGCGGCGCGGATGCTGTGGATCGAGCCCGCAGGACGCCCATGCGCTGGGAATCGCCGACAACGACTGGGTCGAGGCGATCAACCGCAACGGCATCGTGGCGTGCCGCGCGGCCGTCTCGCATCGCATCCCCGAGGGCACGTGCCTGATGTACCACGCCAAGGACCGCCACCTCAACGTGCCGACAAGACCGAGCTCCAGGGAAACCGCGGTGGCACCGACAACTCGCTGACGCGGATCGTGATGAAGCCGACCCACTTCATCGGCGGCTACGCGCAGCTCGTCGTTCGGCTTTAACTACTACGGTCCGACCGGCTCCCAGCGCGACGAGGTGACCGTCGTGCGCAGACGCGAGAAGGAACTGGAGTTCTGATGAGGATCCGCGCGCAGATGGGCATGGTCATGGCGCTCGATAAGTGCATCGGCTGTCACACCTGCTCGGTGACCTGCAAGCAGGTCTGGACCAACCGGCCCGGAGCCGAGTACATGTGGTTCAACGACGTTGAGACCAAGCCCGGTGTCGGCTACCCCAAGCGCTGGGAGGACCAGGAGCGCTGGCAGGGTGGCTGGAAGCTCGATCGCAAGGGCAGGCTGCGCCTGAAGGCCGGCGGGCGGGTCAAGAAGCTCCTGACCATCTTCGCCAATCCCGACATGCCCGCGATCGACGACTACTACGAGCCCTGGACCTATGACTACGAGACGCTGATCACCGCGCCGCTGTCTAAGGACGACCCGGTCGCCCGGCCGCGCTCGCAGCTAACTGGCGACCAGATGGAGGTCAAGTGGGGGCCCAACTGGGACGACAACCTCGCCGGCACCGCCGAGCGCTTGGATCAGGACCCGTTGATGGCAGGCCTGCAGGAGCAGGTCAAGGCCGCATACGAGCAGGCGTTCATGTTCTACCTGCCCCGGATCTGCGAGCACTGCCTGAACCCTTCGTGCGTGGCCTCCTGCCCGTCGGGCGCGATGTACAAGCGCGAGGAGGACGGGATCGTGCTCGTCGACCAGGCCAAGTGCCGTGGCTGGACCATGTGTGTCACGGGCTGCCCGTACAAGAAGGTGTACTTCAACCACCGCACGGGTAAGGCCGAGAAGTGCACCCTCTGCTACCCGCGCATCGAGGCCGGCCTGCCCACGATCTGCTCGGAGACCTGCGTCGGGCGCATCCGCTACCTCGGCCTGGTGCTCTACGACTCGGATCGTGTCGAGGCGGCCGCCTCGGTGCCCGACGAGCACGACCTGCTCGACGCCCAGCGCGCCCTCTTCCTCGACCCGGCGGACCCGGAGGTCCGCGCACAGGCCGGACGCGATCGGCATCCCCGACGACTGGATCGAGGCCGCGCGGCGCTCGCCGGTCTACGCGCTGGCGCATGCGCTACGGCGTGGCGCTGCCGCTGCACCCCGAGTACCGGACGCTGCCGATGGTCTGGTACGTGCCGCCGCTGTCGCCGATCGTCAACACCCTCGAGACCGATGGCTACGAGGCGAATCCGGACGACATCCTGCCGGCGATCGACCAGATGCGCATCCCGGTCGAGTACCTGGCCAATCTGCTCTCCGCCGGCGACACTGAGGCGATCCGCCGGGTGCTGCGCCGCCTGGCGGCAATGCGCGGCCACATGCGAAAGCGCGAGGTCCTCTCGGAGCACGACGGGCAGCTACCCGCCGAAGTCGGCCTAAGCGTAACCGACGTCGAGGACCTCTACCGCCTTTCGCGATCGGCAAGTATGAGGATCGCTATGTCATCCCCCAGGCCCACACCGAGATCGCCGCGCACCTGATGGAACAGCAGGGCGCGTGCGGACTGGACTTCGAGGGCGGCCCCGGCAACTGCGGCATGATCAAGGACCCCGCCAAGGTCAACGAGAGCTTCATGCTCGTGCAGGGCGGACAGCACGACTCCGCAGTGCCTCGACCAGGCCGCCGGTGCCGCACCGCTCACGCTGGAGCAGAAGAAGGTCCTCGCGCGCGCGCGCGCGAGGGCGGCCCGCGCCGCACCGCAGGCCGATGCCGGCGAACAGGGAGCCGCCTGATGGCTCGCCGCCGCCCAAAGGAGACGACTGCCACCGCCCTCAAGCTGTGCTCGCTGGGGCTCCAGTACCCCGACGAGCACCTGCTCGCCGGGCGCGGGGAGCTTGCCGCTGTCGGCGGCGGCGCTGCCCAGCTCGCCCGCGGCCCAGGCGATCCAGCGCTTCATGGCGTGGTGGGCCGCCACCCCGAGCCTCGAGCTGGCCCAGCACTACGTCGAGACGTTCGACCTGAAGCGTCGCTGCAGCCTGTATCTCACCTTCTACGGTCTCGGCGACCGGCGCGAGCGCGGCCAGGCGCTGGTGCGCATGCGAATGCTCTACCGCGCCGCCGGGCTGCCCCAAGAGGGCTCGGAGCTCCCCGACTATCTCCCGCTGATGCTCGAGTTCGCCGCCCACGCCCCCGATCGGCGCGGCGAGCGCCTGCTGCGCGAGCAGCGCCCCGCGCTCGAGCTCATCCGCAGCGGCTCTGCACGACGAGCAGAGCCCGTACGCACATCTGCTCGACGCGCTCGCCGCCCTCCTCGGGGCGCCCGGCTCCATGGACCGCGCGAGCGCCGCTCGGCTTGCCGCGCAGGGGCCGCCTGGTGAACTGGTCGGTCTGGAGCCCTTCGCGCCACCCGAGGTCATGCCCGACGAGGTCATGCGGTGAGCGCGGGCACCGTGCTGTTGTGGGTGTGCTGCCCTACGTGTCGGTGACCATCTTCGTGACCGGTCACATATGGCGGTATCGCCATGACCAGTTCGGCTGGACGTCGCGCTCGACGAAGCTGTTGGAGGGCCGGCTGCTTGCCGTGGGGAGCCCGCTGTTTCACTATGGCGCGCTGGCGGCAATCGGTGGCCACGTGCTCGGGATCCTTGTCCCCTCGAGCGTGACCGCCGCGCTGGGCGTCAACGAGCACGCGTACCATCTCATCGCCGCGGTCGCCGGAAGCGTGGCTGGGGTCGTGTGCGTGATCGGGTTTCTGATCCTCGTGTACCGGCGCATCACCGTCCGACGCGTGGCGGTGACCACGAGTTGGCTTGACCTTGCCGCCTTTGGTTTGCTCACGCTCTTGATCGGCCTCGGGGTCGGCGAAACGCTCGCCGTGCAGGTCTTCGGCCACACCTACGATTACCGAGCCAGTATCAGTCCCTGGTTTCGCAGTCTCTGATCTTGCAGCCCAAGGTCGGCACCGTCACCGACGCGCCCTTGATCTTCCAGATCCACGCCATCAGCGCCTGGCTGCTGTTTGCGCTGTGGCCGTTCACCCGACTGGTGCACGCGTGGAGCATCCCTGTCCAGTCTCTGGACGGCCCTACATCCTCTACCGCCGCCGCTACTCGTCGGTGGGCGGATGCGCAGCTGGCGTCCCAGCGCTGGACGGGTTCGAGCGGACCCTGACCGCGATCCCAGCCGTTTCTGGCGCTGTGGTCGAGGGCCTGCTAACGCACCGGTTCCGACACCCACGCCACCACGGCATCGCCATCCTCGCCGTGGGGGACGTCAGCCGTCCTGCCCACGTCTGGACCTCCAGGAATTCACCTAGCGGAATCGTCAGCTCCGTCGCAACGACGATACCGCCTTGTTCATGACGTCTTGCGCATCCACAGGGCCGCCGCTTGGGCAAGCGACCAGACCAGCCAGATCCGCGTCCCGTCCACGATCGAAGCCATGCCAGAGCTCTGGGAACGCCAACCCACTGAGACCGCTAAGGCGATCGCGGCCTTCCAGCGGTAGCGGGACATGGAGCCAAGAGAACGCTCCTAGAGGCCCCCATGGTGCCGCTCGTCGTTAAGGTCGGCTTCAGCCCGTCCGTCGCATCCAACGGGCCGACAGCACATACCGCTCCAGGGAGGTCAGCATCAGCACCGATCCTCAGACCGTCACAGAAATCAGTACACCTGAACCCCGAGAACCTCTGGGTCGGGACCCCGAACGTCAGGGCATCGACGCGGACGCCAGCGCTGAACGGTATGCCAGATGCTGACATCGTGCTCGAGGAGCTCTAGCCACACGCCGCGGTCAAGATCATCATTGACGACACCAGCCTCGGCTGTCATGTCGAGCCGATGGCAGCGAAGCTGAACTACGACGTGATCACAGCCCACTGGAACGAGCACGGCGCAAGCGACGCTGGATCGTAGGGCCTAGCCAGCCCATGGACAACACCTGGGCCGGCTTAGGCGCCGGCTCCGGGAAGGTGGTACCACGCGCTGGATTCGCCGGGTCGTGTTCGAGCGCCGCCACGGAGCCCCGGGCGCCCGGCAAGCCGCGGACGCCCGATCTCCGCGCGAAGATCAGCACCGCGCTCGACGCATACTCGGCCGCGACGCGCCGAGCGCCCGCGGGGCCGCCCGCGGCCGCACCCCTGCCGGCGCCGCCAGTTCCAGCCCGATAACGCGTACTCGTCCAGCCATGCGTCGGCCGTGTGTCCGCCCTTTGGCCACGCGAATCTGAACCCTGGGGAATCACCCGGACCAGCGTGCTCCAGAACACCGTAGCCGAGGCATCCGCTCCCGGCACTTCCCAGTGGTTCCCAGATGAATTGGCCTCCGGAGCCCAAGGTCGCAGGTTCGAATCCGCCGCGCGCGCTGGGAGCGAGACGACGCCGAAGAAGGGAGGTCGCGACCGGTCCCGGCAAGCCTGGACCGGTCGAACCGCTAGGCGCCCTGATGCCGCCTACACGAAGTAGTTGTGCACCTCGTGAAACGTCATGACCGGTGGGCCTGAAAAACCTGCCTTCTGCGTCTGAGGGCCGATCTGCTCCTGGGCGAACTTGTCGAATTGCGCCTGGGTCTCCCAGACGTCGATCACGCGAATACCGTCGTCTGTGCGGGTCACGAAATGGAAGATCGCACCTTCGGGCGTCGGTCCTCCCGGCTCGAGACCCTGAATACCGTCAATTACCGCGTCGTACTGGTCGAGCGTGGCACCGGGAAACTGGATCACCATTGCAATAGCCATGGTTCCTCCAGCTCGGTCGGGGTTATCGCGATCCTCGTGTGGATCCGGAAGGCTGTCAACGGGGGCCGCGATGGCCGCACTCCGCGGCGCGAGGGGCGCCCGATCCTCACTGGTCGTGCCCGCGGGCGGACCTGGGCCGAGCGCGATACCCAACGACCGGGCGGCCGCGCAACCAAGGCAGGCGGGCGACACGGGGCAGCCGCCCGCCTGCAAGATCTGCAACGCGTGGGCGGCGAGCCAGGTTCAACGGTGGGCCCCAACCTCGTGCTGAGTTGGCGATGGCGTCGACTGGGCCGGCGGCCGGCGCGAGCCCTACCGGAGGACAGCGACGATGCGTGTAACGCCGGGCGAGCCCCACCGGACGGGGAGTTACGTTTCCGCCAAATTGTGGGTTAGCTAGCCAGCACGAGAGACCGATCACGCATCCGCGGTCGATCGAGCTGGTGTGGTCGCGCTATCGGGGCTTCGATCGCACCAGCGCTCTCGTCGAGACGCGCGGTTCGCAGCAGGCGCACCGCCTCCGAACACGCTCCGAACATCGGGAATGGTCACCACCGAAAAGATGCGGGAGGAGAGCGCCTGCTCACCGGCATTCCTCTGTCGCCCATCGTCCCCGCGAGTGCCCTGCACCGGGTTGGCCTCCGGAGCCAACGGTCGCAGGTTCGAGAATCCTGCCGTGCGTGCCTTGATTTGCCGCCCCGACGCAGCGACCGCGCTCGGCTGAGCGACCCGGGACCAGCTCGACCAACTCGCCCCATGCGTCCACCGCGCGTTGACCAGGTCCGGTGACGTGTTCCCGGGCACTCATGAGCGGGTCTTCCTGCTGGAGTTGTCGTAAGCGGACAGGATCGTATGCGCGGGTTGACACGGGGGGCTCCTGCTCGCCGATCCGATCGACGGCGGGAGCTAGGTGTACCCACTCACCGCGTTGGTGACAGCCTGCTGATCGGCGCTCGGCCCCCGAGCGCCGAGTGGCGGCGTCCGGGTGTTGTAGTAGGTGAGCCATTCTGGCAGGGCCTCGGCGCGCTGGGCGTTCGAGGTAAAGACCTGGGAATAGGCCCACTCTCGCTGCAGCGTGCGGTTGAGGCGTTCCACCTTGCCGTTTTGCCAGGGACAATGCGGCCGGATGAGCAGATGGCCGCGCGCCCAGGCGCGCCGAGGGCCTCAGCGAAATCACGTGAGCGGCGGTACGCAAAAGGCATTGTCGGTCATCACCCGTTCGATGCGGGTGATGCCGCAGGTGGCAAAGAAGGCCGCGGCGCGCTCGCAGGAACCCCGCGCACGTCGCACCGGTCTCATCCGGGTGGATCTCGGCATAGGCCAGCGCGGGAGTGGTCGTCGATGGCCGCGTGGACGTAGTCGAATCCGACCCGGACATGTCCGCGCGGGCCGTGCGGTGCGCCCGAGTGCGCGCCAGCCGCCGCCTTCCGGGATGCGCCCGAGCTTTTTGACATCGAGGTGGATGAGCTCGCCCGGCGCCGTGCGCTCGTAGCGCAGCGCGCGGTGGCCGGCCCGCGGCGCACGGGTGCGCCGGTCAGCGCATCGAGCATCGACAGATGCGGCATGCGGTTGCGCGCAAGCACGCGTCCCACCGTCGAGGCCGGGCATCCCCGAGCTCTGCGGCGATCCACTCCGGCGCCGCGCCGCGCATGTGGCCCGCAGCGCGCAGATCGCCTGCTCGAGTGCGAACGTCGAGCCGGTGCGGGGTGCAGCCGGGCCGGCTGGAGCGATCGATCAGCCCGCGCTGGCCTTCTTGCCGATAGCGGTGCAGCCACTTGTAGGCGCAGGTGCGCGAACAGCCGAGCTGTGCTGCGACATCGGCGACGCGATGCCCGGCCAGGATGCGCTCGACCAACAGCATCCTTCCGAACGGCGTCAGGCGCGCGTTAGGGTGCGACATGAGGACCTCCGAGGTGTGGATGGCGTGAGACACCTCCACAACAGCCTCGGGGTCCTCACCCGGTCAAGGCCGCTGTCACCAATGCTGCGGGTGGTTACAGCTAGCCGGCGCGCGTCGCGATCCCCGGATAGTCGAGAAGTAGCCCGGACTCGTCAAAGATCAGCGAGGACTTGAAGCCGAAGGCCTTTGCCTCGTAGCGGTAACGCTGGCGCGGACCGTCGTCGCTGATTCGTGCGTAGTCCTGCTTGGGCGTTCGACCGACAATCCCGATCGGACGTAGACGGCTAGAGCGGTCGCAGCCGACCCCACCGACAGCGCCAACCGATGCACGGGCAATGCGTTCGTCATCGCCGACGACTCAAGGTCGACATCGAGGCAGCCACCAAGATGCCCGGCCAGTTCGCCGTCCACTCGCCAGACGCCGTCGTAGTCGACGTCCAGGAGGACCGTGCGTGCACCAAGTGCCGAAAGCGTACTGACGCGAGCCGACTGGGTCGCCCATGTCGTTTCGATGCGGATTTCGTACGTGATGATCCAGGGGCGGTCCCCGTCAACGGCGCATGTGCAGCCTGTGACTCGCCAGCCCTCAGCGTGCTCGCGGAAATACCACACCTCGAAACCGCATCGCACGCCGCGGTGGGTCCAGGCGGCTGATTCAGGCGGAGGGGCGAAGGCCACCACTTCACTATGGCAGGGTCGTGGGCGGCGCCCGATGGCGGGCGGGGTCAAACCCCGGCCTGGCCGGGTGCGCGCAGACCGCGGCGACAGGAGGCCCGTCTCGTCCGCGTAGACGTAGCGATCAACGCGCGGCACCCACATCCAGGGGACCGTGACGATCGT